>NZ_JBJDPS010000002.1:879792-1093843 GCF_044901685.1 Micromonospora sp. NPDC050397
GTGGTTGGCCGGGGTGGTGGGAAGGTTTGTCTACCGTTACCTGCTGCGTCCGGTCGGGCTCACGTTGCGCTGGCTGTGGCGCCACACCGTGACCCCGGCCGGTCGCGCCGTGCGCTGGGTGTGGAGACACCTGGTCGTGTCGACGTTCCGCTGGCTGCGCGACGGCGTGGTCCGGCCGGTCCGGCTGACCACCCGGCAGGTGCTGGTCGCGCTCGGCCTCCGTCGGCGTGCCTGAACACGAGCACGCGGCGCGCCCGACCGCGCGGGGGGCGGCGCACTCGACGACGAGGGGGCGACGCGCCCGGTCGAGAGCAGCGAGAACGTCCCAGCGCGTCCGTAACCTCGACCCCATGGACATCGACTGGAACCAGGAGCTGTCCGAACAGCTCGACTGGCACTGGCGCAACCAGCTTCGGCCCCGGCTCGACGGGCTTACCGACGACGAGTACCTCTGGGAGCCGGTCGCCGGCTGCTGGAGCATCCGTCGACGTGGCGAGAGCCGGACCGGCGACGGCGTCGGCTCGGGGGAGTGGGTGATCGACTTCGCCTATCCGGAACCGAGCCCCGCGCCGGTGACGACGATCGCCTGGCGGCTGGGCCACATCATCGCCGGGGTCTTCGGTGCCCGTAACGCGGCGCACTTCGGCGGCCCGGCGACGAGCTACGACTCGTTCCCGTACGCCGGGACGGCGGCGGAGGCGTTGCGCCAGTTGGACGAGGCGTACGTCCGGTGGGCCGAGGGCGTACGGGCGCTGGGACCGGACGGCCTGGCCCGCCCCTGTGGACCGGCGGAGGGCCCGTTCGCGGAGTATCCGCTCGCCTCGCTGGTCCTGCATATCAACCGGGAAGCCATCCACCACGGCGCCGAGGTCGCGTTGCTTCGTGACCTCTACCGGGCCGGTCCGGACTGACCGGCCACAGCCGCGGCCGGGCCACAGCCGGGCCGCGGCCGGGATGTGGTCGGACCGGGGTCGGACCGGGTCGGACCGGGTCGGCCCGAAGAACGAGAAGACAGTGACAAGCTTGACTGTTTGCCGGTGTGGCGGGTAGCGTGACCGGCTTAACCGGTTAAGAGTCCGGCTGGCGTGAACATCCTGTGGTGGGGATGTCGGTGTCCGGTCGGTCCGGTGGGAGACCGCCGGACCGACCGGACACCCACCCATCGGCCCGGTCGCGCTCGGTCGGCCATTCGGCCCGGTCACTTCCCTGGCCCGGGCGCCGGCACTAGCGTGACGCGCTATGCACATGACTCGACGGATCGCGGCGGTCGCCGTCGCCGCGACGCTCACCCTCACCGTCACGGGTGCGCCGGCCGGTGCCACCCGGAGTCGTACCGGCGCGCCCGGCGTCGGCGACGGCTACTTCCCGCTTGCCGGCAATGGCGGGTACGACGTACGACACTACGGGCTGGAGATCCGCTACCAGCCCGCCACCCGGGCCTTCTCCGGGGTGGCCACGATCAGTGCGCGGGCCGAGCAGCGGCTCAGCCGGTTCAACCTCGACCTGCGCGGCTTCGACGTACGTTCGGTCACGGTGGACGGACGCTCGACGCGGTTCGACCGGGACGGCCAGGAACTGCGGATCTCGCCGCCGCGCGGTCTCGCCGACGGCGAGCGGTTCACCGTCGTGATCCGCTACGACGGGACCACCGGCCAGCCCACCGACAACGAGGGTGCGCTCTACGGCTGGGTCTCCACCCCGGACGGCGCCTTCGTGGCCAACGAGCCGGAGGGGGCGTCGACCTGGTACCCGGTCAACGACCACCCGACGGACAAGGCCAGCTACGACTTCCAGATCACCGTGCCGGAGGGCAAGACCGCCGTCGCCAACGGCGAACTGGTCGGCCGGCGGACCAAGGGTGGCTGGACCACGTTCACCTGGCGGGCCACCGACCAGATGGCCAGTTACCTCTCCACCGCCTCCGTCGGCGACTACGACCTGCGCTTCGACAAGGGCCCGAACGGGCTGCCGATCATCGACGCGATCGACCGGGACCTGCCGGCGGGCGCTGACGCGGGGCTGGCCCGTACCAAGGAGATGATCACGTACTTCTCCGGGCTGTTCGGTCGCTACCCGTTCACCTCGTACGGCGCGATCGTCGACGACGACGAGGACGCCGGTTACGCGCTGGAGACCCAGACCCGGCCGATCTACTCGGGACCGCCATCCGAGGGTACGGTCGCGCACGAACTGGCCCACCAGTGGTTCGGCAACAGTGTCAGCCCGCAGCGGTGGCAGGAGATCTGGCTCAACGAAGGCTTTGCGACGTACGCGGAGTGGCTCTGGACCGAACACGTCGGCGGCACCACGGCCGCGGCCCGGTTCGACGGCTACTACGCCCGCCCGGAGACCTCCGCCATCTGGAACCCGCCGCCGGGCGACCCGGGCGCGGGCAACCTCTTCGCCGGCTCGGTCTACACCAAGGGTGCGATGACCCTCCAGGCGTTGCGGGAGAAGATCGGTGATCGCGCCTTCTTCAACCTGCTCCGTCTCTGGTACGCGGCGAACCGCGACGGCACCGTCGGCACGCCGGACCTCGTCCGACTCGCCGAGAAGGTTTCCGGCCAGCGTCTGAACTCCTTCTTCCAGACCTGGCTCTACACCCCCGGCAAGCCCACCACCTGGTAGCTCCGCCCGCAGTGTAAGGAAGGGCCCCTTATTAACGCATAGCGTTAATAAGGGGCCCTTCCTTACGTTGGTGCCGCGCGCCGCAGGGGTACTTAACCGGTTGCGTAAATCGACGGGTGTCCCTACTCTGATCCTCGCCGCAGGAAGCCGGGCGGCAGCTGCCGGGCAGCAGTTGCCGAACCCTCACGTCCCTCCCCGTCCCGGGGCTCTTCCTGAGGTAGGTCATGAAAACCAGGATCTTCGCCGCCGTCTCGGCGCTGCTCGCACTCCTCGTCTCCGTGCTCGTCCTCGTCCAGCCGGCACACGCCGCCGCCGGTTTCACGGTGAGCGGTGGACAGCTCATCGACGCGAACGGTAACCCGTTCGTGATGCGCGGGGTGAGCCACGCGCACACCTGGTACCCGAGTCAAACCGGTTCGTTCGCCAGTATCAAGGCGCTCGGCGCCAACACCGTACGCGTGGTGCTCAGCACCGGGGCGCGCTGGACGCAGAACAGCGCCAGTGACGTCGCAAACGTGATCTCGATCTGTAAGCAGAACCGGTTGATCTGTGTGCTCGAGGCACACGACACCACCGGGTACGGCGAGGAGGCCGCCGCGATCACCCTCGACCAGGCGGTGAGCTACTGGATCAGTATCCAGAGTGCCCTCGCCGGTCAGGAACGGTACGTCATCCTCAACATCGGCAACGAGCCGTTCGGCAACAACGCCAGCGTCAGCGCGACCTGGCCGACCGCGACCCGTAACGCCATCACCCGGCTGCGCAACGCCGGCTTCGACCACACGATCATGGTCGATGCTCCGAACTGGGGCCAGGACTGGCAGTTCACCATGCGCGACAACGCGCAGTCGGTCTTCGCCAGCGACCCGGACCGCAACACCGTCTTCAGCATCCACATGTACGGCGTCTTCGACACCGCGACCGAGATCAGCGACTATCTCGGCCGGTTCCGTAGCGCCAACCTGCCGATCGTGGTCGGGGAGTTCGGCCACAACCACTCCGACGGCAACCCCGACGAGGACACCATCATGTCCTACACCCAGGCCAACGGCATCGGGTACGTCGGCTGGTCGTGGAGCGGCAACGGCGGTGGCGTCGAATACCTCGACATGGTGACGAACTTCAACGCCGGCAGCCTGACGTCGTGGGGACAGCGGATCTTCAACGGCGCCAACGGAATCCGGCAGACGGCCCGCGAGGCGAGCGTCTACGGCGGCAATCCCACCACGCCACCGACCACGCCGACCACGCGCCCGCCGACCACACCGCCGACCACCCGGCCACCGACCACCCCGCCGACCACCCCGCCCAGCACGCCCCCGCCCGGTACGCGTACCTGCACGGCGACGTACGCGGTGACCGGCCAGTGGCAGGGCGGCTTCCAGGGCGACGTACGGGTGACCGCCGGTGCCACGCCGATCAGCGGGTGGACCGTCACCTGGACGTTCGGCAACGGCCAGACGGTCAGCCAGTCCTGGAGCGCCACCATCACCAGCAGCGGCGCGAACATCACCGCCCGGAACGTGGCCTACAACGGCGGCCTCGGTGCGGGCGCCGGCACGAGCTTCGGTTTCATCGGCACCTGGAACGGCGGCAACGGCGTGCCGACGACACGCTGCGTCGCGACCTGATCCGCCTGAGCGCAAATCGTTCCTCCCGCCGCTGTTCGGTGTGAACCGGGCCGCGCGACCGGTGGCCGGGCCCCTTTGTCGGGGCCCGGCCATCGTCGTCTCACGGGTATCCGGGCCCGATGACTGATGGCGGTCGTGTGGATCGGAGAGCCCGTCGGGACCGTACGGTTATTCGGCCGCGTCGCCACGGCGGAAACGTGAACGATCACGGTTCGCGAATCGCCGGACGCGAGCGACTTCTACTGTCTCGATGGGATTTAACGCCTTGTCGCGGATCTGACACGGTATAACCGCTTAATTGCGTTGCGGCCTCCTTCCCTGTCTGTGATTGTCTCTCTACAGTGAGCGATATCAGCAGGTGGGAGTGGTAGCCCACTGCAAGGGGGTGCCGAGTCGAGATACGTCCGGGAAGCCTGAACCGGCAACCGGTTGACGACCGGCTCTGGTGCGGCCAGCCCGGGCGAGGCCACGGATTATCGCCCCGATCAGAGCGGTTATCTCGCCCGTACCGAAGGGTCGGGACGAATACTGCCGTGCTCAATTCGAGCCCGGTTACATGAGGGAAAGGGAGTTCCCGAATGAGGACAAGAAATGGACTGGGTCGAACCTGGTTGCGCGGAATGGTGGTGGCGGTGACCGTAATGGCGGCCGGCACGACCGTCGCGACGGCCCCCGCGAACGCGGCGCCGGGTTCGGCCCGTCCGGACACGGCGGTCGCCAGCGACGGTTCGCGCGTCTCGGTCCCGAGCAGGGCGTTGGTCGGCGGCACGTCGAGCTACGTCGGCACCGGCCGGACGGTGGGCACCAACACGACCGCCGCCAGCGGTTCGTCCGCCACCGCTCTCGGTACGGAATCGATCTTCGGCCCGGACAACCGGATCTTGATCAACCCGACCACCTCCTTCCCGGCCCGCGCGGTCGTCATGATCACGCGGAACGGCAACGCCCACTGCACCGGCTGGATGTACGGGCCGGACATCGTGGCCACCGCCGGGCACTGCGTCAACGCCGGTGGCGGTGGAGCCTGGTACACCGGTCTGACCGTCTGGCCGGGGCGCAACGGCGGCTCGGCGCCGTACGGTTCGTGCTCGGTCCGCCAGCTCTACTCGGTGACCGGCTGGACGGTCAGCGGCGACGAGGCGTACGACTACGGCGCGATCAAGCTGAACTGCACCATCGGCTACAGCACCGGCTGGTTCGGTTACTGGTGGCAGGCGGCCAGCCTGGCCGGCGCCAGCACGCTGATCAACGGGTACCCGGGCGAGAAGCCGTTCGGCCAGCAGTGGCGCGGTGACTCGGTGGCCCGGACCGTCGCGGTCAGCCAGACGAACCAGATCTTCTACAGCAACGACACCACCGGCGGCATGAGCGGCAGCCCGATCTACCAGCTCCGGGCCGCCGGCAGCCCGTGGTGTACGGGTTACTGCTCGATGGGTATCCACGCGTACGGGTTCCCGCACATCGGCTACCCGCACAACACCTACAACCACGGGACCCGCATCACCGAGGCGAGGTTCAACAACCTGCAGGCCTGGAAGGCTGCCTGATTGATCAGCGGGTGGGTCGGGAGGGTTCTCCCGGCCCACCCGTCGCTGTGTGACCTTCTGTCACCGAGGCGGAACCAAATGCCACCACCCGTACGTCATAAGCTCCAGATCACCATAAGGAGCTACCAATGAGGTCAACTCGAACAGGCGTACTCGCCTCTGCTCTCTTTGCCGTCGCCGTACTGTCGGCCTGTGCCCAGCCGGGCACCGACTCGGTCGGATCGGCCGGCGGGCCGGGCGGCGACTCGCCGGTCTCCGCCTCCAGCCAGCCGGCCGACCCCGGCAACTCGACCAACCGTGGCACCGTCACCGGTCGTGTCACCAACGCCGACGGCGCGGCCGTCCCCGGCGTGGTGGTCCAGCCGAAGTCGCTGGACGACCCGGCCAGGGCGATCCCGGAACTCGTCGTCACCACCGACGACAAGGGCGTCTTCCGGTGGGTCCTGGAGCCGGGCCGGTACGAGTTCCGGACCCAGCCCAGCGGTTCCGACCCGGGCAGCCGGACCCAGCCCGGTACGGCGACGGTGACCGCCGGCCAGACCGCCACGGTCGACCTCACCCTCGGCTGAGTCACCCCGGCGCGATCGGGTGGGACCCTCACGTCCCAGCGACACTCCGGTGACGATTTGGCTGCTCACAGCGATCTCACAGGGTCGACCACTACTGTTCGGTATGTCGTACGTCGATCCACGGTGGATGGTGTCAGGACAATGGTCTTCAAGAAGATGTTAAGCGCACTCGGGGTGGGTGGACCGAGCGTCGATACCGTGCTTTCCAACCCGAACACCCGGCCGGGCCTGGTGCTCGAAGGCCAGGTCAACCTGCGCGGCGGTGAGGCCGCCGCCAACATCGAGCACATCAGCCTGGCGCTGGTGACCAGGGTCGAGATGGAATCCGGCGACAGTGAGTACGCCGGCACGATGGAGTTCCACCGGCTGCCGGTCACCGGCGCGATGCAACTCGCCGCCGGCCAGCAGCTCAGCATTCCGTTCCAGCTTCCGGTGCCGTGGGAGACCCCCATCACCGACGTGTACGGCCAGCGCCTGCACGGGATGACCATGGGGCTGCGTACCGAACTCGCGATCGCGCGGGCGGTGGACAAGGGCGACCTCGACCAGGTCTCGGTGCACCCGCTGCCGGTGCACGAGCGGATCCTGGAAGCGTTCAACCAACTCGGGTTCCGGTTCAAGAACGCCGACCTGGAGCGTGGGCACATCCACGGCGTGCAGCAGACGCTGCCGTTCTACCAGGAGATCGAGTTCTTCGCCGCGCCGCAGTACGCGCACGTCGTACGCGAGGTCGAACTCACCTTCGTCACCAACCAGTACAGCGTCGACGTGATCATCGAGTGCGACAAGCGGGGTGGCTTCTTCACCGGCGGCCACGACAGCTTCGGTCGCTACTCCGTCCAGCACACCGGGGTCGAGTCGGTCGACTGGGTCCGGCTGGTCGACGGCTGGCTGAACCAGACCATCTCCGGTTACGGCAGCCGGGCCAAGCAGGGCGGCCACGGCTTCCACGGCGGTCACGGCCACCATGGCGGCGGCGGTGGCATGGGCGGGGCGATCGCCGGTGCCGCGCTCGGCTTCGGCGGCGGCCTGCTCGCCGGTGAACTGCTCGAAGACGCCTTCGACGGCGGCGACGACGGCGGTGACTTCGGCGAGGAGTAGCCCCGCCGGTCCGCCCGACAGAGTCGAGGATGCCGCGGTCGCCAGGGAGAACCTGACGACCGCGGCACCGTGATGCTCAGGGGTCATCCGCTTCCGGTCGCGCCGGAAGTCGCCGTACGGCTAGCGGATCCCCGGACTACCGGTCACCGCCGCCACGCCGCCACGAGTTACCGGCCTTGGCGATACCACGGCTCAGCATGTAACCGATGCTCAGCAGGGCGATGAAGAACCACGCCCGGTCGGCCCGGAACACGTCGAGGCCCGCGTTGTCGTTCCCGATGATCACCGAGGCGGCGATCACGCCACCGACGGCCAGCAGGAACACGTAGAACTCGGTGGTCAGGAACGCCGGCTTGGTTTCGCTCCGCGGCATCCGGTCGCCGCGCCGGCCCGACATCATCTGCTGGTCGGAGACCATCTGCCGGTTCGACATGTCATCCTGCATGTACGAGCCCTGCGAGTACTGCTGGTCCGACATGGGTCGGTTCATCGTCGGCTGATCCGACATCGGCCGCTGCTGCGACCTGGACGGAGTCTGCGTACTCATCTTTCCTCCTCAGGATTCGATGAGGCTTTCGGTGCCCCCTCGGCCACGGTCCGACTCGGCCCGAGGTGAGGGCGGCACCACCTGGCTACCCGACCCACTTCCCGGCAAACGACCGACCCGGCCCCTGACCTGGTGGTCGACCGGGATTCGCGCGGGATCGCAACCCTTGGCGGCCGGGTCGTCCAGCTTGCCGGCGGCCCGTTTAGCCCGCTGACGCACGGGCAGGCAGCGGGTACGGATGGTCTCCCACAAGGTGGTGCGAACGTGCGCGCAGACGACGAAAAGCGGAAGTCGACCCGCCGGGCCCAGGATCGGGTGGGCCGGGGCGAATACGGCTCGGTGGACGAGGTCACCCTTCCCACCGACGGCCAGCACGAGGCCCGCGAAGAGGACTGGCAGGATCCGGCGGACGCGAGGTCGGACACGGGTGTGTTCCGGGACGGCGGCCCCACCCGTACGCCCCGGGGCATGGTGACCACCACGGGTGGCAGTGCCGGCCCGGCGAGTGTTCGCCGGGCCGGACCGCCACGCGGCAAGGGCAAGGTCGCCCCGACCACCACCGGAGACGCGACCACCGGCGGGATGAGCACCCCGACGGGTGGTTCGACCAGCGACCAGTCGAGCGACGCCAGCCAGGTGGGCAACTTCGGCGAACGCCGCCCGGCGGACTGAACCACCGTACGGTGACCGTCCGCCGAGGTGCCGCGACTACCGTACGGTGACGTCCGCGGTGGTGGCGCGCAGCACGCCGAGCCGTTGGGTCGCCCGGGTCAGCGCGACGTAGAGGTCACTGCGTCCGCGCGGTGACTCGGCCACGATCCGATCCGGCTCCACCACCAGGACGGAGTCGAACTCCAGCCCCTTGGCCTGGGGCACGGTCAGCACCACCACCCGGCTCTCCAACTCCGGGTGCTCACCGAGCGCCGCCTCGGGGACCGCGTCGACGACGGCCCGACCCAGGTCGGCGGCGAGCCCCTCCGGCACGATCACGCCGAGCCGGCCGTCGTCCACCGCGTCCGCCTCGCGGAGCACCAGATCGACCAGCCGTCCGGGCAGCTCGCCCGGCTCCACCGACAGGTCGAACGGCGGTACGCCGGTGCGACGTACCGCCCGGGGCGGATCGAGGGACGGGTCGATCTCGGCCAGCACCCGGCCGGCCACCTCCATGATCTCGGCCGGGGTCCGGTAACTGACGGTCAGTTCCCGGATCCGCCAACGGTCGGCCACGTACGGCTCCAGCGCCTGCTGCCAGGAGGCGGCCCCGCCGAGCGCGCCGGTCTGGGCCACGTCCCCGACGATGGTCATCGACCGGCTGGGACAGCGGCGCATCAGCAACCGCCACGCCATCGGGGAGAGTTCCTGCGCCTCGTCGACGATGATGTGGCCGAAGGCCCACTTCCGGTCGGCCGCGGCCCGCTGCGCGGTGGTCAGCCGGTCCCCGGTCTCCTGCCGCTGCGCCAACTCGTCCGCGCCGAGCAGGTCGGTGACGCTCAGGACCTCACCCTCGGCCTCGTCCTCCAGGTCGATCGAGCGGGAGCCGAGGGCGATCTCCAGCGCACCCTCGGCGTACTCGATCAGTTGCCGGCGCTCCCGCTCGGCCAGCGCCTGCGCGGACCGGTCGTCCTCGCCGAGCAACTCGGCGCACTCGTCGAGCAGCGGTACGTCCGCCGGGCTCAAGCCGCCCTCGGGGTTCCGGTGCAACAACTCCAGCTCGGCCTCGGTCAGCTCCGCGCCGACCAGGTCCCGCCCGGCGGCGTCGATCCGCTCGGACGAGGCGAACAGGTCGGCGAGGAGCCGTTGCGGCGTCAGCACCGGCCAGAGTTCGGCCAGCGCCTCCTCCACCCCGGGCTCGTCGCGCAGCTCGCGCCGGATCTCGGCGAGGTCGGCCTCTTCGAGCAGGTTCTCCCCGCCCAGCGGGTCGGCGCCGATCCGGTCGGCCACCTGCCGGGAGAGCGCGTGGATGATCTCGATGTCGAACAGCGGTCGGGCCAGGTTGTGCGGGCGGCCCGAGCGGCGGGCCCGCTCCCGCGCCGCCAGTACGGTCTGCCGGTCCAGCCAGAGGGTGTCCCGCTCGACCAGCACCTCCATCCCGTCGTCCGGCACCTGCTGACGGTCGCGGATGGCGGCGGCGAGCAGCTCGGTCATCACCGGTCGGCCCTTGACCTCGGCGACCGTGGCGGCCTCGGCCCTGGTCGCGCTGATCCCCGGGAAGAGCTCGCCGAGGGTACGCAGCAGCACGCCCGTCTCCGCCAGGGTCGGCAGGACCTGCGAGATGTAACGGAGGAAGGTGGCGTTCGGGCCGACCACCAGCACGCCCCGGGTGGAAAGCTGCTGCCGGTGGGTGTAGAGCAGGTACGCGGCCCGGTGCAGCGCCACCGCGGTCTTGCCGGTGCCCGGCCCGCCCTGCACCACCAGCACCCCGGGCAGGTCGGCCCGGATCACCCGGTCCTGCTCGGCCTGGATGGTCTGCACGATGTCGCTCATCCGGCCGGTACGCCGGGCGTTCACCGCGGCCAGCAGCGCCGCCTCGCCGGTCAGTCCCTCGTGCTCGGTCGTCCGCGCGGCGTCCAGGTCGAGCACCTCGTCGTTGATCCCCACCACCTTGCGGAACCGGGTGCGGATGTGCCGGCGGCGCCGCACCCCGTCCGGCGACGCGGCGGTGGCGAGGTAGAACGAGCGCGCGGCCGGGGCCCGCCAGTCGACCAGGAGCGGGTCGTAGTCGCCCTCCTCGTCGAAGATGCCGATCCGGCCGATGTAGCGCGGTGCCCCCTCGTCGAGGTCGAGCCGCCCGAAGCAGAGGCCGTCCTCCACCGCGCCGTACGAGTCGACCTGCTCGGCGTACATGGCGATGGTGCTGTCCCGTTGGGAGCGGGCCTGCTGGGTGCCGCCGACGCTGCGCAGTTGCCCGGCCAGCCGCCGCGCGGCCCGGTCGCGCAACCCGTCGAGCCGGCCGTAGAGCATGGAGACGTACTCCTGCTCCCGTCCGATCTCGTCGGCGTGCTGGTCATCCGAGGTGTCGGAGTACCTTGACAAACCTTCTCCCCATTAGCTATAGTGTTCCGAGGACGGCATTCAAATGCCGTTCTTTTTTGTGCCCAAATGACGAAGATAGCGCGACAGCGCGTAGCCCGACCATGGTCCCATCGGCCGGAGTACGGGTCGGCGAACGCCGCCGTCACCATTATCGACCTCCTCCCGCCGCGATGATCCGGTGGCCGGACAAAGCGATCCGCCGGCCGGACATCGCGGTGAGGCGATACCGGCCGGCGGATCGGCGGGTCGTGCTCGGTCGTGCTCGGGCTGTGCTCGGGTTCCGTCCCGGGGCGGGGCGGAACCGGTCAGCGTGCCGTTCCGGCCACCTCGTACAGACGCTGCGGGGTGACCGCGCCGACCAGCACCCGGCCGTCGTCGAGCAGCAGGACATTCACCAGCTTGGTGGTGAACAGCCGCCCGCTGCCCCAGTCGCCCTGCACCCGGGGGAACGCGTCGAGCAGGTTGCCGAGCAGGTCAGCGCCGTTCGGCGTACCGGCGGTGCCCGCCGGCAGATCCTTGCCGGTCAGGGCCGGGGCCTGCCCGCCCGGGATCCGGCCGACCAGCACCGTGGTCCAGCCCTGGCCGGCGGTGCTCAGCCCGTCCGGCGCCTCGCCGCCCTCCGGCCTGTGCCGCCGTGGCTCACCGCTGCCCTCGGTCACCTTCGTGCCCGGCGGTGGGTTGAAGGTGAACTGGTTGTCGCCGGGGGTGTCGAAGTCGACCTGGGTGAAGGCCAACTCGAAGGCCGGCTCGTCACTGCCCTTGGCGAACAGCTCGAACCGCAGCGGTACGTGTTCCTCCGCGTCGATCGCGATCCGCACCTGGTCCACCAGCGACGCCGCGTCCCTCGGGTGCAGCACCAACTCGTACGCGTCCCGGCCGGCGATCGTGGCGGACCGGCCGACGGTCACCCGCGTGCTCGGGTCGATCGCGGCGAGCGCCTGGTCGGCGGCCTCCTGCGGGGTGGCGGGCAGGCCGTTCGGGCCGCTGCCGTTCGGGCCGCTGCCGTTCGGGCCGTGCGGGTGCTCCGCGCCACCCTCGGGCAGCCGGTAGTGGGTCGCCTCGTTCGACTGGCTGCGCCAGGTCCAGACGTCGGAGCCGTTGCGCATCACGTCGCTCTCGCCGAGCGTGCCGAGCAGGGCGACCCGGGTCCGGTCCGGGCCGGCGTACCAGACCCGCAGGGTGTGCGTACCCGATGCGAGCGCGACCAGGTCGGCGCTGCCGGATCCGCCGATGCCCGGCAGCGCCGGCAGGCCGAGGTCGGCCCGCTGCACCACCGTGCCGGAGAACCCGTCCACCTGGGCGGTCTGCAGGTCGACCAGGAGCTGGGCGGCGCTGCGCGGAGGCAGGGCCGGATCGGCGGCCGCGCCGAGGGTGCCGATCGCCGCACCCCCGCCGACCACCACCACCGAGGCGGCGACCGGCACCAGCCAACGCAGGGCCGGGCGATTCTGGAAAACTGACATCTTCGTACCTCCCGGGGTCCATGGTGCCCTGCCGGTGCTGTGCGGCGGCTGAGAACTCGTGATGTGCGGGTTGACGGCGGTGGCACCCTTGGCGGGTGCGGTTGCTGGTGGTGGAGGACGAGGCGCGGCTGGCCGCCGCCCTGCAACGGGGCCTACAGGCGGAGGGCTTCGCGGTCGACGTGGCCGGCGACGGGCTGACCGGGCTCGACCTCGCCCGCCACGGCGGCTACGACGCGGTGATCCTCGACGTGATGCTGCCGGGTCTGTCCGGCTACCGGGTGGTACGTCAGCTCCGCGCCGAGGAGCAGTGGGTGCCGGTGCTCATGCTCTCGGCCAAGGACGGCGAGTACGACCAGGCCGACGGGCTGGACTGTGGTGCCGACGACTACCTGACCAAACCCTTCTCGTACGTGGTGCTGCTGGCCCGGTTGCGGGCGCTGCTGCGTCGGGGCGCACCCCAGCGTCCGGCGGTGCTGACCGCCGGTGACCTCAGCCTCGACCCCGCCCGGCGCCGGGTGACCCGGGACGGCGCCGAGGTCGAGCTCACCGCCCGCGAGTACGGGCTGCTCGAATACCTCCTGCGCCGGGCCGGTCAGGTCGTCTCCAAGACCGAACTGCTCGACCACGTCTGGGACGCCAGCCTGGAGACGGCACCGAACGCGGTGGAGGTCTACGTCGGTTACCTCCGCCGCAAAATCGGTCGGGACCGCCTCCAGACGATCCGCGGCGCCGGCTACCGCCTCACCACATGAACCCCCGCCACCTCCTCGCCCAAGCGTTAGGAAGGGCCCCTTCCTATACAAGAAGCGATAACAAGGGGCCCTTCCTTACCCTGAGCCTGCGGGCGCGGTTGATGGTTATCGGGGTGGCGGGGTTGGCGGCGGGGCTTGCCGTGGGTGGGGTTTTGTTGGTGGCGGCGCTGGGTTACGCGTTGGAACGTACGGTGGACACCGAGGCGTTCAAGACCGCCGACGCGGTCGCCATCCTGGCGAACGAGAATGCCCTGCCCGATCCGCTGCCGGTCGCCGGTGCGGAGGTACGGGTACAGGTGATCGACGCGCGCTCCCGGATCACCGCGGCCAGCATCAACGCCGACCGGCTGGTGCCGATGCTCGACCGCGACCAGCTCGCCCGTACCGGTGACCGGAACGGGATCTACGTACCCGGTCGGCAGCTCGGGCTGACCGGGCCGGTACGGGTGGTCGCCGTACCCGCCGGTCCGCCCGAGGACCCGAAGACCGTGCTCGTGGCAAAGTCGATGACCGACGTGACGCACAGCCTGAAACTGGTGCGTACGGTGCTGACGGTCGGGTTTCCGCTGCTGCTGGTGCTGCTGGCGGTGGTCGCCTGGCGGGTGATCGGGGCGACCCTGCGTCCGGTCGAGGCGCTGCGGGCCGGTGCGGAGGAGATCACCGGCGGAGCCCGGCCGGGGCAGCTTCCGGTCCCGGCGTCGCACGACGAGATCCACCGGCTGGCGGTGACCCTGAACGGGATGCTGGACCGGTTGGAGTCGGCCCGGGTCCGGCAGCGGGCCTTTGTCGCCGACGCGGCACACGAACTGCGCAGCCCGCTGGCGAACATGCGTACGCAGTTGGAGGTGGCGCAGCACCTCGGAGGTCGTACCGACTGGCCGCTGGTGGCCGAGGACCTGCTCGCCGACACAAAACGGTTGAGCCGGCTCGTCGACGACCTGCTGCTGCTGGCCCGGGCCGACGACGGGGTGCCACGACCCCGCCGGGCGGTCAGCGACCCGGTGGAGCTGGTGGAGTTGTCGACCGGGGTGGCGCAGCGGTACCCGTCCCCGCCGGTACGGGTCGCGCCGGCCGCCGGTCCGGCCTGGACGGCGGGGGACCCGGACGGTCTGGGCCGGGTGCTGGCGAACCTGCTCGACAACGCGGTACGCCACGCGGCCTCCGAGGTGGTCCTGACCGTGCTGGCGCCGGATCCGGCCGACCCCGGATTCCACCTGGTCGCCGTCAGCGACGACGGTCCGGGCATCCGGCCAGCCGACCGGGATCGGGTGTTCGACCGGTTCACCCGGCTCGACGACGCCCGTACCCGGGATGCCGGCGGTGCGGGGTTGGGGCTGGCCATCGTCCGTGAGCTGGTACGCCGCGAGGGCGGCACGGTCCGACTAGCCGACTCGGACACCGGGGGCGGCCCGGGGCTGCGGGTCGAGGTACGCCTGCCGGCGGTGTCGGGAGGGGTACGCACCCACCGGCACCACCCCCGCCAGTTGCCGCCGTAGTCGGGCAAAGCCTGCTATTGCCGCATAACATCAGCAAAGCTGGATGCGACGGCAGGAACGATCAACGGCCGGCGGGACGGGCGGACGATGGGTGGGCAGTCCCGGCTGATCCGCGACCTGCGGCAGCCGAAGCAGATCACCTTCATCGAGCTCTTCTTAGGCGCGGTGCTGCTCGTCGCCGTGTCACCGGTCCTGGTCGGACAGGCCGCGTTGCTGGTCACCGGGGTGGTCACCGTCGTCTTGGCCGGCATCGTCGGCTGGGATCCCAGGTACGCCGGTCTCCGGCCCGGGGAGCAGGCCCTGTCGTTGCGACTCTGAGCGGTGGTCGAGCCGTCAACTGGCTCCGGCCCGTTTGGTGCAGACGGGCTTGCTCCGCCCGACCAGGTCCACCGAGTAGACAACCGCGACGGTGAAGCAGTAGTCGGTGTTCCGGTTCAGCGAGTAGACGACAAAGGTGCTGGTCCCCGGTGCCAACTCGTGAATCGCGCGGGGGTCCTGCCCGGTCCGGCCGGCCGAGATCACCACCGGTCCCTCGGCGCCGGCCGGGTAGGTCCAACTGAGACTGACGCTGTCCCGACTGTCGCGCAGGGTGAGGTTTTCCGGTGGCGCGCCGGGGGAGAGCTGTGGTGTCGCGGCTGGAGCGGTCGGCGTGGCCTGACCCGGCGAGCCGCTCGGGGCGGCGCCGTTCGGGGTGGGCTCGCCCAGCCCGGCCGGACCGGGGTCCGAGTCGCTGGTCAGCGCGAACCCGGCGACCACGGCGACGGTGCCGAGCAGCACGACCACCAGCCCGGCGACGATGACCGGCAGGGTTCGTCGCAGCGGCCGGCGGGGCGGTTGGTAGATCCGTACCGGCAGCTTCGCCGACGGCCGGCGCTCGGGCAGGTGCCGGCCCCCGGGGCCGCCACCCTGGTCGTGGAAGGGGCCGGCATCGGTCGCCATTCCCGGTACGGACGGCGGCAGCGGCGAATCGGAGCCGCCGGTCGGATGGTTCCAGCCGGAACCGGCCGGGGCCCGGTCCCAGCCGCTGCCGGCCGGCGCGTGGTTCCAGTCCCTGCCCGGGGGCTGGTGTGCCCAGGCGTCGTTGTCCCGGTCGACGGGCTGCTCGGTGCGCCAGTCGGGCCGATCGTCGGACGGCCAGCCGTTCCGGTCGGCGGTGGACTCCTCCGCCGGCTCCGGCTCCGGCTCGGCCCGGTCCGGCGGCCACCACTGGCTGTCCCGGTCGGGCGCGGTGTCACCCTCGGCGGGGTAGACCGCGTCGGCCGAGGAGGCCCCGGGACCGAACGGGCCGTGGTCGGCGGGGGAGCGTGGCGGGGGTACGCGTGGCGGGGGCATCCGTGGCGGCGGAAGCGGTGGTGGACTCGTTGACGCCCCGCTCGGGTGCTCGGTGTCCGTACCGGTCGGGTAGCTCTCGCCGCTCGTCGGATAACCACCGGCCGGTGCCGCGTACGCGGTGGCCGGGGGCGGGTAGCCGCCGTCCGGGGCGGAGGGCGGGTCGACCGGCGTGGGATAGCCGTCCGGGGTGGGGTAGCCGTCCGGGGTGGAGTATCGCTCCGCGACCGGATGACCGCTCGGTGCGACGTGTTCGGTGGCCAGCGGAGCCTCGGCCGGGCCGAGCGCCGAACCGGCCGCCGGGCCGACCGTCGACCCCGCCGCCGAGCCGACCGTCGAACCGGCCGTTGGGCCGAGCGCCGACCCGGCCGCCGGGCCGAGCGCCGAACCGGCCGTCGAGCCGGTCGCGGGGCTGTCCGATCCGGTGGACTGGCCGCTGGCGCAACTGTGGTCGGGGTTGGCCGCCGCGCGGGCCAGCGCCGCGACCTGGGCCGCCAGCGGATGGTCCGGGGCCAGGTGTTCGCGGCACAGCTCGCGGGCGAGGGCGAGGTGGTCGTGTGCCTCGGCGAAGTGCCCGCAGTCGCGTTGCATCGAGCCGAGGCGCGCGAGCATCCGGATGCCGCTGAGGTGACCGTCCCCGTACACCTCGCGGTGCAGCTCCCAGGCGTCCTCCAGCCGGTTGCGGGCGAGCTGGCACTCGCCCTGGGCGTATTCCACTGTGGCCAGGTCGGCGTGGGCGGCGAGCACCCGGAGCGACTCGGGGCCGTCGGTCGCGGTCAGCTCGATGATCACTTCGCGGTAGAGCCTGGCCGCCCGTTCGTGGCTGCCGACCCGGTGCAGTACGGCGGCGAGCGTCGCGGCGCTGGCGACCGTACGTTGGTCGGCCGGTCCGTAGAGCCGGGTGGTCGCCGCGTACGCGAACGCGGCCCAACCCCGGGCGGAATGCGGCTCGCCCAGGGCGACCAGCACCCTCGCCTGAAGCCCGGCCGCCTCGGCCAACTCGGGCGAGGCGTGCGCCGGACTGGGATCGGCACTGTTGAGCGCGGCACCGAGCAGTTCCTGCGCGCCGGCCAGGTCGCCGGCGGCCACGAGCTGTTGCGCCTGAGGGGTGAGATCGCCGAAGCCGGAGGACACGTCCCATCGTGCTGGTCCGGCGACGTTCAGTACAAGAGGTGGGTGGGTGGCAGTTTGGTCATGATGCTGGACGTTTCGGGTCGAGATGGTCGACCAATGCTTCGCTGATTCGCCGCAGTTGGTCGATCTGCGCTGGGCTGAGCGGGTCGAACAGGTGGCGCCGTACGCCCTCGACGTGTCCGGGCGCGGCGGCGGCCAGCTCGGCGAAGCCCTCGTCGGTGAGGACCGCGATCTGGCCGCGCCGGTCGGTGGGGCAGTCCTCGCGCCTCACCCAGCCGAACTGCTCCAGCCGCCCGACGGCGTGCGAGAGCCGGCTGCGCGAGGAGCCAACCCGGTCCGCCAGCTCGCTCATCCGCAGTTGTCGCCCGGGTGCCTCGGAGAGGTGCACCAGGATCACGTAGTAGGCGTGCGGCAGGCCGGCGTCGGCCTGTAACTCCCGGTCCAGCGTCTCCATCAGGGCCTGGGTCGCGGCGAGGAACGCCCGCCAGGTGCGCTGTTCGTCGGGATCGAGCCACCGGGTCATGAGGTAGAGCATAACCGGTGTAGTTGAACGCTCAACTACACCGCGCTACTGTGAGCGCATGGGTATTCACCGGCTCAACCACGCCGTACTCTTCGTCAGCGATCTCGCCCGCAGCGTCGCCTTCTACCGCGACGTGCTCGGTTTCCGCCTGGTCCCGATGACGCCGGACAACTTCTCGGGAGCCGTCTTCCTCCAGGCCCCGGGCTCGACCAACGACCACGACCTGGGGTTGTTCGAGATCGGCGCGAACGCCGGACCGTCCGGCGCCGGACGGACCACGGTCGGCCTCTACCACCTCGCCTGGGAGGTGGACACCCTGGACGAGTTGGCCGCCACCGCGCAGCGCCTCACCGAGGCCGGAGCCCTCTCCGGCAGCTCGGACCACGGCACCACCAAGAGCCTCTACGCGCACGACCCGGACGGGCTGGAGTTCGAGGTGGTCTGGCTCGTCCCGGCCGACCGGCTGGACGACGCGGCGCTCGCCGCGCGCAAGCGGATCGGCCGGCTCGACCTCGACCGGGAGCGGCAGCGGTACGGCGGCCAGACGCGCGGCGGCGTCGGCATCTCCGTACCGGCCTGAGCCGGCGTCGGCATCTCCGTACCGGCCTGAGTCGACCGACCTCGCCTACCTCGGCAGGGGCGGATGTGACACCGCCTCCGGGGGCACGGTAGAACGGGCGGCATGGTTACCGACCCGATCGCCGACATCCTGTCTGAGCTGCTCGTCTCGCGGATAGCCGACTGGGCGCCCGGTGCCCTGGCCGCCCCGGGACGCCGGGCCACCCTGCTGTACGCGTACCCGGGTGGCGACGCCGGCCCGGTGGAGGCGGCGCTGCGGGTCTTCACCGGTCCCGCCGAGCCGAGACGGGGACAGCGGCTGACCGTGGTGGTGCTCGCGGCCGATCCGGGAGACCTGGGCGCGCGGCTCGCCGCCGGGCAGGCCGGTCTGTCGGCCGAGGTGAGTGTGCACCTCGTACCCGGTGGGCCGGACCGGCTGCCGGCGGCGGCCAAGGCGGCCGGTGCCGCCGGTGCGCCGATGCTGGCGGTGCTGGACGCGCGACGAGGGCCGGCTCCTGCCCCGGCGGCCCTGACGGCTGCCGCCACCGGTCGCCCGGCCGAGATGCTGATGGTGCTCGACGACCGGTCCCGGACCGGCTCGGACCACCGCCAGGCGCTCGCCCAGGCAGGCTTCTCCCTGGTCAGCGAGGTCGAAGTGTTCGGTACGTCGGACCCGGGGCCGAGCTTGCTGGTCTTCGCCACGTCGTCGGGTAAGCGCCTGGAGGCGTTCAAGGACGGCATCTGGGTCGTCGGCGCCACGATCGGCGTGCGCTACCGGGCACCGGACGGAGCCACCGGGCCGGTGGAGGTCACGCCCAGCCCGGACCCGGAGCCGCTGGCCCGGCGGCTGCTCCAACGGTTGACCGAGGTGGGCCGGTGCTCGGTCAGTGAGCTGCGCGAATTCACCGTGAGCCGGACCGCCTACCGGTCCCGCGACGCCAACCAGGCGATCGGGGACCTGCTCGCCGCCGGGCTGGTGGTCCGCGATCCGGCGACCGGGCGGCTCGGTGGTGACGTGTCGGTCGAGCTGGCGCCCACGTCGGCGCCCTGACGACCGGCGAGCGTCCGTTGGGCGGGCGCCGGCCACGTCGAACGGGGTGCCGGCCGGTGGCCGCACCCCGTTCGACGTGGCTGTGCTCAGTGACGCGCCTTGTCCTGCTTCCAGGACAGCGGGCCGGGCAGGTCGACGCGGTGTGCGCGGGCCCGGGAGTTCCACGACCAGCGACCGATCTTGATGCTCCAGGAGGAGAAGCCGTTCTCGGTGAAGTTGAGGATCAAGGGGCCGAACTTCTTGCGCTTGCGGAACATCAGACCCATGGCCGTGCTCCCTTCGTAGGTTCCGTCGGTGTCGGGGGATGGGTCGAAGGTTCCCTCGTGGACGGCACCCCAAACCTCGGTGCGTCCGCACCCGACAGTCGTCGGCCACCGGCCGCCCGGCCGGGTCAGCGCGGCTGCCACGCGTCGGGGCGGGTGGTCAGCTTGCGTACGTGGGCCGGCATCCGCCCGCTGACCAGCTCGGCCAGGCTCACCTCGTCGACCACGTCACGTACCGCCGCCCGCACCGCGATCCAGAGGCGGGGCAGGTTCTCGGCGGCACCGTCGTAGCGAGTCTCCTCGGGACGCAGTCCGCGTACCCCGGCGAGCGGACCGTCGACGGCCCGCAGGATCGCCCCGACGCTGACCTCCCGGGGCGGGCTGGACAGGGTGTAACCGCCCTCGGCGCCGCGCTGTGCCCGGACGATGCCGGCCCGACGCAGGTCCGCCAGGACCGCTTCGAGAAACTTGCGCGGCATGTCCTGCTGCTGGGCGATGGCCTGGGCAGACATCAGCGACGGGTACGCGGAGGCGAGGCTCAGCGCGGCCCGGACCGCGTAGTCGCCGCGGGCGGAGATGTGCACGTCCCCATCATGCCTGCCGTGAGCCGCCGGACCCGGCCCAGGCTCGCGCTATCCCACAACCGTCACCCGAGGTGGCGGGGCGAGCAGGCCGCCCGGCCCGACCGGCCGCTGTCCCGGCACCCGCTGGGCGACCACGGTCGGGTCCGTCCGGCCACCGCCGGAGCCGCCCTCGGCCGGCACCGCCCCACCGGCGGCCCGGGGTTCCACCCGGCCCAGCCCGGCCCGGAACGCCCCCGGACTCTGGCCAACCTCACGCTGGAAGAACCGGCCGAAGTTGGTCGGCTCGGGGAAGCCGAGCCGTCGCCCGATGTCGGCGACCGGCTCGTCGGTGGCCGCGAGCAGTCGCCGGGCCTGCAACGCCACCCGGTCGTCGACGAGCTGCTTCGCGCTGCGCCCGGTGGCGGCCAGGCAGGCGCGGGTCAGCGTACGCACCGAGCAGCCCAACCAGGCGGCGTAGTCCTCCACCCGTCGGGTGCCCCGGTAGTGCTGCTCGATCTCCTCGCGCAGCCGGAGATAGGTGGCGCTCTCCGCGCTCGGCGGCGCGGTCGAACGGGCGGCGCTTCCCGGGCTCTGCGGCGGCGCGGTCGAACGGGTGGCGCTTCCCGGGCTCTGCGGCGGCGCGGCCGGACGGGTGGCGCCCTGCGGGCTCGGCGGCGCGGTCGGATCCGAGGGCAGCAGGGCGAGCCGGAGCAGCAGCACGGTGAGCTGGTGACGCAGCAGGTCGGCGGCGAGTTGGCCGCCACGGTGACGCTGGCAGTCCACCACGAGCTGGCTCACCTCGTTGATCACCGCGTCCTGGTCCTCGCCGGCCAACTGCCAGTGGGTGGGTGCGAAGCGGTGACCCTCGGGTGCGAGCCGGTCGAGCACGTCGTCGGCCCAGCAGAGAACCACGGCGTCCAAGCCTCCCGCAGCCTCGGTACGGACCAACTGGCCCGGCCGGACCAGGATCAACGTGCCCGGCCGGCACTGGTACGGCTGGAAGTCGACCTCGTACGTCCCGTGCCCGACGGTGACCAGGATCAGGACGTGCTGGTCGAGCAGGGCCGGGCGGCTCAGCCGGGAGTCGGCCGACATCTCGCGCAGGGTCGACGTGCCGATACCCGCCCACCCCGGTACGGCGGCGGACCTGGCCGTGTGCTGGGAAGTCTGACCGAAACGGACCATCCGCCTGACGGTAGCCGCAGGTCAACCCGAGCGCATCCGCGCGCGCCGAGGCGTGTCCGTTTGATTTCGGGGAGTGACCGGATGGGACCAGTTCCCGACCGGCCGGTCATCGATCGTCGGGCGGAGGAGGCTTTTGCCCGGCCTCACTGCCCCGACGTGCCGGCGTCGTCGTTGATGCCGTACACCCGTAGCTCGCCCAGGCGCCCGGAGTCGAAGGTCGCACCGGCACGCTCCAACATCTCCGGGTCGTCGTCGATCGCGAACGCCGGCAGTACCTCGGTCTCCTCCGTCTGGATGTGGTGCGCGACGGCGTCGCCGAACTCCCGCAGCGCCTCGTCGAACCGGTCGCTCTCCGGATCGCTCGACCGCAGCGCCGCCAGTCGCTCCTGTGCCGTACCGAGGTCGGGGATCCGGGCGGCGGGCGCCTCGCGGCCGGCGAGGACGGGGTAGACCTGCTCGGTGGCGTGCCGGTGCGCGGCCAGCCGGGCGGCCACCTCCTCCACCACCGCGACCCGGTCGACGTCGGGATCGCGCAGTTGGTGCAGGAGTTTCTCCAGGACCCGATGGTCCTGCTGGATCAGGCTGACCGCGTCGGTCATCGTGTCACCCTCCCGGAGAGCCGAGCACCCGCTGCGTACCCGGGGCCGGGTCGGGTCAAACGGCGGACCGCCCGACCCGGAGCCGGTGACATCGATCGTCGTCGTTGACCATCCCACTCCGGAATCGGTAACGTGACCGGGTCCGGGCTGGACACGGGCGCACCGGGAGCGCTCGCGGAGGGCACGCCTGTCCGCACGCGCCGCCACGGCACGCCGCCGCGGCGATCCCCACGCACCGTCCCGACGCGCCCGCCGGGCCGGAAGATCCCGGGAGTCCACAGATGCGTCACCGATCATCCGTACCCCGCCACCCGTTCGGCTCGGCGTCCACCCGGGCGCCTCGCCGCAGCCGGGCCGCCCCGAGCGCCCGTACCTCGGTGATGCTCGCCGTCGCCCTGCTCGCCGCCGGCCTGCCACCCGGCGCGCCCGCGTCGGCCCGCCCGGGATCGGCGCCGCCAGCCGCGTCGGCCGTCGGGCCGGCGTTGGAGGTCGACCTGACCGCCGACCGGCAACCGATCAGCCCGCACGTCTACGGCATGAACTTCGCCGACGAGGCCCTGGCCGACGAGTTGGACCTGCCGGTACGCCGCTGGGGCGGCAACGCCACCACCCGCTACCACTACCGTTACGACACCACCAACCGGGCGTCGGACTGGTTCTTCGAGAACATCGCCGAGGCGAACGACGACCCCGGGGCGCTGCCCGACGGCTCCACCACGGACCGCTTCGTGGAGCAGGACCGGCGGACCGGGGCGGACACCATCCTCACCGTGCCGCTGATCGGCTGGGCGCCGAAGGCCCGGGACGGCTCGTGCGGCTTCTCGGTGGCGAAGTACGGGCCGCAGCAGCGTACCGACGAGTGGCGGCCGGACTGCGGCAACGGGCTGCGCCCGGACGGCACCCAGGTCACCGGCAACGATCCGCTCGACACCAGCGTGCCGGTCGGCGGTGCCTACGTACGGGACTGGATCGGCCACCTGACCAGCAGGTACGGGACCGCCGCCGAGGGCGGGGTGCCGTTCTACAGCCTGGACAACGAGCCCGACATCTGGCACTCCACCCACCGCGACGTGCACCCGCTCGGCGCCAGCGCGGCGGAACTGCGCGACCGGGCGTACGAGATCGGTGCGGCGGTGAAGGCGGCCGACCCGAGCGCGGCCACCCTCGGCCCGGTCGGCTGGGGCTGGACCTCGTGGGACTACTCCGGGCTGGACCAGGAGACCTGCGGCCGGACCGGCTGCTGGGCCGACCCGCCCGACCGGGAGGCTCGGGATGGCCTGCCCTTCACCACCTGGTACCTGCGGGAGATGAAGCGGTACGCCGACGAGCACGGCGTACGGGTGCTCGACTACTTCGACATGCACTTCTACCCGCAGGCACCGGGCGTCGCCTTCGGCAACGGGAGTGACCCGGCCACCAACGCGCTGCGGCTGCGTTCCACCCGCTCGCTCTGGGACCCGTCCTACCTGGACGAGAGCTGGATCAACACTCAGGTGCGCCTGGTGCCCCGGATGCGCGAGGCGGTGGCGGCGAACTATCCCGGCACGAAGACCGCGATCACCGAGTACAACTGGGGTGCGCTGGACCATGTCAACGGCGCGTTGACGCAGGCTGACGTACTCGGCATCTTCGGTCGGGAAGGGTTGGACCTGGCCACCCTCTGGGCGCCGCCGAGCGCCGACCAGCCGGGCGCGTACGCGTTCCGGATGTACCGCAACTACGACGGGGCCGGCGGCCGGTTCGGCGATGTCGCGGTCCGCGCCACCAGCGCCGACCGGGAGAAGATCTCGGTGTACGGCGCAGAGCGCTCCACCGACGGCGCGTTGACGCTGATGGTGGTGAACAAGAGCGGGGTCGACCAGACCAGCAGCGTCTCGGTACGCGGCCGGTTCGCCCGGCAGGCCAAGGTCTACCAGTACTCCGTCGCCGACCTGACCTCGATCGCGCACCTGCCGGACCAGCCGATCATGGTCCCGCCGCCGTACGCCGGGGCGCCGAACGGCCTGTTCAGCCGGACCTTCCCGGCCGACTCGGTGACCCTGTTCGTGATCGAGAAGCCGCCGGTGGCCGTGCCCTCGGTGGCGGTGGCACACCAGAACTTCGACTGGTCGCCGACGGACAACCAGCTCAAGCCGGGTCTGCGCCTGGACCACCTCGGCGGGGTGCCGGTCGAACTGTCCCGGCTGACCCTGCGCTACTGGTTCACCCGCGACGGCGGCACCGCATCGGTGAACGTGTGGTGTGACTGGGCCGAGATCGGCTGCGCGAACGTGACCCGGCGGATCGTGGCGCTGCCGGCCGCCCGCCCCGGTGCCGACGGCTACCTGGAGGTGGGTTTCACCACGGACGCGGGCACCCTCTCCGGCAGCGACGGAACCGGTCCGATCAAGCTGCGGGCGGCCCGTGCCGACTGGGCACCGTTGCCCGAGTCGAACGACCACAGCTGGTTGCCGGCGGCCACCTCGTACGCGGTGAATCCCCGGGTCACCGTGTATCTCGACGGCACCCGGATCGCCGGTACGGAGCCCTGAGCGGGCGGACCGCCGAGGTTGGCGGGGGAGACGCGGACACCACCGGGGCGCGACCGGACCCGAGGGACGGGCGGGTCCGGAGGGGTTGCCCCGGTGGTGGCACCGCGATTAAGTTACCGAACGGTATCGGATGGGTTAGCGATGTCACAAGAGTGACAAGCGACGATTCCCGGGGAGAGTGTGGATGCCGGGTCTGTTCTCGGTCGAGGGCAAGACGGTGCTGGTGACCGGCGGGTCGCGCGGAATCGGCCTGATGATCGCCCAGGGATTCGTCGAGGCCGGGGCCCGGGTGATCATCTCCTCCCGCCGTGCCGACGTCTGCGACGAGGTGGCGACCCGCCTCTCCGCGATCGGAAGCTGCGAGTCGATTCCGGCCGACCTCTCCAGCGACGCGGGCGCCGACCGGCTCGCCGAGGCGGTACGTGCCCGGGTGCCGGCACTCGACGTACTGGTGAACAACGCGGGTGCCACCTGGGGAGCGCCGCTGGAGGCGTACCCGGAGAGCGCGTTCGACAAGCTCTGGGCGGTGAACGTCAAGGCCGTGTTCAGGCTGACCACCGCGCTGCTGCCCGCACTGCGTGGCTCGGCCGGCGTCGACGACCCGGCCCGCGTGATCAACATCGGCTCGGTCGACGGCCTCCGGGTGCCCTCGATGGAGGTGTACGCCTACTCCGCGACCAAGGCCGCGGTGCACATGCTCACCCGGAGCCTGGCCCACCAGTTGGCGCCCGAGCACATCACGGTCAACGCCATCGCGCCCGGCCCGTTCGAGAGCAAGATGATGGCTTTCGCACTGAATGACCCGAACACCCGGGCGGCCATCGAACACCAGGTGCCACTGGGCCGGATCGGGCGGCCGGAGGACATGGCCGGAGCCGCGATCTACCTCGCCTCGCGCGCGGGCGCCTACCTCACCGGGGCGGTCATCCCGGTCGACGGCGGCATCACCACGCACGGTTGAGGCGCCGTCCGAGGCGTACCCGAAGCGGATCGGGACGTACCCGAAGAGATCAGCGGGACGCCGCGCGGACTCGGCAGGTCCGCGCGGCGCCGCTGCTGTCCCGTCCGCTGGTCAACGACCGGCGAGCAGCCGGTTGACCGCGGCGTCGACGTCGAGGTGCTCGCTTTCCCGGCCCCTCGGCACCACCACGTAGGTGCGCCGGAGGAATCTGACCAGGACGCTTCGGGGCACCTCGAACAGGGCGTTCCCATCTGGTGAAGAGAGTGCGAGCGCGACGAAGTCCCCGCGGGGTGTGGCCCAGGGCCATACCCGGACATCGCCGATTCCGGCGGGCTCGTCGAGCCCGGTGACCAGCAATTCTCGGGCGAAGGACCAACTGACCGCTTCGCCGCCGGCAGATTCGGCATGAAACAGGACATGGACCGCGTACGGGTCGGCTGGGTCGTAGCGCAGACTGGCACGCACCGGCAGCGCGGTGGCATCAGGTGCGACGAGCCTTAACGACGTCTCGACCTCGACTGTCGTCGGTCGGATGACACTCATGGACGTTCTCCCCCCGGCACCGCTGCGGGGCGTACGTGCCCCGCTTTTCCCATCCTCAGGTGATGAACCTGGTTACGCTCCGCCATACGCTGATCTCACCCAGTAGTGGGAAGAGGGTCCCCAAACGCCGCTCAAAATCGAAAATTTAGGTAGGATGTCCGGTTCTACCCGGGTCCCTGATTCCACCCGGCGCCGGATGGTTCGCACGTCGACTTACTCCGGTAACGTCCAGTCGTCCTGTTGAGTGACGGGCCGGGGCGACACTGGGGGGCGAAATGGTCACGAAACACTCCTCAATGGAGCAACGACCAACGGTGACGACGACCACAGCAGCCCCCGCCGGAAGCGGGTCGACGGCCGTGGTCGAGGAGCGGAGGTACCACGTGCCGGACGACGAGCGCGTCGCCTACGAGAGCGGGCAGCGGCCGGCGGAGGGTGACGCCCTGATGGTGGAGCAAGAGCCAGGGAAGCGGGGCCTGCGGCAGCGGGTGCAGACCGCCCTGGAGATCATCCGCGCCAATCCCACCGGCCGGATTGCCCTCAAGATCGTCGTGGCGGTGGCCGGAGCGGTCGTGGTCCTGGTCGGCCTCGCGCTCATCCCGCTGCCCGGACCGGGCTGGCTGCTGGTGATCGCCGGCCTCGGCGTCTGGGCGGTCGAATACCACTGGGCCCGACGCCTGCTCACCTTCACCCGCCGCAACGTGCAAGCCTGGACCAGGTGGGCGACCGCCCAGTCCTGGCCGGTGCGCCTCCTGCTCGGCGCGGTGGGCCTGGTCTTCGTCAGCGTGGTCGTCTGGCTGTCGCTCAAGTACAGCCTCGGCATCGACCTGGTCGCCGACGTGCTGCACTACCTCGCCACCCACTGAGGGGTCGCCGGGGGCCGGGCCGCCCCGGTGGCGCCGACCCCGAAGATGCGGGGGGCCGACCGGATCAGGTACAGTCATGCGCGCTGAGGGCGATTAGCTCAGCGGGAGAGCGCTTCGTTCACACCGAAGAGGTCACTGGTTCGATCCCAGTATCGCCCACCGCCAGAAGGCCAGGTCAGAGCACATCTGACCTGGCCTTCAGTCGTTATTCGGTAGAGATCCAGTCATGGCTGAGTCGACCGCCAGCCCCTGCCCTCACCGGGTGAGCCTGGCCTGGTAGATCACGTCCAGTTTGGATCGGCAGGGGCACCGGGCGACAGTGGTGGCGGTCAGAGCACGGGCACGCGGTAGACAAGCTCGTAACGTCCGCGCGGGAGCACGATCGTGGCCGTCTCGGTCGGCACCCCGGCCGCGTAGTACGTCCGCTCGATGACCCAGACCGTCGCCGAGGTCGGGGTCAGGGCGAGCGCCTCCATCTCGTCCGGCAGCGCGGGTCGATCCGTGAGCCGCTCCTCGAACTCGTCGATCCGTACGCCGATCGAGTCCAGCCTGGCCACGACGCCGACGCCGACGGCGGCGCCGGCCTCCGGCCACTCGACCGGGGTGCCGGCGGTGATCGCCAACGGCTCCCACGAGGTCGAGAGCTGAATCGGCTCGTCGTCGGCGAGGAAACGGTACGAGGTCCGCATCACCGGTGCGCCCGGCTCGATGGCGAGACGCCGGGCGATCGACTCGTCCGCGACGTCGTGCCGACTGTCGTGCTCCCAGGTCGGGGTGCGCCCGGCCTGCTCGGCGTCCCGGGCGAACGGTGACGTCGGGCCGGACCCGGTCCGCATCTCACGCCCGTGGGCGTAGCGGACGAGGCGATGGCCGTCGCGTACGTAGACACCGGACCCGGCCCGGCCGACGACAAGGCCCTCGCCCTTCAAGGTGGCGATGGCCCACTTCGCCACGCTGCGGCTGATGCCGTGCTGCTCCATAAGTCGGGTCTCGCTGGGCAGCTTCGCCCCGGGTGGCAGCTCGCCACTGAGGATCTGAGTACGCAGGACGGCTGCGAGCCTGTGGTACGCGGGTTCTGTAGGCATAGGGGGACACCTCCGGTAGCCCGAACAGGTCAGAAACATCATCTTGAGCAGGGAAGGCTCGAGACTCCTGGCGCCATCTGCGTGGGCAGGCGACCCGACCTACTCGTGCGCTGAATCCGCTTCGGTCACGATCTCGTATCGGTCGCCCGGGTAGATGTCTTGCAACCCGTCGGCGTGCGTCACGACCAGCACCCCGTAGCCTGCTGCCACGGCGTACTGCGCTCGCTCCTCCGGCGTGGGCGGCCGAGTGCTCACCCGGTCACCTGAGCCGGCCGCGACGCTCTCCACCTCCGGCGGCGTCTGTACGCAGTAACCGTAGCCACGCACCGACACGATGAGGCCCTCGTTGCGTAGTACCGCGACGGCGCGGGACGCGGTCAGCCTGCTCACGCCGTAGGTCTCGGCCAGATCCCGCTCGGACGGCAACCGCTGACCGGGTCGCAACTCGCCCGAGCGGATCTGTTCCCGCAGCTCAGCGGCCATATCGGCGTAGCCGACCGGCTGCTGTCCTGGGTAGACCATGGCCGCAGGCTAGGGGCCGGGGCTCGATCATCGATTGGCGTACTCCAGTACGCCACTTAGTGACCGAACGGCGCGTTGAAGGTACTGTCCGCTGTGGCGGTCCGTCGGGGGTAGAGGCCCGGTGGACCACCGCCCAGTCCTCTACCTGGGAGCAGCCATGCGCACCGCCGTCGACCCGCGCTTTCCGTCCGAGCTACGTCGTGTTCGTACCGAGCGTGGCCTCTCACTCCGCTCCCTTGAGCGCCTTGTCTACGCCAGCAAGTCACACCTCGGGATGATCGAGGCTGGCACCGCCCAGCCCACGCCTGCCCTCGCCGCCCGGCTGGACAGCGCGCTCAACGCCGGTGGCCTCCTCTCTTCACTGGTCGCCGACCCCCAGGCCGAGCTCTCTCCAGAGGTGGAAGATCGGCTCCGGTACGCCGAAGCGCATCCCTCCCGTGCCGATCACGGAATCGTCGACGGGTTGGAGACCCTGCTCGCGGGCCAGCGTCGAATCGAGGACAGCATTGGCGCGCCCGCGATCCTGGCCCCGGTCCAGTCTCAACTCGCCCTGATCCTGGAACTGGTCGGTGAGAGCCGTGACAACGTGCGCCCGCGCTTGGTCCAGGCCGCCGCCGAGTGGGCTCAGTTCGGCGGATGGGTCCATCAGGCGTGCGGCCTGCCGGACGGCGCGGACCGCTGGCTGGCCCGGTCGCTTGAGTGGGCCACGGAGGTGGGGAACCGGGACCTGATCTACACGCTGCTCAGCTTTCGGGCGTACCTTGCGGAGGATCAGGGCGCGTACGGGTCGCTGATCGGGCTGACCCGTGCCAGCCTGGCCGATCCCGGAGCGGTGCACGTGGCCCAGCGCGCCTATGACTGCTATCAACTCGGGCGTGGGTTGGCCCGGGTCGGCGAGATGGCCGACGCCCGGAGCGCAATTGCGGCCGGCGACGACCTGGTGGCAGCGGTCGCTGAAGACATCGGGCCGACGCCGCCCTGGCACTACTACCGGTCCACGTCGTTCTTCGAGGTCGAAGCAGGTCGGGCGTTGGTCAAAATCGGGGACCGTCCGGCTGCCGAACAGGCGATACGGCGGTTGACGACGGGGCTCGCGGGACTGGAGGCCAACACGGAGGGTGCCGACTGGGCCGCCTCGTATCTGTGTGATCTAGCTGTGGCCCACGGGCAGGTCAGCGATACCGCGAGCGCGCGGACGATTCTGGACCAGGCCCGAAGGGTCGGGGTGGCGATGCGGTCGCGGCGTCTGCTTGCCCAGGTCACAGCCGCTGTCCAGCAAATCGGTGCGTCCATGGACACTCGCTGACGTCCATGGACGCAGCCGGGACACGGCACACCTACCCATCGCGCTGACCGGAGGCGAGGCTGTTTGTGGGCGCGGCGACAGGCACACACAGAGCTCCGCCGCGGGGTGGCCCCCCTCAGTGGGCCTGATCGCCGCGCCTCCCGATCGTGTCGTACCGGGCGCCCCGCGTCGGGTCGGCATCCCGAGCGCAGGGTGTGGTCGGCCGACCGGCTCGCACCATGGCCTCGCGCTCCGCCCAACGGAGGTAGAAGCGATGAAGTGGTTCATAGGCGCGGACGGCGAGCCGCGTTTCTTTGCGCCGCTGGTGCGACGAGTGCCGACGGACCCGCCACCCGTGCCGGACGAGCCGATGCCGTGGCCGTTGCGGCGGATCATCTGCAACTCCGGCGTGGTCCGATTCGTACGGCGGCGTCGATGACCATCGACCGGCATCCGCTGACGATCATGCCCCGCTCGGTCTGGCCCGCCCTGCTCGGCATCGCACGGGCGACCGTCGCCGCGCATGAGCGGGGTGAGGAGTGCCGGTTGTGTCCGGCGTACCCGATGGGTAGGTGTCCCCGGCTGGCGGCGGCCCGCCAACTCGTGCTCGACCCGGAGATGCTGGCTGCGGAGCGGGAGGCAACCCGGTGACCACCGGTCCGGCTCCCGGTAGCGAACCGAGTGCCGCCACCGAAGTGCACGCATGCGCCCAACCGACCTGGCGGTGTACGGCCTGCGAGCAGCCGTGGCCGTGCCCGCCGGCCCGGCAGGCTCTCGCCGACCAGTTCGGCACCGACCGGGTAGGGCTGTCCGTGTACATGGGCGAGATGCTCGCCCCGGCGGCTCGCGACATCCGGCTCTCGCCCGGCGAGTTGTGGGACCGGTTCATCGACTGGACCCGCTGAGGCAGCCGGTGGCGTCCACCCGCGTCGTACCCGTGGGCGGCTGAGGAAACGCGGCGGGCCCGATGTGATCCACGACCTCCCGCCGGGGAGCCGATGGCCGGACGGCTGTTCGACCTCGGCGGTCCGGCCGACGGGTGGTTAGGCTCGCCCACGGCGGCAGGTGTCGCCGTGGGCACGCGGCAAGGAGAGACGACATGACCACCCCTGACGGATCGGCCGAGACGGACGTCTGGTTCCCCCACGACGAGGGCCAGCTCTCGTCGGAGGACACGCTGGAGGACCGAGGGCTCGACGACGCGCTCGACGAGGGTTATTCCCCACCGGAGAACTACCGGGGCTCGACCGCCTTCGGCGTGACCGCCGAGGAGGCCGAGATCGGGGAGTCGCTCGACCAGCGGCTCACCCAGGAGGTGCCGGAGCAGGCGACGCCGTGGGAGGAGCCGGTGCTCCGTACGGACCTGGACGAGGACGCGCTGACCCGCGAGTCGGACGAGTTCCTCGACGCCAACGAGGTGGGCGACCTGCGTGCCGGCCGTCTGGTCGCGCCCGACCAGGGGTTCGGGGCCGACGACGAGGGTGAGTCGATCGGCAGCGACGTCGGCATCGACGGCGGTGGCGCCTCGGCCGAGGAGGCCGCGATGCACATCGTCGAGTTCCCCTGATCGACCCTGTCGCTCCGGTTTCGGCGGGACGCGGGTCGGTGTGACGCGGCCCGCACCGGCACGCGGGAACTCCGGGTGACGCCGGCACGACCACCTACCCGGCAATTGGTAGCAGGTGGGAGCGGGGTCGGTGGTCGTGCGGGTGGGACGGGTCGTGGCGCGGGTCGCGGTGCTGGCGGGCGCCGGACTCGCCGTACTCCTGGCGGGTCTTCCGGTCGCGGCGCCGGTCTGGGCGCATTCCCGGCTGCTCGGCACCGACCCGGCCGACGGCACCACCGTGACCAGCGTGTTGCCGGCCGTGACGCTGACCTTCAACGAGGTGGTCCGGGCCGATCTGAGCACGGTGCTGGTCGAGCGGGCGGCCGACCACACCGGCTACGGCGACGGCCCGGCCCAGGTGGTGGACCACGAACTGCGCCAGCCGGTACGTCCGCTGCGCTCGGGCGACTACCGGGTGGCGTGGCGGGCGATCTCGGTCGACGGGCACCCGGTGCAGGGTGAGTTCCGGTTCACCGTCGCGCTACCGCCCGACCGGGAACCGGCGGCGGCAACACCGGACAAGGTGCGGACACCCGTCGCCGGGGGCGGTGGTCCGGCAACCTGGTGGTGGGCGGCGGGTGCGGTGGTCGCCCTGGTCGCCGTCGCCGCCGGTCTGATCCGGGTACGTCGCCGACCAGTGGGTACGCGATGAGCGCCCCCGGCACACCCGCTCCCGGTGTACCCGCTCCCGATGCTTCCGTGTCCCGTGCTTCCGTGTCCCGTGCTTCCGCTTCCGGTGTTCCTGCTTCCGGTGTTCCTGCTTCCGGTGTTTCTGCTTTCCGTGCTTCCGCTTCCGGTCTATCCAACGCGGGGCGGGGTGACGGGCACCGGATCTGGTGGCTGCCGGCCTCGGTCGGTGTGGCGGCGACCGTGGTCCTGCTGCTTGCCCTGCGCCTCGGTGGCGGGCTGGAGAGTACGGCGATCGTCGGCCTGCCCGACCCCGGTGCGCTGACCCGCTGGGCGCTGCCGGTGGTCCGGGTGCTGCTGGACGGTCTGGCCACCGTCACCGTCGGCCTGCTGGTCACCTCGGCCTTCCTGCTGCCCGGCGACGGGGGCAGCGTGTCACCTCGTGGTTACCTGCTGCTGCGTCGAGTGACCTGGTGCGCGTTCGGCTGGGCCTTGGCGTCGCTGGCGATGCTCGTACTGACCGTCTCCGACCTGCTCGGACAGCCGGTCGAGCGGCTGCCGCTCGCGACCGTGTGGAGCTTCACCACCTCGATCAGCCAGGGGAGGGCGCTGGCGTTGCAGGCCGGGTTGGCGCTACTGCTGGCTGTCCTGTCCCGGGCTGGTGTCTCCCGTACGCTGGCCGCGACCACGGCCGTACTCGGGTTGGTGGCGGTCCTGCCCCCGGCCTTCACCGGTCACGCGGCCGGCGCCGGCAACCACCAGTTGGCGACGACCAGCCTCGCCCTGCACGTGCTGGCCGCCACGGTCTGGGTCGGTGGCCTGGTCGGGCTGCTCCTGCTGCGGCGCAGCCGGCTGTTGGCCGACGCGGCGGCCCGCTACAGCCGGCTCGCCCTGGCCTGCTTTGTCCTGGTGGCGGCGAGCGGCCTGGCCAACGCCTGGGTACGGCTGGGCGAGTGGGACCAGCTCTGGCGGTCCGACTACGGTCTGCTGCTGCTCGGCAAGATCGCGGCACTGCTGCTCCTGGGCGGGCTCGGCGCCGTGCACCGCGCCCGTACGCTGCCCGCCCTGCGCGCCGGGTCGGCGTCACCGATCGGGCCGGCGTTACCGGCCGGGTCGGCGTCACCGGTCGGGTCGACTCGCGTCAGTTCGGGGAGCGCCGGGTCGCGCTGGGGCTTCGTTCGGCTGGCGGCCGGGGAGGTGGTTCTCTTCGCGGCCACGTTCGGCCTGGCCGTGGCGCTGTCCCGGAGCCCGACCCCGGTGCCGGTGGACCCGGTCGAAGCCGATCCGCTGGTCGACCTGCTCGGCTTCGGCATGCCGGCGGCACCGAGCGCGGCCCGGATGCTCGGCGACGTACTGCCGGACATGTTCTTCCTGACGGTGACCACCTTCGGGATCGCCGCCTACCTGACCGGGGTCTGGCGGCTCCGTCGTGCCGGGCACCGGTGGCCGTGGTCGCGGACGGCGAACTGGGTCGCCGGAATGCTGCTGCTGGCCGCGATCACCAACCTCGGCGTGGCCCGCTACGCGTACGTCCTGTTCAGCGCGCACATGGTGCAGCACATGGTGCTCTCCATGGCGGTGCCGATCCTGCTCGTCGGTGGGGCACCGGTGACACTCGCGCTGCGCGCTCTACGCCGTCCGGCCGATCCGAACGTACGCGGGGCCAGGGAGTGGTTGCTGCTCCTGGTGCACAGCCGGGTGCTGCGTACGTTCACCCACCCGCTGATCGCCCTCGGCCTCTACGTGGCCAGCCTCTACGGCCTCTACTTCAGCGGGCTGCTCGGCACGCTGATGCGCTACCACCTCGGCCACCTCGCCATGCTCGTCCACTTCGTGCTGGTCGGATACCTGCTCTTCTGGGTGCTGATCGGGATCGACCCGGGGCGACGGCGGCTACCCCGGCCGCTGCTGGTGGTCGTTCACTTCGCGGCGATGATTTTCCACGCCTTCCTCGGCGTGATCCTGATGCAGTCGACCACGGTCATCGCACCGGACTGGTACACCGCCGTACATCCGGACTGGGCCGGCACGCTCCTGGCCGACCAGCACCTCGGCGCCGGCATCGCCTGGGCGTTCGGCGAGGTGCCCGCCGCGATCGTGATGATCCTGCTGGTCCGGCAGTGGATCCGGGCGGACGAGCGCGAGCAGGCCCGGCTCGACCGGGCCGCCGACCGGGCCCAGGCCAGCGGCGAGGAGGACGAACTCGCCCGCTACAACGCCTTCCTGGCCGAGGCCGCCCGCCGCGACGGCCGTTAAGGAAGGGCCCCTTATTAACGCTATGCGTTAATAAGGGGCCCTTCCTTACACCTCAGGCGGCGCGGTGGTCGTTGTGGTGGGCGACGACCGGGTGGGTGTCGGCGCGGACCAGGCGCAGCGGGGGTAGCGGAGCCGCCTCGTCGGTGTCGAAGCTGGCCCGCCACCGGGACGGGCCGGGCTGGCGTTGGCTCGGTGGCTCGCCGGGGTCCAGTGCCGGCCGGGTCAGGGCGAGGATGATCAGGTATCCGGCCACGATGAATCCGTGGCTGAGGATCCGGCTGACGTCCACCCGACCGACGATCATGTCGTTCGCGGAGAGCAGGGTCAGCACCGCGACAAACGCGGTGAGCGTGGGCAGGATGCCCACCGGCCGGGTACGCCGCAGCGCGATCCAGGCGAAGCCGGCACCGATCGCCACGTTCCAGGCGGCGGACTCGTGCCAGAGATGGTTCGCCGGCACGGTGGTCCCGCTCAGGTCGTGCAGGTGCCGGGTGCCCGCGATGCCGGCGATCTGCGCCGCACCGAGCACGAACTGCACCCCACCGAGCACACCGAGCAGTACGCGCAGCGTGATGGCCAGGCGCAGGCGACCCGGACCGGGCGCCGCCGCGAGCAGCCGCTCGTCCAATTCGGGCACGGCGCTGACCAGGCTGGTACGAGCCAGTCTGGTGACCGTCGCGGCGCTGTCCACCCATTCCCGGCATTCCGTACATCCGGCGAGGTGATCCTCCACGACGTGTCGTTCGGCCGGATCGTCCTCTCCGTCCAGCCACGCCGAGAGTGCCTCCCGGTACTGTTCGCACCCCACGCTCATTTGTCGGTCCTCGGCTCCGTCGAGTTCCCAGGGAGACGCGGCTTTTCCGCGCGGACCACGTCGCCTCTCCACACGGATGACGCCGCTCCACGCGGGTGACGCCGCTTTCCACGGGGATGACGCCGCTCTCCGGACGGATGGCGCCGTTTTTCCACGTGGATGCCGCAACCCTAACCGGGCCGGGGCAGGTTAACCTTCCCGCATGGCTGCGACCGGGTCGGACGACGACGAGATCACCCGCTGGGCGCTGGCCGCGAAGGCCGGCGACCGGACCGCGGCCGGTGCCTTCATCCGGGCCACCCAGCACGACGTGCACCGGTTCGTCGCCCACCTCGCCGGTCAGCAGGAGGCGGAGGATCTCACCCAGGAGACCTACCTGCGGGCGATGCGGGCTCTGCCCCGGTTCGCCGCCCGGTCGTCGGCGCGTACCTGGCTGCTGGCGATCGCCCGCCGGGTGGCCGCCGACCACATCCGTACCCTGGTCCGCCGGCCCCGTACCGCCGATCTCTCCGAATGGCCGGGTGCCGCCGACGCGGCCAGGCTGGGACAGGGGACGGGGTTCGAGGAGGGCGTGCTGCTCGACCAGATCCTGCGTACGCTGCCGCGCGACCGGCGTGAGGCGTTCGTGGCGACCCAGGTGGCCGGGCTGAGTTACGCCGAGGCGGCGCTGGTCTGCGACTGCCCGGTCGGCACCATCCGCTCCCGGGTGGCCAGGGCGCGGGCGGATCTGGTGGCCGCGATGGGTGTGCAGGGCGGCCGGACCACCGCCTCGGGCTGATCGCCCCGGCCCGCCCCCGCCGGTCGGGTCGCCCGTCGGCCGCGCCGTCGTCGGCCGCCCGTCGGCCGCGCCGTCGTCGGCCGCCCGTCGGCCGCGCCTTCGTCGGCCCCCCGTGCGCAGTTCCCATCGAAGATCAACGAAATGCGTCGGCAACAACATTTCGCTTCGGCGGTAACAGTCGCCGCAGAGACTCGGCGTCCCACGGATTCTCGAACAGGGGGACGCATGAGCCACCAGACGCAACCCGTGAGCCAACCGATACCACCCGCGCTGGACCGGCGCGGCTTCCTGCGCGCGGTCGGTGCGAGCGGCGGCGCGGGGGCGATGCTCGCCACCATGGGGGCCCTCGGGCTCGCGCCGAGCGAGGCGTCGGCGGCGCCCGCGTACCGCGCGCCCGCGCGATCCGACTTCACCCTGACCGGCCGGTCGAGCAAGCGCGTCGTCATCCTCGGCGGCGGCATCGCCGGGCTGGCCACCGCGTACGAGCTGGGCAAGGCGGGGTACGACTGCACCGTCCTGGAGGCGCGTGGCATCGCGGGCGGGCGGAACCTGACCATCCGGGGCGGCAGCGTCGAGACCGACCTGGACGGGCACACCCAGAAGGCGAGGTTCTCTCCGGGCACGTACTTCAACGCCGGTCCGGGCCGGCTGGCACAGTGGATGGTCACCCTCGACTACTGCCGCGAGCTCGGGGTGCCGATCGAGGTCTTCACCAACGCCAACGCCGACGCCCGGATCTACAACGAGGCGACCGGCATGACCTCGGCCCAGCGCTACCGCACCGCCCGGGCCGACGTGTACGGCTACGTCTCCGAACTGCTCGCCAAGGCGACCGACCAGGGGGCGCTGGACGCCCGGTTGACCGCCGAGGACAAGCAACGGCTGCTGTCGTTCCTACAGAGTTTCGGTGCCATCGGTGGACGTACCAGTGGTTGGGCGTACACCGGGACCAGCCGGCGGGGTTACGCGGCCTATCCGGGCGCGGGCAACGACGCGGGCACCCTGCTCGGTTCGCCACCGGCGCTCGCCGACGTCTTCGCCAGCAACGTCGGGCGCTACTTCTCCTTCGAACTCGGCTACGACCAGGCGATGCTGATGTTCCAGCCGGTCGACGGGATGGACGCGATCCCGCGCGCCCTGACCAGGGCCGTTGGCAACCACCGGGTCCGGCTCGGCGCCGAGGTCACCGGTGTGACCAACCGGGGCGACGAGGTGGAGGTGACCTACCGCCAGGGACGGCACGAGAGGTCGATCCGGGCCGACTTCTGTGTGGCGACGCTGCCGCCGCACCTGATGGCCCGGGTGCCGCACAACCTCGGCACCAACGTGACCGCCGCGCTGAGCGGCTTCCCGGTGACCGCCTCCGGCAAGATCGGACTGGAGTACCGCAGCCGCTGGTGGGAGACGGACGAGCGGATCTACGGGGGGATCACCGAGACCGATCTCGACCTGTCGCACATCTGGTACCCGTCGTACGGCTTCCACGGCAAGCGGGGCCTGATCGTCGGCTACTACAACACCGGCGCGAACGCCCGTACGTACAGCGCACTCACCCCGGCGGAGCGTGAGGCGCGGGCGGTCGCCCAGGGCGTCAAGATCCACGGCGGGAAGTACCGGAGCGAACTGGCCAGCTCGTTCTCGCACGCCTGGGACCGGACCCGCTACCTGGAGGGCGCCTGGACCTCACCGCCGCACGGCACCGCCGGTTACAACCTGCTGCTGGAGCCGGCCGGTCGGGTCTACTTCGCCGGTGACTGGCTCAGCCACGAGACCGCCTGGCAGCACGGCGCGTTTGTCTCCGCCCGGTCGGTGGTGACCGCGCTGCACCAGCGCGTGATGTCGCACTGAGGGGTCACCGGGTGGGGCCGGCTTGACGGTGTCGCGCCGGGCGGCGACATCGTCAGGGGCCGGGTGGGTTCGGACCGACCGGTGAGGTCGGGCGGGGCGCGGGGGTGGCCGCAGCCCCGCCCGGCGGTCGGGGCTCGTACTCCCGGGCGCGGGCCGGTCGGGCGGCCGGGCTCAGGAGAGCCGCTGCCGGGCCCGGTCCAGGTGGGTCTCCATCGCGGCGTACGCGGCATCCGGGTCACCGGCGACGACGGCGACCGCGATCTCCCGGTGCTCGGCGACCGTGGCACTGCCCAGCGGGGTGCTGTAGCGGCGCCGGAAGAGGTGCAGGTGACAGTGCATCCGGGCGAACGCGTCCAGCAGGTGCTGGTTGCCGGCGAGGTCGGCGACCAGCCGGTGGAACCGGTCGTCGTGCCCGGCGAGATCCTGGTAGTCGGCGTAGCTGTCCCCGTAGGGCAGCACGCCGACCGATTCGATCTCGGCCCGGAGCCGGGCGATACCGGACTCGTTGCGCTGTCGCGCGGCCCGGGCGGCGGCCCAGGGCTCGATCAGTCCCCGGAACTCGAACAGGTCGTCCACCTCGTCGAGGGTCAGGATCGGGGTGACCGAGTAACCGCGCAGTGGTTCCTTGCGCGCCAGCCCCTCGGACTCCAGCCGTACCAGGGCCTCCCGGATCGGGGTCGACGAGACCCGCAGGTCGCGGGCCAACTGGTCGATGCTCAACCGGCCCTGCGGCGGGATCAGGTGGTCCATGATGAGTCGCTTGACCGCCTGGTAGACATCCTCGGTCAGGGTCTGCCGGGCGGGCAGGGGGACCAACGCAGCCGGTCCGGTCGGCTTCCCGGTGGCGTCCACCCGAGCACTGGCCATCGATGTCTCCCGCCCAGGCGACGACACTCGTGAATGAAGAGAGTAGCCCAGCGTAAACCACGCATCGCATTCGGTCGATCTCGTACGGGTTTGTGTTCGCGCTCGGGGGGCGGGGGACCGGAGGTCAGTCGAAGGCGGGGAGGTGGCGGGCGCGGGCCCGGTCCAGGTGGTCGCGCATGGCGGCTTCGGCGTCGTCGGGGGCACCGGCCACGATCGCGTCGGCGATCCGTTGGTGCTCGGCGCTGGTGGTGCCGGTCTCGGCGTACGGGAAGTAGCGGCGGTGCAGGTGCAGGTGGGCGTGGAGTCGGGCGATGCCGTCGGAGAGCAGTGGGTTGCCGGCGGCACTCGCGATCAGGTCGTGGAAGCGGGCGTCGAGCGTGGTGAACGCCGCGTGCCAGCGCCAGCCCTCCGGGTCGCCCTCGTCGGTGTCGACGGTGGTCGCGGCCTCCGTGCTGATCTGTGCCCGCAGGTCGTCGTCGGCGCGTTCGGCGGCCCACCGGGCGGCTGCGGTCTCCAGTAGCGAGCGCATCTCGAACATGTGGGTGAACTCGGCCCGGGTGAGCAGTGGGCTCACCGTGTAGCCGACCAGTGGACGCTTGCGTACCAGTCCGTCGGCCTCGAGTCGGGCCAGCGCCTCGCGGATCGGGGTCGGGCTCACCCCCAGGTCGCGGGCGACCGCGTCGATGTTGATCCGGTCGCCCGGGGTGAGCGTGTGCTCCAGTACGAGCACCTTGAGCGTCTCGTACACGTCTTCGCCGAGGGTGGACCGGCGTAGTGGACGGACCGGTTGCTGGTTGGCCATCCGTCTCCTTCTGCGCTGCCACTCCCGGTCGCCGGGCACGCCCCGAACACGCTCCGGTAACGGTGCCATGTTTCTTCGAGGTTAAGCCTTGACGCGACCAAAGTGATCGACTAAACATCCATGATACATCCTATAGGATCGACGATATGCGGGAAAGGTGCGGTCATGAATCGGAGCCCGTTTATTCGGCTCGGCGCTGCGGCTGCCATCCTGGTGCTGGGCACCCTGGCCACCGCCGGATGCACCAAGAAGAGTGACAACGAGGCGGCCGGCGCGACTACGCGGGCGGCCGACCAAGTGAAGATCGCCCTCGTGCCGGGTGGCGCGCACCCGTACTTCCAGCCCTGGAAGGACGCGGGCTCGAAGGCGAAGACCGAGCTCGGCCTGGCCGACGTCACGTTCAACGAGACGTCCGGCTGGGACCAGACCAAGCAGAACGACGTGCTCAAGGCGCTGGCGGCGCAGGGCTACAACGCGTTCGGCATCTTCGGCGTCTCGCCGGAGAACATCAACTCGACCTTCGACGACCTGAAGGGACAGGGCTTCCCGGTCGCGTCGCTCGCGTCCTGCCCGGCCGGTGACGTCAACAAGGCCGACTTCTGCCTCTCCACCGACGTCGAACTGGCCGCGTACAAGGCCGGTCAGGCGGCGGTCGAGGCGATGGGCGGGCAGGGCAACCTGGTCCACCTGACCGGCAACAAGGTCGACTCGAACACCCAGCGCCGGATCGCCGGTGTGCAGAAGGCGGTGGACGAGACCGGTGGCAAGGTCAAGCTGTTGCAGACCGTGACCGACGTGGACAAGGACCTGCAGAGCGCGCAGAAGGCCGTCGCCGACCTGCTCGCCGCGAAGGGCACCCAGATCCAGGGCATCGTGAACACCGCCTACAACCCGGCGGTCGCCGCCGCCGAGGGGGTCAAGCAGGCCAAGCTCCCGATCAAGGTGATCGCGATCGACGACGACCAGACCATCCTGGCCGGCATCCGGGACGGCTCGGTCGCCGGCACCGTGTTGCAGAACCCGGTCGGGCAGGTCTCCGTCGGTTCGTACGCGCTGACCAAGCTCGCCGGCGGCTGCACGGTCAGCAAGCCCGGTGTGGTCGTGGACTCCGGCTCGTTCGTGGTCACCAAGGCCAACGTGGACAACTACGACACCGACCGGCAGGCCAAGACGGACGAGCTGAAGAAGGCGTTCGACAGCGAGTACCTGACCTGCCAGTAGTGGTTTCGGGCCGGCCGGCGGGACCTCCGGCCGGCCCGATCGTCTTCGCGCCACCCCGGACCGCACCACCCCGGACCGTGCCAGCCGGACCGCGCCACCCCTCCGAGGAGCATCCTTGCCCGCGATCACCCACGCCGAGGCGTACCTCGTCGACCTGGAGGTCGAGACCGTACGCACCGACGCCGTCCAGTCGTTCCTGAAACAGGAGACCGTCTTCGTCGAGATCCGGACCGACGACGGCGGGACCGGCACCGGTTACGCGTACACGATCGGGACCGGTGGGACCGCGGTGCTCGCGCTGCTGCGCGACTACCTGGTGCCCCGACTGGTCGGCGCGGATCCCCGGCGGGTGGAGGCGGTCTGGCGGGACCTCTTCGCCGCCACCCGGGCGACCACCGTCGGTGCCATCACCTCGCTCGCCCTCGCCGCCGTGGACACCGCGCTCTGGGACTGGCGCTGCCGCGCCGCCGGCCAACCGCTCTGGGTGCTCGCCGGTGGCGCCAAGGAACGCATCCCGCTCTACGACACCGAGGGTGGCTGGCTGCACCTGAGCACCGACGAGCTGATCGCCGGGGCGCGGGCCAGCCAGGCCGCCGGCTGGCCCGGGGCGAAGCTGAAGATCGGCCGCTCCCCGGTGCAGGACGCCGAACGGCTGGCCGCGGTCCGGGCCGAGGTCGGACCCGGATTCGACCTGATGCTCGACGCGAACCAGTCGCTCACCGCCGCCGAGGCGATCCGGCGGGCCCGGCTGCTGGAGCCGTCCGACCCGTACTGGTTCGAGGAACCGCTCCCCGCCGACGACGTCTCCGGTCACCGGGCGTTGGCCTCGGCCACGTCGATCCCGGTCGCGGTCGGCGAGTCGATGTACTCGATCGGGCAGTTCCGCGACTACCTGCACCGGGGCGCCGCCGGCATCGTCCAGGTCGACGTGGCCCGGATCGGCGGCATCACGCCCTGGCTGAAGGTCGCGCACCTGGCCGAGTCGTACAACGTCACGGTCTGCCCGCACTTCCTGATGGAACTGCACGTGAGCCTCTGCTGCGCGGTGCCGAACAGCGGCTACCTCGAACACATCCCGCAACTGCGCGCCATCACCAGCCGCGAGATCGAGGTGGTCGACGGGCACGCGCTGCCACCGACCGCCGCCGGTCTCGGCATCGACTGGGACCGCGACGAGATCGACAACCGGAGAGTCCAGTGAGTGATCAGAGCACCACGGTCACACCGGAGGCGCCGCCGGCGGCCGAGCCTCCGGCCCCCCGCAAGCCGCCGGGGATCCCGCTCTGGGCCAACCCGCGCCTCGGGCTCGTCGTCCTGCTGATCGGACTGGTCGTGCTCTTCAGCACGCTCCGGCCGGCGTTCCTCAACACCGCCCTGACCCTGGTGCCGCTCCAGGCCGACATCAGCGTGTACGCGGTGGTCGGCCTGGCCCAGCTCATGGTGCTCTCGCTCGGGCACATGAACATGGCGGTCGGCCGGATGGCGGCGATGAGCGCGTTCGCGATGGGGCTGGCGTACGACCGGCTCGACGTACCACTGCCGGTCGGGCTGCTGATCGGGCTCGCCGTCGGGACCGCGCTCGGCGCCCTGGCCGGGCTGATCATCTCGCGGACCGGGGTGAACTCGTTCGTGGTCACCCTCGCCCTGGACTTCGCGATGATCGGGCTGATCACGATCCTCTACACCCGGTTCACCGACGGCGTCGCCTTCGGTGGCCAGCCGGAGGCGATGACCGCGCTGCGCAACGACACCTTCGCCGACTACTGCATGGGCGAGGTGTGCGGGCCGAACGTGCCGTTGGTCGTACCGTTCGCCCTGGTCGCGGCGCTCGCGGTCGGGCTGCTGTTCCGCTACGCCCGGCTCGGCCGGGAGATCCTGATGACCGGCGACAACGCCCGCGCCGCCGAGCTGTCCGGCATCCCGACCGGCACCCGGGTGATCCAGGCGCACGCGCTCTCCGGCCTGCTCGCCGGCCTGGCCGGCTTCCTGCTCGCCGCGAACAACGGCGCCTTCTCGGCGAACATCGGCGAGGGCTTCCTGCTGCCGTCGTTCCTCGGCCCGGTGCTCGGCGGCACGCTGCTCGCCGGGGGCGCGGTGAGCATCCTGGGTACGGTCCTCGGCGCCACCCTGACCCAGGTCATCTACAAGGGACTGAACCTGCTCCAGTTCCAACTCGACCAGCTCAAGCTCTACATCGGGCTGGTGCTGCTGGTCGCGCTCTCGCTGGACCGGGTACGCCACGTGCTCGCCGAACGTAGGGGGGTGCGGGCATGACCGAGCGCAGCGAGGTCATCGGCCGGCTCGGCAGTTCAGGTCATGGTGCCGACGAGCGCAGCGAGGAGACACCATGACCGTCGACGCCAAGATCACGGCTGCGGAGCTGACCGCGCGGATCGAGCCGGCCGGGCGGCTGCGGGCGCTGACCCGGCGACCCGAGTTCACCCTCGCCCTGGTGGCGCTGGTCGGGTTCGTCGCGCTGGCCGTCGCCACCGGCGGCAACCTGCTCTCCGCCGGCACGCTCGGCGCGTTCTTCCGGTTCCTCGCCGTACCGATCGTCATCGGCCTGGCCCAGATGGTGGTCCTCGCGATCGGTCAGATGAACCTCTCGGTCGGCGCCCTCACCGGCTTCTGTGCCATGGTCGCCGCCTGGGTGATGATCGAGGCCGGGCTGCCCGCGCCGGTGGCGGTGCTGGTCGCGCTCCTGGTCGGCCTGGTCGCCGGCATGGTCAACGGCGCCCTGGTGGTCTTCACCCGGATCAACGGCTTCATCGTCACGCTCGCCACCATGACCATCATCGAAGGGCTCCGGTACGGGGTGAACGGCCCCGACACCTTCCAGGGCTACTCCCCGGGGCTGCGCGAGTTCGGCCGCGCCTCGCTGTTCGGGCTGCCGGTGGTCTTCCTGGTCGCGCTCGGGGTGGCCGCGCTGGTCGCGTTCTTCTTCGCCCGTACGGTCACCGGCCGGCAGTTGCTGGCCAGCGGCGGCAGCCCGTTCGCCGCCCGGCTCTCCGGCATCTCCAACGACCGGTCGATCGTCATCGCGCACGCCCTCTCCGGGCTGCTCGCCGGGGTGGCCGCGGTGATCACCGTCGCCTCCTCCGGCTCGGTCAACTCCAGCATCGGCGACGACCTGCTGCTGCCCAGCTTCGCCGCGCCGATCATCGGCGGGGTGGCGCTGACCGGCGGGGCGGTCAGCGTCGCCGGCACCTGCCTGGCCGCGTTCATCGTCCGCCTGGTCGACGTGCTCCAGGCCCAGTTCGACATCAACCGGCGCTGGATCGACCTGATCGTCGGCGCGGTCGTCCTCGGTGCGGTGCTGCTCGGCACCGTCCGGCAGAAGCTGTTGCGGAGGTCGTCGTGATGCTCACGGCCGAGGGGCTGGTCAAGACGTTCCCCGGGGTACGCGCACTCGACGGCGCCACCCTGCGACTCGCGGCGGGCAGCGTACACGCGCTGCTCGGCGAGAACGGTGCCGGCAAGAGCACCATGGTCAAGCTGCTCACCGGGGTCTACCGGCCGGACGGCGGGAAGATCGTGCTCGACGGCAGGGAACTGCACCTGACCGGGCCGCTGGACGCGCAGCGGGCCGGCATCGGGGTGGTGCACCAGGAGCGGAACCTGATCCCCGCGTTCTCCGTCGCGGAGAACATCGTGCTGCACCACCTGCCACGCCGGCTCGGCGTGGTGGACCGCAACCGGATGCGGGCCGAGGCCCGGCGCTGCCTGGACCTGCTCGACCTCGACCTGGACCCGGACACCCCGGTCGCCGACCTCTCGGTGGCGCACGGCCAGCTCGTCGAGATCGCCAAGGCGCTCAGCCTGGACAGCAAGGTGCTGCTGCTGGACGAGCCGACCGCCTCGCTCACCGGCGACGAGGCCGACCGGCTCTACGCCATCGTCCGCAAGCTCCGCGCCAGCGGACAGGCCGTGGTGCTGGTCAGCCACAAGCTCGAAGAGGTGTTCGCGGTCGCCGACGCGGTGACCGTGCTGCGCGACGGGCGCAGCGTGGCCGAGGCCGAACCGCTGGCGTCGTACACCCAGGGCCAGGTGGTGGACCTGATGGTGGGCCGGGCGTACGCGTCGGTGTCGCTCGCCGCCCGCGAGATCGACCAGCGGACCCCGCCCGCGCTGCGACTCGACCGGGTCAGCACCGCGGGCGGACACCGGGACATCTCGCTCGCCGTCCGCCCCGGCGAGATCCTCGGGCTGTACGGGCTGGTCGGTGCCGGCCGCAGCGAGCTGGCCAAGGCCCTGCTCGGCCTGGACCGGATCACCGGTGGCACGGTCGAGGTGCACGGCAAGCCGGTACGCATCCGTACCGTCGGCGAGGCGCTGCGCCGCCACCGGATCGGGTACGTCACCGAGAACCGCAAGGAGGAGGGCGTCTTCCTCGACCAGCCGATCACCCGCAACATCGGGGTGACCATCTGGCGGCGGATCGCCAGGCGCGGACTGGTCACCGAGCGGGCCGAGCGGACCGTGGTGGCCGAGTACACCGAACGGCTCGGCATCCGGGCCGCCTCACCGCGCCAGCTCGCCGGCCAGCTCTCCGGCGGCAACCAGCAGAAGGTCAGTCTCGCCAAGTGGCTCGCCGCGCGGTGCGAGATCCTGATCGTGGACGAGCCGACCGTCGGCATCGACGTCCGCACCAAGGCCGCGTTCCACGAGCTCATCGCCGAACTGGCCGGTGCCGGCATGGCGCTGCTGCTGATCTCCTCGGATCTTCCGGAGATCGTGACCCTGGCGGACCGGGTAGCGGTGATGAACGATTTCACCGTTCGTGGTGAACTCGCGAACGACCACGACTACGGCCGGATGAGTCAGGCGATCATCCGGCTGATCCACGCTGGACCGGACCGTGAGCAGACGGGCACCGGCCCGGACCGGCCCGACGCAGCAGGGGAGCCATCCGCGTGAACCCGAACGAACGGACCCGACTCGGTACGACCGAGGTCGAGGTCACCCGACTCGGCCTCGGTCTCGCCCCGCTCGGCGGCCTCTACCGGGCGGTCGGCGCCGAACAGGCGTCGGCCACCCTGGAACGGGCCTGGGAGCTGGGCTTCCGCTACTTCGACACGGCCCCGCTCTACGGCGCCGGGCTCTCCGAGCGGCGGGCCGGGTCGGTGCTGGCGGAGAAGCCCCGAGCCGAGTTCACCCTCTCCACCAAGGTCGGCCGGCTGCTCGTACCGGGGCAGGAGACGTCCCGGGGCGGCCGGCACCGCAGCGAGCCCGACCCGGCCACCGGGGACCACAACGACGAGATCTGGGCCGAGCCGGTCGGGCTCACCCCGACCTGGGACTTCAGCGCCGACGGCACCGAGCGCTCGTACGCCGAGAGCCTGGACCGGCTCGGCCTGGACCGGGCCGACGTGCTGCACGTCCACGACCCGGACGACCACTACGCCGACGCGCTCGCCGGTGCCCTGCCGGCGCTGGTGGCGATGCGCGCCGAGGGACGGATCGGCGCGGTCTCGGTCGGCATGAACCAGGCCGAGATGCTCGCCGACTTCGTCCGCACCGGGGACCTCGACGCGGTCCTGCTCGCCGGCCGGTACACCCTGCTGGACCAGTCCGGCCTGGCCGACCTGCTACCGCTCTGCGCCGACCGGGGCGTCTCGGTGATCGCCGGTGGGGTCTACAACTCCGGCCTGCTGGCCGACCCGAAACCGGGCGCCACCTACGACTACCTGCCCGCGCCGACCGAACTGCTGGACCGGGCCCTGGCCATCCAGGACGTCTGCGCCAAGCACGGGGTGCCGCTGCGGGCCGCCGCGGTCCAGTTCCCGCTCGGCCACCCGGCGGTCGCCAGCGTCGTGCTCGGCGCCCGTTCACCGGACGAGGTGACCGACGCCGCCGAGATGTTCGCCCACCCGATCCCGGGTCAGCTCTGGCGGGACCTGAAGGACTCCGGGCTGCTGCCGGAGGAGGTGCCGACCCCGTGATCGTCGACTCCCACCAACACCTCTGGACCGCCGACTACGGCTGGCTCGCCGACCCCGCGCTGGCCCGGATCCGCCGTGACTACGGCGTCGAGGACCTGCGGCGCAACCTGCGTGCCGCGCGGGTGGACCGGACCGTGCTGGTCGAGGCGGGTCGGGGCGAGGCGGCCGAGACAACCGAGTTCCTGGCCACCGCCGCCGACACCGAGGAGATCGCCGGGGTGGTCGGCTGGGCGTCGCTCACCGACCCGGCGCTCGCCGAGACGCTGGCCGGACACCGGGCGGGCCCCGGCGGCCACCTGCTCGTCGGCATTCGCGACCAGGTGCAGGGGCACCCCGACGACGACTACCTGGACCGGCCGGAGTTACGCGCCGGTCTGCGTACGATCGCCGACGCCGGCCTGGTCAACGAGCTGGTGGTGCGGGTCGGGCAGTTGCCGGCGGTGGCCCGCGCCGCGGCCGACCTGCCCGACGCCCGCTTTGTCCTCGACCACCTCGGCAAGCCCCGGATCACGGCCGGTGCCGCCGGACTGGACCAGTGGCGTTCCCTGGTCGCCCCGGTGGCCGCCCGGCCCAACGTGGTGGCGAAGCTCTCCGGGCTGGTCACCGAGGCCGACCCGACCGGCTGGACGGTGGACGACCTGCGCCCGTTCGTGGCCGGGGCGGTCGAGCTGTTCGGCCCGGACCGGCTGATGTTCGGCTCGGACTGGCCGGTCTGCGAGCTGGCCGCCACCTACACCCAGGTACGCGACGCGCTGGAGCAGATCCTCGGCGGCACTCCGGACGCCATCTTCGCCACCACGGCGATCAGCACCTACAAGTTGGAGATCGAATGAAGTACATGCGGGTGGGTCCGTTCGGCGCGGAGCGCCCGGTGGCCCACACGGACGGTCGCTACTACGACCTGTCCGGCATCACGGGGGACATCGACGGCGCGTTCCTGGCCGGCGGCGGGGTGACCGACGTGGCCGGGCTGCCGGAGATCGACATCACCGGGCTGCGGATCGGCGCGCCGATCGCCCGGCCGGGCGTGGTGCTCTGCGTGGGGCTGAACTACGCCGCGCACGCCGCCGAGTCCGGCGCGGCGAACCCGGAGTTCCCGGTTGTCTTCTACAAGGCGCCGAACACCGTGGTCGGCCCGTACGACGACGTGCTGGTGCCGCGCGGCTCGACCAAGACCGACTGGGAGGTGGAGCTGGCCGTGGTGATCGGCAAGGCCGCGCGCTACCTCTCCTCGCCGGAGGAGGCGCTGGCGCACATCGCCGGGTACACCCTGGCCAACGACGTCTCGGAGCGCGACTACCAGTTCGCCGTCTCGGGCGGACAGTGGTCCAAGGGGAAGTCCTGCGAGACGTTCAACCCGCTCGGGCCGTACCTGGTGACCCCGGACGAGCTGGGCGACCCGGGGCGGCTCGGTCTGCGCTCCTGGGTCAACGGCGAGGTACGCCAGGACTCCAGCACCGCCGACATGATCTTCGACGTGGCGTACCTGGTCTGGCACCTGTCCCAGTACTCCGTGCTCGAGCCGGGCGACCTGATCACCACCGGCACCCCGGAGGGGGTGGCGCTCTCCGGCCGGTTCCCGTACCTGGCCGCCGGGGATGTGGTCGAGGTCGAGGTCGACGGGCTCGGCCGACAGCGCTCGGCCGTGAAGGACGCCGCGTGATCGTCACCGGGGTCGAGACGTACGACATCCGCTTTCCGACCTCCCGTGAACTCGACGGCTCGGACGCGATGAACCCCGACCCGGACTACTCCGCCGCGTACGTCGTGCTGCACACCGACAGCGGCGTCGACGGACACGGCTTCACCTTCACCATCGGCCGGGGCAACGAGGTGTGCCGGGCGGCGATCGACGCGCTGGTCCCGTTCATCGTCGGCCAGCCGGTGGACGACCTCGGCGAGTTCGCCCGACGGCTCACCCACGACTCGCAACTGCGTTGGCTCGGCCCGGAGAAGGGCGTGATCCACCTGGCCACCGCGGCGGTGGTCAACGCCGCCTGGGACCTCGCCGGCCGGGTCGCCGGCAAGCCGGTCTGGCGGCTGCTCGCCGAGATGACCCCGGAGCAGATCGTCGACCTGGTCGACTGGCGTTACCTGACCGACGCGCTCACCCGGGACGAGGCGCTGGAGATCCTCCGGGCCGCCCTGCCCGGCCGGGCCGAGCGGATCGCCGAGCTGGAACGGCGGGGCTACCCGGCGTACACCACCTCGCCCGGTTGGCTCGGCTACGACGACGCGAAGCTCACCCGGCTGGCCAAGGAGGCGGTCGCCGACGGCTACCGGCAGATCAAGCTGAAGGTCGGCGGCGACCGCGCCGACGACCTGCGCCGGATGGCCCTGGCCCGGCAGGTGGTCGGTCCGGAGATCCGGATCGCGGTCGACGCGAACCAGCGGTGGGACGTGGCCGAGGCGATCGACTGGATGACCGCGCTGGCGCCGTACGACCCGTGGTGGATCGAGGAGCCGACCAGCCCGGACGACGTACTCGGGCACGCCGCCATCCGGCACGGGCTCAAGGAGGTGACCCCGTCCGGCGGGCCGATCCGGGTGGCGACCGGTGAGCACGTACAGAACCGGATCGTGTTCAAGCAGTTGCTCCAGGCCGACGCGGTCGACTTCGTACAGATCGACTCGTGCCGGGTGGCCGGTGTGAACGAGAACATCGCGATCCTGCTGCTGGCCGCGAAGTTCGGCCGCCCGGTCTGCCCGCACGCCGGCGGCGTGGGGCTCTGCGAGCTGGTCCAGCACCTGTCCATGTTCGACTTCGTCGCCGTCTCCGGCTCGCTCACCGACCGGGTGATCGAGTACGTCGACCACCTGCACGAGCACTTCGAGGACCCGGTGGTGATCGTCGACGGGGCGTACCGGGCGCCGACCGCGCCGGGCTTCTCGGCCCGGATGCGGCCGGAGTCGCTGGCCGAGTACCGCTACCCGGACGGGCCCGCGTGGTCCTGATCCACGTCGAGCTGGACACCGGGGAGAGCTTCCCGCTCCCGCACCCCGGTGACTTCGGCGGGCCGGGCGACGTGCTGGCCGAGTTCCTGCGTACGGTCACCGGCCCGACCGAACCGGCGCACGCGCCGCTGGCCCTGGTCGCCGGAACGGTCGCCGGGGTGGCCGGGCCGGGACTGGCCCGGTGCGCCGCGATCGGGCTCTCCCCGCTCTCCGGCGGGATCGCCGAGACCCGCGCCGAGGGCCCGTACGCGGCCGGGCTCCGGGCCGCCGGGGTGACCGGGGTGATGCTGTACGGCCGCGCCGCCGAACCGGTCTGCGTGGTGGTCGAGGCGGGCCGGGCCCGGCTCGAACCGGCCGCCGACCTGTGGGGCCTGGAGACCGGCCCGGCGACCGACGCCCTGCTCGCCCGGTACGGCGACGACGCGGCGGTGGCGGTGGTCGGACCGGCCGGCGAAAACGGCGTACGGTACGCCTCGATCGTCACCTGTCGGGACCATCCGCTGCCCCGGCTGGGGCTCGGGGCGGTGTGCGGTGCGAAGAACGTGAAGGCGGTGGTCTGCCGCCCCGGCCCGGACCCGGTGCCGGTCGCCGACCCGGCGACGCTCGACCGGCTCACCCGCTGGTACGCGGACGCGCTGCCGGGCAACCCGCTCACGGCGTGGCAGCACGGCGTACCCGGGTTCGGGGTCTGGGACGCCGAACCCGGCTACGCGCCGGTGGCGAACTTCGCCGACACTTTCAACCGGGGCGGGGTCGGCGGCGCCCCCGTGCCGGACCGGGTCGCCCCCTGTCCGGGCTGCCCGACCAACTGCGTCAAGGTGTACGCCGGAGCCGGGCTGCACCAGGAGGCGCTGGCCATGCTCGGGCCGAACCTCGGGGTGGCCGACCCGTGGCCGCTGCACAGCCGCTGCCTGCAACTCGGGCTGGACCCGGTCTCCCTCGGCGGCACCCTCGCCGCGGCCGGGGTGCCGGCGGCCGACGTGCCGGCGGCGGTCGAGCGGATCGCCGCCGGAGGCGACCCGCTCGGCGAGGGGTCGGCGCGGGCCGCCCCGGACACGGCGATGACCAGCAAGGGTGTGGAGCTGCCGCCGTTCGACCCGAGGGTGCAGCCGAACCTCGGCCTCGGCTATGCGGTCGCCCCGATCGGGCCTCGGTACGACATTGTCGAGCACGACCTCGACTTCGACCCGGACGAGGGGCTGCCGCACAGCTATCCGGAGCTGCGCCGGCTCGGTGCGACCGTGCCGCGCCCCCGGGGCGAGCTGGACGTGACCCGTACGGCGCAACTGCTGCGGTTGTGGAGCGGGCTGGACGCGTTGGGCGTCTGCGCCTTCGCCGCCACGCCCACCCGGCCGCTCACCCTCGACCTGGTCGAGGAGTTGGTGCGGGCGGTCAGCGGGCACCGGCCGGACGTGCTGGTGCTCGGTGCCGAGCGGCTGCGGCGGCAACGTGAGATCAACCGGCGGCTCGGCATCGGGCTGGACGCGGACACCCTGCCCGATCGGTTCTTCACCGAGCCGGTCGGTGCCGGCCGCTATGCCGGTGCGGTGCTCGACCGGAACGACTTCACCCGTGCGGTCACCCAACTGCACCGGGAACTGGGATTCACCGAGCCATTCATCGGGCCCTGACGGGCCGGGTCGACGTACGAGAGAAGGTAGTTGAAGTGGGTCAGTTCGACGGGCTGGTGGCGGTGGTCACCGGCGGTGGGTCGGGTATCGGCAAGGCGTGTGTCGAGGCGTTCGTGGCCGGCGGCGGCCGGGTCGGCGTGCTCGACCTGAACCCGGGCGAGCAGGGTGGGGCGACCCTCGGCGCGGTCGCCGACGTGGCCGATCCGGAGTCGCTGGACCGGGCCACGGCGGCGGTCGCCGAGGCGTTCGGCGGCATCGACATCCTGGTCAACAATGCCGGGATCAGCGCGGTCGGCACGGTCGAGGCGAACGACGACGCGGAGTGGCAGCGGGTGCTCGACGTCAACGTCGTCGGCATCGTACGGACCACCCGGGCCGCCCTGCCCTACCTGCGGCGCAGCTCGCACGGGGCGATCGTGAACACCTCCTCGATCGCCGCCACCGCCGGACTGGTCCAGCGGGCGCTCTACTCCGCGTCCAAGGGCGCGGTGCACGCGCTCACCCTGGCGATGGCGGCCGACCTGGTGAGCGAGGGGATCCGGGTCAACTGCGTCGCGCCCGGCACCGTGGACACCCCGTGGATCGGTCGGCTGCTGGCCAAGGCGGACGATCCGGTGGGGGAGAAGGAGCGGCTCGCCGCCCGTCAGCCCACCGGCCGGCTGGTCCGCGCCGACGAGGTGGCCGGCGCGGTCGCGTACCTGGCCAGTCCGCTCTCCGGCGCCACCACCGGCACCTCACTCGCCGTCGACGGCGGCATGTCCGGCCTCCGCCTCCCCCGCCCCCGGTAGAAGGAAGGGCCCCTTGTTATCGCTTTTTGTATAGGAAGGGGCCCTTCCTAACGCCCGGGGCGTGGCAGAGCCGGCGGGGTCAGGTGGCCGCGACGACGTACGGGAAACGGTCGCTGCGGGTGTCGGCGAACTGCTCGGCGGCGAGTCCCGAGGTGGTGGCCCGGTTCAGGGCCAGCGAGAACATCGTCTCGGGTGCGTTGTCGGCCAGGGTACGGCCGTTGAAGCCGAGGAAGCCGAAGCTTGCCATGGTGCCGAGCCGGTACGGCAGCACGTCCGGCAGGAGCCGTTCGGCCACCGCCCGGCCGTAGGCGGCGGGATCCTCGGCGGTGCCGTTCGCCGCCACCACCCCGGCGATGAGCTGGGCGATCTGCTCCGCGTCGATGATGACGTCGGTGTCCGGGCGGCCGGCGTTCGCGTCGCTGGCCCAGTCGCTGTCGACCGGGCGGAAGATCGGCCAGACCATCGGGTGGCCCTCCCGGTTGATCTGCTGCCAGCCGCCGGAGTCCGTGGCGAGCTTGGTGGTGGACCAGACGCAGATGTCCCGGTCCCGGCCGAGCCGGGCGTCGCCGTCGGGGATCTCGATCACCATCGAGTGGATGGTGCTGTTGGCGAAGCTGTTCTTCGCCTTATTCGCCTGCCAGCCGGAGAGGTCGAGCTTGGCGCCGTTCTTGACAGCGGCGTCGATGGCGTCGAGCTGCTTGAGGTCGATGTAGAACGGGTCGGCCGCCTTGCCGGCCCAGAGCCGGATCCGGTCCGCACCCGAGATCGTGCTCCCGGTCTGTCCCTCGGCGAGCAGGTCGCCGGTGGCCGAGTCGTCGGCGGCGTCCGGGCCGGTGAGCGCGTGCAGGGTGACCGTCTGCTCGCCGTTCGGGTCCATGTCGGCGAAGGTGAGGCGGTAGGTCAGGTTCTCCACCGGTGACCCGTCCAGATGGATCTTGATCTCGTACCGACCCTCGGGGTGGAAGCCGGGTCGGCCGTCGTCACCGTAGGCGGAGCTGTTCACGTTCATGACAAAGACGGTCCCGCTCTCGCCCCGGAAGACAAACTGGTCGGTCAGGTCCAGCCGGCTGTCCTGCCGGGCCAGTGGGGAGTCGAGATGGTGCGACACGGGGCCCTCCTGACGTGAAGACGTTTGCGCCCTATGTCTACTACCGGATTCACCGCTTTTTAGGCGTTTCCGCCATATTGTCGCCGAGGTCGAGGCGATCGATCAGTCCGGCCAGTTCCCGCCGCGACCGCCCACCGAGCTTGCGGAGCGCGTTTGCCACGTGGCTCTCCACCGTACGGCGGGACAGGCACAGCCGTACGGCGATCTCCTGGTTCGTCCGACCCCGCGCCGCGAGCGTCGCCACCTCCCGTTCCCGGGGCGACAGCGCGTCGCCGTACGACTGCCGCCCGCCCCGCCACGGGTACGGGATGGCAAGCCGTCGCGTACGCATGGTCTGGCAGACCCGGGCGACGTCGGCGGCGGCACCGAGCGTGCCGTAGACCGCCAACGCGTCCCGCAGCGCCTGCGCGCCCCGGTCCCGCTCGGCCGCGTCCGGGGCGGCGCACCGCCAGTCACCCCGGATCTCGTCCAGCCGCGCCACCTCGACCACCAGACCGAGCCGGGCCAGCTCGGCCCGGACCGGATCGACCAGCGCGGCGGCCGCGACCGGGTCGCCGCCCCGGACCGGATCGACCAGCGTTGCGGCCGCGACCGGGTCGCCGCCTCGGACCGGATCGACCGGCGTGGCCGCCGCGACCGGGTCACCGGTCCGGAGCAGCGCCCCCCGGCACTGGGCCAACCTAGCCCGCGCCGTCGGCACCTCGGTCCCGGCCAGTCCGTCGGCCAGTTCCTCGGTGAGCCGGGCCGCCTCGGCCGGGCGGTCCAGCCCGATCGACGCCTCCACCGCGACCTGGACCGTCTCCGCGCCCCAGGACCAGATGCCCTTGTCCCGTACGAGTTCCAGCCCGCGCCGCGCCTCGGCGAGTGCCCCGGCCGGGTCCCCGGCCCCGAGCAGCAGCCGGGCCAGCGCCGCCCGCCCGGCGATCAGCGGCCAGACCGCGCCCGCCCCACGGGCCAGGTCGACCACCTCGCGCAGCCAGCCCTCCGCCTCGTCGGTCCGGCCGTACGCGACCAGCAGCGTGCCCAGGTTCAGCCGGACGTCGAGGTCGGCGGCCGGGAACTCGGAGCCTCGCCGCAGCAGCCGGCGCAGCCGGTCCTCCAGCCCGTCCCACCGTCCGGCGGCCCGGTCCACCAGCACGCCGACCAGTTCCACCACGGCCGCGAGTCGGGGATGGTCGGACTGGTCGACCACCCGTTGACCCCGGGCCAGCAGGACCGTGGCCCGGTCCAGGTGTCCGGCCTGGAGCGCGGCCTGGGCCAGGTTGACGCAGGCACGGGCCTGCTCGCGGGGACTGGCGATCAACGTCGGGTCCGCCAGCAACTCGTCGACCAGCAGCCAGGCCCCGGGCGCGCCCCGCTCCAACTCCAACGACGTGTACGCGCTGCGCACGGCGAGCACGGCCTGCGGATCGCCACTCGCCCGAGCCGCCACCCCGGCCTGCTCGGCGCGGGCGAGATGTTCGTCCAGCCGCCGGCCGACGGCGGTGTTCGGGGCGGCGAGGATGGCCAGCGCGCGCGCCCGCAGGCCGGGGTCGGCCAGGTCGTCCAGTGAGCGTTCGATCTCGGTGTAGCCCCGTTCGGCCCGGCCCTGCTGCCGCAACAGCCGCCCCAGGGTCAGCCGCAGTTCGCCCCGGGCCCGCGCCGGCAGCCGGTCGTCCACCAGCAGCCGGGTGAGCACCGGCACCGCCTCGGCGTGCGCGAGGCCCTCGATCGCGGCCCGCCCGAGCTTGACCGCCAGCCGGACCCGCAGTGACCGGGGCAGTTCCGGCACCACCACCGCCTCCAGCAGGTAACCGGCGGCGGTGGCGTCGTCGCCCTGGCCGAGGGCGAGGTCGGCCGCGGCCTCCGCGTGCCGGACGAACTCGGCCGGCAGGTCGGCGTACCGGTAGTGGTGGGCCAACTGGGCCACCGGTCGGGGATTCCGATCCCGGTCCGCCTCCAGCGCCTGGGCCGCCCGTAGGTGCAGCCACCGGCGGTTCGGCGAGGGCAGGGCCTCGTACACCACCTGTCGGGCCAGGGCGTGCCGGAACCGGCAGCGCCCCTCCTGCTCGTGCAGCAGACCCACGGCGAGCGCTCCGGCCAGCGCCCGGGCGATCTCGCCCGGGTCGGCGTCGACCATCGTGGCGAGGATCCGTTCGTCCGGCACCGGGCCGAGCACCGCCGCCGCGCCGAGCACCTCCCGGTCCCGTTCGTCCAGCCCGGCGAGGCGTTGGGTGAGCACGTCCCGCAGCGCGTTCGGCACCGCGAGCCCGGCCAGCGCGTGCACGGTCAGGCCGGCGACGTACTCCGGCCACCCGTCCGTCGGGTCCGTCGGCGTCGCGTCCTCCGAGTCGCCCCGGACCGGCCCCGAGGGAGGCGTCCGTGTCGGTCCGCCCCGGACGGGTTCCGACGGGGTCGGGCCGCCGCGGACGAGTTCCGACGTGGGCGTCCGTGTCGGTCGGCTCCGGAGCGGTTCCGACGGCGTCGCGCTCTCCGAGGCGCCCCGGGCCGGTTCCCGTGGCGGCGTGCGGTCCGGTCCGTCCCGGACCGGCTCACGCGGCGCCGGGAGACGTTTGGCCAGGTCGCGAAGGACTTCCTCGATGACGAACGGGATGCCGGCGGTCCGTTCGAACAGTTCGGCGACAAATGCTTCCGGCAGGGTCCGGGTGCCGAGCAGGGTCGCGGCGAGGCGTCCGGTCTCGGGCCGCGCCAGCGGGGACACGTTCACCCGTACGGGGGGACGGGCGCGGCTGCGCGCCAGGCTCTCGGCCAGCGGGGCGCCGAGTGGCGCTCCCGGGCGCCGGCTGAGGATGATGGCGAGCCCGGCCGGCGGGTGCGCGCCGAGGAACGCCAGGAACTCCCACGTCCCCTGGTCGCTCCAGTGCAGATCCTCGAGCACCAGCGTCACCGGGCCGAGGGTGTCCAGGAAGGCGGCGGCGGCCCGGAACAGGCGGTGCCGTTCGGCCCGCTGGTCCGACAGCGGTTCCAGGGCCGGCGGCAGCCGGTCGGCGATCTCGGGCAGCACCGGCACCAGGGCGCCGAGCAGTGGGCTCAGTCGCCGTACCGGCGGCAGGTCGACCGCCGCGTCCCGGAGCGCGTCCAGCACCGGACCGAGCGGAAACGGCTCGCGGAGCGCGTCACACTGGCCGAGCAGCCACCGACCGCCGAAGTCGCGCAGCGCCTCCTCGATCAACCGGCTCTTGCCGACCCCGGCCTCCCCCTCGACCAGCACGATCGACGGTGGGTCGGCGATGGCCGTACGCAGGGCGGCCAGCTCGCCCGAGCGGCCGACCAGAATCCGTGACACCGGGTCCGGTCGCCGGGCGCGCGCGGCCGAATCGGCGACAGCGGATAGGTGCGGCACCGGGGTACGCCCTCAAATTTCCGTAGCGGGTACGGATCACTCTACCCATCACCGCATGATCCATTTCCATCTACCTGCTGCGGGCATCTGTTCAACAGATGTTCGCGTCGGAGATCCCGGCGACCGAGGCCCCGGTCCGGTCCGCCGTTGTCGACGCGCCGGTCCAGCCACCGGCCGAGCCACCGGTGCCGTCACCGGTCGAGCCTGAGGGAGCGTTACCGTGCGGTCTGCCAGTAGGACAAGACCTTCCCCCCACCCGCTCGGTGCCGGGCTGCTCTGCGCCCTGGTCCTGCTCGTGTCGGCGCTGTTCGGGGCCACCGGCTCGGTGCCCGGCGGCACTCCCGGCGCCAATCCCGGCGCTGACCGGGCGAAAATCGACGTCGGGCTCAGCCGGAGCCTCGCCACCGGCGGGACCGCCGACTTCCTGGTGACCTTCGGTGACCGGACCGCCCGCGACCGGTCCGAACTGGACACCGCCGCCGCTACCGCCGACTGGGCCGAGCGCGGGGCGGCGGTGCTCGCGACCCTGCGTCGGCAGGCCGACCGGAGCCAGCGGGCGGTACGCGCCCAACTCTCCGACGCCGGCACCCGTTACCGGGCCTTCCACGTGGCCAACGCGGTGTACGTCTTCGGCGGTGACCGGGATCTGGCCGACCGGTTGTCCCGCCGCAGCGAGGTGCACGGGCTGTACCCGGCCCGTACGCACGCCCTGCCGGAGCCCCGGCCGGGCGATCCGACGGTAACCGCGCGTGCCGCCGCCGACGAGGTGGAGTGGGGCGTGGCCGACATCGGCGCCGACCGGGTCTGGCGCGAGTACGGCGACCGGGGCGAGGGGATCGTGGTCGCCAACATCGACTCCGGTGTGCAGTACGACCACCCGGCGCTGGTCGGGACGTACCGGGGCAACCACGGCGACGGCGCCTTCGACCACGACTACAACTGGTACGACCCGGCCGCCATCTGCCAGGCCGGACGGGTCGAGCCGTGCGACAACTCGGGCCACGGCACCCACACCATGGGCACGATGGTCGGCGACGGCGGAGCCGGAAACCGGATCGGGGTGGCCCCCGGCGCCCGCTGGATCGCCGCCAAGGGGTGCGAGGCGAGCAGTTGTTCGGACTTCGCGCTGCTCGCCTCGGCCGAGTGGATGCTCGCGCCGACCGACAGCGCCGGCGCCAACCCGCTGCCGTCGATGCGGCCGAACATCGTGAACAACTCCTGGGGCGAGGACAACGGGGCGGAGGAGAATCCCTGGTTCGACCAGGTGCTCGGGGCGTGGTTGGCGTCCGGCATCTTCCCGATGTTTTCCAACGGCAACGCGGGCCCCGGATGCGACACCGCCGGCACCCCCGGCGACAGCCTCTTGACGTACAGCACCGGGATGTACGACGTGAACGGCGTGATCGACCCCTGGTCCAGCCGGGGTCCGGGCGCCGACGGCGACCCGAAGCCGAACATCTCGGCCCCCGGCACGGATGTCCGTTCCGCCGTACCAGGGTCCGGCTACGGCGCCAAGACCGGCACCTCGATGGCCTCCCCGCACGTGGCCGGCGCGATCGCGCTGCTCTGGTCGGCGGCGCCGACCCTGGTCGGTGACATCCCGGCGACCCGCGCGCTGCTGGACCGGACCGCGGTCGACGTCGACGACACGAGCTGCGGCGGCACCCCCGCCGACAACAACGTGTACGGCGAGGGACGGCTCGACGTCTACGCGGCCGTCACCGCCGCGCCCCGGGCCGCCGCCGGCCGGATCCGGGGTACGGTCACCGACGCCACCTCCGGCGCCCCGCTCTCCGGTGCCGTCCTCACCCTCGCCGGAGTGGCCAACCGGACGCTGGGCACCGACGCGAAGGGCGGCTTCGACGCGCTCGTCCCGGTCGGTGACTACACCGTCGGGGCGACCGCGTTCGGGTACGACTCGCAGACCGCCTCCGTCACCGTGACCGCCACCGGTGCGGCGACGCACGACTTCAAGCTCACCGCGCTCGACACCGTCACGGTCAGCGGCCGGGTGACCGAGGGATCGGACCACCGCTGGCCGCTCTACGCCACCGTCTCGGTGGCCGGCGTCCCGAACGGCACCGTCCACACCAAGCCGTCCGACGGCAGCTACCGGTTCACCGTGCCGGCCGGTCGGCGGTACCAGGTCATGGTGAACGCCCTCTACCCCGGTCTCCAGCCGGTCAGCGCGGCGGTCGAGGTCGCCGGCCGCAACCTGGTCCGGGACTTCACCCTGCCGGTCGACCGGTACGCCTGCGTCGCGCCCGGCTACCGCGAGCAGGAGCCGGACCAGCGGTACGCGCAGAGCTTCGACGGTGAGGTGGCGCCACCGGACTGGACGGTCACCGACGCCGCCGGGACCGGTCAGGTCTGGCGCTACGACTCGACCGAGTCGAACCGTACCGGCGGTGGCGGAGGCTTCGCCTCGGTCGAGAGCAGCTCGTACGGCATGGAGAGCCGGCAGGACACCACACTGGTCTCCCCGGTGCTGGACCTGACCGGCACCGGCACCCCGGCGGTCTGGTTCGACACCCACTACGAGACCGGGCAGCAGTCCAGCGCCTCGGTGGACGTCTCCGTCGACGGTGGCGGCACCTGGGCCACCGCCTGGCGGCGTACCACCGAGGCGCTGCGCGGTCCGGCGGAGGTGCGGGTGCCGATCCCGCAGGCGGCGAACCAGTCCCGGGTGCGAATCCGCTTCCACTACGACGCGGTGTTCGACCTGCGCTGGCAGGTGGACGACGTACGGGTGGGAGACCGGCGGTGTGTCGCTGTCCCCGGCGGCCTGCTCTCCGGCGCGGTCACCGACCGCAACACCGGGGCGGCGTTGACCGGTGCGACCGTCCGCCCGGTGGGACACCCGGAGTTGACCACCACGACCGTCGCCACCGGCGCGGACCCCGGCCTTGACGACGGCTTCTACTGGCTCTTCGCACCCCTGGAGGGCGTGACCCAGGTACGTACCACGCTGGACCGCTACCACCCGCAGACCAAACCCGTGACGGTGGCGGCGGACGCGGTGACCAAACTGAACTTCAGCCTCGGCGCCGGCCAGGTCGGTGTGGCCGAGTCGACCCTGGACGCCTCGGTCACGCTCGGCGGGTCCGGACGCGCCACGCTGACCGTCCGCAACGACGGTTCCGCCCCGGCCGAGCTGGACCTGGTCGAGGAGGCGACCGGCGGCTCGGCGGTCACCGGTGCCGGTGCCGCCCGGCAGCGGATTCCGGGCGACTACCCGCTCGGTCCGGTCCGCCCCGCCACGGCGAAGCCGTCCACCAGCGCCACCACGGCGAAGCCGTCCACCAGCGCCGCCGCACCGGCTTCGGTGACCGTCACCGGTGGGGCGGCGCCCTGGGCGACCATCCCGGACTATCCGATCGCGGTCATGGACAACGCCGTCGCCACCCGTGACGGTCGGGTCTACTCGGTCGGCGGCAGCGGCGCCGCCGGCCCGGTCACCGACGTCTTCGCGTACGACACCGGCGGCACCGGGTGGCAGACGCTGGCTCCCCTGCCCCGGGCCCGGCAGAAGCCGGCGGTGGGCTGGCTCGGCGACCGGCTGTACGTGGTAGGCGGGTGGGGCACCAGCGGCGATCCCCGCTTCGACGTCGACGTCTACGACCCGCACACCAACACCTGGTCGACCGGTCCGGCCGCGCCCGAGGCCCGCGCCGGTGCCGCCACCGCCGTGCTCGACGGCCGGCTCTACCTGGTCGGCGGCTGCGTCTCCGGGTTCTGCGGCAGCAACACCGTGCTCCGGTTCGACCCGGCCGCGCGGACCTGGTCCAGGTTGGCGAACTATCCGAAGAACACCGCCTGGGCGGCCTGCGGCGGCATCGCCGGTCAGCTCTACTGCGCCGGTGGTGCCACCGAGACGGTCACCAGCGCGTCGACCTACCGCTACGACCCGTCGGCCGACACCTGGACCGCCGTGGCCCGGCTCCCGATCGACCTCTGGGGCATGGCGTACGCGGTGTCGGACGGTCGGCTGCTGGTCTCCGGCGGGGTCACCAACCGGAGCGAGGAGCTGACCAACGAGGGCTTCGCCTACGACCCGGAGACCGACACCTGGTCCACGTTGCCCAACTCCACCTACGCCCTCTACCGGGGCGGCAGCGGCTGTGGGCTCTACAAGATCGGTGGCGCCGCCACGGCCGGGCTCGGCACCCGGCTAGCCGAGACGCTGCCCGGTTACGCCAACTGCGGCGGCGGTGACGCGGTGCCGTGGCTGCGTACCGAGCCGGGGCGGATCACCGTACCGGCGGGTGGGACGGTCGAGGTCGAGGTGACCTTCGACGCGGCCCGGCTGGACCAACCCGGCTCGTACGCGGCCCGGCTGGTGCTGCGCGCGGGCACCCCGTACGACACGGTCACGGTGCCGGTACGGCTGACCGTGGCGCCGCCGGCCGGGTGGGGCCGGCTCACCGGCACCGTGACCGGGTCCGACTGCTCCGGCACCCGTACCCCGGTGCCCGGCGCGACCGTCCGGGTGACCAGCGGTACGGCCGCGTACCACCTGCGCACCGACGCGGCCGGCGGCTACGGGATCTGGCTCGACCCGGCCGCCGGCCCACCGGAACTGCTGGTGGTGGCGGACGGTTCGTTCCCCCACCAGGACACCGTCACACTCGCGCCCGGCGCAACCGTGGTGCACGACGTCACGCTCGATCCCACCGGCTGCGTCACCGCAGGGAGGACCTCATGACCCCGCTGCCCGAGATGACCCCGCTACCCGAGATGACCGCGCTACCCGAGATGACCGCGCTACCCGAGATGACCGCGCTACCCGACGCGACGCCGCTGCCTGGGATGACCCCGGTGCCCGACCCGGTCCTGCTGGCCGACCCGGTTCCGCTGGCCGAGCCCGGCTTCCGGCGGCGTCCCGACGCCGGCCGGCGGATCGGCGTCGTCAGCCTGCTCGCCGCCCTGTTCGCCGCCCTCCTGCCGGCGCCGGCCGCGGTCGCCGCGGACACCGTGCTGGTCAGCGGCTCACTGCGGGACGCCTCCGGTCAGGGCTGGCCGATCTGGGCCACGGTCAACGTCGACGGCCGTCCGGCGGCGACCGCTACCAGTGCCCCCTGGACCGGGGCCTACCAGCTCCGACTCCCGGTCGAGAAGGCGTACACGTTGCGGGTGGCCTCCCGGTACCCGGGGTATCCCGAGCTGACCCGGCGGATCGAGGTTGGCACCTCGGACACGGTGGTCGACCTGGCGTTGCCGGTCGACCCGGACGCCTGCGTCGCCCCGGGTTACCGGCACCGGGCGGACGGTCTGGTCGAACTCTTCGACTCCGGCTCGCCGCCGGTCGGCTGGACGGTGCTGGACAACCTCGGCAACGAGCAGGTGTGGAGCTTCACCGACCCGGGTGGCCGGGGCAACCTGACCGGTGCCACCGGCGGCTTCGCGATCGCCGAGAGCGACCTGTACGGCGGCCCGGCCCGGCAGGACACCACCCTCGTCTCACCGGTGGTCGACCTGACCGGGGTGACCGCGCCGACGATCGGCTTCGCCAGCGACTTCAACACCCCGGACTACCCCGAGGACGCCGGGATAGCCGAGGTCGACCTCTCCGTCGACGGCGGCGACACCTGGTCCAACGTCTGGCACGCCGACGACGCCGTACGCGGACCGGGGCAGGTGACCATCGCGGTCCCGCAGGCCGCCGGCCAACCTGACGCGCGGATCCGGTTCCACTACTTCGAGGGGGAGTTGACCGCGGGCGACTGGTGGCAGGTCGACCGGGTCTGGCTCGGCGCACACCAGTGCGTCTCCACCCCCGGCGGTCTGGTGGCCGGTTACGTACGCGACGCGAACACCGGCGCGCCGCTGGTCGGTGCCACGGTCGGCACCACCGCCCAGAGCGGCGGTGGTGCGGTCCAGACCATCGCCACCGGCGACGATCCCCGGCTGGACGACGGGTTCTACTGGATGTTCAACCCGGCAGCCGGTGGAAGCGAGCTGACCGCGACGATGCGCCGCTACCAGCCGCTGCGTAAGCGTCCGACGACAGGAGCCGGGCAGACCGCCCGGGTCAACTTCGACCTGCCCACCGGAGCGGTCGCGGTCGCGGCGCAGACCGTCGCCGGCACGGTCCCGCTCGGCGGCCGGACCAGCCTGCCGCTGGAGGTGACCAACACCGGCACCGCGCCGCTGGAGCTGACCGTCGCCGAGCGCCCGGGGACCGACCCGGCACCGCCGGGCGCGGACGCGCGGCCCACCGGCCTGAGCGCGACCTCGACCTCGCCGATCGTGTCGTCGCCGGCCGGTGCGCCCGTACGCCGGATCAGCGGGCACTTCTCCCCGGACGCCGACGGTCTCACCCCGCCCGCCGGCCAGCGGGCGGAACCGACCGAGCCTGGCTCGACCGGCGACGCCAAGCGCGGTGCCGCCGATGCCGCGACGGCCGGTTCCGTGACGGCGGGTTCCGTGACGGCGGGTTCCGTGACGGCGGGTTCCGTGACGGCCGGTGCGACGACGGCGGGTTCCGTGCCGGCCGGTTCCGCGACGGCGTGGCGGAGCATCGCCGACTACCCGATCGACCTGGCCGACAACGTGGCGGCCGAGCACGGGGGCAGGATCTACTCCGTCGGCGGGAACACCGACACCGGCCGGGTCCGCAACGCGTACGTCTATGACCCCGCGACCGACAGGTGGACGCCGTTCGCTCCGTTGCCGGTTGCCCGGCAACGGCCGGTGGCGGGCTGGCTCGGTGACCGGCTGTACGTCACCGGCGGGTGGACCGGGACCGACACCCCGGCCCAGATCGAGCCGAGCCTGCACGTCTACGACCCGTCCACCGACACCTGGTCGACCGGGGCGCCGGTGCCGCAGGCGACGGCAGCCGCCGGGGTGGCCGTGCTGGACCAGCGCCTCTACGTTGTCGGCGGGTGCCGTCCGGGCGGCTTTAGCTGCGGATACTCCTCCGGGGTCTACCGGTACGACCCGACCGTCGACAGTTGGCAGACCCTCGCCGGTTATCCGGAGCCGGTGGCCTGGCTCTCCTGCGGCGCGATCGAGGCGGCGGTCTACTGCGCCGGTGGGCTGGCCGAGCGGAGCAGCCGGTCGACGTACCGGTACGACCCGGCCGCGGACACCTGGACCCGGGTCGCGGACCTGCCGATCGACCTCTGGGCGGCGGGTCACAGCGTGGCCGACGGTCGACTGGCCCTCTCCGGCGGTGTCACCGACGACGGCAGCACCATCACCAACCAGGGCTTTGCCTACGACCCGGTGACCGATGCCTGGTCGGCGTTGCCGAACGCGGTCAACGCGCTCTACCGGGGAGCGAGCGCGTGCGGCTTCTACCGGATCGCCGGCAGTTTTGCCCGGTACGGTCGGGCGCCCTTCGCCGAGGTGCTCCCCGGCCGAACCGACTGCGGCAGTGACCGGGACAGTTCCTGGCTGACCGTCACCCCGGCCCGTACCGTGCTGGCGCCCGGCCAGACCGTACGGCTCACCGTGACGTTGGACGCGGGCGGACTGGACCAGCCGGGAACGTACGCGGCCGGGGTGCTGCTGCGGGGGAACACGCCGTACCCGACCACGGTGGTGCCGGTGGCGTTGACCGTGGACCCGCCCGAGGGTTGGGCAGCGGTCGGCGGCACGGTGACCGGGGTGGACTGTGCCGGGGTGGATCGGCCGCTGGCCGGGGTGCCGGTGTGGTTCGACGCGGGCGGCCGGCGGTACGCGTCGACCACCGATCCGCAGGGGCGGTTCGGCCGGTGGCTGGACGCCGGTACGGGCAGCGTGGGTCTGGTGGTCGGTGGAGCGGGCTGGTCCCCGGTCAGTCGTACCGTTCCGGTCTCCGCCGGGGCGACGACCCGGGCCGACGTCCGGCTCGAAGCCACCGGCTGCTCCTGACCGCCGGCTGTTCCTGACCGCCGGCTGCTCCTGACCACCGGCTGTTCCTGACCACCGGCTGTTCCTGAGCACCGTCGCGGGTGGCCAGCCGGCGTGGGGCGGGGCTGCGACGCCCCACCCCACGCCGCCTTCCGCCTCAGCCGCGCGCGGTGAAGGTCAGCTCGGTGTACTCCGCGACCTGGGTGAAGCCGAGCCGGCGGTAGAGCCCGATCGCCGCCGCGTTGTCCGCCTTCACGTTCAGCGCGATCCGGTCGACCGTGGTGAGCAGCCGCCGGCAGAGTTCGGTGACCGCCGTGGAGGCGAGTCCACCGCCGCGCGCGTCGGGACGGGTCGCCACGTTGCCGAGTGCGGCCACCCGGTAGCTCGGCGACCAGACGTGCACCCCGGCCACCGCCAGCAGTTCGCCACCGCGCCGAACGCCGACGTACGGGCCGTTGGCGACCATGCTCGGCGCGAACGAGTGCGTCGGGTACGCCAGTTCGTAAAAGGCGTTCAGTTCGGCCAGGTCACCGGTGGTCAGCTCCACCACCCGCACCGGCTCGGCGGTCTCCCGCACCGGCTCGGCGGATCTCCGGACCGGCTCGGCGGTCTCACGGACCGGCCGGTCCTCGGTCGGCAGCAACCGGGCCGGGTCGGTCAGCGCCATTTTCAGGTGCGGGCCGTTCGACTCGGCCCGGAAGCCCGGGTCGAGGGCCTCGGAGACGCCGGGGGAGAGGTGGGCGTAGAACCGGCGGGGCAGCAGCGGAACCAGGTCCGAGACCAGTTCGACCAGGGCCGGGCAGCGGTCCGGCGAATCCAGGGCGAGCAGGATGGGCAGGCCCGCACCGTGGTAGAGCAGGGCGAGCGCCTCGCCTCGTCGGTACCAGGTGGTGTACGGCCAGAAACGGTCGTCGAGGTCGCCCAGCTCGTACGCCCGCAGGTCCGGCGTACGGCGCAACAGCTCGGCCAGCTCGGCCCGGTCGTGCACACTCTCCAGCAGCATCGGGAGATCATCACACGTGCTCCGGGGCGTGCTCAGCGCAGCAGCACCGGTCCGGCGTCGATCCGGGTCCGGAACAGCAGGTAGGGCCGTTGCCGCCGGTCCACCCCGCCCTGGTAGTCCGGCTGCCGGTGGAGCTGGTTGGCGGTGACGTACAGGTATCCGTCGGTCGCCACGGACATGGTGTCCGGCCAGAGCAGCCGGGGATCGCGGGCCACCGTCTCGAGGTGCCCGTCGGGGTGGCGGCGCAGGATCGCGTTCTGCTCGTACGCGGTCAGGTAGATCCGGCCCGCGTCGTCGCTCTCCAGGCCGTCGGAGGCACTGCCCTTGTCGCCCTCGTCGACCACGGTGGCGGCCACCTCGGCGTCGTCGAGTCCCCGGTCCACCAGGGCGTCGACCGAGACGCTGTAGAGGTGTCGGGACATCAGCGGGCAGTAGTAGAGTCGGCTGCCGTCGGCCGAGATGGCGATGCCGTCCGAGCCCATGTCCAGCGGGGTCGGCGGGCCGTCTTTCGGCCGTTTCAGCACCTCCCGACCCTCCACCAGCGGGTGGAAGTCCGACAGCGGCGTGGCCTTGGTGGACGGGTGGTCGGAGAGGCGCCGCCATGCCTCGCCGCTGGCCAGGTCGACCACGATGATGCCGTTGCGTCCGCTGGCGCTGGCCGAGTCGGTGACAAACGCGGTGCCGGCGGCGCCGCGCCGCAGGTCGAACCGGACGTCGTTGATGTAGCTGCTGGAGAGCGCCACCTCGGGCGGGAAGACGATCCGCTGGCCGACGGTGTCCGTGTCCAGGTCGACCCGGACCAGTTTTGGTCCACCGGGCCGGGTGGGCCGGAACATCGGACTGCCGGTGTCGACCACCCAGAGCCGGTCGGCCGGGTCGACCACCGCGCACTGCGCCGAGACGAACGCCTCCGGATCGTCGTCCCCGGCCGGGCTGTTCCACGCCTGGTCCGGATAGGGCACGGTCTCCCCGTCGCGGACCTCGGCGACGGTGGCGTCCATCTGGTCGCCCCACTTCGGGAAGGTGACGAAGATCCGTCCGGTGTGCGAGACGGTGACCCCGGTCGGCATCGGCCCGGTGAAGGTGGCCACCACCTCCAGCTCGCCGCAGGACTCGTCGCTGGCGTACCGCTCGATACTGGCGACCCGTGCCCCGCTGGCGCCCCGGCTGCTCATCGCCGTACCTCCGGATCCGGACGCGGCCCCGCCCGGACCACATCTTCCGGGCGGTACTTCCCGCATCGAACCGAACCAAACGCGCGTCTCGGCGCCGGCGCGACGCCGCGCGCCGTCGTGGTCCGGCTCCCGTGCACAAATGTAAGGAAGGGCCCCTTGTTAACGCATAGCGTTAACAAGGGGCCCTTCCTTACATCCGGGGGCCGCGGGCCGGCGGCGGGGCTGATGGGACCGCCGGCCCGCGGTCTCACCGGCGGGACGTCCGGGTCCGGACGTCCCGGGGTCGGTCAGAGCCCGGCGGCGTGCGCGGCGGCGGTGCCACCGACCACGGGCAGGACGATGTTGCTGCTCTTCAGCGCGACCGCGATGTTCGCCCGGCTCTGGTCGGCCTGGCTGGAGTACTGCGGGTAGCTGCCGACGATGATCACGCCGATCCGGTGGCCCGGCTGGAAGACGTAGTCCTCCGGCAGCAGCGGGAAGTCGAAGTTGTACGCCTGACCCGGCACCAGCGGCACCGCGGTACGGATCGACTGTCGGTTCTGGGCGTCCATGATGCCCTTGGTGACCAGCTCCTGGTCGGCGGTTGCCACCCGCTTCTCGGTCTTCTTGTAGCAACCGTCGTCGGTCGGGCTGCTCTGACCCCAGCAGTCGGAGGTCTCGAGGGTGATGATGCCCTCGCCCGAGGCGCGGTGGTTGACCCGCTCGGCGGTGCCGTAGTCGACCAGGATGGCGCCGAGGTTGGTGTCGGTCTGGTCGGCCGAGGCGCGCAGCTTCACGACCGGCGTACCGGAGATGTGCAGCGGCGCGGTGAGCGGGGCGGAGAGGAAGGCCAGCCGGTTCGGCTGCCCGGTGTCCGGGTTGAGGATCATCGTGTTCTGGCTCTGCGTCGGGCTGTCCTGGAACGCGCCGTTGACCGGCTTCGTCGTCGGGACCAGGCCGAGCCCGCCGGCTCCGGTGGTGCCGGGCTGGAGGAAGATCTCGGTGTCGGCCTTGCCCGGCACCGGCCAGTCGGCGTACGTCTCCCACACGTCGGCGGAGCGCTCCAGGTCGACCCGGGGCTCGTCCATGATGCCGTTCTGCACGCCGTGCAGCCAGAAGTCGAACCAGCGGTGCAGGGTGTTCACCCAGACGGTACGGCGGGAGTCGAACGGGTCGACGTGCCCCTCCTGCGACAGCCAGAGCTTGCGCGGCACGTTGTTCTCGGCCAACGCGTACCAGAACTTGCTGAAGTGGTCCGGCCGTACGTTGTCGTCGTTGAGGCCGTGGTAGAGCAGCACGCTCGCGGTGACGTTCGGGACCTTCTTGACGTAGCTGCGCTCGTTCCAGAAGGACGTGTAGTCGCCGCTCTCGTCGCCGTCGACGGCTGCCATCGCGTCCCGGGTCGGCTTGCAGTACTCCCGCCGCTCCGGGTTGGTGACGGTGTTGGCCAGCGACGCGACGTAGCTGTTACCCCGGGTGATCACGCCGTTGCTGCGGACGTAGTCGTAGTACTCGGTCGGTCCGCTGATCGGCACGATGGTGGTCAGGCCCTTGACCCCGGTCACGGCGGTCGACATGGCCAGCGAGCCGTCGTACGACTTGCCGATCATCCCGGTCTTGCCGTTGTGCCAGTCCGCCCTGACCACCTGGCCGGCGGCGTTGCGGGCGGTGGCCCGGCCGTTCAGCCAGTTGATCGCCTGCTTGGCGCTGAGGTTGTCCTCGTTCGCGTTCGTGGTCGGGCAACCGGTCGAGTTGTTGGTGCCGACCATGTCCAGCAGGATCACCGCGTAACCGCGCGGCACGAAGTAGTTGTCGTAGAACAGCGGCCACTTGTCCAGCAGGCCGTCGCCGTCCAGGTCCGCCTTGCACTCGGACTCGTTGCCCCGGCAGACGGTGGAGTAATAGGGGCTGGCGTCCATGACGACCGGCACCTTGAGTCCGTTTGCGGTGGCCTTCGGCCGCATCACGTCGAACGCGATGATGTCGCGCAGCCCGTCGTTGTCACTGTCGAAGGTGGAGTCGATGAAGAGCCGTTCGCGGATGGCGTCCGCGTAGCCGAAGACCGGCTGCGTGACGCCGTCCTGCACGACGATCGCGGGGGTGTCGACCGCGAGTGCCTGTGGTGCCGCCCCGACGACGGCGAGCGCGGCTATCGGGAGTACGGCGATGCCCGTACGCCACAGCCTGCTGATGCGACCCATGCAGTTCTCCTTTTAGGTCAGAAGCACCGGTAGGTTAGGCGCCGGTAGCCATGGATGGCCATCTTCAGGTGTAGGAATTTGTTCGCACACCGTTCGACCAGGCGCTACCGCCGTTCGCCTCGGCGACATCCGGGCAGCATTTCGACGAGTGACGAATGTCGCGGGTGATCTTTTCCGACAGATGTTCAGCGGGATGATCGGCCCGTTCGTGGCAGGGTGTTGCTCTGCCCGGACAGAGGGCGCGCATCTAGTCACGCAGGGAGTCGTCGTGGTCCGTCCCGACCTGCAGGCCGAGGAATTAGACCACGATGCTGGAAATGCCGCCATTCCCGGCCAACACGGCCGGGGCGTTCCGGTCCGGCGGGAGATTCCCGCGCAGCCCGCCGGACCGGGCGCCGGCTGGCGTCCACTGCGTATCGCGATGATCGGGCAGAAGGGGATGCCGGCGACCTACGGCGGCATCGAACGACACGTGGAGGAACTGGCGAGCCGGCTCGCCGACTACGGCCACGAGGTGACGGTCTACTGCCGGCAGAGCTACGGCGGCGTGCCCCTCGACCGCTACCGGGGCGTACACCTGCGCCAGGTCAGTACGGTCGCCAGCAAACACCTCGACGCCATCGTGCACGCGGCCACCTCCACCGTCGCGGCGATGGCCCAGCGGCCGGACATCGTGCACTACCACGGGTTGGGACCCGGGCTGGTCGCCCCGCTGCCGCGCTGGCTGTCCCGGGCCCGGGTGGTGCTGACCGTGCACGGGCTGGACAACCAGCGGGACAAGTGGGGCATGGGTGCGCGAGCGGTGCTGGGCAGCGCCCACTGGCTCAGTGGGTACGTCCCGCACCGGCGGGTCGCCGTCTCCCGTGGCCTCGCCGCCCACTACGACACCCGGTTCGGGCGTCCCACCAGCTACATCCCGAACGGGGTGAACCCGGCCCGGCCACTGCCGGCCCGGCAGATCGGCGCCCGGTTCGGGCTGACCCCCGGCGGCTACCTGCTGCTGGTCGGGCGGCTGGTCCCGGAGAAGGCGGCCGACCTGCTGATCCGCGCCTTCCGCCGGACCGACACCACGATGCGGCTGGCGATCGTCGGCGGCTCGTCGTTCACCGACGACTTCGTGGCCCGACTGCGCCGCGAGGCCGAGGGCGACGAGCGGATCGTCTTCACCGGCTTCGCCTACGGCGACCTGCTCGCCGAGTTGTACGCGAACGCCGCCGGGTTCGTCCAGCCGTCCCGCCTGGAGGGGCTGCCGCTGACCCTGCTGGAGGCGGCGGCGTACGGGCTGCCGGTGGTGGCGAGCGACATCGCGCCGCACGTCGAGGTGCTCGAGTCCGACGCGCCGGGTCGGCGGCTGTTCCGCGACGGCGACGAGGACGACCTGGTCCGGGCGCTGGCCGTGGTGCTCGCCGACCCGGCGGCCGAGCGGGTCGGTGCCGCGACCCTGGCCGACCGGGTGACCGGGATGTATAGCTGGGACACGGCCGCGCGGGAGTTGGAACGGCTCTACCTCGAACTGGCCCCGGCGCCCAGCCGACGTACGAGGGCACGGCTCGCCGCCGCCCGACCGAGCCATCCCGGACCCGGCTGACGGCGGCGGTCAACCCCGGCTGGGGTAGCGGCAGGCCGAGTTGGCCGCCGCGGTGCGCTGTTGCGGGGAGAGGGTCACCGGCTCGCCGCGGCCCGGCTCGTCTCGGCGTACCCGCCTGGCCTCGACCACCCCGGTCGGGCTGTCGCCGCCGAAGCACGCGGCGGCGACCACGACCACCCACTCCCCGGCCGTCGGAGCGGTCGCGGTGTCGAGTCGTACCTTCGCCCCGACGGCCGGGTGCGCGACGTCGGCCAGGCTCACCTGCCGCCAGCTTCCCGGCCCGTGGCTCGGTAACCCACTCGCGGTGGACCGGGTGAACCCGACGATGTGCAGGTCGGCGCCGTGGGCGTGCAGCATGACCGCGCCCGGCCCGGTGCTGTCGGCGCTGACCGAGAAGTCGACGGCGGTGGGTGCGGGTCGCCCGTTCGGGCAGTCCGAGACGGGCTCGTCGCGGGGCGGGTTGCCGTGGATGACGGCCGAGGAGACGACGCCACCGCCGGCCGCCTTGAACCAGCGGACGTCGGGCGTGCCACCGGTGTTGTCGTACACCTTCTCGCCGACGCAGAAGCCGGTGAACCCGACGGTGCAGTGCGGCGCGATGGTGGTCAGCAGGGTGTCGTCCCTGGTCGCGCCGGCACGTACGTGGGCGCCGCCGCCGTAGGTGACACCGGTGAAGAGCGCGTCGGTCGGCACGCCGGGGCAGCGCCCCGCCTCCGGACTCGTCGACGTGCCGGGGCGGCCGGTCAGCGGTGGCGGCCAGGTCGCGGCAGCGGCGGCGACCAGCGGAGCCAGGGCGCTCACCGCCACCACGGCGACCCGCCGGCGCCGCGATCGGGACCAACCCGGGACGGGTACGTCGGGCACCGGTCCACCGGCCGTCGACACCTCCGGCGCTGGTACGGCCGCGCCACTCACTTCGCGATCATCCCGCTCGCCGGCCGCTCGCAGCCGAGCCGTCGTGTCGCCGGCCGCTCGCAGCCGACCCATCGTTTCGTACCAGCGTCGCTGCCACTGCTCGAGATCCCCGTGGCAGGCGCCGACGTACGCGAGCAGCACTTCCAGGGTCGGCATCCGGACCCCGCCGGCCGCCTCGGAGAGCGTCGTCGCGCCGTAACCCGCCGACCTGGCCAACACCCGGTACGTCGGGTTGCCCGCCTCGGCGCGCAGCTTGCGCAGTTCGTACGCGAACGCCGACAGCGGGCCGGCGTCGGGATCGACCGGTCTCTCCTGACGAGCCACCTGTTCTCCCGCCCCCCAAAGGCATCTCCCGGCAGGTCCTCGTCCATCGTCACCGACCCGCCCGCTCCGGCCCACCGCCTGTCGGATTCTTGGCGAAAGGGTGGACTTTGATCGGAATTGATTGATCGGGTTCGCCGATCTTTCCGGACAACCGGGTCGGCGGGCGGAAATGGATCCGAGCGGCCACGTCGGACAGGTCGCCGCCGGAACGGATCCGTCGCCGACCGGCCGCTCACCCGACAAGAGCCACCGGCTCCGGAAGCGGAGCCGGTGCCACCGGAGGAGGAAGACGATGAGAGCACGAATGATCGCCTCGGCACTGGGCCTGACCTGCGCGGCCGGTTTGCTGGGCTGGGCCGGTGCGCCGGCCGGCGCCGCCGGGCAGGACCGAGACTGTGTGGTCGACCTCGACAGCGGCGCGGTCACCTGTGCGGCGACCGAGGCGCGGGCCCGGCGTACGGGCGACGTCTCCCCGGCCGCGATCACCATCGCCCGGGTCTACGACGGAGCCAACTACACCGGCGCCTCGCTCACCTTCGTCCAGTCTCGCGCGTGCACACCCTCGTACGACGCGGAGTGGCAGTGGGCCAACCTGGGGGTCACCAGCGGCGGCAACTGGAGCAACCGGATCACCTCGGTACGCACGTACAACCGGTGCGACGTGAAGTTCTACGACGGGACCAACTTCGGCGGCGCCGTGTCGGTCTGGATCGACGCCTCGGCGAACCTGGCCGCCGTCGGTAGCGGCTGGAGCAACCGGGCCAGCTCGGTCAAGTTCTCCTGACGACCGGTCGACCCGCCGGTGGGTGGGTGGGCCGCGAGCCCGCTCACCCACCCGTGTCGGCCCAGGGGAGGATGACCCGGTCGGCGCAACGGCCCCTTCTGCCCGTCAGGTGACCAGGGCTAGATTGAACCGATCATCGTGCCGGGAGAAGATCGGTTGGCCGCGCCCGGCAGCGGCCGGGGCAGCGTCGATTCGGCTTCAGTGGGACCAGTGGAACAACACACAGAGCAGTTGGTCGCCGTGCCCTCGGGCGGGGCAGCGCCCGGCGACGGGACCTCGGCCCGGGGCGGGGCGCCGCTCCGGGGAGTCGGGTCGCCTCGGGGCGGCGTCGCCTCGTACCTGTTCGTTGTCGGCGCCGCGCTGTTCGCCACGGCGGTGGCGGTGGTAGCCGGCCTGTCGATGGCGGCCGGTGACCGCAAGGGCGTGGTGCTGCCGCTGGCCGCGGTCGCCGGCATCGCGGTGGCGGTCCTCGCGCTGACCCGGTTCGCCGGGTACGTGATGCTGATGCTCGCGGTCCGCTCCTGCGTCGACCTGTTCAAACTCACCGGACCCAGCGCCGGCCAGGCCGGACCCAGCGAGACGGCCCGGGCGGTCGACCCCTCCACCCTGCTCGCCGTGCTGTTCCTGCTCGCCGCCGGGCTCTGGCTGGCCGCCCAGTTCAGCCGGGACGGGCGCCTGCGCGGCTCGGCGTTGAGCTGGGCGATGCTGCTGGTCGGCGCGACCAGCCTGGTCAGCGCGTTCGGTGCGGCCCGGCCGTCGAACAGCCTGCTGGAGGCGCTGCGGATCCTCACCGTGGTGGTGATGTTCGTGGTGCTGGAACAACTCATGCCGGACACCGCGGCGATCCGGCGGGTGCTGCTGGCCTGCTACGTCTCGCTGGTGCTGGCGCTCGGCTACACCCTGGTCCTCACCCTGCTGGGCAACCCGCCGGCCGAGGTGAAGGGCGACTTCACCCGGATCAGCGGTACGTTCAGCCAGTCGACCACCTTCGGCCGTTACCTGATGTTCATGGTGATCTTCGGGTTCGCCGTCTACCGCTTCCTGGAGCGTCGCATCCGGGTGGTGCTCGCGGCGCTGCTCCTGCTCTCGCTGCTGTTCCTGCTGCTCACCAACACCCGCAGCGCCCTGCTCGGCGCGGCGGTCGGCCTGGTCGCGGTGGCGGTGCTGCACCGCAGCAAGCGGATGCTGGTCACGCTCTGCGTGGTGGCGGTCGCCGGGGTGGCCCTGGTGCCGGCGGTCGGCGAACGGTTCGCCCAGCTCGCCCAGTCGCGCTCGGTCGGCGGCGATCCGACCGGCAACACGCTGGCCTGGCGGATCGGCTACTGGACCGAGATCGTCACGTTGGCCAACCGGAACCCGTTGACCGGCATCGGGCCGAACATGACCCAGCGCGAGACCGACGAGGCGAAGAAGCCGCACAACGACTTCCTGCGGGCGTACGTCGAGACCGGACTGCTCGGGCTGGGCGCGTACCTGGCGATGCTGGTCGCCTTCCTGTACACCGCGCGCGGCGCGCTGCGGCGGGCGCCCCCGGGCGGCTTCGAGCGGGGTGTCGCGGTCGGCTTCGCCGGCTGCGCCGTCGCCTTCGTGGCGATCAGCGCCGCCTCCAACGTCATCTCCAACGTGGTCACCCTCTGGTACTTCGTCGCCTTCGCGGCGTCGGCGAGCGTGATCGCCCGTAGGCCGGCGCCGAACCCGGTCGGCGGGCCGCCACCAAGCACCACCGTCCCGGTCTGAGCGAACGAAGAGCATTGGGGAAACAAGCGTGGAGATCGTCGATTACCTGCGGGTCGCCCGGCGGCGGCTCTGGGTACTCGTGGGCGTGCCGGTGCTCGCCACCGGTGCCGCGACCGGCCTCGTGCTGCTCGCGCCCCAGCAGTACAGCGGTACCGCCGTGGTGGCGGCCCCGGCGCTGGTGGGCGGTGCGACCGGCGCCCAGTACAGCGGTACGCAGGCGGCCAGTCAGTTCGCCGCGGCGTTCGGTGCCGCGGTGACCTCACCCCGGGTCCTCGCCGACGTCAGCGGCGACACCGGGGTGGCGCCCGAACGGCTGCGCAACGGCCTCACCGTCACCCAGGTCGGCGCGAGCAGCCAACTGGAGGTGACGTACGCCGCGAACCGGCGGGCGACCGTGGCGCCCGTACTGACCGCGGCCACCAGCCGTGCGCTGGCCTTCCTCTTCTCCTCCCAGGTGGGCATAGCCACCGGCGAGGTGGAGGCGGCCAACGCCGACGTCACCGCCGCCACCAAGGCGATCGGCGAGTGGGAGAAGACCAACAAGGTCTCCCAGCCGGACAAGCTCTACCAGGCCACCCTGGGCGAGTTGGGCAGCCTGCGGCAGCAGCAGCTCTCCATGCAGGCGGTCGGCAACGGCCGGGGCGCGGACGCGGCCGGTGATGCGATCAACGCGGCCCAGAAGAAGCTGGACGAGCTGGGACCGAAGCTTCCCGAGTACCAGGGCCTGCTCGCCCAGCGGGACGCCGCGACCAACGTGCTCTCCCAGGCCCGGCAGGGCCTCCAGGTGGCTCGAGCCCAGGTCCAGGCCGCCGACCCAACCAAGGTGACCAGCATCGGCGCGGTGCATCCGGTGAGCCGCCTGGCCGAACTGGTACGCACCGCCCTGCCGGTCGCCGGAGCCGGACTGCTGCTCGGGGTGCTGCTGGTCGGCGTACTCGAACTGCTCTCGCGCGGTCGTGCCGCCGTCCGCCCGACGGCCCGGCCGGCCACGGCTCCGGCGGCCATCACCGCGCCGGCCGCCGCGCCCGCCGCCGCGCCGGCCGGCACCCCGACCGCCGCGCCCACCCCGGCCGAGCCCGCCGACCCAGCCGCGACCGTCACCCCGGCGGAGGCCGTCAGCCCGGCCGTGACCGTCACCCCGGCGGAGCCGGCGCAGACCGTCACCTCGGCCCGGCCGTGAGCGGGCGGGACCGGACCGCCGGGTGAACGGGGAGTCGACCGGCCGGTCGCCGGCCGCCCCGGAAACCGGCGACCAGCAGGTACGCGGCATGGCGCGCGGCGGGATGCTGAACCTGGCCAGCGCGGTGCTGAGCCAGGCGGCGCTCTTCCTGGTGATGCTGCTGCTGGCCCGGGTGCTCGGGGTACGCGAGGTCGGCCGCTACGCCCAGGTGTACGCGGTGCTGTCGCTGCTCGGGCTGCTCTCGCTCTCCGGTTTCCGGGCCGGTCTGACCCGGTTCGTCGCGGTGCACCTGGCCGACGACGACCCGGCCGCGATCCGGGGCACCATCCGGCTCGGTCTGGTCATCTCGGCGGTCGCGTCGACCGTGATCGCGGTCGGGCTGGCGCTCGGCGCGCCCTTGCTGGCGCGGGCGCTGCACGACCCACAACTCGCCACCGGGCTGCGCCTGGTCGCGCTGGCCCTGCCGGCGGCCACGGTCTGCGAGGCCGCGCTCGCCGCCACCCGGGGCTGGCGCACCCAGCGGGCGTACGCCCTGATCGGGCAGGTCTACGAGCCGGCCGCGCGGCTGCTGCTCACCGCGCTGGCGCTCGCCGTCGGCGCCGGCCTGACCGGTGCGTTCTGGGCCCTGGTGCTGGCGAGCTGGAGCGCGGCGGCGCTGGCCCTCGGCGCGCTCGCCCGGCTGCTGCGCCGGGTGCCGGCCGCCGCACCGGCGTACCGTCCCGGCGAACTGTTCCGGTTCTCCACGGTGAGCTGGGTGTCCTCGCTCTCCTCCACCGGGCTGATCTGGGTGGACGCGCTGCTGCTCGGGTTCTACGGCTTCGGCGCCGACGCGATCGGTGTCTACCACGTGGCGAGCCGACTGGTCACGGTCGCGGTCTTCGTGCTCGCGCCGATCAACGCGTCGTTCGGCCCGTACCTGGCGCACCTCTACCACCAGGGCAAGCTGGACGAGGTACGCCGGATCTACCGGGTCGCCACCGGCTGGGTGGTACGGCTGTCGCTGCCCGCCTTCGTCGCCTTGTTGGTCTTCCCGGAACAACTGCTGCGGCTGGTCGGCGGGCCGGGGCTGGCCGGCGGGGCGGCGGTGACCGTGGTGCTCGCGCTCGGGCAGCTTGTCAACGCGGCGACCGGGCCGTGCGGCACCCTGCTGAACATGTCCGGCCGGGTCTCGGTCAACATGGTCGACAACCTCGCCGCCCTGGTGCTCAACATCCTGCTCAACATCGTGCTCATCCCGGCACACGGCATCCTCGGTGCGGCGGTCGCCTGGGCGGTCTCGCTGGCGGTGGTGAACATCGCCCGGGTCTGGCAGGTCAGGGCGCAGGTGCACACACTCCCGGTCACCGTCGGCATGGCCAAGGGCGTGGTCGCGGCGGTGGCCGCGCTGGTGGCCGGACTCGGCGTACGGTGGCTGGTCTCCGGCTGGGCGGTCCAGCTCGTGCTCGGCCTGGTCGCGGTGGTCGTGGTCTACCTGGGCGCGGTGCTCGCCCTCGGGCTCAGTCGGGAGGACATCATGGTGTGGCGATCGGTGACCCGACGCGGTGGTCGGCGTGCCGCCGGTGGCACCGCCAGCGGCGATGCCGGTGCCGGTGGCGATGTCGATTCCGCCGGTGGCGGTGCCGGTGGCGATGCCGATCCCGTTGGTGCCGCTGATTCCGTCGATGCGGTTGCCGCCGGACGTACCGGGCGCGGCGGGCGGACCGACCGTACCGGGACCGGCTCGTGACCGGCATCGGCCGGCGGCTGGTCACCGACCGGCTGCGCCGGGGCGTACGGGCGGCGCGGGCATGGGGACGTGCCAGCCGTCCGGGTCCCGCCGGCCCGCTCCCCGACTTCCTGGTCATCGGCGGCCAGCGCTGCGGCACCACCTCGCTCTACCACCACCTGGCCGCCCACCCACGGGTACGCGCCGCCACCGGCAAGGAACTGCAGTTCTTCAGTCTCTACCACGCCAGGGGGACGCGTTGGTACCGCGCCCACTTCCCGCCCCTGGGACCTGACGAACGGACCTTCGAGGCGAGTCCGTACTACCTGTTCCACCCGAGCGTGCCGGCCCGGGTGGCGGCGACCCTGCCGGACGGCCGTTTTGTGGTGCTGCTGCGGGACCCGGTGCAGCGGGCGTACTCGCACTACCTGCACACCCGCTCGTACGGCGCCGAGCCGCTCAGCTTCGCCGACGCGCTCGACGCGGAGCAGGAGCGGTTGGCGCGGGCACAGCGCGGCGGTGCCGACACTCGCGCCGCGCACCAGGCACTGCGCAACCATTCGTACGTCGCCCGGGGGCGTTACGCCGAGCAGTTGGAGCGCTGGTTCGCGGTGATCCCACCCGACCGGATCCACGTCGCGCGGACCGAGGACCTGCACACCGACCCGGCCGGCACGTACGGCGCGATCCTGCGTTTCCTCGACCTGCCGCCGTTCACGCCGGACGCGTTCGTCCAGCACACCCGTCGGGTCGACAGTGGAGCGACCCAGCTCACCCCGGAACTCCGGGCCCGGCTGTCGGAGCACTTCGCCCCGTACAACGCCCGGCTGGCCACCCTCCTGCGCTGGCCCACCACCCCCTGGTCCAGCCCGCCCGCCCAGCGCGGTTGATCATGAAGTTATCGCAGCCGCCAGTGCCAACGGCCAGCGATAACTTCATATCAACGCCCTGGAGGCGGGCGGGCGGGGGATAGCACGTGGGGCGGGGGCGTTGTGTGGGAGTCGGTCTTTTGTCAGCGGTACGGACGCAACCGGGCTGCGCCCCGAGGCGTCTATCTCGTGTACTGATCGCGAGGGCCGCCGGCCCCCGGGAACCACTCCGAACCGAATCCAGTTTGTGGTGAGGGCGCCGACCGCGACCGCGTCAGCGGGTGACGGGGGACGCCGACACCGACCACGAAGCACCCGATGACAGAAACGCCACGAACGTCCACGGGGGACAGGTGCGTACTTCTGCTGCATCCGGGTCGAACGCGCCTGCCGGCGTCGACCCGGGAACCGCTCATGGCGGCTCGGCTCTGTCCGGGCACGTCGTCCTACTGATCGTCGCGCTCTCCGCCGGTGTGGTGGCGCAGGGCGGCTACTACGACGCCGGCCGCATCCTGGTCACGGTGCTGGTGATGGTGGCACTCGCCGCGCTGCTCCGGCTCGCGCCGGGGATCCGGGCCGACACCTGGCCGGTGGTGGCCGCCTGCGCCGCGCTCGCCGGATGGGTCCTGGTCCGGGCGGTCATCGCGGATGCCTACCCGATCGCGTTCGGTGCGGTCGCCACCCTGGCCGGAGTGGCCGCGGTGCTGCTGATCCTGTCCCAGACCAGCGCGGTCGAGCGGTTGGGCTGCGCGAACGCGATGATCGGGCTCGGCGTCCTGGTCGCACTGACCGCCTGGATCGGCGTCGCCTGGCGGGTGCCGCAGTTCGCCATCCTGGTCGAGGGGCGGTTGTGGCGTGGTGCGTCCACGCTCACCTACCCCAACGCGGCGGCGGCACTGCTCGCGCCACTGGCCCTGCTGGCACTGGCGCTGCTGGTGGCCCGCCCCCGGTCGATGCCGTACGCCGTTGCCGCGTACCTGCTGCTGGTCGGCACCGGGGCGACCCTGAGCCGGGCCGGGCTGATCGCGCTGGCCGCCGGGCTCGTGGTGCTGGCGGTGACCGCCGGTGTCCGGGCGACCATCTCCCGGACCGGTCCACTGCTGGTGGCAGCCGGTATCGCCGTCGTCCTGCTCGTGCCGTCCACACCGGTCGCCGCGCCGCCGCAACCGGCGCTGGCGGTGCTGGGCCTGCTCGCCGGGGGACTCGTCGTGACCGGTTCGGTGCTGCTGCCCGGTCGGATCCGAGCCGGCGCGCTGGTCGCGACGCTGCTCTCCGGCGCGGTCCTGCTGCTGACCCAGCGGGACTCGGAGCAACTCGGGGCAATGCTGGCGAGCCGGGGCAACCTCGAGTCACCGGGACGCAGCGGCGCGCTGACCGCGGCCCTGGAACTGGTCGCCGCCAACCCGCTCATCGGTACGGGGATGGGCGAGGCCCGGTTCGTGTGGTTGACCCCGAACGGCAACGGCGCGGTCGCGGTGTACGCCCACAACGAATACCTGCAACTGCTCGTCGATCTGGGTGCGATCGGCGCCCTGCTGCTGCTGGCCCTCTTCGCGACGATGGCGTTGACCATCCGGCGCGGGAGTGCGTACCAGCACCAGCCCGGAATCCGGGCCGGTGTGTTCGCCGCGCTGACGGCGTTTGCCGTACACAGCGCCTTCGACTTCCTGTGGCACATCGCGGTACTGCCGCTCGTCGGCGCGTTGCTCGTCGGGCTCGCCGCGCCCGCCACCGGGGGAATTATGTCCAGTTCCAACAAGAAGGAGCAGTAATGAAGATGTCCCGACTCCGGGCCTCGGCGCTCGCCCTGGTGGCCATCGCGGTGGGAGCCGTGCTGGCGTTCGCCCTGCCGGCCGGTGCCTCCGTCAGCGTGCAGTCAGAGTCGCCCTCGATCGCGGCGCTGAAGCTCGCCAGCAAGGCTCGGCTCGACGCGAACGGAGCCGTGGTGTTCCCGCAGGTCAAGTTCGCCTGCACGCCGGGTGCCCGGTACGCGGTGGTGACGGTGGAGGTGACCCAGGCGGTCGGCAACGGCATCGCCAAGGGTGAGCGCAGCGTCGAGGTCCAGCCGTGCAACGGCGAGCAGCAGCGGGTCGACATGGCGATCACGCCGGACGAGCGGCCGTTCCGCAAGGGTGTCGCGTTCGGCTCGGCCAGCCTCGCGTTCTGCGACCACACCGGCTGCCGGACCGTGCACGACGAGCACAACATCGACATCGTCAAGTAACAGCGCACCTGTTGGGAAAGAACCGTGCCCCGGAGCCGACCGCAACGGCTCCGGGGCACGGCCTCACTAGCGTAGGTTCGCCAGCATCCGATCGATGGGTTGGTCGGCCCGGAGCAGCAACGGCGTGTCGGTGACGGTGGTGCCGGCGCCGCCGGCCGCCCGCAGCGGCGCGCCCACCGCGCCGGTCTGTCCGCCCGGGGCGGTCGGCACGGTCACCGGCGCGTTCGACGCCGACCAGAGCACCAACGTGCTGGTAGCGCCCCGGACGAAGGCGACACCGCCGAGCTTGCCGGCCACCGAGGCCGGCAGCGGGGTGACGGTGGCGTCCCGGGCCGCCTCGGCCAGGCTGGCCATCATCCGGCCGGCCTCGCGCTCGGTGCCGTCCGGGTCGAGCAGCCCGTACCGGACCTCGCTGCCGGCGGCGTTGTTCGGGTTGTACGCCAGCGGCAGCCAACTGACCTCGCCGATCCCGCCGGCCACCAGCAGGGTGACCGTCTTGACCATCTCGGCCGCGCGGCTTGCCGGGTCGCCGTCGCCGTCGCGCCAGAACTGGCCGACCTCCCACGCCTGGATCGGCGTACCGGTCGGGGTCTTCGCACGCAGGTAGTCCAGGAGCGGTGGTACGCCGTCGAAGTGTTCGTAGAAGTGCACCTGGCGTACGTCGACCGTCCGGTCGGCCAGCAGCGACTCGGTCGCGGCCAGGAACCGCAGGCTGCGACTGTTGGTGTCGGTGCCGAGCGCCTTGCGTAGCTGCGCCTCCGCCGTCACCTCCGGGATCTGCTGTCCCCGGGTGCCGACCCGGCGCTGGAAGTACGCCCGGTAGGCGGCGATCGCGTCGGGCACCCGACCGGCCTGTAGCAGCCGGTCGGCCACACCCATGCCGTACGCGACGCTGCTGATCCCGGAGTCGACCACCCTCGCCGCCGGATCGGTGGCCCGGATCGTCTCGGCGGCGGCCTTGACCAGCCGTACGTACTCCTCGGGTGTGCCGGCCCAGTAACTCGGCGCGTTGACCTCGTTCTCGATCGCGTACTCGCGCACCCCGTACGGTGCGTAGCGTTTCACCACCGTCTGCACGAAGCGCTGGTACGCGGCCAGATCCGTCGGCATCGCCGACTCGGTCTTGTTCGCCGCGCCCCGGGTGTACTTCGCGGTGCCCCCGGTGGCCCAGCACACCCCGGTGCGGATCTTCAGGTGCAGGGTGATGCCGAGGTCCCGGCTACGGGTGGCGATCTCGTCCAGCCCGGTCCAGTCCAACTGCCCGGAGGTGCGCTCGATCTCGCACCAGGCGATCTCCTCGTACGTCGCCGAGCCGCCGATCCGGCCCAGGTACGGCGCGAACTGCTGGTACCGCGACCAGTCCCAGTGCGCGCCGAACGGGTTGCGTACGCCGGTCACCTCCGGGGCCGGTCCGGCGTCGCCGGCTGCCGGCGTACCCGATGGCGCGCCGGTGCTCGGCGGGGCCGGCGGCGGATCGTTGTCGTCGGCGGTGCAACCGGCACTGACCAGCAACGCGGCGGCGAGTACGGCGGCGAGCGCGCGCGCCCGACCCGGCAGGCGGCGGTTCCGGTGGCCCACAGCCCCGGCCCGGAGCCGGTTCACCGGTAGCCCAGCGCGCGCAGGGTCGGCCCGGAGAAGATCCAGACCAGCAGGCGGAGGAACGGGTCGAGTTCGCGGCGGTAGCTGCCCACCCGGGACCCGTAGATCGGTGCCGAGCCCCCGCCGGCCTCCCGCCGCCGCTCCGCCTCGGTGGTGTACTTGCGGGCCACGTCGTGCTGCTTGCTGTCGTAGTCGAGGATGCCGTCCTCCCACGGTTCGCCGAGGAACTCGAACAGGCCGCGCATCGCCTTCTCCGGCTCGGTCACCGTGTCCTCGTAGCGCAGTTCGTAGTAGCGGTCCGCCGGCAGGGTGGCGCCGACCGCGCGGGCGGTACGGATGTAGCGCGGCCACTTCACCACGCACTTCACCGCCGACCAGTAGCCGAACCGTTTGCGGTGCGAGACGACCACGTCCCGCCCGTCCCGGATCAGGTGCACGATCTGCGCGTCCGGGAAGACCTCGGTGACGAAGTCCAGCGACATCGCGTACAGCGGGGTCTTGTCGGCCCACCGGGTCTTGCCCCGGGCGGCGGCGTAGTCGGCGTGGATGCCGCCGAAGAACTCGCGGATCCGGCGCAGCCAGTCCTCGCGCGGGAAGCCGAAGCGGGCCAGTCGTTCCCAGTCCCGTCCGACGATCCGCCGCAGGTCCGGCAGGAACCGGGTCTCCGGGCCGCAACTGATGCCGGAGTGCGAGTCGAGCACCAGCCGGAGCATCGTGGTGCCCGACCGCTGGCACCCGACCAGGAAGATCGGCGCGGTACGGGATTCGGTCTCAGCCACGGTCGGCCGCCTTCCGGTCGAGTCGCTCGGCCAGTTCGTCACAGAGCGCCCGGATCCGCGCGTCGAGCGGCAACGTCCGTGCGCCGTCGCGTGCGCCATTACGGTCGCCGTCGCGGTCGCTCGCCGCGCCGTGCGAGCGGCGGGGGGCGATGTGCGCGTGCAGCCGGGGGTGGTAGGGGAAGTCGAGGAAGTCACAGAGCCGCCGGATCTGCGCCTCGGGCTCGGTGACCAGGGTGTCGTAGCGGCAGAGCAGCACGTCGTCGCGCCGGTCCAGGTCGAGCCGGAAGTAGAGCGAGTTGCGGACGTACCAGAACAGTGCCGCGCCGTCGTACGGGTCCAGACGCTCCGGCTCGAGCTGGCGGATCAGCCCGACCGTGCCGGGGTCGAGCCGTTGCCCCTGCCACCGCCCGCCGATGCTGCCGTCGGCGATCGCGCGCAGCGCCCGCAGGTTGGCGTCGCCGAACTTGGCCACCTCGGAGCGGGCCCGGTCGTCGACATCCCGGTACACCCAGAGCGCGCGCCCCGGTGCCAGTCCCGGCAGGGCCAGCAACTCGTCCACCCGGTGGCTCTCGCAGAGCGGCTTGACCAGGACGTACGCGTGCCGGCTGCGCCGGATCGTGGCGGCCAGCACGTCGTCGGGGCGGAGCTGGAAGCGGTGGAAGACGGTCTGGTCGTTCTCGTTGCGTACCTCGACCTCGGGGGCCGAGTCGAGCCCTCGGACCAGCATGTTGGTGCCGGAGCGTTGCAGCCCGACCAGGTAGACCGGCACCGCCGACCCGGGCTCCCGACCGGCCTGCCGTCGCCAGCGCCGCTTGGCCAGCGCGGTGCCGATCCGGTCGACCGGATCGAGCCGGTCCTCCTCGATCAGCCGCCCGATTCCCTCGGTACGCGCCCAGCGCAGGTGTCGCGCTACCCGCCGGGCGGTGTACACGAGCGTGGAGACCTCGTTGTCGGCTGCCACGGTCCTCCTCGCTCAGGCACCCGGCCCGCCCTGCGGGACAAGCGGGTACGGCCGGCGGCGGAGCCAGGCTATCGGGAGATCGTGGCGGGAGGCCAGGCTGCGGTCCGTACGGGCACACAAAGATCATCCGTTCAGGCACATGACATTGGTGAACTGGACTCGCCGACCCGCCCTGCATAGCGTGAGCGCTGGTCGGAGCGGGCAAGCTCCGGTCACCACCTCCGGGCCGGGTTCGCCCGATCGACGGGAGCGGGCCGAGTCGATGCGCGTGCTGCATGTCAACAAGTTCCTCTACCGCCGTGGCGGCGCGGAGGGTTACCTGCTCGACCTCGCCGCACTCCAGCGGGCAGCCGGCGACACGGTCGCCTACTTCGGCATGAGCCACCCGGAGAACGACTCGCCGTTGCCGTACGCCGGGCACTTCCCGAGCGAGGTGGAGTTGGAGCCGGCGCCGAGCGGGCTGCGCCCCAGGACGGTGGCCGCCGGTCGGATGCTCTGGTCACCGTCGAGCCGGCGAGGTCTGGCCCGGGTCATCGACGACTTCCGGCCGGACGTGCTGCACCTGCACAACATCTACCACCAGCTCTCCCCGTCGGTGCTGGCCGCCGCCCGGTCGGCTGGCGTACCGTGCGTGCTCACCATGCACGACTACAAGCTCGCCTGCCCCAGTTACCAGTTGCTGGACCGGGGCCGACCGTGCCAGGCGTGTGTCACCGACGGCCCGTTGCAGGCGGCCCGGCGCCGCTGCAAGGACGGATCGCTGTCCCGTAGCGCGTTGCTCGCGGTCGAGTCCTGGTTGCACCGGGAACTGGGCCTGTACGACCCGGTGCAGGTCTTCGTCAGCCCGAGCGGGTTCCTGGCGGACGTGATGCGTCGCGCCGGTGTCTTCCCCGACCGGCTGCGGGTGGTGAACCACTTTGTCGACCTGAACGGGATCGCGGCCAAGGAAGAACCCGGCGGGGGTGTTGTCTTCGCCGGCCGGCTCGCCCCGGAGAAGGGGGTGGACGTGCTGGTCGAGGCGGTCGCCGCGCTGCCCGACGGGGTGCCGGTCGACATCGCCGGGGACGGCCCGGCCCGACCCGCGTTGGAGGCGCTGGCCGAACGGGTGGCGCCCGGCCGGGTCCGGTTCCACGGCCGGCTCGACAAGGCGCGACTGCACGACCTGGTCCGCTCGGCGGCGGTGGTCGCGGTGCCGTCCCGCTGGCACGAGAACCAGCCGATGGCGGTGCTGGAGGCGTTCGCCTGCGGCGTACCGGTGGTCGCCAGCGACCTCGGCGGCCTGCCCGAGCTGGTCGAGCCCGACGTGGACGGCCGGATCGTGCCGGCGGACCAGCCGGCGGCGCTCGCCGACGCGCTGCGCGACCTGCTGGCCGACCCGGGGCGGGCGCACCGGATGGGGCTGGCCGGTCGGGCGAAGGTGGCCCGGGACTTCGCACCCGACCGGCATTTGTCCCGGATCCGCGAGTTGTACGCCGAGGCCGCCGAGGCGCGGCCGGTCCGGCGCCGGTCGGCCCCGGCCCCGGTCGGCGGGGGAGTGGCCCGGTGAACCCGGTCCGGGTGCTCTACCTCGCCGGTAGCGGTCGCAGCGGCAGCACCCTGGTCACCACCGTGCTGGGACAGTTGCCCGGTTTCTTCGCCGCTGGCGAGCTGCGTTACCTGTGGCGGCGGGGCATCCTGGAGAATCGTCCGTGCGGGTGCGGACTGCCGCTGGCCGAGTGTGCGCTCTGGACCCGGATCCGGGCCGACCTGCCCGAACACGACCCCACCGGGATCGCCGGCCGGCTGGTCGAGCGGCTGCGGCTGCGCCGGCTGCCCGCGCTGCTGCGCCGGCACCGCCGGGGGCGACCACCGGTGCCCGGTCATCCCGACGACACCCACCTGGCCCGGCTCTACGCCTCCATCGCCGAGCACGCGCTGCCCGGACCGGGCGAGGGCGTGGTCGTCGACTCGTCCAAGCTGCCCCCGTACGGCGCCCTGCTCGGCGGGCTGCCCGACATCGAGCTCTACGTGCTGCACGTGGTACGCGACCCGCGCGCCACCGCCTTCTCCTGGCGCCGCCGCCGGCCCCTGGACGGGGGCGCCGACGACCGGCTGATGAGCCGGCCACCGGTGTGGAAGGCGGCCCTGCTCTGGCTGGTCTGGAACACCGCGACCGTACGGCTCTGGGGCGCCCGACCCGAACGTTACCTGCGGATCCGTTACGAGGACTTCGTCGACGACCCGGCCGGCACCACCGCGCGGATCACCGGTTTTGTCGGTGCCACCCCGGGCGACCTGCCCTTCCCCACCCCGGACACGGTCCGGCTCGCCCCCACCCACTCGGTCGCCGGCAACCCGTCCCGGCACCGTACCGGGGTGGTCGAGGTGGTCGCCGACACCGAGTGGGTGACCGGGCTCGGCGCCCGCGGGTACGCCGTGGTCACCGCCCTGACCTGGTCGACCCTGCGCCGGTTCGGCTACCCGTTGCGTCGTCCCGCCGTCGGGCCGGCGTCAACCAAGGCCACCGTCTCCCCGTCACCCGTCGCCCGGCAGGAAGGCTGAACGATGCTCTCACTGGTGGTGGGCACCGGTCGGTGCGGTTCGACCCTGGTCCAGGAGCTGCTCTCCCGGCACCCGGCGGTCGGCTTTGTCTCCGGGCTGGACGACAAACTCTCCCGGTTGAACCCGAAGGGCCGGTTCAACGGCACGCTCTACCGCCGGTCCGCGCCGCGCCCGGCCGGGATGACGTCGCTGCGGCACAGCCGGCGGCTGCTGGAGCGCGGCCGGCTGCGGGTGGCGCCGTCGGAGGCGTACCACCTGCTCGACCGGCACGTGCTCGCCGGGTTCTCCCGGCCGTGCCGGGACCTGCTCGCCGAGGACCTGACCCCGTTCGTCGCCCGGCGGCTGCGGGCGTTCTTCGACGAGCGGATCGCCCGGCAGGGCTGCCAGCAGTTGGTGCAGCACGTCACCGGTTGGCCGCGTACCGGCCTGCTGCACGCCGCCTACCCGGACCTGCGGGTGGTCAACGTCGTACGCGACGGTCGGGCGGTGGCCAACTCCTGGCTCCAGATGGGCTGGTGGGACGGGTGGCGTGGGCCGGACAACTGGATCTACGGCCCGCTCCCGTCCGACCTGCGCGAAGAGTGGATCGAGTCCGGCCGCTCGTTCCAGGTGCTCGCCGCGCTCGGCTGGAAGATGCTGATGGAGGCGTTCGTGCAGGCCCGGTTGCGCCACCCGGCCGACCAGTGGCTCGACGTACGCTACGAGGACCTGGTCGCGTCTCCGCGTGAGCAGGTCGAACGGATGCTCGACTTCCTCGGGCTGGACTGGTCGCCGGCCTTCGAGAAGGGCTTCGCCCGGTACGATTTCCCGCCCGGCCGGGCCGCCGCCTACCGCGACGAACTCAGCCCGCTCCAGCTCGGGGCGATCGAGCGGGTGCTGGAGAAACCGCTGGCCGAGTGGGGCTACTCGATCTGACCCCGCTCGGCGCCCGCCGGCTCGGCTCAGTTCGGGCCGGTGTCGAAGCGCCGGATGGCCAGCGGCATGAAGACCGCCAGCAACAGCAGGCACCAGCCGACGGTCGCGGCGACCGGGTGCGCGATCGGCCAGGCCGGGTCGGCCGAGGTGGTGGCCGGGTTGCCGAAGAGGTGCCGGCAGGCGGCGACGGCCGCGCTGACCGGGTTCCAGTCGGCGACCGTACGCAGCACCGCCGGCATGCCCTCGGTCGGCACGAAGACGTTCGAGATCATCGTGACCGGCATGACCAGCGGGCCGAGTTTGGCCGCGGTCTGCACGTTCCGGATCACCGTGCCGAGGTAGATGCCGACCCAGGAGACCGAGAACTGGAGCAGCATCAACAGTCCGAACGCACCGAGCGCGGCACCGGGACCGGTCTGCACCCGCCAGCCGACCAGCAGGCCGGTGCCGGCCATCACCAGCAGGCTCACCCCGTTGACCAGCAGGTCGGCGGTGGTCTGCCCGAGCAGGATCGACGATCGCGCGGCCGGCATGGACCGGAAGCGGTCCATCACCCCGAGGTCACTGTCGCTGGCGACGGTGATCATCGCAGTGACCAGTGTGGTCACCGTCGACATCACGAACAGGCCCGGCATGAGGTACGCCCGGTAGTTGCCGCCGTCGCCGATCGGGATCGCGCTGCCGAAGACGTACCCGAAGAGCACCACGGCGGCGAGCGGGAAGGCGAGCGTACCGATGATCTGCCCCGGGGCGTGCTTGAGCTGGAGCAACACCCGGTAGCAGATGGTCAGTACGTCGGCGATCCGCCAGCGCAGCCGGGTCAGGCCGTGGCTGTCCGGTACGCCACCGCTGATCGCGGTCATCCGACGGTCTCCTTGGTCGTGGTGGTCCGGTCGGTCGTCCCGTCGGTCGTCCCGTCGGTCGGTCCGTCCGTCGGTCGGGCCCGGTCGGTCAGTCGGAGGAAGACCTCGTCCAGGGTGGGACGCCGTACGGCGACGTCCTCGGGGTCGACGCCGGCCTGGTCCAGCAGCCGCACCACCGAGGGGAGACTCACCGCGTCGGCGCTGATCGGCACGCTGAGCAGCCGCTGGTCGACGTCGACGTCCGGCGCCGACCCGGCCAGCCGGGCCAGGACCGGGGCGGCGGTGTCGAGTTCGGCCACCGCCCGGACCACCACGTCGATCCGCCCGCCGAGTTCCGCCTTGAGCGCCTCCGGGCTGCCCGAGGTGACCACCCGACCGTGGTCGATCACCGCGATGTGTCGCGCCAGGTGGTCCGCCTCGTCCAGGTACTGCGTGGTCAGCAGCACGGTCATGCCGTCGGCGACCAGTTCGCGGACGGTCTGCCAGATCTCGTTGCGGCTGCGCGGGTCCAGACCGGTGGTGGGCTCGTCCAGGAAGAGCACGGCCGGCGAGACGATCAGGCTGGAGATCAGGTCGAGCCGTCGGCGCATGCCGCCGGAGTAGGTCCGGACCAGCCGGTCCGCGGCGTGCGCGAGGTCGAAGCGGTCGAGCAGGTCGTCGGCCCGCCGCCGGGCGGTACGTCCGGTGAGGTGGAACAGTCGACCGAAGATGTGCAGGTTCTCCCGGCCGGTGAGTCCCTCGTCCAGGGCCGCGTACTGTCCGGCGAGGCCGATCCGGTGGCGCACCCGGACCGCGTCCCGGACCACGTCGTGGCCGGCGACCAGGGCGCGCCCGGCGTCCGGTCGGGTGAGGGTGGCGAAGATCCGGATGGCCGTGCTCTTGCCGGCGCCGTTCGGCCCGAGCAGGCCGTAGACCGTGCCGGCGGGCACGGTGAGGTCGAGTCCGGCGAGCGCCTCGGTGCTGCCGAACCGTTTGCGCAGCCCCTCCGCGACGACCACCGCGTCGCCCGTCGTCTGCCCCATCGGACCTCCTACTGGGTACGCCGTACGCGGTTTTGTGTCTCGTACGCTAGCTAACCGGGTACGCTGTACGCAAGTAGACGGACGAACGGAAAGCGCGTCGACCGACGGGGAGACCCGGCGGTACGGCGACCACGGAGGGCACGTCGGTGAGATCGAGCGGCGGGAACAGCGACGACACCTCCGGTCCCGCCCGGGACGTGCCGCCCGCCCTGCCCCTGTCGGTCCGGGTCAGCCTGCCCGCGCCCACCTCCTCCCGGGGACCGGCGCCGACCTACAGCCGGGCCCAGGTCGCCGCCGCCGCGATCCGGATCGCGGACGAGTCCGGCATCGAGGCCGTCTCCATGCGCAGGGTGGCCGCCGCGCTCGGCACCGGGCCGATGAGCCTCTACCGGTACGTCGACAACAAGGAAGCCCTCTGCGAGCTGATGCTCGACCACATGTTCGGCGAGACCGAACTGCCCGAGCCGACCGGCGACTGGCGGGTCGACCTCGCCGAGGTGGCCCGCAGCCTGCGGCGGGCCCAGCTCAGCCATCCCTGGCTGGCCCGGATCGCCGCCGGTCGGCCGGCGATGGGTCCGAACATGCTGGAGATCTTCGAGTACGGCATGTCCATCCTGGACCGGCTCGGCCTGGACACGGTCGACATGCTGGAGATATTCGCCCTGGTCAGTAGCTGGGTCGGTGGCTTCGTGCAGGAGGAGATCGCCGAGCAGGCGGCCCGCCGGGACCGAGGTCTGGACGAGGAGCAGTGGCAGCGGGGCATGGCCCGACACCTGGAGGCACTGATCGACAGCGGTGACTACCCCTACCTCGCCCGGGTGGCACGGGCGGGCGCGGACCGGGACTTCGACACCCGGTTCGACCGAGGCCTCGACCGCATCCTCGCCGGAATCGAGGCGACCCTGCCAGGGTAGGTGTGGTCCCATGGGATGTGGTGAACGGATCATGACGCGGACCCCGAGGTCACCTCGTCATATCCTGGCTTAACCTATAGGGAACATACGGTTTGACTCGCCTGGGGAGGATGCGCGGATGGTAGAGCTTCGAGGGGCCCGGCGCGGCACGGCGCTGGCCGTGGGCGCGGTGCTCGCGATCGCCGGCCTGACCGGTTGCGCGAAGGAGGACACCGGCGGCACCACTGCCGACGGTGTGCAGGTGGTGGCGGCCGGCAAGTTGACCACCTGCACCCACCTGCCGTACTCGCCGTTCCAGTCGAAGGACAACAGCGGCAAGGTGGTCGGCTTCGACGTCGACATCGTCGACCTCGCGGCCAAGAAGCTCGGCCTGACCCAGGAGATCGTCGACACCCCGTTCGAGGGCATCAAGTCCGGGGCCGACCTCAACGCCGGCAAGTGCGACGTCGCCGCCGCCGGCATGACCATCACCGACGAGCGCAAGAAGGTGCTCGACTTCTCCGCGCCGTACTTCGACGCCACCCAGGCGCTCGTCGTGCCGGTCGGCAAGCCGTACAAGACCCTCGCCGACCTGGCCGGCAAGCGGCTCGGCGTGCAGGGTGCCACCACCGGCGAGGACTACGTCAAGCAGCAGGTCCAGCAGCAGGGCCTGAAGATCGAGGTGGTCTCCTACAAGGACCTCGGGGCCGAGCAGCAGGCCCTGGCCACCGGCCAGATCGAGGCGGCCGTCGGCGACCTGCCGGTCTGGAACGAGTACGTCAAGGCCAACCCCGGCAAGGTTGTGGTCGCGGGCGGGTTCGACACCGGCGAGCAGTACGGCCTGGCGGTCAAGAAGGGCAACGCCAAGCTGCTGGAGACGATCAACCAGGCGCTCACCGAGGCGCGGGCCGACGGCAGCTATGACAAGATCTACGAGCAGTGGATCGGCGCGAAGCCGACGCTCTGACCTGCTCTGAGCTGTGACGACACCGCCCGGCGGCCACCGCCGGGCGGTCTGGGGGAGGCATGGCAGATCCGACGACGTTGACGGCCGGGGACACGGAACGACCGTCCCCGGTCCCGCCGACCGGCCGACGGCGACTCGGTCGCCGGCAGCGCCAGCGGCTCTGGCGGCTGGCCGGCTACCTGGTCTTCGCGCTCGTGCTGCTCGGCGTGGTGTTGGCGGCCGACTGGGACCGGCTCGCCGAATCGTTCTTCCGGCTGGACATCGCCTCGGGCATGTTCCCCGAGGCGATCACGGTCGCGCTGCGCAACACCATCGTCTACACGCTGCTGGCATTTGCCTTCGGCCTGGTGGTCGGCCTGGTGCTGGCGCTGATGCGGCTCTCGTCCGTCGCGCCGTACCGCTGGTTCGCCACCGCCTACATCGAACTGTTCCGGGGGCTGCCCTCGCTGCTGGTGCTCTTCATGGTCGGCTACGGCGTGCCGCTGGCCTTCCCGGACCGGGAGATCCCGGGCGGGGTGTACGGCGCGGTGACGGTCGGCCTCGGCGCGACCGCCGCCGCGTACATGGCGGAGACGATCCGGGCCGGGATCCAGGCCGTACCGAAGGGGCAGCTCGAGGCCGCCCGGACACTCGGCATGTCGCACGGCCGCGCGATGGTCTCGATCGTGCTGCCGCAGGCGTTCCGGATCGTCATCCCGCCCCTGACCAACGAGATCATCCTGCTCACCAAGGACACCTCGCTCGCGTACGTCCTGGGTGTCACCGCGACCACCATCGAGCTGACCAAGTTCGCCGGCGATGCCCTCAACACCCGGGTCAACCCGACCCCGCTGGTCGTCGCCGGCCTGCTCTACCTGGCGATCACGCTGCCGCTGTCACAACTGGTCCGCTGGCTGGAACGCCGGGCCGAGAAGGAGAGGTGACCGGCGGTGCCCGCGATCGAGATCCGCGACCTGCGTAAGTCGTTCGGCAGGCTGGAGGTGCTGCGCGGCATCGACCTGTCGGTGGAGACCGGCGAGGTCGTGTGCGTGATCGGACCGTCCGGGTCCGGCAAGTCCACCCTGCTGCGCTGCGTCAACCTGCTGGAGGAACCGTCCAGCGGCACGGTGCGTGTCGACGGTGTCGAGGTCACCGACCCGGACTGCGACATCGACGCCGTACGGCGCCGGATCGGCATGGTCTTTCAGCAGTTCAACCTCTTCGGCCACCTGCGGGTGCGGGAGAACCTCACCATCGCCCAGCGTCGGGTGCTGCGCCGGTCCCGCGCCGAGGCGGAGCGGATCGCGATGGCGAACCTCGACCGGGTCGGGCTGGCCGAGAAGGCCGACGCCTACCCGGCGCAGCTCTCCGGTGGGCAGCAACAGCGGGTGGCGATCGCCCGCGCGCTGGCGATGGAGCCGGGGCTGATGCTCTTCGACGAGCCGACCAGCGCGCTCGACCCGGAACTGGTCGGCGAGGTGCTGGCGGTGATGCGTTCGCTCGCCGCCGAGGGCATGACCATGCTGGTGGTCACGCACGAGATGAGCTTCGCCCGGGAGGTCGCGTCAAGGGTGGTCTTCATGGACGGCGGCACGGTTGTCGAGTCCGGGCCGCCCGAGGAGGTCTTCGGCGCGCCACGTGAGGCCCGTACCCGGGAGTTCCTGCACCGGGTGCTCGAACCGACCCGGGTCAGCGAGGCAGAGATCGGGGCCCAGGCCCCCGCGGCGCAGGGGTAGTGCCGGGGTGCAAGTCCCGGTCGGGGGGCGGGGTCGAGCGCGGCCGAGATGGCAATGATTTGACCGGAGGCGGAACCGCCGCCAGTGCCGAGAGTTGCCCCATCGAGCCGTTGAAGACGTCCTGGTCGACGTTGCCCGCGACGCCGGGCACCGAGCCGGTGGACGTGTACTGCCAGATGGTGAATTGTGACCAGCCGCTCGCGAGGGTGCCGGGGCTGACGCAGTAGCAGGGGTGGGCCAGCGGGTGACCACCGAACGCCGTCGAGCCGACGCACGGGTCCCACCAGTTCCGGTTGGTGTAGATCACCGCGGTACGGCCGGTACGGGCCTCGACCCGGTCGACGAAGTCAGTGATCCAGGCGACCATCTGACTCTGCGAGAGTCCGAAGCAGGTGGGCACGCTCGCGGGACCCCACTCCAGGTCGAGCATCGGGGGCAGGGTCCGGCCGTCGCGCAGCACCCGGGCCCGGTCGAGGAAGAAGTCCGCCTGCTGCTGCCCGCCGCTCTGGTCGGGACGGGCGAAGTGGTAGGCACCGAAGTAGAGGCCGTTCGACTTGGCGCCGTCAAGGTTCGCGTCGAATGTGGGGTCGGTGTAGTCGCTGCCGAGGCTCGCTCGGGCGTACGCGAAGTCGGTGCCGGCGCCGGCCACCTCGGCCCAGTCGATCGTCCCCTGCCACATCGAGACGTCGATCCCGTGTACGTCGTACCCGGGCGGTGCGGCCGCCGCCGCCGGGCTGGCCTGCCCGAGGAGGCCCCCGACGGCCGCCGCGAGCGCGACGGTGACGACGGTGAACCGGCGTCGAACGATTGTGGAGCGTGACATGGGGGCCTCTCTCACATCGGTCCGGCGCGCGGCCAGCGGGTGACCATAGTATGAGCCGGCGGCCCGACCGGTTGCCCCGCACCCGGCCGACGGCGAAGCCGCAGGTTGGTCCGCTCCACTCCCGCCTGTCAGCCTTCCGGGCGGCTCAGCGACGCGGTCGCAGGTAGACCGGACCGCTCCCGTACACAGCAGGGCGCAGGGCTCGGTTCAGACCGGGCCGTACCGCGCCGATTCCGCGCCGCAGACGTACGCCCAGTAGCGGTCGCCGTACGACCAGTGCCACCACGCGGTGGGGCGGTTGACCAGGTCCACCGCGGCGAGTGCCTGCCGGATGATCAGACGGCGGGCACGCGCGTCCGGCGACACCACCGGGGAGGCGGCGTAACACGCGCCCGAGCTGGCCTCCGGGCCGGTGTGCAGCGCGCTGCCGAGCCAGAGCGGTTCACCGGACCGGTGGCACAGGGTGAGGTCCACCGCCCCGCCGGTCAGGTGCGAGCCGAACTCGCCGGGTTGCACCCGTTGACGTACGGTCGCCCGTACCTTCTCCTCCGACCAGTCCGGCCGGGCCCGGCGCAGCTCGTCGAGGGCGGTGGCGAGGCGCCGACGCTGGTCGGTCAGCGGCCGGTGCCCGTCGACGACGAGCAGCAGCAGACCGGCGGGAAGCAGGGTCTGCGCGGCGATGAGGCGGTCGACCAGGCCGAGTCGCAGGCTCACGCCGGGCGCGGCGGAGTCGGGACGACGTTCGACCCGGAGCGCGTCGACGGTGTCGAGATCGACGAGTGGCTCGCCGTTCTCGACCACCGGAATCTCGGCGATCGTCTGATCGACCGACAGCACGATGTCGGACATGGTGGCCTCCGAGACATGGGTCGGAAAGGGTACGGCGCCCGGGCCGCCGTCGGCGGCCCGGGTCACCTGGGTTCGATCGGGGGTCGGGGTCGGAAGACGAGGTCGAAGGGTCAGAAGACGAGGTCGAAGCCGGACCAGTTGTTGCCGATCACCTTGCTGGTGCCGAAGCCGCCGGTGCCGTTGCCGGGGTAGAGGTAGAGGTCTTTGTTGGTGGTGTGGCGGGCGAGTACGTCGGTGTTTCCGTCGCCGTCGAAGTCCCCGGCCGAGAGGATGGCGTCGAAGCCGGACCAGTTGTTGCCGATCACCTTGCTGGTGCCGAAGCCGCCGGACCCGTTGCCCGGGTAGAGGTACAGGTCGGAGTTGGTGGCGTGGCGGGCGAGTACGTCCGTGTTGCCGTCGCCGTCGAAGTCTCCCGGCGACAGGACGGTGTCGAAGCCGGACCAGTTGTTGCCGATGATGCGGCTGGTTTCGAAGCCGCCGGTGCCGTTGCCGGGGTAGAGGTAGAGGTCTTTGTTGGTGGTGTGGCGGGCGAGTACGTCGCTGTTTCCGTCGCCGTCGAAGTCGCCGGGGGAGAGGATGGTGTCGAAGCCGGACCAGTTGTTGCCGATCACCCTGCTGGCGCCGAAGCCGCCGGACCCGTTGCCCGGGTAGAGGTACAGGTCGGAGTTGGTGGCGTGGCGGGCGAGTACGTCGCTGTTCCCGTCGCCGTCGAAGTCTCCCGGCGAGAAGATGGTGTCGAAGCCGGACCAGTTGTTGCCGATCACCCGGCTGCCGGCGAAGCCACCGGATCCGTTGCCCTGGTAGAGATACAGATCCTGGTTGGTCGCGTGCCGGGCGAGCACGTCCGCGTGACCGTCACCGTCGAAGTCGCGGGCCGGCGAGGAACCCGTTGCCAGCGCCTGGAGGTCGGCCATCGAGCCGTTGAAGACGTCCTGGTCGACGTTGCCCGAGACACCGGGCACCGAGCCGGTCGAGGTGTACTGCCAGACGGTGAACCGGGACCAGCCGTTGGCCAGCGTGCCGGGGCTGGCGCAGTAACAGGGGTGCGCCAGCGGGTGTCCGCCGAAGCTGGTCGAGCCGACGCAGGGGTTCCACCAGTTGCGGTTGGTGTAGATCATCGCGGTACGGCCGGTGCGGGTCTTGACCCGATCGAGGAACTCGTCGATCCAGGTCACCATCTCGCTCTGGGAGAGACCGAAGCAGGTGGGCACGCTCGCCGGACCCCATTCCAGGTCGAGCATCGGGGGTAGGGTCCTGCCGTCGTTCACCACCCGGGCCCGGTCGAGGAAGTAGTCCGCCTGCTGCCGCCCGCTGCTCTGGTCCGGCCGGGCGAAGTGGTACGCCCCGAAGTAGAGGCCGTTCGACTTGGCGCCGTTGTGGTTCGCGGTGAACGTGGGGTCGGTGTAGCCGCTGCCGAGACTGGCTCGGGCGTACGCGAAGTCGGTGCCGGCTCCGGCCACCGAGGCCCAGTTGATCGTCCCCTGGTACACCGACACGTCGATGCCGTGTACGGCGTACCCGGGTGGTGCGGCGGCGCTCGCCGGGGCCGAGGGAGCCAGGCCCACGACGGTTGCCGCGAGCGCGGTGACCGAGATGATGAGGTGGCGGCGAAGTCGGGTGAAGCGCGACATGTCTTGGTCCTTCCTATTGAGGTCCAACGCGCGAGCCGGACCTGGGGGACGGTGACCACCGCCCGGGGGTGTGGGCGGTGGTCACCGTCGGCGGGGGTGATCAGAAGATGAAGTCGAACCCGGACCAGTTGTTGCCCACGACCCGGCTGGCCTCGAAGCCGCCGGCCCCGTTGCCCGGGTAGAGGTAGAGGTCGGAGTTGGTGGCGTGCCGGGCCAGTACGTCAGCGTCGCCGTCGCCGTTGAAGTCGCCGGGCGAGAGGATCCTGTCGAAGCCGGACCAGTTGTTGCCGATCACCTTGCTGGCGCCGAACCCGCCGCTGCCGTTGCCCGGGTAGAGGTAGAGGTCCTGGCTGGCGGTGTGCCGGGCCAGTACGTCAGCCTTGCCGTCGCCGTTGAAGTCGCCGGCGGAGAAGATCGTGTCGAACCCGGACCAGTTGTTGCCGATCACCCGACTGGCCTCGAAGCCGCCGCTGCCGTTGCCGGGGTAGAGGTAGAGATCCTTGTTGGTGGCGTGCCGGCCGATCACGTCCACGTTGCCGTCGCCGTCGAAGTCGCCCGGCGAGAAGATGAGGTCGAAGCCGGACCAGTTGTTGCCGATGACGCGGCTGGCGTCGAAGCCGCCGGCCCCGTTGCCCGGGTAGAGGTAGAGGTCCTTGTTCGTAGCGTGCCGGGCCAGTACGTCGCCGTCGCCGTCGCCGTTGAAGTCGCCGGCCGAGAAGATCGCGTCGAAGCCGGACCAGTTGTTGCCGACCACGGCGCTGCCGGCGAAGCCGCCCGAGCCGTTGCCCCGGTAGAGGTAGAGGTCGGAGTTGGTGGCGTGCCGGGCCAGCACGTCGGCCTTACCGTCGCCGCTGAAGTCCACCGGCAACGTGCTGCCGCAGTTCTGGCTGGTCCGGTTGACGCTGTAGTTGGCGTCGTCGTGGGTGATGCCGGAGGGCACGCCGTCGAACCAGGACTCGATCTTGGCGCCGTCCCGCTGCTGCTCGTAGTGCAGGTGTGGGCCGGAGGAACTGCCCGTACTGCCGACCTTGCCGAGCTGTTGACCTCGGGCGACGGTGTCGCCGACGCGTACCATCGGCGACTGGAGCATGTGCAGGTAGAGGGTGCGCCAGCCGTTGCCGTGGTCGACCTTCACGTAGTAGCCGCCGCCGGTCCCCATCGGGCCGCCCGGGTTCTGCGGCGTCCGTCCGCCGAGCGTCCCGTCGATGCCGGAGGCGACCACGGTGCCGGCGAACGAGGCGAGGATCGGTCGACCCCACGCGCTGCCCGAGGTGGGCGTCATGTCGATGTCGTAGTTGTCGTGTCCGACGTAGGTGGACAGGCGCCAGGTCTCGCCGCAGTTCACCGGGAGTTGGAAGAGGGGGCGGGGCCCGGCCGCCTGGGCGCTCTGTGCCGGTCCGATGGCGCCGGCCGCGCCGATCGAAAGGGCCGCGAGGGCGGTGACGGCGCTGGTCAACAGACGACGGGTACGTCCGACGACGGTCATGGTCTCTCCTTGGGTACGGGTAGGGGTGTCACCGATCGAGGAAGGTTCTGTGCGGTGCCGGGTCGTCCGGAATGAGGTGCCTCGATCAGAAGATGAGGTCGAAGCCGGACCAGTTGTTGCCGATCACCTTGCTGGTGCCGAAGCCGCCGGACCCGTTGCCCGGGTAGAGGTACAGGTCGGAGTTGGTGGCGTGGCGGGCGAGTACGTCGCTGTTCCCGTCGCCGTCAAAGTCCCCGGCGGAGAAGATGGCGTCGAAGCCGGACCAGTTGTCGCCGATCACCTTGCTGGCGCCGAAGCCGCCGGACCCGTTGCCCGGGTAGAGGTAGAGGTCGGAGTTGGTGGCGTGCCGGGCGATCACGTCCGCCTTGCCGTCGCCGTTGAAGTCCCCGGCGGAGAAGATCACGTCGAAGCCGGACCAGTTGTTGCCCACCACGCGGCTGCCTGCGAAGCCACCGGTCCCGTTGCCGGAGTAGAGGTAGAGGTCGGAGTTCGTGGCGTGCCGGGCCAGTACGTCGGCGTTGCCGTCGCCGTCGAAGTCGCCGGCCGAGAAGATCACGTCGAAGCCGGACCAGTTGTTGCCGATCACCTTGCTGGTCTCGAAGCCACCGGTGCCGTTGCCCGGGTAGAGGTAGAGGTCGGAGTTGGTGGCGTGCCGGGCCAGGATGTCGGCGTCACCGTCGCCGTTGAAGTCGGCCGAGGTGGAGAGGATGTCGAAGCCGGACCAGTTGTTGCCGATCACCCGGCTGCCGGCGAAGCCGCCGGACCCGTTGCCCTGGTAGAGGTACAGGTCGGAGTTGGTGGCGTGGCGGGCGATCACGTCCGCCTTGCCGTCACCGTTGAAGTCGCCGCCCGGCTCGCCGTCGATGATCCGCTTGTACCGGACCGGCGAGAAGGTGTTCATGTCGCTCCACGAGTTGAAGCCGAGACTGCCCACGTTGTTCGGCGCGTACGGGTTCTGCACCGTCTGCCCGTCGGAGTTGAACGAGTAGACGTACGCACCCTGGGCGTGGTCGTTCGGGTTCTTCCAGTGCGAGAAGAGCTCCATGTGCCCGCTGCGCAGCACCGCGTCGCCGGGCTTGAGCGAGTGCAGGCTGGGCAGGGTCCTGATCTGCCCCGAGTCGGGGAAGCTGTCGGTGGTGTAGCTGGTGCCCAGGTGCCAGGCCATGGAGACCAGACCGGAGCAGTCGGTGCGGTAGTCGCGACCGCTGCTGTCCGGCGCCGACCGGGCCTGGCTGTAGGTGAATCTACGATCGACCCAGTACTGCGCGCGGGCCAGCACCTCGGCCCGGGTGATCGAACCGTTGACGGCGGAGGCGGCCGAGGCCGGCTGTACGGTCAGCACCAGGTTGGTGCCGACAAGACCTGCGGCGGTCGCCACGACCGCGAAGGCGGTGGCCACACCGCGCAGTAGCCGGGTCCGCCGAGAGAGCTTCTGCATGACTGCCGATTCCTTTCCGATCCGGGCACCGTGCCCGACATGGAAAGGTTGGCGGTGGGTACTGAAGCTTCACGCCAAAGCCGCTTCAGCGGATTCTGAAGCGGCTACAGCTTTTCCTGCAACGCGTCGACGAGTTCTCCGTACTCCCGGCTGCCGAAGCTTTCGAAGATCGAGACCGCCTCGGTCGCCGCCGTCGCGGCTGCCTCGGTGTCACCGCGCTCGGTGTGCAGCCAGACCAGGTCGCGCAGGGTCCTGGCTCGCCACAGCGGCAGCCCCAACTCGTCCCACCGTCCCAGCGCGGAGTTGAGCAGCCGTTCGGCCCGGTCCAGCTCACCGGTGCTCAGCGCCAGCTCACCGAGGACCCGCAAGGTCGCCGCCTGGCCCCAGCGGTCGTCGATCTCCTGGCAGATCGCCAGCGAGCGTTGCAGCGGCTCCTCCGCCTCGCCGGGGCGATCCAGCCGGACCAGCGTCTTGCCGAGGGCCCGGAGCCCGTACGCCTCCAGCAGGGCGTCGCCGACCTGCCGGAACCCGTCGAGCGCCCGGGAGGACTGCTCCAGCGCCTCGTCCAGTTCGCCCCGGGAACGGTGGTACAACGCCAACGAGCGCTGCGTCATCGCCTCACCCCGCCGGCTGCCGGAGCGGCGGTACGCGGCGAGCGCCTCGGTCAGGTCCTGGTACGCGGCCGGGTAGTCGCCCTGCTCGACCCGTACCGAGCCGGCGAGGCGGCGGAGGAAGCCGGTCGCGTTGTCGTCGCCGAGTTCCTCGACGATCACCGCCGCCCGCCCGAAGAAGTGCAGCGACTCGGCCAGGTGTCCCTGTTCCCGGCAGACCTGTCCCAGACCGGCGAGGGTGGTGGCCTCGCCCCGAGCGTCCTTGTCCTGGCGGAAGGCGTCCAGCGCCTGCCGGAGATAGTCCTTCGCGTCGGTGTACCGGTCCTGGGCGTACCGCAACTCGCCGAAGCCGGAGAGCAGGATCGCCTCGCCGTAGCGGTTACCGCTGCGACGGGCCGCCTGGAGCGCCGCGTCGTGCGTACGGGTCCACGCGTCGAACCGGTTCGCCTTGGAGTACTCGACCGTGGACAGTGCGCGGGCCAGGTCGCAGGCGACCTGGTCGAGACCCATGCCGGCGGCGACCTCGACCGCCGTGATCAGCGCGTTGTGCTCGGCGTCGAACCAGATCTGGTGGTTGGCGGCGACCCGCCGGGTCACCCCCTCGTACGGGGCGGACGCCACCGGTGACTTCTCCAGGATGTCGAACTGGCCGGAGGGCGACCCGGCGGTGATCGTCTGGATCAGCCAGAGCCAGTGCCCGACCACCTGACAGACGATCTCGTTGCGGGTGTCGACCGTCTCCTCCGCCTCGGCCCGTTCCCGCGCGAAGATGCGTACCAGGTCGTGCATCCGGTACCGCAGGTCGCCCAGGCCGTCGATGCTGGTGAAGTCGACCAGTTGCGCGTCGACCAGCCGTTCGACCGCCTGTTCACCATCCAGTTCGGAGAGGCGGAGCGCGGCGGCGACGATCCAGGACGGAAAGTCGGGCAGGCCGAGCAGGCCGAGGATCCGCAGCGCGGACTGCGCCTCGGGGTCGAGCGTCCGGTAGCTCAGCGAGATGCTGGCGCGTACCTCCTGGTCGCCGACGCTGAGTTCGTCCAGCCGCCGACGCTCGTCGGCGAGCCGGTCGGCCAGGAGTTGCAGCGGCCATCGTTGCCGGCTGGCCAACCGGGCTCCGGCCACCCGGATGGCCAGCGGGAGGCCACCGCACTGGGCGGCGATCCAGCGGGCCGCGTCCGGCTCGTTCTCCACCCGTTCGGCGTTGACGATCTTGGTCAGCAGGGCCAGCGACTCGTCCGTGCCCATCACGTCGAGTTCGGTCACCGACGGGCCGGCGAGTCCCATCAGCCGGCTACGCGAGGTGATGATGACCGAACAGCCGGGGGTGCCGGGAAGCAGGGGGCGCACCTGCTGCTCGGTCCCCGCGTCGTCGAGCAGCACCAGCATCCGTTTGCCGGCCATCAACGTACGGTAGCGACCGATCCGCGCCTCGGTGGTCTCCGGCAGGTCGGCCGGCGCGATCCCGAGCGCCTGGAGGAAACGGCCCAGGACCTCGCGAGGTTCCGCCGGGGTCTCGCTCATCCCACGCAGGTCGGCGTAGAGCTGACCGGCGGGGTACTCCGGGGCCACCGTGTGCGCCACCCGGGCGGCCAGCGCGGACTTGCCGGAGCCGCCCTTGCCCGCCACCACGTGCACCGGCACCACCGGTGCCTGGTCGGTCAGGGCGGTGGCGAGGGCGAGGACCTCGGTCTCGCGCCCGGTGAAGTCGGCCGGCACCGGTGGTAGCTGAGCCGGTGTCGTACGCGGCGCGGCGCCCGGTGCGTCCTCCGGCGAACCCGGCCCCGGCTGCTCGGACCGGCCGGCGCGGGACCGCTCCCGCCCGGCGTTCGGCTCGCTGGCGGGTGGTTCGTCGCGCAGGATCGCGTTCTGTATCGCCTGGAGCTCCGGTCCCGGCTCGATGCCCAACTCCTCCACCAGCGCGGTCCGGGCGTTCTGGTAGACCACGAGCGCCTCCGGGCGCCGGCCCAGCCCGGACAGCGCCCGCATCAGTTGCCCCCGCAGGCGCTCCCGGAACGGGTACCGGTTGACCAGGTCGGCAAGCTCCGCGCTGACCTCGTCGAACCGGCCCAGCTCCAGGTCGGCGTTGATCCGGTCCTCGACGGCGGCCATCCGCAGGTCGTTCAGGCGGGCCGCCTCACCGGCGAGCAGTTCACTCTCGGCACCGCCCAGGGCCGCGCCCCGCCACTGGGCCGACGCCGCGCGCAGCAACTCGGCCGCGTCGCGGTGTCGGTGGTCGGCCGCCGCCGCGCGCCCCTGCGCCAGCAACCGTTCGAACACGTCACGGTCGAGCGTGTGCGGGGCCAGCCGCAGCGTGTAGCCGGGCGGGCGGGTGACGATCATGTCGGTTCCGCCGACCCGGGCCAGCACCTGACGCAGGGTGGAGATGTAGGTCTGCAACACGTTGCGGGCCCGGTCCGGCGGGTCGCTGCCCCAGATCGCGTCGATCAACCGGGTGCCCGGGACCACCTGGTCGTGCTCGACCAGGAGGACGGTGAGCAGCGTCCGTGGCTTCGTCCCGCCCAACTGCACCGGATGCTCACTTGCCCAGGCTTCGACCGGCCCCAGCAGACGAAATTCCACGCCATCCTCCCCGCAGGACGCGTCTCCAATCGACAAGGCTAACTGTCGATGCGGGCGCCGAGATCAGCCGTTCGGTCAGCGGCGCAGTCGTAGGTAGAGCAGTGCGCCAACGGCCAGGACCAGCGGCCAGAGCAGGTACCAGCCGGTCATCACCAGCAGCGCGGTGACCGCCACCAGCGCGAGCAGCGCGCAGCGACGCGCCCAGCCGCCCCGGGGCAGCAGCCGGAGCGCGGCGGCCGTGCCCAACGCGTACACCAGGACGAAACAGCCGGTGGTGAGCAACACCAGCGGTTTCGGCCCGATCCCGGCCGCCACCGCGACCGCCATCGCCGTCGCGGCCAGCACCGAGACCAGCAGCAGGCTGCGCCGGGGGACCTCGCCCGCGCTCGTTCCCCGGTCCAGCCAGCCGGGGAGCGCGCCGTCGCGGCCGAGCGCCGCGCCGAGCTTCGCCGCCCCGGCGAAGTAGGCGTTCATCGTGCCGAGGGTGAGCAGCAGGGCGGCGACGGCGGCGAGCAGGTGCACCTCGGCGCCGATGCCCAGGGCGAGCAACTCCGCCAGCGGTGCCTCGCTGCTGCCGGCCGCCGGGCCGAGGACGAGCACGGTGGCGGCGGCGATGCCCAGGTAGAGCAGCCCGACCACGACCACCGCGATGGCGGCGGCCCGGGGCAGGTCACGCTTTGGCCGGCGGAAGTCCGCGGCCAGGTGGGTGATCGCCTCCCAACCGGCGAAACTCCAGACCAGCAGGGCCGCCGCCGGGCCGACCGCGAGCCAGCCGTGCGGCGCGAACGGCCGCAGGTTCTCCCACCGCAGGTGCGGCAGCGCGGCCACCACGGCGGTGAGCAGCAGTGCCACCAGCAGGGCGGCGAGCACCAGTTGCAGCCGCCCGGAGACCCGCAGGCCGAACGCGTTGGTCACCGTCACCACCAGGATCAGGAGCGACCCGGTGATCGCGGTGGTGGTCTCACCGCCACCGAGCGCCGCCGCCACGTAGTCGCCGGCGAAGAGTGCGGCGGCGGGCGCGCCGGCCGGGACCGCGAAGTAGAAACACCACCCGACCACGGCCGCCGCCCGCGATCCGAAGGCGTTGCGGACGTACGTGGAGACGCCGCCCGCGTCCGGATAACGCGCGCCCAGCGCGGCGAAGGTCGCGGCGAGTGGAGCCGAGAGCAGCACCAGCGCCAGCCAGGCCAGCAGCGAGGCGGGTCCGGCCGCCTCCGCCGCCAGCGCGGGCAGTGCGATGACGCCGGTGCCGAGCACCGCTCCGACGTAGAGCGCGGTGCCCTGGCCGACGGTCAGCCGCCCGCCGGAACGTACGGTGGGAGCGTTTTTGATCAACGAATCGGTCACGGGTCCAACCTGGTCGAACCGGGGCCGGTCGAACAGTGGCAGGAATGCCGATCTGCGATACGTTCCTGCCATGAAGTCGCCGCACGTGGTCGCCGTCGCCGTCACCGACGCCATCCCGGTGTTCGAACTCGCCGTACCCTGCGAGGTCTTCGGCCTCGACCGGTCCGACCTGGTCGACCCCTGGTACGAGCTGCGCCTCTGCGCCGTCGAGCCGGGTCCGCTGCGCACCACGGCCGGTCTGCGGATCGACACCCCGTACGGGCTCGACGGGCTGGCCGACGCGGACACCGTGATCCTCGCGGCCTGCAACCGGTCGGTGCAGTTGCGCCCACCCGCGGCACTGCTCGACGCCGTGAGCCGGGCGCACCGGCGCGGCGCCCGGATCGTCTCGATCTGCTCCGGCGCCTACCTGCTGGCCCACGCCGGCCTGCTCGACGGGCGCCGGGCCACCACGCACTGGCTGAACGCGGTCGACTTCGCCCACCGGTTTCCCCTGGTCAAGGTCGAGCCCGACGTGCTCTACACCGACGACGGAGACCTGTTCACCTCCGCCGGCACCGGTGCCGCGATCGACCTCTGCCTGCACCTGGTCCGCCGCGACCACGGCACCGCCGTCGCCAACGAGGTGGCCCGCCGGATGGTGGTGCCCCCGCACCGCGACGGCGGCCAGGCCCAGTACGCCCGCCCGGTCACCCGGGCCGAACCGCACTCGGACCTGTCGCCGCTGCTCGACTGGGCCCGTGGACACCTGGACCAGCCGCTGACCGTGGCGGAGTTGGCACACCGGGCACACCTGAGCCCGCGTACGTTCGCCCGCCGGTTCCGCGACACCGTCGGCACCAGCCCGTTGCAGTGGCTGGTCGAACAGCGGGTACGGGTGGCCCAGGAGCTGTTGGAGACCACGGACGAACCGGTGGAGCGGATCGCCCGGCGGGCCGGCTTCGGCAACCCGGTCAGCCTGCGCCGGCACTTCCGCCGGGTCACCAGCGTCTCGCCGCAGACGTACCGGCACGTCTTCCGGCGTGCCGCCGTGAGCTGAGCGGGCGCCGGTGGTCAGTGCGCGGGTCTGGTCGGGACGGCGTCGACGGGACCGTAACCGGCCTGGCCGCTCCCGGTCCGGTAGGCCCAGTACCGGTCGCCGTACGACCAGTGCCACCACTCGCTCGGGTAGTTCACCAGACCCACCTCCCGCAGGACGTGGGCGAGCCGGTCCCGGTTGCCCCGCGCCCGCTCGTCGATCTCGGTCGAGTCGCTGTGGCAGGCGGTGGTGTCGGTGTCGTTCACCTCCGTACCCATCCAGATTTCCTCGCCGTCGGGACCGCACAGGGTCAGGTCCACGGCCGCGCCGGCCACGTGCGGCGCCACCTCCGGCGGCGAGATGTACCGGCTCGCCTGGCGGCGCAGCGTCGACTCCGCCGCCTCCGGTGTCCGCTCGCGCAACCGCCCGACGTGCGCCTGGAAGTAGTGTTCCTGCAACGCCAACGGGCGGTAGCCCTCCACCACCAGGAACCGGAGTCCGGCCGGCAGCAGGGCCTGTGCGGTCACCAGCCGCTCGACCACCCCCGCCCGCAGGTGCGCGAACGCCCCCTCGGCGTCGGCGAGTCGCGGGTCGATCCGGAATCCCGCGACGTCACGGAGGTCGACCAGTGGCTCGCCGCACTCCGCCACCGGGATCCCGGTCACGTCCGGATCGGACAGCAGCACCATCTCCATGTTCAGCACCTACTTCACGAGGACTGCCCTCCCGCGAAACCCGGCGGCGAGGTCGATAATTCGACCGAGCCTGCCCGGGGTCGCTTGAATCCCGCTGCAAGCGCCACTACAGAACGTTTACAGCGGACCGGGAACCGCCGCCCTAGCGACCGGACTCGGGCAGAGCCGCCCGGTCGGCGGCCGCCCGGCCGGACTCCCAACCCTCGCGGCTGTCGACCCGGCTGCCCCTGGCCCGGACCGTACGCGGGAAAATCCGTCGCATCGTCTCGCGGACCTGCTCGTCCCGGGACGCGAGCACCGGCAGCAGGTCGGCCGGGTCGCCGCCCCCGGCCCCGTCGTCGCCGGTCGTGGCCTGTTCCAGGGCGGCCCGGGCGGCAGCCGCCAGCCGTTCGCCGATCCGTACCGCGAACGCCACCAGGAAGGACTGGCGGAACGCCTTGAGCCGGGCCCGCCCGGCCTTGCCGCCCGGCGGCTCGTCGCGCGCCATCGCCCGGTGCGCCTGCACCAGCAGCGAGGTGTAGAGCAGGTCGACCGCGTCGATGTCGGCGTCGAAGCCGAAGACGGTGCTGAAGGCCAACTCCGGCGACCACACCGTGTGGCAACGGTTGGCCCTGGCGACCGCGTCGAGCAGGGACGCCTTCTCGCTCTCGTACGGGTGGTCCACCCCGATCCGCCGCGCGAACGGCACCACGGTCGCCGTCTCGCCGCCGCGCGCGACCAGCAGCGCCTCGTCGAGGCTGTGCCGGGAGACGAGTTCCTGGGCCTTGGCGGTGTACGCCTCCGCCTCCGCCGGGAAGGTGGTCGACTCGGCCTTGGCCAGCAGTGCGCGTACCCGGTCCAGCAGGCGGGTGTCGACCCGGGACGACCCGTCGGCGCCCGGCCGCCCGGCCGGTGTGACGGCGGACCCCGGCGGCGGCACGAGCACCTCGACCGGCGGCAGCTCGGCCAGGATGCCGAGCAGGCTCAGCACCAGGTCGAGTACGGCCACCCGGTCGAGCCGCCACCGGGCGGCGAGTTGGTCCAGGTAGCCGGTGTCGTCGCTCCACCAGATCCGGGCACCCAGCGTCTCCACCTGCGCCAGCCAGCGCTGGTCGACCGTGCTCCGGTCGAACCCCCGCAGGTACGCCGCGACCCCGTCGGTCACCAGCTCCGTCTGCTGCGGCTGCCCCCGCCGGGCGACCACCCGGTGCACCTCGACCGGTTGCCAGCCGCGCCGCCACAACCCGGCGAGCGCCTCGTGCAGCGCGCCGACCAGGGCCGGATCAACCTCGGTCGAGGGTGTCACGGTGAGCGCGTCGAGCCCGGACTCGTAGCCGACCGCCCCGGTCACCACCGCCCTGATCCGCTCCCGCACCGACGCCACCCGGACAAGGCTACGGACACCGGGCCCGGATCCGCCGGCAGTGCCACGATCAGTGGCGGCCGACACCGGACCCGGTGTCCCGGCGGGCACGCCGCGTCCGGACTCAGCCAGTTCGTCCCGACCGCCCGGCCTACCCGGCCAGAGACCGCCCGGCCTACCCGGCCAGAGACCGCCCGGCCTACCCGGCCAGAGACCGCCCGGCCTACCCGGCCAGACCGGCCATCCACGACTCGACGTCGTCGGCGGTACGCGGCAGCGCGGCGGAGAGGTTGCGGCTGCCGGTCGGGGTGATCACCAGGTCCTCCTCGATCCGCATGCCCAGTCCGCGCAACTCGGCCGGGACCAGCTCGTCGTTCGGCTGGAAGTAGATCCCCGGCTCCACGGTCAGCGTCATGCCGGCCTGCAACTCGCCCTCGGCGTACCGGCCGGGGGTGGCCCGGGCGCAGTCGTGCACGTCCAGGCCGAGCATGTGGCCGGAGCCGCAGAGGGTCCACCGGCGGTAGAGCTGCCGGTCCGGGTCGAGCGCCTCCTCCAGCGAGCAGCGCAGCAGGCCCATGTCGACCAGCCCGGTGGCGAAGACCGCCATCGCCGCCCAGTGGTAGTCGCGGAACGCCGCGCCCGGCCGCAGTGCCGCGATGGCGGCGTCGTTCGCGGCGCGTACCAGTTCGTAGACGTCGCGCTGGACCGGGGTGAACCGCCCGCTGACCGGCAGCACACGGGTGATGTCGGCGGTGTAGCGGGTGCCGACCTCCACCCCGGCGTCGAGCAGCAGCAACTGGCCGGGGCGTACCGGTCCGGTGTTGTCCTTCCAGTGCAGGGTCGCCGCGTGCGCCCCGGCGGCGACGATCGAGTGGTAACCGACCTCCTCGCCCTCGGTCCGGGCGCGCCGCCAGAAGGTTCCCTCCAACCAACGTTCGCCACCGGCGGCGATCGCCTCCGGCAGGGCCCGTACCACGTCGGCGAAACCACGGACGGTGACGTCCACCGCGTGCTGGAGCTGGGCGATCTCCCAAGGATCCTTGACCAGCCGCAGGTCCGCGCAGGCCACGGCGAGGTCGCGGTCGGCGGCCGGGTCGGTCGCCGGGACCAGCGCGTCGAGGTACGGGTCCACCCCGCGCAGCAGCCGGGGACGTTGCGCCGTACGCAGGACGGCGGGTAGTTCCGCCAGCGGGCGGCAGCGCAGGTCGAGGGCCCGGCCCAGGGTGACCAGGTCGGCTCGGGCGCCGTTCCAGACCACCCCGCTGGTCCGGTCGGCCCAGTACTCGGTGCTGCCCAGCCGGGGCGGTTCGTCGGTGAACAGGGTCGCCTCGCCGTCCGGGTACAGCACCAGCGTGCCGCCGCGCGCGCCGTCACCGGTCAACCAGGTGTAGTCGGCGCCGGGACGGAACCGGTGGTACTGGTCGTTGCTGCGGACCGGCGCGCCGCCGGCCGGAACGACCAGGTGCTCGCCCGGGAACATGCCGGCGAGTCGGGCCCGGCGCTTCGCCGCCCAGACCGCGACCTCGGGGTGGACCTCGACCGGCGCCTCCGGCTCGCTCCAGCCGGTGCCCATGAACTCGGCCAGGGCGGCGGGAATGGGTAGGTCGTGACTGCCGGTGTCGAGCGTCTCGGACATGGGTCCCCTCCTCAGTGTTGCGGGCGGTAGTTGCCGGTGAGTCGGCCCAGCTTCAGCGCCAGGTGCAGGCAGAGTCGCTCGTTGCCGTCCTTCAGGTCGGTCTCGGCGAGCTGCTCGACCCGTTGCAGCCGGTAGTAGAGGGTGGTCCGGTGCAGGCGGAGCTGCTCGGCGGTGGCGTGCGCGTTGCCGGCCAGGTCCAGGTACGCCTCCAGCGTCTCCAGCAGCACGTGGTTGGCGTCGTCGCGGAGCAGTCGCTCCAGTCCCGGATGGACCCCGGCCACGTCCAGGTGCTGGTGGTCCAGGCGGGACAGCACCCGGTAGATGCCCAGGCTGGCCCAGGAGACCACCCGCCCGAGCGCCGGAAGCTGCACGCCGACCCGGGCCGACTGCACCGCCTCCTCGTACGAGCTGACGGCGTCGACCAGGCCGGGGCGGGAGGCCCCGATGCCGATGACGGTACGGGCGACCGAGCCGAGTCCCCGGGTCGCGTGTTGCAGCGCCTCGTCCAGGTGCCGGGCGACCGCCTCCGGTGCCGGCCGTCCGGCGACCCGCCCGCCGCAGAGCAGCAGCACCCCGTGGTCGTGCCGGACCAGGTGCAGCGCCTCCCGGATGCCGATCCAGCGGCGGGTGGTGACGAGGGCCTGCTCCAGCGCGATCCGGGCCACCTCGTCCGGCACCTCGCCGCGCTGCACGACAAGCTGCGCGACCAGGCCGGTGGCCGACCCGTCACCGGCGATGACGCCCTCTTCGAGCAGCGTACGGACCGCGTGCCGACGCGCCTCCAGGCTCTCCACCAGCAGCGTACGGGCCGCCTCGGTCTCCCGCTGCGAGGCCAGCTCGCCGAGCAGGTTCTCCCGGTAGAGGGCGAGCGCGAGGTCAACCATCACACCCGTCGCGGTGTCGATGTCGGCGTCGGTCATCCCCTCGTCGGCGTCGATGAACCAGACGAAGCCGAGCAGCAGGTCGTCGTGCCGGATCGGCACGCAGACCCGGGGCAGCAGGTCGAGTTCTTCGCAGGCCGGCGTGCGTACCGGTTCGCGGGCCTTCATGATGCCGACGTTGCGGAACCAGGCGATCACCTCGGGGGTGGTCTGCCGCCGCAGGATGGAGGCCCGGCGAACGTCGTCGAGCACCCCGGTGTGTTCGCTGTAGACGACGACGCGTTGGCGCCGGTCCTCGATCAGCGCCGGTCGGCCGACCCGGGCGGCGACGGCGTCGACAATGCGTTGCAGCTCAGCCTGCATGTCATCCCCTGGTCGTCCTCGGTTGCCGAAAGGGCAGGTGCCCCGGGAATCCGACCGGAGCCGTTGGACCGCCAGGCCCTACCTTCGCGTTGATATTGGTCCGAGCGCAAGAGCCCGTTACCAAAGCGCCACCGCGCCGATGTTGACGACCGGCCCGGGTACGGGCCCCGGCGGGACCACCTAACGGCAGAAGTCGGGGCGAACCGCCACCGACAGAAGTGACTGCCACGCCCGGCGCTGTTCCGGCAACTGTCCGAAGACTCGCAGTAACCGGCGTACCTACGGTTGCCCGAAGAACGGGGGAGGAGGCGACATGCCGGACAGGTACGACGTGGTGGTGGTAGGTGCGGGGATCGTCGGCGCCGCGTGCGCGTACGCCTGCGCCCGCCGGGGCCTCTCGGTGGCCGTACTCGAACGCGGTGGGTTGGCCAGCGGTGCCACCGGGTCCGGCGAGGGCAACCTGCTGGTGTCGGACAAGGCACCCGGCCCCGAGTTGGACCTGGCGCTCTACAGCAACCGGCTCTGGCGGCAGTTCGGCGCCGAACTGCCGGCCCGGTACGGCGACTTCGAGCTGGAGCCCAAGGGCGGGTTGATGGTGACCCGTTCGGCCGCCGGTCTTGTCGCGTTGAACGAGTACGCCGCCGGTCAGGCGGCCGTCGGGGCCACCGTCGAGGCGGTCGACCCGGACGGGTTGGCCCGGCTCGAACCGGCGCTCACCGCCGGCCTGGCCGGTGGCGTGTACTACCCGCAGGACATGCAGCTCATGCCTGCTCGGGCCGCCGCCGTCCTGCTCGCCGCGGCACGCGGTCACGGGGCGAGCGTACGGCTGCGTACCGAGGTCACCTCCGTGCGCCGGGACGCCGCCGGCCGGATAACCGGCGTCGGTACGCCGGACGGGGTGGTCGACGCCGGCTACGTGGTCAACGCCGCGGGTGCCTGGGCCGGTCGGCTCGCCGGGCTCGCCGCCGCACCGGTCCCGGTCACTCCCCGGCGCGGGTTTGTGCTGGTCACCGAACCGGTCCCACCGTTGGTGCGGCACAAGGTCTACGCCGCCGACTATCTCGACAACGTGGCCAGCGGCGACTCCGACCTCCAGTCCTCGGCCGTGGTCGAGGGGACGCCGAGCGGCACCATCCTGATCGGCGCCACCCGTGAGCTGGTCGGCTTCGACCCGACACCGAACCCGGAGGCGGTACGCCGGCTCGCGTACGGCGCGATCTCGCTCTTCCCGGCGCTGGCCCGGATCCGGGCGATGCGGGTGTACCACGGCTTCCGGCCGTTCTCGCCGGACCACCTGCCGGTGATCGGCGCCGACCCGCGGGTCCCCGGCCTGGTCCACGCGCACGGCCACGAGGGGGCCGGGATCGGGTTGGCCCCGGCGACCGGGGAGTTGGTCGCCCAGGTGGTGCTCGGGGAGCCGCCGGAGCTGGACCTGACGCCGTTCGATCCGGCCCGTTTCGACACCGAAGAGGAGGTGGACCTCGGTGCAGCCGCTTGACCAGTCGCCGCCGGCCGCCGCCGGGTTCGTGATCACAGTGGACGGTGCCCGGCTCACCGCCCGCCCCGGACAGACCATCGCCGCGGTGCTGCTCGCCGCCGGCCAGCGGGCGACCAGGCGGACCCGGATCGGCGGGCGCCCGCGCGGGGTGTTCTGCGGCATCGGGATGTGCTTCGACTGCCTCGTCGTCTGCAACGGCGAGCCGGGCGTCCGCGCCTGCCTGCGCCCGGTCGCCCCGGACGACGTCATCGAAACCGACGCCGAGCGGTCGCCGGGCGATGTCGTCGAGCCCGACGCGGATCGGTTGTCGGGCGGCGTCGTCTCGCCCGACGCGGGACCGTTCCGGACGGGGGAACGGGCATGACCGGGCGGACCGTGGTGGTCGGTGCCGGACCGGCCGGGCTGGCGGCGGCGATCGCCGCCGCCGACGCCGGGGCCGAGGTGACCGTGGTCGACCTCGGCGCGCTCCCCGGCGGCCAGTACCTGCGCCAGCCGGCGGTCGAGGGGCTGCCACCGGTACGCCACGGCGCGGCCGCGCAACGCCTGCTCGACCGTAGCCGTAACCACCCCCGGATCACGTTCCTGCTCGGGCACCAGGTCTGGCAGGCCACCGTCGAACCGTCTCCGCAGGAAGGCGGCCCGGAGGCGGAGAGCGTACTGACGCTGCGGCTGGCGGGGCCGGCGGGGCCGGTCACGCTCCGTACGGCCGCACTCGTGCTCGCCCCCGGCGGTCACGACCGGGTGGTCCCCTTCCCCGGTTGGGACCTGCCCGGCGTGGTCACCGCCGGTGCCGCCCAGGCGCTGGCCAAGGGACAGGGCGTGCTGGTCGGCCGACGGGTGGTGGTGGCCGGGACCGGTCCGTTCCTGCTCACCGTCGCGGACGGGCTCGCCGCCGCCGGGGCGGAGGTGGCCGGGGTGGTCGAGGCGTCCCGGCTGCGCCGCTGGGCGGGACACCCGGGTGCGATCGCCAGCAGTCCCGGCAAGCTCGGCGAAGCGTTTCGCTACCTGGGCTCGCTGCGCCGCCGCCGGATCCCGATCTGGTCCGGGCAGGCCGTCACCTCGGTCGAGCCGTACGGCGACCGGCTGCGCGCCACCGTACGCCGGGTGGACCGGGACTGGCGTGCGGGCAGGGAGACCAGAACGCTGGAGGTGGACGCGGTCTGTGTCGGCCACGGGTTCACCCCGTCGGTCGAACTGGCCGTCGCGCTCGGCTGCGCCACCCGGACCGACCCGGCCGACGGCAGTCTCGTGGTCGACGTCGACGACGCCCAGGCCAGCACCGTGCCCGGGGTCTTTGTCGCCGGTGAGGCGACCGGAATCGGTGGCGCCGACCTCGCCCGCAACGAGGGCACCCTGGCCGGACTCGCCGCGGCGCACCGGATCGGCCGCCTCGACGCCGCCGCGTACCAGGTCGCCGCCGTCGGACTGCGGCGCCGGATCGCCCGCCAGCGCCGCTTCGCCGCCGCCCTGCACCGGGTCCACCCGGTGCCCGACGGCTGGACCGGGTGGCTGCGGCCGGAAACCGTGCTCTGTCGGTGCGAGGAGGTGACCGTCGGCCGGGTCCGGGACGACGTCGCCGCGTACGGCATCGACGACGTGCGCGCACTCAAGCTGGTCACCCGGATCGGCATGGGCCGCTGCCAGGGCCGGATGTGCGGGCGGGCCGCGGCCTGCCTGCTGGGACAGGTGAGCGGGCGGCCACAGCCGCTGGCCACCTTCGCGAACCGTCAACTAGCCATGCCGGTGCCGCTGCGCACCGTCGCCGAGGAAGGAACAACCCCGTGACAACTCTCAAGCCGTGGCAGGGCGTCGTGGTCGCCATCCCCACGCCGTTCCGCGACGACCTCTCCATCGATTTCGACCGGTTGCAGGAACACGTGCGCTGGCTCGCCGACGAGGGGTGCCACGGGGTCACCCCGTGCGGGTCGCTGGGGGAGTACCAGAACCTCAGCGACGACGAGCGCGCCGACGTGGTCCGGGCGACGGTCGAGGCGGCGCCCGCCGGGTTCGCCGTGGTCCCGGGCGTCGGAGGGTACGGCAGCCGCCAGTCCCGCCGCTGGGCCGAGCACGCCGCGAAGGTCGGCGCGCACGCCGTACTGGCGCTGCCGCCGAACACGTACGCGGCCCGGGACAGCGAGGTGGTGGCCCACTTCCGCGAGGTGGCCGCGGCCGGGCTGCCGGTGGTGGCGTACAACAACCCGTTCGACACCAAGGTGGACCTCACCCCGGAACTGCTCGCCACGATCGCCGAGACCGACGGTGTGGTGGCGGTGAAGGAGTTCAGCGGCGACGTACGCCGACTGCACCGGATCCTCGACCTGAGCCCGCACCTCGACGTGCTGGCCGGCGCCGACGACGTACTGCTGGAACTGGTGGTCTGCGGGGCCAAGGGCTGGATCGCCGGCTTCCCGAACGCGCTGCCGAAGCTCTCGGTCCAGCTCTACGAACTCTCCCGGGCCCAGGACCTCGCCGCCGCGTTGCCGCTGTACTCCGCCCTGCACCCGATCTTCGGTTGGGACAGCCGGCCGGTGTTCGTACAGGCGATCAAGCTCGGGATGGAACTCGCCGGCCGGTACGGCGGCCCGTGCCGCCCGCCGCGCGGTCCCCTCTCGGCCGAGGTCGAGGCCCAGGTCCGCAAGGACATGGCCCGCGCGCTCGCGGTCGTCCCCGGTGGCCCCGATGCGTAGCCGGATGGTCCTGCACGCGGTCGACTCGCACACCGAGGGGATGCCGACCCGGGTCATCACCGGCGGCGTCGGGGTGCTGCCGGGCGAGACCATGTTCGAGCGCAAGCGCCTGTTCGAGCGGGACCGGGACGGTCTGCGCCGGCTGCTGATGTTCGAGCCGCGCGGCCACTCGGCGATGTCGGGTGCGATCCTGCAACCGCCGACCCGGCCGGACGCCGACTTCGGGGTCCTGTTCATCGAGGTCTCCGGCCTGCTGCCGATGTGCGGTCACGGCACCATCGGGGTGGCCACGGTGCTGGTCGAAACCGGCATGGTGCCGGTGGTGGAGCCGGTGACCACGGTTCGGCTGGACACCCCGGCCGGGCTGGTCACCGTCGACGTGGCGGTACGCGACGGCCGCGCCACCGGGGTCACCGTCCAGAACGTGCCGTCGTTCGTGCTCGCCACCGACCAGGTGGTCAAGGTGGGCGGCGACATCGGCGACGTACGTTACGACATGGCGTACGGCGGTAACTTCTACGCCATCGTGGAGGCCGAGTCGCTCGGCCTGGCGGTCGAGCCGGCGACCGTACCGGAGCTGATCCGGCAGGGCCTGAAAATCATGGCGGCGATCGGCGAGCAGGCGCCGCCGGTGCACCCGACCAACCCGGGGATCGACGACTGCCGACACGTACAGATCGTCCAGCCCGGCCGGGACGGCGCCGACGCGCGCAACGCGGTGGTGATCCACCCCGGTTGGGTGGACCGCTCCCCGTGCGGTACGGGCACCTCCGCCCGGATGGCCCAGCGGTACGCCCGTGGTCAACTCGCCCTGGACACCGACTTCGTCAACGAGTCCCCGGTCGGCACCCGCTTCACCGGCCGCCTGGTCGGTACCACCACCGTCGGCGACCTGCCCGCCGTCCTCCCCACCGTCACCGGCCGAGCCTGGATCACCGCCACCGCCCAGTACCTGCTCGACCCCGAGGACCCCTTCCCCGAAGGCTTCCTCATCTGAACCGCGCTGCTGAAGCGCAAGCTGAAGTGCAAGGAAGGGCCCCTTATTAACGCATAGCGTTAATAAGGGGCCCTTCCTTGCGCTTGTGGGGTGAGTGGGCGCCGGACCTTCCGCCCCGTGGTGTCTGGTTGCCTAGACGGTGTGGGTCAGGGCTCCGAAGCGTTCCGCCCACCGGGCGCCGGCCACGACAAGCGTCGGCAACTCCTGGGGCACGTTCAGGTCGGCGACCGAGCCGATGGCCACCCACTCCGCGCCGGCCACCTCTTCCACCTGAGCAGTCAGTGCCGCAGTCCGAGCGCGACACACATAGACGAAGTCGATGTGCCGGTGCTTTCCGTCCCGCGAGTCTGCGACGTCCATCTCGATGATCGCGAACGGAGCAACGATGCTCCGTACCGCCGGATGCTCGAACGAGGGCTTGCCGACGAGTTCGACTTCAACGCCGGTCTCCTCCCGAGCCTCCCGGACGGCCGCCTCCGCCGGGTCCTCGTTCGGGTCGACGTGCCCACCCGGGTACAGCCACAGCCCGGACTTCCGGTGATGGACGAGGAGCACCCGATCTCTGCCGTCGAGGACGATGGCGGATGCGGTGTTGTGTCGAACGGTCATGTCAGGTTTCCCTTCGTGCGATAGCGGCCGTCCGCCGAGCCACCCACTCGATCGTCTCCGACGCCGTGCCGGGGTGGCACGGAAGTTGCAGGGTCGTCGCCGCGAGCACTTCGGCATTCGGGCAGTCCGTAGCATATGCGCGGAAAAGCGGCTGCCTGTGGAGGGGACGGTAGCCGTACCGGACCGAGTCCGGGGGAAGGCCGGAGGCGGCGAGTTCCGCCGCGATCACTGCTGGGCAGGTCGAGCCCGTCGCGTACGTGGTCGGCGGGCGAACAAGGCGAGCAGTGTCAGCGCGAAGGCCGGGCTGGCGGTCACCCGATGACAGTGCCGAGTTCGGCGTCGCCACGCTTCGTCGTACCCCCCACATGTCCGTGCGGCGACGGGCGGCGGCTTCTGCGATGACCTGGTCTGCCGCGACGCGGGCTATCGCGGTCCGGACGGCGAACCGAAGCTCCAGAACGGCGGCCTGGTGGTGATCTTCATAGCGGTACGCCGATTGCCATGATCGAGACATCGACGTAGTCGAACATAATGTCGTGTCGATGGGGATGCGGAGGCATCCATGCTCCTTCAGGTGTCGGAAGCCGCTGGTTGACCTGCCGACATCTGCACGGTGACCGGGAAGTGGCGGGGCTTCTACATTCGGTGCGCGGCGCGGACCCCTCGGGGGCGCCCCGGCCACCTCGGCGCCTCCCGCGTCGAATCCCCGCGACGAAGGGCCACTAGATGCACCTTCAGTTCACAAGACGAACGGCACGGCGGTCCATACTGGTCGCCGCGGTCGCGTCGGCGCTGGTTGTCTCGGTGTCGACCGGCCCGGTCTCGGCCGCCCCCGCCAACTCCCAGGGTGGGACCGGCCCGTTCCAGGTGCTCGACCCCCAGCACTGGCAGAACCCGGACACGATGACCTGGGACGACTACAAGCCGGTCCCGAACAAGGACTGGGCCGACCCGACCGTGCGCGGCTCGGTCCGGAACTTCAAGATCGCCCTGGTCACGCTCGACTACGTCGACCAGCCGTTTGTGGTGACCCAGCGGGCGCGCTCGACGGTCTTCGGCAACCCCCAGGCGACCGCGCAGAACATCCCGCGCGCCCAGGTGCCGCAGTTCTACCAGGATTTCCTCAACAAGCCGAACGACCTGAACAAGGGCCACACCCTGCACGAGTACTGGATGCAGGACTCCAACGGCCGGTACGGCGTCGACCTGACCGGGTTCGGCCCGTACGAGATGCCGGCGAAGTCCTACCAGTACGGCATCACCAACGATATGAACCCGGGCATGTGCCCCGGTGGCGAGACCTGCAACCGGAACATCCGTACCGATGGTCTGGGCGCCTGGCGCGCGGCCGTCGGTGACGAGGTCGCGAACTCGTTCGAGCTGGTCTTCATCCTCGGCGCGGGTCAGGACGAGTCGTCGACCTGGCAGGAATTCGGCCAGATGATGTTCCAGAACAAGGAGGACGTGCCGGACGCGTGGGGCCCGCCGGACCCGGCGATGCCGAACTACGCGCGTACCCGGTACGTCGAGTGGACCTCCTGGAAGTCGGCCGCGACCATCTGGCCGAACGCCGGTGGCGGCTCCTCCACCCAGGCGGAGAGCTCGGGCATGGGCGTGTACGCCCACGAGCTGACCCACCTGCTCAGCATCGGGGACAACTACAACAACCCGTACGGCACCCCGTTGCGTCGCGCGTACACCGGCATCTGGAGCATGATGTCGCGTGGGTCGTTCAACGGCCCGGGCGGTCCGCACACCCGCTGGCAGATCCCGCCGGTCAACGGCGGTTCGATGGGCTCCCTGCACACCGTGCGGGACAAGCTGAAGATCGGTCTGCTCGGCGAGGAGCACGTGGTACGGCTCTCGCGTGAGGCGCTCGCCTCGTCCGGCCTGGTGGTCGCCGAGATCAAGGCCCGTGCGGTCGACGCCGGCCCGAAGGGCGTGACCGGCATCAACATCGCGCTGAACAAGGACCTCCAGCCGACCTGCAACACCACCACCGACCCGCTCTGCGACGGTGGCAACTTCAACAACTACACGGTCGAGGTCGTCGACCGGATGGGCGCGGACTCGTTCACCCCGGACAGCGGCGTGCTGGTCAGCAAGACCAAGAACGCGGACAGCGCGCCGTTCCAGTGGGTCGTGGACGCCAACCCGCAGGACATCGACATGATCGACTTCTACCAGCCGAACGGCACCCCGCAAAAGATCACCATGGGTGACTACCGGCAGCTCTCGGACGCGCTGTTCCACGCCGGCACCAACTCCGGCAGTGAGTATGAGTACGTCGACGCACCGAACCGCCTGCGCTTCTACGTTCTCGACGTGAAGCGCGACGCGCAGGGCATCCTGTCGTACACGGTCGCCGTGCAGTCGCTCGACGGCAACGGCGGGCCCAGCGCCCGTGGCGTCGCGCTCGGCAAGGGCGAGGTGACCGGTGGCAGCACGCCTACCAGGAAGGGCGTGACCTGCTCGTTCGACCTGACCAACACCGGGACCTACTCGGCCGGTGGTCAGCAGCACCCGGAGGACGTCACGGCGTACCTCAAGTCCGATGTCTACCGGCTCTCCACCGAGGTCGCCGGTAAGGGGTGGCGGTCGGATCTGCCGAACGCACTCGCTACCGCCCAGTTCGGCAAGTCCACCAAGGTCAAGGTCTCGGTCGGTGCCGCCAGCGACGCCGCCGCGACCGGATTCGTGAAGCTCACCGCGACGTCGGTCAGCGACCCGAGCAAGACCGTCACCAAGCAGTGCCGGGTCGAGAAGTCCTGACCGATCGTCAAGACTGATCACCGGAACTGACCACCGGACAGGTCGTCGGGTCGGGCCGCCGATCCCGACCCGACGATCTCCCGTCCGGGCAACCCCCGCCCGCCGGGGCCGAACCACGAGGAGTGGCGATGCGGCGACCGACCAACGGGTACGCCCGGCCGGCGGCGCTGGCGCCGTTGCTGCTCGGCTCCCTCCTGGCCGGGCTGACGCTCACCGGTTGCACGGACGAGCCCGAGGCGACCTCGGAGCTGACCGTGCGGGTCCTGGTGCGTGACATCAACATCCGCGAGGAGGGTGTCGACTGCGCCGGCACCGGGCCCTACCTGTTCATCCACAACCGGGCGCCGTACCGGATCCTCGACGGCGACGGCGAGACACTGGCCGACGGCAAGCTGCCGCCGGGCACCTCGGTCCGCACCTTCCAGGAGGACCTCGAAGTGGCGCGTATCCCCACCTACTGCGAGTTCGCGATCCCGGTCTCGGTGCCCGAGCGGGACCGCTACCGGCTGGTGGTCGACGATCGCAGCCCGATCGACCTCACCGCCAACAACGACGAGGGACCGGCGCTGGTCGCCGTGGTTCCGTCGTGAGGGGACGTCTCCGTCTCGTCGTGTCGCTGCTCGCGGCGACCCTGGCGCTCGGTGCCTGTTCCGGCCCGGCCGACGAACCGGACGCCGGTTCGACATCCGCCCCCGCCGCCGGTGGCGCCGCCAACCTGCCCGGCCCGGTGCCCGCCGGACTCGCGCTGCGACCGGCGCCGTCCGGGTCGCCGGGCGCACCCGCCTTCACCGGTACGCTCACCGACGGCACCCCGCTGACCGCCGCCAGTATCTGGGCCGACCGTCCGGTGGTGCTGCTCTTCTTCAGCTCCTGGTGCACCACCTGCGCCCAACGCCAGGACGCGCTCAGCGAACTGGCCCGCAGCTACCGGGACCGGGTGGTCTTCGTCGGCGTGGCCAGCGAGGACGAGCCCGCCGAGTTGGAGACGTACCTGCGCGGGCACCGGGTCGAGTTCCCGGTGGTCTTCGACCGGGACCAGACCATCTGGCAGTCGTACGCGGTCCGGGAACCACCCGCCGTCGCCATCGTGGCCAAGGGCGGCGCCCTGCTACGCGGCTGGCCGGGCGGGATCGACGCGCCGACGCTCGACGCCAGGCTGCGCGAGCTGGTCATCGCCGAATGACCCGGCACACCAATGGTTGTCGCCGGCTGACCCGGCACGCCAATGGTTGTCGCCGGCTGACCCGGGACGTCGCTGGTTGTCGCCGGCTGACCCGGCACGTTGCGCGCCGGGCAAATCAATAGCACGCAGGAGCAGGGAGAGGGATCGCGGTGGAGTCGACCGGTTTCGACCAGGGTATGGATCCGCAGACCGGTGAGCCGGTCGGCCCGGCGGTGGCACACACCCCGGGCGAGCGGGTGGACCGGATCGGGTGGGCCGCCGCCACGGCCGCGGCCGAACTGGCCGCGCTCTCCCTGTCCGAGCGGGCCGGGCTGCTGCGCGGGATCGCCGACGCGCTCGACCGGTCCCGGGACGAACTGGTCGCACTCGCCGACGCCGAGTCCGGGCTCGGACCGGCCCGGCTCGGCGGTGAGCTGACCCGGACCCGGGTCCAACTGGAGTTCTTCGCCGACGCGGTCGAGGAGGGATCGCTGCTGGAGGCCGTGGTCGACCCGGCCGATCCGGCCGCGCTGCCGGCTCCCCGGCCGGACCTGCGCCGGATGCTGGTGCCGATCGGCCCGGTGGCGGTCTTCGCGGCCAGCAACTTCCCGTTCGCGTTCTCGGTCGCCGGGGGCGACACGGCCAGCGCGCTTGCCGCCGGCTGCCCGGTGGTGGTCAAGGCCCACCCCGGTCACCCGCGACTTTCCGTACGGACCGGCGAGATCGTGAGCGCGGCGCTCACCGCCGCCGGAGCCCCCGACGGCTCGTTCGCCGTCGTGCACGGCACCGAGGCAGGGCGGGCGCTCGTCACTCACCCGGCGATCAGGGCGGTCGGCTTCACCGGATCGGAGGCCGGTGGACGGGCCCTGCTGGATTTGGCCAACGGTCGGCCCGACCCGATCCCGTTCTACGGCGAGCTGGGCTCGCTGAACCCGACCGTGGTGACCCCGGCCGCGATCGCCGCCCGGGGAGCCGAGATCGCCGCCGGCTTTGTCGCCTCGCTCACCATGGGCGCCGGTCAGTTCTGCACCAAACCCGGGCTCCTCTTCGTGCCCAGGGAACACGGCCTGACCCCGGCGTTGCTCGACGCGCTCCGGGCCACCCCGGTCGGGCCGCTGCTCAACGCACGGATCCGGGACGGCTACACCGAGATCTCCGACGCGCTGGCCGCCGTACCGGGCGTGCGGTCACTCACCCCCACCGGTCAGCCGCCACAGCCGGGCTACCGGGTGCCGGCCCGGCTGCTGGCGGTTGCCGTACCCGATTTGTTGGCCCGGCCGCAGGAGTTGCTGGCGGAATGCTTCGGCCCGGCGGCGCTGCTGGTGGAGTACGCCGACGAGACCGAGCTGCTCGCCGCGCTGGCGGTGCTGCCGGGCAGCCTGACCGCGACCGTGCACGCCGAACTGCCGGCCGACGACGAACTCGCCCGACGCCTGGTCACCCTCGCCGCCGCCGGTGCCGGACGGGTGATCTGGAACGGTTGGCCGACCGGGGTGGCGGTCACCTGGGCGATGCAGCACGGCGGTCCCTGGCCGGCGACGACCGGTTCCCTGCACACCTCGGTCGGACAGACGGCCGCCCGCCGCTTCCTCCGGCCGGTCGCGTACCAGGGGCTGCCACAACATCTGCTCCCCCCGGCGCTGCGCGACGGAAATCCACTGGGGATCGTCCGGCGTTACGACGGCGCGCTCGGCCGGGACGGGCTCGTGGCCGGCTGACGGTGTTGCGTGGCTGAGTAGGGTGGTGTAGGGGCCGGCGGGACGTCCGGACCGGCCACACGGGGGAGGGGCCATGACGGAGGATCACGGGCTGGTCGAGGTGACCACGCACGACGAGTTGGTGGAACTGCTCGGTGAGCCGCTGCGCCGGGTGGCCGAGAAGACCCGTACCCACCTGCACGAGCTCGACCGGCAGTGGCTGGCCGCGTCGCCGTTCCTGCTGATGGGGACCGCCGATGCGGACGGCACCTGCGACGTCTCGCCCAAGGGCGACCCGGCCGGTTTCACCCTGGTCCTCGACGACCGCACGATCGTGATCCCGGACCGGCTGGGCAACCGACGCGCCGACGGTTTCCACAACGTGCTCGACAACCCGCACGTGGGCCTGGTCTACCTGATCCCCGGCCGGGGTGACACCCTGCGGATCAACGGCCGGGCCCGGCTGGTCCGCGACGCCCCGTTCTTCCCCCGGCTGGCGGTCAAGGGCCGGGTGCCGACCCTGGCCCTGCTGGTGGAGATCGAGGAGGTCTTCTACCACTGCTCCAAGGCGTTCCTCCGGTCCGACCTGTGGCGACCCGAGAGCTGGCAGCCGGAGGCCGTACCGTCCCGGGCCCAGATCGCCAAGACGCTCGAACAGCCGGAGGAAGCCCTCGCCGATCTGGAGCGCTACTACGGCCCGACGTACGCCGACAAGCTCTACGGCTGAGGCGTACCCGTGCCCTTCGGGCCGCCGGTTCAGGCCGGTGGGCGTACGGTCACCGAGGGCTGGTAGATCCGGTATTCGCCGAACTCGACGACGCGGGTGTCGACGCCGCGCTCGCGGAGAAGGTCCCGGATCAACCGGTCAGCCGGTTCGTGCACGGTGAACACGAACGCCGGCCGCTCGGCCGCCTCCACCTGCCGAACATAGGCGGGATAACGATTCTGCCCGGGGTGCAGACGGTCCCCGAGTACGGCACAGAGCACCTGCTCCCGGCTGCTGAAAATCAGCCGGTTGCAGGTCCAGTAGTCGCCGTACACCCGGCTGATGCCGGCCTGGCGTAGCACCGTGACCAACTCCCGCGAGCGACGCTCCTCGGCCCGGATGGTGGGCACCTCGTCGATCAGCGCGACCGTGGTGTAGAGCATCGTCCCGGCCAGCGCCACCAGCACCGCCCCGGCCAGCGCCCCGCCCACCCTCCGAGCGTTAGGAAGGGCCCCCAGTACAACGGAATCCGATAACAAGGGGCCCTTCCTTAACGCCCAGCGGGCGGTGAGCCAGAGGGGCCAGAGGACGGCTGGTAGGGAGAGTTGCAGGATGGACAGGTAACGCGCGCTGGCCAGGGGAGCGGTGGCCGCGAGCGAGCTGCGCGCGTACCCGGCCAGGGTGAGGGCGGCACCGACGAGCAGGGCGAGCTGGGTGACGTACCGCAGTCGACGAGTGACCGGCGACGGCCCGGCGGTGGTCGAACCGGCGGCGAGCGGGGGCGGGCGGAGCAGACACCGTACGGCGAGCACCGCGCCCGCCACCAGCAGCAGCGGGTAGAGGGCTCCCCAGGCCATCTGCCACCCCGTGCAGGCGGTCGGCAGACAGATCCCGGTCGCCAGCGGTACGCCGACCAGAACGCTGCCGTGCAACTGGTCCACGGCCGAGGTGTCGCCGCCCTCGCCCGCGCTCACCTGGGACAGTACGGAGAGCGAGTCCTGCCCCGGCGGGGCGGTCAGATTGTCCACGACCAGTGGCAGTACGCCGACGACAAAACCCCCGACCAGCAGCAGTCCGGCCCAACCGAGCAGGTCCCGGGCGGATCCGACCAGGAGCACGATCACGGCGACCGCCAGGTACGGCAGGATCAGCCAGTCGTCCCAGACGCAGAGCCCGGTGAGCAGGCCGAAGAGGCCGAAGGTGAGCCACCGGTGGCGGCCGTGTCGGTGCTCGCCGAGCGCCAGCGCGAGGAGCAGCAGCAGGGCCACCGCCGGTTTGACCTCGGGACGCCCGCCGACGGCGGTGAGTTGGTCCCGGATCACCCGTTCGGAGCCGAGCGCGAGCAGCCCGACGACCAGGGTGGCCAGCCAGGCCGAGTAGAGGCGACGGGTGAGCCGGTACATCAGGTAGACAAAGGCCGCGTAGAGCAGGAGCAGGGGCACCCGGAGCAGCACCCAGCTCGGCTCGAACGCGGCGAAGAGCGGTGCCGCCAGGTACGATTCGACGACTCCCATGTAGTGCTGGCCGTAGAGGAAGATCGGCCATTCCCGGCCGGTGGCGATGTGGGCCGCCGCGAGCCCGAAGGTCGCCTCGTCGCTGTTCGAGCCGGGCACCGTGAGCAGCACCAGGACGAGCCGGTAGCCGAGCCCGAGCAGTCCGAGCACGAGGGCCACCAGGCCCGGCGGGTCGAGCCGTCGACGCCGCCGTGCGGTCTGCTGCGCTGCCACTGACACGACCAACGCCCCCGTCGTCGTCCCGCAGGCAGTGTCGCACGACGAAAGAGGCGAAAGTGGTTCATCTTGGCAAAGCGGTCAGCGGTCCACGAATTTTGATCATCGGGGGCGGGCACTCCCGTGGCCGGCGGGGGCCGTCTATGGCAGGGTGTCAGGGGTGTCGCTGGTACCAGCCCGTACGCCTGAGGTAGCCCGCCGCCCACACCGGGCCGCCCGGGTCGAGGACGCGGTACACGAGCTGCTCGCCCGCCGGCTCCGGCAGCGGGGGTGGCCGCCCACCATCGTCGCGTACGCCGGCTACGGTGGTCCAGGCTGGGCCCGGGTAATGGGACGAATCTTGCTCACCCGGGTCGATCCGCGCGAGCCCCGCCGGGCCGAGAAGGTACGCGGCTGGCGCAGCTTCGTCACCCTTCCGGTCAAGGACGCCCCGGTGCTGATCGAGGCGGGCGGCGGCCGGCACGAGGCGCGTACGGACCGGAGCGGCTTTGTCGACGCCGTGATCAAGGCCGACCTGCCACCCGGTTGGGGCACCGCCCGACTGACCAGCCCCGGAGCGGAACCGGTGGAGGCGCCCGTACGTGTGGTCGATCCCGAGGCCCGGTTCGGCATCCTCTCCGACATCGATGACACGGTCATGGTCACCGCCCTGCCCCGGCCGCTGCTCGCCGCCTGGAACACCTTCGTCCTCGACGAGCACGCCCGGATGGCCGTGCCCGGCATGGCCGTGCTCTACGAGCGCCTGGTCACCGCACACCCCGGGGCACCGGTCTTCTACCTCTCCACCGGCGCCTGGAACGTCGCCCCGACGCTGACCCGGTTCCTCTCCCGGCACCTCTACCCGGCCGGTCCACTGCTGCTCACCCAGTGGGGACCGACGGTCGACCGGTGGTTCCGCAGCGGCCGGGAGCACAAGCGGGCCACCCTGGCCCAGCTCGCCCGCGACTTCCCCAAGGTCCGCTGGCTGCTGGTCGGCGACGACGGCCAGCACGACCAGGAGATCTACGCGGAGTTCGCCGGCGCCCACCCGGAGAACGTGGCGGCGGTGGCGATCCGCCGGCTCTCGCCGACCCAGTCGGTGCTCGCCGGTGGCCTGCCCGGTCACCACAACGGCGACCCGCGCGCCTCCGGCCTGGCCGGGCAGCCCTGGCTGTACGCCCCCGACGGCGCCGGCCTCTGGCGCCTGCTCCGCGACACCGAACTCACCAAGAGCGCTCCCTGACCCACGCCGGGACCACCGAGGGGAAGCCCTGACCGGAGGTGGAGCTTCCCGGACGGGCCGGCCACGCCCGCCACTGAGGGCGGCTTCCTGCCGGCCCGCTGAGGGGCTGAAGGGGTGTGGGCAGCGAACCGACCCGGCTACCCCCCAGGCAGCGGGTCGGCCGCGCGGTGGACGACCTCCTCGGTCGTCAGCGGGCTTCGTGGATGATGGCTCAAGCACATCGGCGCCTGCATCTTGACGAACCGGGCCCCTTCAACCCCGGCGTAGAACTGCCCCGTCCGCATCTTGCCGACGTCGGGAATATCGGTTCCCTTGGCCCTGGCCACATCCCTGGCCGCCTCGATCTGCACAGGCGCGGTCAGCAGGCCGAAGAATTGGGTGGCCGCGTTTCCGGGAATCTGGTTGTGCAGCGCCTTGGGCGCCTGGGTGGCGAAGACCAAGCCCAGCCCGTACTTGCGGGCCTGCGAGGTCAGCGCCAGCGTGCTTTGAGTGCAGGCGGTGACAGCGCCGGAGGGGGCCAGGGTCTGGGCCTCGTCCATCACGAACAGTCCGCCAAGTGCCCGGTCACCGGCGGGGTGACGCTTTATCCAGGTGAACAGGGCGAGTTGTAGCTGGTTGACAAAGCTCTGCCGCTGATCGTCGGGCAACCCGACGAAACTGATCACCGATACCCGGGCACGTCGGCCTGGCCGCGGGGTGAGTAGCTCACCAGGATCGACGGGCGTGCCGGCGCCGCCGAAGAGGGGGTCGTTGATCAGCGCGGCCTTGAGCAGCTGCGCCATGCTCGCGGCCAACTTCGGGGCGCCGTCAAGCTGACTCACCCCGTCCGGTAAGTCATTGAGTACGTCGACGAACTCGCGCAGATCGTAGGCGCCGGTCCGGGCGTAGCTGATCAATGCCTCGCGTAGCACAGCCCGGCCGAGCCGTGCCTTGTCCGTGCCGCTGTCCACCCGAGCGTGTGGGGCAAGCGTTGCGACGGCGGCGTTCACCGCCGCGGTGAACCCGTCCGGGTCGTCAAGTACGTCAGCAAACCTGGGCAGCGGCTGAAAGGCCAGCGGCCGACCACCCTGCCGTCCTGGTGTCCAGATCACGACGTCCGTTCCCGACAGGTATGCCGCTGCGCGGTCCGCATCGTCCGGCCCCCACCCATCCGGCGGTGACGGCCAGGCATCGCCAAGCCTCGCCAAGTCGTTGTTCGGGTCCAGGACGATGGACGAGACGCCACGTAGGGCGCACTCCTCCACCAGCCGGCGGATCAGGACGGTCTTGCCGGAGCCGGATCCGGCGAAGATGACCGTGTGGCGGCGCAGCGATTCGAGGTCGATCCCCACCGGCTCAGGTCGCCCGGCGACCGTGCCGAGCGCCACGTACCAAGGCTCGGTCCCGGCGGCCGACCGGGCACCGGGGGTCGAGTTCGGCGATCCGGGCGGCGGCTCCGCCGACCGGGACGCGGGGCCGGCGGGTTGCGACGGCCCCGGGACCGACGCCCGCCCGACCGCCCGGGCCGACGGAAGTAGCGTGGGCTCGGCTGTTGGTGGTGGCGCCGGCTCCAGCGCTGGTCGCGGACCTGGGTCCGACGGCGCAACCGGTGGTTGCGGTCGCACCGCCGATCCACCGTGCCGGCTGCTCAACGCCTCCCTCAGGCAGGTGATGTCCGACGCCGGTCGCCGGTCGGCGAACCACGGCCGCAGGGTCTCCAGCCCATAGTTCTGGATGAGCTGCTCCAGAGCCACCAGACGGCTGATGTCCGCGGCGGGGAAGGAGATCGTGCGCCCGCCCGCTCGCTCGAATGCATCCAGCACCTCACGGGTACGGGCGCCTGCCGACCATGGGGTTGCGCGCAGCAGGAAAAGCCTCCGCTTGGCGATCCCCTCAGTGAGCCCGGCGGTGGTGACGGCGTTACGGATCCGATTGAGCGCGGCGATGTGGTGCGGTGCGGCAATCGCCCGGAACGACCAGTGCTCCTCGTCCTCGCTCTCCTCGTCGAGGCTGTGTCGTAACCGGGCGTGCAGGGCCGGTTTCCCGCCGACAGAGAGCGAGTCGAGGCTGAATTCGTCAGCGGCATCGCCCTGCTCGGCTATCCACGCGGTCAGCCCGGCCTGGAGTAGTACGGGGACCCGGGCGTCCTCCGACTGTTGGAGTGTCGCGGGTTCGGGATCGGCTGCGCTGATCAACTCCGCGTACCGGGTGTCGATTTTGCCGAACTCGTCCACGTGATTCTTCGACGGCGGCGTCGGGGCCGCCGGGGTCGGCCCGGTGTCGATGTCTGCTTCGTCGCCGGAGGAGTACAGCAGGTGGGTGAGCTCCTGTACCTCGTCGGCCGCCAAACAGGCTCGGACGTGGGCGTCGATCCGGCGTAGCAGCTCGCGGGGCGTGAAACCGGCGACTTCGTCGAACGCGGAGGGATGGATTGGCCAGGTTGGGTACGCGGGTCGGAAATTGAGCTCGTCGAAGACCATCGCGAACCGCTTCTCGACCAGCTCCCACCCCACCTCGACCGAGGGGATGTCCTTGAGCCGGACTGCCTCCCGGAACCGGTCCTGCACCGTGTCGGTGGCCTGCTCCTTGACGTCCTGCCAGGTTTGCGGCAGGCAGGAGACGATGGAGAGCGATCGTCTGGTGGTCTCCCGCAACGACATCAGGCCGCTGGCGATCTGCTCCAACAGCAACGACGTCTGCCAGTCGGTCTCACCCCTGACATCATGGTTGGTCGACTTGACCGACTGGGCAACCATCAGGTCGATCTGATCGACCGCGATGACCGTCGGGCCGACCATGGCCAGCAACCGGGAGGTGTCGCGCACCACCTCCTGGGGTGCCCGCTTGTTGCGCCGTACGCCCCACGCTGCCCGCATGCCCGGCTCCTCCTCATCACTGGAGCAGAGGAAGTCGTAACCGATGTCCTGCAAGGCGGAGGATTCGGCGGCGTAGAGCACCAGCGCCCGTACGGTGTCCTGACATTCGGTGCCGATCTGACGGTTCGCCTTACGAATCAGGTCGACGAAGGCGTCGAGCGCGGGTCGGCTGAGTTCGGTGTCCCCGGTGACCGCCCGGCGTATCGCCCGTTGGGCGTCGACGGAGTCGGCCAGGCGACGCAGGAACGCACGCAGTTGCGTCGTCCCGTCCGGCATCGGCCTGGCGAAGCCTGCCAGGATGGACAACGCGGTGCTGCGCCAGAACGCGCTTGCCTCGAGCAGACTGACCAGGAAGAAGAAGCCGCCGCGTAGCTGTACCTCTTGACGTACCGCGCCGAGGAGATGTGTCTTGCCGGTGCCACGTTGACCGAGGATGGCGACACCCACGGGACTCGAGTCGGCGCTGCGGTCCGCCTCCACGACGCTGTCCAGCACCGTCCTGACAATGTCGCGGTGTAGACCTTCGACGTGGAACGGTGTCGGTTTCCAGACGTCGTCCGGAGTCGGAGCCCAGTTGAATCGCAGCGCGGCCAGCGCTCGCCGCTCCTCGTCGGTCATCATCACGAGATGGCGATGAGGTGCTTGTCCTGGTTGCCAATGCTCACTGCGGCGGCCCGCTCCTCCGGCCTGAGTACCTTCTGGTTGGACTCCGGAACCAGGTGAACGTCCCGCTCGCGGTTGAGTCGGATCAGGGCGGCGTCAACAACCGCGCGGGACAGGTCGTCGAGTGCGGAACGCAGGTCGGAGAGCATGACGTAGTCACCGGGCTTGGCGGCCAACCCCTGGTACGCCCGGCGGACCAGGGTGGCCGCATCGGCATTCTGGCCGACTGCCGTGCTGAGGACCGTTGCTGACGCGACGGCAGGCGCCGAGATGACGTCACCCCTGTCGACCTGCAACCGGAACAGATCGTCGGTACGGGTGCCCGAGTGATCGCTCAGCCGACGCAGGAAGTCCAGTGCCACGTAGAGCGTCCCGCCGAGGCTGCCTGCGCCCTTCGGTGTCTCCGCTCCCAGTTCCTCTGCTGCCCGACGCCACCCTTCGTCGGTCAGCGTGAGGGTAATCGGTTTCTCGGTGACCTCGATCAGATCGAGGGAGAGCAGCCTGCGGCGATGGTCAGCTTTCAGGCCGATCCCGGCGATATTGGTGAAGTACGTCTGTGGCAGCGGGGTTGCCTTGATCATGAGCGTGATGAGAATGCACCGGTCAACGAGCGAAAGTTCCTTTTCTGGCATATGGATGCTCCTCTGTGGCGCGAGCGTCACCACGTTCACGGTGATGATCGGAAACTCGGGGGTCCGGTGATCCAGGTCTGGCAACGGGGTGGGCCCGCGCACGGGCCGATTCTGCCGACGACGCCCGCCAAGCGCAAGGTCAAGTACGTGGCCGCAAATAACCGACAGGGCCAACCGAACGGATCTTCAAAAACGCAGCCTAGATGATGCTACTGAAACACCTGTTCGGGACGGGGGTGCCTGGTCATGTTTCCGACCGTTGCCAAATATCGGCGGTAGGAGGCAGCATGGCTAGTCGACGAGAGGTCGGTCGACAATCCCGGTGCGCCGAAACCTCTCGTTTATCTTTTCCGGGAAACAGTCACGGAGGTGCCTGGTGCAGTCTGAGGTGATTCGCTACCAGGTCGATGACGATACGGTCGTGCTGGTCGAGGTCGAACCGCTCGCCGGTTTCCGGCCCGCTGGCGTCGGCGATGTCGCCGGTCGGGTGCGGGAATCGGCCGCGCCAGCGATCGCCGCCGCGAAGGAGTTGCTGGAGCAAGTGAAGGCCGTGTCTCCGGATGACGTCGAGGTGAAGTTCGGGATCAAGGCGACCGGAACGGCAAGTTGGGTGGTCGCCAAGGCCACCACCGAAGGAAATTTCGAAGTCACTCTCCGCTGGCATCCGGGTGGGTCCGCGGATAGCGGCGCCGGGCTGCGGCTCTGACGAACGGAGTGGCGGGTGACAGCAGTCCTCGACGACAGCCCCTGGGCGGTCGCACTCCACCGGGGAGAAAACCAGGACGTGCCGGTCGGCACCGGCATCGTCATCGACACGAACCTTGTTCTCACCTGCCACCACGTGGCATTCGCCGCCGACGGCACTCTCCACGACGATCTCCGGGTCACTTTCCCCCTCGCATCGAAGGTGAACTACTTTGAGCGACGTGAGGTCCGTCAGTGCCTGCACGACGGCAAGCGGGCCGCGTACGTCGATCTGGTGATCCTTGAACTGGTCGAGCCGGTGCCGGCATCCGTCACGCCGGCGAGGCTGCGCTGCCTGCAACCCAAGGCACTAACCGGCCGTCCCTTCTGGGCGTTTGGCTATCCGCTTGGAATCATCGGCGGAACCCCCGTCACCGGCACGTTCAGCGAGATCGGCGGTTGGGGACATATTATGATCAATAGCGGCGTCGGTGGCGCGCTGGGCAAGGGGTTCAGTGGCGGTGCCGTCTGGTCGCCGGACTATCAGGCTGTGGTGGGCGTCGTGGTGTCTGCCGACACGCAGGGCAAGGGTCAAGCCGTGACCCTGCACTACGCCGATGAGCAGCTACCCGAGATGAAGCTGGGAACACTGTCCGCGTGGCGGGCCGAGGACGCCGACGACACGGCTCTCTCCGCTTGGGGGTGGACGCTCAGCAGCGACGGCGAGGCCGGGCGGCACTGGCTGCCCCGGTCCCGTGGCGTAGCGGTCGACACCGAGGGCGGTGCGCGATTCCGCGGGCGAACCGTAGCCCTGCGGAGCATCGTCGACTGGATCGACCGCTCAACGCCTGTCACCCAACCATTGGTCGTTACCGGTTCGCCCGGCGTAGGCAAGTCTGCCGCCCTCGGTCGGATCGTCACCACCGCCGACCGAGAGATCCGTGCGACGCTTCCGGACAGCGACGTCGCCGTCCGGGCCTCGATCGGCTCGGTCTCCTGTGCGGTACACGCCAAGGGCAAGAACGCCCTCGAAGTAGCTAAGGAGATCGCCCGCGCGGTCGCTGTCGACCTGCCCGGTGCACCAGCCGACCTGATGTCGGCGGTACGCGAGCGGCTGGAGCGTCGGCCTACCCGGTTCACCCTCATCATCGACGCGCTCGACGAGACGGCGGACCCGCGCGACGCGCGGGCGGTCATCGACGACATCTTGTTGCCGTTGGTTCGCGACTGCGGCCGGTACGGGGTCCGGGTTGTGGTTGGCACCCGCCGATCCGACGATCGAGGTGATCTGATCGCCTGCTTCGGTGACGACATCGAGCTGATCGACCTGGATGCCCCGGAGTACTTCGCCGAGTCCGATCTCGCGAACTACGCCCAGGCGACCTTGCAACTACTCGGCGCCGAGCGGCCAGCGAACCCCTACAGCGACGCCACCACCGCCGCCCCCCTTGCCCGCCGCATCGCCGCCCTGGCGAAGGGAAACTTCCTCGTCGCCGGTCTCGTCGCGCGGGCGCACGCCTTCCGTGACACCGAGCCGGTCGATCCAGCTTCAGTCTCGTTCACCGCGACCGTGGCCCACGCACTTGACGCCTACCTCGCCGGCCTTCCGGCGGCGGGCTCGACCTCCGCTCGGCTGGCGCTGACCGTCCTGGCGTACGCCGAGACACCAGGGCTGCCGCTCTCCCTGTGGCAGACCGCGATCGCGGCCCTTGGAGGAGAAGTCACCGAGGCGGAACTGAGCGGGTTCGCCCGTACCTCTGCGGCGAACTTCCTGGTGGAAACGGGTGGCGGAGCGCAACCGGCGTACAGGCTGTTCCACCAGGCCCTCAACGACGCGTTGCTCGCAGACCGTGATGCACGGGCATCCCGCCGCGACGATCAGCGCCGGCTCGTGTCCGTCTGGGCTGATGCGGCCGAGGCTACCGGTTGGGCTGATGCCCCCGACTATCTGCTGCGGTCGTTACCGCAGCACGCCGCCCGGGCCGGGCTCATCGAACGGTTGCTCCTCGATGAGGGCTACCTGTTGCACGCGCACCTCGACCGGCTGCTCACGGTCGTGGACGCGGAGCAGGCACCGATGGCGCCGCTGCCAGCCGCCCGAGCAAGGCTGCTGCAGCGCACCCCCCTGGCGGTGGCGGCGGAACCGGCCGAGCGTGCCGCGCTCTTCTCGGTCGTCGACAGTCTCGACCGCCTCGGCAGTGGGATCGTGGCCGACACCGCGCCGTACCGCGCACGCTGGGCGCACACTCCGCCCAGACAGGAACGCAGTGTGCTGGACGGGCACTCGCAGGCCGTCTATGACGTCGCCGCCATCGAGGTCGACAGTCGACGGTTGCTCGCCTCCGTCGGGGACGACGGGACCGTCCGGCTCTGGGATCCGCTGACCAATCAGTCCGAGCAGGTTTTCAACTGCCACGACGACACGATCCGTGGGGTGTGCGCGGTTCGGACGAGTCGGGGCGAGGTGCTGATCGCCACCGCCAGCCACGACGGCACGGTCGGCCTGTGGGATCCGCGTAGTGGTCACCGCCGACACGAGCTGCGTGGGCACGGCGACTGGGTACGCAACATCTGCGCCATTCCTCTTCCTGATGGCGACCTACTCGCCTCGGCTGGTGACGACCGGACGGTGCGGGTGTGGGATCCGGTTACCGGAACCCAGCGCTACGAGTTGACCGGGCACCCGGGTTGGGTAACGGCTGTGACCTATGTGCCGGCTGGTGATCGGCACCTGCTGGCGTCAGCCGGCTATGACGGCGTGGTCCGGATCTGGGAGCCGACGGCAGATGGCGAGCCCTCGCAGGTTCTCGTCGGCCACACCGGATGGGTTACGACCCTCTGCGCGGTCCGCACGGCCGGAGGCACCCTGCTCGCCTCGGCGGGTTACGACGGCACGGTGTGCCTGTGGAACCCGCTGACCGGTCAGCGGGTTCACGTCCTCGAGACCGGTGGACCGATAACCGACCTCTGTACGGTCGACATCGATGACGGCTGCCTGCTGGTGTCCACCGGTGAGGATGGGCTCATCCGGTTGTGGGAGGTGCCGACCTGGACCGAGCGCCCGAGCCTGCGAGGACACGCGAGCTGGATCCGCGCGGTCTGCGAGCTGCGGACGGCAAAGGACCGGATGTTGGCCACAGCCGGGGACGACGGTACGGTCCGACTGTGGGATCCGGCCGGCGGCCAGCCGGACATGGTTGCCGACAAGGACCGGTTCGGGCCGGTGAGCGCGGTCTGCCGGATCCCCGGCGAACCCTCGGCAGTGGTCGCCTCCGGGGACGTTGATGGTCAGGTGCGGTTCTGGGACATCGTTGCCGGCGAGCGGCTGCTGGAGTTCGAGACACCAGGTGGTTCCGTCAACGCGATGTGTGCGGTGGCGGACGAGGAGGAGCCGCTGATCCTCACGGCCCGCGACGACAACATAATCGAGTCCTGGGACGCCCGGGACGGCTCGCTGGTGCGGGAGATGAGCGAACACCACGATCGGGTCGCGGCGGTCTGTTCGATTGTCGTGAACGGTGAGACATGGGTCGCCTCTGCCGGCGACGACCAGGCCATTCGGCTGTGGCACCCGCACACGGGCGTTATCCGCTCGGTTCTGCTCGGGCACGTCACCCGCGCTTGGGTCACCGCGTTGGCCACGGTCCGCTGGCAGGGTTCCGAGGCGCTCGCTTCGGCGGACAAGAGCGGCACCGTGATGCTCTGGGGTGGCGGCGAGACCTTGCTCTGGACTCAACAGGGCCACCAGGATGCCGTCAACGCGCTCTGTGGTGTGACCGTGGCTGGCCGTCCGACGCTTGTCTCGGCCAGCGCGGACAACACGATCCGCATGTGGGATGTCGAACAGGGCCAACCGGTCCGGTGGTTCATCGGACATTCTGCGGCGGTGACCGGACTGAGCCTGGTGCGTATCGGTGGTCGGGATCTACTCGCCTCCACCAGCCGGGACCGTACGGTGCGGATCTGGGATCCGATGACCGGCCGGATGGTGCTCAGAATCCCCGTCTACCATCCGGCGCTCGCCTGTTGCACGGTTGGTGACACCCTGCTCGTCGGTCTGGATCAGGGCTTGCTGGCCCTGACGATCGCAGATTGAGGACGCCCGGTCGTGCGGACTCACACCGAGCCAACGCGCGACGTGCCGGTCGACCTCTCGCTCGTCGCGTGCGCGTCTTGCGGGGGTCAGCGGGCGGCCAGCGCGCCGCGCGCGTCGGTCACCCCACGGTTGGCCAGGGCGTCGGCGCGCTCGTTGCCGGGGTCGCCGTTGTGTCCCTTGACCCAGAGCCACTCCACCCGGTGCGACTTGACCGCCTCTTCCAGCCGCTGCCAAAGATCGGCGTTCTTCACCGGCTGCTTCGCCGAGGTCTGCCAGCCGTTGCGCTTCCAGTTCGCCATCCAACTCGTGATGCCGCTGCGGACGTACGTGCTGTCGGTGTGCAGGCGTACGGTCACCGGGCGGGTGAGGCTCTCCAGTGCCTGGATGGCGGCCATCAGCTCCATCCGGTTGTTCGTGGTCGGTGCCGACTCGCCGCCGTACAGTTCGCGCTCGTGCTCGCCGTAGCGCAGCACCGCGCCCCAGCCGCCCGGCCCGGGGTTACCGCTGCACGCGCCGTCGGTGTAGATCACTACGACCGTCTCGGTCGGCTGGTCCGTCATGCCGGCAATCTACCGGTCCCTCCCGGCTGGCCTTCCGGCCCGCCACGCCGGCCGATCAACCGGAGGTGGTAGCCGTGCCGGCGGGGTCGAGCGTCGACTCCCGGTCCGCGTCTTCCGGGATACGTTCGCCGGTGCGGTCGAGCAGGCGCATGACCGGTGTGGCGGCGACTCCGTGCAGCACCACCGACACGATCACCACCAGGCCGACGGTGGCCCAGAGCAGGTCGAGTTGCGGGATGTCGGAGTGGGCGGTGGCGTACGCGAGGTAGTAGAACGAGCCGACGCCCCGGATGCCGAAGAACGCGATGACCCAGTGTTCGGCGGGTCGCCCGGGTGCGCCGCGCAGCGAGAGCCAGCCGACCAGCGGGCGGATCACGACGATCAGCGCCAGCCCGACCAGGGCGGCGGGCCAGGTCAGCGGTGCCAGCAGACCGTCGACCACCGCGCCGCCGAGGAAGAGCAGCAGCAGTACGGTGAGCAGCCGCTCGATCTGTTCGGCGAAGTCGTGCAGCACCCCGTGGAACTCGTGGGTCCGTTCCGCCGCCCGGATCGCCCGGGCGGCGAAGAAGACGGCGAGGAAACCGTAGCCGCCGATCACCTCGATCAGCCCGTACGCGAGGAAGGTGGCGGCGATGGCCACGAAGCCCTCGGCGTGGCGGGCGAGCCGCAGGTGTGAGGGGGCACGGAAGAAGAGCTTGCCGAGCAGCCAGCCGATCAGCAGGCCGCCGCCGATCCCGACCCCGGTCTTGTAGGCGACGTCGACGGTGATCCAGCGGGCGAGCCAGTCCACCGGCCCGAAGGCGCTGGCCGCCCCGGTGGTGGCGATCGCCATCGCGGCGTACACGAACGGGAACGCCAGTCCGTCGTTGAGCCCGGCCTCCGAGGTGAGGGCGAACCGTACCTCGTCCTCCCCGTCCTCGACGTCGGTCGGCTCACCGACCTGGACGTCGGCGGCGAGCACCGGATCGGTCGGCGCCAGCGCGGCGGCGAGCAGCAGCGCGGCGGCCGGTACCAGACCGGCCCACCACCAGCCGAGCAGGGCGACGCAGGCGATGCAGACCGGCATGCCGATCGCCAGCAGCCGCCAGGTGGACGACCAGCGGCGCCAGCCGATCCGGCGGTCGATCTTCAGACCGGCGCCCATCAGGGCGACGATCACGCCGATCTCGGTCAGGTGGGTGGTCACCGACGGGTGGGCCAGCGGGTCGGGGCTGGGCAGCCCGGTCGGCAACAGGAAGACCAGCATGCCCAGGCCGAGGAAGGCGATCGGCATCGAGAGCGGTCGGTGTTCCAGTATCCGGGGCAGGATGCCGGCCAGCAGCGCGCCGAGCCCGACCAGAGCGAACGCCAGGTCAATCGGCTCCACGCCACCACCCCTTCTCGGCCCGTTCGGACGGCCAGGTGGTGAAAATCCTTTCCCCGGTACGCGTCCGCCTACGCCTCCCGTACCGACTCCGTACCGCCTCCCGTACCGACTTCCGTACAAGGAAGCACGCTTCGGGTGTTCCGGAGGGGCCCTCCGTTTGGTCGGGTCGGCCCATCGGACGCGGGTGCTCTGCGAAGCTCGGGTGGACGTACGGAGGGGGTTCGACCATGGCCAGGACCTGGCTTGTCACCGGCAGCTCGCGGGGTCTCGGGTGGGAGTTGAGCCGTGCGGTGCTGGTCAACGGCGACAACCTCGTCGCCACCGCACGCCGCCCCGAGCAGCTCGACGAGCTTGTCAACGAGTTCGGCGACCAGGTCCGCGCGATGGCGCTCGACGTGACCGATCCGGCCGCCGCCCGCGCGGCCGTACGGATGGCCGTCGACACCTTCGGCACACTCGACGTGGTGGCGAACAACGCCGGCCAGGCCAACAGCGGGCCGATCGAGCACACCCCGGACGAGGAGTTCCGCGCGCAGGTCGAGACGAACCTGTTCGGTTTGGTCAACGTCACCAGGGCCGCGCTGCCGGTGATGCGGCGCCAGCGTCGCGGGCACTTCCTCCAGTTCTCCTCGGTCGGTGGCCGGGTCGGCGGTACGCCCGGACTGGCCTCCTACCAGACCGCGAAGTTCGGCGTCGAGGGCTTCTCCGAGGTGCTGGCCAACGAGCTGCGGCCGTTCGGCATCAAGGTGACGATGGTCGAACCGGGCGCGTTCCGCACCGACTGGGGCGGTGCCTCGATGAGTCTCGCCGAGGTGGGGGAGGAGTACGCCGAGACCGTCGGGCGGATCCACGCGTACCGCCGGGAGGTCGACGGCCGGCAGCCGGGTGATCCGGGGCGGGCCGCCCAGGTCATCGTCGGCATGGTCGGGCTCCCCGACCCGCCGTTGCGCCTGCTGCTCGGCTCCGACGCCCTGCACCTGGCCGAGGAGTCGGCACTGGCGCGGGCCCAGGAGACGTCCCGGTGGGCGGAGGTCAGCCGCTCCACCGACTTCGACAGCGGCGTCGACGTCAGCGGGTCGGCCCTCGCCGCCCTGCTCACCCCGCCAACCGGGTAAGGAAGGGCCCCTTATTAACGCCATGCGTTAATAAGGGGCCCTTCCTTACCCCTCAGTGGGCGGGGCGGAGCCAGAGCACGCCCAGTGGTGGGAGGCGGAGGGTGGCCGACGCCGGTTGGCCGTGCCAGGGCACCGGTTCGGCGCGGACCGAGCCGAGGTTGCCGACCCCGGAGCCGCCGTAGCTGTCCGCGTCGGTGTTGATCGTCTCCCGCCAGACCCCGGCGACCGGCATGCCGAGGCGGTAGTTCTCGTGCGGTACGGCGGAGAAGTTCGCCACGCAGACCAGTGGCGTGCCGTCGGCGGCGATCCGGACGAACGCCACGGTGTTGTTGCCGGCGTCGTTCCCCACGATCCAGCGGAACCCGTCCGGGCTGGTGTCCTGGGACCAGAGCGCCGGGGCGGCCCGGTACGCCGCGTTCAGGTCCCGGACCAGCCGCTGCACCCCGGCCCGTGCCGGGTCGTGGCGCAGGTTCCAGTCCAGCCCCCGGTCGACGCTCCACTCCTGGTCGTCGGCGAGTTCGCTGCCCATGAAGAGCAACTGCTTGCCCGGATGGGCCCACATGTACGCCAGCAGCGCCCGGGTGTTGGCCAGCCGCTGCCAGGTGTCACCGGGCATCTTGCCGGCCAGCGAGCCCTTGCCGTGCACGACCTCGTCGTGGCTGATCGGCAGCAGGTAGTTCTCGCTCCACGCGTAGACCAGGGAGAAGGTCAGCTCGTTGTGGTGCCACTGCCGGTGGACCGGCTCCTTGGCCAGGTAGTTCAGGGTGTCGTGCATCCAGCCCATGTTCCACTTGAAGCCGAAGCCGAGCCCGCCGGCATGGGTCGGCTGGGTCACGCCCGGCCAGGCGGTCGACTCCTCGGCGATCATCACCACCCCGGGGTGCTCCCGGTAGACGGTGGCGTTGGTCTCCTGGAGCAGGCCGATCGCCTCCAGGTTCTCCCGGCCGCCGTACTGGTTCGGCTGCCACTGCCCGTCCTCGCGGGAGTAGTCCAGGTAGAGCATCGAGGCGACCGCGTCCACCCGGAGCCCGTCGACGTGGAACTCGGCGCACCAGTAGAGCGCGTTCGCGACCAGGAAGTTGCGCACCTCGCGCCGGCCGAAGTCGAAGACGTACGTGCCCCAGTCGGGGTGCTCGCCGCGCCGGGGGTCGGGGTGCTCGTAGAGCGGGGTGCCGTCGAACCGGGCCAGCGCCCACTCGTCCTTCGGGAAGTGCGCCGGCACCCAGTCGAGCAGCACCCCGACACCGACGGCGTGCAGCCGGTCGATCAGGTGGCGGAAGTCGTCCGGCGTACCGAAGCGGGAGGTCGGGGCGTAGTAGCCGCTGACCTGGTAGCCCCAGGAGCCGCCGAACGGGTGCTCCGCCACCGGCATGAACTCGACGTGGGTGAAGCCCAGGTCGACCACGTACGCGGTGAGCTGTTCGGCCAGTTCCCGGTAGTCGAGGCCGGGGCGCCAGGAGCCGAGGTGCACCTCGTAGACGCTCATCGGCTCCTGGTGCGGGTGCCGGTGCGCCCGCCGGGCCAGCCACTCCCCGTCGGACCACCGGTACGTCGACCGGTAGATCACCGAGGCGGTGCGCGGCGGCACCTCGGTGTGCGCGGCCATCGGGTCGGCCTTGTCCCGCCAGACGCCGTCGCGGCCGAGGACCCGGTACTTGTACGTCTGACCGGGCCGCGCCTCCGGCACCACGATCTCCCAGACGCCGCTGCCGCCCAGTGACCGCATCGGCCAGCCCTCGTGCGCGCCCCAGCCGGTGAACTCGCCGACCACCCGTACGCCCCGGGCGTTCGGCGCCCACACGGCGAAGGCGACCCCGCCGTCGGGGCGGGGCCGGGCGCCGAGCGCGGTCCAGAGCCGTTCGTGCCGCCCCTCGCCGATCAGGTGCAGGTCGACCTCGCCGAGGCTCGGCGGGTAGCGGTACGGGTCGTCGTGGACCGTGCCGTCGACCTCGATCCGGTAGTCGAGCACCGTGCCGGGGACGGTCGCCTCGAAGATGCCCTCCTGGTGGATCCGGCGCATCGGGTGGCGCTCGTCGCCGGCCAGCAGCTCGACCCGCTCGCCGCCCCGCCGCCAGGTGCGGATCAGGGTCTGGCCGTCGCGCGGGTGCGCGCCGAGCACGGCGTGCGGGTCGTGCGCCACCCCGGAGACCAGGGCGTCGAGGGTTTCGTCCATCAGCGGCGTCATTTCGAGGTCTCGGTTTCGACGACGGGTGCGTACCCGGGGGTGGCGGGCGGGGTCGGGGCGGCGGGGTGGTGCACGGTGAAGACGTGGGCGGGTTGGTTCGGGTCGAGCCCGACCACGTTGTACTGGCCCCAGTCGTACCGGGCGCCGCTGAGCTGGTCGTAGACGGTGAACCGGTCGGACCAGTCGAGGCCGAGCGCGGGCAGGTCGAGGCTGAGGTTGCCCCACTGGGCGTGGTAGGGGTCGAGCGAGCAGACCACCAGCACGGTGTTGCCGGTCACCTCGTCCCGTTTGGACCAGCAGAGCAGTTGTCCGTTGTCGCTGTGGTGGAACCGCAGGTTGCGCAGCCAGTGCAGCGCCGGGTTCTTTCGGCGTACGGCGTTGAGCCGGGCGATGAACGGCGCCAGGGAGTGGCCCGCCGCCTCCTGTGCCGTCCAGTCCCGGGGGCGCAGCTCGTACTTCTCGCTGTTCAGGTACTCCTCGCCGCCGGGCAGCGCCTCGTGTTCGAGGAGTTCGAAGCCGGCGTAGATGCCCCAGGAGGGGGAGAGCAGGCTGGCCAGCACCGTACGGATCTTGAAGATCGACGGCACCCCCTGCTGGAGCGGCTCGGGCAGGATGTCCGGGGTGTTCGGCCAGAAGTTGGGGCGCATGTAGTCGGCCGCCGCCAGCAGCTCGGCGCAGTAGTCGCGCAGCTCGTCCGCGCTGTACCGCCAACTGAAGTACGTGTACGACTGGGTGAAGCCGATTTTGCCGAGGCCGTGCATGACGGTCGGGCGGGTGAACGCCTCGGCGAGGAAGAGCACGTCCGGGTCGAGCCGCTTGACCTCGCGGATCAGCCACTCCCAGAAGTCGAACGGCTTGGTGTGCGGGTTGTCCACCCGGAAGATCCGTACGCCCTGCGCGACCCAGTGGGTGACCACCCGGAGGATCTCGGCCCGGATTCCGTCCGGGTCCCGGTCGAAGTCGAGCGGATAGATGTCCTGGTACTTCTTCGGCGGATTCTCCGCGTACGCGATCGAGCCGTCGGCGAGGGTGGTGAACCACTCCGGGTGTTCGGTCACCCAGGGGTGGTCGGGGGCGACCTGGAGGGCCAGGTCCATCGCGATCTCCAGGCCGACGTCGTTCGCGGCGGCGACAAACCGGCGGAAGTCGTCGAGGGTGCCGAGGTCGGGGTGGATCGTGTCGTGGCCACCTTCCTCGGCGCCGATCGCCCACGGCGAGCCGACGTCGTCCGGGCCGGCGGCGAGGGCGTTGTCGCGGCCCTTGCGGTTGACCCGGCCGATCGGGTGGATCGGCGGCAGGTAGAGCACGTCGAAGCCCATCGCCGCGACACCGGGCAGCCGGCTGGCGGCGGTGGCGAAGGTGCCGTGCTCGGCCGGTTTGCCCTCCGACGGCGGGGCCACCCCCTCCGAGCGGGGGAAGAACTCGTACCAGGCGGAGAAGAGGGCACGTGTCCGGTCGGTCCAGATCGGATGGTCGTCGCTCCGGGTGACCAGGCGCCGTACCGGATGGGTCCAGAGCAGGTCGGCCAGGCCCAGGGCGGGGGCCAGGCGCTGCCCGAGCGGCAGCCCCGGGTCACGCAGCGCGGCGGCGGCGGCCTCCACCCCGGCCCGCTCGTCGGTCGGCACCAGGGCCGCCGCCTCGTCCAGCAGCGCGGCCCCCTCGGCGAGGTCGTTGCCGAGTTCAGTCGCGTCCTGCCCGGCGGCGGTCTTCTTGCCGACGGCGTCGCGCCAGGTCAGGTACGGGTCCTCGAACGCCTCCACGGCGAAGGTCCAGGCACCGACCGCGTCCGGGGTGATGGTGGCGTACCACCGGTCGTCCCAGCCGGGGCGCATCCGGGTGAACGGCCTCGGCCCGCCGTCCGGGCCGGACCAGACCACGTTGCAGCCCAGCGCCCGGTGACCCTCCCGGTACGCCAGCGCGGTGACCGGCACCAGCTCGCCCACCACCGCCTTGGCCGGATAGCGACCGCACGCCACCGAGGGGGTGATCTCTTCGATCGGAAACCGTCCCGTCACGGTTGCCAACCTACTGCCCCCGTCGCCCCGGTGCCCGGTCGAAATCCGATCACCCCACTGCGCCGCAGCCCAGGCCGTCCTTGCCGATCGGGCGCCGCGCCACGGGTCAGGCGGCCGGCAGCACCGACCGGTAGACGTCCATGGTCCGTTGCGCGACGGCGTCCCAGGAGAAGTGCGCCACCGCCCGGCGTCGCCCGGCCCGGCCGAACTCGGCGGTGCGGTCCGGGTCGGCCAGCAGGGTGTTGATCGCCGCCGCCAGGTCGGCCACGAAGCGCTCCGGGTGCAGCGGGGTGCCGGTCCCGTCGTCGGCCTGGTCGATCCCGACCAGCAGCCCGGTCTCCCCGTCCGCGACCACCTCGGGAATGCCGCCGGTGGCGGTGGCGACGACCGCCGTCTCGCAGGCCATCGCCTCCAGGTTGACGATCCCCATCGGTTCGTAGACCGACGGGCAGACAAAGACCGTGCTGTGGCTGAGCACCTGCACCACCTCGTGCTTGGGCAGCATCTCGGCCACCCAGACCACGCCGTCACGGCCCGCCCGCAGTTCGGACACGAGCGACTCCACCTCGTACCCGATCTCGGGGGTGTCCGGTGCGCCGGCCAGCAGCACGAGCTGGGCCTCCGGTGGCAGCGACCGGGCCGCCCGGAGCAGGTACGGCAGCCCCTTCTGCCGGGTCACCCGGCCGACGTACGTCACACTCGGCCGGTCCGGGTCCACCCCCAACCGGCGCAGCACGTCGGTACGCGGGTCCGGGGCGTACTGCCGGGTGTCGATGCCGTTGTGCACCACCCGCACCCGGTCCGGTGACACCTCGGGATAGGCGGCGAGCAGGTCCCGCCGCATGCCGGCGGAGACGGCGATCACCGCGTCGGCGGCGGTCACCGAGGTCCGTTCGCACCACGAGGAGAGGGCGTAGCCGCCACCGAGCTGCTCCGCCTTCCACGGTCGTAGCGGCTCCAGGCTGTGCGCGGTCATTACGTGCGGTACGCCGTACAGGAGCTTGGCGACGTGGCCGGCGAGGTTGGCGTACCAGGTGTGGCTGTGCACCAGGTCGGCGCCGGCGCACCCGGCGGCCATGGCCAGGTCGACGCCCATGGTGCGCAGCGCCGGGTTGGCCCCGGTCAGCTCCACCGGCTCCGGGTAGGCGAACACCCCCGGCGGGTCGTCCGGCCCGGTACGCGGCGCGCCGAAGCAGCGCACCCGCAGGTCGGCCAGCGCCCGCAGTTCCCGGGCGAGGTACTCGACGTGTACGCCGGCCCCGCCGTACACCTCCGGTGGGTACTCGCGGGTCAGCAGGTCGATCCGGAGTCGTCCGTCGTACGGTGCGGGTTCGGCCACGTTCCGCACACTAGCCCAGCGGGTTGCCCGGTACGACTGGTGCGAACGGCCGGGCGTGGTTAGCGTCGGTACATGTCGCCCAAGGTCCTCGCCATCGTGCTGGCCGGCGGCGAGGGCAAGCGCCTGATGCCGCTGACCACCGACCGCGCCAAGCCGGCCGTGCCGTTCGGCGGCATGTACCGCATGATCGATTTCGTCCTGTCCAACCTGGCCAACGGCGGCTACCTCAAGATCGTCGTGTTGACCCAGTACAAGTCGCACTCGCTGGACCGGCACGTCACCAAGACCTGGCGGATGTCGAACCTGCTCGGCAACTACGTCGCTCCGGTCCCGGCCCAGCAGCGGCGCGGCCCCTGGTGGTTCGCCGGCTCGGCCGACGCGATCTACCAGAGCTTCAACCTGATCAACGACGAGAAGCCGGACTACGTGATCGTCTTCGGCGCGGACCACATCTACCGGATGGACCCCCGGCAGATGGTCGCCGACCACATCAACTCCGGCGCCGGTGTCACCGTCGCCGGTATCCGCCAGCCGCTGAGCCAGGCCGACCAGTTCGGCGTGATCGAGGTCGGCCCGGACGGCCGTCGGATCCAGGCGTTCCGGGAGAAGCCCAGCGACGCGCGCGGGCTGCCCGACTCGCCGGACGAGATCTACGCCTCGATGGGCAACTACGTCTTCACCACCGAGGTGCTCTGCGAGGCGGTCGAACGCGACGCGGCGGACAAGGCCAGCCGGCACGACATGGGCGGCAGCATCATCCCGATGCTGGTCGACCGGGGCGAGGCGAACGTCTACGACTTCCGCGACAACGAGGTGCCCGGCAGCACCGAGCGGGACCAGGGATACTGGCGCGACGTCGGGACGCTCGACTCGTTCTACGAGGCGCACATGGACCTGATCGCGATCCATCCGATCTTCAACCTCTACAACTCGGCCTGGCCGATCTACACCGACCACCCGCCGTGGCCGCCGGCCAAGTTCGTGCACGGCTGGCAGGAGCGGGTCGGCCGGGCGGTCGGCTCGATGATCTCGCCCGGGGTGGTGGTCTCCGGGTCGCTGGTGGAGAACTCGGTGGTCTCGCCGAACGTCCGGGTCAACTCGTGGGCCCACGTCGAGGGCTCGGTGCTGATGGAGGGCGTGGACATCGGCCGGCACGCGGTGGTGCGGAACGCGATCCTGGACAAGAACGTGGTGGTCCCGGAGGGCGCCGAGATCGGCGTGGACCTGGAACGCGACCGTGCCCGCTACACCGTCTCCGAGGCCGGGATCGTCGTCATCGGAAAGGGCCACCGGGTCGAGCCGTAAGGTCAGTTCGTACACCCGGCGTCAGCGCAGAGACGGGCGCCGCAGCACAGACAGGCTCCGCGTCAGAGCCAGGAGGAGAATCCGCCGATGTCGGTCCACGCCCGTGCCGGTCAGCCCGCGTCCCCCGCTGACCTGATCGACGTACCGCACCTCGTCACCGCGTACTACGCGGAGCACCCCGACCCGGCCGATCCCGGCCAACAGGTCGCCTTCGGCACGTCCGGCCACCGGGGATCGAGCCTGAACAACGCCTTCAACGCCGACCACATCGCCGCGATCACTCAGGCGACCTGCGAATACCGGCGGGACCAGGGGGTCGACGGCCCGCTCTTCCTGGCCCGGGACACGCACGCGCTCTCCGAGCCGGCGATGGTCACCGCGCTCGAGGTGCTGGCGGCGAACGAGGTCACCGTGCTGATCGACAGCCGGGACGGCTACACCCCGACCCCGGCGCTGTCGCACGCGATCCTGACCCACAACCGGGGCCGGACCGACGGCCTGGCCGACGGCATCGTGGTCACCCCGTCGCACAACCCGCCGACCGACGGCGGGTTCAAGTACAACCCCACCCACGGCGGGCCGGCGGACACCGACGCGACCAGGTGGATCCAGGACCGGGCAAACCAGCTCCTCACCGACGGGCTCGCCGGGGTCCGGCGGATCCCGTACGCGAGGGCGCGCGCCGCCGACACCACCGGACGGTACGACTTCCTCGCCGCGTACGTCGACGACCTGCCCTCGGTGGTCGACCTGGCGGCGGTCCGGGCGGCCGGGGTGCGGATCGGTGCCGACCCGCTCGGCGGGGCGAGCGTGCACTACTGGGGCGAGATCGCCGAACGGCACAAGCTCGACCTGACAGTGGTCAACCCGGCGGTCGACCCGGCCTGGCGGTTCATGACCCTGGACTGGGACGGCAAGATCCGGATGGACTGCTCGTCGCCGTACGCGATGGCCTCGCTGATCGCCGCGCGCGGCGACTACCAGATCGCCACCGGTAACGACGCCGACGCGGACCGGCACGGCATCGTCACGCCGGACGCCGGCCTGATGAACCCCAACCACTACCTGACGGTCGCCATCGCGCACCTGTTCCGGACCCGGTCGGACTGGTCGCCGCAGGCCGCGATCGGCAAGACCCTGGTCTCCTCCTCGATGATCGACCGGGTCGCCGCCGACCTCGGCCGTACGTTGGTCGAGGTGCCGGTGGGCTTCAAGTGGTTCGTGCCGGGGCTGCTCGACGGCTCGGTCGGGTTCGGCGGTGAGGAGAGCGCGGGCGCCTCCTTCCTGCGCCGGGACGGCTCGGTCTGGACCACCGACAAGGACGGGCTCCTGCTCTGCCTGCTCGCCGCCGAGATCCAGGCGAGCACCGGCCGGTCGGCGAGTGAGCACTACGCCGACCTGGTGGCCCGCTTCGGCGACCCGGCGTACGCCCGGATCGACGCCCCGGCCAACCGGGCGGAGAAGGCCGCGCTGGGCAAGCTCTCGCCGGAGCGGGTGACCGCGACGGAGTTGGCCGGCGAGCCGATCACCGCCACGCTGACCAGCGCGCCGGGCAACGGGGCACCGATCGGCGGCCTGAAGGTGACCACCGAGTCGGGCTGGTTCGCCGCCCGCCCGTCCGGCACCGAGGACGTCTACAAGATCTACGCCGAGTCGTTCCGGGGACCGGAGCACCTGGCCCGGATCCAGGACGAGGCCCGCGCACTCGTCTCCGAGGTGCTGGAAAAGGTCTGATCCGCCGATCAGGTGGAACCGTCCGGACAAGGGTCTCTTCTCCGTCGAGAAAGGGACCCTTGTTCGTGGATAAATCCCGGCGATCTTGTGGTGGGTCGGTATAGCGTCGGGCGACTGTGAACGGGTCGCGCGACGCTTTGTCGAGCCCGAATGAGATTTCACCCGGTTGGGGGACGGTTCCTTGGGTTCAGGTGTTGATCTCGCAATCGAGACTTCCGGCCTGGTGAAGATGTTCGGCACCAATCGTGCGGTCGACGGGGTCGATCTCGCCGTACCGGCCGGTCGTGTCTACGGCTTCCTCGGGCCGAACGGCGCGGGCAAGACGACCACCATCCGGATGCTCGCGACCCTGCTGCGACCGGACGGCGGCAGCGGGCGGGTGTTCGGGCACGACATCGTCCGCGAGGCCGACGCGGTGCGCGCCCGGGTCGGCCTGACCGGGCAGTACGCCTCGGTCGACGACGAACTGACCGGCCGGGAGAACCTGGTCATGCTGGCCCGGCTGCTCGGCTTCGGGTGGGCTCCGGCGGCACGCCGGACCGACGAACTGCTGGCCGCGTTCGGGCTCGACGAGGCGGCCGGGCGGCTGGTGAAGACCTACTCCGGCGGCATGCGACGGCGGCTCGACATCGCGGCCAGCATCGTGGTCACCCCGGACCTGCTGTTCCTGGACGAGCCGACCACCGGGCTCGACCCGCGCAGCCGCAACCAGGTCTGGGACATCGTCCGGGCGCTGGTCGACTCGGGCACCACCGTCCTGCTCACCACGCAGTACCTGGAGGAGGCGGACCAGCTCGCCGACCGGATCGCGGTGATCGACCACGGGCGGGTGATCGCCGAGGGGACCAGCGGCGAGCTGAAGTCCTCGGTCGGCGCCGGTGCCGTACGGGTCCGACTGCGCGAGGCCGAGCAGCGTCCCGCGGCGGAGCTGGTGCTCACCGAGGCGCTCGGCGTACCGGTGGTGTCGGAGTCCGACCCGCTCGCCCTCACCGCCCGGGTCGCGGACCCGGAGCGGGTGGCGACCGCCCTGGTCGAGCTGAACCGGGCCGGGCTCGCGGTCACCGACTTCTCGCTCGGGCAACCGAGCCTCGACGAGGTCTTCCTGGCGTTGACCGGCCATCCCGCGCGGGAGAGCGCGGACGAGACCACGGCGGAGGTGCCGGCATGACCACCAGCGCGCCGACCACGAATGTTCGACCGGTGAGCGAGGACGCCCTGCGCGCGGTGCTCGCGACCCGGGCCCGGCCACCGCGACCGAGCGCACTCTCCGCGTCGGTGACCTTCGGCTGGCGGGCGATGCGCAAGATCCGTCATGTCCCGGAGCAGCTTTTCGACGTCACGATCTTCCCGGTCATGCTGACGCTGATCTTCACTTATCTGCTCGGTGGCGCACTGGCCGGCTCACCCCGCGACTATTTGCAGTACCTGCTCCCCGGAATCCTGCTCCAGACCGTCGTAATGATCACCATGTACACCGGGATGACGTTGAACAACGACATCACCAAGGGGATCTTCGACCGATTCCGTACGCTGCCGATCTGGCGGCCGTCGGCGATCGTCGGCGCGCTGCTCGGCGACGCCCTCCGGTACGCCCTGGCCTCGGTCGTGGTCCTCGGCCTCGGGCTGGCGCTGGGCTTCCGGCCCGGTGGCGGCCCGCTCGGCGTGCTGCTCGGGGTGCTCCTGGTGCTGCTCTTCTCGTTCAGCCTGACCTGGGTCTGGACCATGTTCGGCCTGCTGCTGCGGACCCAGAACTCGGTGATGGGGGTGAGCATGATGGTGCTCTTCCCGCTCACCTTCGGCAGCAACATCTTTGTCAACCCGAGCACCATGCCGGGCTGGCTGGAGGGGGTCGTGCGGGCCAACCCGATCAGTCACACCGCGACCGCGGTGCGCGGCCTGATGGCCGGCACGGCGACCGCCGGTCAGGTCGGCGCCGTGCTGCTGGCCTGCCTGGTCCTGATCGGGATCTTCGGCCCGCTCACCATGCACCTCTACCGGAACAAGCGGTAGGCGGGCGCGGTCCCCGGCGTCAGATGCCCTGACCGGCGACAACCGAGAGCAGGCGCAGCTTGTCGTAGCTCTCACTGCCCGGGGTGGCGGTGTAGACCACCAGCGACTGGGACTGGTCGGGGTCGACCAGCACCTGGCAGTGCAGTTCGAGCAGGCCGAGCCGTGGGTGTTGGATGCGCTTCGGCGCACAGTACGGGCCGCCGACCGGATGTTCACGCCAGATCTCGGCGAACTCGCCACTGGCGGCGAGCAGCGCTTCGACGATGGTCGCCGCCCCGGAGCCGGCACCCTGGCCGGTGTACGCGCGATGCAGGTCGGACGCGATGAGCCGGCCCTGTGCCTCGTGGTCCTCGGCGGGGTAGATCAGCCGCGCGGCCGGGTCGTTGAACCACCGGTAGTGCCAACTGCGGGCCAGGCCCTGGTGGACGCTCTCGTCACCGAGCAGCGCGACCGAGAGCCTGGTCTGCTTCAGCGTCTCGCCGAGGTCGCTGACCACCTGGGCGGCCACGTCGTCCAGCCCGTCGAAGATGCGCATCATGCCCGGGTTGATGTGGTCGGTACGCCGGACCCGACGCGGGGTCGGATAACCACCGAGACGGAACAGGTGGTCCCGCTCCTCGATCGAGAGGCGTAGCCCACGGGAGATCGCGGCGAGCATCTGCTCCGACGGGTGCGGGCCGCGTTGCTGCTCGATCCGGCTGTAGTAGTCGGTGGACATGTCGCTCAGTGCGGCCACCTCCTCCCGGCGCAGCCCGCCGGTACGGCGCCGCGACCCCCGGGGCAACCCGACGTCCTCGGGTTGCAGCGCCTCCCGCCGGGTACGGAGGAACTCGGCGAGCCTCGCGCGATCCATCGACCTGTCTCCTTCCGTACTCGGGCCCGGGTCGGGTGCACCGTGGGTGCCTCGCTCGGACCGGGCCCGCGTCGGGTTGCTCTCCTCTTTCCCGGCGGCACCACGTCTGGCACAACAGCCCTCCGGCCGGAAGTGTTTCCCGCTGACCTCGACCCTGCCGGCCGCGTCGGTGGGGAACCAGGTGCGGGTCGTCCGGGGACCGGTAGTACCTGGATCGGCCGGTCAGGGCGTCCCAGAGTCGAGTCATGAACACGTCTACCCGGGTCGTGACCGGCCACTGGATCAACGGCGAGACCGTCGCCGGAACCGACCAAAACCCCCTCACAGTCACAAACCCGGCGAACGGCGACATCGTCGCGGAGGTGTCGGCCGGCTCCGCCGCCGACGTCGACCTCGCCGTCGCCGCCGCCCGCGCGGCCTTCCCCGGCTGGGCCGCGACCTCTCCGGCAGAGCGCGCCGCCGTCCTTCACCGCGTCGCCGAGGGGCTGGAGGCCCGGGTGGAGGAGATCGCCACCACGCTCACCGCCGAGATGGGCTCGCCGATCGGCATGTCCCGTACCGCCCAGGTTTTCTTCCCGGTCGCGGTCGCGCGGTCGTTCACCGCCCTCGCGGCCGACTTCGCCTGGACCGAGCAGGTCGGCAACTCACTGGTCGTACGCGAGCCGATCGGCGTCGTCGGCGCGATCACGCCGTGGAACTTCCCGCTCCAGCAGATCGTCTCCAAGCTCGCACCCGCCCTGCTGGCCGGCAACACCATCGTCCTCAAACCGTCCGAGGTGGCACCGCTGACCGCGCGGATCCTCGCCGAGGTCACCGCCGACGCCGGGCTGCCACCGGGGGTCCTCAACGTCGTGTACGGCGAGGGCGCGGTGGTCGGTGAGGCGATCTCCGCCCACCCGGACATCGACATGGTGTCGTTCACCGGCTCCACCCGGGCCGGTAGGCGGATCTCCTCGGTCGCCGCGCGGACGGTCAAGCGGGTCACCCTCGAACTGGGCGGCAAGGGGGCGAACCTGATCCTCGACGGCGCCGACCTGGCCGAGGCGGCCGAGAAGGGGGTGATGATGGCCTTCACCAACGGTGGGCAGGTCTGCGGTGCCTGGCCCCGGATGCTGGTCCCGGCGGCCCGTCACGACGAGATCGTGCGGCTCGTGGTGGCCGCCGCCGCCGCGTACACCGTGGGCGAGCCGACGGACGAGGCCACCCGGATCGGCCCGATGGCCTCGGAGGAGCACCGACGCAAGGTCGACGGTTACATCGAGCGTGGCATCGCGGACGGCGCGACGCTGGTGTACGGCGGACCGGGGCGACCGGAGGGTCTGGAGAAGGGCGCGTACGTCCGGCCGACCGTCTTCGCCGACGTCGACCCGTACTCGACGATCGCCCAGGAGGAGATCTTCGGCCCGGTGCTGACGATCATTCCGTACGCGGACGAGGACCAGGCCGTCGAGATCGCCAACAGCACCCAGTACGGGCTCACCTCCGGCGTCTTCGGCGAGCGTGAGCACGCCCTGGCGGTCGCCCGACGGCTGCGCGTGGGCCAGGTGGACGTCAACGGCGGCCAGTGGAACCCGCTTGCCCCGTTCGGCGGCTACAAGCAGTCCGGCAACGGCCGCGAGTTCGGCCGGATGGGTCTGGAGGAGTTCCTCGAAACCAAGTCCATCCAGCTCTGATCGCGGTGCAAGGAAGGGCCCTTTGTTAACGCTATAGCGTTAACAAAGGGCCCTTCCTTGCGCTAGGGGCGGGTGCGGGTGGAGCCGGCGCCGAGCAGGTGGTCGACGGAGCGGGCGACCAGGTCGTTCCGGACCGGAGGGGCCAGCCCCTCCAACCCGAAGCCGAGGAAGACGGTGTCCGGGGTGGTCACCACGGAACCCTCCTCGAACGCCTTCTGGGTACGCGCCCAGTCACTCGAAGCGGGCACCGAACCGGCCGGCGGGCCGGCGACGGTCCAGCCACCGAGGTCGGTCTCGAAGGACGTCTCCGCGACGGTGACGCCGTCCCGCACCACCTTGGTGTCGTCGACAAAGACGCCCAGACCCTGGGTCGACCAGTCGGAGACGTACGAGATGGAGAGTTCGACCTGCTTGCCGGCGTACGCCGTCAGGTCGACCACCCACTCCTTCCAACCGTTGGACGGACCGGACGCGGCGCTCCAGGAGCCGGTGCTGCCGGTCGGCGAGCAGTCCGCGCCGATGTAGTGGGCGAGGTGCGGGTGCAGTTCGTCCACCAGGCCCTCCGGGCAGCTCGCGCCCGTGTTGCCGTTGGTCTGTCCGTTGGCCTCCGGCAACGTGGTCCAGTTGTCGGTGCCCACCTCGTGCGCCTCGACGAAGGTGAAGTCCCAGTCGGCCTCGGTGTCGTGCGAGACGTAGAAACGTAGCTGGCCGCTGGTCGCCCCGGTCAGGTCGACGGTACGGGTCAGCCGCTTGTACGCCACGTCCGACTGGCCGCTGAACACGTACCAGCTACCCGTGCGTGGGTCGAACGGGGCGGCGCCGGGGCGACCCCAGCCGACCGGCACCGAGCTGGTGAACTGCGGGAACTGGTCCGGCGGCAGGAAGCTCGACGTGCTCAGCAGCGACGCGGTGTGGTCCTGGTTCTGGGCCGAACCGGGCGCGTTGAGGATGCCGTTGAACCCTTCGAACGGGCTGCCGCTGCGGCCGTCGAGCGGGTACGGGTTCCCGTCACCGTCCTGGCCACCGCCGCTGACGTAGGTGTGCGCGCCCAGGTAGTACTGCTGGAAGTCGTTCAGGATCGGCAGGCACGCGCCGCCCGGTGCGGCACACTCCGGCCCCGGACCCGGCAGGTAGTAGTAGCTGCCGTTCACCGACTGCGCGAAGAGCGCGTTCTTGCCGCTGACCAGGACCTTGCCCCCCTCGTTGAGGTAGTCCCGGACGGCGAGTTCGGTCTCGAACGCGGCCTTCGCCGTGGTGCCGGCCACCTGGCCCGGCTCCCGCAGGATCACGTCGTCGCCGGTCTCCCAGACCACCGCGTCGTAGTGCGACAGCACGCCGAGCGGGTGCGGTGCCTTACGACCCCGGGTGTCGAAGTCGTACAGGTCGCTGGTCTTGCCGGCGGCGGTCAGCGCGGCGGCCACCTCGTCGGCGTACTTGGCGGAGGTGCCGGTCTGCACCGGGCTGAGGCCGGTGACATCCTCGACCGCCAGCACCAGCACGTCGCCGCCGATGTCGGTGCTCACCTGGTACGTGAAGTGCTCACTCGCGGTGGGACCGCCACCCTTGGCCCGGGTGCCGGTGAACCAGACCTCCACCCGGTCACCGGGCTTGGTGCCGGTCACCGTGCCACGCAGTTCGGCGTAGTAGTCGTCGTGGGTGTCGCCGTACCGCTCGCCGCCACGCCACTCCTTGACCTCGACGGTCTTCGGACGGCCACCGTTGACGACGTAGTGCATCTGTACGTTCTTCAGCGACCGACGGGCGATCGTGGCCACCGGCTGCCGGGTGCCGTACGAGGTGTCGAACTTGTCGATCTCGAAGTCCGGGGTGCTGCGGCCGACCACGGAGACCGGGTTGTCCGGGCTGGCGGCGGACTTGCCGACCGCGAGCGCGAACGGGATGTTCTTCGCCACCTCGGCGGCGATCAGGTCCTCGTCGTCCGGGAAGTTGAAGACGCTGGCGCAGTCCTCGGCCAGCCACTCGTCGTTCGGGTCCGAGTCCGACACGGTCTCGCAGGTGCTCATCTCCGGGGTGAACCCGAGCGTGCCGTAGCGGACCGTGGCGTGCGTGTCGGTGTCGCCGTTGGTCGGGTACAGCTCGGCCGAGATGTCCGGGTCGTAGCCCGGGATCGCCGGGTGGGCGTCGTCGCCGGCCAGCGCCTCGTAGATCAGGTCGTCCGGGGTCGGGGTCTCGACCTGCCAGCCCACGCCGTAGAGCAGCAGCTCGGCGGCGGAGTGGTAGTTGATGTAGTACTCGAAGCCGACCCGGCGGAACAGTCCGTCCAGCGCCTTGGTCTCCGGCTCGGAGTTCGGCCCCGAGCCTCGGTAGGTCTCGCTGGACGGGTCCGGCGAGGAGCCCTCGTTGTCGTAACCCCACTTGTAGGAGAAGTTGCGGTTCAGGTCCACCCCGTCGCCAGCGGTGATCTTGCCGTCGCCGTTGTTGTCACGCAGGTTCTTGCGCCACAACCGGTTGTCCGGGGTGAAGGTGAAGTCGTAGCCGTCCGGGTTCGACACCGGGAGGAACCACAGCTCGGTGGTGTCGACCAGCCGGGTGATCTCCGGGTCGGTGCCGTAGTTGTCCAGCACGTGGTGCATCAGCCGGCGGACCATCTCCGGCGTGATCCACTCACGGGCGTGCTGGTTGCCGCCGTAGAGCACGGCCGGGCGCTTGCCGTCCTCGACGTTCTTGGCGTTCTTGGTCACCTTGACCGCGAGGATCGGCTTGCCCTGGACGGACCTGCCGATCGTCTCGACCTTGGTCAGCTTCGGGAACCGGGCCGCGGTCGAGGTGATCTCGTCCCGGATGCCGCCCGGCTCGCTGTACGACCGGTACGCCGTCCAGCCCTTCGACGTCTGCTCCCGCAGTGCCCGGGAAGCCTCCTTGCCGCGTACCTTCTTCACCGAGAGCGGAACGCCCTTGGCGGCCAGCTTGGCGGCCTGCTCCCTGGTGAGCACCACCTGTACGGCGGACCTGCCGGCCTGGTCGACCTCGCCGATCGCGTGGCCGACGTCCACACCGTTGTTCCGGAGCACGTCGATCTGCTTGGCGTCGGCCGAGCCGACGTACACCTCCAGGTTGCCCTGTCCACCGGACGGCGCGGCCGGTGGGGCCGCGACGACCGGCGTGGTCATTACCATCACGCCGACCAATGTGAACACGCCGGCTATCGCCAGCCGTGTTTTGCGCATTGCGCCCCCTCGTTCGAAGGATCTCTACGCGCGAGCCTGCTGCGCCAGCTCAAACGTGTCAATGATTCGATCGGCTGTTGTACGGAGCCGGGTCAGCGGGCCGGAGATGGCTGCGGCGACGTGGTGTTCCGTGCGGCCAGGATGTCCTCGTACAGGCCGACCTTGTGGCTGATCAGATCGAGGCAGCGGGTCAGCTCCGCGATCTGTCCGGACACCACGTCGCGGTGCTGGCGCATGAGGGTGAGCCGCTCCTCCTCGTTGCCGGTGCCCTGCCGGACCAGTTCGGTGTAGCGACGGATCGTCGGCAGCGGCATGCCGGAGGCGCGCAGGATGATGCAGACCCGCAGCCAGTCCACGTCGTACTCGGCGTAGACCCGCCGGCCGGCGCCGTCGCGGCGTACCGGCTTGGTCAGGATGCCCTCGCGCTCGTAGAAGCGGAGCGTGTGCGCGCTCAGGCCGGTGCGTTCGGCGACCTGTCCGATGGTCAGACCGGGATTCTCCACCGGGTCAAGGGTACGAGCGACCCGTGGGCTTGACCTAGAGTCGGCTCTAGCTCATAGCGTACGTTCCATGCGTTATCGATATCTCGGTGGCACCGGCATCGAAGTCTCCGTCCACTGTCTCGGCGCGATGATGTTCGGCTCGGTCGGCAACCCGGACCACGAGGAGAGCATCCGGATCATCCACGCCGCACTCGACCAGGGCGTCAACTTTGTCGACACCGCCGACATGTACTCGGCCGGCGAGTCCGAGGAGATCGTGGGCAAGGCCCTGCGGGGGCGGCGCGACGAGGCGGTGCTCGCCACGAAGGTGCACTTCCCGATGGGGGAGGGGCGCAACCGGGGCGGCAACTCGCGACGCTGGATCCTGCACGAGGTGGAGCAGAGCCTGCGCCGGCTGCGCACCGACTGGATCGACCTCTACCAGGTCCACCGACCCGACCACAGCACCGACGTCGAGGAGACCCTGTCGGTCCTGACCGACCTGGTCAGTCAGGGAAAGATCCGCGCCTTCGGCTGCTCGACCTTCCCGGCGGAGGAGATTGTCGAGGCGTGGCACGTCTCCGAGCGGCGCTCCCTCGGACGGTTCCGGACCGAGCAGCCGCCGTACTCCATCCTGGCCCGGGGGATCGAGACGTCGGTTCTCCCGGTCTGCCAGCGGTACGGCATGGGCGTGCTGGTCTGGAGTCCGCTCGCCTCGGGCTTCCTCACCGGTCGCTACCGCAAGGGGCAGCCGGTCGACCTCAGCACCGGCCGCCCGTCGATCATGCCGGCCCGCTTCGACCCGTCCATCCCGGTCAACGTCACCAAGCTGGAGATCGTCGAGCAACTGGTCGAGGTGGCCGACGGCATCGGCGCCACCCTGCCCGAGCTGGCCCTCGCCTTCACCGTGGCGCACCCCGCCGTAACCTCGGCGATCATCGGCCCCCGGACGATGGAACAGCTCGACGCCGCACTCAAGGGCGCCGCGCTCGCCCTGGACGACCACACCCTCGACCGGATCGACCAGATCGTGCCGCCCGGCACCAACGTCTACCAGCCCGACGGTGCCTGGCGTCCGCCGACGCTGACCGACCCGGCCCGCCGACGGCGACCCCTGGCCGACCGCGCCGCCGGTTAGGCCCGAGTCATCGGCGCGAAAATCCGGGGGTACGACCGCCGTCACGAGCCGGGGCACGGCCGGCGCCGGCCACGCCCCGGCGAACCTGGACTGCGGTCGTGATCCGGGGACTGCTGCTCGACTTCTACGGCACCGTGGTCGAGGACGACGAGACCATCATGGACACGATCGCGGGTCGGGTGGCGGCCGGTGCGTCGGCGCCCGTCACCGCCCGCGAGGTGGCGGCGGCGTGGAATCGGGAGTACGAGGCGGAAGCCGACCTGACCCCGTTCCGAACCCTGCGGCAGAGCGCGCGAGGCGGTCTAGCCACGGTGATGGCGCAGGTCGGTTACGCCGGTGACCCGGTCGAGGTGCTCTGCGCGCCGCAGTTCGCGTACTGGCGGTCGCCGCCGCTGCGACCCGGGACCGGCGAGTTCCTGTCCCGGGTCACGGTGCCGATCTGTCTGGTGTCCGATGCCGACCGGGCCGACCTTCGGGCGGCGACGGCTCACCACGGCCTGACCTTCGACGCCGTGGTGAGCAGCGAGGACGTGGGCGCGTACAAGCCGGACCGGTTGATGTTCACCCGGGCGCTGACCGAACTGGGGTTGGCGACGGACGAGGTGCTGCACGTCGGCGACTCGCTCGCCCACGACGTCCGGGGAGCAGCCGCCGCCGGCATCCGCGCGGTCTGGGTCAACCGCCGGGGCGGCGAGCTGCCCCCGGACGTGCCGGTCGCGTACGAGATCGCGGATCTCGCCGCGCTGCCCGCCCTGCTGGACGACCTCGGCGGGCAGGGGTAGCACCGAGGTTGTCAGCCCGCGATCAGTTCGAAGGAGCGGATCCGGTCGTGCGGGTCGTAGACCATCGTCTCCAGCATCAGCTCGTCCGCACCGGTCCGTTGTACCAGGTCGGTGAGCTGTGCCCGGACCGTCTCCGGCGAGCCCAGTGCGTAGCTGTCGCGGATCTGCCGGACCGTCCGCCACTCGTCCGCCGTGTACGGGTAGCCCGCCGCCGTGTCCCCGCTCGGCAGCGGCAGCACCTTGCGGTCGCGGATCCGCAACCGGGTCAGCAGACTGGGCTGGGCCAGGCGTTCGGCCCGCTCGTCGGTCTCGGCGCAGATCGCGGCGAGCGCGACCATCAGGTACGGACGGTCCAGCCGGCCCGACGGCCGGAAGTTCTCCCGGTAGGCGGTGACGGCCTCGGTGAGGTTGTCCGGCCGGATGTGCTGGGCGAAGGCGAACGGCAGCCCGAGCCGTGCCGCCAGCATCGCGCCACCGGCGCTCGACCCGAGCAGCCAGACCTCCGGCTGCCGGTCGGCGAGCAGTTCGAGCAGGGTGTCGAGGTCCCGCTCGTACGATTCGGGTTCGAGCGGCACGCCCCGGCGCAGCAGGGCGGCGGTGGCCGGGTCGGTGCCCGGCCCCCGCCCCAGTCCCAGGTCGATCCGGCCGGGGTGGAACGCCTCCAACATGTCGAACTGCTCCGCGACCACCAGCGGTGGATGGTTCGGCAGGATGACCGCGCCGGAGCCGACCCGGATCCGCTCGGTGGCGGCGGCGAGTCGGGCGATCAACACGGCCGGCGCGGAGCTGGCCACGGTCGGGGCGTTGTGGTGCTCGGCCACCCAGTAGCGGTGGTAACCGAGCTGGTCGACCCGCCGGGCGAGGGTGACCGCCTCGCGCAGGGCGTCGGCGGCGGTCCCGTCCTCCCGCACGGTGGTCAGGTCGAACACGGAAAGGGGTACGTCCACCCCGGGCAACCGACCGGCGGTCGTCTCAGGCTTCTCCACCGTCGCGCCCCTTCGTGTCCCGGTCGTGCTCGGCTGGCGTACGCAGGACGGCGAACGCGGTCGGGGTGCGAACCTCGAAGCCGAGCTTCTCGTACAGCCGGAGCGCGTCGGCGTTCTCCGTCGAGACGTGCAGGAACGCCGCCTCGCCGCGTTGTTGCCGGATCTGCGCCACCAGCGCCCGTACCAGGCGGCTGGCCAGTCCCCGGCCCCGGTGCCCGGGATCGGTGCCGACGGTGCTGATCTCGGTCCAGCCGGGCACCCGCAGGCGTACGCCGGCCATCGCGACGAGGACACCGTCCCGGCGGATGCCGAGGTGCGTGCCCAGTTCGACCGCACGCGCGGTGAACTGTCCCAGCCCGGTACGCGCCACCAGGTCGGACATCTCCGGTACGTCGGCGGCGGTGAGCGTCACCGCCTCGCTCTCCTCGGCGCCCTCGACGGCCACGTCGACCAGTTGCAGCCCGTCGCCGCGCCACATGGTCTCCCAGCCGTCGGGCAGCGCGAGCCCGACTCCGGCCACCGTCACCGGCGTCCCCGCCCCGGCCAGTTGCCGCAGGTCGTGCCAGGCCCGGTCGTCGGCCCAGTCGGCGACGGCGGCCAGTGGCGCGACCCCGGAACGGTAGCGGGCCGCCCGTCCGAGGGTGTCGGCGAATTGGGCGTGCGGACCGGTCAGGGCCGCCCATGCCACGTTGTCTGGTATATCGGCTTCAGTGGCGTTGACCGCCATCGCTGCTATCCTTCCTGCTCAGGACGTTGTCCGGTGGACAACCTTGTCCAGTGGACAAGAGTAACCGACGGATCAGAATCGGCCGTACGGCTGCTCGGGTACCCGTCTCACGTAGAGTTGCCCGCCGGGTGACCAGCGTCAGCGGCAGCGGGTCGCGCGGGCCGCAAACCGGTCACGGGTAGCGAACCCGGTCACGGACGGCAGGGCCGGCGAGGGAGGTGGCGGTGGGCACAACCCGGGGCGAGGTTGTCTCGGCCGCGTTGCAGATCCTCGACGAGCGGGGCCTGGACGGACTCACCATGCGCGCGGTCGCCGAGCGGCTGGGCGTGCAGCACAACACCGTACGGTGGCACGCCGCGAGCAAGGGGCGCCTGCTGGAACTGGCCTCCGACGAACTGCTCGCGCACTGTGCCGACGAGCCGCTGCCGCGGCCGTGGGACGAGCGGATCTGGGAGTTGAGCCAGCGGCTCCGGGCGGCGCTGCTCTCGCGTCGCGACGGGGCCAGGATGATCACCGTCGCCTGTGGCCCCGACCCGCACTCGTTGCGTTACGCCGAGGCGGTGGTCTCCACGCTGATCGGGGCCGGCTTCGACGGCCGGACCGCCTCCTGGGCGCACTGGACGATCTTCTACCTGACCCTCGGCATCGCGCAGGAACAGCAGGTGTCCAGGGATTCGACCGGTGCGGTGATCACCGCCGACCAGGTTCCGGCCGAGCGGTACCCGACGTTGGCCGCGACGCTCGCGCACATCGGCCCCGGCGACTTCGACCAGCGTTTCGACTTCGGCCTCGGCCTGATCCTCGACTCCCTGAGGGCCCGGCTGGCCGCCCGGTCGGGGACGAACTGAACGCGCCTACCGAGCGCGTCTCAGGCGGGGGTCGCGGGCGTACGGACGGCGGCGAAGGTGATCGCGGTACGGACCTTGAAACCCATCGACTCGTACAGCCGGATGGCGTTGACGTTGCTCGCCGCCGCATGCAGGAACGGCGTCTCGCCCCGATCGCGGATGCCGGCCGCCACCGCCTTGACCAGGCGGCTGCCGAGCCCCTGGCCGCGATGAGCCGGGTCGGTGCAGACCGCGCTGATCTCGGTCAGGCCGGGCACCCGCAGCCGTTCGCCCGCCATCGCGACGAGCGCGCCGTCACGGCGAATCCCCAGGTACGTGCCGAGTTCGATGGTGCGTGCGGCGAACGGTCCCGGCTCGGTCCGCGCCACCAGGTCGAGCATCTCCGGTACGTCCTCGGCGGTGAGCCGTACGGCCTCGTCGTCGTGCGCGGCGTCCATCGCCACGTCGACCATCTGCACGCCGTCGGCGTGCCAGACCATCTCCCAGCCCTCGGGCAGGACGAGGCCGACACCGGCGCTGACGACCTGCTCGCCCGGTCCGGCCAGCCGGGCAAGATCGGCCCAGGCCCGCTCGTCGGTCCAGTCGGAGACCGCCGCGAACGGCGACACCTCGGGCTGGAAGCGGGCCGCCCGGCCGTGCGAGATCGCGAAGCGGGCGTGGCGACCGGCCAGGGCGGTCCAGAACGGGTTGTCCGAGATGTCGTGTTGATCCGGCATGAGCCCCATCCCCGTTGTTTCTCCCGCCGACCTGGTGTGCCGTACCGGTGAGTCCGGCTCGGCAGCGTCGACGACCGGCGCAACGTTAGCCGAGCGACGTGACCTGGGCCTATGGGATTTTCGAGAGCTGGACCACATCCGCTGGCGGGAGCGGCGACGGTGGTGGCTCAAGTCTTCTTCAAGATCCCGTCGGGTGGGAGTGGGCCGCCCTCGATTGGGCATAGGGTCTCGTAGGTTCGTACGATAGACCCGTCTCCATTCGTGCAAGGGAAGGACAATGATGTCCACAAAGGACCGCGCTTCGACGGTCGAGTCCGTACCGGCGACCTCGACGAGCGCGGCAGAGTCGGCGACACCCGAGCCGGCCCCGACCACGACGCGAGCAGCCTCCGTGCTCGGCAGCGGCAGGGGCGGGTCGTCCAAGAACTTCGCGATCGGCGTCTCCGGTCGCACCCGGCGCAGGCCGACCGCCTGACCGGTCGCCTGACCGAGCGCCTGACCGGGTCGCCTGACCAACCGCTGCGGTCGTGGCGACCGGACTCGTCGGCGACCCCGGTGTGGCGCGTACCTTCGTGGGTGGCGTTGATCCGGGGGAGCGTCATTCCCCCGGATCAACGTTCACTCAGGCCGAGGCCAGGCTGAACCGCTGCTTCTCCGGGTCGATCGCGAGGATCCGGACCGAGACGCGGGTCCCGACCGGCCAGGACTCCTGGTACGCGAGACCCGTGAAGCCGTCGGACTCGACGAACGAACCGAACGGCACCTGCTGGGTCACCACACCCTCGACCACGTCACCGACCTGGTGCCGGGCGAGAAATTCCTGCCAGCTCATAGTTGTCACCTCCCTTCCGTCACGAGTGGCCGTGCTGGGGCACTGCTCGTAACGAAGGGCGGGCCTCTCGCCCGCGCGGTGGTCAAGCGACAGCCGGGTAACCGTCCTGTGCGCGGCGCGTGGCCGACCCGGCAGTCATGCCCTGATCCTAACGGGCGCGGCGGGACGTACGGAAGCGGGCGGTCGTACGGGTCGGGTCAGCGGGCCCTGCGTGCGTCGGCCAGAGCGTCGATTTTGTTTCCTCACCACCGCCGGGCGTAACCGCTTCAGACGGTAGGGGTTTCCACAGCAGAGTGTCACTAGCGGAAGCGCTCGGATTCGTCGGCAGGCGAACCCGACCGGGCGTGACCGCGGCGCCGCTCCGGCTTCCCCGCCCGGCGTGCGGGGCGGCCCCCGCCAACGACGAGAGGGAGAGTGCGATGTCCAACGGAGAACGCGAACCGGAGACAACGATGGATTCGGATGCCCCGTCGGTCGCACCGGTGGAGACGACGCCGGACCTGCCTTCCGTGCCGGATAATCGCAAACGGGCTCGAAACGGTGGCCGATTCGACGACCCGTCAGCTCCCGCGCCGCTGGAATTCTTCTCGATCGGAGTGTCGGGCCGCATCCGGCGCAACCCCACCGCCTGATGGACGAGCTGCCGATCGGCCGCCGGGTGGCGTACTGGCGGGGCCAGCGGAAGATGTCGCAGCAGGTGTTCGCCGACCGGATCGGCCGTTCCAAGAGCTGGGTCGACAAGATCGAGCGGGGTGACCGACGGCTGGACAAGTTCTCGCTGCTCTACCAGATCGCGGTCGTGCTCCAGATCGACGTGGCGATGCTGCTCAATCGCGATCCGGAGCGGGGGTCGAGCCCGACCGGCAGTTATGACCAGCGCGAGCTGGACGATCTCCGTGCCGCCCTGGAGCGCTGCGCACCGGCTGCCTATCTGGGCCGCGCCAGTGGCGCCGGCCCGGCGTTGCCCGAGTTGGCCCGGTCGATCAACCACGCCTGGTTGACCTACCAGTACGCCCGCTACGGCGTACTGACCAGGGCGTTGCCCGGCCTGCTGCGGGACGCGCAGACGGCGGACGCGTTCCACCGGGGGGACGCCGGACGGCAGGCCGCCAACCTGCTCGGGCAGGTGCTCCAGATCGCCTCGTCGGCGCTGCGCAAGCTCGGCGACCACGAGTCGGCCCGGCTCGCCGCGGACCGCTCGATCGCGGTCGCGCTGCGCGCCGAGGACGAGCTGTTGGCCGGCGTGGCGACGAGCAGGATGGCGAACGCCCTGTTGGCGACCGGTCGGGCACGGGCCGCGTTCGAGGCGAACATGGTGATGGCGCAGCGGCTCGCCCCGAGCGACCCGACCACCACCGACCCGGCCCGGCTCTCGGTGTACGGATCGATGCTGTTGCAGGCCGCGATGGCAGCCGCCCGGCTCGGCGACAACCCCGGCGTACGCGAGTTGCTGCGCGAGGCCGAGGTGGCGGCGACCGCCCTCGGGGCGGACCGGAACGAGTACTGGACCAGTTTCGGTCCCACCAACGTGCAGTTGCACCGGGCCGCGGCGGCGATCGAGCTGGGGGAGGGGCGGGAGGCGGTCGCCATCCACGAGCACCAGCTCGACCACCGCCGGCTCGCCGGACTGCTGCCCGAGCGGCGGGCGCACCACCTGCTCGACATCGCCCGGGGTTACCTGCTCGTCGGTGAGACCGGCTCGGCCGGGGAAGCGTTGGTCGAGGCCGACCGGGTGGCGCCCTGGGAGATCCGGGGACGACCGGTGGCGCACGAGTTGATGGCCGACATCCTGCGGCGTACGAAGGGGGCGGCGCCCGCGCTGGTCGCCGACCTGGCGACGCACATGGGCGCCCGAGTGTGAGCGGGGAACCCAGGGAGCGGGCGGCAGGTGAGGCGGTGATGATCCACGCGCCGTTGGCTGTCGCACGGACCGCTGTCACGACAGCCGCGAGCGCGACGATCTCCCGAGGGGAGGCAGTGGGGGTCAGGGGTGGGTGGAGTGGGTCAGCCAGTTCTCGAATCGGGTGGCACCGAGGTGGGCCTTGCCGCGCGGGTTCAGGGACTGGTCGTCGATCGTGGTGCCGAAGTAGCGGGCACTGTCGTCCGTGGTCACCTCGTGGCTGTCGCCGGTCGCGCTCAGCACCCGGCGGGCGGCGTCGTCCATCGGGATCTGCTCCGGGCCGGCGATCTCGACGATGCCGTTCGTCGGCGGTTCGAGGGTGAGGTCGGTCAGCGCGGCGGAGACGTCCTCGGCGGCGATCGGCTGGAACAGGGCGTGCGGCAGCCGGATCGTGTCGCCGTCCATGCTGGTCAGAGCGATGGCCTTGACGAACTCGAAGAACTGGGTCGCCCGGACGATCGTGTACGGCACCGGGCTCGCCTTGATCAGCTCCTCCTGGGCCACCTTCGCCCGGAGGTAGCCGCTCTCCGGCAACTCGTCCGCGCCGACGACCGAGAGGGCGACGTGGTGTCCCACCCCGGCGGCGGCCTCGGCGGCGAGCAGGTTTGTCCCGGAGGTACGGAAGAAGTCCAGCACCGCCTCGTCCTCGAACGAGGGCGAGTTGGCCACGTCGACGACGACCTGGGCGCCGTCGAGGACCTCGGCCAGACCTTCGCCGGTGAGGGTGTTGACGCCGGAGGAGGGCGACGCCGCGACCGCCTCGTGACCCCGTGCCCGCAGGTTCTCCACCAGCCTGCTGCCGATCAGTCCGCTGCCGCCGATAACCACGATCTTCATGATCGGTCTCTCCTTCGTCACCCGCCGCCAGCGGGCGATCGTCTGGAACTCGGATAACTTCTGTCCGAGATACTACTCGGACAACTTCTGTCCGAGTCAAGTAGGATGGGGTGATGAAGATGTCAGGCGGGGTCGAGTGGGCGTTGCACTGTTGCGTGGTGCTGACCGCCGCCGACCAGCCGGTGCCCGCCGCGCGGCTGGCCGAGCTGCACGACGTCTCGGCCAGTTACCTGGCCAAGCAGCTACAGGGGCTTTCCCGCGCCGGTCTGGTGCAATCCATTCAGGGGCAGTCGGGCGGCTACCTGCTCACCCGGGCACCGGAGCTGATCACCGTGCTCGACGTGGTCGAGGCGGTGGACGGCACCCGCCCCGCGTTTGTCTGCACCGAGATCCGGCAGCGGGGACCACTGGCGGTCCCGGCCGAGGCGTGTGTCGTACCGTGCGCGATTTCTCGCGCGATGACCGCCGCCGACGCCGCCTGGCGCGGTGCGCTGCGCGCCGTGACGATCGCCGACCTCGCGCACGACGTCAGCGTCGACTACGACTCCGACCCCTTCGCCGTGATCCGTCCCTGGCTCGGGGCGGCGGAGAGGACCGCCTGACCGTTGTCCGCCGCGTGCCTCAGCCGCCCCCCGGCCGGAGAAAGAGGGTCACCCACTCGCGTGAGGTGATCCGCCAGCCGTCGTCCGTACGCCGGAACCGGTCGTGGTCCTCGCCGACGGTCCAGGGCAGCGTCCTGCCCGGCCCCTCGCCCTCGTCCATGAACACGGTGAGGATCGTGGCGCCGACCGCCCGGTCGTCGCCATCGGTGACGAAGCGCATGTTGCCGCAGACGTGACGGATGCGTTGGCGCGGATTGTCGGCGTCGTACGCCTCTCCCCACTGCCGGATGGCGTCGTGCCCGCTCAGCGTCGAGCTGCCGAGGTTCAGCTCGCCCTCCGGGGTGAACAACTCGTAGAGCGTGCCCGCCTTGCCGAGGTCGACCCGCCAGGCGGCTTCGGTCACCAACCGGGTCAGCGCCAGGTGGTCGGGGTCGCTGACGAAGCGCCCGCCCAGTGGTCCGACGGCCTTCACTTCGGTGGCGTGGGGATGGTGACCGCGTGGTCGTCCCTGGTGTTCGGGACCAACAGGACCGGTGGATCGAAGCTGGCCGGCTGCTCGCAGAGCCAGGCCAACCGGTCGATCACCTTGGCCGGGTCGTCGAACGGGTCCAGCGCGCTCGCCTCGATCGGGTCCAGCGCCGGTACGGTCACGTGCGAGATCAGCGGGTGCAGCGGGCGGAGGTCCGGTTCCCCGCTGCCGAGCAGGTCCTCGTGCAGCTTCTCGCCCGGTCGCAGACCGGTGTAGACGATCTGGTGGGAGCCGGGGGCCTGGGCGGCGAGCTGCCGGGCGATGTCGTCGATGCGTACCGGGTCGCCCATGTCCAGCACCAGCGCCTCCCCGTCCCGGCCGATCGCGGCGGCCTGGAGGACCAGTTGCACCGCCTCCTGCACGGTCATCAGGTAGCGGGTCACCTCAGGGTCGGTGACGGTGATCGGCAGTCCGGCGTCGATCTGGGCCTGGAACGCGGTCACCACCGACCCCCGACTGCTCAGTACGTTGCCGAAACGCACGCTGAGGAAGGTGCCGTCGGTGGCGGCGGCGGTGTGCGCGGTCAGCCGTTCGGTGATCCGCTTCGAGTAGCCGAGCACGCTGATCGGGTTCGCCGCCTTGTCGGTGGAGATGTTGACGAACCGGGCCACGTCGCGGCAGGCGCTGAGCACCGACAGGGTGCCCCACACGTTGGTCTTGATCGCCTCGCCGGGGTGGCGTTGCAGCAGCGTGAGGTGCTTGAGCGCGGCGGCGTGAAAGACGATGTCCGGCTTGCGGTCGGCGACCACCCGGGCGATGCCCTCGGCGTCGCGGATGTCGGCGAGGATGAGCTCCGGCCCGTCGAGCAGGGCCCGCCCGGTCAGCGAGAGCTGCAACGCGTGCAGCGCCGACTCGTCCCGGTCGAGCATCATCAGCTCGCCCGGGTTGGCCCGCATGATCTGCCGGCAGAGTTCGGAGCCGATCGAACCGCCGGCACCGGTGACCAGCACCCGTCGGCCGGTCACCTCGGCGCCCCGGGTGCCGAGGTCGGCGACGGCGTGCGGGCGTCCCAACAGGTCGGTGATCTTCAGGTCGCGTACGTCCGCGACGCTGATCCGGTGGTCGACGAGTTCGCGTACCGGGGGGAGGACCTTGAACTCGGCGCCGGTCTCCAGGGTGGCGGTGCGCACCTGGCGGATCAGTTCGGGTTCGGCGCTGGCGATGGCGAGGATCAGGGTGGTCGCCCCGGTCTGGGCGAGCGCCGCCGCGATCTCCCGGCGTCCGCCGAGCACCGGTACGCCGTCCAGGCGCAGGCGTCGCTTCTCCGGATCGTCGTCGAGCAGCCCGACCGGCAGGTACTTGCCCCGGGGATCGCTGACCATCGCCTTGAGCAGCGACTGTCCGGCCGAACCGAGTCCGAAGATCAGCACCGGTACGGCCGAGCCGGTGCTCGGCCGCAGCGAGCGGCTGCGCCGGTGCCGGTGCACCGAACGGACGGCGGCCATCAGCAGCAGCGCGATGGCCCCGCCGACCGGTGGCGTACTGGCCGGGACGGGGTGGGTGGCCAGCGGCAGCACGCCCATCACCAGCAGGAGGGCGGTGCCGGCGACCGCTACGGTCAGCGCGCGTGCCTCCAACCGGCTGCCGAGCGGGTGCCGACCCTGGTAGTGCCGGTGTACGGCGGTCAGGCAGGTGAAGACGGCGCTCGCGATCAGGCCGGCGACCAGCACCCGGGCCAGTACCTGGCCGCTGAGTTCGAACTCGAACCGGGTCCAGGCGGCGGTGAGGAACCCGCCGATCCAGGCGATCGTGTCGACCGCGAGCAGGGCGGCGGTACGGCGACGGGCCCCCGGCCGACGGTGGACCGTACGGGCATGCGTCGTCGGGGGGGCTGCGGCGAATGGCATGGGATGGCTCCCTGATCCGTTTCTCGTCGGCCTCGCCCCGGCGTCGCGGGAGCGGGTGGCTGCTGTCAGGTAACCAACTCTTAGTCGCTCTTTTCGCTTTAGGTGGACTGTTTCACTTTATTTGTGTGCTCAGGCTTTTTGCGTGACTCCCCGCTGCCGCCGTCGTTGACGACAGAGGACCTGTCCCGGCTGGTGGGAAGGGGCGGAGGAGGACGAGATGCACGTGGTGATCATGGCTGGCGGTAAGGGAGTCCGCCTGCGCCCGTACACCACCTCGCTGCCGAAACCGTTGGTCCCGATCGGCGACAGCTACGCCATCCTGGAAATCGTCCTGCACCAGTTGGCGAGTTACGGCTTCACCCACGTGACGCTCGCGATCAACCACCTCGGTGCGTTGATCCGCGCCTTTGTCGGTGACGGTTCCCGCTACGGCCTGCACGTGGAGTACGTGGAGGAGCGGGTGCCGCTCTCCACCGTCGGCCCGCTCTTCGGGCTGCGGGACCGGCTGCCCGAGCACTTCCTGGTGATGAACGGCGACATTCTCACCGACCTCAACTACGCCGACCTGCTGATGGCGCACACCGAATCCGGCGCCCCGCTGACCGTGGCGACCTTCCGCCGCAGCGTCAAGATCGATTTTGGGGTGCTGGTCACCCGGGGCGAGCGGGTGGTCGAGTTCACCGAGAAGCCGACCCTCGACTACGAGGTCAGCATGGGTGTCTACGGGCTGTCCCGGAGCACCGTCGCGGCCTACCCGGACGGGCTGTCGTTCGGCTTCGACCAGCTCATGATCGACCTGCTCGACCAGGGGCGGCAGCCGGCCAACTACCCGTTCGACGGCTACTGGCTCGACATCGGCCGCCCCGAGGACTACGACGAGGCGAACCGTACGTTCGACGAACTCCGGCCGACCCTGCTCCCCCTCGGGGTACGGGAGGCGGTGTGAGCCGGGTGCTGCTCTTCGGCGCGTCCGGCTTCGTCGGCTCGCGGGTACGCGCCGTACTCGAACCCGACAGCGAGTTGGTCTGTCCGGGACGGGCCGACTGCGACCTGCTCACCACCGAGGTGGCCGAACTGACCGAACTGGTCCACGCGGCCCGACCGGACGCGGTGGTCAACTGCACCGGTCAGCTCACCGGCGGCGGGTACGCGATGGTCCGCGCGCACACCCTGGTCACCGCGAAACTGGTCGAGGCGGTCGCGGCCGGCGCACCGCGGGCCCGGCTGGTCCGACTCGGCTCGGCCGGCGAGTACGGCACGGTTCCGTTCGGCGTCCCGATCGCCGAGGACGAACCCGCCGCGCCGGTCAGCGAGTACGGGCTCAGCCACCTCGCCGCCACCCAACTGGTCGCACTGGCCCGCGCCACCGGGCGGGTCGACGCCGTGGTGCTGCGGGTGTTCAACCCGATCGGCCCCGGACTCTCCACCGAGAACGTGCTCGGCCGCGCGGCGGCGCTGCTGCTGGCCGCCCGGGAGAGCGGCGTACCGGAGATCGGGTTGGGGCCACTGGGCGCGTACCGGGACTTCGTCGACGTACGCGACGTGGCGTTCGCGGTCCGGGCGGTCCTGCACGCGCCCGACTCACCGCACCTGGTCTTCAACATCTCCAGCGGGCACGCGGTCGCCACCCGGCACGCCGTCCGGTTGCTCGCCCGCGCCGCCGAGTTCGCCGGCAACGTACGCGAGGAGGCCCCCAACCCGGCGGCTTCCCGGACCGCGAACGTGCCCTGGATGTGCGGCGACAACAGCCTCGCGCTGCGGGTGCTCGGCTGGAGCCCCGCCTACGACCTGCTCGACTCGGTCCGGGACCTGTGGGACGCGGCGGTTGCCCCGGTCCCGGCCCGGACGCCGCTGGCCAGTGGGGCACGCGCCTGACGGACCCGCGCCACCGGATCTCTGTCCCATCCACACACACGTTCCACGTCCACGCACACGTCTCACAAGGAGGCCGGAGTTGTACGCAAAGATCGGGGTCGTCGGACTCGGCTACGTCGGCCTGACCCTGGCCGCCGCACTGGCCCGCAAGGGCTACCAGGTGTACGGCGTCGACACCTCCCCAGCCGTACGGGACGCGCTCGACCAGGGCCGGGTCCACATCTTCGAACCGGGCATCGAGGAGGTGTTCGCCGACACCGTCGGCCGGTCCGTCTTCGTCGGCACCAGCCTTCCGGCCGAGGTGGACGTGGCGGTCATCTCGGTCTCCACCCCGGTCGACGACCGTACCCGTCAGCCCGACCTGACCAACCTCGCCGCAGCGGCCGAGCAGGTCGCGCGCTGGTGCGGACCGGAGACGCTGGTGGTGGTCCGCAGCACCGTACCGGTCGGCACCAGCCGCCGGGTGGTGCTGCCGCCGCTGCTCGCCGCCTGGGGGCGGGCCAAGCTGGTGATGGCGCCGGAGCGGACCATCCAGGGCCAGGCGTTGCGGGAGCTGGTCGAGCTGCCGCAGGTGGTCGGCGGGCTGGACGAGGAGAGCCGCCGGGCCGGCACGGAGTTCTTCGCCGGGCTGGCCACCCAGGTCGTGCCGGTCTCCAGCCTGGAGGCGGCCGAGCTGGTCAAGCTCTCCAACAACTGCCACACCGACCTGATCTACTCGTTCGGCAACGAGCTGGCGCTGATCGCCGAGCGGCACGGGCTGGACCCGCTGGAGGTGATCGGTGCGGCCAACCTGGACTACCCCCGCCCCGACCTGAGCCGCCCCGGGTACGTCGGCGGCGGGTGCCTCTCCAAGGACCCGTACATCATGATCGACAGTGCCGGGGGCGAACCCGGGCCGTTCCTGGTCGGCGCGGCCCGCCGACTCAACGAGTACCTGCCGGTGCACGTCGCCAACCGGGTGGTCGAACTGCTCCGGCAGACCCGGGGCGGCACGGTCGGGCGGACGCTGGCGGTGCTCGGCTGGGCGTACAAGGGCTGGCCGCCCACCGACGACATGCGCGGCACCCCGATCGCGACCATGATGCCGGTGTTCCGGGCGGCCGGACTGACCGTGGTCGGCCACGACCCGATGGTCCCGGCCGAGGTGATCCACCGGTACGGCGGCGAGCCGACCAGCATCGACAAGGCGTTCGGTGAGGCCGACGCGGTCCTGGTGATCAACGACCATCCCGACTACCGGGCGATCCCGCTGGACACCGTGCTCACCGGCGGCCACCGGCCGGCCCTGGTCTACGACTCGTGGCGAATCCTGGACGAGGCGGCGATCACCGCGGCCGGCATCCGCTACGCCGGCATCGGCTACCTGCCCATGCCCCGGCCCGGCACCACTGTGCCGGCCCAGCAGATGGAGCCCGTGCAGCCGTTCGACGGTGCCGAGCCGGCCGGCGGTGGCGGGTCGAGTACGCCGGCCGGATCGAGGGTGGGGGCCTGATGCACGCGCTGATACTCGGCGGCGCCGGCTTTGTCGGGCTGCACCTCGCCGACCGGCTGGTCGCCGACGGACACACCGTGACCATCGTGGACGACTTCTCCCGGGGCCGGGACGACGAGCGGGTCGACGCGCTGCGCGCGCACCCCGCCGTCGACGTTCGCTCCGCCGACCTCACCACGCCGCGGGCGTGGGCCGAGCTACCCCGGGGGTACGACCAGATCTACCTGCTCGCCGCCGTGGTCGGGGTACGCAACGTGGAGGCCGACCCGGCGCGGGTGATCCGGGTCAACACGCTCACCGCCCTGCACCTGCTGGACTGGCTCATCCCGGGCGAGCGGATCTTCTTCAGCTCCACCAGCGAGGTGTACGCCGGAGGCGTCGACGCCGGCATCGTGCCCGTACCGACGGCCGAGGACGTGCCGGTGATGGTGGCCGACGTGACCTCGCCCCGGTTCGCGTACGCGATCAGCAAACTGCTCGGCGAGGCGGCCTTCCTGCACGGCGCCAGGGCCAGGGAGTGCACCGCGGTCGTCGGCCGGTTCCACAACGTCTACGGCCCGAGAATGGGCACCGACCACGTCATTCCCGAGATGTCGCTGCGGGCGCTGGGCGGCGAGGACCCGTTCCGGGTCTGGGGTGCCGACCAGTACCGCGCCTTCTGCCACGTAGACGACGCGGTCGAGGCGATGCTGCGGCTGATGGACTGCCCGGCGGCGGCCGGCGAGATCGTGCACATCGGCAACGACCAGGCCGAGACCAACATCGCCGACCTGGCCGAGTTGGTGCTGGAGACGGCCGGGGTCAGCCCGTCGCTGCTCCGGCTCCCGGCCCCGCCCGGCTCGGTCACCCGACGCTGCCCCGACCTGGGCAAGCTGCGCCGGCTGACCGGCTTCGAGCCCACCGTCACCCTGGCCGACGGGGTGCGCCGCACCTTCGAGTGGTACCGCGACCGCTGGGAGCGGGAACGCCCCGGCGTCGCCGCCGAGCCCCGGGTCACCGTGGAGCCCGGCGTCGCCGCCGAGCCCGACGGCACGGAGAACCTGCCCCGACAGCCGGCGCCTCAGGGCGAACCGGCCCGCTGAGCGAGAGATCGGATCGGACCACGATGACGACGAGTCTCCGGAAGCGTCTTTTCGACACCCTGGACGAGCGGGTCGACCGGCGGGTGGTCGCCGGGTTGGGCTCGCTCTTCCTCTCCGCCCGGTCCCAGTCCCGCTGCCGGGTGCGGTACGCGGAGGGGCACTGGGTGCACCGCTACCCCACCGGGATCGTGGTCAACACCACCCTCGGCGGGCTCTCGGCGCGCGCCCAGGACCAGGCCACCCAGGACGTCTTCCTCCACGACTACCAGCCCCAACCCGGCGACACCGTGTTCGACATCGGTGCCGGTGTGGGCAGTGAGGTCCGGTTGCTCTCCCGCCTGGTCGGGGCCGCCGGTCGGGTGGTCAGCATCGAGGCGCACCCGCGTACGTTCGCCTGCCTGCGGCGTACGGTCGAGTTGAACCAGCTTCCGAACGTGACCACACTGGAGTGCGCGGTGGTCGGCGAGCCCGGCCCGGTCCACCTCTCCGACGACCAGGTCGACCACATCCGCAACGGGCTGACCACCAATGCCTCCGGCGGGGTCGAGGTGGCCGGGCGTACCCTCGCCGAAATCACCTGGTCGCTCGGGGTGGACCGGATCGACCTGCTCAAGATGAACATCGAGGGCGCCGAACTGCCGGTCCTGGAGCGGTCGTTCGACCAGCTCGCGATGGTGGAGAACCTGGTCGTCTCCTGCCACGACTTTCTCGCCGAGCCGCCGTACGCCGACGGCACGGACCGGGCGTGGCAACGTACCTTCGCCCCGGTCAGCGACCTGTTGCGGGCCGCCGGCTACACCGTCCGGACCCGGCCCCAGGACCCCCGCCCCTGGGTCCGCTACTACGTGTACGCGTCCCGCCGGTAGCCCCGCCCCCGCTGCTCAGGGGCGGCCGATCGCGCCGCCCGGGGTGTGCCGCAGTACCGCCAGATACTCGTGGTGGTCGTGCAGCAACTCGCGCAGGCCGGGCTCCGGCCCGCCGGTCAGGGTACGGGCGCCGACCGTGATCGCGCTCAGTCCGAGCCCGCTGCCGGTGAGCAGCAGCGCCAGGTCGGCCGGGGTGTAGCAGCGCAGGTACTGGGTGATCGGCTCGTGCGGCCTCGACGCCTCCCACCAGGTGTCGCTCGCCACGCAGCCGAGCGGGTCGAAGGCGGTCCGCTCGTACAACTCGTGGTGGTAGCCCCGGTCCGGGTCCGGCAACAGGTGCTCCTCGGCGCCGTCCCAGCGGGCCCAGACAAACGGGTTGCTGACGTCGACCAGGGCGACACCGCCGGGACGCAACCAGTCGACCGCGATCCGTTCCAGCAACCGGTGCTGGTCGGCGTCCGAGCCCACGCCGAAGCCGTTCCAGTAGCAGACCACGTCGAAGAACCCGTCCAGCCGTACGGTGTAGAAGTCGTCCCGGAACACGGTCAACGTCCCCGGGGCGACGTCCCGGGCCAGGTCGGCGCCGTAGTCGAGCCGGTCGCTGAGGTCGACCGCGGTGACGGCGTGTCCGGCCCGTGCCGTCACCACGGCGGTGCTGCCGTAACCCGCGCCCAGTTCCAGCACCCGCCACGGTCCGTCGCCGCAGTGCTGGTGCAGGAGCGCGACCCGGTGGTGGTCCCGTTCGGTGATCCGCGCCTCGGCCCCGCCCCACCAGTGCCCGGTACGCGAGTAGAAGTCCTCGACCCAGTCCATGTCCCGACCGCCACCCCGATCCGACAATAGATTCGCCTCTATCGGGAGTCTGCCCGACCGGACCGCCCTCGGGTAGTCCCGTGATCGCGGAGAGTTCGGCCGGCTGTGGCGAACTCCGTGTCAAGGACGTCGGCCCCGAGGGCGCGGCTACCCGGGCCAGCCGGCCAGGTTGCCGCCCTCGCGGCTGATCCCCGAACCAGTGGCGGGATAAGTCCCCTCGTTGTGCCGGTCGGAGTGGAGCCGCGCGAAGAAGTAGCAGAGCATCCCGCCCTCGGCGTCCTCGATCGCCATCCGTGGGTCACGCAGCACCGAGTGGTAGAAGTCGTGTCCCATCCCGACGATGAAGCCCCGGGCGTAGAGGAAGCCGTCGTCGGAGCCGTCGGTGACCGCGTGCACGTCGGCCCGGTCGATGTCGTGGAGCTTGCGCTCGACCACCCGGTCGAGGTCGACCAGCTCCACGTCGGACAGGTGGTGGCAGTCTCGGGCCAGGTTCTCCAGCATCTCGTCGAACGCGCGCTCGATCGGCGTGACGTCCGCGTCGGTGCCGGGCTCACGGGCCGAGAGCGCCCGGCGGGCCTCGTTGACCTCGTCGCCGAGCGGCGCCCACGCCGTTTCGAGCATGGACCAGAACCGGGCTTCCTCCGCCGCCGTCGGTAACCGGCGGCCATCCGTCGTCGTCACGCCGCGAAGGTTAACCCGACCCACCGACAGCGTCGCCGGTCGTCGGTGCCGGGCCGCCTCAGACCCGGATCGGTGGTGGGGCCGTCTCGCGTGGGCGGGGCGCGGTGTTGCCGATCAGCCTGGGCCGGAGCAGGCGCCAGGAGACAACCGAGAGTCCGGCGTACGTCAGCACGCAGGCGATGGCGGCGCCGTACCCGCCCCAGAGCGGGATCGCGATCGCGAAGAGGATCAGCGCGGCGACACTGCCGCCCGCACCGAGCAGCCCGGCGGTGGTCATCCAGCCGCCGCCGAGCAGGCCCCGGCTGGCGACCGCGAACGGCGCGAAGGCGATCTCGGCGAGCAGCAGCACCAGCAGCAGCGGGCGGGCGTCGGCGAACTCCGCGCCGAACACCGGGACGATCAGGAACCAGCCGCCGACCGCCACCAGCAGGCTCATCGCGATCGCGGCCAGCAGTGCCGTACGTCGGGCCCGGATCACCCGGGGGACCCCGCAGCCGAGCGCGACCTCCCGGTTGACGATCTGCCCCAGGGCGGCCGGCACCACCCTCGGTCCCTCGCTGAGGGTCGCCGCGACCGAGTAGATGCCGACCGTCGCGGCACCGGCCACCGCGCCGAGCACGTACCGGTCGGCTCGCAGGGCTAGTGCCAGCCCCATGGTCAGGCCGAGCGCGCGGCAGCCGTGCCGGAGCAGTTCGGTGAGTTCACGGCCACCGGGGGAGTGGAACGGCACCAGCCCGACCGCGTGCAGCCGGACGCCCTGCACCACGGCCAGCGCGACCATGCCGAGTCCCTGGGCCAGCAGCAGCGACGACGCGGAGCGGTCGAGCCTGGCGCCGATCAGGATGCCGACCAGGCCGCCGAAGGCGACCACGGCGGCCCAGCCGCTGCCGGCGCGGAACCGCCCGGCGGCGTACCAGACGTCGGGGAACTGGGTCAGGGCCACGTACCCGGTGGTGACGACCAGGACCGCGAAGAGGAACGACGGCTCGCCCAGCCCCGGGTCGATCAGTGGCGCGGAGAGGACCGACAGCAGTACGGCGAGCCCGCCCCCGGCGACCACCGACACCACCGACCACCAGGTGTACGACGAAAGCAGGCGCACCCCGGCCGGGGTGCCGGCGACGCCGGGCAGACGTGAGCGGAGTGCGGATCCGGTGCCCAGCCCGGAGAGGAGTCCGGCGATGCTGCCGGTGGTGATGCCCAGCACCATCAGTCCCCGTTGGTGCGGACCGAGCAGGGTGCTGGCCAGCACCGCGCTCAGCGCGTAGCTGGCCGACTGGGCCAGGCTGGATCCGGTCAGGAAAGCCACCGGAGATCGTCGGCGTGCACCCGCGACCTTCCGGCCCGTTCCCGCGTTCTCCATGCTGTACCGCCTTGGTCGGGCAGATTATTGAATTCGACCAGAATAGCCAAAACGCACCCTCGCGCGTGGCTCGAACTGATACAAACCCTTTGGATACTTTCGGAGTGTTTGGGGTCGGAGGCCGCGCCTGTGAAGCTTCGTGCTGACAACTCCCGGATCTACCTCTCACCCCCGGACGTCGGCGGCCTGGAGGAGTCCTACCTGGTCCGCGCGTTGCGCTCGGGCTGGGTGGCACCGCTCGGGCCCGAGGTGGACGCGTTCGAGCGCGAGGTCGCCGAGCGGGTCGGCGTGGCACACGCGCTCGCGGTCAGCTCCGGCACCGCCGCGCTGCACCTGGCCCTGCTCACCCTCGGCGCCGGTCCGGGCCAGGTCGTGGTGGTGCCCACGCTGACCTTCGTCGCCACCGCCAACGCGGTGGTCTACACCGGGGCGGAACCGGTCTTTGTCGACTGCGACCCGACCACCGGCAACATCGACGTCGCCCTCCTGGCCGACCTGCTGCACCGGCTGCGCGTCGCCGGCCGCCGGGTCGCCGCGGTGGTGCCGGTGGACATGTTCGGCGCGTGCGCCGACTACGACGAGATCGAGCCGGTCTGCGCGGCGGCGCGGGTGCCGGTGCTGGTGGACGCGGCCGAGTCGCTCGGCGCCACCTACCGGGGGCGTCCGGCCGGCTCGTTCGGGCGGCTATCCGCGCTCTCGTTCAACGGCAACAAGATCATTACCACCTCCGGTGGCGGCATGCTCGTCTCCGACGACGCCGGGCTGATCGCCCGCGCCCGCTACCTCTCCACCCAGGCCCGGCAGCCGGTGCCGCACTACGAACACCTGGACATCGGCTACAACTACCGGCTCAGCAACCTGCTCGCGGCGCTCGGACGGGCCCAGCTCAGCCGGCTGGACGAGATGCTCGGCCGCCGCCGTGAACTGCGGGAACGCTACGCGAAACTCTTCACCGGGCGGCCCGGCGTACGGCTGCTCGGAGAGGCCGACGACGGACCCGGCGCCGACGCTGGCGTCCCCGGGGTGCGGATCGCACCCGACCTCGCGGGCGTCCGGGGTTCGAACTGCTGGCTCACCACGATCGTGGTGGACCCGGAACGGGCCGGCTGGCGGGCCGAGGAACTCGGCGCCCACCTCGCCACCGACAACATCGAGACCCGGCCGGTCTGGAAGCCGATGCACCTGCAACCGGTCTTCGGCCAGGCGCACGCCGTGCTCACCGGCGCGGCCCAGCGGCTGTTCGAGAACGGCCTCACCCTGCCGAGCGGGTCGGCGCTGGACGAGACCCAGACGGGCAGGGTCTTCCACGCCGTCGAGCAGTTCCTGGCGCAGCGGTGAACGGCGACCCGGCCGTGGTCGGCGCGGACACCGCCCGACCACTGGTCGACCCGTACTGCCCGGACGTCTACCACACCTCCGGGTACGGCACCGCCGCCGCCAGCACCGAGCCCGGCACCTGGCAGTTGGCGTACGTCGCCGACCGGATCCTGCTGCCGTACGTGGTCCGGCGGCTCGATGACGGCACCGGGGCGGCCGACGCGGTCAGCCCGTACGGCTACTCCGGCATCCACGTCGACCCGGCCACCGCACCCGGCGAACTCGCCCGGTTCTGGGACCGGGCCGTCGCCCACTGGCGCGACCAGGGCCTGGTCACGCTCTTCCTCCGGTTCTCCCCGCTGGACCCGGCCTCGGTGGCCGCCGTCCGCCAACTCGGCACGGTCGAGCTGACCCGTCGCGCGGACACCATCACGGTCCCGGTCAACCAGGGCGGCACGGCGATCTGGGCCGGTATGGAGGGGCGCTCGCGTACGGCCGTGCGCAAGGCGCGCAACGCCGGCCTCGAAGGCGGCATCCGCGCCGCCGACCTGGACGACCTGGTCGCCGGCTCCCCGTTCCGCGAGCTGTACGAGCAGACGATGAACCGGGTCGGCAGCGCCCCCGGCTACCACTTCCCCGACGGGTACTACCGCAGGCTGCGCGACGGGCTGGGCAAGGCGTTGCTGATCGCCGAGGTACGCGACCCCGCCGGCACGGTGGTCGCCTCCTCGCTGGTCCTGCACCACCGGGACCGGGTGCACTACCACCTCGCCGGGTCGGACCAGCGAGCCGTCCGCGACGGGGCGAACAACCTGCTGCTCTGGACCATCCTCGACTGGGCCGCCCGGAGCGGCGCGAGCGTGGTGCACCTCGGCGGCGGGGTCCGCGCCGACGACGGGTTGTTCCAGTTCAAGCGCTCCTTCGGCGGCATCCGGACCCCGTTCTGGACCGGCGCCGTGGTGCTCGACGACGCTCGCTACGCGAGCCTGCTCGCCGCACACGCCCGTACGCTCGGCCGCACCGTCGACGAGCTGCGCGACTCCGGTTACTTCCCGGGTTACCGGCTGGGGCGGGGCTGAGCGGTGGCCGACGGACGCATCGACACCACCTCGACGCCGGTCGCCTCCCGCTGGGAGGTCGGCTCCAACTTCGCGCTGCACCGGACCACACCGGACCGGACCGCCGTGCCGGCACCGGCCGCGCCACCGTACGGCGAACTCTTCGGCTCGGGTCGCCAGGCGCTCCGCGCCCTGGTCGGCTTCGGCCGGCGCGAGTACGGCTGGACCGCCCTGCACCTGCCCACCTACTACTGCGACGAGGTGGTCGAGGCGGTGGCCGACGTGCTGCCGGTGCGACGCTACCCGGCCGGGCCGACCGGTGGGGCGCCACCGGTGGCCGGACCCGGCGAGGTGGTGCTGCTGGTCTCGTACTTCGGCGAACCGCCGGTGGTGCCGGCACCGGCCGGCGCGACCCTGGTGGTCGACGCCACCCACGATCCCCGCGCGCCCTGGCTGCCCGGGTTCGGGGCGGACTACGTCTTCGCCTCGCTGCGCAAGACGATGCCACTACCGGACGGCGGCGGACTCTGGTCGCTGACCGGGAGACCACTGCCGGCGGCCGGTCCACCGAGCGCCCGGCACCTGGCCGTGGTCGACCGGGTGCTGGCCGCGATGTCGCTCAAGGCCGCCTACCTGGCCGGCGCACCCCTGGACAAGCAGCGTTACCTGGCCCGGTACGCCGCCGCCGAGGAACTGCTGCACCGCCCGGTGAACGGCATCATCGGGATCAGCGGCATCTCGGAGTTCTCCCGGGAGACGCTGCACGCCCTGCCGGTCGACCGGCTACGCGACCGTCGGATCGAGAACGCCGCGCTGCTCGCCGCCGACCTGGCCGGCGTACCGGGGCTGAAGGTCCGGGCACACCCGCTGGGGGTGGTGCTGGAGTGCGCCTCGCCCGAGCGGCGCGAGACGTTACGGCGTGGCCTGATCGAGCGTTCCGTCTACCCGGCGGTGCTCTGGCGGCTCGCCGCCGATCCGGCCTCCGCTGCTTCCGATCCGGCCGGCGCTGCCGCCGATTCGGCCGGCTCCGACCCGGCCGCTCCCGACGCCGTGGACGAGCACGTCGACTATTCGCGCCGGATGCTCTTCCTGCACACCGACCACCGCTGGGGCGGGTCGGACATGGCCCGGGTCGCGGAACTGGTCCGCGCGCTGCACCCCGACCACGGGCACCCCGACCACGTGCACCCCGACGACGACGGGCACCCAGACCACGGGCAGCCCGACGACGACGGGGAGACCGGCACGCTCCCCGGCACCGGATCGTCATCGCCCGCCACACCGCCGACCGACGGACCGGTGTTGGTCCCGAGAGGAGAAACATGCTGACCGGCCGACTGGTCGGCCTGCGCCCGATGCAGGCCGACGACCTCGAGTTCATGGCGGACCTGGCCAACACGCCACAGGTCCGCAGCCACGTGGTCGGCTGGGACTGGCCGGTGGCCCGGGACGGCCAGCGGGAGTGGTTCGCCGGGGCGTCCCGCGACCCGCGCAACCGCCGGTTGACCGTGGTCGACCGGGTCACCGGCGAGCCGGTGGGCATGACCGGGCTCTGGGAGATCGACTGGCACAACCAGTCGGCCCTCACCGCGGTCAAGCTGATGCCGGGCAGTACGCCCAAGGGCGCCGGCACCGACTCGATCATGCTCACCATGGCGTGGAGCTTCTACGAGGTGGGGCTGCGCCGACTGCACAGCGGCATCCTCGACTTCAACGCGGCCAGTCTCGGCGCCTACGTACGCCGCTGTGGCTGGCAGGTGGAGGGCCGGGAGCGGGAGGCGGTCTTCCGTGGCGGCCGGTGGCACGACCTGATCCGGGTGGCGATCCTGCGACCGGAGTTCGACGCCGGCCCGGACGCCGCCGAGTACGTCGAGCGGGTCTGCGGCACCATCCCGGCACCTCCGGTCCCGCCGATCCGGGAGCACCCGGCCCGACACCTGGACCCGACCCAGGACCACCCGGCCCGACACCTGGACCCGGCCCGGGTCTGACCGACTTCTCGACCCGGTGCCCGAGACGCGGCGCGGACCGACCGGGTGGACGCCGCCACCCGGTCCAGCCCAGAGAGGACAGCCAGTGGCAGGACTGCGCATAGCCATCCTGTTCAAACACCGCCAGAGCGGCCGGTGGATGCTCCCCCAGGTGGAGGAGCTCCGCCGCCGTGGCCATTACGTGGTGGTGGTGCTCCCGCCGGGACCGGGACCGCTTCCGACCGAACTCACCCGACGAGGTTTCGAGGTGGTCGAGTCGCCGTTCGACTTCCGGTTCCGGCCCGGTCCGGCGACCCTGCGTGACCTCTGGCGGCTGCGGCGGCTCCTGCGCGACCTGCGCCTGGACATCGTGAAGTACCACCTATACGCCCCGGCGCTCGCCGCCCGGTTCGCCTCGGTCGGGCTCCGCCTCGGCCGGGTGCACATGGTCGTCGGACCGCTGTTCCTGGAGTCCCGGGTGATCCGGACGGTCGAACGCTGGCTCTGGCGCGCGGACGACGTGATCATCTGCGGCACCGAGTACACCTCCGGGCAGTACGCCGCGCTCGGCGTGCCGCCGTCGCGCCGGCCGGCGACCACCCCCGGCATCGACACCGCGCACTTCAGCCGGCGGCACTACGCCGCCCAGCAGCGTCAGGCGGCGCGGCAGCGCTCCGGGGTGAAGCCCGGCCACCCGGCCGAGCCCGAACCGGCGGGGCCGACCTCGGCCGAGCTGCGCGCCGCGATCCGCACCGAACTCGGGCTGGCGCAGGAGACGTTCCTCGTGGTCATGGTCGCCTACGTGTACGCGCCGAAGCGGCTGACGTACAACGGGCGGGGGATCAAGGGGCACGACGTCCTGTTGCCGGCCTGGCAGGCGTTCCAGGCCCGGCATCCCCGCGCCCACCTGCTGCTGATCGGCGCCGGGTTCTCCCCGGTCGGCGAGACGCACCGGCGCGAGCTGATCCGCCGGTTCGGGGTCGACACCGACCCGAGCGTGACCTGGCTGGAGTCGGTGACCGAGGTACGCCCGTACTACAACGCGGCCGACCTCAGCGTCAGCCCGTCGCTGTCGGAGGGGCACGGCGCCCCGGTCGAGGCGGGCGCGATGGGACTGCCGAGCATCGTCAGCGACGCCGGTGGGCTGCCCGAGGTGGTCGACCCGGCCAGCGGTTGGGTGGTGCCGGCCGGCGAGGTGGCGCCACTGGAGGCGGCGCTGGCGGCGGCGTACCGCGAGTTCGAGGCCGGTGAGCTGGCCCGGCGGGGCGAGGCAGCCCGGGACCGCATGGTCAAGTTCTTCGACCACGGGCCGGCGGCCGAGACGATCGCGGACATCGTGGAGCGTACGGCGGCGGGGGTGCGTACGCGATGAGAGTGGTGGTGACCACCGAGACCCGGTTCTCCCGCGCCCCCGACGGTTCGGTCTGGACCCCGGACGGTCCGGCGTACCCGTTCTTCAGCCGTTACCTGGCCGCGTTCGACACCGTACGGGTGGTGGCCCGGCTGCACCGGGTGGACCAGCCGCCGGCCGGTGCGTACCGGGTCGACGGCCCCGGGGTCGAACTCTGGCCGGTGCCGCACTACGTGGGGCCACGGCAGTACCTCGCCCGCTGGCGTTCGATCCGGCAGGCGGTACGCGCCGCCGCCCAGCCCGGTGACGCGGTCATCCTGCGGGTGCCGTCGCCCACCGGTCTGATGCTCGCCGGCTGGCGCGAGCGGCAGCGGCTGCCGTACGCGATCGAGGTGGTCGGCGACCCGTACGACGTCTTCGCCCCCGGGGTGGTGGAGCACCCGTTGCGCCCGTTCCTGCGCCACTGGGGCACCACCCGGTTGCGCCACCTGTGCCGCTCCGCCGGCGCGGTCGCGTACGTGACCGAGCGGCACCTCCAGGCCCGTTACCCGAGCCGGCCCGGCGCGGTCAGCACCGCGTACTCCAGCGTGGACCTTCCCGAGGAGGCGTTTGTCCCCGAACCACGGTGGATCGACCAGCCGCCCCGACCCGGCACGTTGATCTCGATCGGCTCGCTGGACCAGCTCTACAAGGGCATCGACACGCTGATCGAGGCGCTGGCCCGGCTCGCCGCCGACGGCGAGGCACCTCGCCTGCTCCACGTCGGCGACGGTCGCTTCCGGCCCCGGCTGGAGCGGCTGGCGGCCGAGGCGGGGCTGGCCGACCGGGTCACCTTCACCGGCACCGTCCCCGCCGGCCCGGCCGTACGTCGACGCCTCGACGCGGCGGACCTGATGGTGGTGCCGTCGCGTACCGAAGGGCTGCCCCGGGTGCTGATCGAGGGCATGGCGCGTGGTCTGCCCGCGATCGGCACCACCGTCGGTGGCATCCCGGAACTACTCGTGAGGGAGGACCTGGTGCCGCCGGACGACCCGTTCGCCCTGGCCGCCGCGATCCGGCGGTTCCTCGCCGACCCGGCGCGGCTGGGCGCCGCGTCCGCCCGGAACCTGGACCGGGCCCGGGACTACTCGGTCGACTCGCTGCGCCCGCGCCGGGATCGGTTCTACCGTACGGTCCGGGACACCGCCGCCCGCCGTACGCCGGTCGGAGGTCGCACGTGACCAGCTCACCCACCCGACGCGACGACGCCCGTGGCGGTGCCGGCAAGCCCGTCCCCGACCAGCGCCCACAACCGACCACCGAGCACCCGGTACGGGTGGCGCACGTGATCGGCTGGCTCGACCGGGGCGGTGCGGAGACCGTCTCGCTCGACCTGTGCCGGGCGATCCCGCCGACCGAGGTGGAGCAGATCTTCATCACGCTCAACGGGCGGGAGGGGAGCCTGGCCGCCGAGTTCCGGGTCAGCGGGGCCCGGGTGGAGCAGTGCCCCGTCGCTCCGCTGCGTACGTTCGGGACCAGGCTCTGGCGTCGGCTGCGCGAGCTGCGCCCGGACGCGGTGGTCTCGCACGTCAGCCTGACCAGCGCGGTGATCCTGCTGGTGGCCAGGCTCGCCGGGGTGCCGGTGCGGATAGCCCGGATGTGGAGCGAGGGCGACGGCCGCCGGGACAGCCGGGCCCGGCGGCTGCGCCGGTCGGTGCTGCGGTGGCTGCTGCGCCGGGTCGCCACGGACGTGGTGGGCGTGACCGCCGCCGCGCTGCGGCTCGCCGGCCCGCCGTCCGGGGACGAGCGCTACCGGGTGCTCTACAACAGTGTGAACCCGAACCGGGTCGGTGGCTGGGAGCGGGCGGCGGCCAGGTCGCACTGGCAGTTGCCGACGGACGTACCGGTGCTCGCGTACCTGGGGCGGTCGTCGCCGGAGAAGAACCGTCCCTTCCTGGTCGAGGTGCACCGCGCGGTCCGGGCCCGGTGGCCGGACGCCCGGCTCTTCGTGGTCGGGCCGGGCGGTGCCGACGACCTGCTCGGGGCACACCCGGAGATCGTCGACGACCCACTGGTGGTGCTCGCCGGTGAGACCGACGAGATCGCCTCGGTGCTGGCCGCGACCGACGTGCTCCTGCTGCCGTCCCGGCGCGAGGGACTGCCGGGAGTGGTGCTGGAGGCACTCGCCGCCGGGGTTCCGGTGGTCGCGACCGACCTGCCGTGCCTGCGCGAGGTCGAACCGCTCGTACGCGGGCTGGCCCTGCTGCCGCTCGCCGACGGACCGCACCGGTGGGCCGACTCGGTGGTGACCCAGATCCAACTCGGACCGGTGGCCCGCGACGAGATCCGGGCCAGCCTGCGCAACTCGCCGTTCCTGCTGGACAACGCCGTCGCGCGGTGGCGAGCGCTCTGGACGGTGGGCCGGCGATGAGGTTGCGACAGGCGGGAGCGGGCGGTCGGGCCAGCCCGACGGTCGACGCCGTGCGGGCGCCGGGGACCCCCCGTCCGGCCCTGCCGGGCAGCCGGTCCGTCGCGGGCCGGCGGGGCAACCGCCGTGCGGCGGGCCGGATCGGGCCGGACACCCTCACCTGGGCCCTGGCCGGTGGCGCCGTGGCGGCGGTCAGCCTGGTGCTGGTGGTGTTCGACGCCCGGTTGCAGCACTGGTTCATGCTCCCGGTCGCCGGCTGCGGGGTGCTGATCGGGCTCGACGTGGTCGGCTGGATCCGCCGGCAGTTCGACATCTTCGACCCGCAGGCGTTGCTCGGCCTGCTCGGGCTGCACTTCTTCTACCTGGCCCCGATCCTGCACGTCACGCTGGACCACTGGGGACTCTTCGTCAGCCCGCCCGAGGAGTGGCGCGACGCGCTCGGCGTGATGGCCATCATGAACATGGTCGGGCTGCTGGTCTACCGGTGGTTGCTGTCGTTTCCCGTACGCGGGCGGCACAGCGCCTGGGGCGGGCAGCTCAACGTATCCCGGTTCTACCTGGTCGGCTCGATCGCCGTCGCGGCCGGCGTGCTGGCGTTCGGGGTGGAGATCATCATGTTCGGCGGCCTGAGCGGCTTCCTCGCGGTGATGACGCAGGACCGGGAGGCGCTCACCGGCATGGGCTGGCTGCTCATGCTCGCCGAGTCGTTCCCGTTGATCGCCTTCGCGCTGGTGCTGGTCCGGTGGCGGGAGACACTGGCCCGGCGGCGTTCCCTGGTGGTGTGGCTGCTGGTCTCCCTCGCCGTGGTCCAGTTCCTGGTCGGGGGCTTGCGCGGAAGCCGGAGCAACACCGTCTGGCCGGTCCTGCTCGCGCTGATCCTGGTCCACCTGGTTGTCTTCGCCATCTCCCGCAGGGCGCTACTGGTCTGCGGCGTGATCTTCGTGCTCTTCATGTACGTCTACGGCCTCTACAAGAGCGCCGGGGTCGAGGTCGTCGACGTCGTACGCGGTGACCGCAGCATCGAGGAGCTCTCCTCGGAGACCGGGCGGGACCTGCCGAAGGTCCTGCTCAACGACCTCGCCCGGGCGGACATGCAGGCGGTGCTGCTGGAACGCAAGCGGCACGGGGAGGGCGACCTCGGCTACGGCGTCACGTACCTCGGCGCGGTCACGCTGCTGGCACCGGGTTGGCTGCTGCCCGAGCGGCCCGACAGCAAGCTGGTGGTCGGCACCGAGGTGCTGCTCGGGCCGGGCAGTTACGACCGGGACACCGGCCAGTGGGCCACCCGGATCTACGGCATCGGCGGTGAGGCGATGCTGAACTTCGGGGTGCTCGGCGCGCCGCTGTCGTTCATCCCGCTCGGGCTGCTCGTACGCTGGTCCCGGCGGTTCTACCGGCGGGCCCGGGACCAACCGGACCTGGTGCCGAAGCTGCTCGCCCCGGCGCTCGGCGTGGCCACCGTACTGGTGCTCAGCAGTGACCTGGACAACATCGTGGTCTTCCTGCTCGGGCGGTTCGTGCCGCTGGCATCGGTGGTGCTGCTCGCGCTGGCGGTGAAACGGTCGGCGGCGACCGGCCCGGGTTTCCGGCGACCGGGTCGGGGTGCGCACGCGCGAACCGACCTGCGGGTGCTCCGGTAGGTCAGCGCGGGGTGCTGTCGACCGGGATGGGCAGCACGATGGTGAACGTCGTACCGACGCCGAGTTCGCTGGCCACGCTGATCGTGCCACCGTGGTCGGTGACGATCTGCTTGGTGATGGCGAGGCCGAGCCCGCTGCCGCCGGTGCCGCGCCCCCGGGCCGAGTCCGCCCGCCAGAACCGGTCGAAGACGTGTGGCAGCGCGTCGGCGGCGATCCCCGACCCGTCGTCGGCCACCCGGACCAGCGCACCCGACGCGGAACGCGCCGCGTACAGGTTGAGGTGGCCCCCGGCGGCGGTGGCCCGCAGCGCGTTGGTGATGAGATTGCCCAGCACCTGGCGCAGGCGGTCCGGGTCGGCGTGGACCACGACCGGTTCGGCGAAGACCTGGAGGCTGATCCCGGCCGACTCGGCCAGCGCCAGGTGGGCGGTACGGCAGGTCTCCAGCAGGTCGGCGAGATCGATGTGGACCCGGTGGTACGCCAGCGTGCCGGCCTCGGCCAGGGCCAGTTCCTGCAGGTCGTCGACGATCCGCTGTTGCAGCACCGCCTCCTCGTGCAGGGAGGCGAACAACTCCGGGTCCGGTGTGATCACCCCGTCCTTGAGCGCCTCCAGGTAACCCCGCAGGTTGGCCAGCGGGCTGCGCAGTTCGTGCGCGACGTCGGCCACCAGCCGGCGCTGACGTTCCTCACCGCGTTGCAGCGAGTCGGCCATCTGGTTGAACGAGCGCCCCAACTCGGCCAGCTCGTCCCGGCCCTCGATCGGCACCCGGCCGGAGAGGTCACCCCGGCCGAGCCGCTGGGCGGCCGAGGTGAGCCGGCCGATCGGGCGGAGCACCCGGTGGCTGAGCAGCGCGGTGCAGAGGATCGCGATCCCGGCCACCCCGGCGACCCCGGCCAGGATCGGAGCGGTGCTCACCGCCGCCGCCGGGTCGCTCTTCGCGCCGAGGTACAGCCGGACCGGCTGCGGCGCGACGTCGTTGATCTGGAGGTTGAAGACCTGGGTGAGGCAGGTGAGGGTGGTCTCCGAAACCATGGTGGGCGCGGCCGTCCCGGAGCCGTCCCCGGTCTCCGGACCGAGCTTCTTGGGATCGATGGGAGTCGACGGACGGACGCCGTCGGGAAGGCGGGGCAGCCCCGATGCCTCCGTGGCCACGCAGCTCTCGGCCCGCCCCCGGTCGACCTCGAAGTTCCGGGTGCCCTCCTCGGCGGCGGTGTAGCAGTTCTTCACCGTCGGCCCGCCCAGCTTCGCGGCATCCGGGGTCGCCACGAAGTTCGGCACCCCGTACGGGCCGGTGGTGCTCGCCACGCCCAGGCCGTTGCGGGTCAGGCAGGCGGCGAGCAGCACACCGGAACGGTAGGTACCGATCGCCTGCGTGGTGGCGGCGACCGGGTCGGCCACCCGACCTTCGAGGGAGAGGGTCGGCCGGGGGTTGATCACGGCGGTGAGTGGTCCCAACGGCCGGAAGGCCCGGTCGGGGTTCAGTTGGGTGTCGGTGTCCACCAGCACACCGAGGTCCGACTCCAGGTGGATCCGTTGCCCGGTGTCCCGGTGCAACCGCCCGACCAGGTCGGCCACCAACTCCCAGGTGCCCTGCTTGCTGGCGTACTCCGTGAGCGCGGAGCTGATCGTGTCGATCTGGACCTGGTCGGCGCTGGCCGAGGCGGTCACCTGTTCCCGGGCCTGGCGCAGGGTCAGCCAGGCGGTCGCGGCGGTCGCGCTCAGCGCGACGAGCATGACCAGTCCCAGCACCCGGAACCGGAAGCTCACGGTACGGCCGTCGCCGTGGCGGCCGGCGCCGGTGTTGTCTCCTGGTCCGAGAGGCGGTAGCCACGGCCGAAGACGGTCTGGACGTACCGGGGTTCGGTCGCGTCGGTTTCGATCTTGCGCCGCAGGTTCATCACGTGTACGTCAACCGTGCGTTCCAGTACGTAGTGGTCGAAACCAAAGGCCCGGTCGATGATCTGTGCCCGGGTGAACGCCCGACCCGGCTCACTGGCCAACACCTCCAGGATGCCGAACTCCTTGGCGGTGAGCGTGACCGGCCGACCGTCGATCCGTACCTCGAACCGGCCCGCGTCGATCTCCAGCCCGCCCACCCGGAGCACCGCCTGGCCGCCCGCGCTGACCACCCCGGCCCGGCGCAGCAGTGCCCGTACCCGGGCGGCGAGTTCCCGTGGGCTGTACGGCTTGGTCAGGTAGTCGTCGGCGCCCAGGTCGAGCCCGAGCAGGATGTCGTCCTCGGTGGTACGGGCGGTGAGCAGCAGGATCGGCAGGTCGGACTCGGCCCGGAGCACCCGGCACACGTCCAGCCCGTCGACCACCGGCATCATCACGTCGAGCACGACCAGGTCGGGTCGGCGGGCCCGGACCTGCTCGATCGCCGCCCGGCCGTCGCCGACCAGCAGGACGCTGTGTCCCTCCCGTTCGAGGTAGATCCGAACGAGGTTCGCCTGCTTACGGTCGTCCTCGGCGACCAGGATCCGTGCGCCCATGACTCCTCATCCTGACGGGTAGCGGTCGGAGGAATTCAACCCGTGACCCGTTAAGTACTCGTGAAGACGGGATGCGGAAGCCGTATGGCACCCGGCGTCCGATTCGACGCACGACGAGACAACCGCTTCTTGATCGGTTCTTCACATCCGGCTCCCTACGGTATCCGGCATGTCGGTACCTCAGCCACCGGGCAGCCCTGGCACAGGCCACGTGACCAGCCACGATGAGCGCTGGCGGCGAGCTGCCCGGCGCCGGATCGGGGTAACGCTGGCGGTCCGTCGGGCCGAGGCGGCCGCCGGTGACCGCCGCTCGGCGACACCCGACGACGCGTACGCGCTGTCGTCCGAACCTGCCGTCTGACGGGTGATCTTCAGGTGGCGGGTTCGTAGCTCCTCGTGTGATCTCTCTCATCCGTGCTTGAGGTTCACATCGGTATCAGACCCTACGTTGGAGGCATGACCTCCTTCGTTGTCCGACGTAACGGCCGGGCCGCAACCGTCTCGGACCTGACGCCACTCGCCTTTGCCGGATACGCCCACTTCACCGCCGCGCAGGTGCGCGGGGGTCGGATCCGAGGGCTCGACCTGCACCTCGACCGGTTGCGGGTCGCCTCGGTGGCGATGTTCGGTCGGGCGCTGCCCGACGACCGGGTGCGCTCCTATTTGCGGGCGGCGGTCGAGTCCGGCCCGGCCGACCTGTCGCTGCTGGCCACGGTCTACTCGCCGGTCGGCGAGTTCACCCCGGACGGCGCCGCCGTCGAACCCGAGGTGCTGGTCCGTACCGGCCCGGCGGCGACCGGTCCGGCGGGCCCGTTGGCACTGGCGGTGGTCGAGCACGAACGGGTTCTGCCGGAGGTGAAACACGTCGGCGAGGTGGCGAAGACGTACTTCCTCCGGCGGGCCGTCGAAGAGGGTTTCGACGATGCCGCGTTCGTCGACCGGCGGGGCCGGCTCAGCGAGGGGTCGATCTGGAATCTGGCCTTCTGGGACGGCGGCGCGGTGGTCTGGCCGGAGGCCGAGATGCTGGTCGGGACCACGATGGGCATCGTACGGCGGCAACTCGACCGGCTCGGCGTTCCCCAGCGCGTCGCGGAGATCACGCTCGCCGAACTGCCGACGTTGGCCGGTGCCGTGGTGATGAACTCGTGGACGCCGGGTGTCGCGGTACGCCGGATCGGCGCCGTACCCCTGCCCGAAGCACCGTCCTTCGTGGATCTGCTGCACGAGGCCCACCGCGCCGAACCGCTCACCGCGCCGTAGCCGCGGTGCTCCGCCCGCCAGGCGGCACGCCCGCCGTCGACCATTGGCGGACCGTACGCCAGGGGGTGGAACGAGGCCCGCCCACCGCGACGCGTCGCGGTGGGCGGGTTCGACTGGTTCGGGCGGGTCAGCGGCCGGAGCCGCCCAGGCCCTTGTCGAGTCCGGCCCGGCGCAACGCGTCCGCCATCGCACCACCGGGTGCCGGCGCGGAACCGCCGCGACCCTGCCGGGACTGGCCGCCGCCACGGGAACCGCCCCGGTCGGCGCCGCCCCGGTCCCGGCGGTCACCCGCCGGACGGTCCCGGCGGTCACCGCCACCGGTACGCGGAGCGCCCGGCGTGGTCTCGTCCTCCAGCCGCAGGGTGAGCGAGATCCGCTTGCGTGGTACGTCCACGTCGAGCACCTTGACCCGGACCACGTCACCGGACTTGACCACGTCCCGGGGGTCCTTGACAAACGTGTTCGACATCGCCGAGACGTGCACCAGCCCGTCCTGGTGCACACCGATGTCGACAAAGGCGCCGAACGCGGCGACGTTGGTGACCACGCCCTCCAGCAGCAGGCCGGGGGTCAGGTCGCCGATCTTCTCGATCCCCTCGGCGAAGGTCGCGGTCCGGAACGCCGGCCGGGGGTCGCGACCGGGCTTCTCCAACTCGCCGATGATGTCGGTGACGGTCGGCAGCCCGAAGTTCTCGTCGACGAAGTCGGTCGGCTTGAGCGCCCGCAGCACCGCGCTCCTGCCGATCAGCGAGCCGACGTCGCCGCCGGTGCTGGCCAGGATCCGCCGGACCACCGGGTACGACTCCGGGTGCACCGCCGAGGCGTCCAGCGGGTCGTCGCCGCCGGGGATGCGCAGGAAGCCGGCGCACTGCTCGAACGCCTTCGGCCCGAGCCGGGGGACCTCCTTGAGCGCCCGGCGGGTGCGGAACGGGCCGTTGGTGTCCCGGTGCAGCACGATGTTCTCCGCCAGCCCGGTGCCGATTCCGGAGACCCGGGCGAGCAGCGGCGCGGAGGCGGTGTTCACGTCGACCCCGACGCCGTTCACGCAGTCCTCCACCACCGCGTCCAGCGATCGGGAGAGCTTCACCTCGGAGAGGTCGTGCTGGTACTGCCCGACGCCGATCGAGCGCGGTTCGATCTTGACCAGCTCGGCCAACGGGTCCTGGAGCCGGCGGGCGATCGAGACCGCGCCGCGCAGCGAGACGTCCAACCCGGGCAGTTCCTGCGAGGCGTACGCGGACGCGGAGTAGACCGACGCGCCGGCCTCGGAGACCATCACCTTGGTCAGGTTCAGCCCCGGGTGCAGCTTGATCAGGTCACCGGCGAGCTTGTCCGTCTCCCGGGACGCGGTGCCGTTGCCGATCGCGACCAACTCCACCGCGTGGGCGCGGGCCAGCCGGGCCAGCGTGTCGATCGACTGGTCCCACTGGCGGCGCGGCTCGTGCGGGTAGACCGTGTCGGTCGCCAGCACCTTGCCGGTCGCGTCGACCACGGCCACCTTCACACCGGTACGCACCCCGGGGTCCAGGCCCATCGTGGTACGGCTGCCGGCCGGCGCGGCGAGCAGCAGGTCGCGCAGGTTGGTGGCGAAGACGCGTACGGACTCGTCCTCGGCCGCCTGCCAGAGCCGCATCCGCAGGTCGGCGCCGAGGTGGATGAGGATCCGGGTGCGCCACGCCCAGCGCACCGTGTCGGTCAGCCACCGGTCGGCCGGGCGACCCCGGTCGGCGACCCCGAACCGGGCGCCGATCTCCAACTCGTACCGGGTCGGGCCGACCGGGGCGGTCTCGTCCTCCGGAACCTCCTCGGGCTCCATGCTCAGGTCGAGCACGCCCTCCTTCTCACCCCGGAACATAGCCAGCAGCCGGTGCGAGGCGACCCGGGTGTACGGCTCGGTGAAGTCGAAGTAGTCGGAGAACTTGGCCCCGGCGTCCTGCTGCCCGTCGCGTACCTTGGCGGCCAGCCGCCCCCGCGACCACATCTGCTCACGCAGCGAGCCGATCAGGTCGGCGTCCTCGGCGAACCGCTCGACCAGGATCGCCCGCGCGCCGTCGAGCGCGGCGGTCGGGTCGGCCACGCCCTTCTCGGCGTCGACGAAGGCGGTCGCGGTGGTACGCGGGTCGAGTCCCGGGTCGGCGAGAAGCTGGTCGGCCAGCGGCTCCAGCCCGGCCTCCCGGGCGATCTGGGCCCGGGTCCGGCGCTTCGGCTTGTACGGCAGGTAGATGTCCTCCAGCCGGGCCTTCGAGTCGGCCGCCATGATCTGCGCTTCGAGCGCCTCGTCCAGCTTGCCCTGGGTCCGGATCGACTCCAGGATGGCCGACCGCCGTTCCTCCAACTCCCGCAGGTAGCGCAGCCGCTCCTCGAGCGTGCGCAACTGCGCGTCGTCGAGCATCTCGGTGACTTCCTTGCGGTAGCGGGCGATGAAGGGCACGGTCGCCCCGCCGTCGAGTAGCTCGACGGCGGCGGCTACCTGCCGCTCACGTACACCGAGCTCCTCGGCGATCCGCTGATGAACAGACGTCGTCACGATCCTGGTCCGCCTTCTCCGGGTGGGTTACGTACGCATTGTGCCGCGCACCCCCCGTCCGCGCCGCACCACCCGCCCGAGGGGTAAGGAAGGGCCCCTTATTAACGCTATAGCGTTAATAAGGGGCCCTTCCTTACCGGCGGGGGCGGAGGGTGGTGGTGGCGACGGTCGCGTCCACCGCGGCGAGCAGGTCGGCCAGCGCGGGCGGCAGCAGCCGCCGGGCGGCCGAGATCCGTTGTGCCACCGCGTGCTCGGGCAGGCCCAGCACCCGGAGCATGCCGCCGGCCCGGACCAACGCGGCCAGGGTCGCGTTGCGGATGTCCAACGGCTGGTCCGAGCGCTCCAACACGGCGGCGAGCCGGACCCGGGGCGCGGCCACCCGGTTCGGGTCCCGGCCGGGCCAGCGTACGGTCATCCGCAGGGTCAGGCCGCGTCTGCTCTCCCGGCGCAGCGCGCCCGCGCTGACCAGCCGGAGGCCGACCTGTTCCCGGACCTGGGGGAGGATGAACTCCAGCCAGCCCCGGGCGTCGTATCCGTCGCCGTACCGGACCATCTCGCCCAGCGCCCGGTCCGCGACCGGATCCTGCCAGGCCCGGTTGTCGGCGACGAAGACCTCGCCCCGGGTGATGGTGATCCGCCCGGCCAGGGCGAGTTCGGCGAGGATCGCACCGGCCAGGGCGGCGTCGAGCAGGTTCGCGGCGGCCAGAGGACGCCCGTTGTAGTCGTCGTGTCCGATGAGGAACAGCTCATCGGCGAGTCGTTCGGTATCGCCCAGGAACTTGTTCATGGCTCGTCTCCGGCCCCGCCCGGTACCGTCGTGACGCTTCGGTAGCTCCGCGTGTTGATGCAGGACGCTACGGCAAGGAATGACGGCGCTCAACCCGTTCGTGGTAGTTGCGTCGGGCAATGGACCCAGCGGGCCGGAAACTGTCGGATGCCCGTACAAACTTGTCGCCCGGCGAAAACGGCCATAACCTCTGCTGATTGTCGATCGACAATGTTTTGACCGGCCAGGAGCGACCGCACATGCCAACCGAGCCGCCCGTCCCCGGTAACCCGCCCCGCCCCGGCCGACTGGGGGCCGGACGGCTCGCGACCTACGCCACCGCCGCCGCCGCGCCGCTGACGGCGGTCGGTGGCGTCATGCCCATCATGTACGCGGTCAGCGGCAACACCGGCGCCGCGTTCTGCTTCCTGGTGCTGACGATCGTGCTCGCCGTCTTCGCCGTCGGCTACACCGCGATGAGCCGGTACGTGCCGAACCCGGGTGCCTTCTCCTCGTACGTCGCGAAAGGGCTCGGCCGGGCCGGTGCGGTCTCCGCCGCTTTTGTCGGCCTGCTGGCGTACAACGCGATCCAGATCGGTCTGTACGGACTCGCCGGTGCGATTCTCGCGGACTTCGCCGGCGTGGAATTTTCACTCGTACTCGACTGGTGGATCTGGGCGTTGGTGGCCTGGGCGGTGGTCGGTCTGCTCGGCGTACTCCGGTGGGAGCTCTCCGGGACGGTTGTCACCGTATTCCTGGTCCTGGAATTGCTCGTGCTGGCCACCCTCGTGGTGTTCGCGATCGCCAATCCGGCCGGTGGCCGGACGAGTGCCACCGGCCTCGACCCGGGCAGCCTCTCGGTGGCCGGTCTCGGCGCGGTGCTGGCCCTGGGCACGATCTCGTTCGTCGGCGTCGAGTCGGCGCCGGCCCACCGCGCCGAGGTGACCGACCCCAGGCGCACCGTCGCCCGCGCCACCTACCTGTCGGTTGTCGCGACCGGCACCTGCTACGCGCTCTGCGCCTGGGCGTTCACCGTTGCCACCGGGCCGGAGAACACCTCGACGGTGGCCGCCGTCGCCGGGCCGGGACTGGTCGCCGACATTCTCGCCCGGCACGGTGGGGCGGTGCTGGCCGTCGTCGCCCAGGCCCTGCTCGGCACCGCCGTACTGGCCGCCCTGCTCGCCGGGCACCACGCGGTGGCCCGCCAGCTCTACGGGCTGGGGTTCGAGCGGGTGCTGCCCGCCCGACTCGGTCGGGTCGGCGTCCGTACCGGCGCCCCGGTCGCCGCCTCGCTGGTCCAGACCGGCCTGGCCCTGGTGGTGCTGCTCGTCTTCGCCGTCACCGGGCGGGATCCGGTCACCGAACTGTTCACCTGGCTCGGCGGGGTGGGCGCGGTCGGCGTACTGCTGCTGCTGACCCTGACCTCGGTGGCCGTACTCCACTTCTTCAACAGCCGGCCGGACAGCGCACGGGCCCGGTGGCAGCGGCTGGTCGCGCCGACGCTCGCCACCATGGGGCTGAGCGTCCTGCTGGTCCTGCTGCTGGCCGACTTCGGGGCGTTGCTCGCCCCCGGCACACCGGCCTACCTGCGTGGTCTGCTGCCCGGTCTGGTGGCGCTGGTCGCGTTGGCCGGTCTGTTCTGGGGGCTCGCGCTCCGGTCGTCGCAGCCGGAGATCTACGCCCGGGTCGGTGGCGGTGCGCTCGAACCGGCCCCGGCCCCGGTGCCGGCCGGCGGCACCCGCCGAGCCGCCGCGTCGACCTGACCGGTACGGGCTTCGTCGGGGCTGCGCACACCGCGCGGCCCGGGCTGGGCTAGCGTCGGATCATGGAGTCTTCGGTCGATCCGCGGGCCCGGCGGCTGTTCGGGGGCAGCGCCGCCGAACTGGGCGACCTCGCCGCCAGCCCGTTCCGGGCCGACCGGGACCGGATCGTCAGCTCGCCCTTCCTCGCCCGGCTCGGCGGGGTCACCCAGGTGATCAGTCCGGGCGGCTCCGGCCTGCTCGTACACAACCGGCTGACGCACAGCCTCAAGGTCGCCCAGGTCGGTCGGGCGATCGCCGAGCGGCTGGTCGGTGACGAGCGCTACCGGGACCTGCTCGACAAGCTCGGCGGCTGTGACCCGGACGTGGTGGAGGCGGCGGCGCTCGCCCACGACCTGGGGCACCCGCCGTTCGGGCACCTGGGCGAACAGGTGCTCGACCGGGTCGCCCGGCAACGGCTCGGCCTGGCCGACGGGTTCGAGGGCAACGCGCAGTCGTACCGGATCGTCACCAGCACGGAGATCCGGGGCATGGCGACCATCGGCCTGGACCTCACCGCCGCCGTCCGGGCCGCCATCCTGAAATACCCGTGGACCCGGTCGGGTTACCCGGACCCGCATCCCCGACAGTTCGACCCGCCGCCGCGCGGGGCGACCCCGCCACCGGAGGAGCCGGAGAGCGGTTCGGCCAAGTTCGGCGCGTACAGCACCGAGGTCGAGGACCTGCGGCAGGCACGGGCGCCGTTCGCCGGGCGGATCGCCGACTGGCAGCAGACCGTCGAGGCGTCGGTGATGGACACCGCCGACGACATCGCGTACGCGATCCACGACGTGGAGGACTTCCACCGGGTGGGCGTGCTGCGCCAGGGCGCGGTCGCCGCCGAGTTGCTCGGCTGGCAGCGGGAAAGCGCCCAGTTCCGGTCGATGACCGACGCGATCCTCGAGCACGGGTCACGCCGCCCGGGCGCCTCGATCGAACGGCTGCGCCGGCAACTGCACCGCAAGGACGCCTGGGTCAGCGACGACCGGGCCTTCGCGGACGCGGTCGAACACGTACGCCTGGAACTGGTCGACGGCCTGCTCTCCGCGCCCTTCGACGGTTCGATCGAGGCCGAGCAGGGCGTCTCCCGGTTCTCCGCCCGGTGGACCCGACGGCTGGTGGACGCGATCACGGTGGTGCCCGACCCGCCGATGCGGTCCGGACACGTGCTGTTGGCCCGGCCGCAGTGGCACGAGGTGCAGGTGCTCAAGTTCGTCCACCACCAGTTCGTGCTCGCCCGGCCCGACCTCGCGCTGCACCAGCGTGGTCAGGCCCGGCTGCTGGACACCCTGGTGGAGGCCCTGCTCGACTGGATTCTCGACCCCCGGGAGGTGGCCCGCCTGCCACGCCGACTGCACGACCTGATCGAGCTGGCCGAGGCCGAGCTGCACCCGCGTACGGCCGACCGGGCGGCCAAGGCGCGCGGCCGGGCGATCGTCGACTTCGTCGCCTCGCTGACCGACGGTCAGGCGGTGGCGTTGCTGGATGCCCTCTCCGGCCGGTCGGGGCAGCTCTGGACCGACGCGTTCGTGCTCTGAGCCGAGCCGGTCGGGGTCGTCGCGCCGGGCCAGCGGGGGTCCGCGCGCCGAGCCGGCCCGAGCCACGCCGAGCCGGCTCAGACGATCTCCTGCCACCAGCCGTCCACCGGCGGCGGCAGGTCGACCACCACCCGCTCGCCGGGGCGAGGCACGGCCAGCCGGACGCCCCGCGCCTTCGCCTCCCGCCACAACCGGTCGACCGGTTCGGCCCACGAGTGCACGGCCAGGTTGAACGTCGCCCAGTGCACCGGGATCAGCAGGTCCCCACGGAGGTCCAGGTGGGCGGTGACCGCCTCCTCCGGGAACATGTGGATCTCGGGCCAGGCCGGGGCGTACGCGCCGACCTGGATGAGCGTGACGTCGAACGGACCGTGTTGGCGCCCGATCTCGGCGTAGCCGGAGAAGTAGCCGGAGTCGCCGGAGTAGAAGACCCGGCGGGTCGGCCCGGCGACCACCCACGACCCCCACAGGGTCCGGTTGCGGGTGAACGCCCGCCCGGAGAAGTGCTGGGCCGCCGTGGCGGTGAAGCGCAGCCCGGCCAGTTCGACGCTCTCCGACCAGTCCAGCTCGATGATCCGCGAGTCCGGTACGCCCCACCGGGCGAGGTGGGCACCGACGCCGAGCGGGACCAGGAACGGGGCCGTCTGGAGCCGCAGCAACCCGCGTACGGTGACCAGGTCGAGGTGGTCGTAGTGGTCGTGGGAGATGAGGATGGCGTCGACCGTGGGTAGTGTGTCCAGGCCGACCGGGGCGGGGTGCAGGCGGCGCGGCCCCACCAGCCTCGACGGGGAGCACCGCTCGCTCCACATCGGGTCGACCAGCACCCGCCGCCCCTCGATCTCCAGCAGGGCGGAGGCGTGGCCGTACCAGATCACGCCGAGTTCTCCGGGCGACGCGTCAGCCCGGTCGGCCGGTCCCGCGGCGACCAGCGGGACCGGGTCGGCGGGCTTGCGCCGGTGACCACCGAAGAGGAACTGGAACAGCACGTTGCGCCCGGATTCGGCCATCACGGCCCGGGTGGTCGCCTGGTTGCGGAACCCGTCGCCCTCGAACTGCGGGGACGCGCGCAGCCGGGCCGCCCGGTCGCCGCTGGCGCCGGCGCCGAGCGCCAACGGGATGTCCCGGACCGCCCAGACCGCGGCTCCGACCGCGGTCAGGGCGAGCGCCGCCCCGGCCCGTCGCCGCCAGCGGCGCCGCGCTGCCACCCGACCGGTCCCGACCCGGCCCAGTACGTCTCCACCCCGCCCACGCGTCACTCGGACATCCTCGCTTGTCGTGACCGGCGGCATGCGGCCGGTGCCGGTCGACCTCCCGGTAGGGGAAGTAGCCGTCCGATCGGCTGGCGAACTCCAGTCGATCATCTACGGTACCTAGGATGATCCGGTTGGTAGCGTGATGCGCCTGCTTGTCGACCAGGCGACGGAAGGATCCACGCGGGGGGCGATCTCGATGCGACGCTCGGCTCCGCGTGCCCGTTCCGCACGGACACCGGCGTTCGGCTCGCTGACGTACCTCGCCGCCGGGACCGCCCTCGCCGCGCTCTACGTGGCCGACCTCGCCGAGTGGCTCTCCGTCGTGCTGCTCGCCCTGGTGGGAAGCGGTACGGCCGTCGCTCTGGTGATGGGGCCGCGTTGGCACCGGGCCGCCCCGCGACACCCCTGGCACCTGCTCAGCGCGGCCAGCGTCCTGTTCCTGGTCGGCGTGCTGATCCGCCCCTGGGCCACCGACCGGACCGGCCTGTCGGTGCTGACCGCCGACGCGTTCACCGTGCCCGGTTACCTCGTCCTGATCGCCGGCATCGGCGGCCTGCTGCGGGCCAGGGGCGGACTGCAACGTCACGCCGTGATCGACGGTCTGATCGTCTGTCTCGGTGCCGCCTGCGCCTCGGTGCTGCTGCTGAGCATGCCGGCCGCCTCGATGCAGGGCCGCCCGGCGATGGTGTCGGCGCTCGCCGGGGCGTACCCGATCTTCGACGTGGTGCTGCTGCTCCTGCTGGTCAACCTGGCCTTCACCACGGCCGCCCGGCGGCCCAGCTTCTGGCTGCTGGTCGGCATGATGACCGCGCTGCTCGTCGGCGACCTGGCGTACGCGATCGTCGGGCTGGTGGCCACCCTGCCCGCGGCGCCGATCGTCGACCTGCCCTTCCTCCTCGCGTTCGCGCTGGCCGGTGCCGCCGCGTTGCACCCCTCGGTGGTCTACCTCGGCCGGGCCACGCCGCCGCCGGTGCAGGCCTGGTCCTGGCCGAGACTGGTGCTGATCTGCCCGGCCCTGGCCGCGCCGTTCGTGCTGACCGCGCTGCTGCGCGAGCCGACGCTGGCCGAACGGCTGGTGCCGGCGCTGGCCGGGGCGGCGATGGTGGCGTTGCTGCTGACCCGCGCGGTCTCCGCCGTGCAGGGCTACGCCACCGCCCAGCGCCGGTACGAGCACCACGCCACCCACGACCCGCTCACCGGGCTGCCCAACCGGCTCGCGCTCTCCCGCAAGGTCAGCCGGCTGCTCGGCGGGACCTCGGCCACGTACGACGCGATCTGGGTCTATTTCCTCGACCTCGACGGTTTCAAGATGGTCAACGACTCGTGGGGGCACGACACCGGGGACCAGCTCATCGTCGAGGTCGGCCGGCGGCTACGGGCGCTGGTACCGGCCCCGGCCACGGTGGCCCGGGTCGGCGGGGACGAGTTCGTGATCGTGCTCGGCGCCGACCGCGACGAGGCGGTCGCGCTGGCCGAACGGATCCTCGCCTCGTTCGCCGTACCGCTCCAGGTGGGCGGCGTGGAGGTGGTGGTGAACACCTCGGTCGGCCTGGCCGGCGTCACCGTCGGCGCGGCGGGCGGCGCGGCCGGCCGGGTGGCCCAACGCAGGGGTGGCAGCACCGGCGGCCTGCCCACCGCGGCAACCCCGGCCCAGCACGAGGCGGCCCCGGTGACCGCCGAGTCGCTGATGCGGGACGCGGACGTGGCGATGTACCACGCGAAGGCCGAGGGGCCGGGCAACTGGGCGCTGTTCGACACCTCAATGCGCGACCGGGTACGCGAACGGGTCGAGATCGAGTTCGCCCTCCGCCACGCCCTGGCCAGGCACCAGCTCCACCTGGTCTACCAACCGATCGTCGAGCTCAGCGACGGGCGCCTGGTCGGCGCGGAGGCGCTGATCCGCTGGGACCACCCGGTACGGGGCGCGGTCTCCCCGGTCGACTTCATCTCCATCGCCGAGGACACCGGCCTGATCGCCGAGATCGGCGGCTGGGTGCTCGACGAGTCGCTGCGGCAACTCGCCGGCTGGCGCGACGCCGGTGTGGTGGACGACCAGTTCTGGCTCTCGGTCAACGTCTCGCCCCGGCAACTGCGTGACGCCGCCCTGCCGAGGCTGTTGGCCGACGCGCTGACCCGCCACGATCTGCCGGCCCGGGTGGTGGTGCTGGAGATAACCGAGTCGGTGATGGTCGACACCGCCACCGTGACCGACCAGGTTCTGGCGCAACTGCGCCGGATGGGCGTACGGGTGGTGGTCGACGACTTCGGCACCGGCTACTCCGCGCTCGGCTACCTGCGACGTCACCCGGTCACCGGGGTCAAGGTCGACCGGGCGTTTGTCGACGGGCTCGGCGGCAACCCGGAGGACGAGGAGATCGTCCGGGCCGTGGTAGCCATGAGCAGCGCCCTGCGGCTCAGCGTGGTCGCCGAGGGGGTGGAGACCCCGACCCAGCGCCAGGTGCTGGAGACCCTGGGTGTGCTGTACGGCCAGGGGCGGCTCTGGGACGGCCCGGTCCCGCCCGAGGTCTTCGTACAACGCTGGTCCGGCCTCGCCGTTTGAGCGTAAGGAAGGGCCCCTTATTAACGCTATGCGTTAATAAGGGGCCCTTCCTTACACCTCAGTCGGTGCCGGGTTCGCCGCCGCGCCGGCTGGCCGCCTTGAGGTAGTCGCGGTTGAGCCGGCCGATGGTGGAGAGCGGGATGCCCTTGGGACAGACCGCGGTGCACTCGCCCATGTTGGTGCAGCCGCCGAAGCCCTCCAGATCCTGCTGCGTCACCATGCCGAGCACCCGGCCGTTGCGCTCCGGCTGTCCCTGCGGAAGCAGGCTCAGGTGGGTCACCTTGGCCGCCGTGAACAGCATCGAGGAGCCGTTAGGGCAGGCCGCGACGCAGGCGCCGCAGCCGATGCAGGCGGCCGACTCGAACGCCGCGTCGGCGTCCGACTTCGGCACCGGCTGGCTGTGCGCCTCCGGCGCGCTGCCGGTCGGCACCGAGATGTAACCGCCGGCCGCGATGATCCGGTCGAACGCGCTCCGGTCGACCACCAGGTCCTTCACCACCGGGAAGGCACGGGCCCGCCACGGCTCGATGTCGATGGTCTGCCCGTCGGAGAAGTGCCGCATGTGCAGTTGACAGACGGTCGTCGCCGGCTCCGGACCGTGCGGTACGCCGTTGACCACCATGCCGCAGGCACCGCAGATGCCCTCCCGGCAGTCGTGGTCGAACGCCACCGGTTCCGCCCCGTCGAGGATCAGGCGCTCGTTGAGCACGTCGAGCATCTCCAGGAACGACATGTCGGGGGAGACGTCGTCGACCTGGTAGGAGACCATCCGGCCGGGATCGGCCGGTCCGGACTGTCGCCAGATGCGCAGGGTCAGATTCACTTGTAACTCCGCTGGCTGGGGTGGACGTACTCGAAGTTGAGGTCTTCCCGGTGCAGCACCGGTGGGCGGTCGGCGCCGTTGAACTCCCAGGCCGCGACGTAGCTGAAGTGCTCGTCGTCGCGCTGCGCCTCGCCCTCCGGGGTCTGGCTCTCGGCCCGGAAGTGCCCGCCGCAGGACTCGGTACGGTGCAGCGCGTCGACGCACATCAGCTCGGCCAACTCGAAGAAGTCGGCCACCCGACCGGCCTTCTCCAGCGACTGGTTGATGCCCTCGGCGTCACCCGAGACCTTGACCCGGCGCCAGTACTGCTCGCGCAGGGCCCGGATCTGCTCGATCGCCTTGCGCAGCCCGGCGTCGGTACGTTCCATCCCGCAGTGTTCCCACATGATCTGACCCAGCTCGCGGTGGAACGAGTCGACCGTACGGTCTCCGTTGACCGCGAGCAGCCGGGCCAGCCGGTCCTCGACGTCGCCCCGCGCGGCGACCACCTCGGGGTGGTTGTCGTCGATCGGCTCGAACGGTCCGGCGGAGAGGTAGTTCGCAATGGTGTTCGGCAGCACGAAGTAGCCGTCGGCCAGGCCCTGCATCAGCGCGGAGGCGCCGAGCCGGTTGGCGCCGTGGTCGGAGAAGTTCGCCTCACCGATGACGAACAGGCCGGGGATGGTGGCCTGGAGGTCGTAGTCGACCCAGAGCCCGCCCATGGTGTAGTGCACGGCGGGATAGATCCGCATCGGCACCTGGTACGGGTTCTCGCCGGTGATCCGTTCGTACATCTCGAAGAGGTTGCCGTACCGCTCCTCGACGGTGTGCCGGCCGAGCCGGTTGATCGCGTCGGCGAAGTCGAGGTAGACGCCGAGCCCGGTCGGGCCGACCCCGTGCCCCGAGTCGCAGACGTTCTTCGCCGCCCGGGAGGCGATGTCCCGGGGGACCAGGTTGCCGAAGGCGGGGTACATCCGCTCCAGGAAGTAGTCCCGCTCGTCCTCCGGGATGTCGGCCGGGTTGCGGTCGTCGCGCGCCTGCTTCGGCACCCAGACCCGGCCGTCGTTGCGCAGTGACTCGCTCATCAGGGTCAGCTTCGACTGGTGGTCGCCGGAGACCGGGATGCAGGTCGGGTGGATCTGGGTGTAGCAGGGATTGGCGAAGTACGCGCCCTTGCGGTGCGCCCGCCAGGTCGCGGTGACGTTGCAGCCCTTGGCGTTGGTGGAGAGGTAGAAGACGTTGCCGTACCCGCCGGAGGCGAGCACCACGGCGTCCGCGTACTCGGTGCTGATCTCGCCGGTGAGCAGGTCGCGTACGACGATGCCCCGGGCCCGGCCGTCGACCACGATCAGCTCCAGCATCTCGTGCCGGGTGTGCATCTCGACCCGGCCGAGCGCCACCTGCCGTTCCAGCGCCTGGTACGCCCCGAGCAGGAGCTGCTGACCCGTCTGGCCCCGGGCGTAGAAGGTGCGCTGCACCTGCGCACCGCCGAACGAACGGGTGTCGAGCAGCCCGCCGTACTCGCGGGCGAACGGCACCCCCTGGGCCACCGCCTGGTCGATGATGTTCACCGAGACCTCGGCGAGCCGGTGCACGTTCGACTCGCGGGCGCGGAAGTCGCCGCCCTTGACCGTGTCGTAGAACAACCGGTGTACGGAGTCACCGTCGTTGCGGTAGTTCTTCGCCGCGTTGATGCCGCCCTGGGCGGCGATCGAGTGGGCCCGGCGCGGGCTGTCCTGGTAGCAGTAGGACTTCACCCGGTAGCCGAGTTCGGCCAGCGTGGCGGCGGCCGACCCGCCGGCCAGCCCGGTGCCGACGACCAGCACCGTGAGCTTGCGCCGGTTCGCCGGGTTGACCAGCTTGGCCTCGAAGCGACGACGTTCCCAGCGGGTCTCGATCGGCCCGTCCGGCGCCAACGTGTCGGCGATGGGCTCGCCGATGCTGAACATCTCCATGGTCATGCCACCCATCCGGCTAGTACGGCGAAGGGAACCAGCAGGTAGCCGCCGCAGAGCACGACGGCGAAGGCGAGTGCGGTGGCACGGGCCCGGCGCTCGCCCTTCGGTGACTGCTGGCCGAGGCTGCGGAAGGCACTGAACAAACCGTGCCGCAGGTGGAAGCCGAGCGCGACGATGGCCAGGGTGTAGACCAGGGTCACGTACCAGCGTTCCGGGGCGAAGTCGGCGACCACGTTCGCGTACGGGCGGCGCGGGTCGCCGACCGGGTTGAGCGTTCCGGTGGTCAGATCGAGCAGGTGGTAGACCACGAAGAGCAGGATGATCACCCCGCCCCAGCGCATGGTCCGGGCCGCGTAGCTGGCCTGTACGGGCTTGCGGTGGACGTACCGGACCGGGCGGGCCTTCCGGGCCGCCACGGCGAGCGAGGTCGCCGCCCAGATGTGCAGCAGCAGGGCGATGGTGAGCGCGCCGCGCTGGAGCCAGAGGTACCAGACCTCGGGCAGCAGCGGCGTACCGATGGTCCGCAGCCAGTGCGCGTAGTGGTCGAACGAGTGCGCGCCGAAGAAGATCTTGAGGTTGCCGATCATGTGCGCGATGAGGAAGAGCACCAGCAGGATGCCCGTCACCGCCATCACTGCCTTCTTGCCGACCGATGAGCGGACCGGCGAACGCGTTTCTACTGCCACCTGACCGACGCTAGGAGAGCTGTGATTAGTCGTCCAATGCATCGAAGCCGCAGTGTCGATAGCTGTAGGCTATACAAGTGCAGCTCCACCAGTTGCGGTACTTCGTAGCGGTCGCAGAAAACCGGCATTTCACCCAGGCGGCCGATATTGTCGGCATCACCCAGCCCTCGCTGAGTAAGCAAATTCACGCCCTGGAAGTTGATCTCGGCGCCCCGCTCTTCGACCGGATCCGGGGAAACATCACCCTCACCGCCGCCGGAGAGGTCCTGCTACCCCTGGCCAAACGGATCCTCGCCGACGTCGAGGCGGCCCGGGGCGAGGTGCAGGAGCTGGTCGGCGTACGGCGGGGTCGGGTTCGGCTCGGCGCCACGCCGAGCCTGGTCACCTCGCTCGCCCCGCAGGTGTTGCGCCGGTTCCGCGACGCCCACCCGAACGTCGACCTGCGGGTGGAGGAGGGCGGCTCACAAGACCTGGTCCGGGACCTGCTCCGGGGCGAACTCGACCTGGCCCTGATCATCCAGCCGGCGCCCGGCCCCGATCCCGCGCTGCGGGTCGAGCCGATCCTCCGGGAGAGCCTGGTGGTCGCCTCGCTCGACCCGTTGCCGCAGGCCACCCCGATGGGCACCCTGCGCCTGGTCGACCTGCGCGACCAGCCGATGGTCATGTTCCGCGAAGGGTACGACCTGCGCGACGTCACCCTCGCGGCGTGCCGGGACGCCGGTTTCGAACCCGCGCTGGCGGTCGACGGCGGCGAGATGGACGCCGTGCTCAGCTTTGTCGAGGCGGGACTCGGCGTGGCCCTGGTGCCCGGCATCGTGGTGGCCCGACGACCCAGGATCCGGGTCACCCAACTGGCCCCGCCCGGCGTACGGCGGACCATCGCGCTGGCCCGCCGCCGCGAAGCCGTACCGACGCACGCCGCCCGGGCGCTGCGCGGGATCCTGCTCAACTACGTGCGCACCGCCGCCGAACAGGGCGCACTCCCGCCCGGCGTCGAACCGCTGTAGCCCGGTCGTCGGTCCGGTTCAGGTCGTCGGTCCGGTTCAGGCCGGGACAGGGGGCGTCGTGCTGCCGCGGTGCCGGGTCAGACGTGGATGTCGAGGAGGAGCGGCACCGGCAGCTCGCCGTCGGTCACCTCGGCCATCACCGTCTTGTGTTCGGCGTCGATCGGGAAGGGCGACTCCGCGAAGGCTCGTAGCGCCGCCTCGTAGTCGGCCGATTCCACCGCGTAGACGAGCACCGGCCCGTCCACCGTCGAGAGGATGAATCCCTGCTCGTGGGTGACACCCTCATTGACGAAGGTCTCCCGGATCTCGTCCGCGCGACCGCCGGCCTCGGCCAACCATGCCCTGAGCCGGCCGACCTTGTCGGGGCGGATGCGGAGCACCTTCAGCTTGATCATTGGCGTCTCACCCGTCTTGCCCGTCCTGATGGCACTTGCCGGTTCAGGCTAGGTCGCCGGACGCCAACCCCTCGAACCCAGCGGGAGTGGTTGTGACCCGGGCCATCGGCGTCCGGCTGGGAAGCCGTCACTCGGATCGGTGCTACATCAAAGAACGTGTACGTACACGTTCTTTCGTGTACGAGATGAGCGAGTCATGCCCGGCGCGCGAACCCGATCATCCGTACGCCCGTGGTGGCGCCGGACCGCGGACGGGGCGAACCGTCGAGATCCGGCGCCACCACGGCAACCGAGTGCCGGTCAGGTGACCGTGATGACCACCTGGGCCGAGGTGGTCGCCCCGCTGCTGTCGGTGACGGTCAACCGGGCGGTGTACGAGCCCCGCCGGGTGTACGTGTGACTCGTCGAAGCGCCGTGCACGATCGCGGCGTTGTTGCCGAAGTCCCACGAGTAGTCGGTGATCGTCCGGCCGGGGGCGACGACCGCGTTGCTCGTGAAGCTGACCGCCCGTGGTGCCGTACCGGAGGTCGGGGTGGCGGTGATGCTCACCGTCGTACCGCTCTCCTGTTTGACGCCGGCGCCGTTGAACCGCAACCAGTCCAGCGACATCAGGTCCGGCGTGCCGCCGACCTGGGCGGGGTTGACGAAGACGGCGTAGAGCGTGAACGTGCCGCCGGGATTGGTCAGGTTGACCGTCGGCGAGATGACGTTGTCCCAGCCACCGCTGCTCGGGATGGTGGCGGTGCCGAGCAGTTGCCCGGTCGGCGAGCCGGCCCGGAACTCGATGTTCCCGCCGGTGCTGCCCGAACTCGCCCCGACCGTGACCGAGCTGATGCTCCGCAGGTTGACCGGGCTGTAGCTCACCCACTCGTTGTGGTCGATGTCGCCGAGCCGCTTGCCGGCGCGGGCGGTCGCCCGGTCGAGCACCTGGATGCCGGAGTGCGCCCCGTCGAAGTGCTCGGCCTCCTTGTTCTTCACCTGCAACTCCACCAGGGTCGAGCCGACCAGCGCCGGTACGCCGCCGGTGCCACCGCCGTCGGTGTACTGGGCGGTGAGCAGGGTGAAGAGGTTCTGGCCCGGCCCGTGCCCGTCACCGGCGCTGCTGTCGGTCACCGCGACCCCGGAGCAACCGGTGTAGTTGTCCAGCGGGTGGGCGTGCGAGTCGTGTCCGAGCTGGGTCTGCACGATCACCCGGGAGCAGTCGATCGTGCCCTCCTCCGGGTCGGTCACCGTCACCGTGTACGGCACCCGGTTGCCGAACTCGAAGAAGCCGCCGTTGGGCACGCTCAGCGTCACCGTCGGCCTGGTGTTGCCGACGGTGATCTCGGTGGTCGCCACCGCGTTGGCGCCGCCGGTGCCGGTCACCGTGAGCCGGGCGGTGAACCGGCCCCGGTTGGTGTAGGTGTACGTCGGGTTCACGGCGGTCGAGTCGGTGCTGCCGTTGCCGTCGAAGTCCCAGGCGTAGCTGATCGGGGCGCCGTCGCCGGAGGCGGAGCCGGCGCTGGAGAAGTTGACGGTCAACGGCGCCGGGCCGCTGTCCCGGTTGACGCCCACCTTCGCCACCGGCGGTCGACCGTTGGCCACGTAGTCGATCCGGTAGATGCCGGCGCCCTCGTTGGTGCCGCCCCGGCCGCTGCCGGTGCCGGCGCCGAAGTCGATGACGTAGAGCGAGCCGTCCGGCCCGAACTCCGCCTCGAAGGGCTGGATCCAGGAGAAGTCACCGAGCACACCGTTGATCGACTGGAGGTCACCGACGGCGGTCGGGCCGAACCGGGGGGTGGTGAAGCTCTGCGCGGTGCTGTGGGTGGAGATCGTCTTGAACCACTTGCGGGTCAGTTCGTAGACGAGCCACTTGCCCTCGTAGTACTGGGGGAACTTGGTCAGCCGGGGGTTGGCCGGGTCGAAGTCGTACGAGGGTCCGCCCATCGGGCCACCACCGCCGGTGCCCACCTCGGGGAACTGGGCCGAGGCCGAGTACGCGTACCAGACCAGGGCGGAGCGGGCGGCCGGCAGGTTGGTCAGCCCGGTGTTGTTCGGCGAGTTGTTGACCAGCGCCGAGCAGTTGAACTTCGCCCCGGAGGTCGAGGTGGCGAAGTTGTAGTCGTTGAACGGGATGTTGTTGCCGATGCAGTACGGCCAGCCGTAGTTTCCGGCGCTGGTGATCCGGTTGAACTCGACCGTTCCCTCCGGACCCCGGTTCGGGTTCGCCGCCGTCGCGTCCGGTCCGTAGTCGGCGACCAGTACCGCGTTGGTGATCGGGTCGACGGTGATCCGGAACGGGTTGCGCATGCCCATCGCGTAGATCTCCGCGCGGGTCTGGGCGGTGCCGGGGGCGAACAGGTTGCCGCTCGGCACGGTGTAGGTGCCGTCGCTCTGTGGCCGGATCCGCAGGATCTTGCCCCGCAGGTCGTTGGTGTTGCCCGAGGTGGCCTGCGCGTCCCAGGCCCGCCGACCGCTGCGCTCGTCGATCGGGGTGAAGCCGCTGGAGTCGAACGGGTCGGTGTTGTCGCCGATGGCCGCGTACAGGTTGCCCTGCTTGTCCATGGCGAGCGAGCCGCCCATGTGCGAGTTCGCCCGACCCTCGCCGCGATAGGTGGGGATGGTCAGCAGCCGCCGCTCACTGGTCAGGGCGATGGAGTTGCCGGTGACCGTGAACCTGGAGAGGTTCAACTGGTTCAGCGTCTTGTCCGACCAGAGCAGGTAGATCCAGTTGTTGGTGGCGAAGTTGTTGTCCAGCGTCATGCCGATCAACCCGTCGGACTGGCTGGTCTGGGCGGGGGTGTAGGCGAAGTCGACCAGGGTGGTGAGGCTCAGGTTGCTCTGGTCGATCACCTTCACCGCGCCGGTGCGCTGGATGTAGAAGACCCGCCGGTCCGGCGCCACGGCCAGCTCGAACGGGTCGGCCAGGTCGGCGCTGACCAGCGGTACGCGCTGGAAGTTGCTGCTCTTGGTCGCCCCGCAGTCGCCCGGGACCGCGCCGGCCGCCCACTCGATGCCGCCGCGCAGGTGGTTGAGGAAGTGCGGTTCGCTGAACGAGGAGGAGGCGTGCCCACCGGCGGTGTACCAGGACCGGCCGCCCTCGAAGTTCTGGCACCAGGAGTACGCGTGGTCCACGCCCTCGTCCAGCCCGTTGATCCCGTCACGGACCTTGATCTGGGCGAGCGTGTGCACCTTGTTGGTGGGGTTGGTGCGCCAGTTGTACCACTCCTCGCTGCGCTCCCAGAGCTCCGGCAGCGTCTGGGTGGAGGGGTGGGCCCGGTCCAGCACCTTGATCCGTCCCGGGAAGACGCCGCCGGTGGAGCTGAAGTCGGGGTGGTGGTCGAAGATCGTGCCGACCAGTCCCTCGTACCAGGTCCAGTCCCGTTCGCTGGCGGTCGCCGCGTGCAGCCCGACCCAGCCCCCGCCCTGCCTGATGAAGTTCTGGAAGGCGGTCCGCTGGGCGGCGTTGAGCAGGTCACCCGAGCCGGGGATCGAGTTGGTGTTGTTGAAGACCAGGGCGTCGAACCGGGCCAGGTTGGCATCGGTGAACGCGGCCGCGTCGGTGGTCGCCTCGACCTCGAAGTCGTGGTCGAGCCCGAGTTGTTGGATCGCGGCGACGCCGGCCGGGATCGAGTCGTGGTAGAAGTTCGTGGTCTTCGAGAAGACCAGCACCCGGAACCGGGCCGCTGCCGATGCGGAGGCCGGCGCCGGGGCGATGGTCAGGACGAGGGCCGCGATCGCCAGCAGGGCGACCGGGATGGAACGTAAGCGTCTCATGCAGGCGCTCCCGGTAATAGGGACGGATAAATGGAAAGCGCTTTCCTGCCGCCGACGGATCAAGCCTACGTAACCAATCCGAAATGGTCAATATGTAAAGCTCGGGGCCGGTCCGGAGTCGTATTCGCGGATCGGTGAAAGAGCGGGAAAGGCTTTTCTGACATTGCCGTAATCGATCATGTGGGGTCGGCGTCGCGTACCCGGGTGGCGAGTCCGATGTGGGCGGCGGTGGCCAGGGTCGCGATGGCCAGCCCGGTCACCGCGGCAACGGCGAGCCCGGCGGCGGTCATCGCGGTCGCCACCAGTCCCGCCGGCAGCCAGGTCCAGACCGGAAGCGGTCTGGCCGGGCGGCCGCGTCGGCGGCGCCACGCCTCGGTGGCCATCGGCACGATCAGCGGCGGCAACGTCGCGGCGAGCACCGCCAACCAGGGCAGCAGCAGCCGGTCGAAGCGGGCCACGGCGAGCAGCGCGCCGGGCACCGCGACAACCAGCATGGCGGCCGTCGACGAGAGCGCCGGCCAGCCGCCGCGCAGCGCCAACGCCCCGGAGTACGTCGTGGTCAGTGCCGGCGCGAAGACCGCCGCGGCGACAAAGAGGTTGCCGTACGCGGCGACGCCGGGCGTACCGGCCAGCACCGCGACCACGTCGGTGGAGCCGGTACGCAGCCACACCCCGGCCCCGGCGACGCCGACCGCCACCGCCGGTGCGACCAGCAGCAGTACGCACCAGCCCAGGTCACGCCGGCTGGCCAGGCCCCGGCTGAAGTCCGGGGCGCGCAACGCGAACACCGAGACGTAGCCGGCCATCGCGGCGATGTCGGCCGCCGTGTTCCAGCCGCCCGGCTCCAGGGTCACCGGGGCGGTCGCCGGCCGCAACCGGGCCACGCAGACCGCCACCAACCCGAGCGCGGCCAGCGTGGTGCCGACCGCGATCCGGTTGCCGAGCCGGGGCGAGGCGTACGAGACGGCGAGCACCGCCCCGGAGAGCAGCAGCGCGCCGGCCGGGCCGGGCAGCCCGGTCACGCTGGCCAGCGACGCCCCGCCCAGCCCGACGTTGAAACCGAACCAGCCGATCATCGCGACCCCGAGCACCACACTCAGCACCGCCCGCCCGCTCCGGCCGAGGTAGCGGGGCGCCACCTCGGTCAGCGTGCCGCCCTCCCCGTACGGCGGGCGGACCCCGAGCGCACCCTGGCCGAGCAGGAGCAGCGCCATCAGCGCGGCCCCGCCGGCAAACGCGAGTACGGGCACCGCGCCGTGGTGCCGGTCGGCCATGCCAGCGCCCAGGATCAGCGCCGCCGGGGCGGCGCCCAGCCCCAGCCAGGCCCCGGCGGCGGCGGTCCACCGCCGGGGCGGGTCGAGGTCGGCGGAGTGCCCGCCCAGCGGGGCGATCAGTGGTTGGCCCCGGCCCCGAGCAGCTCCCTGATCTGCGCCGACAGCCGGTCGAACCGGGGATCGGACATCACCTTCGCGTACGCCCGCTCGGGCGGCAGGTCGACCGGCAGCGTACGGACGATCCGGCCGGGTCGGGGGCTCATCACCTCCACCCGGGTGCCGAGGAAGACCGCCTCGGCGATGGAGTGGGTGACCAGCAGGATGGTGGTGCCGGTCTCCCGCCAGATCCGGTTCAGCTCGGTGTTGAGCTGCTCCCGGGTCAGCGCGTCGAGCGCGCCGAACGGCTCGTCCATCAGCAGCACCCGGGGCTGGTGCAGCAGCGCCCGGCAGAGCGCCACCCGCTGCTGCATCCCGCCGGAGAGTTCGTGCGGCAGCGCCTGCTCGAAACCGGTCAGCCCGGTCAGTTCGATCAGCTCGTCGGCCCGCCGGGCGGCCAGCTTCCGGTCCAGCCCGCGCATCTCCGCCTGCAACAGGATGTTGCGGCGGGCGCCACGCCACTCCAGCAACGCGGCCCGCTGGAACACGAAGCCGATCTCCCGCTGCGGCCTGGTGACCGGCTGGCCGAGCAGCGAGACCGAGCCGCTGGTCGGCCGGACCAGCCCCGCCACGATCTTCAGCAGGGTGGACTTGCCACAGCCCGACGGACCCACGATGGTGACGAACTCACCGGGCTCGGCCCGCAGGGTCACGTTCTCGACCGCCGTGGTCTGCGACCGCTTGGACCGGAAACGTACGGTCAGGTCGGTCAGGTCGACCGCGGTGCCGGTGGTGGTGGCGCTGGTCATCGTCGACTCATCCCTGGCTGGTGTAAGCGCTGTCCCAGTACTTCTCCGGTCCGCCCGCGTCCTTGAGCTCGGCGTACCGGCTCATCAGGTCGATGGTCTCGGTCCACTTGGTCGGCGGGTTCACCCCGGGCGCCGCGCCGGGCGCCACGTCGAGCAGTGGTACGGCCAGCGTGAGCTGCTTGACCAGCACCTCCTTGGCCGGCTCGTTCTCGGCCAGCTCGACCATCGCGTCGGTGGCCCCGGGGATGTCCTTGGCCGCCTCGGCCCACGACTTCTGGGTCGCCCGGACGAACGCCCTGACCAGCTCGGGGTCCTTGCTCAGGGTGGCCTCGTTGGCCACGATCCCGGTGCCGAGCATGTTCATGCCCCAGTCGGCGTAGAGCAGGTAGTCGACCTTCTTGCCGGTTTTCGCCTCGATCGTCGGCGCCTGGTCGTGGAAGAAGCCCTGGATCGCGTCGACCCGACCCTCGGCCAGCGCGGCGACCTTGCCGGCGGCGTCCAGGTTGACCACCTTGACGTCGCTCTCGGCCAGCCCGTTCGCCTTCAACCAGGCCGGGAAGGTGGCGTAGATGGCGTCACCGGGGGTGCCGCCGACGGTCTTGCCCTTGAGGTCGGCGGGCTTGCTGATGCCCTTGTCGGCCAGGAACTCGATCGACGTCGGTCCCTTCTGGAGGAACACCCCGACGCTCTTGACCTTCATGCCGGTGGCGATCGCCTTGAGCATCGGCGGGGTGTCGGCCCAGCCGAAGTCGGTCTGCTGCTGGGCCACGGCCTGGATGGTCTTGCCCGAGCCGCCGCCCGGCTTGATCTCCAGCTCGATCCCCTCGGCCTCGTAGTAGCCCTTCTGCACGCCGTAGTAGAACGGCGCGTGCTCGCCGTACGGCACCCAGTTCAGGGTGAGGGTGACCTTCTTCTGGCCCTCGGCGTTGGTCGGCTGCTCCTCGGCACCGCCGCAGGCGGCGACCGAGGCGAGCAGGAGCAGCGTGGTGGCGGTGAACGCGAGACGTCTCATGGCGGTGCGCCTCCTGTGCGGTCGGGACGGTACGGGCGGGAAGTGCTGCCTTCCGGTTCGTGCTCCGGTCGGCCTCAGGACGTGGTCAGCGGTACGCCCGAGCGACGGCTCGCGTGCCAGGGGATGAGCAGCGCCTCGGCCACCTCTACGACCACGAAGAGCACGATGCCGATCAGCGACATCAGGAACAGGTCGGCGAAGAGCAGCGCGGCGTCGAGGTTGCCGTTGGCCAGCAGCAGCACGTACCCGAGGCCCTCGTCGGCACCGACGAACTCGCCGACCACGGCACCGACCACGGCCAGCGTCACGGCCACCTTGAGGCCGGACATCAGGTGCGGCAGGGCGTTGGGGAAGCGGATCCGGCGGAAGGTCTTCCACGGGCCGGCGCCCATGGTCGCGGCGAGGTCGATCAGCTCCGGGTCGGTCGAGCGCAGCCCGGCCACCCCGGAGATGACCACGGGGAAGAACGCGATCAGCACGGCCAGCACGATCTTCGGCGTGAAGCCGACCCCGAACCAGACGACCAGCAGCGGGGCGATCGCGATCTTCGGGATCACCTGGGCGAAGAGCACGATCGGGTAGATCGCCTTCTCCATCGTGGGGGAGTAGGCGATCAGGATGGCCGTACCGAGGCCGAGCAGGGCGGCGAGGACAAAGCCGATGACCGTCTCGTAGAGCGTGACGTAGGTGTTGCGGAGCAGGAACGACCACTGGTCGACCATCGTGGTCCAGACCTGACCGGGCGTCGGCACCAGGTAGTTGGGCACGTACTCGCGGGCCGCGACGAACCACCAGACGCCGACCAGCGCGGCGAGCAGCAGCGCCGGGCGCCAGGTCGCCTCGGCCAGTCGGACCAGGCGACCGCCGATAATCGGCCGGGTCGGTGGGGCGGTTCGCCCGACCGGCGTACGCGAACCGGGGTCACCGGCGGCCGGGGCCACGGGATCGGGCGGCGCGACCGGGGTGGCCAGGTCGACGGCCTCGTCGGTGCGGTCGGACACGGGGTCTCCTCCTCGGTGGTCGGAAGTCCCGCAGGGGTGGTGGCGGTGGAGCGCTCGGGGTTCGGGCAAGCGCTTTCTCGGGACAGTAGAAGGAATGCTCCACTTTGGGCAAGGCCTTTCCCATAACGATCATCGATACCACCGAGATCGATGACCGGGATCGGTCGGCCGGTGGTCCGCACGACGAGCCGTACTACGAACCGGTGGTCGCCCCCTGGCCCAGGGCGGCGAGGCGCAGGCCGACCTGCTCGGCGTTCGGGTGCCCGAGCCGGGTGAGGATCTCCAACGCGTCCCGCAGGGCCGTCCGGGCGGCCTCGATCTCGCCCCGGTCGCGCAGCGTCTCGCCGAGATGGGCCAGGATCTCCGCCTCGTTGTACTGGTCGCGGAAGCCGCGGACCAGGTCCAGGGCGCGTTGGTAGCAGTCGACCGCCTGGTCGTACTCGCCGAGGTGGTGGTGGGCGTAACCCAGGCTGTCCCAGGCACCCGCCTCGGCGTGCGGGTCCCCGATCTCCCGGTTCAGCGCCACCGCCTCGGTGCAGTACGTCAACGCCGCCGTGTAGTCGGCCAGCATCACGTGCAACCAGCCCAGGTTGTTCAGGGTCACGGCCTCCCCGGCGCGATCCCCGATCTCCCGGTAGAGCGTCAGCGCCCGCCGGTTGTGGGCCAGACCGTCCCTCGGCCGGTCCTGCTGGTCACAGACCCAGCCCAGCCCACGGTGGGTGTGCGCCTGGAGCGCCCGGTCACCGAGCTCCTCGTACAGCTCGAGCGCCTGGCGGTGGTGCAGGTGGGCGTCGTCGAGCCGGCCCATCAGGGTGTAGGCCAGACCGAGGCTGCGGTAGCTGTGCGCCTGCCGGGTGCGGTCGGCGAGCCGGTGCGCCGCGCCGAGCGCGGTCCGCTGGGTCCCCGCCCAGTCGTGCCAGTGCCCGTGGTCGTCGAGGAAGCCCTCCAGGGCCCGCGCCAGGTCCCACGCGTCGGAGTCGAAACCGGCGTCCACCGCCGAGTCGACCACCCCCAGCAGCACCAGGTGCTCCCGCTGGAACCAGGAGAGCGCCTCGGCCCGGCCGCCCAACCGTTCCGGAGCCGTGGCCGGTGGCGGGGGCGGGTCGGCCGGGGCCGGATACCGGTCCGGGTCGAGCAGCCGGGCCGCGTTCCCGGCCCCGCGCAGGTAGTGGTCGAGCAGCCGGTGCAGCGCCTGTTCGCGTACGCCGGCGGGGTGGTCCCGCTCGGCCACCTCGGCCGCGTACAGGCGAACCAGGTCGTGCAGCCGGTAACGGCCGGGGGAGTCCTGCTGCACCAGGTGCGCCTCGTGCAGCTCCTGCAACCGGACCCTGGTCCGGCCGAGTGGCAGCCCGGTCAGGCTGGCCGCGGCCGGCAGACCGATGTCCGGCCCGGAGGCGAGACCGAGCAACCCGAAGACGGTCGCCGTCTCCGGGCCCAGCGACCGGTACGAGGCGGCGAAGACCGTACGCAGGTCGGTGCTCAGATCCCCGCCGGTCAGTACGTCGAGCCGGGTGCCCGACTCGGTCAGCTCGTCGGCCAGGGCCTGGAGCGGGAATCCGGGATGCGTCGCCGCCTGCGCCGCCACGATGCCCAGCGCCAGCGGCAGCCCGGCGCAGCGGTCGAGAATCGCGTCCACGCTCGCCGGCTCGGCCGTCGTCCGGGCCGGGCCGAGCAGCCGGGCGAGCAACGCCTGCGACTCGTCCCGGCTCAGCACGTCCAGCGCGAGCGGCTGGGCCCCGTGGGCGGTGACCAGCCCGGCGAGCCGACGCCGGCTGGTCAGCAGCACGGTGCAGCTCGGGCTGCCCGGCAGCAGCGGCACCACCTGCGCGGTGTCGTGCGCGTTGTCGAGCACGACCAGCAGCCGCCGGTCCGCGACCAGGCTGCGGTAGAGCCCGGCCTGCGCGTCCAGGTCGGCCGGCACGGACGAGGGTGCCACGCCGAGTGCGTCGAGGAAACCGCGGAGCGCGACCAGCGGCGACATCGGCGCGGCGGACGGGTCGAAGCCGCGCAGGTTGACGTAGAGCTGGCCGTCGGGGAACCGGTCGGTGTTGTCGTGCGCCCAGCGCAGGGCCAGCCAGGTCTTGCCCACCCCACCCGGTCCGCTGATGGCCAGCACGGTGACGCTGGGCTCGCCGGCCCGGCCGTCGCAGCTCTCGGTCAGCGCCGACAGCTCCCGCGTACGGCCGCTGAACATCGGCGGCGGGGTGGGCAACTGCCGGATGGCCGGGCCCACCGCCGGTGCGGCAACCGCCCTCGACTCGGCACGGCCGGCGAGAGCGGGGTCGGCGTTGAGTATGCGCAGGTGCAGGTCCCGCAGGTCCGGTCCGGGGTCGACGCCCAGCGTCTCGGACAACTGGTGCCGGACCCGCTGGTACTGACCGAGCGCCTCGGCCTGCCGGCCGCTGCGGTAGAGGGCGAGCATGAGTTGCCCGGCGAGGCGTTCGTCGAGTGGCTGCTCGGCGGAGCGGTGGGTGAGCTGAGGGAGCAGCGTGGCGTGCTGGCCACAGCGCAACGCGGCGTCGACCCGGTCGTGCGCCACGGCCAGCCGTTCCTGCTCCAGCGACTCGCGCAGGCTGTTGAACCACGGGGTGTCCAGGCCGGCGAACGGGTCGCCGCGCCACAACGCGGTCGCCTGGTCGAACCGGCGCAGGGCGTCGTCGTCCCGCTCGGCGCCGCGCGCCTTCGACACCAGGTGGTGGAAGCGGTGCAGGTCCACCACCATCGGGTCGGCGGTCAGGAGGTAACCGCCGGCCCGTCGTCCGAGGCCGACCTCGTCCGCGCCGGAGAGGCAGCGGCGCAGGCGGGACAGGTATCCGTAGACCGCGTTCTGGGCCCGCTGTGGCCGCCGGTCCGCCCACACCCGCTCGACCAACTGCTCGACCTGTACGACCTTGTTGACGTCGACCAGTAGTGCCGCCAGCACGCTGCGTTGCCGGGCGTGGCCGAGTTCGACCGCGTCACCGGCGAGGTGCGCTTCGACGTTTCCCAGCAGTCCGAATTCCACCGCCACCGTCGCCCCGCTCGCTTCCCCCGCTTGAACAGGCAATTCAAGCTTCTCCGAAGGTTTGTCCACAGTGTTGCACGTACCATCCGCGCCTTTACCCGGTTGCTGACGGCTTTGCGTGATCCTGCAACGCCGATCACGGTCACGGGTACGCCACCCTCGACGCACCACGGGTCCGTTCCGTCGGGCGACAGCGGTGTTGGTATGTACGGCAGGAGGTGACGCGAGATGGCCGTTGCGTCGACGATGGACATGTCCGGTACCCGCGACGACACCGACGACCTGAGCGCGGTGCACCGCAACGACGAGCGGTGGCGGTGTGTGGACTGCCTGGCCGAGTGGCCGTGCCGGGTGGCCCGGCGGCGACTGCTGGTGCTCTACCGGCGCGAACCCGCGCGGCTGGTGACGTACGTGCGGCACTTCCGGGACCGGGCCGCGGTCGACCTGCCCGCGCTCTCGACCCGGGAACTGGACCTGCGCTTCTTCGGCTGGGTGCCGGCCTCGACGCTGGCCGCGCGACGGCGGCGCCCAGCCTGAACGTGTGTTCCCACCCCGCTCCCCGGCAAGGGCGGGGTGGGAACCACGCCCGTCAGTGCACGGGGTAGGTGTCCAGCAGCCCGCACATGCCCTGCCGGGCCCGCTCCCGGGGCTCGGCGAACTCACGCACCGCCGCGTCGGCCAGGTGCGGCGCCTCGCCCCGGGCGAGCGCGTCCAGGTGCTCGCCGGTCTGCTCGGCCGCCCGCAGCGCGCCCGCGCGCCACCGGTCCCGCCACGCGTCGAGTTGCGGTCGTACCAGTCGGATCGCGGCGGCGTGGAACTCCCGCAACGGGGCGAGGTCGCCGTCGACGGCCCGGTCCCGGAGCCGCTCGAAGCCGCGTACGGCAAGGTCACGTCGGGCGTACGCGGCGGCCGGGTCGCCGCCGGGGGCACCGCCGCCGGGCAGGGCCACCGCGGCGGCGTACCGGGTCGGGTCGGCGAGGAGTTCGGGCGGCAGGGTGAGCACCGCGTCGCCGGCCTCGGGCAGGCCGCTGTTCTGCATCAGCACGACGATCTCCAGCCCGCCGTGGTTGACCAGGCGGTGGATCGTGCCCGGGGCGAACCAGACCACCGCACCCGGGCGCAGCGGGGTCTCCCGGTAGCCGGACAGGGTGAGGGTCTGCACCTGGCCGGTGCCGGCCGCCACCACGTACGCCTCGGCGCAGCAGAGGTGCAGGTGCGGCGTACCGCCGACGGTGCCGTCGGGTGCGACCGTGTCGTAGACGCAGAGCCGGGAGACGCCGACGCCACCGGGCAGGGGCAGGGGAAACGGTTCGGACTGGCCGGTCATGCGGACCACCGTTCATGGGAAAGGGTTTTCCTGCGGCCCGTTCGACGCTAGTCTCCGGCGTTGACGACCGTCAACGCGTACGCCTGTCGGGGCTGGTCCGGACGGAGGCCGCCGATGACCACACTCGCCGACGTCGCCCGGCTGGCCGGGGTCTCCCCGGCGACCGTCTCCCGGATCGTCAGTCGCAGTGCCCGGCGGGTGGCGCCGGAGTTGCGGGAGCGGGTGTTGGCGGCGGTCGAGGAACTCCAGTACGTCCCCAACGCCCACGCCCAACTACTCGCCCGCAACCACCGCTCCGCCGTCGGCGTCGTCGTCCACGACGTCTCCGACCCCTACTTCGCCGAAATCACCCGCGGCCTCCAACGCGTCGCCACCGAACACGGCCGACTCGTCATCATCTGCAAC
>NZ_JBJDPS010000003.1:0-855438 GCF_044901685.1 Micromonospora sp. NPDC050397
AACCTCTTCCGACCCTGCGGCCGACGATCGCTGCGAACCTCGAACATCACAACCCCTGACACGATCAGGCGTTGCAACGATCCCTAGAACCCGAGCGCTATGCGTTAATAAGGGGCCCTTCCTTTCACCCCAGCAGGGTGTCGACCTCGGCTGCGGTGGGGGCGGTGGCGGGGCCCCGCCGGGTGACGGCGAGCGCTGCGGCGGCATTCGCCCGGCGTACGGCGTCGACCGGGTCGAGCCCCCGGGCGAGCGCCGCCGTGAAGGCGCCCACGTGGGCGTCCCCGGCGCCGTTGCTGTCCACCATCTCGACCGGGAAGGCCGGTACGACGACCGGCGCCGCACCCGGCAACACCAGTACGGCACCGTCCGGCCCGGTGCGGACCAGCACCCCGGCCCGTCCGGTCCGGGTGGCCAGCGCCGACGCGGCGGCACCCGGGTCGGCGAGTCCGGTCAGCAGTTCCGCCTCCCGCTCGTTGCAGCTCCACCAGTCGGCGCGTGCCAACGCCGCCGCCAGCACCGGCGCCGGTATCTCGGCGACCAACGGGCCGGGGTCGACCACGACGGTGATCGCCGGGCCGAGCGTCGGCAGCCAGTCGGCGAGCGCGGCACCGTTCGACGGGTAGGCCAGGCTGTAGCCGGAGACGTAGACGACGTCGCCGTCGCGCGCTGCCACCCGCGCCAGGTCGGCCGGGCCGAGCCGGGCCTCGGCGCCGAGGCTGGTGGCGAAGGTCCGTTCCCCGCCCGGTTCGACCATCGCGACACTGAAGCCGGTGTCGGCGTCGGGCGACGGCGGCTGGAGCAGTTCGATCCCGGCCTCGGCGAGTTGCTCCCGGGCCAGGTCGGCGAAGGGGCCGGTGCCGTGCGCCCCGGCGTACGCGACGGCCAGGCCCTGACGGGCGGCGGCGACCATCACGTTCAGCCCTCCCCCGGCGGTGATCCGGCTGCCCGTGGCGAGCACGTCACCGCCGGTCTCCGGGAGCCGGGGCAGGTACATCACCACGTCGATCACCACGTTGCCGGTGTGCACCAGCCGCCCGCCGCCGACGCCCGTACCCGGTCCGGTCGGGCTCTCCACCGCGGAGCCGGGCCGGACGGCACTCACGGCCGCACCGCCGCGCGCTCACCGTCGACCGCGGACTCACCGTCGACCCGCGCGCGCTCACCGTCGACCGGCACGGGCCCACCGTCGACCGGGTTGTCCGGTCGGTCGGCCTCCGACGCGGTGCCGAGCCGGCGGGCGCTCGCCGCCCCGAACAGCAGGTAGAGGGCACCGGCCACGACAAACGCGGCCACCCAGCCGAGCCCGTTGCGGCCCATCCACGAGTCGGCCAGCGGGCCGCTGAACCAGACGTCGGTGGCCGAGGTGGAGGCGGTGGTGAAGAGCAGGCCGACGACGATGCCGAGGAGCCAGGGCAGCACCGCCGACCAGCGGAAACCGCCCCGGTACCAGTAGACACCGGTCGCGGTGGTGTCCATCAGGCCACGGGGGTCGTACCGCCGACGGAAGATCATGTCGGCCAGGAAGACCGCGACCCAGGCGGTGATCGGTACGGCGAGCAGCGAGATGAAGGTGATGAACGGTCCGTAGAAGTCCCCGGCGATCAGCATGAAGTAGATGCCACCGGCCAGGGTGAGCACGATGTCCAGCCCGACGGCAACCACCCGGCGGGCCCGTACGCCCAGGGTGATCATCGTCAGTCCGGCCGAGTAGACCGACAGGTTGTTGGAGAGCAGCAGTCCACCGAAGGCGGCGAGCAGGTACGGCACCGCCATCCACGACGGCAGCATGACCTGGATCGCGGAGACCGGGTCGCTCGCCGAGGCGAGACTGCCGTCACCGGCCGAGAGCAGACCGCCGAGTCCGATGAGCAGGAAGAGCGGCACCCCGGCACCGACCGACGCGGCCGCCACGATCCGCCCGCCCGGTACGTGCCGGTGCTGGTAACGGGCCATGTCCGCGCCCGCGTTCGCCCAGCCGATCCCGGTGCCGGCGGCGATCACGCCGATCCCGGCGACCACGACGCTGACCGGGGCGGCCGGGGCGCTCGCCACCGCGTCCCAGTCCACCTTCGTGATCAGGAACGCGCCGACCAGGATGTTCAGCGCGCCGAAGAGGTACGTCGCCCACTGCTGGATCCAGACCAGGGTGGCGTGTCCGAGTCCGGAGACCACCAGGGTCAGCGCGACGAAGGCCAGCAGGCTGATCACGGTCAGTACGGAGTTCGAGCCGACCCCGAAGATGATGCTGATCAGGGCCAGCAACGCGTACGCGGCGGTGGTGGTGTTGACCGTCTCCCAGCCGACCCGGGACAGCCACGAGACCACGGTCGGCCCGTGGTTGCCCCGTGGGCCGAAGACCGCCCGGGAGAGGGTCATGCTCGGCGCCCCGCCCCACTTGCCGGCCACGCTGATCAGGCCGACCAGGGCGAACGAGCCGAAGGAGCCGAGCGCGGCGACGAGCAGCGCCTGCCAGATGTTCATGCCGCGCAGGGCGACCAGGGTCGCGCCGAGCGGCAGTCCCAGAATCGAGATGTTGGCGGCGAACCACACCCAGAAGAGCTGGCGTGGCCCGCCCGTACGCTCGTCGGCCGGCACCGGTTCGATGCCCCGGGTCTCGATCGCGCCGACCCGGTTGGCCTCGGCCGGAGCGGTTCCGGCCAGTTCGGTCGCGGACATCATTGTCCTGCCTTTCCCCTGCGGGTTCCGGCGTCGGCCTCCCGCCCCGGGTCAACGTCGTGACCGGGGTCGGCAGCCTGACGGAGGGCGAGCAGGTTGATCGCCATGTGGTGCAACGGAAGGTGGTTCACCGCGTCAACGGTTGTCAACGCGGCGGGTGGGAACGCCCCGACGCCGTGGACGGCACCGGCGACGGCCCCGACCATGGCGGCGATGGTGTCGCAGTCGCCGCCGAGGGAGGCGGCGAGCAGGACGGCCCGCCACGGGTCGTCCGGGTGGACGGCGAGCACGGCGAACGCGGCCGGCACCGACTCCTGCGTCGCCACGCTCGTGCCGACCAATCGGTAGATCAGTTCGGCCGCCCGTTCCGGCGACGAGCCCGCTACCAGACCGGTCGCCCACTCGATCCGGGCGCCGATGTCGGCGGCGGCGATCCAGTGCCCACGGCTGCCGGCGAGTTCCGCCGCGCGTACGGCGGTGGCGGTCGCGGCGGCGAGGTCGGCGCCGTCGAGCGCGGCGCTGACGGCGGCGGCCACGGCCGCCGCGCCGGCCAGCGCGACCCCGGTGTTGTGGGTCACCCAGCTCGCCTCGACCACCCGCTCCACCAGCAGGTCAAGGTCGTCCGAGGGTACGGCGAGACCGACCGGCGTGATCCGCATGGCGGCGCCGTTCGTGGTCCCGAAACGGCCCGCCTCCTCGATCGGGCGGCCGGCGGCAACTGCGGCGACAGCGGCCCGGGTGGAGGGGCCGAGCAGGTCCAGCGACCCCCGGCGCCGCATGTCGTCCTCCCAGGCGAGCAGTTGCGCGGCGAGGCGGTGGCCGTCGATCCGGCCGTCGCCGTCGAGCAGCAGCCGTCCCAGCAGCATCGCCTGTTCGGTGTCGTCGGTGACGGAGCCGGCCGGCATGTTCGGGGCGATCGGCTGGTCGGGCGGCCCCGGTTCGAAGCCGGTGAGCTGGCCGTACCGCTGCCGGATCCGCTCGCGCGGCAGTGACTGGGTCGGCATCCCGAGCGCGTCGCCGATGGCGAGCCCGGTCAGCGCGCCGACCGCCCGCGCTTCGCGCGTCACCGGCGTGGTCATGCCGACTCACCGCCGAAGCGCAGGTGCAGCCGGAACCGGTCCGGGTCGAGCAGGCTCTCGACGTGTTCGACCAGGTCGCCCCGGCGGTCCCGGCTGAGTCGCCGGGTGTGCAGCCAGAGCTTGCCGGCCGCGCATCCGAGCAGGTCGGCGTCGAGGTCGGTGGCCCGGGTCAGCTCCACCCACTCCTCGCCCCGGTCCGGCACCAGGCCGGCGTCGCGCAGGGCGGCGTAGAGCGAGCCGTCCAGCCCACGCTCGGGGAGTTTGCGCAGCTCACCGATTGCCGGGATGCGACTGCGCTCGATCGAGATGGCGGGTCCGTCGGCGAGTGAGCGGAGCCGGTCGACGGCGACGTACTCGGTGCCGGGCAGGTCGAAGCGGGCGGCGAGTTCGGGTTCGTGCACCAGTTCCAGCCGGAGCACCCGTACGGTCGTCGGCACGCCCTGTTCGGCGAGCGCGCGGGCCCAGCCGAGCCGGTCGTCGAGCGTACGTCCGTCGAAGGTGACAAACGAGCCCTTGCCGGAGTGGGTGGAGATCAACCCGCGCCGGCCCAGCTCGGTCAGCGCCTGCCGGACCGTGTTCCGGCTCACCTCGAACCGCGCGGCGAGCGCGTGCTCGCCGGGGAGTTGGGCGCCGTTGGCGAGCCGGCCGCCCCGGATGTCCCGGGCCAACTCGTCGGCGATCCGCTGGTGCTTGAGCCGGATAACCTGTCCAGACATGTCCAGGACGATAGCTCTGGCCTGCGCCGTCGACAACCGGAGCACCGGAGGTACGGATCATGGAAGCGAGCGGGCGGCGGGCCGGTCCGACGCCGTGGACAAGGTGATCCACACTCCAGCGCATGAGCGCTCCCGTCGATACCAGCGCCGGCCGGTCGGACCGCCGCGACCGGTTCCAGGCCCTTTTGCTCGTCGTCGCGGCGGCCGGGCTCGCCACGCTCTGGCTGGTTGCCGGTGGCTGGCGGCCGCCGGAGTCATGGCCGTTCCAGGCGCACCTCGCCCTGAGCGTGCTGCTGCCCTGGCTGCTGGTCTTCGGGCTGATGGGACTCGGCGTCTGGCTCCCGTCGCGTGCGAAACCGGCCGCCCTGCGGGTCCGCACCGACCCGGCCGATCCGGCCTTTGTCGCGCCGCCGCACCACCTGACGCTGGCGACCCTGGCGTCGGCACAACTGACCTTCGCGGCGGCCAACGCCGGGTCACAACTGATGATCTTCTCTGACGGCGACACCCCTCCCCTGTTCCGCGCCCTCATCCTGGTCACCTTCGCCGGCTCGGCGGCGCTGGCGGGGCTGGCGATCCGTCAGGTGGTGGCGATCATGCGCGACGGGATCCGGCTGGAGTTGCGTCCCGACGGGCTACTGGTGGTCGGCCTGCTCGGGCGGCAACGGGTGCCGTGGGAGGCGATAGCGGTCGGGCCATCGTCGACCGCCAGTCGCTGGAGCGCCAGCCCGATCGGCATCGGCCGACCGGACCTGGTCCGCAGCGGCCGTTGGATCAGGCTTTTCCCGCAGGTCCTGCTCCCACTCAACCAGTTGTGGGTACGCCCCGACTTCGTCACCAACGCGATCAACCATTACCTGTTCCACCCCGAGTTCCGGGCCGCCATCGGCACCGAGGCGGAGTACGGACGACTCCGGCAAGAGCTGGCCACGTACAGCAGTTGACCTGTTGATATACGGCTGTTCACCGGCCTGGTGGCGAGGATCACTTCACTTGGTAAAAGTTTGCAGGGCGCGAAAGTTTGCTCGTACGGTATCCGGGTGACCAGCGTCGACGAGGCCGCCACCGGGCGCCGGGACCGCAAGAAGCGGCAGACCCGGGACGCGCTGGCAGCCGCCGCGTTGCGCCTGGTCGCCGAGCGAGGGCTCGACCAGGTGACCGTCGAGGAGATCGCCGAGGCCGCCGACGTCTCCTCCCGTACGTTCTTCAACTACTTCTCGTCCAAGGACGAGGCGCTCATCGGTGACCCGGCGGTCGACAGCGCCCGGGTGCTGGCGGCCCTGCACGCCGCACCGCTGGAGGTGCCGGCGCTCGACGCCATCCGGCTGGCGCTGGCCGACATGATCGACGAGATGCAGGCCGACGCCGGCATCTGGGTGCTGCGGATGGAGGTCATCGCGCAGAACCCGGCGCTGCTGCCCCGCCTGGTGGCCAGCAGCACGGAGACCGAACGGGCGATCACCGGCGCGCTCGCCGCGCGTACCGGACTCGGGCCGGACGACGGCTATCCGGCGCTGGTCACGGCGGTCACCGGGGCCGCGTTCCGGGTCGCGATGATCCGCTGGGCGGCCAGCCGTGGCAGGCTTCCGCTGGCCGACCTCGTGGACGAGGCGTTCGGCGGGATCGCCGCCGGCCTGCCCGACCCCCGTTCCACCCCCTGACCCACCCCCACGGTTCCCACCCCGGTACGCGCGCCGGGGCCACCAACCCTGTTCCACAGTGAGGAAGCGTCGATGACCACAACCGCCGCGCCAGCCGACAACCCCGACGTCGGCGCCGACGCCGGCCCCGGTCGCATGTCCCCCCGGGAAGTGCTCCAGGCACTCTCCGGCCTGATGGTCGGCATGTTCGTGTCGATCCTCGCCTCGACGGTGGTGGCCAACGCACTGCCGCGCATCATCGCCGACCTGCACGGCAGCCAGACCGTCTACACCTGGATCGTCACCAGCGAACTGCTGGCGATGACCGCCACCGTGCCGCTCTGGGGCAAGATGGCCGACCTCTACAGCAAGAAGCTGCTCATCCAGCTCTCGCTCACCCTCTTCGTGGTCGGTTCGCTGATCGCGGGCTTCACCCCGAACGTCGAGGTGCTGCTGGTCAGCCGGATCGTCCAGGGCATCGGCGCGGGCGGCATGAGCGCGCTCGCCCTGATCGTGATGGCCGCGATGATCCCGCCCCGCGAACTGGGTCGCTACTCCGGTCTCTTCGGCGCGGTGTTCGGCGTCGCCACCATCGCCGGCCCGCTGATCGGCGGCCTGCTGGTCGACACCTCGTGGCTGGGCTGGCGCTGGTGCTTCCTGATCGGCGTGCCGTTCACCCTGCTCTCGATCTTCCTGCTCCAGCGCACCCTGCACCTGCCGGTCGTACGCCGGAAGGTCAACATCGACTGGTGGGGAGCCGCCCTCATCATCGCGGGCGTCTCCACCCTGCTGATCTGGTCCTCGCTCGCCGGGCACAAGTTTGCCTGGGGCTCCGGCTGGACCGCGCTGATGGTCGGCGGCGGGCTGGTGCTGCTGGCCCTGGCCGTCTGGGTCGAGTCGCGGGTGGCGGAGCCGATCATCCCGCTCAACATCTTCCGTAACCGGACCGTCTCGCTGGCCACGGTCGCGAGCGTGCTGGTCGGCGTCGCGCTCTTCGGCGGCACGGTCTTCCTGTCGCAGTACTTCCAGGTCTCGCTCGGCAAGTCACCGACCGTGGCCGGTCTGCTGAGCCTGCCGATGATCTTCGGTCTGCTCGTCTCCTCCACCGTCGCCGGCCAGCTCATCACCAAGTACGGCCGGTGGAAGATGTACCTGGTCGCCGGTGGCGCCATCATGACCGTCGGCATGGTGCTGCTCGGCACCATCAACGCCGACACCAGCGTGCCGATGCTCTCGGTCTACATGGCGGTGCTCGGCATCGGCGTCGGCATGCTGATGCAGAACCTGGTGCTGGCGGCGCAGAACGACGTACCCGCGCAGGAACTCGGCGTGACAACCTCGGTGCTGACCTTCTTCCGCAGCATGGGCGGCGCCATCGGCGTCAGCGCCCTCGGTGCGGTGCTGGCCAACCGGGTCACCTCGCTGCTCGCCGAGAAGCTCGGTCCGGCGGCCGACGGCGGCAGCGGCACCGCGGCCGTACCCGACCTGTCCCTGCTGCCCGAGCCGGTGCTGAGGATCGTGCAGGACGTGTACGGCACCGCCACCGCCGACCTGTTCCTGGTCGGCGCGCCGATCGCCTTCCTCGCGTTCATCGCCGTGACCTTCATCAAGGAGAAGCCGCTGAGCACGCTGAGCGGCACCGAACGGCTGGCCGAGGAGGAGAGGGCGGCGGCGACGCTGCCGGCGGCACACTGACCCGCGTACCCCCCGGAACAACGCGGCGGCCCGCACCTCCCATCGAGGTGCGGGCCGCCACGTGTACGGGCTTCCTACACTCGGGCGCATCCGGACACGTCGATGCCCCTGGGAGTCAGGTATGTCAACGTCCATCCGCCCTGCCGCTACCGGAATGCTCCTGCTCGGCCTGCTGACGAGCCTCGCCCTGGCCGGCTGCGCCGACACCGAACCCAAGGCCCAGGACCCGCCCACCGCCACGGCCGCCCCGAGCGCGTCGGCGACCACGCCCCCGAGTAGGGCCTCCTACACCGCGCTGCCGCCGTGCAACGTGCTGCCCGAGTCGATGCGCGGCACCTTCCAGGGCAACATCCTGATGATCGACAAGAAGCCGCAGTCCTCGGACGACTGGACCGAGGGGGTCTCCTGCCTCGGCCTGCTCGCCGGCCGGACCGAGGCGCTGACCACCACGCTCTGGCTCTTCCAGGCCGACTCGGGCACCGAGCCGGTCTCCGCCCTCGCCCGGACCGAAGCCGGCAACGGCGAGCCCGCCAGCGGCTGGGGTGACGAGGCATGGTGGAACCAGAACACCTGCTCGCTCACCATCCGGTACGGCAACCTCGTCGTCTCCTACGCCCAACGCGCACCGACCGAGGGCTGCCGTACGGACGTGGAACGGCTCGCCACCGCCTTCGCCGAGCAGCACCTGAGCCGGTGACCGGACCGTCCCGGCCCCGATCGGGGCCGGGACCGCGTGCTCAGCGGACGAGTGTGCCGACGAGGTCGGCGGCGTCGAGCAACTCGACCCGTCCCGCGTCCAACCGGGACCGACGCAGCGCGTACGCCCGCGCCCCCTCGGCCAGTTCCACGTCCCCGTCGACCAGGGCCGCGAAGCCCGGCAGCGGCAGATCCGACTCCACCACACGCTCGTCGAACAGGTGCTCGTCGGACCGGTGCTCGTCCGGCGGGCCGAACGCGGTCAGCCGGGCGGCGAACGCCGCCGCCGGCTCGGCCCGCCCGCGCCGGTAGCCGACCACCTCGCCGTTACGGTGACGTACCAGGACGGTGCCGGCCCGGCCCGCCGCGTGCCAGCAGGCCAACTCCCACACGCTGATCCGCCGGCCGCCGTCGAAGTAACGGTCGGCGGCGACCGTGAGCCGGCCGAGCGTACGCGAGTACCGGTACACCGAATGCTGGCCACCACTGCCGGCGAGCACCGCGTCGACCCAGCGCAGCCGGCCCTCGTTCAGGTCGATCAGGAGCGGGGTGGCGGTCCGGATCGCGCCGGTCAGGTCGAACCGCTGCTCGACCCGGCTCGGGTCGAACACCGCCCGGCCCCGGTCGGGATCGGCCATGAACCCGGCGAAGGCGTCGGTCATCGCGTCGAACGGCACGTCGTTGTAGCTGAACACCACCATGGTCAGGTAACGGATGCCCAGCTTGCGCAGGGCGACCACGTCCAGGTCGACAAACTCGCTCGCGCCGAGCGGGGCCGGTGCCGAGGTGAGGTCGCCGGAGTGCACGGCGGCGCGCTCGCCGAACTGGAGCCGGGTGTAGTCGCACCAACCGACAAATCCGCCTTCGGCGTCGTACATCGCCACCGACAGGTCCAGGTCGACCCGGGTGTCGGTCGGCTCGGTCCAGTGCAGGAACAGCCGCAGCACCCGGCCGTCCGGCAACGGCTGGCTGCTGCCGCGCGGCAGCCGTACCAGGGCGGACGACGCGGTCCGCTCGGCGAACGGGGCGACAAGATCGACCAGGCCGGCGTCGAGCAGGGCAACCTCGACGGGCGGCAGTTCGGCGGCCCGTCCGAGCAGTTCCCCGCTCAGCGTCGACTCGAGCGCGGCACCGAGGTCCGGGGCGAGTCGCGGTCGGTTGTCCGGCTCGGTCCAGAGCCGGGACCTGCCCCCACGCGGAAAATAGAGCCGGGTCCCGGCGGGCCAGGTCGCCGCGCGCACGGCACCGAGCGCGGCGACCAGCACCCCGGGCGAGACCGTACGCAGCGCGGTGCCGGCCGTCGCCAGCAGCGCCTCCGGATCGTCCGTACGGTAGGCGAGCTCGACCAGCCGACGGGCCAGCATCCCCGGGCGCCCGGCGAGCAGGTCGACCGCGGCACCGGTCTTGCCCGCGACGAGCGCCGTCTCGACCCGCGCCGCCCAGCCGGAGGTACGCAACCGGCCCCGGTACAGGCGCAGCACCGCCGGGTGCTCGGCGGCCACCCCGGCCAGCAGCCGGCCGAAGTCGGTGGTGGTGTCGACCGACGTGCCGCGCAACGTGGCGAACGCCGCCGCGACAGCCGGGTGCCGGGCCGCCCGCTCGTACGGGTGCAGGTTCTCGGCCAGCCGCAGCCACGCCTCCCCGTGCCGGTGCAGGTCCTCCACCAGCGCGGGGAGCGGGAGCGCGGCGAGCCGGCTCAGCAGGATCCGGCGCAGCCGACGGGACAGCGACGGGCGCTTCGGCGGTGCGGTGACCAGTCCGGGGTCACCGGCGCCGAGCACGTAGAGCAGGCGAAGCGCGTCGGTGGCCGTACCGATGTGGGCGTTGACCAGGTCGGGAACCCGGTCGGTGAGGCCCGGGTCGGCGACCAGCCGGCCGAGCACCATCGCCCGGGTCTCCCGGACCGGGATCCCGTCCGGCAGCCAACCCAGGTCGCCGTGTCCGACGTGGTCCAGCATCGCGCAGAGGTCGTCCCGGTCCTGCGGCGAGAGCGGCGTACGCCGAGCCAGCATCGTCGCGACCGTCCGGTACACCGACGCGTCGAGGTCGTCGACGAGTTCGAGCACCGCGAGCCGCCGCGCCGACGGCCGCTCGGTGCCGTCGCCCGCCGCCGCGCGGTCCTGCCCGCCGATCGCGGATGCCCGGTCGGGGTCATCGATCGCGGACGCCCGCTCGGGGTCGTCGCCGACCGGCCGAGCCAACCGCAGTGCCCGCTCCCGGCACTGCTCGCAGTCATCGTCGTCCAGGTTCTGCGGGAGCCGCTCCAGGAACGGATTGTCCAGGTCGATCCGCCCGTGGCAGATCGGGCATCCCGAGTAGTCACCGAGGTCCCAGCAGGCGACGCAGACCAGGTGCGCGCAGGGGTTGAGCAGGTGGACCGTGCCGACCTCCCCGCAGAGTACGCACGGCTGGCGCGACTCCTGGAGCAACAGCGCGAAGAGACGGTGGACGTACAGTTTGTAGGTGTCGTCGGGGACGCTGCGCGGGAAGTTACGGAACAGCGGTACGTGCGGCTTGTCCGCGCCGACGGTCGACTCCAACCCGGCGAGCAGCCCGAGTCCGATCGCGCCGAGCCGCTCCGCCTCCTGACCCGCGAGGTATCCGCGCAGGCGTGGCCCGATCAGGTAACCGAGGGCCAGCACGTCGGACTCCAGTGCCAGCAGGCCGTTGCGAAGCGGCACCGAGCGGCGCCCCGCCCGCTTGACCTTGCGTCCTCCGGCGAGCAACCCTGGCGCGACCAGGCCGGACCGCCGCAGCAACGCCAGCGCCACCGGGTTCACGGTGGCCTGCTTCTTTCCCGTCCCGACCACGACGGCCACCCCGACCACCCCTCCTCCGATGTAGACAGACGGCAGGTAGAACAACCCCGGGCAAGACAGCGCGAGGTAGACAAACGGCGAGGGCGGAGATCGGGCGCACTAGGTTTCCACGAAGAAGTTGGAAGAAGGAAGCACGCCCAGGAGCCGCCCTCGCCGTGGACCGGAACGTTACCGCCACGGCTTTCCCGTACGCATCCGGGTTTCCGGCCCCCACGAGGGCTGGACCTGGCCAACCACACTCCAGATCATGGCCGTGTCCAGGAGTGTCAGCGACGCTCGTCCGTCGGACGGTGGCGCGCTCACCGCCTGGCTGCTCCACGGCACGGTGGTCGCCCTCGGGCGGAATCATTTGTGCGTCGTGGCACTACTACTAGACCGGTGTTTTCGTCGTGATTTGGCGTAGAGTCATCTGAAGATGCACCACAAGCGCAAGGAGACGACGGTGTTACTGCGGTTTGAAGTCGCCAACCACCGGTCGATCAAGGACCCGGTGGAGTTGTCCATGATCGCGGTCGACGACGACAGGCCCGCTGCACGCTCCTTCGAATCACTCGCCGAGCGGGTGCTCACGGTCGCCGGCATCTACGGACCCAACGCGTCAGGAAAGTCCAACGTCATAGACTCTCTGGCCTGGCTCTCGATAGCCGTGGCGAGGTCTCTCCGCACCTGGGACGAATTCATCCCGCGCGACCCCTTCAAATTCGAACATGGCCCCGACGAGCCATCCTCTTTCGAGGTCGAAATGATGGTCAGTGGTGTCCGCTACTCGTATGCGCTCGAACTACGCAACACCGAGGTCGTATTCGAAGGCCTCTACAGCTACCCCGAGAAACGTCGGCGCTCACTCTTCGAGCGAGACGGAATGGACCTCCACTTCAGGCGAGGACTGGGCGGCCTGGCCGGGGTTCGTGAGTTGCTCACACCAACAACTCTCGCACTCTCCGCCGCGATGCGATTCGACCGCGAAGACGTCCGGGCGTTCGGGAGAACGCTCGCGAACATCGGCATTCTCGGACCCCGTTCCCGCCGGCCCAACCGCAGGCTCGATCCCGCCTGGCACTCCCCGACCAGATTTCACAGCACACAGAGGATGTTCTACAACGAGGTCGAGACAGAGGCGCCAAGCTCAGCGGCCACGCGGGGATCCGAGACGTATGATGACCGGGATGCCGCCCTGACCCTCCTCCGGTTCGCTGATCTCGGGATTGAGGACATCGAGGTCACCGAGGAACAGATCTCCAACGAGAATCTGCCGGGCATCACCGGATCACGTTTCCACCTCCGACTGATACATCGGGCCGCAGGCCAACAGGTCCCGTTCGAAATCGCCGAAGAGTCGGAGGGCACACAGACCTGGTTCAGACTGATCGGTCCCACGCTGCAGGCGCTACGAACCGGTCAGACGCTACTGTTCGACGAAATCGACGCCAGCCTCCATCCTCGGCTCTCGGCGAAGCTGCTCGAACTGTTCCAGGATCCCGAGACCAATCCGCGTAACGCCCAGCTAATCTTCACCACTCACGACACCAGCCTCCTCAACCACTTGAACCGGGACGAGGTGTGGCTGACAGAAAAGGGCCCCAACGCCGCCACAACCCTGACCGCGCTCGCGGAGTACGGTGGCGACAAGGTGCGACGCTCTCTGAACCTCGAAAAGGCATACCTCCAAGGACGGTTCGGCGCGGTGCCCGAGCTGGATCAACAGCTACTGCGTCGAGCCCTCGGCCTGACTCCAGAGGGGCGCTGATGGGGCGGGACCGCCACCGCAGGGGCAGTTCACTGAAACGAAAGGTCGCGATACGAAGTCCCCGTAGGACATTCGCCATCTTCTGCAAAGGCGAACGCACCGAACCCGAGTACCTCGAAGCGCTGAGGCGAGAACCCGCCGTTCGTGATGTGGCAGCCGTCGACCTGCGGATCGAGACCGACCATGGCGGCTCCGTACCGCTGACGCTCGTACGGATCGCCATGGAAGCGCAGGAACGGGCGCGTCGGGAGGAGGGCGAGGTCGACGAATTCTGGTGCGTGTTCGACGTCGAGTGGCCGAAGAACCATCCAGGGCTGCCGGAAGCATTGGCACTCGCCCAACGCCACGGCATCAAGATCGCCGTCTCGAATCCATGCTTCGAGCCGTGGCTCATCCTCCACCACAAGGCACAAGCGGCGTGGCTCGACAACAACGAGGCGCGGAGGCTACGCCGGTCCCTGGACGGTCAAGCGGCCAAGAGCCTGGTGGGCGCGGACTACATGGCACAACGAACCGTGGCGGCAAAGCGCGCGGCGGCCCTGGACCGCGCACACCAAAGAAGCGGCACCACCTTTCCACACGACAATCCGTCGTCCGGAATGCACCTGCTGATCACGGCCGTAACCGCCCTTCCCCCTGGATAGCTCGCGCCACCGGGGAAATCGCAAGCGGTCATCGGTATCGAACGTCGAGCCGACCCGTCGACCACGCGCACCCCGAGACCCCGTCCGGCGGAATCCAGCGGGATCTCTCGTCCGGACACTCAGGGTGCGCGTGGTTCGTTCAACGAGGGTCAGCCCAGTTCCTTCAGCTTCGCGGCCACCGCGTCGGCGAGCGTGGTGGTGGGGCGCCCGAGCAGGCGGGACAGGTCGTCGCTGGTGGTGAAGAGGTCACCCCGCTCGGTGCCGACCCGGGTGTCCGCGTAGATCTCGGCCAACGGCCGGGGCAGCCCGAACCCGACCAGCATCTCGGTGTACTCGCCCGGGGTGAGGTTGCGGTAGGCGATCGTACGTCCGGTCTGCCGGCTCACCTCCTCGGCCAGCTCGGGCAGGCTGAAGCTGTGGTCGCCGCCCAACTCGTACACCTTGTTGTCGTGGCCCTCGGTGGCCAGGACCGCCGCCGCCGCGTTGGCGAACTCGACCCGGGTGGAGAGGGAGAGCCGGCCGTCGCTGGAGGCGTCGACCAGCGCGCCGTGTTCGAGGGCCGGGCCGATGTTGTCGGAGTAGAGGTCGAAGTAGAAGCCGTTGCGCAGGAACACGAACGGGATGCCCGACTCCAGGATCAGCGCCTCGGTCATCTTGTGGTCGTCGGCGAGGGTGAGCTGACCGGTTTCGAGGTTCAGGAGGCTGGTGTAGACGATCTGCCCGACGCCGGCCGTACGGGCAGCGGCAACCACGTTGCGGTGTCCATCAGCCCGGTGGCCGGGCTCGGAGCCGGAGACAAACAGCACCTTGTCGGCGCCGGCAAACGCGGCGACCAGACTCTCGGGCTCGGTGTAGTCGGCCCGGCGCACCTGCACGCCCCGCTCGGCGAAGCCTGCGGCCTTCTCCGGGCTACGTACGGCGGCGACGATCTCCCCGGCGGGCACGCCGCGCGCCAGAAGATCCTCGATGACGATGGAACCGAACTTCCCGGTGGCCCCGGTAACGACGATCATGTGTAGCTCCTCGGGAGGATCAACATTGAGTTGCCTGCCAGGAAGCATGTACTAACTTTTCGAAAGTGCCGAGTAAAAGTGAGCACCTTCACTAACGACAGCGTTCGGGACGCGGCTACCGTTGTGCCCATGAATGACTCCACCCCTGCCGAGGACGGGTACGACGGCGACGACGCGATGATTGCCGACGTCTTCGCCCGCGACTGCTCGTCCCGGCGGATCGTGGAGAACTTCGCCGGCAAGTGGGGCATGCTCGCCCTGGCCGCACTGCACGAGGGGTCGTACCGCTTCAACGCCCTGCGGCGGCGGGTCGACGGGGTCAGCGAGAAGATGCTCGCCCAGACCCTCCAAGGGCTGGAACGCGACGGCCTGGTCCTGCGCCACGTGCAGACCACCATCCCGCCGCACGTCGAATACAGCCTGACCCCGTTCGGCGAAAAGGTCGCGGAGGGGATCGTCCGCCTGATACGGCTGGTGGAGACCGAGGTCAACAACACCAACCGCGGCTAGCACCCGCGTCCTACCGTGCGGGGATGCACATCATCCAGACGCTGTTCTACGCGCTACTCCTCGGGGTGTTCGGGCTGATCGCCCTCTACAGCGTGGTCCGATTCGCCGTACGTCACGCGCTCGAGGACGCCGACCGCCGCCGCGCCACCGAGCGCCGACAGAGCGGCTTCTGAACCCCGACACCCGCAACACCGCTCCGCGACACGGTTGTTAGGTTCCCGGATTGCCGATCATGACGGCGACGCGGTGACCACAGAGCTGTTCGAGGGGACACAATGGACGGTACGGACCAGCAGAAAATCTCCTGGCAAGAGGTCAAGCAGCAGCGCTGGGACGAGCGGTGGCCGGAATACGGCGCCGGCTACGGCATCGACGTCGGCCAGCCCGACGCCGACGGCGACGGCTTCATCTCCTGCACCAACATGTCCCGGGTCGACGAGGACGACGAGCGGCACCCGAGCGTGCTGATCGAACTGCACCAACCCGACGCCACCACCGACGGGTTCGGCTGGGGCCAGGTCATGCTGCCCTTGCAGGAGGCCCACCTGCTGCACCAGCGCCTCGGCCGCCTGCTCTACCAGGCCACCTACGGCGGAGAGATGGAGTAACGCCAGCTCACCGCCACCACCCCCGGGGGATGCAACCCTCGTCGTGGTCGGCGGGGAGCAGGCAGCGCCGGCCCGCGCCCAGGAACCGGTCACAGAAAACCCGATGATGTACGCCCTGCTCGTCCTCGTACGACACGGTGATCTCGCCCGGGTCGACGTGGGGCAGAATGCGCATCGTCCGCCCCATCACCCGGGCCAGACGCTGCGCGCCGGCCAGGTCGTGGGCGAGCAACGGCAGGCGTACGACAAAACGCTCCCGGTCGGCCATCAGTAGCGGTCCGAGACGTTTGCCGTACGCGATTGGCGCGACTGCCATTGCCGGAGCGCGGCCTTGACCCGGATGGTCTCGTCCCGGCTCTTGGCAAGATCGTCGTAGAGGCCGGTCAGGTCGGTGGCGACCCGGTCGAGGAACTGCTCCACCTCGTCCGGGTCGAGCCCACCCCGCCCGAACCACCCGACCGTGCGAAACCGCCGGCTCCGCACCTGCCACGGCCGCAACGGCGCGTACGCCGCCGACCGGTAGTGGGCTCCCCTGTTGGTCCGCTCCTGTCCGCGCCCACGGAACCGCGCCAAGAGGTTACGCATGCCTGTGCCTGCCTTCCGGTCGGGTTGATCTGGAAGGGGTGGCCCACCCATCCGCCGCGAACGGGCGGACCACCCCGCCCCACCACCGCAGCCTCGGGTCAGCAGTACGGCAGCAGGGCCGCTCATCGGCCATGCCAATCGAGCCCTCGGGACGTGGGCAGTAATCCGAATTCGCCCACGACCGGGGTTCGATCCTGCGTCTATACAGACAGGGGCACAGGGGCACAACCAGTCCGGGCCACGGGGGAACAAGACTCATGCGGTATGACCATCGATCCGCGCTCGCACACGCCGGTCTACGTGCAGCTCGCTGACCTGATCCGCGAGCGCGTCGAGTCCGGCGAGTTGGCGCCGGGCACGACGCTGCCGAGCGAGGCGCGGCTGACCCAGGAGTACGGCATCGGCCGCGAAGCCGTACGAATGGCGGTGTCGCTACTCCGCTCCGAGGGTCTGGTCAGCACCATCCGGGGCCACGGCACCCGCGTACGCGAGACTCCGGAACGCACCAAGGCTGAGCTGCCGGCAGGCGGGTCGGTGGTCGCACGGATGCCGACCGGTCGGGAGCGCCGAGACATGCAGCTCGATGAGGGTGTGCCAGTACTCGAAATCCGCCACCCAAAGGGCGATGTAGAGGTTCAACCAGGCGATCAGGTCGAACTAACCCGGCCAAAGAGCATTTAAACCAGACACTTGAGACCGTTACCGATCGCGGACCCACGGCAGCACTACCGCCCGGCGTCGGCGGTCGAGAGATTACGACCTTCCGGATCCGACCTCGGCCGAGGTGGCCGAGCCGCTGAGCGTACACCGCTGAAGCCGCCACGCATGTAACCGACACATCTACTTTGATAAGCCCAATGAGATCGCAGCCTACGAACGGATTCGAAGCAGCTCACCACACCGACCCTTGATTACGGAGGAGGCAACCCATGTACGGGAGACCCCCGAAATGCACGAGGGGCCGAGCTGCCGGCGGGCGGATCAGTGGTCGTATGGATCCCGAACGGCAGCGAGCACTGGAGCATGCAGCTCGGTGAGGGGTGAGGGCGGAACCCCACGTAGGGCACCGACCACGATCGTTCGCAGTTCCTCTCCACACAAGGGTCGGATGAGTCTCGGGCAGGAAGCAGCGGCGTCGATATCGCGTGTCGCAGATTCAAAAGAAACTTGGGGACATATACCTGTCGTCATCTGCCGCAGCGATGACGAACCGGTCAAGCGGGGCCGAAATATCTTCCTATCGTGTACTCGGACGCATCAATGTTCGATCGACCCCTCAACATTTCCGGACCCCCTTGCGGCAAATACATTAGAGGAGACCAAACGACATGACCTCTCGGCCGCCGGGACTCCCCAGACAGGACCAAAGGGAGTCCTTGCCGCACCACTCACTGGGGAAGAACGTGACCCAGAACAGACGCCACACTTCACCTAACCGACTTAGGAACGCCGCTCATTGACTGCCGAACAGGGCGCCCAGAATGACCAGACTGCGTAGGCACTGACCTCACGGCCTCCACCGATTCCTCGATGCCTGCGGAGGCCCAACCTTCGACGATAGAATCCACATCGGCGACCAACTGCTTCCAACTTGACAACTGAGCGACCGGACCGTTGCGATCCAGCCGCTCCAATAGCTGCTTGCGATTTTGATTAAATCTTTTCGCCAACCGGTCGCGCCGACGCCCCGCCACATCTGCAGCCCGCAACAAAGCGGACGCAAGAGTACTCTTGGGATCGGGCTGACTCTCAACCTCACGAGGTTTAGGCAGACCAAGATCGGCTTTCCCTCGGGGATTACCTGCGACAAGTCGAATGGCCGCCTCATCCAAAAGAAGCCAAGCCTCGGTCATCCGCACAGGAATTACGGGAACAATTTCTGGATTGGTCGCAAGCGACTCGACAGCATAACATATTTCCCGTCGACGCGCGTCGTAACCCGCATTGTCGGCGTCGCGGTGCACGACAACGAAATCGATGGCCTCGTCGGATAGCTTCTCCCCAGCAAGAAGGCGAGAGCGAACATCTTTTGGCACCTTACCCAAGAGCCCAAAATCAGGCTTCCTAAGGTGAACGGAAACCCCTCTGTCGAAAAACATCAGTTCCACAATATCGGCGATCGGCATGTCGGAGCTACCTTCGGCGACAAACAGGCCATTGAACGCAGCGGCGCTCATCCGAGCATCTCCAAGGGAAGCTGCAACTGCGCACCCTCGGGCGCAGCGAGATAGTAAACGACGTCAGCGCGAGTGAACACCGGCACGGGAGGCACAGCACGCCACGAGTTCGAGTAGGGAAGAAGCGACAACGCTCTCGTCACTTCACCCTCCTGCGTCCGATGAGTCTTTATATCCGCCAACAAGAGATCATCGGGATCACAGAGCTGGACAACACCCGGAGAATGAGTGTTAACTATGACCTGACGGAACGGATTAGCGTCGTCCGGGGGTTCGTTTGGATCCACCGCTAGGTCTTTGACCAGGTCGAGCATTGCGGGCAGATTAGCCGGGTGAATACCGTTCTCCGGCTCTTCCATGCACATTAGCCCAGTAAAACTGGGGTCTTCCAACAGAACACAAAGAGCCAAAAATCGCAAAGTCCCTTCAGATAAGGCCCTGGCAGGGAGACGCAAGCCACCCTTTTCTTGCAGAAATAGCGTAAACACTTCGCGCACCCTATCCAGCTCGACAGCCAGACCTTCTACGCCAACACCAACCAAATCCGAAAGTCTTCCGGCCACCCGGGCATAGACAGCCTCCGAGTCAACCCGCCCACTGATCGGGTCTTTCTCATTCGCAATCCGGTAAAGCGTGGCCGCCAAATGGCGGCCATCAACATCCAGGGAACGAGGATCAGTAAGGCTATCGGGCGCCCTAAGCGCCGAAGGTTCAAGTGCAAGGCGCCGCCAACTTTGCATCTCCCGCCGAGCGGCGAGGATTGTTGGGTAGTCATTTGTGGTAACCGTACTTAAAACAGTCCTTCCGGCACGGACCGCAGCACGTGGTTGTGGTTTGCCGAAGCTTCCACCATCACCGTGAACATTGATTACCGTGCCACCCTCTCGAACTTCCGTTGACAGAAAGGCGCCACCACGACGCTGACCCAGGACCACCGCGTTTCTAAAGTTCTTCACACTATGCCGGAACCGGATGTGCTTTGTAGCTTCCCCTCGATTTATGTGTCGCAGCTCTTCACCAAGAAGACTTAACCTTCCCACGCTCCCCTCCCCTTCGGGAGCCGAATAGCCGAGGGTCACTTCATAACGAAGGAACGTAGTAGTGGCTGCAGCCGAGGCCCCAAGATCATCTTCGACCACTGCGGGCACAATCATTTCTGCCGCTAACGTGATCTTACGTTGGTGGTCTCGATAGCCATCCCAGAAGAGGTCACGAGGATCGCCCCCGCGAACGCCGGATGCCCCACGAACCCGCTGCGATGATTCGACTAACGAATCAGTTGCCAGGTAGGAGAGAAACTCTATGGCGTCAAATATGTTGGATTTGCCGATGCCATTGGCACCAGCAATACATGTGAAGGGACCAAAATCCACCTGCACGTCTAGCAAGTTCTTAAAGCCTTGCACCTCTAGCCGGGTAAGCATGCCAGCAGCCTACCCACCCACAGGACGCTGGTACACGAGGTGGAGCCTAAAGTTGCGCTCAAGCGCCCACGACACCCACCGAGACGTTAGAGCTCAAGCAAGCAATCGCACAGAAGTCAGGCTGGTATCAGCCGGGCGAGGCCAGCCTCCTTGGCTGCTGCAAGACATTGGTCAGGTTGAGTCAGAGACGATCGCCTTGGCCCTACGACTCTGCACCACTTGCTACTGCCACCTCGCATCGTCTGTCTTGGGCGGTCGAGAGCGGCGACGCGCAGCAGCCGGGACAGCGGGTGGGCGTACGGGTGGTTAGGTTGCTTGGATGAATAAGCTGGGGCGGGGGATTTACGAGCACCTGATCACGTACGGGGTGGCTGGTCAGCTTGACGGGGTTGCGGCTGAGCTGGTGGAACGTACGGATCTTGATCCGGTGGACGCGCACGAGGTGTTGAGTCGGCATATTGCCGGGCTGACCGCTCGGGCGCTGCGGGCGGTTGGTGGCTCGGATCGGGAGAGTCTGGCTCGGCAGGTCGCGATGGCGAACCAGATCGCCGAGACGATCGCGGCGATCGAGCCTCGGGCGGTCGACGGCACCGACCGGGTGACCGACGTACACAAGCTGCTCACCGCCATCGCGGACCCGCCCGTCCCGCCGGCAAAGCCAAGTTTCCCCGTACGCCCGCGCACTCCACTCTCCAGCGGCGCGCTGCTGGTCAACGGGCGCCATCAGCCGCGCATCGGGCACGAGGTGGCGACCGAGATGGCGTCGGCCGACCAGGTCGACCTGCTCTGCGCGTTCATCAAGTGGTACGGGCTGCGCCTGGTCGAGCGCCCCCTCCGGGAGTTGATCGATCGTGGTGGTCGGGTCCGGGTCATCACCACCACCTACCTCGGTGCGACCGACCAACGGGCGCTGGACCGGCTGGTCGAGTTGGGTGCCGAGGTGAAGGTTTCCTACGAGACCAGGACCACCCGCCTCCACGCGAAGGCGTGGCTGTTCCGGCGGAACAACGGGACCAGCACCGCGTACGTCGGGTCTTCGAATCTCTCGAAGGCCGCGCTGGTCGACGGCCTGGAGTGGAACATCCGGGTCTCCAACATCGAACAGCCCTCGGTGATCGACACCTTCGAGGCGACCTTCACCGATTATTGGAGCGACCCGGCGTTCGAGGCGTATCACCCGGCCGAGGACGGCGACCGCCTACGCCGCGCGCTGCGCAACGAGCGCAGCGACGGCAGCACAGCCACCGAGTCCGACGTCGAGATCACGAATATCGACGTCCGGGCGTACGGATACCAGCGCGAGATCCTGGCCGACCTCGCCGCCGAGCGGCTGGTCCACGGCCGGCACCGCAACCTGGTGGTGATGGCGACCGGCACCGGCAAGACCATCGTGGCCGCGCTCGACTATCGCGAGCTGCGCCAGCGTGGCACGGTCGAGTCGCTGCTGTTCGTGGCGCACCAGGAACAGATTCTGCGGCAGAGCCGGTCGGTCTTCCGGCACGTGCTGCGCGACGGCAGCTTCGGTGAGGTGCTGGTCGGCGGCGAGCGGCCGACCCAGTGGCGACACGTCTTCGCCTCGATCCAGTCGCTGAGCCGGCTGGATCTCGACCCGACCCGCTACGACATGGTGATCGTGGACGAGTTCCACCATGCCGAGGCGCCAACGTACGCCAGGTTGCTGGAGCGGGTGCGGCCTCGCGTGTTGCTCGGGTTGACCGCGACGCCCGACCGGGCCGACGGCGGCGACGTACGCCGCTGGTTCGACGGACGCACGGCCGTTGAGCTGCACCTGTGGGAGGCGTTGGAGCGGCAGTTGCTGGCTCCGTTCCAGTATTTCGGGCTGCACGACGATGTTGACCTGTCGACGCTGGCCTGGAAACGCGGTCAGGGTTATGAGACCGCCGACCTGGACCGGGTTTTCACCGGCAACGATGCCCGCGCCCGCACGATCCTGCAAGCCGTACGCGACAAGGTCGATCTGGGCCGCATGCGGGCGCTCGGCTTCTGCGTCAGCATCGGGCACGCGGAATTCATGGCGGACTGGTTCACCAGGGCTGGTGTGCCCGCTCGGGCGGTGACCTCGCGGGTCGATGCCGCCGGTCGCCGCACGCTGATCGACGCCTTCAAAGCCCGAGAGGTACGCGTCCTCTTCACCGTCGACCTGTTCAACGAGGGTGTCGACCTGCCGATGGTCGACACGATCCTGATGCTCCGGCCGACCGAGAGTGCCACCATTTTCCTCCAGCAGCTCGGCCGTGGGCTGCGCCTGGACGACAACAAAGCGTGCCTGACCGTGCTCGACTTCATCGGTGGGCAGCACGCCAATTTTCGCTTCGACCTGCGCTGGCGTGCCCTGACCGGGATCAGTCGCCGGGCGGTCGAAGTCGCCGTACGCGAGGATTTTCCGACCCTGCCGAGCGGCTGCCACATCGAGCTCGACCGGGTGGCGAAGGAGATCGTGCTCGGCAACCTGCGCAACGCCCTGCCCAGCTCGACGAAGAACCTGACCGCGGAGTTGCGTCAGCTCGGTGACGTCAGCCTGGCCGAGTATCTGCACGAGACCGGGCTGGAGGTCGAGGACCTCTACCGGCGTAAGAGTTTGGGCGGCTGGGCCGGGTTGCGCCGGCTCGCCGGGTTGGAGACCGCCGCGCCCGGCCCGGACGACCGGGTGCTCGGGCCGGCGATCGGCCGGATGCTGCACCTGGACGATCCGGACCGGCTCGGTCTGCTCCGGCAGATCGCCGACGGCGAGACCCCCGCCCCCGGGCGGCTGGCCGACCTGATGCACCTCGGCCTCTGGGGGCCGAAGGTGGCGGCGTCGGAGCGGGAGCAGCGGTTGGCCCGGCTCTGGTCGCAGCACCCGGACCGACGGGCCGAGTTGGGGCAGCTCCACGACGTGCTGCGGGAGCGGATGCACCGGGTGGTCGGGCCACCCGCGTCGGCGGGTGTGCCGCTGCGGGTGCACGCTCGCTACAGCCGCAACGAGGTGTTGGCGGCGTTTGGCGTACCGGACCCGGCGTCGATGCGGGAGGGGGTGAAGTGGGTGGAGGCGGAGCAGGCCGACATCTTCTTTGTCACCCTGCTCAAGTCGGAGCGGCACTACTCCCCCACCACCATGTACGCCGACCGGGCCATCACCCCGGAGCTGTTCCAGTGGGAGTCACAGAGCACCACCTCGTCGGCGTCCCCGACCGGTCAGCGCTACGTCAACCACGCCAAGCGCGGATCGAGCGTGCACCTGTTCGTACGCGAGACCAAGGAACGCGACGGCGACCTGGGCGTACCGCCCTACCTGTACGCGGGCCCGATGACGTACGAGTCCCACACCGGCGATCGTCCGATGCGTTTCGTCTGGCGCCTGGAACGGGACCTGCCACCGGACGTTTTCCACGCTGCCCGGGTCATAGCGGCCTGACCAGTGCACAAAAACGCCACCCCCGCCACGTTCGGTACGTGACGGGGGTGGCGCTTGGTCGTACGGTCAGACGATGGTGCTGCGGCGGGTCTTGGCCGCGCTGTCGACGAGGTCCCAGATCATGATGGCGGCCATCCCGATGACGATGCCGCCAGCGAGGGTGGTCAGGTTGTCGCCCTGGGAGAACCAGTCGAAGTGGTCGACCAGGGCCGGGCTGAACAGTCGGTGTTCGAACAGCAGCCAGGCCACCGGCACCGTGAACGCCAGGGCGAGCAGGACCTTGACCCCGTAGAGCGGCCAGGTCCAGCGCCCGACGCGGTACTTGACGAACTCGAAGACTCCGCTGGCGGCCAGGACCGCGATGATGACCGGGAGCCAGGAGGTCCAGAGCGCCGGGTCGATGATCGGGATGTTGGTGCCGTCTGCGCTCTCGACCCACGACTGGAAGTGCTGGAGCACCAGGTAGCCGATGGTGAGGGCGAGCATGACCACTGAGGCGACGGTGTCGCTGAGGCTGATCTGGCGCTTGACCGGCACGTCGGGGAGCTGGTCGATGTTCCATCCGGGCAGGTCGAGTGTGGTGTTGGTGCGGTCGAGGATGGCGAAGACCAGGGTGGTCCAGAAGCCGATCTGGACGACCGTCTGGAGCGTGGCCCAGATGGCGGTGCCGATCGCACTGCCAACCGATCCTCCCTCGGCCGCGGTGACCACCGCGACCACGGTGCCGACGATCGCCGGTACGAAGCTGAGCAGCAGCCGCAACAGCCGTTCCCACATCAGGTAGTAGGCGGGGCCGATAAGCTGTAACCGGCGGTCGGCGTAGCGGGCGGCGAGCAGTGACGGGTTGCCGAGTTCGGTGAGGACTTCCCGTTCGGCGGAGGTGGGGTCCTGCCCGTTGCCGGCCCGGTCCTCGATCATGTCTTCGATCGAGCCGCGCAGTTCGGCGGCGATCTCGTCGCGTCGTTGGGCCGGGACCGACTGGAGGGTCGCGGCGAGGTAGCGGTCGGTGAGGGTGTTCATCGGTCGACTCCTTCGATCAGCCCGGTCATGGAGGTCTGGATGGCCGTGAGGTCTTCGAGGAGTCGGCTCAGGATCGCCTCACCCTCGTCACTGGTGCGGTAGAACTTGCGCGGCCGGCTCTCGTCGGTGTTCCACTCGCTCGTCAGCAGTCCCTGTTCTTCGAGCCGGCGAAGCAGGGGGTAGAGGGTGTTCGCGTCCACCGGGAAGCCGTGCTCGGTGAGGCGCTGGAGCAGTGCGTATCCGTAGCCGGGCTGTCGCAGCGCGACGAGGCTCGCCGCGACCACCGTGCCCCGCCGCAGCTCCTGGAGGTGCGTCCGCAGGATGTCATCACTTCCCATGCATCACACCATAGTGTGTGCCACACACCATTGTCCAGCACCACATCGTTAGCGCCGGACAGAGCATTGGGTCAGCGCCGAGCCAGCTCGACCGCCCGTTCCTGAACCGGCAGCTCACGACGGGTACGGACCGGGGAGAACCAGACCGGCAGGAACGCGGTCGCCATGAAGGCGGCGCCCACCCAGAGCGTGATCTGCACGCCCGCCAGCTCGCCGACCAGACCCGCCACGGCGGCACCGAGCGCCAGCGCCCCGGTGAGCAGGAACCGGAACGTGGCGTTCATCCGGCCGAGCAGATGGTCCGGCGTCATCCGCTGCCGCAGGCTCACCCCGAGTACGTTGTCCAGCCCGGTCTTGAACAGCGCCAACGCCCAACCTGCGGCGGCCAGCCAGAGCCACGGTCCCCGGTCGAGCAGCGGCACCAGCAACCCGGCCGGCGCCATGCAGATGCCGACCAGGCCGAGCGTGCGGCCGAAGCCGAGCCGGGCGGCGATCGGACCGGCGCAGCGGGCACCGACCAGCAGCCCGGCCCCACCCGCCGCCCAGAACAGGCCGAGCGCGCCGGCCGGCAGGCCGAGGTCGCGTACGAAGAGGATCGGCAGCATGGTGTTGACGATCTGCGAGCCGAGGTTGCCCAGCGCGGCGGTGAGCGCGAGGGCGCGCAGTTCCCGGTTGCCGAGGACGTGCCGCAGTCCGGCCCCGATCTGCGCCCCGAGCCGGACCCGCGACCGTGGTGCCGGCGGCGGAGGCGGCGTACGGCGGATGGCGGTGAGGCGCAGGGCGGAGGCCAGGTAGGCGAGCGACGTACCGGCCACGGCGAGCGGGGCGGTGAGCGACTGGACCAGCGCGCCACCGGCACCCCGCCCGGCGACGTTGCCGGCGGCGATCAGGCTCACCACGGCCGCGTTCGCCTGGACCAGGCCGTCCCGGCCGACGAGTTGCGGCAGCACGCTCTGCGAACCGACGTCGAAGAAGACGGTGGCGCCGCCGGCCAGTAGGACGACCAGGTAGAGCTGCCCGAGGGTGAGCGCGTCCAGCGTCCAGGCCAGCGGTACGGAGGCGAACAGCGCGGCTCGGGCCAGGTCGGCGACGATCAGCACTCGGCGCTGCCGCATTCGGTCCACCCAGGCTCCGGCGGGCAGTCCGATCAGGAGGAAGGCGATGGTGCTGAGGCTGGCCAGGGCGCCGACCTGTGCCGGGCGGGCGTCGAGGGCGACAACCGCGATCAGCGGTACGGCTACGTAGCCGACGCTGCTCCCGAGCTGGCTGAGGACGGTGGCGCCGAAGAGGACGCGGAAGTCGCGGACCCGCCAGGGTGAGTGGGCGTGCACAGAACGTCCGTTCGCTTGTTGGATTGATCGCGGCTCGGTGGATTGGTCCGGCTCAGGGCGACGCCGACGAGCACGATCGCCATGCCGGCGACGATGCGGAGGCTGAGCTGTTCGTCGAGGACGAGCGCGCCGAGCGCCACCGAGACGACCGGGAGCAGGTAACCGACGGTGGCAGCGGTGACCGGGCCCTCGGTGGCGATGAGCCGGGCGTTGAGGTGGAACGTGACTCCCGTACCCAGGGTGCCGAGCACGACGACCGCGACGATCGCGGTCAGGGTGGGTGGCTGCGGCCCGCCGGCCCCGGCCGGCAGGGCGATCGTGGTCAGGCCGGTGGCGGTGAGCAGTTGGGCGGCGGAGAGGGCGAGCGGTCCGGTCGGCCCTCCGGTCAGGTGACGGGCCATGTAGGCGAACGCGACCGCGTAGCTGGCCGCCGCGCCGAGCAGGAGCAGGGCGCCCCAGCTTGTCAACCCGGCCCGGTGCCAGGGGGCGAAGATCAGCAGGGTGCCGCCGAAGCCGAGCCCGAGACCGGTCAGCCGCAGCGGGTGGCGGTGGCGTTCGGTGCCGAGGGCGAGGCCGATCAGCAGGGACCAGAGCGGCGTGGTGGCGTTGAGCACCCCGGCCACTCCGGAGTCGACGGTCTGCTCGCCGACGCTGAACAGGAAGAACGGCAGCGCGTTGCAGAAGAAGGCGGCCACGACCAGGTGCGACCAGGTCCGGCGGTCGCGCGGCAGGCGCTGGCGGGCGGCGTACGCGAGCGCCAGCAGCACCCCCGCGCCGAGCGCGCAGCGGATGACGGTGATCTGGAGCGGGGTGAGCCCGCCACCGAGGGCGACCTTGATCCAGAGGAAGCCGGAACCCCAGAGCAGGGCGAGCACGGTCATCCGTACGAGGGTTCCGCGCGGGCCGCTGAGCACCGTTGCCTCCTGGGGTGTGGACCGGCATCCACCGTGTCCCGGAAGCAGGTGTAAGACAAGCGAAAAGATCCGAAGTGGGCGTTAAGCTGAGCTACATGCTTGACGTACGTCGGATGCAGTTGCTGCGCGCGGTCGTGACCAGCGGTTCGGTCACTGCGGCAGCCCGCGACCTGGGCTACACCCCGTCGGCGGTGAGCCAGCAGATGACGGTGCTGGAGAAGGAGGCCGGGATCGCGCTGCTGGAGCGGACCGGGCGCGGCGTACGCCCGACCGACGCCGGCCGGCTGCTGAACGCGTACGCGGCGGCGATCGGTGAGCAGGTCGCGCAGGCCGAAACCGCGCTCGCCGACCTGCGGGCGGGGCGGACCGGGCGGCTCTCGGTCCGCTACTTCGCCACGGCCGGGGCGAGCCTGGTGGCACCGGCGGTGGCCCTGTTCCGCCGCGCCCACCCCGGCGTACGGGTGGAGCTTCGCCTGAGTGAGCCGGAGGAGTCGCTCCCGGAGTTGAAGCAGGGCGGGGCGGACCTGGCGATCGTGGTCCACCCACCGGACCGGGTGACCGGTGACGGCATCCGCTTCGCGCACCTGCTCGACGACCGGTACGTCGCCGTGCTGCCCCGGGGCCACCGGCTCGCCGCGAAGCGGACGATCGACCTGGCCGACCTCGCCGACGAACCGTGGGTCGGCAGCGAGTGGCCCGGACCGTGCCTCGACGCCGTGCTCGGCGCCTGCGACTCGGCCGGCTTCCGCCCGGACTTCGTGGTGCAGAGCGAGGACTACGCCACCGCCCAGGGCTTTGCCGCCGCCGGGCTCGGCGTCAGCCTGGTGCCGGAGTTGGGACTCGGCAACCGCCACCCGGCCGTCGTCGTACGCAGGGTCCGCAACCCGGTCCCGGTCCGCGTCATCTACGCCGCCGTACGCGAGTCCTCCCCCGCCCAGCCGGCGCTGCAAGCCCTGCTCGACGCGCTACGACAGGTCACGACCGCTTCCAACGGTTGAGGGGTGGTGCTGGTACGCGCGGCGGGTACGGGGCCGGCGGCGCGGTCGCCGCCGGCCCCGTACCCGGTGGTCAAGCGTTGGTGATCGCGTTGGCGTGGATGGCCTGGTTCAGGTAGGCCGCCATGCCGGGTTTGATGTTCTCGTAGTACGCGGTGAACCTGGGATCGGCCAGGTACATGTCGGCCAACCCGGTGTGGGCCTCGTACGGGCACTCGTAGAACCACCGGGTGATGAGCTGGCGGTGCTCCTCGGCCAGCGCCATCGCCTGCGGGCCGTCGGCCGGGGCGCCCGAGTCCATCAGGGCGACAAACCGCTCGCCCCAGTCCGCGTTCTCCGCCTTGTTCCGCAGCCAGTCCTCCTTGCTGTACTGCCCCGCACGCCGGGCCGACTCCCGGTACGCCTCGGTGCCGCCCCAGCGCTGCTCGGCCTCGGCGGCGTGCTCGTCCGGGTCGAAGTCGCCGAAGACCTCGAACCGCTCCTCCGGCGTCAGTTGGATGCCCACTCTCCTCGCCTCCATCGCGAACTCGATCGCGGTCACCATCTCCCGTAGCCGGTCGATCCGGCCGGTCAGCAGCTCGTGCTGCCGGCGCAGGTGCTCGTTCGGGCTGGCCGACGGGTCGTCGACGATCACCGCGATCTCTTCCAGTGGAAACCCCAGCTCCCGGTAGAACAGGATCTGCTGCAACCGTTCCAGGTCGGCGTCGTCGTACCGGCGGTAGCCGGCGGGCGTACGGCCGCTGGGCGAGAGCAGGCCGATCTCGTCATAGTGGTGCAGCGTGCGTACGGTCACACCGGCGAACTGCGCCACCGCCCCTACCGAATACTCCACGGGTTCCCTCCCTTCCGAGAACCAGGCTCGCGCCTTCCGCTACGTGAGGGTCAAGCGGTTAGGAGGGGGCCCTTCCTATACAAAAAGCGATAACAAGGGGCCCTTCCTTACACATCGAGGGGTGGGCCGCCGTGGGTCCAGGGGGTTTCTTCGCGGGTGGGGAAGGTGCCTGGGGGGACGTAGCTGTCCGTTAGGGTGGTGTAGCAGAGGCGTTCGCCGATTTCGGGAACGGTGCCTGGTGGGGCGGTGAGGCCGCGGCCCATGCCGCCGGAGAGTTCGAGCACCACCTCGGTCTTTGAGCCGTCGGTGGTCGGGGTGACAAAGACGACCTTCGCCTTCTGGGTCGGGCGGGCCGGCGAGGAGAGCGCGGTGCCCGGCTGGACCAGCACCGGGTCGGTGGTGACCAGCATGATCCGGGGCCGCAGCACCGGGCGTTTGCCGGTGTCGTCGACCCGGTTCGGGTCGGCCAGGGTCACCTCGCCGACAAACGCCTCACCGGTCAACCGGTGGTCGGCCATCACCAGCGGATCGTCGTACGCGCGCTGGACGGCGTACGAGCTGAGGGCCCGTTCCAGCCGGTGCAACCGCTGCGCGGCGGCGACCGCCCCGTCGCGTCGGGCCTGCGGCTGGCCACCCTCGTCGAGGTGACGGGCGTAGTCGGTGAACGCGTCCCGGTCGGCGTCCCACCGGCCGGTGACCCTGGCCCCGGGAGGCAACCGGTGCAGCAGCGACAGTCCCCGCCACATCAGCCGCCAGGTCGGTTCCACCTGCCCGCGCAGCGCCCGCGTCATGGTCGCGTACGCCCGCTGCCGGGCCGGCTCGTCGTCGGCCGCGACCGCCGCCTGGTACGCCGCCATCAGCGGGGTGAGTACGTCGTTGTCGAACTCCGGATCGGTGGCCGGTCCGGCCGGTGGCCAGATCGACGGGTCCTCGGCCTCGGCGGCGGCCACCGCGCCGGTGACCCCCGGCGGCGGGTCGATCCAGCCGAGTTGGGCGGCCAGGCTCAGGTCCTCGATCCCGCTCTGCCCGGTCGCCCAGTGCAGCCCGAGCGCGTCGGTCATCGCCACCAGCAGGGACGAGCCGGGGTGCTCGGACCGTTCGGCGAGGAAGGTCAGCCAGCGCCCGACCAGCGGCACCGACGCGTCGACCGGGTAGTCCCCGTCGGTACGCCGGAACCGGGTGTTGCGGCCGAGCAGGCGCAGGAAGGTGATCCCGGCCTGGTTCGGCACCAGCACCTGCGGTGCATCGACGTAGCGGTAGCGCACGTCCCGGCCCCGGTCGATCGGCACCGACTCGGAAACGCCCCGGTGACCGTCCAGATAGGGCAGCAGCACGGTGCCGAACGCGGTGACGAAGTCGAGGCGCTGGTCCCGGTTACGGGGCTGCGGCACCACCAGCAGGCGTCCCCGCTCCGGCGCGGTGCCGACCAGCACCGCCAGCGGGGCGTTCGCCTCGCCGGCCATGGTGAGCGGCACCAGCACCAGTGGCCGCCGGGCGAGGTGCAGGTGCCGTACGGTCGCGATCGGCTGGGCCACCCCGGCGGCGAGCGCCTGGGCGCGGGCCAGGGCGGTGAGCGTACTCATGCCAGGGCCTCGGCGCGCAGGCGCGCGGCGGCGCGGAGCAGCGCGGCGGCCTCCGCCTGCCCCTCGGCGGGAGCGAGTTCACCGCTGGCGAGCGCGAGCACGGTCGGCACCCGCTCGACCCCGCCCAGCTCCTCCCGGACCGACCGGCCCAGGCTGCCGGTGTGGCCGCGCGCCTCGTGCCGGCAGTAGAACGCCAGCTCGCAACTGGCCAGACACTCCGGCGCGTACCGCGCCTCGACCACCTCCAGCGCGGTGGTCAGCGCGGCCGGCGGCCGGGTCGGCCGACCGCTCCGGTCGGGGGCCAGGTCGAAGGTGAGATCGGCCGGCAACGCGGCCACCAGCTCTTCGACCCGAGCCATCCGGCGCAACTGCCGGCGCAGGGTCGACAACTGCTTGCGTACGTCGACCAGGGCGGCCACCGGTTCGTTGGTGAAGTCACGCGGGCAGACCAGCAGTACGTCGTGCGAGACGATCTGCGGGTCGAGTCCCGCCTCGGTCAGCAGTTGCCGCATCGCGAGCACGTAGACCGCCGCCTGGACCGCGGCGGCCGAGACCTTGCTCGGGTCGGCCTGCCCGTCGATCACCGGGAACGACTTGATCTCGACCACGTGGAACCGGCCGTCGACCCGGAACGCGATCAGGTCCGGTTCGAGGTAGACCGGTTGTCCGGCGACCTCCAGCCGGAGCAGCGGATGATCGAAGATCAGCGCGTCACCGGCCGCCGGCTCCCCGGCCGCCTCGGCGAGCAGCCGTCGGGAGCGTTCGTACCGCTGCTCGTTGCTCTCGGCGGGGCCGCCGTCCTCGTGCTCGTCGTCGACGGCGGTGGCCGTACGCTCGGCCGGGCCGTCGCCGTCGAGGTCGGTGAAGGCCGCGTACGGGATCGGCAGGGCGAGCCGTTCGCGGAGCAGCCGGAGCAGTTCGACCCCGCCGTCCGCCTTGACCTGCGCCTCGAACGCGTTGCCCCGGGTGATGGCGAAGCGGGACTGGCCGAACCGGGCCGGGAAGCCGATGTGTTCGGCCAGGCGGGGCTTGTCGACCCCGGCCGCGTCCAGCACCGCCCGGCGGTGACAGCCGGGGTTGCCGGTGAGCGCGGCGATCGTCCGGGCGTTGTGGCGGCGGGGCGCGACGGCACCGCGCAGCCGCTCCAACCAGCGCTCGACCCCGGTCACCCGCTCGGCCCCGGCGATTTCGGTGGAATCCGGCATCGCAGCAGCGTACAAGTTCACCGCACGGCGTCCGGTGGGACGCTTCGGTCGACACGTTCACACTTCTTCCACGGCGGCGACACAACCCGACCCTCGGGTTGGCGCACCGGTCGGCCGATGGCGGAGGATCGCCGGGTGAAGACGTCGTACCCCGAGCGGCGCCGGCCGCCGACCCACCGGCTCGGACTCCTGGTCGCGGCCGCCGCGACGATCGTCGTCGGGACCGGCTGCACCGGCCCGGTGCCCGGCCGGCCGATCGTCCTGCCGGAGAACCGGCCGGCGGCCACCGGGATGCCCGGTTCCGGTCCCACGGACACGGCGGCGACCGGGGCGGTCGGCGCGCAGGGCGCGCCGACGGGACCGGGGACGACAGCGGGGCCGGGGACGACAGCGGGACCGGGGACCGGGACCGGGCCGGCGGGTACGGGTCGCTGCCCGGCGCCGGGGGTGTTGCTCACCGCCACCGAGACAAACGCGGCGATGGGGCTGCGGGCGATGGCGGTCGTGTTGTTCAACTGTGGCACCGAACCCTTCCCGTTGAACGGTTACCCGGTGGTCCGGGTGTTGGACGCGGAACGGAACCCGCTGCCCGTGACGATCGAGATCGGCTCCCGGACCGGGGAGGACCCCGGTCCGAGGGAGATCAAGGTGAATCCCGGTGGGACCGCCCACGCCCAACTGCGCTGGCGCAACACCGTCACCTTCGGCGACCCGACCCAGGGCGAGTACCTGGAGGTCGCGCCGGCCGCCGAGCAGCCCTCGCAGACCGTGCCGACGAGCGTCGACATGGGCACCACCGGCCGGCTGGAGGTGTACGCCTGGACCACCTCCTGACCCGTCGTCAGGCCGTCTCGGACGAGGCGGTGACCGGCCGTCGTGGGGCCGGTGGCGTCAGCGCCAGTGGTTGTCGTGGCGGAGGAAGAACTCGTCGCGTTCCTCCTGGCTCGCCCCGGCCATCCCGGGCAAATCCTCGAAGTAGCTCTCCCGGGGCGCACCGGGCGAGAAGTGCAGCAGCATCGAGGCCGGCGCACCCGACTCGTTGCGGAACCCGTGCAGCCCGCCCGCCGGTACGTGCACCCAGTCCCCCGGGGCGGTGTCGATCCAGCGGGTGCCGTCGTAGATGCGGATCGACCCGGCGAGGACAAAGAACGACTCGGAGATCGAGCGGTGGAAGTGCGGCCCCGGTCCGCTCGGTTCCGGCCCCATCTCCCAGCGGTAGAGGCCGAACTGGCCGAAGGTCCCCGCGCCGGTGGCAAGGTAGTGCACGGTGTTGCCGTTGGCGTAGGTCAGGTCCGGCTCCTGGTCGGCCGGACGGTAGCGGGCGCTGACCTCGCCGTCGGCGCCGTCGTAGACCGGCTCCGGGTAACTCATGCTGATTCTCCTCGCTGGTGGGACCTGGGACGGTAGCAACGGGGTCAGACGAGATTGCGGTACCGCCACATCTCGGCGGCGACGAGCGGCGCGAGGTAGAGCCAGCCGGTCGCCCCGTCCGGGCCCGGACCGTGGTGCGCCACGATGTCGCCGACCCGCCGCCCGGTCAGCGGCAGCCAGCGGGCGAGGTCGTGCTCGTAGACGCTGTGGCACTCCTGCCGCCGACGGTCGATCTCGGAGCTGCGCAGCGACGACCGGACCGTGGCGACCAGCACCCAGCAGGACGCCTCGCCGCTCCAGCCGAGCCAACTGATCCCGATCGGGCCGTAGTCCGAGCGGCGCAGCCCCAGTTCCTCGCGCAACCCGCGTTCGGCCAGCCGGAAGAAGTCCTCCTCGGCGCCCGGCTCGTCGCCGTACTTCATCGACTCGTTGATGCCGACCGTCCACTGGCCGGGAAACGTACGTACGGCGAGCGAGCGGCGCAGCGCCAGGAAGGTCCCCTCGGTGCTGATCACGGAGACCGCCATGCTCACCATGGTCGGCGGCACCGCCTCGGCGAACCCGACAACACCGGCGCGCATCGACGTGTCGAGCCGCTCCGCCAGCACCGGGTCGGTCGCCACCAGCTCCTTTGCCGCCAGGCACTCGGCGTACCGGCTCTCGGCGATGGTGACGGTGAGGTAGCGCGCCTGCGGGTGCTCACCGTTGTCGACCTCGATGTGCGCGACATAGCCGGTGGCGCCCCGGTCACCGCCGCGTTCGAAGGTCTCCACCTGCCGGTCCCAGCTCGGACCGGAGAGCAGGTGTTCCCGGTCGAGCCGCCCGGCGAACGACGTACGCAGGGTCGCCGGGGTGAGCGGCCGATCCTTCGACCAGGTGACGAACGGCGTGAGCGTCTGCGCCCGGGGGTCGTGCTCGCGTACGGCACGCGGCAGGGACCGCCGGTCCAGCATGGCCGGAAGCCGTACGGTGCCGTGCTTGACCATGTCGTAGACCAGGTTGGTGAGCACCCCGAGCAGGATCGCCCCGGCCGTTGCCAGCACCCATCCCATCGGCCGCCTCCAGGGGGGTCAGACGCTTGTGGTCGTCGTCTTGTTGACGGCGTGCCGGTCGATCAACGCGCGGTTCGGCGTGGCGAGCCGGGCCTGGTCCGGATCGAGGAAGTCGATCAGGGCGATCAGCTCGTGCTGCATTCGTACCAGGCGCATGTTGCCGTCGTAGTCGGCGTTGGCGATCACGTCCACATCGGCCCGGAGCCGGGTGAACCAGGACGCGAACCGGGAGTCGGTGTCGAGCCGTTCACAGAACTCGGCGTAGCCCATCGACTCGTAGCGGCTCCCGGTGCCATCCTCGTCGCGTACCAGCAGCAACTCGCCGATGGCCCGTTGTTGGCCGCGGAAGAGGCGCAACTGGGCCGGGGTGTCCAGCGCGGCGGCGATGTAGGTGATCCGGTCGAGGAATCCGAAGAAACGCTTGTTCCGCTCGACGTCGCCGAGATCGAGGAACTGCTGGTCCCGACGGATGATCTCGACCCAGCAGAGGTACTCCGCCAGCACGTACACGGTGTAGTCGCGGGTGTAGCGCTCGTCGTCCGGGTCGCCGCAGTGCAGAAAATCGGTGAGAAACCCCGGCCGTACGGCGTTGAACAGCCGACCCTGGAGCGCGTGCGCGGACCAGAGCAGGGGTTCGCGATAGCGGCTGAGCAGTTGTTCGGCCAACTCGGCCTTGGTCTGCCGGTGCCGTTCCTCCTCCAACCGGTACTGCAGAACCGTCACCCGACGCGCCGAGATCGTGGTGAACAGGACGCTGAGAAGCGAGACGACCGCCGATCCGATCGCGATGAACACCTCTGGTTGCACGGCGGACAGCCTGCCCGACCGGAGGCGTCGTGTCGACCCGGTCCCGGCGGTTATCGGATCACGGTCGTGAACTTTCCCACCACCGGGCGGGGGCCGGCGCGGTCGGGCTTCCGGACGAATCGAGGGCGGTCTAGTCTGTGCGATTCACGCCTGCCCCGCGAAGCCGTTCGACGCACTCGTCGTACCCAATCTGAGCTGCGGAAACGGTTCCGACGGCGGACCGGCGCGGCGGCCGGGCCGCCGACCGCCCGGCCCGGCGTGACGACCATTGCCGGGCCGATCTGATCTTCGTCCGAAAGATGGGGCTCGACACGATCCGGAAAACGGGTAATCCTGGCCCGATGTCGCTTTGGTTGCACGAGCTGTCGGAGGCGGAGCACCGCATCCTCAACCCGTTCACCCACGAGAAGCTGATGCTTCTCGGGGCGGCCAGCCGTGTCGGTCCACAGACCAAAGTCCTCGATCTCGCCTGCGGCAAGGGCGAGTTGCTCTGCCGCTGGGCACAGGGATACGGCGTCCGCGGGCATGGTGTGGACATCAGCGAGGTGTTCCTGACCGCCGCGAGCAAGCGCGCCGCTGAACTGGGTGTCAGTGACCGGATCAGCTTCCAGTACGGCGACGCCGCCGAGTACCGGGCCGAGCCGAGTGGCTACGACGTGGTCTCCTGCCTCGGCGCCACCTGGATCGGCGGTGGCCTGGCCGGCACCATCGAGCTGATGCGTCGGGCCGTCCGCCCGAACGGGCTGCTGCTGGTGGGCGAGCCGTACTGGATCGACCCGCCGCCGCCCGGCGCGTACGCGGCGTACGGGTTCGGGGTGGACGACTTCACCTCGCTCGGCGGCACCCTGGACCGGTTCGAGGCGGCCGGCACCGACCTGGTCGAGGTGGTGCTCGCCGACGCGGACAGTTGGGACCGTTACGTCGCCCAGCAGTGGTGGACGCTGACCGAGTGGCTGCGCGCCTACCCGCACGACCCCCGGGCCCCACAGGTACGCGAATTCCGGGACCTGTCCCGCCGCTGGCATCTCGAGTACGGCCGACGCTACTTCGGCTGGGGCGTCTTTGTGCTCCGGCCGAACCTCGCGACGATCCGCTAGCCCGCGGATCGACCGGGTCGGGGCGGTCCGGGCCACCCCGACCACCACGCACTCCACAGTGGTCGGTCACTCTTCGTGTTCGGAGTGGTGGGACAACAGACAAACCGGAAACGCGCATCGGACATGACGCGCCTCTTCTCTGCCGCTCGGGCTGACCGTGATCCACAGTCATTGGCGGAATAGTTGTCCCGGTGAGTGCAATTTGCGGCGCGCGGCACCACCGACGGTGTCGTGTGACCCGGACACTCCCTCGAACCTGCTGCACGTCGGCACCACGTCGCAGCACGGGCGGTGGCCGGCGTCGGGCGACCGACGCCGGCCACCGCAGCACCCGTACGGCACAGCCGCCGCGTCGTACGGCCCCGGACCGGCCGGACTCGCTCCGTTCGGCCCCGGACCGTCCGGCGCCGGTCAGCCGAGCATGAGGTAGCGGGTGACCACGCCGGCCGCGGCGGTCACCGCCTCGCGTACGGTGGCCGCGGCGTCGACGATGCCGGCGTCCCGGGCCACCACGTAACGCCCGCCCGCCACGTCGAAGGTGACCCCGGGACCCCGGTACCACAGGTCCTCCGGCACCCCGGTCGGGTCTCGCCCGGCATTGCGCAGCAGTTCCTCGAAGGGCGCCGGCAACGCGTCGACGACCAGGGCGTAGCCGAGCGCCTCGTCGTCGCCCCGCTGCCGGGGCACCGGCACGGTGGACCGATCGGCGAGCCGGCGGTGTACGCCGAGCAGCGCCGCCCCGCCACCGGCCACCAACCCCCACTCGACCGCCACCTTGGCGTTGCGGACCGCGTGGTCGACCTGGCGGCGACGGAGCCGCTGCTGCTCGGCGCTCACCTCGCCGACCTTGATCACCGCGACCCCGCCGGCGGCCCGTGCCGTTCGGTCCGACGGGTCGGGCGTGGCGAGGACAACCGCCTCGCCCCGGGTGGTGACCACCCGCCGGGCCCGGCCCAGCGACCGCGTCGTGGCGCCGTCGAGACCCGCGCCGGGCCTGCTGTCGAGCACCGTCGCACCGGTCAGCGCGGCGAGGTCCGCCAACACCTCCGCCCGCTGCTCGGCGGGCCAGGGCAGGGTGACCGCGACCGGGGCGTGCCCCCGAGCCTTCGCCTGGACCAACGCCCCCAACGCCGCGTCCCGGATCTCGTGCGCGAAGACCGCCAGCGGCCGACCCTCCCGCTCCACCGCCGTGAGCAACGGCAGCAGTTCCTCCGCGCCCAGGATCCGGTCGTTCACGATCAGGACGTACGGCTCGTCGAGCACCGCCTCGCCCTCCTCGGCGTCGGTGACGAAGGCCGGCGAGACGTGCCCCGCTCGCAGGCTCATCCCCTCGGTAAGCTCCAGCTCCAGCCCGAACAGGTTGCTCGCCTCGACCCGGATCACCCCGTCCCGGCCGACCCGGTCGACCGCCTCGGCAACCAGGTCGCCGACAAGTTCGTCACCGGCGGCGATGGTGGCGAGCGCACGCAACTCCGCCCGGGTGCGTACGGGCACCGCCAGGCCGGCGAGTTCCACCGCCACGTCCCCGACGGCGGCGGAGATCCCCCGGCGCAGCCCCACCGGGTTGGCGCCGGCCCGCAACGCGGCGGAGGCGGCGTCGAGCATGGACTGGGCGAGCACCACCCCGGTGGTGGCACCGTCGCCGACCCGGTGCCGGATGCCCTCGACCAGCTCACGCAGGTAACCGGTGCCGAGCCCGTCCCGGGTGTCACCGACGTCGGGCGGCCCGTCCGCTCGGGTCGAACGCCCGGCGGTCAGCAGCCGGACGATGCCGGCGGCGTCCGCCACCTCGTGCAGTCCCCCGCGCTCGTCCTCCACCAGCATCCGCCGGCCGAACGGCCCGTACGTGCGCCGGATCAGGTCGGCGCCGGCCCGGAAGCCGCGCGCCACAATCGCCTGGTGCTGGTTGTACGAGGTCACCGGGGAGCGGGACCCGGCACCCAGACCGCCAGCCGAGCCGATCCTGTCCGCGCCGATCCCGCCCGGAGCGATCCCGCCCGGCACCATCCCGTCCGTGCCGATCCCCTCCGTGCCGGAGACGACACCGTTCACGCCTGGGGCGGCGCCGTCCACGCCGGACGCGATGCCGTCCGCGATCCGGGCGACCGGACCCGGGTCGACCATGCTCCCGTCGACCGGAGCCGGGCCGATCGGATCCAGCTCGTCGGGGGCGCGGGCGAGCGCGGTCGTGCCGGTGGCGGTGAGGCTGGCGGCACGCGGCGACCCGGGCGGGACGGTGGCGAGGTAGATGTGCGGTTCGGCGTTGTAGGCGCTGTACTTCGGCTGCTGCTCGGGCCGGCGGCGTACCACACCGTCGTGCACGAACCGGAACAGCTCGTCCACCCCGACCAGGCCGTCACCGTCGAGGTCGGCCGCGCCGGTGACCAGCCCCTCGATCAGTACGTCGGTGAAGATCGAGCCCCGGGGTGCCGAGGCGACCAGTTCGCCGGACTCGAACGCGTACTCGTAGCTGTCGCAGGCGCTGAGCACGACGTACCCCCGGCCGACCTGGAGGTCGAGTGCACCCTGCGGGGCGCTCTTGAACCCCTCGGCGAAGGCCCCGGCGAAGCAGCAGTCGAGGATCAGCACCCGGGCCGCCGCCCGGCACGCCTCGAACTGCTCGTTCACGAAGGACCGGGAGATGGCGGTGCTCGCCGGCCGGGTCCGTACGGTGTCGGAGGCGGCGAAGTAGAGCCGGTGGTAGGGGTCGACGATGCCGTGGCAGGAGAAGTAGAGCAGCACCAGGTCGCCGTCGAGCCTGTCGGTCAGCAGGTCCTCGATCGCGGCGCGTACCTCACGCTCCGGTGCGTCCCGCAGGGTGCGCACGGTGAAGTTGCCGATCGCCGGGTCGGCGAGCACGGCGGCGAGACGCCGTACGTCCTGCTGCGGTGCCCGCAGCCGGTCCAGCGAGGGGTCGGCGTACTCGCCGGTCGCGACCAGCAGGGCGTACCGGCCTGCCGGTGACCTAGTCGACACCGGAGCCGACACCCCGCCGGGCGTTGGCCGGCTCAGGTGCCACAACCGGCTCGCATGCCACGCTCGACTCGACTGCCATGCCCGGCTCGGCTGACACACCGGCCTCGACTGCCATGCCCGGCTCCGCCCCGGCCAGCCGGCCCGGCGGGGCCACCTGATCGGGCGAGGTCACCTGATCGGGCGAGGCCACCTGATCGGGCACGGCCACCTGATCGGGCACGGCCACCTGATCGGGCACGGCCACCTGATCGGGCACGGCCACCTGATCGGGCACGGCCACCTGATCGGGCACGATCGGGTCGGATCCGACCGAGTCGACCGGGTGGGTCGGATCGGGTTCGGTCGGGTCGGGGCCGGCGAGCCAACGGGCGACCGCCCGTTCGGTACGGTCCGACGGGTCGACGACGGTCAGCGTACGAGTGCCGTCCCGCAGGACGATCCGGCGTGCGGCGCCTCGGCGTACGAAGGAGATCACGATCCGGGTGAGCGCGGCGAGGGTGGTCGCCGAGAAGGCGCCGGTGATGGCGAGTTCGGCGAGCGAGACGGCCTCACCGCTCTTCCGGCCCGCGCCTGCCGCCGCTTCCGCGCGTCCGGTGCCGCTGCCGGTGGCCGGATCGGGGGCCCGGCCGACCGTTAGACCGGTTCCGTCCAGCAACTCCCGCATCAGCGCTGTCGCGGCCTCGGCGTCGGCCCGATCGCTGTTCGCCATAGGGCCGCTGACCTGCAAAGACAGTTCTCGACCCGACGACATGTTCCACATACAGTAATTATCTCGTAACTATGCGTGATCCGATAGGGGGGCGGGACTTGCCGTTCGCCCAAGATCGAGCTAGCGGCACCGGAGCCGGCCAGCACGACGGCCAACACGAGGGACATCCAGGTCGTCGCCCGAGCGTCCGGAGGTGCCGGTGGTGGACACGGACGCGCCGGCCGGTGCGGGTCCGGTCCCAGCGGGCACAAGGAAATGCCCGGTCGGATTCCGGGGCCGGATGGTCACGGACCACGCGTTTGGGTCACTATCGCTGCATGCCCACTGCTGACGAGCACCAGCGGCCGCCGGCCGGCACCGTCTACGGCTCTCCGGACCCCGGCCCCGGTGCCGCCGGACCGTCGGGCGGCACCGTGTACGGCGCCACCACCGCCGGGACCGCGACTCGCCGGTCGAGCCGGGACCGGCTGCTGACCGTGTCGTACGTCGTCGGCGGCGCTGGCGTACTCCTCGGTCTGGTGCTGGCCACCGGCGTCCTGGTCGGCGGCGGCGACGGCGGTGACCAGGCGGCGGGGCTGCCCGCTCCGGTCTCGGTCAGCGGCGACCCGTCGGCGGAGCCCGGCGCGGGCGCCGACGGCGGCACCGGCTCGGTGCCGCCGCCCAGCCCCACCGAGCCGCCCAGCCCCACCCCGCCGGCGATCCCGGCATGGACGTTCCGCTCGGTCGCGTCCTCGTTCTGCCTCGCCCTGAGCGACGGCGGAGCCGAGGTACGTCAGGTCGTCTGCGCCGCCTCGCCGAACCAGCAGTGGCGACCGACGCCGGTGGTCGGCGACCAGATCAGCCTGGTGAACGTGGCCACCGGCCAGTGCCTGGAGGTGGCCGACGCCAACCGCGACGACGGCGCCCGACTCCGCCCGGCGGTCTGCGACGGCAGCCTGGAACAGCAGTGGCGGACCCCCGGATCGGGCAACGGGCAGACCCCACTGATCAACATCAACAGCGGACGCTGCCTGGACGTGCCGACCCAGACACTCGACCAGCCCGACACCGGGCTCCAGCAGTGGGGGTGCCACGGCCGGAGCAACCAGCAGTGGACCGGGCAGCCGGGCTGACCCCGGCTGCCCGGCACCCACCCGGATCCGTCGGTCCGGGGTCAGCCGTCGCTGGGGCGCAGACGCCAGGCGCGCGGGGCCGTCGCCACCGCCGGCTCCGGTTCGACCGGCACCGGCTCGGGCTCACGGCGCTTGAGCATCAGCGACAGCACGGCCGCACCGATCGCCAGCGCGCCGGCCACGTACCAGGCCAGGGTGTACTCGCCGAGGCGGTCCCGGACGAAGCCCGCGCCGGTGGCCGCGATCGCCGCACCGATCTGGTGCGAGGCGAAGACCCAGCCGAAGACCACCGGCCCCCGGTCGCCGAAGTACTCCCGGCACAGGGCCACCGTCGGCGGCACCGTGGCCACCCAGTCGAGCCCGTAGAAGACGATGAACACCAGCATGGTCGGGCCGGTGGTGTCGGCGAACAGGCTCGGCAGCACCAGCAGTGAGAGCCCGCGCAGCCCGTAGTAGGCGGCGAGCAGCACCCGGCTGTCCACGCGGTCGGTCAGCCAACCGGACGCGATGGTGCCGACGATGTCGAAGAGGCCGACCAGGGCGAGCAGCCCCGCCGCCGTGGTCTCGGCCACCCCGTGGTCGTGCGCGGCCGGGATGAAGTGCGTGCCGACCAGGCCGTTCGTGGTCGCGCCGCAGATCGCGAAACCGCCCGCGAGCAGCCAGAACGCGCGACTACGTACACCCGTGCGCAGCCCGGACAGGGCCCGCGAGGCGGCACCCGGTCCGCCGGCCGCCGGCTGGGGCCGGACCACCTCGGTGCCGCCGTACAGCGGCAGGCCGAGGTCCGCCGGATGCTCCCGCAGGAAGAAGACCACCAGCGGTACGACCAGCAGCGCCGCCGCCGCGACCACCAGCGCGGCCACCTTCCAGTTGTACGACTGGACCAGGTTGGCGAGCACCGGCAGGAAGACGAGCTGACCGGCGGCACCGCCTGCGGTCAGCACCCCGGTCACCAGTCCCCGGCGCTTGACGAACCAGCGGCCGGTGACGGTGGCCACGAAGGCGAGCGCCATCGACCCGGTGCCGAGCCCCACCAGCACGCCCCAACAGGCGATGAGCTGCCAGCTCGCGGTCATGAACACGGTCAGTCCGCTGCCGGCGGCGACCAGCAGCAGGGCTCCGGTGACCACCCGGCGGATGCCGAACCGTTCCATCAGCGCGGCGGCGAACGGCGCGGTGAGGCCGTAGAGGAGCAGGTTGACCGACACCGCCGCCGAGATCGTCGCCAACGGCCAGCCGAACTCCGCGTGCAGCGGGTGTAGCAGAACCGACGGGGTCGCCCGGAACCCGGCCGCGCCGACCAGCGCCACGAAGGCGACGGCCGCGACGACCCAGGCGGGGTGGAACAGGCGCGAAGATTTCACGACCGAAGTCTCGATCACACCGGGTGGCCCGACGAGTGGCCGGAGAGCCATCATGCGCAAGAATTGGGCCATGCCACCGCCCCAGCACCGGATCGCCGTACTCGCTCTCGACCATGTCGTCGGTCTCGACCTCGGGACCCCGTCACAGGTCTTCGGCACCGCCCGCGACGGCGACGGCAATTTGCTCTACTCGATCGACGTCTGCACCCCCGGCGGCCGACCGGTACGCAGCGCCGCCGGCTACCAGGTGGTCCCCGACCACGGGCTGGAGCTGCTGGAACGGGCGGACACCATCGTCCTGCCCGGAATCCACGACGGTCCGGCACTGACCGAGGGCACGCTCGACCCGGAGGTGCACCGGGCGTTGAACGCCGCCTACGACCGTGGTGCCCGGATCATGTCGATCTGTACCGGCGCCTTCGCGCTCGCCGCCGCCGGGCTGCTCGACGGCCGCCCGGCGACCACCCACTGGGCGTACGCGAGCCGGTTCCGCCGCTGGCACCCTCGGGTCCAGCTCAACCCCGAGGTGCTCTTTGTCGACGACGGCCGAGTGCTCACCTCGGCCGGGGTGGCCGCCGGCATCGACCTCTGCCTGCACGTGATCCGCACCGACCACGGCAGCGCGGTGGCGAACCGCTCCGCCCGCCGCTGTGTCGTCCCGCCGTGGCGCGACGGTGGCCAGGCGCAGTTCATCGAGCGCCCGGTCCCCCGGGTCTCCGACGCCAGCACCGCCGGAACCCGGCAGTGGGCGCAGGAGCGGCTGCACGAGGCGCTGACCCTGCGCCAGCTCGCCGGCCACGCCAGCATGAGCGTACGGACCTTCACCCGACGGTTCCGCGCGGAAACCGGCCTCAGCCCGGCGCGCTGGCTGCTCCAGCAGCGCACCGACCACGCCCGACTGCTCCTGGAGACGACCGACCTGGCGGTGGACCAGGTGGCCCAGCAGTCCGGCTTCGGTACGGCCTCCGCCCTGCGCCAGCAACTGCACCAGAGCATCGGCGTCTCCCCGACCGCCTACCGCCGTACCTTCCGGCACGCGATCCTCGACTGAACCCGCGATCCTCGGCTGAACCCGACGCGGCGGGACAGCCGCTCCGCCGAAGTCCCGGGGCTGCCCCGGAAGGGCCGCCCCGGGAAGCGGTCAGGCGCAGGGGACGCCGTTGAGGGTGAAGGCGGTCGGTGACGCGTTCGTGCCGCTGCTGCTGCCCAGGAAACCGAAGGTCACCGAGGCGCCCGGAGCGATCACGCCGTTCCAGTTGGCGTTGCGGGCGGTCACCGTACCGTCCTGCTGGCTGCCGCTGGAGTTCCAGAACGTACCGGCCCGCTGGGTGCCGGCGAAGGACCAGATCAACGTCCAGCCGTCGATCGGCTCGGTGCCGGTGTTGGTCACGGTCACGCTGGCGGTGAACCCGGTCCCCCACTGGGAGTCCACCCGATAGTCGACCGCGCAGGCCAGCGCCGGGGGCAGGGCGGCGAAGGAGACCCGGTGCAGTTGACCGGGCAGGTCGTTGGCCAGGTAGATCTCGCCGGCCGCGTCGACCCCGAGGGTGGTCGGCTGGATGGTCAACTCGCCGAGCGCCCGGGTGGCGTACGCCCCGCCGTCCGGCCGGATCGCGAACGCCGTACCGGAGCAGTAGTCGGTGGCCACGTACGTGCCGGTGGCGATGTCGGCGTACTGCCGGCCCTGGTAGACGTGCCCGCCGATGATGGCGCAGCCGTCGACCGAGGTCCGGTAGGTGAAGACCGGTTCGACGAAGCTCGCCCCGGCCGGGCAGCGGGCCGGGTTGAAGACCTGGGTACCCTCCCGGCAGGACCAGCCGAGGTTCGCTCCGGCCCGGCCGGCGGGCAGGTGGTCGACCTCCTCGAAGGTGCCCTGTCCCACGTCGGCGATCCAGAGTGACCCGTCGGCCGGGTCGAAGGAGAATCGCCACGGGTTGCGCAGCCCGTACGCCCAGATCTCCGGCCGGGTGTTGGCCACCCCGACGAACGGGTTGCCGGCCGGCACGCAGTACGCCAGCGGCGCGCAGGCCCGCCCCACGTCCAGCCGGAGGATCTTGCCCAGCAGGGTGTTCAGGTTCTGCCCGGTGTTGAGTACGTCGTCCGCGCCCCCGCCGTCGCCGAGACTCCAGTAGAGAAAGCCGTCCGGGCCGAAGGCGAGCTGCCCGCCGTTGTGGTTGCCGAACTCGGCGTGCGGCTGGGTGAGCAGGATCTGTTCCCGAGTGGCCGGCACCGGGCTCTGGTTGGCGGTGTCGAGGGTGAACCGGGACAGGGTGAGGGTGCCGTCGGGCAGGCTGGTGTACGCGACGTAGAGCGCCCGGCTGGTGGCGAAGTTGGGCGAGGTGACGATGCCGAGCAGGCCACGTTCGTTGCCGGAGACCGAGACCCGGTCGCTGATGTCGAGCAGTGGCGTGGCGGCGAGGCCGGTGTCGGGGTGGTAGACGCGTACGGTGCCGGGTTTCTCCGTGATCAGCAGCCGGCCGCTGCCGTCGTCCGGTGCGAAGATCGCGGTCGGCCGTTGCAGGCCCGAGGCGACCTGGGTGGTGCCGACAGTGAGCCGGTCGAGCGGCACGGCCGCCGCGTCGACGGTGGCCGGCGCGACCGCCGCCGTCCCGGTCCGGGCGTCGTCGCGGGCGGCGGCGGGTGCCCCGACCAGGGCCAGGGGCAGGAGTACGGCGATGGCCCCGACCGCACCGAGCCGACCAAAGGATTGACGTCGCAACATATTCACTCCCATCAGTTGACAGGAACGTAATGCCGGCCCGGCGATCCAGAATGGACTTCCCGGTACGTGGAAACGCTCCCACAAACCTCCCGCAACACGGGATCGAGCAATCGGGCAAGAAGGGTCAGAGCAGGTGTATCCGCTCGGTACCACCGTCAAGGTTCCGCACGACGAGGTGTCCGCCGCCGCGCTCCATCAGCTCCAGGACCAGGTTGTAGACCACCAGCGCCCGGTTGATCGTGTCCGTCTTCGTGTCCCTGGTCCGCGCGCATGCCGTGTTCAGGGCGTCGACAGCGCGTGGGATGAGGTTCACCGTCACCTTGACCAGCGCCGCCCGGTCCGGATCGGTCACGCGACTGCCCGCCCGTCGGCGGCCACCCGTCGCCCTGCCTCCGCAGGCACGGCGCCCCTGCCGGCCCGGATCTCGACCGCCCAGGCCAACTGGGCGCACCCGTCCGGGGTGCACTGGTAGCAGGTCCCGGGCCGCCACGCGTTACCGCCGGGCTGGTGCTGCCGCCAGGTCAGATCCGCCGCGCCCCTCAAGGTGGCCGGGTCGGTGCCCTCGTCGTTCCGGCTCACCGCGCCGCCCTCGCCCGCTCGATCGCGCAGACGCGCACGTAGCCGCCGTAGCAGTCCCGGTGCCCCGGCCGATACGAGTCCGTACACGTCGACAGGTGCGCCCAGACCCAGACTTCCAGCTCACCGTCGCGGGTACGCGGATCATCACCGTCGATGGCAACCACGCGGAGTGTGGTCGCCTCCGGGGCCGGAGCACCGGCGATGTTCCACTCGCCGGGCTGGAGGTGGAGGAGGGTGCCGGCCGGCACCCGGACGACACCGGGGATCACGACCGCACCGCCTGCCGCTCGGCGGCCAGCATCTCCGGGTCGGCGACGATCAGGCGTGCCCACGCCAACCGGGTGCACCGCCCGGCCGGGAACGCCGGGCAGAGCCGGCATTCCTCGCCACCCTCGTGCGCGGCTACGGTCGCCCGCGCGTTGCCGAGCATCGCCGGCCACACCGACCGAGGCATGATCGTGAGCCGGTGTTGGTCGACAGCGCTCATCGCCGCCGCCGTGTCCAGCGGAAAACCCCCGCGTTGTGCATCATCCGCAGCAGGGGCAACGGAACCTCGGTCCGCACGGCCGACCGGCCACGCGCCAGTGGCGTGAAATACCAGCTCATCATCGCGGTCCACCTCAGGGACGGTGTGAAGGTGGCAGCGCGGCAACCGTCCCTGAGCACCGCGCCCCCACGCGCCGGGACGGAGCACGAGCCCCGGCGCGATCAAGGGGCGCAGTCAGCGGAGACGATCCGCCGATGGGAGCCGCCGACTGCGCCTGCTCATCGTTACGGCCGTGAGGCAATGGTCACCAGGAGCTACCTGTCCGGTAGCTGTCCGGCGATCGCCGGACAGGGCTCGTCAGCCCCTTGTTCCGGCCAACGCCTGCCGGTACTCCATCGTCCACTCTGCGTCCCGCTGGTCGTCCGGCAAGCTGTCCAGCCCGGCGCGGAGATTGTCCACCGCCTCGGTCGTGTTACCGAGGGCCAGGTACGCCAGTCCGATGCCCATCCGAGAGAACGTGGTCGTCAGCCAGTACGCGGCGACCGGCGGGCTTTCCACGTCGGCAGCGGTGGTGAGATCGCTCGCCGCGCCAAGCAGGCGGCCGGCGGTGGTCCGGTCACCGAGCAGCGCGTACCCGTGCGCGGCCTGGACCGCGTCACCGATCCGCTGCAACGCGGTCGCGCCCGGTGTGTGGTACGCGGCCAGGAAGTGCCGCACGATGCCGCGAGGGTTTCCGCGCTGGCGTTCCAGATAGCCCCGGAAGTTCTCAGCCTGCGCGGCCAGAAGTCCGGAGTCGACCGCGTCGGCCTGCTCCAGGGCCTCGGTCAGCACCCTCACCGCCTCCTGGTCGTTGCGGGCCTCGGCGTGCAGCCAGCCGACGAACTGGGTCCACTCGGCGGCGACGGCGTGCAGCTCGGGGGCGTGGGGGCCACGAGCCTGCGCGGCGAGATCCAGGACGTTGCGCCACTGCGGCACCGCCCACGGCAGCATCATCGGGGCAGGGAGTACGTCGTCCAGTCGCCGCTGTTTGGCCAGGGTTTCGGAGAGCAGGTGAACGGCGGTGGCGTCGAGCCGAGTGGGCCGGTCGATCACGTACGCGAGCCGGTGATCATCGTCCGGCGTGGTCACGATCGGTGCGTCAACGACCAGGCTGGCGAGCATCCCGCCGGCTTCCAGGGCGTCGTCCAGACGGCGGGCGGTCCCGGGTGTTGGCCGACACCGACCTGTTTCAAGATCGTGAATGTAGCTCTTGCCGTGGTGCACGAGGTCACCCAGGGCACGTAGGGACAGTCCACGGGCGATGCGCAGCTCGTGTAGGCGGGTCGGGAATCGTGGGTCGACGATGGGCACGGTTGGCATCGGTGCTCCCTGGTAGAGGACCGGGCGGCGCTCCTCCGGGCCTCTACCACCGACGGACCGCCACAACGGACAGTACCTTCATCGAGCCCGTGCGTCACAAGGCGGTGTGCTGGCGTACGGGCGTCGCGACGGCAGCCCCCGTACGAGGGCGAGGATGATCGGCCACGGCGAGCGGGACACGATCGTCGACGGTCCGTCCCCGGACGGCGATAGGCTCCGGCGATGAGCGACTACTTTCAGGTAGCCACGGCAACCGAGACGCGCGCCGAAGCAGTCGACCTCGCGCAGTCCGCCGTAGCGGCACGACTGGCCGGCAACGCCCAGGTGACCGGTCCGGTCGTCAGCGTGTTCTGGCACCTCGGCGAGCAGGGCACCGGCGAAGAGTGGCGGCTGCTGCTGTTCACCACCGCCGACCGTTACGCCGACCTGGAGGCACACCTACTGAAGCGCCACCCGTGGAGCAACCCGCAGATAATTGCCACCCCGATCGTCGCCGGGTCTCGGGAGTGTCTGGAGTGGCTCCGACAATCAGTCGACGCCGCTGGGTCCACTCCGTTGCCAATGACGCGCAGCGGTCGGGTGGCCGGCGGTGCGAGTCAGGTGTCCGTCGATCGGTGAGGCCGGTGCGACTCGTACGCATCCCGAAGGTCCCGCGCCTCACGAATCCCGTACGACTCGACCGCCGTCAACACCTCGGTCGCCCGCCACCAGTTCGACGGCACCACGCGGCCCGAGGTGATTGCCTCGGTCGCGACAACACTGGCTTCGTCCGGCCGTTCGGCGGCCAGCAGCGCCAGCCCCAGGTCGAGGCGAGCGGAAGCCGCTCGACGTGGCCGGGCAGCCCGGTCGAGATCAGCGACGATCCTCCGGGCGTACTCCTCCGCCGCCGGATCACCAGACCACGCCAACGTCGTCGCCGTGTACGACAACGCCTTCGCGGGGTCGTACTGGTAATGGTGTTCCGGCCGGTCCGGGGTCCGCAGCGGACCCACCAGACGGGCGACCTGATCGAGTGCCCGCCGAGTCTCACGCTGGTCGCCCATTCGCGCCCATGCCCGACCGGTCTGGGCGGTCGCCTGGATGTGAGCGGAGCTGCCACGCGGCGCGACCGCCTGCGCCTGCTCGGCCAGGTCGAGAGCCCGCCGGTAGTCCCCGACCGTTAGGACATCCCACGCCCGGGTCTCCAGTGCCCAGGCGCGGATTTCGGGGTGGTTGACGTGCTCGCCAAGCCGCTCGGCGGTGAGCAGGTAGGCGGCGGCGGCCCGCCCGTGCCGCAAGTCGATGTGCAGCGTCGCCCGCAGCAGGGCGAGCCAGCCGGCGGCGACCAGCAGCCGGCGCTGCTGGTGCAGGCTGGATCGTTTTCGCAGCGCGACGCCGATCCGCGCCAGGTGGTCACGCACGCCCGGCAGCAGATTCGCCGGGGGTGTGGTGGCGTAGCTGCTCGCGAGATCGTCAACGGCGACCTCGAACCGGTCCACCAGTTCTGAGGTGATGTCGCTGGCGTCGAGCAGGGAAGCCAGTTCGAGTGCCTCATCCTCCCCGCGAATCGCTTCCGGTGCCGACGTGCTGGCCAAGGCAACCAGGTGACCGTGGGCACCGAGGAGGGCATCGAGGTGGCGTGCGGTGTCGACGGTGGCCTTCTTACGCCCGCTCTCCAGCTCCTGAATATGGCTCTTGCCCCGGTGCGCCAGGTTGGCGAGACCACGGATGGACAAGCCACGAGCGAGTCGGTGGCGGCGCAGACCTTCGCCGAACGGTGAGTCGTTCACGATGCCATCCCAGGTAGAGGACTGGGCGGCGCTCCGCCGGGCCTCTACCCCCGACGGACCGCCACGACGGACAGTCCGTCAACGAGCCCGTGCGTCACGAGGCGACCTATTTGGCGTACGCCGATCGAGCTTCGTGGGTCCGAGACCGGGGGGCCAACCGGCGAGCGACCGCCGTCCGAACGGGATCTCGCCGAGACGTACGAGCGCGACTGCCGGCCCGAAGTTGTCAGTGGTACCACGCAGACTAGTACGCATGTTCGAGACCCGCCTGCAACCCACGGACACCCACGCTGCCGAGATCCGGCATTACCCTGTCGTCATGACCGTGTCCGCTCATGACGTTGCCGCCGCTATCCGCGACCGACTTCCTGACATCGGCGCGAAGAAGCTTCACAAACTGCTGTATTACTGCCAGGGACACCACCTCGCCGCATTCGGTACTCCCTTGTTCAGCGAGACGATCTCCGCATGGGACATGGGTCCGGTCGTGGGCTCCCTCTGGTACGAGGAGAAGCAAGGGCTGACCGCTCCGCGCGCCGAATTGAGCAATGGCGAACTGAACACCATTGGTTACGTGATCTCCCGCTACGGCAAGCTCACGGGCAATGACCTGGAGAGGCTGACGCACGCCGAGACACCGTGGCAGACGGCCAACCGGGACCGGCTTCCCCGCGACAGCGCACGCATCGACCTGGCTGTTTTGCGGGAGTACTTCACCACGGAGGGTGCCGCCGGTGACGACGATGACCTCCCAGTTGACTCCGACGAGATCCGGTCGATCCTGAAGGAGGCCGAGGCGCGTCAGGGCAGAACCCCTCGCCCAGACGACATCGACGCCCTCAGGGCCCGCGTGGGGCGGATGCGAGCCGAGTTGGGCCGTAGTGCCTGACGGGCACGGGCTGTGGAAGCTGGCTGGGTTCGAAGAAGCATTCGAACAGTGGCTCATCCGGGAGTCCCCGTCAGCGGATGTCAGCCTCGCGGTCGCCGAATGGATGCTGTCCCGCGCCGAGGATCCCTACGAGGGCGCCCGCCGCGAGCCCGGGTTCCCGGACCTCTGGACGGCCCGCATTCGCGGCACGGCCGAGGGAAGGCGGACAAAGTTCAACATGGTGCTGTGCACGTTCCGTGTCCTCGAACCCGAGCACGTGGTGTCCTGCGACAACTTCGCCACCCTCGGCTACCCCGTCTGACACAGGCAACGAAGGTGATTCGACCGGCGACGGTTCCGGTCAGCCGCCGGTCGCGCCACGCAGGGCGCGTAGGTCGTCGGTGTGGGCGGGCAGGTGCACCCGGCGGTGGATGTCCAGCGTCCGTCCCCAGGGCAGGGCCTCGTCGATGTCGAGCCGGGCGCCCTCCCGCATCCGGGTCTGGACAAGCGTGTCCACCCCGTCGGTCACCCGCTCGACCATGGCGCAGAGCTGGTCGCTGGTGGCACGCAGCCGGGTGGCCAGGCCGTCCAGTCCGCCGTACCGGGTGACCAGCTCGTCGAGCTGGGGGCGGTGGATGGTGTCGATCTCGTAGTAGACGTACGGCGAGCCGGCCAGGACCGCCTCCGTGGCGGCGGCGAACAGCTCGTCGTTGGCCACCAGGTGGGCGAGCACCTGCTCGGCGCTGAGCGCGTCACCGGCCGGCGGGCCGAACCCGCCCGCCTCGGCCTCGCCGAGCAGTTCCTCGTACGCCCGACGCAGCCCGGCCGTCTCCATCTCCCGAGCTTACGGCCGCACCACCGGGCTCCGGGGCAGGTTGCGCAGGCCCCGCCCCGGAGCACCCGGCAGGCGTCAGCGGCGGCGTCCCCGACGGGAGCGCAGGTAGTCCGCGACGACGTACTGGCCCAGGTCGTCGGTGGAGGGGGTGAAGACCCGCCCACCGCAACGCTTGGCGACCGCGTCGACGAACCGGCGCAACCCGGGGTCCTCGCCGAGCATGAACAGGTTCATCGTGGTGCCGTACCGGGTCAGGGCGTCGACCTCGACCACGGTGGCCTCGATGGTCTCCCGCAGCGGCGGCCAGTTGAAAACCGCCTCGCCGTCGTCCGGGTCCAGGTGCGCGGTCGGCTCGCCGTCGGTCACCACCAGCACCACCGGTTCGCTGCCGGCGTGCCGCCGCAGGTGCCGGCCGGCGAGCCGCAACGCGTGCTGGAGGTTGGTCCCCTGCACCATGTCCGGCTCGACCGCGGCCAACTCCTCCCGGGAGAGCGCCGCAGCCTCCCGGCCGAACCCGATGATCTGTAGCGCGTCCTGCGGGAACCGGGTCGCGACCAGGTGGGACAGGGCCAGCGCGGTCTGCTTCATCGGACCCCACCGCCCCTCCGAGATCATCGAGAAGGAGAGGTCGACGCAGAGCGCCACCGCCGCCGAGGCGCGCCGCTCGGTCTCCACCACCTCGAAGTCCTCGACCGCGAGCTGGACCGGGACTCCGCCGCCGCCCCGGGTCACCGCGCGGGCGACCGTACGCACCACGTCGAGCGGCTGCTCGTCGCCGTACTGCCAGGCCCTGGACGCCCCGGTGACCTCGCCGGCCGCGCCGGCCGCGCGCAGGTCGTGTTCGCCGCGCCGGCCGGAGCCGAGGTCGGCAAAGACCCGGCGCAGCGCGGTCCCGCCGAGCCGGCGCAGTGCCTTCGGGCTGAGCGTCAGACCCTCGGCGTCCCGCGTCACCCAACCCTGGCGGCGCAGCTCGCGTTCCAGGTCACGCAGGCGCCGTACGTCGTCGGCCGCGTCCCGGCCGAGGTTGCGCCGGACCGCCTCCACGTCCACGTCGTCCAGCGTGCCGCCCGGGTGCTCCTGGCCGAGCTGCTCCAGCAGGTCGTCCAGCTCGGCGATCTCGGCCAACACCCCGGTCGCCTGCCCGTAGTCGAGCGGCTGGTCGCCCCGGACCCGTTCCCGCCGGTCCCAGGCCAGGTCCGGCCGGAGCCCGCGCAGGTTGTTGTCGAGGGCGGCCATCTGCTGGGCCAGCTCGGGGCCGAGCGCCGACTCCATGAGCTGGGACAGCTCCGCCCGCTGCCGGTCCGAGAGCGAGCGCATCAGCCGCTCCCCGGCGGCGGCCCGCCGGGCCAGTACGTCCACCAGTTCCTCGGTCGAGCCGGGCTGCTCGGGAAAGAACTCACCGTGCCGGCGCATGAACTCGGCGAAGGCGTCGGTGGTGTCCTCGCCCCGACCGTGCCGGGCGAGCAGGTCGTTCAGGTCACCCATCATCTCGGCCAGGCGCTGGCGGGCCGCCGGGTCGGCGGCCGACGAGCGGAGCGCGTCGCGCATCCCGGCGAACCGCTGTTCCAGTACGTCGCGCTGGAGCCCGTCGAGGATCTGCTGGTACGCCTGCCGGGCCTCGTCGCTGGCCCACTGGTAACCGGTCAGCTCCTCCACCGCGCGGGCGGTGGAGTTGGGCAGGTTGTCGAGCACCGCCTCGGCGAACCGGGCGTTGTTGTCGTCCCGGCCGCGCAACTCGTCCCGCTCGGCGGCGAGCGCCTGGTCGAGCAGGGCCTGTGCCCGGGTGACCGCGCCGTCGAGGTTGCCCCGGCGCATCGCCTCCCGACGCTGCCGCCGGGCTCGGGCGAGCAGGTCGTCGAGACCGGACCCGCCGTCCGGACCCCGACGCAGCAGCGACCGCAGGGCGTCCCGGAGGCTTCCACCGGCCAGCACCTCGGCCCCGACCGAGTCGACCGCGGCACGCACGTCGTACGGCGGGGCGAGCGGGTCCGGTCCGCCGCGCCAGGAGCCGTACCGGAACCGGTTTCCGCCGGGCAGGTCAGCGCGGGTCATGGTTAGGCCCGTCCGCCGGCCGCACGGCCGCCCTCCGGGTTGCGTCCGCCGTACCGGGTCCGGCCGTCCTCGGTCACGTCCTTGGCCAGCCGGCGGGTCAGGTGCAGTCCTTCGAGCACGAACTCGATCCCGGCGGCGGCCTCGCCCGGGGTGGGCGCGTCGCCGAGCCCGAGCCGGTCCAGCGCCTTGGCCAGCCCGGGAACGGTGCCCACCTGACGCAGCAGGTCGGCGGTGCCGACCAGTTCGCCGGTCTCGATCACGCTGCCCTCGGCGACCAGGTTGACGAAGCCGGACAGGTCCAGCCCGGCCAGCCGGTCCCGGAACGTCTCGGCGGTGGCGGTACGCAGCAGGTGGCCGAGGATCTCCACCTCGCGTCCCTCCTCGCCGCTCTCGAACTCGACCTTGCCGCGTAGGGTGCTGGTGACCGAGACCGCGTCACCGACCCGGGCGACCGGGGCACCGGAGCCCTCGGCCTCCGGGCCGAGCAGGCTGCCCCGGCGCAGCGCGGCGGCGGCCACGGTCTCGGCGGCGGCGATGGCGAACCGGGCCGAGACACCCGAGCGGGGGTCGACCGACGGGGACTCGCGTACGGCGCGGGCGAACCGGGCGAGCACCTCCAGCACGTGCTCCGGCACGGTGGCGACCAGTTCCGCCTCCTGCCGGATCAGCTCCAGCTCCAGCTCCAGGTCGAGCGGGTAGTGGGTACGCACCTCGGCGCCGAACCGGTCCTTGAGCGGGGTGATGATCCGGCCCCGGTTGGTGTAGTCCTCGGGGTTGGCGCTGGCCACCAGGAGCAGGTCCAGGGGAAGCCGGAGCTGGTAGCCACGAACCTGGATGTCGCGCTCCTCCAGCACGTTGAGCAGCGAGACCTGGATCCGTTCGGCGAGGTCGGGCAGTTCGTTGACGGCGAAGATGCCCCGGTTCGTACGCGGCACCAGCCCGAAGTGGATCGTCTCCGGGTCACCGAGGGTGCGACCTTCGGCGATCCGGATCGGGTCGACGTCGCCGATCAGGTCACCGACGCTGGTGTCCGGGGTGGCGAGCTTCTCGCCGTACCGCATCGAGCGGTGCAGCCAGGCCACCGGCAGGTCCTCACCGGCCTCGGCGACCAGCCGGCGGCTGGCCGGGGTCAACGGATGCAGCGGGTGCTCGTTGAGGACCGAGCCGGGCAGCACCGGGGTCCACTCGTCGAGCAACTGGGCCAGCCCCCGGATCAGCCGGGTCTTGCCCTGGCCGCGCTCGCCGAGCAACACCAGGTCGTGCCCGGCGAGCAGGGCCCGCTCCACCTCGGGCAGCACGGTGTCCTGATAGCCGACGACGCCGGGGAAACGCTCCTCGCCGGCCCGCATCCGGGCCAGCAGGTTGTCCCGCAGCTCCTGCTTGACGGTGCGGTAGCGGTGACCTGCCGCGCGCAGCTCTCCGAGCGTGCGCGGCAGGTCGGCCGGCGGATTGGGCGGCAACTGGGAAATCTCCGTCACCTGCAACACGCTAGCTCGCTCCGCCGTCAGCCGTCAGGGCTGACGATGATCTCCGACGGGACGGTACTCACCCGCCGACCGGGAATACGGCCCATCCCGCCCCGGCGCCCCGCCGACCGGCAGCCCGTCGCCCGGCTCCCGGCGCCGGAGGTGGTAGGCGAGTGCGGCGGCGCCGAGGGTGACGCCCCAGAGCGGCCAGAGCAGCGCCGGGAGCACGGCCAGGTTGAGGTCGGCCACCATCGACCAGAGGTCCGGCACACTGAACAGTCCGATTCCGGCCGACGCGACCAGGGCCGCGACCAGCGTGGCCGGCACCACCGCCAGCATGACCGGCACCCGCCGCCCGGCGAGTCCGACCATCCAGCGCGGGAAACGCTCGCCCCAGGGCCGGATCAGGCCGACGGTCAGCACCGCGCCGAGCACGGCGAAGGCGGCGAGCCCGGCGCCGGCCCAGACCGCACCGGTCTCGCGCAGCTCACGCATCTCGGCGTCGGTCATGCCGAGCCCGATGTCGAACACCCAGGCGAACCGGGTCACCGCGTAGAGCACCGGGATGACCGCCGCGATCCAGGTCACCCACCGGCCCCAGCGGGCCGCCGACGCCGCCGTGGTCCAGCCCGCACCGGCAGTGCCGGCCCCGTCGGAGCCAGCCCGGGCGGCCGTACGCGAGCGCCAGGCGAACAGGGTACGGGCGAGCAGCAGCCCGCCGGCAACGGCCCAGATCTTGTTGATCATGGGCCAGTCGAAGATCTCCGAATACTCGACCGGTGGCCAGCCGAACGGGGCACCGACAACGAGCATCGGCAGGTAACCGGCGAGTGCCAGCACCTGCATGTCGGGGACCACCAGCACCAGCAGCCCGACCGTGGCCCAGCCGTAGCCGAGCAGGAGCGTCCGGGTCAGCCCGTGCGGGCGTACCGCTCGGGGGCCGGTGATCGCGAGGGCGAGCGCGGCGGTGAGGAACCCGACCGCGGTGAAGACCGGCGCCCCCGTGGCGTCGGTCAGCAGCCGCAGCAGGTTCGAGTCGTTGCGCGGGTGGTCGGCCCCGTACGGGTAGCCCCGCCCGGTGATGGTCCAGCCCAGCGCGAGCAGGCCGTAGAGGGCGGCCCAGACGGCGGTCAGGTAGCCGGCGTACTCCGGCCACCAGCCCGGTCTGGCCCTTGGCGGGTGGATCGTCCCGGTCATCGTGGTTCCTCTCGTCGAAGGTGTTGGTGTCGCCCAACCACCTTCGCGAGCGCGGTGCCCGGTAACCTCCCGTGTCGGGGTGAACCGTCTCCCCCGCCGGAGGGATACCGTCCGGGTCAGTCGGCCGCCGGGGTGACAAAACCCGACTCGTACGCGGCGATCACCGCCTGCGTACGGTCCCGGGCACCGAGCTTGCCGAGCACGTTGCCGACGTGGGTCTTCACCGTCTCCACGCCGACCACCAGCGTCTCCGCAATTTCCACATTGGATAGACCGGCGGCCATCAGGCGCAGCACCTCGGCCTCCCGCCCGGTCAGCCGGGCCCGGTCGAGCCGGTCCCCGCCGGCGCCGCCGTAGCTGGCGACGAGTCGCCGGATGGCCGCCGGGAAGAGCAGCGAGTCGCCCCGGGCCACGATCCGGATCGCGTCCAGCAGCTCCGCCGGTCTGGCCCGTTTGAGCAGGAAACCGCTCGCGCCGGCACGGAGGGCGGAGTAGACGTACTCGTCGTTCTCGAAGGTGGTGATCACCAGCACCCGGGGCGGGTCGGCGGAACCGGCCAGCAGTCGCCGGGTCGCCTGGATCCCGTCGATCGCCGGCATCCGTACGTCCATCAGCACCACCCTCGGCCGCAACCGGGCGAGCAGGGCGGGCAGTTCGGCCCCGTCGCCCGCCTCGCCAACCACCCGCAGGTCCGGTTGTGCGTCGATGATCGCCCGCAGGCCGACCCGGATCAGCTCCTCGTCGTCCACGATCAGCACGTCGATGGTCAAGGCGTGTCCACCCTCCCGATCGGCCTGTCCACCCTCCCGATCGGCCTGTCCACCCTCCCGATCGGCCCGTCCACCCTCCCGGCCGGCAGGCGGACCGACACCCGCCAGCCGCCGTCCTCCGGCCCGGCGGTCATCCGTCCACCGAGCAGCAGCACCCGTTCCCGCATGCCGGCCAGGCCCCGTCCGCGCCGACGCCGATCCGCCGCCCCGCTCACCGGGTTGACCACCTCGATCTCGAGATACCCGGCGGGTACGCCGACCCGTACCGAGACCCGTTGCCGGCCGCTGTGCCGTACGGCGTTGGTCAGCCCCTCCTGGACGATTCGGTAACCCTCCCGGGAGATCACCGCCGGCAGCCGGTCGACCGCACCGGTCAACTCGATCTCGACCGGCAGTCCGGCCGCCCGGGTCTCGGCGACCAGCCGGTCCAGGTCGGCCAGGTCCCGCCCGGCCCGCCCGTCCCACTCGTCCCGCTCGTCCCGCCTGTCCTGTCCGTTCCGCTCGTCCCGTCCGTCCCGCCTGTCCCGCTCGTCCCGTGTTACCTGCCCGCCGTGTAAGACCCGCTCGTCGCGTCCGGCCCGCTCGTCGTCGCCGTCACGTTCGCGGAGCAGGCCGAGCACCTGGTCGAGGTCCTCCGTCGCGGCCCGCGCGGTCTGCTCGATCGCGAGCAGCGCCCGACGGGCGAACTCCGGATCGGCGTCGAGCAGTTCCCTGGCCACCCCTGCCTGGAGGGTGGCCACGGTGAGCGCGTGCCCGACCGAGTCGTGCAGTTCGCGGGCCAGCCGGTTGCGTTCGGCGAGGCGGGCGGCCCGCGCCTCCAGCACCGCTACCCGTTCGGTCTGCGAGGGGCCGAGCAGCACCGGTGCCATCTGGGCGGCGAGCGCACCCAGCCCGGCGACCGCGTAGCCGAGCCCGAGCAGCAGCGCCAGGCCGGCGACGACGAACCAGACGGTGTCGTGCTCGTCGAGCGGGCCGAACCGGGCGCCAGCCATCGCCTCGGAGCCCACACCGAACCACTGGACGATGAAGACCAGCGCCATCGGCAGGGCGGTGATCAGGCCCCACATCACCAGTCCACCGCTGACCAGGTGCAGGCCGATCCAGAGCGCGGCCCGGAGCCGGGACTCCCGGTCCAGCCGTCCGGACCGGGCCGGCTCCGGCAACTCGACGTCGAGCAGGGCTCGCGCGGCGGCGATCTCAAGCGCCCGGCTGCCACCGAGGAAGATCGGTACGGCGGCGATCACCACCGCCACCGTCAGCACGATCCAGGTGGCGCCGCGCGGCGCCGACGACTCGGTCAGCATGGTGCCGAAGAGCACCCCGAGCAGCAGGTACGGCAACAGCAGCACCCCGCCGAGCAGCAGGAAGACGCCACGGCGGTAGGTCGTGCCCCGTACCAGTGGGGCCAGTGCCGAGCGGAGCGTCACCCCGCCATTGTCGGGGTTGGACGGCCGCCGGTGGGGTCAGCGATGGGCCTGGATGTACTGCTGCGGGTCCTTGTCGTGGAACATCAGGCCCTTGCCGTTCGGGTGCTGGCCGTAGAAGGTGAGCCAGCGGGCGCCGAGTTCGGCTCGCAGTTCGTTGCCGGCGTGCCGCCGGAAGTCGGCCAGCGCCCCGTCCTCCTCCTCGGCCAGGTGCTCGCTGTTCTCCCTGCGAGCCCGCCAGACCGCCGCCCACCACTCGCTGGTGCCGAGCACGTACCGCTTCGCCTCGGCGATCGCGTCCCGGATCTTGTTGTGGTCGCCGATCGCGTCGTCGGTCTCCGCCGGGCCGTCGTCCCCGTGTCGGACCAGGTACGGGTAGAGGATCGACTCCTCCGCCTCGGCATGGATGTCCAGGTGCAGCGCGAGCGCCTCCCAGACCGCCCGGATCTCCGCCTCGTCACGGGCGTCGTCGAGCCGCGCGAAGCCACGTCGGAAGGCGTGGTGGTCGTCCAGGATGAGTGCGGTGATGTCGTCCATGTCGGTCGCGCCCTTCGCTCAGGGTTAAGGAGGGGCCCCTTATTAACGCATAGCGTTAATAAGGGGCCCCTCCTTAACGCCAAATTCCGTCAGAGGATGGGCGGCACCTCGGCGCTGATCGGCATCGCGAGCACGGTCGGCCCGTCCGCGCCGAGCGCGGCCCGGAACGCGTCCACGAACTCACCCGGTGTACTCAGCCGGGGCGCGTGGCAGCCGAAACCGGCGGCCACCGCCGGGATGTCGAGTCCGGGCAGGTCCAGGCCGGGTACGCCGTCGGTCTCCTTGAACCGGGCGAACGCCTTGAGGATGCCGTACTGGCGGTTCACCGGCACCACGAAGATCACCGGCAGCCGTTGCTGGGCGGCAGTCCAGAGGGCCTGCACCGAGTACTGGAACGAGCCGTCCCCGATCACCGCGATCACCGGCCGGCGCTGACCGGTGACCCGCTGGGCGAGCGCGATGCCAACGGCGGCCGGCAGACCGAAACCGAGCCCGCCACTGGCGGTGGTGAAGTACGAGCCGGGACGGGTCACCGGCAGGTAGCGGCGCAGGATGGTGAGGTTCGACGGGGTCTCGGTGACCAGCATCCCGTCCGCCGGCCAGTGCCGGGCGAGCAGGGCGAAGAGCGCGGCCGGGGAGAGCGGGTCGCCGGCCTCCGGCTCCGGCGGTGGTTGCCGGGGTGGCGGCGGCGGGCGCCGCGCGACCGGCACCAGGGCGGCCAACGCGGCGCAGGCCAGCCCGGGGTCGCCGAGCAGGCTCTCGCCGACCGGGGCGCGGGCGGCCTCGGCCGGGTCGTCGGTGATGTGCAACAGGCGGGTGCCGTCCGGCAGGTAGTCGCCGGGCACGTGCGGGTAGTAGCGGAAGACCGGCGCCCCGATCACCAGCACGGTGTCGTGTCCGCGCAGCCGCTCGCCGAGCGGTCCGATGGCGAACGGCAGCACGCCCTGGAACTGCGGGTGGTCCTCGGGAAACCCGACCCGTTCCGGTGCCGGCGCGGACCAGACCGGCGCCCGGGTCCGCTCGGCCAGTGCCACCGCCGCCGGCCAGCCTCCGCTGCGGTCGACGCCACCACCCATCACCAGGACCGGGTTCCGGCTCTCCGCGAGCAGGTCGGCGAAGTGCGCCAGCCGCTGCGGGTCGGCGGCGTACCGGCGGCTGACCTCGCGGAGCTGCGGTGCCGGGTCGGCCGGATGGTGCCAGTCGTCGAGCGGCAGGGAGAGGAAGACGGGTCCGGCCGGTGGTTGGACCGCCGTGCTGTACGCGCGCATCAGCGCGGCCGGGATGTCCTGCGCCCGGACCGGCTCGTAGCTCCACTTGACGTACGGCTGGGCCAGCTCGACGGCGCGTACGTTGGTCAGCCGGGGCTCGATCAACAGCATCTCGCGGGCCTGCTGGCCGGCGGTGACGATCAGCGGGGTCTTGTTGTACCAGGCGCTGACCAGGGTGCCCATCGCGTTGCCGGTGCCGGGGGCGGTGTGCAGGTTGACGTGCGCCGGTTCGCCGGTCGCCTGGGCGTACCCGTCGGCGATCGCCACCGCGGACGCCTCCTGGAGCGCCAGCACGTAGCTGAAGTCGTCCGGAAACTGCCCGAGGAACGGTTCCTCGGTCGAGCCGGGGTTGCCGAAGACCGTGGTCAGGCCGAGCTGCCGGAGCAGGTCGTACGTCGTCTCCCGGACCGTGGCCATGGACAAACTCCCCCCGTCTGAGCGGGTCTACCCACGATCACGCCAGATATCCGGGGGGATTTTCCCCGTCCGGTCCGGGCCGGCGAACGCGCTGGTCAGAAGCGCCGGGCGAACGCGCTGGTCAGAAGCGCCGGGCGAACGCGCTGGTCAGAAGCGCCGGGCCGGCGAACGCGCTGGTCAAAAGCCAGCCGGAAGCCGGTCAGAAGTATGCCGGGTAGAGGTTGTTCGTGGGCCAGGTGGTGACCTTGCCGGCCGCCGCCCAGAGCAGCGGGTCGATGTCGGCGTAGCCCAGCCCGGAGGCATCGTCGCGCTGGTTGAACAACACCGCCCAGCTCCGCCCCTGGTACGTCCGGACCAGCAGCGAGTACGTCCCCGGCAGGCTGCCGGTGTGCCAGGTGTTACGCCCGGTGCCGCCGGTGGTGACGGGGCGCACCTGCCAGCCGAGCCCGTAGTACCAGCCGGACGGGTTGACCCCGATGCCGCCCGGGGCGGCCCAGACCCGCCCGAGCGAGGTGCTGTTCAGCACCGGACCGGCCGCGTCGAACGCGGACGCCCAGCGGACCAGGTCGACGGCGGAGGCGATCCAACCCCCGTTGGCGTCCTGCAACCGCATGCTGAACGTGCCGTACGGGCCGGGGACGGTGGCGCCGGTCTCGTTCAGCACGGTCGGACCGCTGAACTGGGAGCGGTAGCCCACCTCACCGCCGTGCGGGGCGATGCTCCAGCCCTGCGCCATCCGGGTGATGCCGAGCGGGGCGAGGAGCTTCTGCTGGACGTACGTGGCGTAGGGCTGGCCGCTCACCGCCTCGATCACCCGTCCGGCGAGCTGGTAGCCGAAGTTGCTGTACGCGACCGTCGTACCCGGGTCGTGTTGCAGCGGCTGCCCGGCCATGTAGCGGATGACGTCGGCCGGGTACAGCTCCATCGGCACGCCGAGCGCCCGGGAGATCGTCCGGTCGGCGAAGTTCGGGTCGTACGCGAGCGCCCGGTCCCAGCCGCCGGTGTGCTGGAGCAGTTGCCAGAGCGTCACCCGGGACAGCCGGGGGTCGGCGGTCTGCCCGGCCGGCGGGGTGAGGTCGAGCAGCGAGCCGACCTGGTCGCCCAGGGCCAGCGCCCCGTCCTGCGCCAGCCGGGCCAGCGCGGCGGCGGTCACCGACTTCGACAGGCTGGCGATCCGGAACAGTGAGGTCGGCGAGACGGTCTGGGCGGGGTCGTCGCTGAAGCTGTAGCCCCGGGCGAGGACCAGCCGCCCCTGGTGGGTGACGGCGAGCTGACCGGCGGAGATGTTCCGCGCCTGCATGAAGCTCTTCATCGTGTCGTCGAAGCTCTTCAGCGCGGTCACCGCCGTGCCGCTGACCTTCCAGACCGGTGCGGCGGCCCGCGCGGGCGCGGCGGTCACGGCCGCGGCCGGCAGCGTCCCGACGCCCGCCGCTCCGACCAGCTTGCCGAAGGTACGCCGACTCACCCGCGCCTGTCGCATGCCCGTCCTCCCCACGATCATCGACGGAGGTCAGGGTAACGGAGAGACGAATTTTTCCCGTCGGTGGTGGGGGCTACGGTGTGGCCCGTGGACCTCACCGTCATCCTGGGCCCGATGAAGAGCGGAAAGTCGCTCGAACTCGTCAGCCTGCTCTCGCCGCTGCAATACACCAACGTCCGGCACCGGGTCTACCAGAGCGCCCGGCACGTACGCGACATCGGTGTGGTCTCGCGCAGCGGCGCCGCCCTCGCCACGGTGAAGACCACCACCCTCGGCGCCGCCCTGGACGAGGAGGTCGACGTCGTCGGCATCGACGAGGTGCACATGTTCACCGTCGACGACGTGGCGGTGGTCCGGGCGCTGCTGGCCCGGGGGACCAGGGTGGTGGCGGCCGGGATCGACCTGGACCACCGGGGCGAGATGTTCGCCCCGGTGCGCGCCCTGCTCGAACTCGGTCCGGCCACGGTCACCTACCGGCGCGCGGTCTGCGACATCTGCCGCCACTTCACCGCCGTCTACACCCAGGTGCTCGAACACGGCGAGCCGATGATCCGGGTGCTGCCGCCGTCGACGGCCCTGCCCGACGACGGCACCTACACCTACGAGGCCCGCTGCCGGGACTGCGTGGTGCTGCCGGTCAACACGACCGTGCCGGTCGGCGCGAACGCCTGAGCCGGCACGGTCGGCGCCGTCACTCCGTCGGCTCGTAGCCGAGGTTGGGGCGCAGCCAGCGCTCCGCCTCGGCGGGCTGCACGCCCTTGCGGGCGGCGTACTCCTCGACCTGGTCCCGGCCGATCCGGCCGACCGCGAAGTAACGCGAGCCGGGGTGGGCGAAGAGCAGGCCGCTGACGCTGGCCGCCGGGGTCATCGCGTACGACTCGGTGAGGTCCATGCCGAGCGCCCGCGCGTCGAGCAGGTCGAAGAGCTTCGCCTTCTCGGAGTGGTCGGGGCTGGCCGGGTAGCCGAAGGCCGGACGGATGCCCCGGAACCGTTCCGCGTGCAGGTCGGCCAGGTCGGGCTCCACCCCCGGCTCGTACCAGGCGCGGCGGGCTTCGAGGTGGACGTACTCGGCGCACGCCTCGGCTAGCCGGTCGGCCAGCGCCTTGACCGAGATCGCCCGGTAGTCGTCCTGCTCGGCCTCGTACCTGGCGGCAAGCTGGTCGGCGCCGTGGATCGACACCGCGAAGGCGCCGAGGTGGTCGCCCTCGGTGGCGACGTAGTCGGCGAGGCACCGGTTCGGCCGGGCGTCGCCCCAGGCCGCCTGCTGGCGCAGCATCGGGAAGCGGGGGCCGCCGTCGACCACCACGTCGTCGCCCTCGCGGTGCGCCGGCCAGAAGCCGTACACCCCGCGCGCCTCGAACAACCCGCCCGCGATGATCTCGTCCAGCAGGGCGTTGGCCTCGTCGTACAACTCGCGGGCGGCCGGCTGCTCCAGGATGCCCGGGAACTTGCCCTTGAGTTCCCAGGCGGAGAAGTAGAACTGCCAGTCGATGTAACCGCGCAGCACGGTCAGGTCCGGCGTGACGACCCGGATCCCGGTGAAGTCCGGCGTCGGCAGGTCGGCGAAGTCGAGCCGCTCACCCCGGGTCCGGGCGTCGGCGAGCGACAGCAGGGTCCGCTGTTCCTTGGCCGCGTGCTGCTCCCGCAGCCGTTCCTGGTCCAACCGGTTGGCCTGGTCGAACTCCTCGACCCGCTCCGGGTCGAACAGGTCGGCGACAACGCCGACGACCCGGGACGCGTCGAGCACGTGCACGGTCGGCTGGGCGTACGCGGGCGCGATCCGGACCGCCGTGTGCTGCTTCGAGGTGGTGGCACCGCCGATCAGCAGCGGCAGTTTGAGGCCCCGCCGTTCCATCTCCCGGGCGACACTGATCATCTCGTCCAGGGAGGGGGTGATCAGCCCGGAGAGGCCGATCGCGTTCGCGCCCTCGGCGACGGCGGTGTCCAGGATCTTCGCCGCCGGCACCATCACCCCGAGATCGATCACGTCGTAGTTGTTGCAGCCCAGGACCACCCCGACAATGTTCTTGCCGATGTCGTGCACGTCGCCCTTGACCGTCGCGAGCACCACCTTGCCCTGCACCCGGCCGCCGTCGGTCCGCCCCTCCCGCAGCGCGGCCTCCTTCTCCTCCTCCATGAACGGCTCCAGGTACGCCACCGAGCGCTTCATCGCCCGCGCGCTCTTGACCACCTGGGGCAGGAACATCTTGCCGGCGCCGAAGAGGTCGCCGACGATCTTCATGCCGTCCATCAGCGGTCCCTGGATCACGTCCAGCGGCCGGTCGAGCAGGAGCCGGGCCTCCTCGGTGTCCTCCTCGATGAAGTCGACGATGCCGTGCACCAGCGCGTGCCCCAGCCGCTCACGCACCGTCCCCTCCCGCCAGGCGAGGTCACGCTCGCGCCGGGTGCCCGAGCCGGTGACCGTACCGGCGAAGGTCACCAGCCGGTCGGTGGCGTCCGGCCGCCGGTCGAAGATCACGTCTTCGACGAGTTCGAGCAGGTCGGCCGGGATGTTCTCGTAGACGACAAGCTGGCCGGCGTTGACGATGCCCATGTCCAGCCCGGCCCGGATGGCGTGGAACAGGAACGACGAGTGCATCGCCTCGCGGACCACGTCGTTGCCCCGGAAGGCAAACGAGAGGTTGGAGATGCCGCCGCTGGTACGCACCCCCGGGCAGCGCTCGTGGATCAGCGGCAGCGCGTCGATGAACGCCTTGGCGTACCCGTTGTGCTCCTCGATGCCGGTGGCGACGGCGAGCACGTTCGGGTCGAAGATGATGTCCTCGGGCGCGAAGCCGGCCTCCCGGGTGAGCAGGTCGTACGCCCGCCCGCAGATGGCCACCTTGCGCTCGGTGGTGTCGGCCTGGCCCTGCTCGTCGAAGGCCATCACCACCACGCCCGCACCGGCCTCGCGGATGTGCCGAGCCTGGGCCAGGAAGGACTCCTCGCCCTCCTTGAGGCTGATCGAGTTGACCACGCCCTTGCCCTGTACGCAGGCGAGCCCCGCCGCCAGCACGCTCCAGCGCGAGCTGTCAACCATGATCGGGATCCGGGCCACCTCCGGCTCGGTCGCGATCAGGTTGAGGAAGGTGGTCATCGCCTGCTCGCCGTCGAGCAGGTCGGCGTCCATGTTCACGTCGAGCAGGTTGGCGCCGCCCCGGACCTGCTCCAGCGCCACCTCGACCGCGCCCTGGTAGTCCTTCGCCTCGATCAGCCGGCGGAACCGGGCCGAGCCGGTCACGTTGGTCCGCTCGCCGATCATCACGAACCCGGTGTCGGGGCCGATCTCGAACGGCTCCAGCCCGCTGAACCGGGTGCGCGGCTGACGCCTCGGCAGTCGGCGCGGGGCCACCCCGGCGACGGCGGCGGCGACCCGCTCGATGTGCGCGGGGGTGGTGCCGCAGCAGCCACCGGCGACGTTCAGGAAGCCCGACTCGGCGAACTCGCGCAACTGCCGGGCGGTGTCCTGCGGCTGCTCGTCGTAGCCGCCGAACGCGTTCGGCAGCCCCGCGTTCGGGTGGCTGCCGACGTACGTCTGCTCGGCCAGCCGGGACAGCTCGGCCACGTGCGGGCGCATCTCCTTCGCCCCGAGCGCGCAGTTCACGCCGACGACCAGCGGTTTCGCGTGCTCGACCGAGGACCAGAACGCCTCGACGGTCTGCCCGGAGAGGGTACGGCCGCTCAGGTCGACGATCGTGACCGAGAGCCAGATCGGCACCTGGGGCGCCACCTCACGGGCCGCCGCGAGCGCCGCCTTCGCGTTCAACGTGTCGAAGATCGTCTCGATCAGGAACAGGTCCACGCCGCCGTCGGCCAGGGCCAGCATCTGCTCCGCGTACGTTGCCTTGACCTGGTCGAAGGTGACCGCCCGGTGCGCCGGGTCGTCCACCCGGGCCGAGATCGAGAGGGTGACGTTCAGCGGGCCGACCGAGCCTGCGACAAAGCGCCCACCGGCCTCGTCGGCGGCCTGCCGGGCGAGCCGGGCGGCGGCCAGGTTCATCTCCCGCACCTCGGCTTCGAGGCCGTAGTCGGCCTGGCCGATGCTGGTCGCGGTGAAGGTGTTGGTGGTGGTGATGTCCGCGCCGGCCGCCAGATACTGCCGGTGTACGTCGAGGATCAGGTCCGGCCGGGTCAGGTTCAGCAGGTCCGGGTCGCCGGTCAGGTCGTGCCCGTGGTCACGGAACCGTTCGCTCCGGTAGTCGGCCGCCGTCAGCCCCGCGCCCTGGAGCATCGTGCCCCAGGCCCCGTCGAGTACGAGAATCCGCTGCTCAAGCAGCTCTCGCAAGCCCTGTCCGTGATCCGCCACCCGTGTTCCTCCATCGCCAGCGCGGCACCACCGCGTCCCGTACGTCACCCGCGCGGCGCTGCGCGTTCCGTAAGAGCGTAGGCGGGTGCCGGTTGGCCGGCGCACAGCCCACGCAGGACGAGCCCGAGCAAATGCGGATCTTCTCCATCAGCGGGTCCCCGACCGGGCGATCGGACCCGTATCGTGCCCCGGTGACCGACTCCGCTCCCCCAACCGCAGCCCCCTCCGCTCCCCCAACCGCGACCCCCTCCGCCTCTTCGGTCGGGTCGAACCGCCGGGGCACTGTCGCGCTCGTGCTGGCCGGCATCAGTCTGGTGATCTCGCTGATCTCGTGCGGGCTGGCGGTCCTTCCGCCGGGAACGGACCTGGTGCGGTTGCAGTCCGAGCCGGAGGCGGCCACCGCGTCCCAGGTGGAAGCGGTCGCACACGTGACGCTGCCGCCCGGCACGGTCTTCCTCGCCGCCGCCTACAGCAACGGCCTGGACACGATGTTGGCGGCAAAGTTCCGCATCCCGCGTGCCGGGGTCGACGCGTTCATGACCTCGGGTGACTTCACCGCCCCGCTGACGCCGGGCCTGCGCGCCATCACCGAGGCGCACAACGTCGGTGGCGGCAACCTCTGGGACCCGGAGAGCCACGTTTCCGTCTCCGGACTCGAAGAGAACGAACCGACCAGCGACGGCACGTACCGATCGTTGCTGCTCGGCCTCGACTCAGCCGACACCGTCACCGTCTACCTGCACGCCAGTCGCGGCTGACCGGGTGGGACGCGGCGCCCCGAGCGTCAGACCGTCCCGGCCTTGAGCGCGGCCAGGAAGCCGGTCCAGGTGGTCGCGCGGAACGCCAGCACCGGCCCACCACGGTCCTTCGAATCGCGTACGCCCACCGCCCCACCAACAAACCGCACCTCGACACAGGCTGCGTTGTCCGAACTGCGGGTGGACTTGAACCAGCCAGGGTCCGAGGATCTGTCGAGGGGGGTCACCTCATCTCCTTGGCGATCCACCGGATCAACGCCAGCGACTCCGCCGAGCTTAACGCGCGCTCGCGTGCCTCCTCGAAGGTCACCGAGTAGTCCGCCACCCTGGTCGACTGATCGATGATGTCGGTTGAGGTCAACACCTCCTGCCACACCAGATCGGGCAGCCGGAGCGACGGAAAGCTGAGGATCTGGAACGGTCCACCGGGAGCGGGATGCGCCCCGGCGGCGAACGGCATCACCCGGATCTCGATCTGCTCGGGCCGCTCGGTGCCGAGCCCGAGCAGGTGTTCGAGTTGCGCCCGCATCACGTCCGGCCCACCGACCTGCTGCCGCAACGCTCCCTCGGCGACGACGGTGGTCAGGCGCAGCGGGTGGACTCCGTCGAGCCGGGCCTGACGGGCCATCCGCACACCAACCCGACGGTCCATCTCGGTCAACCTGACGTACGTGCTGCCACCTCGGATCACGGCGCGGGCGTACGCCTCGGTCTGCAAGAGCCCGTGCAGCAACTCGTTGTGGTAGCCACGGATATGATCGGCTCCCGCTTCGTAACCGAGGAAGCGCAGGAACTCGGCCGAAAACAACTGGGAATACTGGTGCCACCACGCCCGCCTGCTCGCCGCGACACGCAACGCCTCCAACTCCACGGCAGACGAGCGCTACGACCTGCTCGGGACGATCGAGGTCAAGGTCGACCGCCTCAACCCGAACAGGTTGAGCGAAGGACTGCACCCGTGGGCGTTGGCCACCCTCACCGCAGGCGGCTTCGGCTTCGGCCGCTACTACGCCGCATTGTGCACCTTGGACGACGATGGCGAGCCGTACCGAGCCCTGGCACACCAAGACATCGACTGGTCCGGCACCGCCGTCCTGGTTCCGGTAGAGCCAACAAACGGGTCTTCCCTTGATCACGAAGAGTTCGGCTCGCTATAGCCGGCCAAACTCTTCGCGATCATCAAGGGCTTGTCGGGATTTCAGCCGAGATGAGGCAGGAGGAGTTGCTGGGTTTCGCGCCAGAGTTGGGCTTGCAGGACGGGGTCGTCCCCGGGCGCCGTGGGCTGGATTCGACGGGTTCCCCGGACGGTGTAGTAGCCGCCGGAGAGCCCGGCGAAACGCGGGTCGGTGGCGAGGGCGACGATGAGGCCGGCACCGCGCGCCGGGTCGCCGATCCCGAGTTGGACGAGCACCTTTTCCAGGGTGCCGGCAAACCGCAGTTCCCGGCCGAGACCGGTGGTGTTGAAGCCGGGATCGACGCAGTTGGCGGTGACGGTGGTGCCGGCCAGACGGCGGGCGAGTTCCGTCGTGAACATGATGTCGAGCAGTTTGGTCTTTCCGTAGTGCGCTGACGATCCTCGCGCATTGAACGGGATCGTCTCGGTGAGGTCCTGTGGGATGCGCAGGGTGCCGTGGCGGCGGGACGCTTCGGAGGCGACGTTCACGATCCTGGCTGCAGGCGCACGGCGCAGGGGCGCCAACAGTTCGTGGGTCAGGAGCCAGGGTGCGAGGTAGTTGACGGCGATCATCTCCGGATAGCCGTCCGGGGTGGTACGCGACCGGAAGGCGTGAATGCCGGCGTTGTTGACGAGCACGTCGACACGCTCGTAGCGGTCGGCGATCTCGCGACCGATACGCCGAACGTCGTCGAGCCGGGTGAAGTCACCGAGGAAGACGTCGACCCGGTCGGTGCCGATCTCCCGACAGACCTGTTCCGCCTTCTCCTGACTTCGGGCGGTGATGACGACACGCGCGCCTCGCCGGGCGAGGGTGATGGCGGCAAGGCGACCGAGCCCGCTGGTGGCGCCGGTGATGACGATCGTGGGTTCCATGACGGTCCTGTCCGGGGATGGTGGACGCGGAAGCTCTGCCGACGAGGCAGTTTGCATATGTCCACCACCTAAGCTGATATGGTTCGGATATGCAAACTACTTCCGGTGCCGGGGCCGAACGCCGACACCAGGTCGAGCTGGCTCTCGGCGAACGGATCAACGCGCTGATCAGCGCGACCCGCGCGTTGAGTGAACGCAGCGCCACGCACTTCCACCCGGGACTGCAACCGGCCGCGTTCCACATCGCGCGCTGGCTCTACGCCTTCGGGCCGGCACGTCCGAGCGAGGTCGCCGAGGCCGTCGGGATGGACCGCAGTTCCACCAGCACCCTGATCGGCAAGATGCGGTCACTCGGACTGTTGGAGGACTCACCCGCTCCGGACGACCGGCGCAGCATCATCGTGCGACTGAGCCCCGAAGGCCAGGAAAGCGTCGCCGCGACGCTCGAGGAGCGCGGCAAGGAGTTCTACGCCCGTACCCGGGACTGGTCGACCGACGACCTCGCCCGCCTCGTCGAACTCCTCGGACGCCTCACCTCCGAGCGACCACCGGAAACCGGAGCCAGGACATGACCCCGCACCTCCCCCGCCAGGGACAGGGATGCCGCGGACAGGGACGGGTATGGCCCGGGTCGCACGGCGGTCGGACCCACGGATGATCGAGACGAGCGCGCTCACCAAGTGGTACGGCTCCGTACCGGCCGTCGAGGGCGTCACCCTCAGCGCGGCGGCTGGCCGTGTCACCGGCTTCCTCGGGCTCAACGGCTCGGGTAAGACGACGTGTCTGCGGATGCTGCTCGGCCTGGTCCGCCCGACCTCCGGCACCGCACTGATCAACGGCCGGTCGTACCGTGACCTCGCCCATCCGCTCCAGGAGGTCGGCGCCGTGCTCGAACAGGGCATCAGCCATCCGGGCCAGACCGGTCGCGCCCACCTGGTCAGCCACGCGATCCTCGTCGGCGCGAGCCGCGCCAGGGTCGACCGGTTGATCGAGTACGTCGGCCTGGCGCACGCCGCCGACACGCGTACCGGTGGTTATTCGCTCGGCATGCGGCAGCGCCTCGCGGTGGCGACCGCGCTCCTGGGCGACCCTCAGGTGCTCGTCCTCGACGAGCCGGCGAACGGCCTCGATCCCGAAGGCATGGCCTGGCTGCGGGAACTCCTCCGCGAGCAGGCTCGCCGGGGCGGGACCGTGCTCATCTCGAGCCACCTGCTCGCCGAGTTGGCCCAGCTCATCGACGATGTCGTGATCATCGCGAAGGGCCGGATCAGGTGTGCGGCGCCACTGGCCGACCTGTACGGTCGCACGACCACCCGACTCCGGATCCGTGGCGAAGACCCCGGGCGGCTCTGGCAGGCGTACGAGAGGGCCGGTGCCCGGGTCGGCACGGACGGGCGGACCCTGGAGGTGACCGGACTCTCCGCGGAGGACGCGGGCAGGATCGCGCTGCGCGTAGGGGTTCCCGTCTACGAACTGACCGCCGACGTGCCGAACCTCGAAGAGGTCTTCCTCAGCCTGGCGGCGAGCCGGTGATCGCCCTCGTCCGTGGCGAGTTGCACCGGGCGGCGACGATCCGGTCGAGTTGGCTCTCCATCGCCGTCCTCTGTGTTCTCACGACGCTGCTCGGGTGGCTGAGCGTCGACTTTTGGAAACTCCTGGTCGGGCTCGGCGCGTTCGGTCTCGCCACCGCGCAGACAGCCCAGCACTACCAGCACCGGACCGCCGTCCTGCTGCACCTGGCCCGCCCTGATCGGCTGCTGGTGCTGGCCGGACAGCTCGTCGCCAGCGTGGTCGTGACCGTGGGCTTCGCCGCCGTCAGTGGGGTGACCGTGCTCGTCAACGGTCATGTCGAGCACTATCGGGAAACCTTGGTCGTAGCGCCGTTGATGGCCGTGTTCGCCGCCGCCAGCGCGGCGATCTTCCGCCGTCCGACCTGGCTCTTCCTCAGCTTCGGCGTCTGGTTCGTCCTCGTCGAGGGGCTGTTCGGTCGGTTGGAGAAGCCGTTGCCGTTCAGCGCCTTCCTCCAGGCCGGCGTCGGCGACCGGCTCAATCTGCTGATCTTCGCCGGCTGGGCGGCCCTGGCGGTCGTCGGTGCCGTCATCGCGGTCCGCCGTGACCTTGTCGGTGAATGACGGGTCGAATTGATCCGGCGAATGGGCACGGAAAGAAACCGATAAACAGCGATGCCCTGGTCGGCCCGAATTGGGTGCCGATCAGGGCATCACTCAAGGGTGGAGCCGAGGGGACTCGAACCCCTGACCCCCACACTGCCAGTGTGGTGCGCTACCAGCTGCGCCACGGCCCCTTGCTTTTGTCCCCGGTCTCCCAGGCACTTGCTGAATAGTACACATCCCCGGTCCGTTGGTCATCTCGGAGGGGGGTGGGTCCGGCTCCTCGCTCCGACCAGCTAGTTCAGTGCCACGTCCGGCGGGAAATGTGCCACCGCCGCCATCATGCCGCCCTGGCGGCGCAGCACCATCGGCCACAGGTCGTCCGGCCGGTCGACAAACGCGTCACCGGGCAGCGCGTCCAGGACGAACCAGGAGCCGCTCTCGATCTCCGTTTCCAACTGCCCGGGCGACCAGCCCGAATAGCCGGCGAAGACTCTTATCCCCGAGATGGCCTCGCCGAGCCGGTCGGGGTCGACGGAGAGGTCGACCGTGCCGACCGCACCGGAGACCTGGTGGAATCCCTTCACCCGGCGCACCGGGGTCCGCATCCGGGCCAGGCAGATCGCCGACTCGGGCTGCACCGGCCCACCCTCGAAGAGCACCGCCGGCTCACCGGCCAGGCTGCCCCAGGCGCCGAGCACGTCCGCGACCGGTACCTCGGTCGCCCGGTTCAGCACCACACCGAGGGCGCCGCCGGGCTCGTGGGCGACCAGCAGCACCACCGTACGGTCGAAGTTGGGGTCTTTCAGAGACGGGGTCGCGACCAGCAGTTGCCCGGTCATCGACGCCATGGCCCGCCCCCCGATCGCCTGGCCCTCACCCTGTACGCCGGACATCTGCTACTCGGGTACGCAGTCACGGGAAGGACCGAGCAACGCCGGCCATACCGGATCCACACTCTCAAACGCGACCATGCGCGCAGTCAACGCCATGCCTCGCACCATAGCTTGCACGACTGTCGCTGGCTAAGGTCTGGACGGCCAGTGACCATCGGGCATCCGGCGGGGTTCGGAGCGTGATCCGGGTCACCTTGACATCGGGTCCGACACTCGCCTAGGCGCCCGTTGGCAGACGCCGTCGTCGCGTCGCCGTGCCGGCACGCAGGCGCCGGAACGGTTGTGCCCGTGCGGGCGGTGGCCAGAGGGGGCCCCACCCTCCCGATCGAGCTTCCGCGAGCCGCACGGACCATTCTGGAGGCCGGACGACCCTGATCCGCCGGTGGCAGGGAGACCGCCGACGGACCAGGGCGGGCCGCGCGGGGCGCGGCTGTCCCGGCGCCCGCCGACGGTTCAGCGGGCCGAGGTCAGGATCAGGGGCCGCCCGAAGGCGGCGTCGAGCACGGTACGGGCACCGAGCGGCTGCTCCAGGTTCACCGTGACCGGTTGCAGCAGCAGTTGGTCGGTGCAGATCCCGTCCGAGCGGACGGCCGTACCGCCGACCAGCACGAGGTCGTCCTGTTCGCGTACGAGCGGGGTGACCTGGGTGTCGCAGGCGCCGACGCCGAGGCGGTAGGTGAGCTTGGCCCCGTCGACCGCGACCAGGTCCTGCGCGCCCACCAGCCCCTTGGGCAGGCTGCCGCTCGGGCCGGGCGCCTCCGGCAGGGTGCCGGTCGCGCCGGGGGCGACCGCCACCCGGGCGATCGTGGTGCGAAGCTCGTCCACGGTGAAGAGCCAGGCCGGCACGGTCGCCTCGCCCCGGCTGGTACGGACCGTCGCGGTGCCCAGCTCCACCTTGCTCACGGTGAGCGGGGTGCACGCGGTCGACGCCGGGCCGCTGACCGTGCCGTCCGGCCCGGTTCCGCTCGGGACGGGTGGTGGTTGCGCCGGTCGACCGGGGCACGGCGGCGGATCACCCTGGTCGAGCTGGCGGTACGCCTCGGCCGCGCTGACCAGCGGCACGCTCAGGGTCCCGTCCGGGAAGGTGATCGTGCCGTCGGCCGGTACGGCCGGTGGCATCGCCACCCGCTCCCGGTACCAGCCGGCGAGGAACGCCTGCTTGGTCTCCTCGCCGAAGGTCGCGCCAGCGGGCACGATCGTCGGGTCCTGCAGGGGGACGTAGCCGGTGCGCCAGTCCGGCCGCGACGCCGCCTGCCACACCTGCGCGACCTCGGTCGCACGCTGCTGGAACGCCTCGTCCCGCTGGTCGGGCGAGGCTCCGGGGCCGGACGGTTCACCCGGCTGGGCGCAGCCGGCGAGGATCATCAACATCGCGAGGCCCAGCGGGGCGGGAAAACGTCGCATGTCGATCAGACGTACGCCGCCTCTGTCGGGTTCCCAACACCTGCCGGATCGACGGTGCGGATCAGGCCGGGGCGCCGATGTCGGTGCCGTACGCCCGGTAGACCAGATCCGCTCCGCGCTGCCGGTGCCGGGAAAGCTCCCGCAACAGGTCACCGGCCCAGCTCCGCAACTCCTCGGCGGTGGCCTCCGGCAGCTCGGCCCGGCGCTGCAACGCGGAGAGTACGGCGGCCACGGCGGCGTGCTCACGCAGCAGTACGTGCACGTTGCGGGAGAGTCGGGGTGCCCGGTCGAGCAGTTCGGCGAAGAGCCCGTCGCGCCCCTCGGTCAGCCGCACGTGTTCGGCGAACTCGCCGCGCAGCCCGCTCAGCCGAAGGGTGACCCGGGGTCGCCAGTCGGGGTCGCCGGCCGGGCTGGCCAACGCCTGTTCGAAGGAGTGGATCTCGCGGAGCAGCCGTACGCGCTGCCGCCGCGCCGCCCGCAGGACGGCCGGCTCGCCGATCGGGAACGCCGCCACCGGGTGCTGGATCGGGCCGGTCACCATGACGCACCTCCTTGAGCGCCTACCGCCTGAGCTGATGGTGAATCCCCCGGACCACCGCTGTCCAGCCCCGAAGGCGCGGGATCTGCTCGGATCGACCTCGGCGGGTCGGGTGAACGACCGTGAGATCGGCCCGACCGGGTACGGAAACGACCCTGCGCCCCGGTCCGGGGACCGGGGCGCAGGGCCTGTAGTGGAGGTGCCGGGAATCGAACCCGGGTCCTTCGTCGGATTGTCAGGACTTCTCCGAGCGCAGCTCGCTATGCCTCTACTCGGCCCCACCGCTCACGCGAGCGAGTTGGTGTGACGGGCCCAGTCGCTGATTAGTCTCGCCGCACGAACCCCGCGACCGGGTTCGATTGGCCAGCCTTCTAGCTGATGCCGGCAGACTGGGACGAAGGCGCTCCCAGGCCGACAGACTTGCTACTCGCCTCAGGCGGCGAGAGCGAAGTCAGCGCGATTTTGCTTGGCGCTTATTGGTTTCCGACGACCGATTCACGAGACGACGTCGGCTTCCTCGGCTCGCTTCCCCTGACGCAGCGTACGAAGTCGAAACCAGTCACCCCCTAGACAGGGCCGCCACGGTACGGCGACCACCCCAACCTTAACGCCTCGCGCCGCCGACTTCATTCCGGATACCGCTGCGGCGCGTCCTGCCTGCTCAGCCCCGGCTGGCACCGGGACCGGCTCAGTCCATACCCTTGCCGCGCCGGCCCGCCGCCCGCTGGATTTCCCGGTCGGCGTCCCGCTTGGCCAGGTCCTGCCGCTTGTCGTAGGACTTCTTACCCCGGGCCAGAGCGATCTCCACCTTGGCCCAGCCGTCGGAGAAGTAGACCGAGAGCGGGACCAGGGTCAGACCGGTCTCCTTCAGCTTGCCCAGCATGCGGCTGATCTCGATCCGGTTGAGCAGCAGTTTCCGGGTCCGGCGAGGCTCGTGGTTGGTCCAGGTGCCCTGGGTGTACTCCGGGATGTGCATGCCGTGCAGGTAGATCTCGCCGTCACGTTCCTGGGCGAAGGCGTCCACGAGTGAGGCGTGTCCGGCCCGGAGCGACTTGACCTCGGTGCCGGTCAACGCCATGCCCGCCTCGTACGTGTCGAGGATGGCGTAGTCGTGGCGCGCCTTCCGGTTGGAGGCGACAACCTTCCGCCCCTTCTCCCGTGGCATCCGCGCCACCCCTCTCACTGGTCGACCGGCCGTCACTGTCTGACGGCCGCGCAATGCTACCCCGTACCGAAGGGCCCCCGGTTAGCGCTTTTCGCGCAACCAGGGGCCCTTTTAACCGATGTGCGTGTTTTGTCGGCTGGATCGCCGTACCCGAAGTTAGACCCGCAGGTAGAAGTGGAGGGTGATCCAGGCCGTGACGGCGCTGACGAGGCTGCCTACGCCGGCCATCAGCGGGAGCATCAGCAGCACCCGGCCCCACTCGATCGGGGTGAGCAGGTCGGTCAGGTCCCGCAGTGAACCGTCGAGCAGGAACACCTTGCCGAGCACCAACGCACCGAAGCCGATAAGTGCGCCGATGAGACCGGCGACCACCGCCTCGAGTACGAACGGCGCCTGGATGAACCAGTTGGACGCACCGACGAGTTTCATGACCGCGACTTCGCGTCGTTTGCTGTACGCGGCCACCTGGATCGTGTTACCGACCAGCAGCAGGGCTGCGATCGCCATGATCGAGGCGGCCACCAGGCCCATCTTCTGCACCGCGCTCAGGATGTTGAAGATCTTGTCCAGCAGTCGTCGCTGGTCGACGATCTCGTCGACGCCCTCGGTGTCCTTGTACTTGTCGTAGACCGCCTGGTATTCCTCCGGGTTCTTCAGCTTGACCCGGAAGGACTCGGGAAGCTGCTCCGGCTTGACCGCGTTCACCAGGTCGGGCGCGTCGGCGAACATCTGCTTGAACTTGTTGTACGCGTCCTCGCCGGACTCGAAGATGACGCCGTCGACCAGTGGATCGGCCTCAAGTTCACCCTTGATGCCGTCGCGCTGCTCATCCGGTACGTCGACCTTCAGGAAGATCGCGACTTCGATCTTGTCGTAGTAGAACTTCTTCATGGTGTCGACCTGTAGGTACATCAGGCCGCTGGCACCCAGCATCGTCAACGACACGGCCATCGTAATGATCATCGCGATGGTCATCGTCACGTTGCGCCACAGTCCGACCAACACCTCGGACAGGACGTATTTCACGCGCATCGGGGGTTCCTTCCGGATCTCCGCAGAGGGTCGTTCGTCGTCAGGTCAGGGCCGGTTCGGCCGTCCGGGCGGGCGGCTCAGCCGTAGACGCCACGGGCCTGGTCGCGCACGATGCGACCACTCTCGATCTCGATGACGCGTCGGCGCATCTGGTTGACGATGTTGGAGTCGTGGGTGACCATCACGACCGTGGTACCGGTTCGGTTGATCCGGTCCAGCAGACGCATGATCTCGATCGACGTGTCCGGGTCGAGGTTTCCGGTGGGCTCGTCGGCCAGCAGGATCAACGGCCGGTTCACGAACGCCCGCGCCACCGCGACACGCTGCTGCTCACCACCGGAGAGCTCGTGCGGGTAGCGGTGCTCCTTGCCGCCGAGGCCGACCAACTCCAGCACCTCGGGCACGACCCGGCGGGCGACCGCCTTGGTCTTGCCGATCACCTCGAGGGCGAACGCCACGTTCTCGTAGGCGGTGCGGTTGGGCAGTAGCCGGAAGTCCTGGAAGACGCAGCCGATCGAGCGCCGGAAGTTCGCGATCTTCCAAGAACGCATTCCGGTGACGTCGCGGCCGTTGACCACGACCTTTCCCTTACTGGGAGTCACCTCGTGCAGCAGCAGCTTGATGATCGTCGACTTGCCGGATCCGGAAGGACCGATGAAGAAGACGAACTCACCCTTCTCGATCGAGACCGATACCTCATCGAGCGATGGCCGGGACGCCTTCGGGTACGTCTTCGTCACTTGCTCAAGCTGAATCACGGGTGGTGAGTCTACGCGGTGTAACGAAAAACCCAAGTCCCACGGGCAGCAAACTGACCCGCAATGTCGGAAAGGAGTGGCCCGCCGCCGACGCCGTCAGCGCCTCGACGGGCCGCCGCTCAGGCCGCCTCGCCCGCGAGTTGACGCTGCTTGCGCCAACGGATCCCGGCCTCGATGAAGCCGTCCAGCTCGCCGTCGAAGACCGAGGCCGGATTGCCGGTCTCCTGCTCAGTTCGCAGATCCTTCACCATCTGATAAGGGTGCAGCACGTAGGAGCGCATCTGGTCGCCCCAGGAACCGGCCGCGTCGGTCTTCAGACCGGCCAGTCTGGCCTGCTCTTCCTGGCGCTTGCGCTCCAGCAGTCGGGCCTGCAACACCCGCATCGCGGAGGCCTTGTTCTGGAGTTGGGACTTCTCGTTCTGACAGGTCACCACGATGCCGGTGGGCAGGTGTGTGATCCGTACCGCAGAGTCGGTCGTGTTAACGCTCTGTCCACCTGGTCCGGACGACCGGTAGACATCCACCCGGATCTCGTTCTCGGCGATGTCGATGTGGTCGGTCTGCTCGGTCACGGGTAGCACCTCGACCCCGGCGAAGCTGGTTTGCCGCCGCCCCTGGTTGTCGAAGGGGCTGATCCGGACCAGCCGGTGGGTGCCCGACTCAACACTGAGAGTGCCGTACGCGTACGGCACCTTGACCGCGAAGGTGGCCGACTTCAGCCCGGCCTCCTCGGCGTACGACGTCTCGTAGACCTCGGTCGGGTAGCCGTGCCGCTCCGCCCAGCGCAGGTACATCCGGAGCAGCATCTCGGCGAAGTCGGCCGCGTCCACCCCGCCCGCACCGGCCCGGATCGCGACCAACGCCTGACGTGAGTCGTACTCACCGGAGAGGAGGGTGCGCACCTCCATCTCCTGGATGGCCTTGCCGAGGCCACCGATCTCGGCCTCGACCTCGGTGAGCACCCCGGGGTCGGACTCGGCCTCGGCCAGCTCCAGCAGCACGTTGGCGTCGTCGAGGCGGCTGCGCAGGGTCGACAGCTTCTCGATCTCCCCGTTGACGTAGGAGAGTTGGGAGGTGACCTCCTGGGCCCGGGCCTGGTCATCCCACAGGTCGGGTGCGGAGGCCGCCTCTTCGAGCTTGACCTTGTCCTGGCGCAGCCGGTCGACATCGAGGACTGCCTCGATGCTGCGGAGCGTGGCATCGAGGTCTTTGAGCTGGTCGGCGTAATCGGCAGCGGTCACAACCGTCAAGAATAGCGACCGTCAGGGCAACCAGCCCACCGCCACGGCAACCACCGCCCGTACGAGATCAACTGGCCGGTGCCGTCTTCAACCAGGAGAGCGCCGCCTTGTGGTACTGGACGGCGAACTCGAGCGCCGCCGCGCCGTACGAGTCGCCCGCCTTCTTCGCGTCCTTGGCCTGCTCCCGGGCCATCGCGAGGGCCTCGGTGTGGTACTCGTTCGCCCCGCTGTAAAGGTTGCGCAACTGGTTGGCCGAGTGCTGCTCGCCGAAGGCGACCCGCAGCGCGGTCGGGTTGCGGACGGTGTCACGTCCGGGGATCTCGGTCAGCCAGCGGGAGAATGTCCGCTTTCCGGCCGCGGTGATCGCGTACGGCTGGCTGGAGCGTGGGCCGGGCTTGCCAAGCCGGACGAGTCCCTGGTCGGCCAGCACCGGAAGCTCCCGGTACACCTGACTCCGGGTCATCGACCAGTACGGCATCAGCCGTCGTTCGGCGGCGGCCATCAACTGGCCACCGGTCATTGGTCCTTCGTGGAGCAGCCCGAGCAGGGCTGCCGCCGTTGGGTTGATTCCTGAATCCGCCATGCCCTTTACGCTGCCACTTTGGCGCCGTCGCGTCTAGGATTTGGCATGATCTGCGGGAGGTTGTACTCCACTGTGCACTGTCCGTGGCAGACTGTCCAGTGAGGATGATCGATGTCGCCGTCCGTTCGGCGGGCTCGACACCACCCGTACGGGTGACCCACTCCCCGCCCCCGGACCACTCTCCACGCACGAACCTACGCTGCGGCGTAGAGTACGCCACAATTCCGGCATTCCGCCCAACATTCCAAGAACCCACCACAAGAACCACCCACCCGGCCCCCTCCCCCCACCCACACCGCCACTTCCCCCTCCCCGCCCCCTCCCCCTCCCGCCGCCCGCGATCTAGGGCAAATCGGCGTGATCGGAGATCAAGTAACGCGGATTAGCCCTAGATCGCGAAACGAGGGGGTGGGGGGCGCGGCGGAGGGAAGGGGGCGGAAGGGGAGGGGGAGAGGGGGTGGAAGCAGGGGGGTTAGTGCATGTGGGGGTAGCGGTGGTCGGTGGCGGGGACGAAGGTTTCCTTGATGGTTCGGGGGGAGATCCAGCGAGCCAGGTTGTGCCAGGAGCCGGCCTTGTCGTTGGTCCCGCTGGCCCGGGCGCCGCCGAACGGCTGCTGTCCCACCACGGCGCCGGTCGGCTTGTCGTTGAGGTAGAAGTTGCCGGCGGCGTACCGGAGCGCCTCGCTCGCCCAGTCCAGCACCCGCCGGTCGGTCGCGAAGATCGAACCGGTCAGCGCGTACGGGGCGACCGACTCGGCCTGCGCCACCACGTCCTCGAAACGGGCGTCGTCGAAGACGTGCACGCCGAGGATCGGGCCGAAGTACTCGGTGGTGAAGACCTCGTGCCCCGGGTCGTCACATTCGAGCAGGGTCGGCCGGACGAAGTAACCGACTGAGTCGTCGGCGCTGCCGCCGGCCAGCACCCGGCAGCTGTCGGCACTCTTGATCATGTCCAGGGCGGCGGTGTGCCGGGCGAACGCCTTGGCGTCGATCACCGCGCCGCCGAAGTTGGAGAAGTCGGTGACGTCGCCGTACGCGAGCGACTCCACCGTGGCGGCGAGCCGGTCGCGCAGCCCGCCCTCCCAGAGCGACCGGGGCACGTACGCCCGCGACGCGGCCGAGCACTTCTGCCCCTGGTACTCGTACGCGCCTCGGACCAGGGCGGTGTGCAGGGCATCCACGTCGGCGCTGCTGTGCGCGATCACGAAGTCCTTGCCACCGGTCTCGCCGACCAGGCGCGGGTAACCCCGGTAGCCGCCGAGGTTCTCCCCCACGGTCCGCCAGAGCTGCTGGAAGACCTTGGTCGAGCCGGTGAAGTGGATGCCGGCGAGGTCCGGGTCGGCGAGCACCACCTCGGAGACCTCGATGCCGTGCCCGGTGACCATGTTGATCACGCCGGGCGGCAGGCCGGCCGCCTCGAACAGCCGCATGGTGAAGTGTGCCGCGAACTGCTGGGTCGGCGCCGGCTTCCAGACCACGGTGTTGCCGAGCAGTGCGGGCGCGGCCGGCAGGTTGGCCGCGATGGCGGTGAAGTTGAACGGGGTGACCGCGTAGACAAAGCCCTCCAGCGGCCGGTGGTCGAACTGGTTCCACACCCCGGCCGAGGAGTTCGGCTGCTCGGCGAGGAGCTTGCGGGCGAAGTGGACGTTGAACCGGAGGAAGTCGATCAGCTCACAGGCGGCGTCGATCTCGGCCTGGATCGCGGTCTTGGACTGGCCGAGCATGGTCGCGGCGTTGAGCGTGTCCCGCCACGGCCCGGAGAGCAACTCGGCCGCCCGGAGAAACACGGCAGCACGGTCAGCAAAGGACAAACTACGCCACATCGGGGCAGCTTGCTTGGCGGCCGTCACCGCCGCCTGAGCATCCGCGTTGGTTGCGTTGTGGGTCACCCCCAGCACGTGCTGGTGCCGGTGCGGCTGAACGACGTCGATCGCGGCACCCGCAGCCATCCGTTGCCGGCCACCAACGGTCATCGGCAGCTCCAGCCGCTCCGCGGCCAGCTCGCCGAGCCGCCGTTGCAGGCTGGCCCGCTCGGCGCTTCCCGGGGCATAGTCGCGGACCGGCTCGTTACGCGGCTCGGGTACGGAAAAAACGGCGTCCATCACATGCTCCTGAGCGATCTCGACAACGTCGGCGAAACCGGACCCACCTCTGCCGGCCGGTTGGCCGGTCGCCGTGACCCGTTCGCCGGGGGTGCCGGTTGCCCGGGGATGGGACCTGCGCCAATCCTCCCACGTACCCCGGGTCTCGCTGATCACGGCACGACCCGGCAGCGCCCGGTCGGCGCCGGTCCACGCAGGTGGGCGCGCGGGCCGCGACGGCGAGCCACGTACGCTGAGAAGCCCGGCGGCCGATTCGCGCCGCGCCCGGGTCCCCGCCGTCCCACCGGCGTGGCGGCCGGGTACCCGTCGAAGGGGAGACGATGAGCACACAGTCCGGCAGCACCGCGGTCTCGCCCCCCGATCGGCCGGCCGTCGACGCGGCCGAGTCGGAACCGGGCAGCGGCGCCACCGCGCCCGCGTTCGCGCCCGCCGCGCTCGGCCTCGCCCTGCTGGCGCTCGGCTGGCTCGCCGCGATGCTCTGGATCGGCCAGGCCGAGATCACCTCCTCCGACATCAACTCGATCGTGATCGCCATGGCGGCGCTCGCCCTGCCCGGTCTGATCTCGGCCAGCATGGTCGGTGGTGCCGGGGCGGCGGTCGTGGTGGCGAACCTGCTCACCCGGCGCGGCGTACACCGCAGCACGCCCCGGTTCGCCTTGGCCGTGGGTGCCGGGCTGCTGGTCGGGCTGCTGGCCGCGCTGACGGTGACCCTGAGCTACGGCGACGGCGACTCGATCACGGTGCTGGCCGGGACCGTGGCGGCGGCGGCCACCGTCGGTGGGATCGCCGGAGGCGTACGCGCGGTGCCGGTGGTGGGCGCCGTGGTCACCGCCGGGCTGGCCGTGTTCATGATCAACACGCTGTTGAACATCTTCAAGGACCCACTGCTCGACCTGTACGGGTACGGCGACACGGACCAGTCGCAGACCGGGGCGCTGGAGTGGTTCTCGCGTACCGGGTCGATCGGTGGCGGGCTGGTGGCCGGGCTGCTGGTCTTCGCGTACCTGAGCTGGGCCCGCCGACGTACGGTCGCGCTGAACCCGGCGGCGACCCTGCCGCGCTGGCCGGCCTACCTGGTCGCGGGCGCCGGCCCCGGCCTGCTCCTGCTCGCGGCCGAACTGCTCACCCACACCGCCGGGGCCCGGCTGCTCGCCGCCGCCGGCTCGCTCAGCGAGGTCGACCAGGGGCTACAGGACTCGCTCAGCGAGTTCCGGTTCGACCAGGCGCTCTGGGTGCTCTTCGTGGGCGCGCTCACCGCGCTCATCGCCTTCGGACGCACCCTGAAGCCGACGACGGGCGAGCCGCTGGACGACGACACCGATTCGGTGCGGCCGGACGGTCCCCGGACCGGAGACGACGGGGACAACGGGGACAACGAGAACGACGGGGACAACGGGAACGACGGGGACAACGGGAACGACGGAGACACCCGGGACGGCAAGGGCGCCGGGGAGGGCCAGAACGCCAAGAACGCCAAGAACGCCAAGAACGGCGAGGACGCGAAGAACGGCGAGGACGGCAAGAGCGCCGAGGTCGCGGCAGCGGAGAGGGTCGACGGCGAGCTCACCGGGGTTGACGACGACGAGATCGGGTGGGGCGACGAGGTCGAGCCGCAGCGGCGGGGAGGCCGGCGGGCGGAGTCGGACGCGGCCCGTCCCTGAGCGCCGCGACCGCCCGCACCGACGCGCGGAAAAGCGGGGACGCTGGCGAGTCAGCCGAGTTCGTCCAGTTCGGAGGCGTCGTACCAGGCCAACTCGTGGTCCTCGACGCTGTCGACGGTGAACTGCGCGTCCTCGTCGCCGGCCAGCGCGGAGGTCACCACGGCCACCGCGGCGGTGACGTCGGCGACCGCGTCGTCGTCGTCCAGGTGGATCGCGGCGACGCTGGCCACCTCCAGCGGGCCGTCCACGCGGACGGCGCTGGAGCCGAGTTCGCCCGTGCCGCGCTGCACCCGGCCGGGCGGCAGGTCCGCCGAGATGACCACGCGTCGGCGCGGCGCCCCGGGATCCTCCTGGAGCAGGGGCAGCGCGTCCTGGGCGGCGCGGGTGAAGGCGACGTACTCCAACTCCTCCTCGTCGCCCTCGGCGTACCACTCGCGCAGCATCGGCGTCACCGCGTGCGCCTCACCCACCGCCAGCGTGCCCTGCTTGCGCAGCGCGGCCAGCATCGGCAAGGTAGCCGGGAGGTACACCCGCACCAGTTCTCCGCGCACCGTCATCGTCTCCCCACTCGCCCCGGCCGGCGACGCCGGCCGGCTCCGGCGCCGTCCCTGTCATACACCTCGCCGTCCCGCACCGGCGACGCGCCCCTCCCGACCGTGTCCGATCAGCAACGCACCACCCGGGCATACCGGGTCGTACGCGGTCCTACGCGTCCGTCGGTGGTCGGTGGCAAACTGAAGCGAACACCACCCTCACCGGGAGTCACTCGTGGAGCCCAGGTTCCTGCTGCTGTCCGACGTCGCCGCCGAGCTGAACGTCTCCGACTCGCAGGTCTACCACATGGTGCGCAGTGGCGAGTTGCCCGCGATCAAGATCGGTGGCCGGGGCCAGTGGCGGGTCGAGCGGGCCCAACTGGAGCGTTACATCGAGCAGAAGTACGCCGAGACGGCCGCCTGGGTGCGCGGTAACCCGCTGGTCGAGCGCGAGCCGGAGTAGCTCCACCTGGTTCCCGAGGGGTGACGCCCGAACGATGGCGTCTCCCCCGTCCCCCGCTACCCGAAGAACCTTGACCGGCCAGCCATCGTTCGCTACTAATGTAATCAGTCGGAGGCAAACGAAAGCAAACGCAAGATCAATAGCCGACCCGGCGAGCGCGAAACCGTCATCCGGATCGTCGAGAGAGGACCGACATGGCCGTCGTACGGACCCGGCCCCTCGCCCGCCCCGCCGTACGACTGCGTGCCGTGCCACCCCTCGACCCACCGTTCGACGACGAACTACCCGGGGCGAACTGGCCGGTCGGGCTCGCCGGGCAACTCCTGCTCCCGATCGCCGCACCGCCGAAGCCGCCCGGCGGACGGGGCGCAAAACGGAGCTGGCCGCCCCGACCGCTACCGCCGGCTTCCCGCTCGACAGGCACGCCCGGCGGGCCGGACGCCGCCTTCACCGGCACCGCCGCTTCCACCGGCACCGCGGTTTCCACCGGCACCGCCGTCACGACGGGCGCGGCCGGGGCAACCGCACTGCCGCCGGAGGCGCTGGCCGGCGCGTCGGCCGAGGCACGGCAGGCCGCACACCGGTTCCTCGGCACCTGCCTGGAAATCCTCAACGGCTACCGACCGGCCAGCCACGTCCGGCCACTGGCCAGCGGCGCCGAGGCCATGGCGATCACCGATCACCTGGTCGCCGCCACCCGGCGGCTGGCCGACCGACGCCCGCGCCGGCCCGACCCGGTCGTGCGTGGACCGGCCCGTCGCGGCACCGGCCGCGTCGACCCGGTCGGCACCGGCCGCGTCGGCGAACGCGCCCGCACCCCGGATCTGGTGCGGCTACGGCGACTGCGGGTCAACGAGCCCCGTCCGGGGATCGCCGAGGCTGCCGCCGTACTGACGGCGGACGGGCGGTGCTGGGCGATGGCCTTCCGGCTGGAACGGCGACGTGGCAACTGGCTGAGCACCGTCGCTCGGGTGCTCTGAGGACGCGGAAACTGGCTGAGCACCGTCGCTCGGGTGCCCTGAGCGGGTGGCCCGGCAGGGTGGCTGGAATGCCGACCGGGTCCGCCCCGACCACCTCGCGGTGGTCCGGACGGACCCGGTTTCGGTCTTGTCTCCCCGTCCGCCGGCCGGCGGTGGCGGGTACGGACGATCAGGAGCCGGTCGGTGAGCCGTGGCAGCGCTTGTACTTGCGGCCGGAGCCGCACGGGCAGGGCGCGTTGCGGGACGGTCCCTCACCGCCGACCGCCTGCCCGGGTGCCGAAGCGCGGCGGGCGGCGGGCGAAGGCGTGGGCGGCGTCTGGCGCCCGACACCGAGGGCCGGTGCCTGCGGCTCCTGACGCTCCAGGACCACGCCACCGGCACCCGCCTCGCCGTCGATCACCGGCGCGGAGTACTGCAACCCCTGCCGGCGCGGCGCGCGGGCCAGTCCCTTGGCCCGGATCTCCACCGGGGCCTGGTCGAGCACGACCTCCGGCGCGTCCTCGGCCCCCGCCGGCTGGCCCTCCGACTCGACCTGGACCTCCAGGTTGAACAGAAAGCCGACGGTCTCCTCCTTGATGCCGTCCATCATGGTGGCGAACATGTCGAAGCCCTCACGCTGGTACTCGACCACCGGGTCGCGCTGGGCGTAGGCCCGCAGGTTGATGCCCTCGCGGAGGTAGTCCATCTCGTAGAGGTGCTCGCGCCACTTGCGGTCGATGACCTGGAGCAACACCATCCGCTCGAGCTGGCGCATCGCCTCGCTGCCCAGCTCCTCCTCGCGCCGGGCGTACGCGGCCTGCGCGTCCTCCCGGATTCGGGCGAGCAGGAAGTCGGAGTCGAGGCTGTTCCGTTCGCCGCCCGCCTCCTCCACCAGGTCGTCGATGGTGACCCCGACCGGGTAGAGCTGCTTCAGGCTGGACCAGAGCTGGTCCAGGTCCCAGTCCTCGGCGTAACCGTCGGCGGTCGCACCGGTGACGTACGCGGTGACGGTGTCCTCGATCATGTGCTGGACCTGGTCGCTCAGGTCCTCGCCGTTGAGCACCCGCAGCCGCTCGGCGTAGACCACCTGGCGCTGCTTGTTCATCACGTCGTCGTACTTCAGGACGTCCTTGCGGACCTCGGCGTTCTGGCCCTCGATCTGGGCCTGCGCGCTCTTGATCTGCCGGGTCACCATCTTCGACTCGATCGGCACGTCCTCGGGGATGTTGAAGCGCTCCATCACCGCCTCGACCGCACCGGCCCGGAACCGCCGCATCAGCTCGTCCTGGAGCGAGAGGTAGAACCGGGACTCACCGGGGTCGCCCTGCCGGCCCGCCCGACCGCGCAACTGGTTGTCGATCCGGCGCGACTCGTGCCGCTCGGTGCCGAGCACGTAGAGGCCACCGGCGTCGGTGACCTCCTCGGCCTCCTCGTCACACGCCTGCTTCCAGCGCGGCAGGATCTCCTCCAGCGCCTTGGCGTAGTCCTCCTCGTGCTCCACCGGGTCCAGGCCACGCTGGCGCAGCTCGTTCGCGGCGAGGTACTCGGCGTTGCCGCCGAGCAGGATGTCCGTACCCCGGCCGGCCATGTTGGTCGCGACGGTGACCCCGCCCTTGCGCCCGGCCTGGGCGATGATCTCGGCCTCGCGGGCGTGGAACTTGGCGTTGAGGACCGCGTGCGGAATGCCCCGGCGGCGCAGCAACTGGGAAAGGATCTCGGAGTTCTCCACCGAGACCGTGCCGACCAGCACCGGCTGCCCGATCGCGTGGCGCTCGGCGATGTCCTCGACGACCGCGTTGAACTTGGCCTTCTCGGTCTTGTAGATGACGTCCGGCTTGTCCATCCGGACCATCGCCCGGTGGGTCGGGATCGACACCACGCCGACGTTGTAGACCTTCTGGAACTCGCCGGCCTCGGTCTGCGCGGTACCGGTCATGCCGGAGAGCTTGCTGTAGAGGCGGAAGTAGTTTTGCAGGGTGACCGTGGCGAGGGTCTGGTTCTCCTGCTTGATCTCCACCCCCTCCTTCGCCTCGATCGCCTGGTGCATGCCCTCGTTGTACCGACGACCGTGCAGGATGCGACCGGTGAACTCGTCGACGATCAGGACCTCGCCCTCGCTGACGATGTAGTCCTTGTCCCGCTTGAAGAGCTCCTTGGCCTTGATCGCGTTGTTCAGGTAACCGACCAGCGGCGTGTTGACCGACTCGTACAGGTTGTCGATGCCGAGCCGGTCCTCGACCTTGGCCACGCCCCGCTCGGTGACGGCGATGGTCCGCTTGGCGTGGTCGACCTCGTAGTCGCCCTCGCCGTCCTTGCCGGGCTGGAGCCGGGCGACCACCCCGGCGAACTCGCCGTACCAGCGGGCCGAGTGTTCGGCCGGGCCGGAGATGATCAACGGGGTACGCGCCTCGTCGATCAGGATCGAGTCGACCTCGTCGACGATCGCGAAGTTGTGCCCGCGCTGGACCAGCTCCTCCTGCGACCAGGACATGTTGTCCCGGAGGTAGTCGAAGCCGAACTCGTTGTTGGTGCCGTACGTGATGTCGGCGGCGTACGCGGCCCGGTGCTCGCTGGCCGGGCGGTTGGGCAGGATCACCCCGACGGTCAGGCCGAGGAACTCGTGCACCCGGCCCATCCAGGCCGCGTCACGTTCGGCGAGGTAGTCGTTCACCGTGACGATGTGCACGCCCTTGCCCGACAGCGCGTTCAGGTACGCCGGCAGGACCGAGGTGAGGGTCTTGCCCTCACCCGTCTTCATCTCGGCGATGTTGCCGAAGTGCAACGCGGCGCCGCCCATGATCTGTACGTCGTAGTGGCGCTGGCCGAGCACCCGGGCGGCGGCCTCACGGGCGGTGGCGAACGCCTCCGGCAGCAGGTCGTCGAGGGTCTCGCCATCGGCGATCCGCTGCCGGTACTGGTCGGTCAGGCCCCTGAGCTCCTCGTCGGTGAGATCGACATAGTCGTCCTCGATCGAGTTGATGGCATTGGCGACGGCCTTCAGCCGCCGCACCATGCGGCCTTCGCCGGCGCGGAGGAACTTTTCGAGTATCGACACGGATCAACGCTCCCCTAGACGGTCTGCCGAACCATCGTAGGCGCTCCGCCGGGGCATTCGGCAGCCGTGCCGGCGACCCAGATCAACAAACCGGACAATTCACCCTATAGGTCGGACCGGACACGCCAAATCCGGTTACGCCCAGCGCGAACTCTCCGGCAAGATGGCCGGCGTGAAGCCCGTGGAGATCGTCGAGGACGACCTGCTGCTCCGCCCCTGGGCGCCGACGGACGCGGCCGATGTCCACCGGGCCTGCCAGGATCCGGACATCCGGCGTTGGACTTCCGTTCCCTCCCCGTACCTGCTGGAACACGCGGAGGGTTTTGTCACCGAAATCGCGCCCACGGCCTGGGCCGACGACACCGGTGCCCACTTCGCGGTCTGCGACGCCGCCACCGGTGAACTGCTCGGCTCCTGCGGCCTGGTCTCGATCGACCGGAGCCTGCGTTCGGCCGAGGTCGGCTACTGGACCGCCCCGTGGGCCCGGGGCGCGGGGATCGCGACCCGGGCCACCCGGGTGATCGCCCGGTGGGCGTTCCGGGAAGTCGGCCTGCGTCGCCTGGTCTGGCAGGCGGAGGTGGGCAACCACGCGTCGCGGCTGGTCGCACTCCGGGCCGGCTTCCGGATCGAGGGCGAGCTCAGGCTGGCCACCCCGCACCCGCTCGGCAGCGCCGACGGCTGGATCGGTTCGCTGCTCCCCGGCGACCTGGCCGACAGCAGCGCCGGGGCGGCCGGTGCCGGCCATTCGGGCGGGGCCGCCGCGCACGGCTCGCTGGTGGCACACCGGGCCGCGGTCTTCGGACGCCCCCAGCCGGTGCTCTTCGCCACCGTCGGAGACGGCGAGATCCGGCTGCGCCAGCCGGAGGAACGGGACCTCGACGCCATCGTCACCGCCTGCCGGGACCCGGAGACGGTGCGCTGGACCACGGTGCCGGACCCGTACCAGCGCTCCGACGCGGAGTTCTACGCACACCGCTACACCTCCGACCGCTGGGCCCGGGGCAGGGGCGCGGTCTTTGTCATCGCCGACCCGGACGACAACTACGCCGGCACCATCGAGGTCCGGCTGGCCGCCGACGATCCAGGGCTGGCCGACGTCGGCTACCTGGTGGCCCCGCACGCCCGTGGGCGTGGCTACTGCTCGCGCGGGCTGGCCGCCGTCTGCGCCTGGACCTTCGGCAGCCTCGGCGTCGGGCGGATCGAATGGCGGGCGCACCTGGGCAACGACGCCTCGCGGCGGGCGGCCGAGAAGGCGGGCTTCACCGTCGAGGGCATCGCCCGGCAGGGCATCCCGCACCGGGGCGCCCGGGTCGACGTCTGGGTCGGTGCGCTGCTGCCGACCGGCGGTCCCGTACCGACCTCCGGTCCCGACCCGAACCCGTGAGCCGGCCCGAGGTGGACCGCGAGACGATCGAGACCGACCGGGTACGACTTCGTCTGTTCCGGGACCAGGACACGGACGGACTCGTCGCGGGTTGTGGAGACCCGCTGACCCGGCGCTTCCTCCCGCACCTGCCCGACCCGTACACCGTGGCCGACGCCCACTGGTGGATCAGCGAGGGTACGGCGGCGGTCTGGGACCGGGGCGGTGCGGCGTACGCGATCGCCGACCCGGCCGACGACCGCCTGCTCGGCGGGATCGGCCTCGACCACGTGGTGCCGGCCCGGGCACAGGGTGAGGTCGGCTACTGGCTCGCCCCCTGGGCCCGGGGACGGGGGATCGTCACCGCCGCCGTACGGGCGCTCGCCGAGCGGGCGCTGGGCGATGGCTTCGCCCGCCTGGAACTCCTCACCGAGCAGGAGAACGCGGCCAGCCAACGGGTCGCGCTGGCCAGCGATTTCCGACGCGAGGGCGTACGGCGCGGTCTCGGCAGCCGACCGGACGGCAGCCGGCACGACCTGGTCGCCTGGGCCCGACTGGCCGACGACCCACCCGGTCCGGTGACCCGGGTCCTGCCGGACCTGCCCGGCGGCACGCTCACCGACGGGGTGGTCACCTTACGCCCGCTGGCCGCCGACGACGCGGACTTCGTCCATCGGATGCACAGTCTGCCGGAGGTGGTGGCGCACAGCGTGCCGCCGATCGCACCGGATCGCGCCCAGGTCGGGCGCAGGTGCGCGGAGGCGGCGGCCCGTTGGCTGGCCGGCGCTCGCGCCGACCTGCTCATCCTCGACGCCGCGACCGGCCAGCCGACCGGCGAGATCGCGCTCTACTACCAGGAGCCGGAGACCGGCCAGGCCATGATCGGGTACGCCATGCGACCCGAGTGGCGGGGGCACGGTTACCCCAGCCGGGCCGCGAGGCTGCTGGCTCGTTGGGCGTTCGACCAAACCGGCATCAGTCGGTTGGTCGCCGGGGCGGCGCCGGAGAACCGGGGCTCCCAACGGGTCTTGGAAAAGGCCGGTTTCCGGCGCGAGGGACTGCAACGCGGCCGGCTGCCCGGCCCCGCGGGGGATCGGGCCGACGACGTGCTCTTCGCCCTGCTGGCGCGGGACCTGGCGGACTGAGCCGAGCCGGAGCGGGGTCGACGGCCGGACCGAGCCGGGTCGGCGGACGACAACCCCCGGCCCGGCCGCACGGGCGGTGCAACCGCTGGAGCCCGTACGGCCGACCGGTGTTCCTGGGTCTGTGAACTGGTACGTCCCGCCGTCGAGCGTTGGTCCGGCCCCGCTGGACGGTGTCCTGCCGGCCGGGCGGACCGCTCGGCGGCCGCGCTACTCGGCGAGCGCGATGAGGCCGTAGTCGTAGCCCTTACGGCGGTAGACCACGCTGGACCGGCCCGATTCCTTGTCCAGGAACAGGTAGAAGTCGTGCCCGACGAGTTCCATCTGGAACAGCGCGTCGTCGACCGTCATCGGTTCGGCCGGGTGCAGCTTCGCCCGTGCGATGTGACCCGGCTCGTGGGCGTCGTACTCGTCGTACGGGTCGGGGTCGGACGCCGACGACTCACGGTGGTCGGCTTCGCGGGTCAGGGTGGCGAGCGCGCTGCCGCCGAGGTCGGCCACCGGCAGGCCGGCCGTCGCGGCGGCGACGGAGATCGGCGCGTGCCGGCCACGGTGTACCCGGCGACGGTCGGCGGCCCGGCGCAGCCGGGTGTCCAGCTTGGCTATCGCGACGTCCAACGCGCTGTAGAAATCCTTGGCGCACGCCTCCGCGCGGACCACCGGTCCTCGCGATACGCAGGTGATTTCCACTCGCTGACAGTTGTCGGCCTGTCGCGGGTTGCGTTCGTGGGACAGTTCGACGTCGACTCGAATGAGCTTGTGGTCGTAGCGTTCGATCTTCGCGAGCTTGTCGGCTACATGCACCCGGTAGTGCTCGGGGACTTCGACATTACGGCCCTTGACCACGACATCCATGCGTGACCTCCTGTGTCCGGACGGTCCAGAAACCAAAAAACCCGGCCAGGCTGCCCCCAGGAGTTCTTCCTTCGGCACTGACCGGTCGAGAATGACGCCGCCTCCTTTCTCATGCCCGGGGCGGGGTGGAGTCCCTCATACCCCCGGTGAACAAAACGCTAACTCCTGTCCCGTCTATAGTCACCCCCCGCTACCAAGAACCTTTTGAAACACTCACTTGTGGCACGATCGTGTGAAATCGCCTGCACGTACCGTTACCACTGGGCCCGTCGGATCGTTGCCGCCAACACCGCGGCGGCGTCCACCCGTACCCCGGCGGCCCGGAGCGAGCCGGTCACCGCGGCGAGGGTCACCCCGGTCGTGACGATGTCGTCGAGCACGATCACGAACCGCCCGGCGGCCACCCGTCGCAGCGTCGGCAGCCGCCCCGCCCGCTGGGCGAACGCCTGCCGGGCCGCCGCCGCCCGACCGGCACTGTCCAACGTGGCCGAATCCGGCCTGGGCAGGGCGCGCAGCGGCGATCCGAGCACCACCGACCAACCCGACGACCGCAGCCGGTGCGCCGCGTGCCGGGCCAGCCGGCGCAGGTGGTCACCGTGCCGGGCGCGGACCGCCGCGGCGGTGGTCGGCACCGGGATCAACAGCACGGGCCGTGGGGCGCCCGCCGCCTCGGCGACCACCTCGGCGACCACCTCGGCGAGCAACCGACCCAGCGGCCGGGCCAGCGAATGGCGGCCCCGTTCCTTGTACGCCAGCAGCGTCTCCCGCAACTCACCCTGGTACGCCCCGAGCGCCACACAGTCGGGCAGCCCCGGCGGAGCCGGCGTCGGCCGAGCCGGGGCGGGACGCAGCTCCTGGAGCGCACTGGCGCAGCGCGTACAGACGCCGTTGCGGAGTGCGGTGCGACCCACCCGGCAACCGGCGCACTCGGCCGGTAGCACCAGATCGGTCAGGTCGGCCCAGATCCCGGTCATCCGACTCCACCCGGCTTCGACGAGGCTCAGTACCAGAAGAACGGGGCGCTGGGCCGGTCCGACGTGTTCGACGAGGTCGCCGGCATGCTCACCTGTTCCTTGCGGATCTGCAGGCTCGCCGCGGTGGCGACACCGTTCGCCTCGAACATCAGGCCGGGCGAGACCCGGTGCATCGGGGTGTCCGGGTACGCCGACAGGTGCCGTACGGCGCCGTACGTGTCCTCCGCCGGGTACTCGAACGCCCCGTCGAGCCGGACGGTCTGGATCACCGACGACCGGCCCGGCTGTGACCCGGCCACCGCGAGCGTGCTCTCGCCGGTCCAGTCGACCCCGGTCACCGGCGTCACGGAGGTCGCCACCCGGCGAGCCCGACCGACGGTGACCGTCGGGCCGTCGGTGTTCAGCGCCGCGAGATACAGCGCGTTGTCGGCGACGACGGCGACCCGCTGCCCGTCCGGCGCCGCCCCGACACCACTGATCCGACCGGAGACCCCCGGCACGACCACCTTCACGAGCTGAGCCCGGTCGTCGAACCGGTACAGCTCACCGTCGGCCACCACCAGCCCGATCAGCGGGCGCAGGTCGCTCCCGTACAGCCAGACCGGGCGGTCCATGGTCCCGAACGTCCGCGTCTGCTCGAACCTGGACAACGGTGCGGCCCCGGTCGCGACGCGCAGGGCGAACCGCTCCCCGGTCGAGATCACCAACGCCACCTCCGCGTGGCCCGGGTCACCGGCGAAGGCGGCGGAGTGGACGTCGTGGTTCTGCTCCGGATCGACCGGTACGGCCTGGATCGCCTCGTTCTCCACCCGGAGCGGGTAGACCACCCCGCCGAACACGCAGAAGCGTTTGGGGCTCCCACTGATCCCGTAGAGCGGGTGGTCGCGGCGGTAGTCGTCGACATCCTCCACCTTGCGCCGCTGGCTCTGGATCTTCAGCTCCAGTTCACCGTTGGGCATGTCCGAGTCGGTCGGCAGCAGCGACCAGGCAAGCTGGGTGAAGAGGCGGTCCAGTTCGGTGTCGTCGTCCACCTCGGTGGCCGGTACGGCGAGGTTGACCTCCAGACGGTCCCCGGGGTTCGGGACGTTGCCGATCCTGCTGGTCCCCTCGGGCAGCGGCACGACGGCCGAGGTGAGCCACGGCGTGGGGCCGCCGATCAGCCAGCCGAGGATCTCGGTCGCCTGTGACTCCCGGGGCAGCGATTTGGGCAGATAACGCGGGTCGGGCACGAGCGTCGTACGCGCCGCGTTCCAGAAGTAGATCGTCCGGTGGTTGTAGTACGTCTCCAGCGCGTCCGTGCTGAGCAGGAGCACCGGCGGAGGTTTGATCATCCACACCCCGCCCAGCGGCTGGGTCGTGCCGCCGACGGTGGTGGTCACCTCGCGGATGGTGAAGACGTAGCTCTCCTCGGTGAGCTCGGGCTCGCCCACCGACCCGTCGGCCCGCAGTACGCCGACCTGCTGGACCTGGATGGTGACGGTCCAGCCATTGGCGTCCGAAATGTTCTCCGACTTCGGAGCACCCTTCAGCCGGACGATGTTGATCACCGGCTCGCCGCCGGCCTTCGGCTTGAGCTTGCCGCCGTCGTCGTCCGGGATGTAGCCGTTCACCCGGTTGTAGACCTCGGCGGCCTCGCCCCCCTCGGCGGCGGCGGCCAGGTAGTTCGCGGTGAACTGGGCCGGATCGGTGGTGTCCGTCCGCAGCGGGAGCCTCGGCGTCGAGCCGAGGCCGGTGCCGAGCCCGGACTGGGGTCCCCTGCCGTCCACCCGAACCTCGGTCTCGGCCGGGATGCCGCAGCCGGCCAGCCCGACACAGAGCAGCAGCGCCATCGTCGCGGCGGGCATGACGGGCCGGTTCACCTGGTCACCTCCGTACGCGGAACGCCGACCGGTGATTCGGCCGGGTGGTCGGACCCCTCGGGCCCGGATTCCGTCCCCTGCGCCGGTGTCGCCCCCGGCCCGATCGCCAGCCGGGGGGCGTTCGGCACCTGCAACACCGGGACGATCGTGGCGTCGCCCGGCACCAGTCGCAGCGGTGCCGAGGTGAGCCGGTCGCCGGCCCGGACCGGCAGGGTGAGGCGGAACTGCGCACCCTGACCGGGCGCCCCCCAGGCTTCGAGCCAGCCACCGTGCAACCGGGCGTCCTCCAGGCTGATCGACAGCCCGAGCCCGGTCCCGCCGGTCTGCCGGGCCCGGGACGGGTCGGCCCGCCAGAACCGGTTGAAGACCAGCTTCTCCTCACCCGGCTTGAGCCCCACCCCGTGGTCCCGCACGGTGATCGCCACGGCCTGCTCGTCCACGCCGAGCACCACCTCGACCGGACGCCCCTCGCCGTGCTCGACCGCGTTGCCGACCAGGTTGCGCAGGATCCGCTCGACCCGGCGGGGATCGACCTCGGCGATCACCGGCAGGTCGGGCGTGGTCATCCGCAGCGGTACGCCCAGCCGGGCGGCAAGTCCGTCGAGCCGGTCCACCACCCGGTGCACCACCGGGACCAGATCGGTCGGCTCCGCGTCGAGCATGGCGAAGCCGGCGTCGAAGCGGCTGATCTCCAGCAGGTCGGTCAGCAGCCCCTCGAACCGGTCCAGTTCGGCCTGGAGCAGTTCGGCGCTGCGCGCCACGGCGGGATCGAACTCGTCCCGCTCCGCGAAGATCAGGTCGGCCGCCATCCGTACGGTGGTGAGCGGCGTACGCAGTTCGTGCGAGACGTCCGAGGTGAACCGGCGCTGCAACCGGGACATCTCCTCCAGCCGGACGATCTGCCGCTGGAGGTTGGTCGCCATCTGGTTGAACGAGGCGGCGAGCAGCGCCAGGTCGTCCTCGCCGTTGACCACCATCCGCTGGTCGAGCAGGCCGGCGGAGAGCCGCTGGGCGGTCCGGGAGGCCACCCGTACCGGATTGACCACCAGGCGGGTGACCAGCGCGGAGAGGAGGCCGAGCAGCAGCACCAGGGTGATCCCGGTGGCCACCACGGTCGACCGGGACTCCTCCGCGATCTTGTCCCACCGGGTCAACGGCACGAAGTAGTAGAGCTCCACCTGACCGAACTTGGTCGGCACCGGGGAGCCGTAGACGAGGTACTTCGCCGTACCGGCGTCGAGGTCGCCGGTCTGGATCTGGTGCGCGACCTCGCCGCCGACCACCCGCTCCCGCAGTTCCTTACTGATCATCGGACCCACGTCGACCCGGGCCGGCGAGGTGGCCGCCGGGATGCTCGGGTAGCGGTCCGCCTGGAGCGCGACCACCACACCGGCGACCTGTTCGGGGTCGTTGCCGGCCAGGTAGAGGGCGGTGGCCTCGAAGGTGGCGCCGAGCTTCGGCGCGTACGACACCGGGTAGACGCTGATCTGGCTCTCCGCGTAGTTCCGGCCGTTCTCCAGCCTTTCCTTCACGTCGGCGGTGGCGTTGTCGAGCAGGATGTTGGTGATCCGCTCGGCGACCAGCACCGCGAACCCGCCCACCAGCAGGCTCGACGCTACCAGGGTGATGCTGACGACACGGAGTTGGAGAGACCGGCGCCAGGTCTGGTGCAGGCCGGCGCCGAAGGCCCTGGTCCGGGCGAACGCGACACGCCAGACCTCCCGCGCGGCGGTGCCGACGCGGGTCAGGAGCTGGGGAACGATGGGGTGGGCCACAGTGGCACCCAGGCTATCCGGTGCCCGCCTTGTAACCCACGCCGCGCACGGTGAGGATGATTTCGGGTCGCTCCGGATCCGGCTCGATCTTGGCTCGCAGGCGCTGCACGTGCACGTTGACCAGGCGGGTGTCGGCCGCGTGGCGGTAGCCCCAGACCTGCTCCAGCAGGACCTCCCGGGTGAAGACCTGCCGAGGCTTGCGGGCCAGCGCGACCAGCAGATCGAACTCCAGCGGGGTCAGCTTGACCTCTTCGCCGTCCCGGCTGACCGTGTGTGCCGGCACGTCGATGTTGATCTGGTTGCCGGGCGGGCCGATGGTCAGCAGCTCCGGCGCGGCGTCCTCGCCCCGGCGCAGCCGGGCCCGCATCCGGGCCACCAGCTCCTTGGGCTTGAACGGCTTGACCACGTAGTCGTCCGCGCCCGACTCCAGGCCCAGCACGACGTCGACGGTGTCGCTCTTCGCGGTCAGCATGACGATCGGTACGCCGGACTCGGCCCGGATCGACCGCGCCACGTCGATCCCGCTCATCCCCGGCAGCATCAGGTCGAGCAGGACGATGTCGGGGCGGCTGTCGCGGAACGCGGCCAGCGCCCGCTCCCCGTCGGCGACAAAGGAGGGCAGGAAACCCTCGCTGCGCAGCACGATGCCGAGCATCTCGGCCAGCGCGGGGTCGTCGTCGACCACCAGTACCCGGGCTCTCATGGCATTAATATTCCATCCCCGTTCACGTTCGTGGGACCGGCACCACCCCGCCGATCAGTCAAAGAGTGCGCGCCCCCAGAAATCGCCCCGATCTTGTACGCCCGGCGGGCAGGCAAAGAGACCACTGGATACGTGACGTAGATACTCGTTCAACCCATCGTGACGAGCAAGCTCCGTCTGGATCGGCACGAACTGCCGACGCGGGTCCCGCTGGTACGCGATGAAGAACAGCCCGGCGTCGAGCCGGCCCAGCCCGTCCGAGCCGTCCACGTAGTTGTAACCCCGCCGGAGCAGCCGCGCGCCGTTGTGACGGTCCGGGTGGGCCAGCCGTACGTGCGCGGTCTCGGCGATCCGGGGTTGCCCGTCGGGCCCGGTCGCCCCGAGGTCGATCGGCTGGAACTCGTCCCGCTGGCCCAGCGGCGCGCCGCTGCCCTTGGCCCGACCGACCAGTTCCTCCTGCTCACCGAGGGAGGTACGGTCCCAGGTCTCGATGATCATTCGGATCTTGCGGGTGACCAGGTACGAACCGCCGGTCATCCAGTCCGGTCCGTCCCCCGGCTGGACCCAGAGGTGCTCGCGGAGCAGGTCGGTCTCCTCGACCTTCAGGTTGGCCGTACCGTCCTTGAAGCCGAAGAGGTTGCGCGGCGTGGCCTGGTGCTGGGACGTCGACGAGGTACGCCCGAAGCCGAGCTGGGACCAGCGCACGCTCACCACGCCCATGCCGATCCGGGCCAGGTTCCGGATCGCGTGCACGGCCACCTGCGGGTCGTTGGCACACGCCTGCACGCAGAGGTCACCGCCGGATATCTCGGGGCGCAGCGCCTCGCCGGGGAACTTCGGCAGCTCGGCCAGGGCGGCCGGGCGCCGGTCGGCGAGGCCGAACCGGTCCCGGCCGTCGGCGTCCCGGAACAGCGACGGCCCGAACCCCACGGTCAGGGTGAGTCCGGACGGCGGCAGGCCGAGCGCCTCACCGGTGTCGTCCGGCGGCGCCTCCTGGGCCCCCTTCACCGCACCGACCGGCCCCGCGTCCTGGCCGAGGGTCATTCGGGCGGCGGCCGCGCTCCAGTCCTGGAGCAGCTCGACCAGCCGGGCCCGGTCCTTGGTGATCACGTCGAACGCGACGAAGTGGAGTCGGTCCGGCACCTCGGTGGTGATGCCCGCCTGGTGATCGCCGTGGAACTGCACCCCGTCCGAGGGCGAGGCGGCCGCGTGCGGCGATGGGTCGAGCGCTCCGTGCAGCAGCGCACCGGTCACGCCCGCGACCCCGGCGCCGGCGATACCGGCCGCGCCGGCCAGCCCGATCGCCCGGCGACGTGACACCCGGTTCTCCGACACCGCCCACCTCCTCTGACCGCCACACCCACACTTGAGACGAGCCGCCGCGCTCCTGTGCCGACTGCACCGCCACGCTCTCGTGCGACCGTGCCGCCGGCGCTCGTACCGACCGAGCCGCCGGGCCTACTTGGCGACGACCGCCGCGACCTTGCTGATCGGCTCGGCGAGCGCGTTGATCGCGTCCGAGAGGTCCTTCAGCTCGGCCTGGCTCAACTCGTTGTGCAGCTTCCAGCCGTCGCCGGCCCGGTGCTCGGCGAGCGTGCTGTCGACCGTGGCGAAACCGCCGTCGAGCGAGGTGACCAGCTCCGGGGCCCGCTCGGTGAGCACCGGGCGCAGTGCGGCGACGGCCGCCTTGGAGCCCTCGACGTTCGCGTTGAAGTCCCACAGGTCGGTGTGCGAGTAGCGGTCCTCCTCGCCGGTGATCTTGCCGGTCGCCACCTCGTCGAGGAGTTCCTTGGCGCCGTTGGCCAGGTTGAGCGGGGAGAGCCGCTCCGCGTTCGCCTTGGTCACGATCTCCTTCACGTCGGCCAGCAGCCGGTCGGCGATCGGGCCGTCCTTGCTGATGTCGCCGGTGGTCCAGAGATCCTTCTCCAGGCGGTGGAAGCCGGTGAACTCCATCCCCTCCTCGATCACCTCTTCCCGGCCGTCGATCTTCGGGTCGAGGTCACCGAAGATTTCCGCGACCGGCTCGATCCGCTCCCAGTAGGTACGGGCCACCGGGAAGAGCGCCTTCGCCCCCGCGACGTCACCGGCCTTGACCGCGTCGACGAACTCCGTGGTCTTGTCCAGCAACGCGCCGGTCTGGCTGCGGACGTACCGCTGGTAGCTGTCGGTCGCGCTGGCCAGCGCGGCGTCGTCGGTGAGCGGGGCGGACGAGCCGCTGACCGTCAACGCGCCCCGGATGCCCTTGCCGATCATGCCCGGCTTGCAGGCCGTCTCGTACGTGCCGGCGGGCAGTTCGACGTGCAGTTCGCGGCTGAGGCCGGGCACCACGTTCTCCACCTCGCCCATCACCCGGTCACCGGCGGCGTAGACGTAGAACTCGGTCACCTTGGCCCCGGAGTTGGTCACGCTGAACACGACCGTACCGGCGCCGACCTCGGTCTCGGCCACCTCGCAGGCGGTGTCGGTGGCCTTGACCCTGATCGGCCCCCCGGCGGCGGCGGTGCCGGCGTCGTCCTTGGCACCGCAGCCGGCCAGGCCGGCACCGGCGAGCACACCGGCGGCGGCGAGCGCCACGAGTCGGGTGGTACGCATGCGAGTTCTCCTTGCGGTTCGGAACAGAGGCGGGTGGGTGCCGCGCTCAGGCGGACCGGGTGGCGGTGGCCGGACCGGTCGTGGCGCCGACGGTGGCGGGGGTGGTCCCGGAGGCACGGCGTCCGGGAAGCAGGAAGAGGATCAACACCGGGACCGCGTACGCGACCCAGGCGACGACCTCCAGCACGGTCGACGAGGCGGTGATGTTGAACATGCCGCTGAGCAGGGTGCCGTACCAGGTGCTCGGGTCGAGCACACCGGAGATGTCGTACGCGACACGCTTGATGCCGGGCAGGACGCCGGCCTCCTGGAAGTCGTGGGTGCCGTACTTGAAGATGCCGGCGGCGACCAGGATCAGCAGCGCGCCGGTCCAGGTGAAGAAGCGGGTCAGGTTGATCCGGACCGCGCTGGCGTAGAGCAGGTAGCCGATCGCGACCGAGGTGACCACCCCGCCGATCAGCGCGTAGAGCGGGCCGCCGTCGACGTCCGCTCCCTGCACCGCCGAGTAGAAGATGAGCGCGGTCTCCAGCCCCTCCCGGACCACGGCGAGGAAGGCCATCAGGGCAACCGCGAGGGAGCCGACGGCGAGCGCCTCGGTGAGCTTGCCGCGCAGTTCGCCGCTGAGCGACCGGGCCGCCCGGCGCATCCAGAAGATCATCGCGGTGACAAAGGCGACCGCGGCCACCGAGGTCACCGCCTCGAACAGCTCCCGGTCGGCGGAGTCCGCCAGCAGCGTGGTGCTGGTGTATTCGAGCAGCCAGCCGAAGAAGACCGAGAGCGCGACGGCGGCGGCCACCCCACCCCACACCTGCGGCAACCGGTCCCGGCGGTCCGACTTGACCAGGAAGGCGACCAGGATGCTGACCACCAGGGTGGCCTCCAGGCCCTCACGCAGGCCGATCAGGTAGGTGGCGAACATGAGGAACCCCGGGTTCGTCAATAAGGCTGGCCTAACTTAGGACAGCCTACCTTCTACCCCGTTTCCGCAGGTTGTCAAGGTGGCGCCGGCCACTGCGGCTCTGATCCAATGGCGGGGTGAAGGCCTTCGTACCGTGGCTCGTCGTCCTGGTGGTCATCATCGCGCTCAACGCGCTACGGCTGCGTCCACTCGCCACGGCGGTCGCGCTCGGCTGGCTCGGCTACTGCGTCTGGACCTGGGTACGTCCCACCCGTACCCGGCACGACGACGGCCGGGCCGGCTGACCCGTGAAGGTCAGCCGGCCCGGCCGGTACGACGAGGTGACTCAGTAGCGGTAGTGCTCCGGCTTGAACGGACCCTCGACCGGAACGCCCAGGTAGGCGGCCTGCTCCTTGGACAGCTCGGTCAGCTTGGCGCCGAGCGCGCCGAGGTGCAGCCGGGCGACCTTCTCGTCCAGGTGCTTCGGCAGCACGTACACCCCGACCGGGTAGTCGTCGGTCTTGGTGAAGAGCTCGACCTGCGCGATGGTCTGGTTGGCGAACGAGTTCGACATGACGAAGCTCGGGTGCCCGGTGGCGTTGCCCAGGTTTAGCAGCCGGCCCTCGGAGAGCACGATGATCGAGTGACCGTCGTCGAACTTCCAGACGTCGACCTGCGGCTTGATGTTCAGCCGCCGTACGTCCGAACGCTTCGCCAGACCGGCCATGTCGATCTCGTTGTCGAAGTGACCGATGTTGCCCACGATCGCCTGGTGCTTCATCCGGGCCATGTGCTCGTTGGTGATGACGTCGAAGCAGCCGGTGGCGGTGACAAAGATGTCGGCCGTCTCCACCACGTCGTCCAGCGTCGCGACCTGGTAACCGTCCATCGCCGCCTGCAACGCGCAGATCGGGTCGACCTCGGTGACGATGACCCGGGCCCCCTGGCCGCGCAGCGACTCCGCGCAGCCCTTGCCCACGTCGCCGTAGCCGAGCACGACCGCGACCTTGCCGCCGATCAGCACGTCGGTGGCCCGGTTGATGCCGTCGATCAGCGAGTGCCGGCAGCCGTACTTGTTGTCGAACTTGCTCTTCGTCACCGAGTCGTTGACGTTGATCGCCGGGAAGAGCAGGGTGCCGGCCTGCTGCATCTCGTAGAGCCGGTGCACGCCGGTAGTGGTCTCCTCGGTGACCCCCTTGATCCCACCCACGACCCGGGTCCACCGCTGGTTGTCCTCGGCGAGGGAGCGGTGCAGCACACCCAGGATGACCGCGTACTCCTCGGAGTCGGCGGACTCGACCGGCGGGACCACACCGGCCGCCTCGAACTGGGCGCCCCGGTGCACCAGCAGGGTGGCGTCACCACCGTCGTCGAGGATCATGTTCGGGCCCTGTCCGTCCGGCCAGAGCAGCACCTGCTCGGTGCACCACCAGTACTCCTCCAGGCTCTCGCCCTTCCAGGCGTAGACCGGGACACCGGCGGGCGCGTCGACCGTGCCGTTCGGGCCGACCACGATCGCGGCGGCGGCGTGGTCCTGGGTGGAGAAGATGTTGCACGAGGCCCAGCGGACCTCCGCGCCCAGCGCGGTCAGCGTCTCGATCAGCACCGCGGTCTGGATCGTCATGTGCAGCGAACCGGTGATCCGGGCGCCGCGCAGCGGCTGGGCGGTGGCGTACTCGCGGCGCAGTGACATCAGGCCGGGCATCTCGTGCTCCGCCAGCTCGATCTCCTTACGGCCGAAGTCGGCCAGCGACAGATCCGCCACCTTGAAGTCACCGTCGGCCACCGTCGCGGGCCGGGCTCCGGTCGACGCACCGCCAGAGGGCGCCGGGAGAGTGCTGGTCATGAAAGCTCCTGTCGTACGGGTCTGCTGCGCGACCCTCCACATTACGCCCGGCCGCATTCGCGCCGGCACAGGCGGTGCCGGCACTCCCGGACATCCGCGACAATCCACGACGCATGGCCCGTCGGGCGACGGCCACCCGGAGACTATCCAATGCCCGCCGTCCCGGCCCGGCTGGCGCGGCCCGGCTGGCGCGGCCCGGCTGGCGCAGCCCGGCTGGCGCAGCCCGGCTGGCGCGGGGGCGTCCGGCGGCGTCCGTACCGGTCGCCCAGGCAGGGCGCGGAGACCGGCCGCGCCCACCCACGCCGCCGACGGTACGCAGCGCGCGGGGCGGTGGGGCGTGGACGGTTTCCCGCCCAGCGTCCCTCCGCCCCGCGCATCCCCCCGGTTTGGTACCCCCGCGCGCGCCTACGACCCCCATCGCAATGACGCTGCGTAGTTATAGAGTCACAGCACGCAGCATCACTGTCAAGCCAAACCGGAAATGTCCGACTCGACAGGTGAGGCGAGGTCTGGGAGTTCGACCGGCAGGCGCGAAATCTCAGGCCGGAAGCGACAATCCGGCCGAACCCACGAAAACTTCACCAGTGCCGGAGAAGAGGAGCGGACCACCGTCCGCCGCGCTGATCGCCGCCCGCCCCGGCTCGACCGTGACCTCACCGGCCGCGTCCCGGACCCGTACCGAGCCGGAGCCACCGAGCACCACCCGGGGCCCGGTCAGGGCCAGTCGCGCCTGCGGCACCTCGGCGTCCAACCGGACCCGGTGCAGCGCGAAGTCGTCGATCGGCACCCGCCAGCCGACCACACCCGGCGCCACCGGCACCGGTGCGAGCAGCGGATCGTCCAGCACCTCGAACCGCAGCACCCGCAGCAGTTCCGGCACGTCCACGTGCTTCGGCGTCAGCCCGCCGCGCAACACGTTGTCGCTGCCCGCCATGATCTCCACCCCGGCCCCGCGCAGGTACGCGTGCAGGTTGCCGGCCGGCATCCAGATCGCCATCCCCGGTTCGAGCCGTACGTGGTTGAGCAGCAGCGCGACCAGCACACCCGGGTCGGCCGGATACCAGCCGGCCAACCACCGGACCAGCTCCTGCTCGGCCGCGAAATCCGGACCGAGATCGGTGCCGCGTACCGTCTCGACCAACCCGGCCCGGTCCACCGCCGGCCAGGACAGCAACCGCTCGACCGCGTCGCGCAGCCCGTCCACGCCGCCGCGCAGGGCCGCCACCACCGGCTTGAGCGCCGGAATGTCGAACGCCTCCAGCACCGCCGCCGACACCCCGGGGTCCCGGAATCCGCAGAGCGCCTCGAACGGCGCGATCGCCACCAGCACTTCCGGCTTGTGGTACGGATCCACGTAGTTGCGCTGCGCGGTCGGCGGCAGCGCCTGGTCGGCGGCGTAGCCGAGGCGGGCCTGCTCCGGGTTCGGGTGGGCCTGCAACGACAGCGGCGCCTCCGGCGCCAGCAGCTTCATCAGGAACGGCAGCCGACCGTCGAACCGGGCCAGCACCTCGTCGCCCAGCCAGCGCCGGGGCTCGGCGGCGAGCAGTTCGAGCAGGCTCACCCGGGCCTCGCCCTGGTGCACCATGGCCGGAGAGGCCGGGTGCGCGCCGAGCCAGAGTTCCGCCTCCGGCCCAGGGGTCGGTACGGTGCGACCTTGCAGGCCGGCAATCACCGTACGTGATCCCCAGGCGTAGTCACGGATCGGTCCGTGCAGTGGTTCCACGATCAGCCTTCCCCACCCGATTCGGAGGCGGTCGCCGGGTCGGCGCCCTCCGACGGCGACTCCCGCCGGGCGCTGTAGATGTCCGGCTCCAGGTAGATGACCCGGGCGATCGGCAACGCCGACCTGATCCGCGACTCCACGGCGTCGATGTCCCGGGCCAGCCCTTCGGCCGAGGCCGACGGCTGGACCGCGATCTTCGCGGCGACCAGCAGCTCCTCCGGCCCCAGGTGCAGGGTACGCATGTGGATGATCCGCTCGACCTCGGAGCCCTCGGTGATCGCCCGCTCGATCCGGCCGACGTCCTCGGGGCTGGCACCCTCGCCGAGCAGCAGGCTCTTTGTCTCCATGGCCAGGATGACCGCGATCGTGACGAGCAGGAGACCGATCGCCGCCGTACCGGCCGCGTCCCACCTGCCGTCGCCGGTGACCAGGGTCATCGAGACGCCGACCAGGGCGAAGATCAGACCGAGCAACGCGCCGAGGTCCTCCAGCAGCACCACCGGCAGCTCGGGTGCCTTCGCCCGGCGGACGAACTGCGCCCAGCTCGCCTTGCCCCGGACGTGGTTGGACTCGACGATCGCGGTCCGGAACGAGAACGACTCCAGGGCGATCGCGACGAGCAGCACGGCGACCGGCACCCACTGGTGGTGGTCGATCCCGTGCGGGTCCTTCCACTTGTGGTACGCCTCGTAGAGGGCGAACAGGCCACCGACGCTGAACAGCACGATCGAGACGATGAAGGCGTAGATGTAGCGCTCACGCCCGTACCCGAAGGGGTGTTGCGGGGTCGCGATCCGCAACGCCCGACGGCCGCCGACCAGCAGCAACGCCTGGTTGCCCGAGTCGGCCAGCGAGTGCACCGCCTCGGCCAGCATCGACGACGACCCGGTCAGCAGCCAGGCGACGAGCTTGGTGACCGCGATGCCGAGGTTGGCCAACAGCGCGGCGATGATCGCCCGTGTCCCCCCACCGGCGCTCATGTCGCGCTCCCCTCCTGGCTGCCGCGCACGTTCACGGGTTCGAAAGCTCCTTCATCTCGGTCACCGCCGGCACCGCCATCGGGTCGAGCCCGTGGGCCAGGGCCAGGTAGACGGAGGCGAAGTCCGGTACGGCGATCAGCGACGCGAGCCGCTCCAGCGCCGAACCACCCTCGGCGGTCACCACGTCGCACCGCACCCCACGGCGCTCGGCCAGGGTCTGCAACGCGTCGGCCCGCCGCTCCTCCACGGCCAGTGGCTCGTCGCTGTCGTCGTCGGCGTTGAGGCCGCCGTCGCGCAGCAGCACCACCCGCAGCCGGGTCCGGTCGGACTCGTCCTCGGGGTCGGCGAAGATGTCCCGGGTCGACTCGGCCAGTCCGCCGAAGACGCCGTCGAGCAGCCCCACCCGGCCCCGCCCAGCCTCGCCGAGCGCACCCGCGACCACCGGGTAGCGGGCATTCGCCGAGAGCGTGTCACCGAACCGCCGCGCGGCGACCGTGGCCAGCGGGGACGAACCCCAGACCACCGGCACCGAGTTTGCCAGCCCGAGCGCCAACGCCTTGGCCGGGTTGACAAACGATTCGGCGCTGGGCCGGCTCCGGTCGGCGTCCGCGTCGAGCCGGGCCGCGGTCTCGGCCAGATCCGCCTCGTTCACCTTCACCAGCCCGAGTGCCCTCGCGGCGAGCAGCACCGGCACGGTCAGCCCCCAGAGGCTGGCCCGCGCGGGCGCGCGCCGGGGCACCGGGATGAACGGGGCCCGGACCCCCTCCGCCACCGACTGGAGCTGCGAGTCGGGCGCACCGACGGCGACCAGCCTGGCCCCGCGCCGGGCCGCCGCCTCGGCCGCGCCGAGCGCCTCCGGGCTGCGCCCCGAAGCGCTGACCGCGATCACCACGTCGGCCGCACCCACCCAGCCCGGCACCCCGGCGCTGCGGTGCGCGATGACCGGCACCGGGCAGCGCGGCCCGGCGACCGTGGCGAGGATGTCACCGGTCCGCCCGGCGGTGCCGATGCCCGCGATCACCACCGCCCGTGGCCGCCCCTCGTCGGCGAGCACCCCGAGGTTCGCCTCCGCGGCGAGCGCGGCGGACTCGCGTACCTGGGCGCCGGCCGAGGCGGTGAAGCGGAGCATGCCGCCCGGATCGGCCTCGGACAGTGCCGACGAGTCGTCGAGCAGCCCCTCGTCGGGGACCCGTCGCCCGCTCACGCCGGCGTGGGCGTCCATCACTTCTCCTCCTGTGCGGCACCGCCGCGGGCCTCGTCGAGCAGCAACACCGGTACGTCGTCGCGAACCTCGAAGATCCGCTGGCACTCGGTGCAGGTCAGGGTCTGCCCCACCGGGTCGTAGTCGAGCGGGGCGTGGTGTGTGTCCGGGCAGGCAAGAATCTCGAGTAACTGCGGGTCGAGGGCCACGGTGCGGCTCCTTCCACGTCATCCGGCGGCCGAGGGCGTTCCGGCCGGCGCACGGGATCTTATCGGCGTACCAGCTCGAGCACCTCGTCGCGGAGCGCGATCATCCGGTCCTCGGTCGGCCCCTCCACGTTCAGCCGCAGCAGCGGCTCGGTGTTGGAGGGCCGCAGGTTGATCCAGGCCCCGTCGGGGAAGCGGACCGTCAGCCCGTCCAGCTCCTCGGTCTCGGCGCCCTGGTAGACCTGCCTGACCTCGGCCAGCTTCGCCGCCTGGTCGGCCACGGTCGAGTTGATCTCGCCGGAGCAGACGTAGCGCTCGTACTCGGCGGCGAACTCGGAGAGCGGACGGTCCTGCCCACCGAGCGCGGCGAGCAGGTGCATCGCGGCGAGCATGCCGGTGTCGGCGAACCAGAAGTCACGGAAGTAGTAGTGCGCCGAGTGCTCCCCGCCGAAGACCGCGTTGGTACGCGCCATGTCGGCCTTGATGAAGGAGTGCCCGACCCGGCTGCGAAGCGGCTCGCCACCGTTCTCCCGGATGATCTCCGGCACGGCGCTGGAGGTGATCAAATTGTGGATCACCGTGGAGCCGGGGTGTTTGGCCAGCTCGCGTACGGCGACCAGGGCGGTGATCGCGGACGGCGAGACCGGCTCGCCCCGCTCGTCGACCACGAAGCAGCGGTCCGCGTCGCCGTCGAAGGCGAGTCCGAGGTCGGCGCCGTGCTCCCGGACCGCCGCCTGGAGGTCGACCAGGTTGGCCGGGTCCAGCGGGTTCGCCTCGTGGTTGGGGAAGTTGCCGTCGAGCTCGAAGTAGAGCGGCACGATGGTCAGCGGCAGGGCGGGCAGCACCGCGTCGCCGAGCACCACCGGCACGGTGTAACCACCCATCCCGTTGCCCGCGTCGACCACCACCTTGAGCGGACGGATGCCGCGCAGGTCGACCAGGCCACGCAGGTGTGCCGCGTACTCCGAGAGCAGGTCACGCCGTCGCAGCGGCGGAAGCGGGTCGCGCACCGGCAGCGGTTCGCCCTTGTCCAGCAGCGCCTCGGCCCGGTCCCGGATCTCGGCCAGGCCGCTCTCCTGCCCGATCGGGCGGGCGCCCGCCCGGCACATCTTGATCCCGTTGTACCGGGCCGGGTTGTGGCTGGCGGTGAACATGGCGCCGGGCAGGTCGAGGCTGCCCGAGGCGTAGTAGAGCAGGTCGGTGGAGCCGAGGCCGGCGTCGATCACCGACATCCCCTCGGACCGGACCCCGGCGGCGAACGCCTCGGCCAGCCCGGGGGAGGTTTCCCGCATGTCGTGGGCGATCACGACCGTCTCCGGGGCACCGGCCGTCCCGGCGACCTGGTCCCCGCGCAGAAGCTGCGCGAAGGCCACGCCCAATGCCTCGGCGACCCGCTCGTTCCACTGCTCTGGGACAGTGCCACGGACGTCGTACGCCTTGACGACCTGGGACAAATCAGACAACGGTCTCGCTCCTCGGTGATACGCCAGCCAACGGCCTGAGCGTATCGGAGCCGACGCCCCGGCCGAGGGTAAGGACGGTTGCCGAGCCAGCTCGACGCGGACTCGGGACGGTCATGATCAGATCAGGTCGGCATCAGCTCGCGACGCCGCCACCACCAACCGACGTGGGTCGGGTCAGGGGCGCACCCTGGGCATGATCACCGTAGAGTCGCCGCCCCTCGGGATCACCGTGGTCGAGTCGCCGCCCCCTGGGATGACGGTGGTCGCGTCGCCGCCCCTGGGAATGACGGTGGTCGCCTCGCCGCCCCTCGGGATCACCGTGGTCGCCTCGCCGCTCCTGGCCCCGTACACGGTCGGGACACCGCCGCCCGGCGGGTACGGCGGACGCGGCCCACCCCCGGGGGGCATCCCGCCCGCACCCGGCTCCTCCCGGCCGCCGCCCCGGGCCCGGCGCAGCAGCAGTACCAGCAGGGCGATTCCGATCGCCACCATGCCGACCCCGACCACCATCACCATCGAGCCGATCCCGCCGCCGCCGTCACCGCCGGCACCGGCACCCAGACCGGGCTGACCCGTCGGTGCCGCGACCGCCGCCTCGGTGACCTCGGGCTCCTCGGCCTCGAGCGTCTCCTCCGGCGTCGGGCTCGGCGAGGCCGACGTCCGGGACGGCGTCGGGGTGACCTTGGCGCCGTTCACCTTCCGGGACTCGGCGTCCTGCTTGAGCAGGTCACCACCGGCCGCGTACGCCTCGCCCACGACGTTGATCCGACCGGCCGGCACACCGGCGGCGAGCGCCAGCTTGTAGCGCATGGTGACGCTCTTGCGGTCACACAGCTCCGGCTTCTCCGGCGCGCTGCGCGCGCTGCGCAGCGTCCCGTCGCCGGACATGGCGACCGGTTGCCAGCTACCGTCGACGGCGACCAGCAGCGTGACGTCGTCGGCCGACAGCCCCGACATCTGCAACGCCACCCCGGTCCGGACCGAGACGCAGCCGTCGGACCGCTTCGACACGGCCACGTTGACCGAGCCCGGCGTCCCCCCGGCGGTGAAGCTGCTGGACGAGCTGAGCCGGACCGAGACCTCGTCGTCGGCCAGCGCCGGTGCCGCTCCGGCCACCACCAGGCCCGCCAGGAGCGCGCACACCGTCGCGAGTCGAGCCGCGCCGCGCCGTACCAACATGATCACCTCGCCGCTTCCGGTAGGGGTACGGCCGACAGGCTACCGTGCGCGACCACCGGCACTTCGTCCCCGGCCACGGCGCGAGCGCGTCGACATCGCGGCGCTCGGTCCGGTGGCGCGGTCGGCCCGCCGCCCGGGTCAGGGCAGCTCGGCGGCCAGGTTCGCCAGCCACTCCGTCGACTCCGCACAGGTCAGGGCGTCGGAACGGAGGTTGTCGAAGACCATCCGGTAGCGGGCCACCCCCGGCTCCTTCTCCACGTAGATGTCGCCCGCCTCGTTCTCGACGTAGACCACGTCACTGTCCGCCGGTTCCCCGGTCGGCTCGTCGCCGTCCATCCCGTCGGCGAAGCTGAGCAGCATGAAGGGGCCGGTGTTGCAGGCGTACGCGCCGCGCGCGAACGGCAGCACCTGGAGCTGGACGTTGGGCAGCTCGGCCATCTGCACCAGGTGACGCAACTGCGGACCCATCACGTCCGCCCCGCCGACCTGCCGGCGCAGGACCGCCTCGTCCAGGATCGCCCAGAGCCGGACCGGATCCTCGGCACGGGTGAGAATCCGCTGCCGGGCCAGGCGTACGACCAGCTTCTCCTCGGCCGACTCGGGCGTCTGCTCCAGCAGCGTCTTCCGCAGCACCGTACGGGCGTACTCCTCGGTCTGGAGCAGTCCGGGCAGCACCGAAGACTCGAACGTACGCAGCTCGCTCGCGTCGTGCTCCAACGCGATCAGGGTCGAGTACTCCCAGGTGAGGGTGTCGCTGTGGGCCTGCCACCAGCCTGCCTCCTGGGCCTGCCGGGCGAGCGCGACCAGCCGCTGCCGCTCGGCCCCCTCGACCCGGTAGACGTCGAGCAACTCGTGCACGGTGCCGGGCGTGATCCGTACCCGGGCGGTCTCGATCCGACTCACCCGCGACGGCGAGCAGCGCACCTCCAGGGCGACCTGCTCCGCCTTGAAGCCCGCGGCCTCGCGCAACTTGCGCAGTTCTCGGCCGAGTTGCCGGCGTCGCACGGTGGGTGGTGATCCGACAACCATTCGGTGCCTCCCTGTCCGATTCCCCGAGGCATCCTCCCGCACAGCACGTGCTTTGTCAGCAACAGATCGTTGCCTTTCCTGCCGGGCGGAAGGACGTCACCGTGCGTCGTGACCCGCGCCGGGCCCGGCCGAGCACCGACCCGGCCGGCATCACTCCAGGTCCGAGGCGGGCAGTCGGCCCAACGCCCCCCGACACAACCGATCCGCCTGGCGGGTGCTCTCCGGCAGCCGGTAACGCGGAGTGAGGGCCAGTACCTGGGCGCAGGCGTTGTCGAGGTCCATCCGATGCCCCACCGACACGAAGACCGGCTTCACCCCGTCCCGGGTGCGCAACACCCGCCCGACCGTCTCCGTGCCGTCCCGCAACGGCGACCATGATCCCCGCGTCGCGGCCGGGGCCTCCCAGGTGCCGAGCAGCGGGGTCTTGCCGACCCCGATCGCCGGCAACCCGGTCAGCACGCCGAGATGGCACGCCAGCCCGAACCTGCGCGGGTGAGCCAGCCCGTGCCCGTCGCAGACCAGCAACTCGGGTGCGGTGGTCAGTTGTCCGAGCGCCTCCATCAGGGCGGGCAGCTCGCGGAACGCGAACAGGCCCGGGACGTACGGAAACGCGGCCCGACCGACGGCCACCGCCGTCTCGACCACGGCCAGCGTCCCCGCGTCCAGCACGGTCACCGCCGCCGCCAGCCGGTCACCACGCTCGGCGTACGCGACATCCAGGCCGGCGATCGTGCGTGGCCGCGCCGGCCCCGGCCCCACCAGGTCGACCAGCGGTCGCAACCGATCCTGTACGGCCTCCGCCTCGGCCACCGTCTCCGGGCACACCGCACTCGTCACCCGACCCACGTCCCCTCCCAGCCAGGCGGCCTCCGCGACACGGCTCCCGCGCCACATGGCGGCTCCCGGGCGTGTGCTGTCCCAGGCACCGTCCAGGTCACAGTGGCGGGTTGGTCGCCGCCCGTTCGTGCCGTCTGGCAAGGGTCTCGTGCACCGCCATCCCGGCGAGCAGCAGGGTGGCGACGAGCGGCGAGATCATCGGATTGACAAACGCCATGCCCGGCGCCACCAGGATGAGCGCCATCATCCCGCCCCGGAGCGACGGATTGACCCGACCGAACAGTTGGTACTCGAAGAGCAGCCGACCGGCCAGGAAGACAACCGGCCCGCCGAAGATCACGGCGACCCAGGCCGGGTCCATCGGCGGGTCCGGGTCGTCGATAACCAGCCGGTAACCGACCCCGGCGATGATGATGCCGGCCACCATCAGCAGCAACGCGTAACTCGCCGACTGGCCCAGCCCGGCGGCGCTGCGGGCCCTGGCCAGCGCCGCCGCCAGGCCGAGCCCGGCGTGGTAGAAGAAAATTCGCCAGAACAGCAGCGTGGTCAGGAACGACGCGACGAAGATCGTCATCTGACCGGTCGTGAACGGCCGAACGCTGATCGCGATTCCGGTGGCGATCACCGACTCGCCGAGCGCGATGAGCAGGAACTGCGTGTAGCGCTCCGCGAGATGGTCCTCGGCCATGATCCACTTGTCGTTGCCCGGGGAGCCGAGGAACGGGGTCCGCCAGTGCAGCGCCGGGCCGAGCAGCTCGATCAGCACGGCGATCGTCCAGAGTGCGCCCCGGGTCTCCGCCTCGAAGAAACCACCGGTGAGCCAGAGGCTGGCGGCAAAGACCGACCAGCACAGGATCCGCACCGAGGGCGGCTGGCGCGGGTGCCCCCGCATCGCCCAGACCAGGTACAGCGGTCGACCGATCTGGATCACCACGTACGTGACGACAAAGATCAGGCCCCGCTCGCCGAACGCCTGCGGCAGGCAGACCGCGATCAGCAGACTGCCGAACATCGTCACGATCACCACGAGCTGGATATCGGACCGTTGCGGATCGAACCGGCTGGTCATCCAGGCGTTCAGATACCAAATCATCCAGAGCGCGCCCAGGAACAGCATGGTCTGGCCGGTCTCGGAGAGCAACGCCTTACGGGAGATGGTGAAGTCGTCGGTCAGCCGCTGGGCGACCCGGGTGATGGCGAAGACGAACACCACGTCGAAGAGGAGTTCCAGGACGGTGACCCGGGGCGTACTCCTGCTGTCGCCGAGTCGACCGGTCGCGAAGGGAGTGGTCACGACCCGTACGGCAGTGGACGGAGCGTCAACTGACCGGGCCGGCTCGACAGGCACTCGGCATGCGACTGTTCCGGACGCGGCATATCAGCACTAACGAGCGAACCAGGGTTGGGTCACCGAGATCACTTCGATCCGTTCGACCGCCGGTGGCGCGGAATCAGTCGGCGAGAGAGGGATCGGCCCCCGGATCGCCCTCGCGCCGCAACTTCTCCTCGAACATCCGGAACGTACGGCGCCGAATTCCCCGGACCAACGCCTTTTCCTCGACGGTCAGGAACCGGTTCTCCTCCCTTTCCCGCGCCACGATCGCCTGGACGGTCTCGTAGAGCGCGAAGACCGGTCCCTCACCACGCAGATAGCGCCCTCGGTCCCGCTCGGTGTGCTGCACGAATTCGTCCCGGGAAAGCTCGTCCACCTCGCCCCCTACGTCCGAGACGATCCGGAGTACGAGATGGTTCACCGGCTCCCAGCCCCCGGTGTCGATCGTCATCCGCCAAGCCGCCAGCCCGCCATCCGGCGTCCCAACCATCTTGACCGGCGAGTCGTAGTAACTGAAAAAGGCAGGCAGGGCCAGTCCCGGCGCCGCTGTCATGCTCACCCCACCTCCGGCATGGTCGACTGCAACGCCTCCCAGAACCGCCGCTGTTCCTCGCGGACCAGGCTGTCACAGATAGCTCGTTCGGGAGCCGTCAGCACCCGGCCCTCCTGCTCCGCGTTCGCCTCGATGTCCCGCCTGACCTCGAACAGCGCATGCTCCCACACCGCCACCTCGTCAAGCGCCGTCAGGTGTAACCGGAACTCCCCGATATGGCCGTTCGCGGTCCGCAGCATGAGCTGAATATCGCGGTAACCACTCCGTTGCGGTCGCTGGAACCGATCGCTGAACTTCACGACGTTCACCGTCGGATCGAGCCGAAGCCGCTCAAGGGCGGCATACAGATCGTCCAACTTCTGGAACTCGACCTTTGCCCCGGCAACATCCTTGAGTCGGTTGACGAAGCCCTGGTAGGCGGCAATCTTGTCTTCGGCGCGTTGCCGGCCTTTCGGGGTCTGCCGCCATCCTGGCTTACCCCCGCCGGGCTCACCCTCGTTGGAGAGCCTTCGGGCCAGCGCGGAGAGTTCCCGCTGGGCGGACTCGGCCGCCACGTACAACTCGTCCAGGTAGGCCGCCCGGTAGTCGGGGTCGCCCCGACGGGAAGCGTCGAACCCCGGCTGGATGGGCTCCTCCTCCGGAACCCGGATCGCGGCGCTCACTTCGAGTTGCCACGGCTGGAGGGCGGTCGGCTCCGGCCTCGCCACCGGCTCCGCCGCCACGACCTCGGCACCCCGAACCGCGATGTCCTCCAGGACCGAGGCCACCACGTCGATCGCCTCCTGGTGGCTCGCGAGGTGATGCAGGGTCAGCGGACGGGCGAGCAGCGAGTTGGCCAGTTCCGGCGAGGCCCCGACCATCCGTACCAGGTCGACGCGTTGGGTGAGCCGACCCAGCAGCTCCTGCGCCAGCAACGGCTCGTCCTCCGGCGGCGTACGCCACGCGCGGTCGAGCATCGCCGGTACCCGAGGATCGGCAAGGAACTGGGCAACCACCGCCGCCTCGGGCTCGCCGAGGCCCGGCACCAGGCGCGTCAGGGCATCGTGATCCAGTCGAGCGGCCACCTCGGCCGGCGACACACCCCCGGCAAGTACGTCACCGAGCGTTGGGCCCGCGGCGATCAGGCTCTCCACCGACGGCGGCCCGCCGGTCGCACTGCCAGCGGCAATCAGTCGTTGCTCTGCGGCGGATTGCCCTCCCACTGGAAGACCCAGTTGATCGACTCCTCGTCCGGCACCTGCTCCCCACCGGTCACCTGCGGAGCGATCCGCTCCACCGTCTCCCGATCCACCGTCTCGTACCGGTCGAAGTTCCGATGGTCGTCGAGAATCCGTACCACCAGCGACGGGTTGTATGACCATGCGTGCTGACGGTGATCCCAAATCAGCGCGTGCCCCCCGCTGCCCATCACGAAGACCCCCGACGGGGTCGCCTTCTCGTCGGTCCGGTAGAGCACGTAGTACGCCAGCATCAGCACCCTCCAGTTCGGCGGCGACTCGGGCCGAGATCGGCAGGTCCGCCGCGACCAGCCCGAATTCGGCGACAATCTCGGCAAACGTTCGATCGTTGTGATCCAACCACGCCCGGTAGTCCCGCCAGACGAGCCCGTCGCCAAGGATCCACTTGGCGAAAGTGGCGTCCTTGGCCCCGAACCTCACGGCAAGGTCCGGCGGGATTTTCGCCGCCATGCCGAACCGCTTGTTGATCTGCAACATCCGCAGGTAGGCGTGCACCCGCCGAGGTGCGAGTTCGTCCTTCCGACGGAGGACCTCATACGCCTCGTGGGTCAGTTTGCCCGCGCGTCGCGACTCATCCGTCGGCAACTGCAGCTCGAAGGTCTGGCCACCGGGCGAGGTAAGGGTGCAGTTGAAGCCGTAGAACCGGTTTCCGGCGGACCAAAAGTTCTTCAGCGCGCCCGGGTCGACCCGGTAGCCGCGATCGGTCAACGTCGCGAGCAGACCCTCGATCGCCGGCCGGTAGTCGCCGCCCGGCGGCAACACCAGGGAGAAGCGCAGGACATCGTTCACACTCTGAGCGAATTCGGTGACGGGAATGCCCTCAGAAACCGCCTCGTCGTCGTACTTGCGGGCCAGGGATTCGGCGCTCTTGAGGCGGTTTTTCACGCCGGTCAGCGCGATGGTCCGGTCCAGGCCCAAGGCGGCCGTGACCGCCTCACCCGCCGCCACCAGATCTTGCTGCACCCCGTCGGCGGTGTCGTGGGCCTGCCGCCGCAGGTCGTCGAGCACCGCCTGATCGGCTGCGTTGAGCTGCACCGGACGGGTCGGGCTCGGCGGTCTGCCGAGCAGGACCGGCTCGCGATCGGCACCGAAGAGATGGCCCGGCAGCAGGCTCCGCTGTTCGGCCGCCCGGAACAGCGCGATCTCACCGAAGGTCTGGGGCACGGTGCCTTTCGCGTACGCGACGCGCCCCTCGGCGCCACCGGGCACCCAACTCCCGTTCGGCAACTCGATGATGTCGACGCCGAGCGCGGCATCTTGCTGTCGGCCCGGCGACCACTCCCGTGGCCAGTCCGCCAACCGGTCGCCGGGGGCGTGCACGACCATCGGCACCACCGTCAGGCCAGCCCGACGGGCCGCCCGTAGGCGCTGATTGTCCAGCGAGACGAGCGAACCGTCGCCCCAGCGGACACCGTGCACCGGCCCGCCCCGCCACCCGCTGGCGCGCATATCCTCGACCAGATCCTGGGCGGTCGTGCCGTCGCTGGTCCGTGGACTCACGCTTCGCCGGCTGAACTGAATCTCGGCGGGCGAAACCAGGGCGGTACGCGAGAGCGTGGCAGCATATCCCGCACGCTCCTCCCGCGAAAGCGTCCGTGGGTCGAGTCCCAGGTCGGCGAAGCTGGCCGAGCCGACACCGAGCGCCAGCAACTCGTCCGGGTCCGGGTCACGCAGCATCTCGGCCGGTGCGAGCCGCACCGGGCCGGTCCCACCGGCCGACGGCGGAACGGCGGCGCGCGGGGCAGACGTGCCGGGCAGCGCCTGGTCGAGCAGGTGCAGGCGATTGACGTACGCGTCGTCGCCGGTGGCGGTCGGGGTGACGGTGGCCGTTGGCCGGGGCGGCTCCGGGGTTCGTGGCGGCGCCGGCAGCGTCCCCTGCCCGTCTCCCGGGCTGACCCGCTGATGCGGGATCGAGGACGTGACGTTGCCGGTCCCGGCCGCCACGGCGGGGACGGCCGGTGCCGTGGCTGTCGGGACCGTACCGGGCCCGGTTGGGTTCGGTCCCGCCGATGCTGGTGGTGCCGGCGGCTGGACCGGCACCTCCGGACCGGTAGCGGGAGCGGGTGTGACCGAAGAGAGCGTCGGCGCGGTCGAGGTCGCCGGTACGGGCGGCACGGTCGCCTCGGCAACCGAGGTGGCCGCCGCCCCGATCGTCGCCGGGTTGATCGGGTTTTCGGCGGCGCGGTCGATCGCCGGATCGGTGGTGTCGGTCGGGACAGCGATCGTGTCGGTCGGGACGGCGATCGTGTCGGTCGGGACGGCGATCGACCGGGCCGGAGCCGGGACGGGATCGGTCTGGCCGCGCACTGCGGGTTGTGCGGGGCTGGCAGCGACGGGATCGGCGGCGTCGAAGGGCACGGCGGAATCAGGGCTCATCCCCACAGGTGGAGGGGACGGGGACGGGGACGGGGACGGGGACGGGGACGGGGACGGGGACGGGGACGGGGACGGGGCATCGAGCCGCAGGTCCAGGCCGTCGCGCAACAGGTCCGTGGTCTGGCCGACGGCGGCGCCGCTCGCCCCGGAGGTCGCGGCCCGCGCCGCGTCCTCCAGACCGCTCAGGCCCTGACCGGTGGCGAGACCAGCCGCGTTCTCCGCCAGTATCTCGCCGAGCGCCTCCCGGCCGACCTGCTCGGCGAAACGACCGCCCCGGCCGCTGACGTGGTTGCCCAGTCCGGTCACCGAGGCAGCGGCGCCGCCCGCGAACCCGCCCACCGCCGACGTACCGAGCGAGCCGGCGTCCAGGCCGTCGCGGCGTCCGGTGCCGTTCTGGTAGAGCTGCGTGCCGAGATCCGTGGCGACCTCCTCGGCCGCCTCGGTGAGCCCGTCCGCGCCGGCGCGGCGCGCGAAACCGCGTACGCCCCGGTCGGTCACCTCACGCGCGGCCTTCTCGGTGGCCTCGCGTACGCCCTGCCGCAGTGTCTTGGCGGCGAGCCGGGCCACCAGCCGGCGGAAGATCTGCTGAACCACCGCCCGGGTGGCCGCCATCGCCGCCACGGCTGCCGGGGAGGCCGCGCCGAGGGTGAGTACGACCGCCACGGTCATCGCGAGCAGTTCCACGACCAGGATGCCGACCTGGATCCACACCTCGATTTTGGCCGCCTCGATGTCGCAGCCGCACTCCTCGACCAGGGTCCCGAGTTCGTGACTGACCCTCAGCAGGAGCAGCATCGGCGCGTCGTCGCCAGCGGCGAGCCGGCGCCACGCCTGGTCGAAGGCGGCGCCGACCTCGCCGGTGTGGCCGTACCCGGCCAGCGCCTCCCGCGCCGAGGCGTACGCGTCGTCAACCGGCCCGGCCATCGCGGACGCCGCCGCGAACCACTGGTCGGCGAGGTCCCAGACGGCCCGCTCGTCGCCCTCGGGCCATTCGGCGCCGAGCACCCACTCCAACCCTTCGTGCACCCAGCCGGGCACCTCCCAGGGCAGCAGGTCCAACGGATGCGGGACCGGACTGGGCAGCACGCTCATGCGACGGACGCCTCTCGGGATCGTCGTGGCCGGTGGTCAGGTCGCGTCGGTGGTCAGGTCGCGTCGGTGGTCAGGTCGCGTCGGTGGTCAGGTCGCGCTTCGTCCGATCCGGTGACCGCTGGCGGCGTCGGTCGCCACGGTCGCCTCGACCGAGTCCGCGAGGTCCCCACCGAGTTGCTCGAGACGGGAACCCACACCGCGCCAGGTGGCCAGGACGGCGGCTTCCAGCCCCCGGTACTGCCGTTCGAAGGCCGCGCCGATGTCGTCCGTGCCCCACGGCTGGGTCGCGCTCGCGGCCTCGATCTCGCCACCGAGCCCGGTCCACTCGGCGCCGATGGTCGTGCCGGAGCGGGCCAGGTCGGCGGCGGCCCGGTGGACCCGATCGGGATCGAGCCAGAGGTCCCGCTCAGCCATCCCGGTCGGCCTCCGCCCGCAGTTGCGCGTCGCCCCGCCGCAACAGCGCACCGAAGTCACCGTCGCGTACGAAGTCGAGCGCGCCGGAGCCGGCCGGCAGGTAGCCGCCGACGAGGTGCTGCACCGAAGCGCTCACGGCGCTGGCGGCCCGTTGCACGGTCTCGGTGATCGTCGCGGCCAGGGCCTCGGCGTCCCGATCCCGGTAGATGCCCGGGTCCAGTTCGAGCCGGAGCAGTTGACCCCGGGGGCCGACGGTCGCGCAGACGCGGCCGTCGGCGGAGCGCTCGGTAGCGGTGAGGTCGGCCAGCCGCTGTTGCAGTTCGTCCAAACCGGACCGGAGCTGCTGGTACTGGCCGTACACCTGGTCGAAACGGGCCCTGCGTGCCCGGTTCGCGTCCCGGTCCGCGGTCTGCGCCACCGCCACCCTCCCCCACGCCGTCCCGGCACCGGGCCGGCGGAAATTAACTGTCGGTATCGCAGGACCATACCGGCTGACGCGAAGCGACGGGGTCCGGTAGTTTCGCGGACGACGTCCGGCTGACGGGAACGGGGAGACTTACACATGATCAGCCGCCAGGAAGCAGAGGCGATCGCCGATACCTGGGCCCAGCGGGAGACGCTACGGCTCGGCCGTCCGTGTGTTCCGACCCTGGACGAGTTCGACCTCGGCTACCTGGTTTCGACCAACCCGCCGCTGCGACCGTCCACTGTCACCGGCGCCGCGACGACCACGGTGATCGACAAGGAGACCGGTGAGGTGTCGAGCTGGCCGGGGCTGTCGCCGGAGGTCGTACGCGAGTTGTACCGCACCGACCGGGTCCGGCGTACCGGGCGGTTGGATCCGGCGGTGGCGCCGGAGCGGACGGCCCACCGGCAGCCGACGCCCGGCGCCCGCGCCCACCTGACGGTCCAGCACGACCTGCACATCGGTCACGCGGCAAAGGGCGACCTGCGGCTCCGACACCACCGTCTGGTCCGGGACCACCTCGACGGCCTGCCGGCGGGACATCTCGTACGCGGCGGCGACCGGCACGCCGAACTGGTCGTCGTCTCGGACGTGCTGCACGAGTACGACCGCCGACGGCGGGCGACCGGCCAGCCGCCACTGACCCAGCGGACGGCCCGGGAACTCTTCGACAGCGCCCGGCTGGAGGTGTTCCGGATTCGGGAGCCGGGTGACCCGGCCGGCGGGGCGACCGAGCGCCCCTGTGACTCCTGCGTCCGAGCGCTCGTCCACTTCGGACTGTTGCCCTGGTCGTACCTGGCCTTCGTGGAGGAGTGGCGGCCGTCGCCACAACCGCTGCCCGACCCGGAGCGGTTCCCGGCCGAGGTCGGTTACGCGCTGGTCGACGGGGGTTGGCGCCCCGGCTTCGGCGATCGACTGCTGGCCACCGAGGCGATCGCCAAGGTGTGCGCGGTCGCCGGTCGGCAACACCGGCACCGGGGCTTCGAGGCGGCCGAGCGTACGCTGACCGCGTTTCCCGGGCTGGTCTGCGGCCGACGCGGTCCGGGTGAGCGGGTGTGGATCCGGCGGTTCGAGATCAACCCGAGCGGGGCCGCGCACAGCGTGGAGAGCCTCGCCACCTTCGGTGCGCTGGTCGGCGTACGGCTCTTCCCGATCGGCACCGAGGACGGCGACAGCATCCTGGCGGTGGACGAGCGGGGGCGGATCTTCGCGCTCGACGAGGCGGGCGAGTGGTTCCTCGGCGCCGACATCGACACCGCGCTCACCAACCTGCTGCTCGGTCGCCCGCCGGCCCGGGTGCGGGACGACGGCACCTGGTGACGGCCGTCCGCTACAGGTCGATGCCGGTCAGGACCATGGTCCGGGTCTCGGTGTAGTCGTCCATCGCGCTGCGTACGCCCTCACGACCGACCCCGCTCCCCTTGACCCCGCCGTACGGCATCTGGTCGGCCCGGTACGACGGCACGTCGCCGACGATCACGCCGCCGACCTGGAGCGTGCGGTGTGCGGTGAACGCGGTTTGCAGGTCGTGCGTGAAGACCCCGGCCTGCAACCCGTGCGCCGAGTCGTTGACCACGGCGAACGCGGCCCGGTCGTCGGCGACCGGGGCGACCACCAGGACCGGCCCGAACGCCTCCTCGGTCCAGACCTTGGCGTCGCCGGGCACCCGGGTCAGCACGGTCGGCGGGTAGGAGTTGCCGGACCGCCGGCCGCCGATCACCAGCGTGCCACCGGCCGCCACCGCCTCGTCCACCCACTCCTCGACCCGCCGCGCGGCGGCCTCGTTGATCAGCGGTCCGACCTCGGTCCCGTCGTCGAACGGGTCGCCGGTGCCCAACGCCGCTACGGCGTCCACCAGCCGGGGCAGGAAGGCGTCGTGCAGCCGGTGGTGCACGAAGACCCGCTGCACCGCGATGCAGCTCTGTCCGGCCTGGTAGTTGGCGAAGGTGGCGATCCGCCGCGCCGCGAAGTCCAGGTCGGCCTCGCCGGCCCAGTCCGCGCAGACCACCGCGGCGGCGTTGCCGCCCAGTTCGAGCGTGACGTGCTTGTCCGGTACGGCCCGGCGGATCGCCGCACCGACCGGCCCCGATCCGGTGAACGACACCACCGGCAGGCGCGGGTCAGCGGTCAGCTCGGCGGCCCGCTCGTTGGGGAGCGGCAGCACGGAGAGCAGACCCGCCGGCAGGCCGCTGCCCGGCCCGTCCGGCTCGGTAACCTCGGCCAGCAGCTCGCCCAGGAGCAGGGCGCTGAGCGGGGTCGCCGGTGCCGGTTTGACCACGATCGGGGCGCCCACCGCGAGGGCCGGCGCGACCTTGTGCGCGACCAGGTTGAGCGGGAAGTTGAACGGCGTGATGCCGAGCACCGGGCCGCGCGGCACCCGCCGGACCAGTGCCAGTCGGCCGGTGGCGGTCGGCTCGGTGTCCAGTCGCTGCAACTCGCCCGCGAACCGGCGGGCCTCCTCGGCAGCCCAGCGGAAGGTCGAGACCGCCCGCGCCACCTCGATCCGGGCCCACCGGACCGGTTTCCCGCTCTCCGAGGTGATCAGCCGGGCCACCTCTTCGGCCCGCTCGGCGAGTCGATCCGAGACGTGGTCCAGCGCGGCGGCCCGGACGTGCGCCGGCAGCGCGGCGGCGTTGGCGGCGACCGCGTGCGCCGCCGCCACCGCCCGTTCCACCTGTTCCGGGCTGGCGACACTGGTTCGGCCGACCACGCGCCCGTCGTACGGGTGCCGGACGACCACCGGCTCGTCACCGTGGGTCGGTCGGCCGGCGACGAAGATCGGGGCTGGTTCCACGACCGGCAGCCTACTTCCGCCCGGAGCCGTGGCGCCCGGTCGCGCTGGTGTGATCAGCCGCGCACCCTTGGCTCCACCCGGTCGCGGTGGCCGATCAGCTACGCACCCTCGCCTCGACCTCGCGGTACTGCTCGATCGGACGCAGCGGCACGCCGCCGGGTACGTCCATCGCCGCCAGCAGGGCCGAGCCGTCCGGGTCGTCCGGGATCTCGCCCTCGGTGCCGAGGAAGTAGTGGACCATGAACTGGTGCAGCGGCGGGCTGGCCATCGTGTCCGCGCCGTCCGGGCCGTACAACTCGGGGGCGACGTGCAGGGCGAGCAGCAGCAGTCCGTCGACCCGGGCGAGCCCGGGGGCGAGCGCCGGTTGCAGGTAGGGCACGTCGAGCAGTCGCGCGCCGCGCCGCTGGTAGAACCGGAGCCGGGCCGCCGGGTCGCCGTACGCCGGACTGCCGGTGTGGTGGGTCGGGCTCTCCACCTCGGCCAGGATCGCGCACGGGGCGTACCCGGACCGCCAGCCCTCGACGACCTCGGCGTAGAGGTACCCGCCGATGCCGGTCCCCCTGGCCCCCGGCGCGACGACCAGGTAGCTCAGCAGCATCAGCCGGGTGCTCGGCGACCACTCGCCGACCAGCCCGGCGAGCAGGCCACCGTCGCCGTCGACCACCACCGACGCGACCAAGGTGCCGGCGCCGAGCTGCTCCCGCAGGTCGTCGAGGGTGACCAGTTGGTCCGGGACGAACGAGGTGGCGAGCAGCTCGCGGTGGAACGTCTCCAGCAGTGGCCCGTCGGCGAGGTCGACCAGCTTCATTCCCTTGTCCCTCCGACCACCCCGGCGGTGGTTGTGTTGGCCCGGCGCTTGCGTGGGCGACGCGACCGCCGGTTCGGGACGGCGTCCCGCTGGATGCGGTGCAGGCCCCAGCCGACGACGGTCGCGAGCAGGACCACGATCGCCACCAGGCCGGTGGCATAGAGCCGCTCGACGTTGTAGCCGGCCTGGATGATCTGCATGAGACCGGAGAGACCGACGGTCGCGATGGCGCCCAACAACACATCGTTCCAGTGCCGGTTCGCCTTGTCACGCCGTTCCTGCCGCTCGGCCTCCTCCCGTTCCCGGGCCTGGCGAGCCCGCTCCTCCCGTTCCCGCTGCTCCCGCTCGGCCTGCGCGGCGTACGCCTCCCGCTCGCGCAGCGTCCGGGCCAGCGCGTCGTTGCGCTCCCGCTGACGGCGTACGGAGGCGTCCACCAGCGCACCGATCCGGTCGCCGAGCACGTCGTCGATCATGCCCTCGAACTCGCCGCGCAGGGCGTCGAACTTGGCGGCGGCGAGGAGCCGGTCGATGGTCAGCCGCACCACCGGCGACATCACCAGCGACGGCGCGGTGACGAACATCAGGCTGAGCCGGCTCGCCATGACGAACTGGTGCAGGCGGAGCTGCTGTGCCTCCAGCCCGCCCTGCATGTCGGCCAGTTCCTGGGTCACCCGCTCGTACTCGGCCGGGTCGGTGCCGTCCGGGTCGGCGGTCGCGTCCCGCCGCTCCAGCCGCTCGACCATGGTCGACAGTTGCGCCATCACCTGGTCGTAGTGCTCGGCGATCTGGTCCTGCCAGCCGGCGAACATGCCCTCCAGGGTGGCCACGAACTCGGCCGTCTCCAGCACCATGTTGGCCGCGTAGTCGGGCGTCCCCGGCACCACCATGAGCGTGGTGTTACAGGTACGCAGCAGCAGGTCACCGGCGAACGCGGGCGCGTCCACGATGGGCAGCGCACCCGGTTCCACCCGGTAGCGCAGCCACTCGGCCATCGAGTTGATGCCGTTGCGGATGGGATGGACCAGCGGCTGCGCGCCGACGGCGGTCGCCGCGTCCCGGGCGAGTGCCACCGGCACCGGCTCCGCCCCGTCCGGCGGGACCAGGGAGCCCCGCTCGACCGAGACCATCACGTGGTACATCCCGGGCCGCCCGCTGCGGCGTACCGCCAGGCCGGAGCGGTCGGCTAGGTGCTCGGTGACGTCCCGGATCACGTCGGTGGCGAAGTTGGCCAGCCTGGGCCAGACCCGATCGGCGGGGCCGGGCGTGGCCGAGCGTAGCGGGCTGCCGAGTTCGACCAGGTCGCCGTACTCCGGCACCGGCCGGATCATCGCCGCGTAGACCTGTTGCGGTGTCGCCCCGACCAGGTCGCACTCCAGTCGCAGGTAGTGGTTGCCCAGCTCGGACAGGCGCAGCTCGACCTTGAGTACGGTCGGCTCCGCGTCGGGCCGGTCGATGTCGGCGAGTTCGAGGTCGGGCAGGGTGACCGCCATGCCCCGGTACTGCCGGCCGAGCGGGTCGTCGCCCTTCCAGATGTCGTCCAGCAGCAGGTCGCGGGTGACCATCGCCTGCGGGTGCTCGGCGATCGACCACCCGGCCACCGTCCACTCCTCGGCGGTACGGCGGGCGACCTCGACCATGTGCTGGGAGAAGGTCGAGGTGCCCTGCTCGGGTACGGCGTGCGCCGGCCGGACGGGTCCGGTGCTGCCGTACAGGCCGAACGGGTAGAGGTAGACGAGCTTGGCGTGGTCGATCCGGACCCACGGCTCCTCGGCCACCTCGGCGAGCGCCTCGACGTTGTGCCGGTGGGCCCGCAACTCGCTGCGTTCACAGTCGTCCGGACGGCCCTCCTCGGCGGCGCGCAGCGCTTGCGCCGCACCGACGAGGTCGCTGCCGCCGTACTCGAAGTGGTCGTGCACCGCCTGCGCGGCGCGCGCCAGCGACGCGTAGTAGCTCTCGTCCCGCCGTGCCTGCACCGCGAGGTGTTCGGCGATCGCCGACGGTCCGACCGCCTCCGCTCCCTGCGCCACGGCACGCGCGAGGTCGCGGGTGTCGCCGGACATCCGGGCCCATGCCGCCAGGCTCCCGCAGGACGCGGCGTTGAAGGTGGCGATCTCGCTGATCAGCACGCCGAGCAGGTCCAGCGCGAGCCGGGTCAGTTCCGGATCCGCGCAGCGGCCGGCGGCGACGAGCCGCGCCCCGGACCGGCGGGCGAATCCCATGACGGTCACGATCAGGTCGATGTCCCAGGCCGCCTGCCACGCCTGGTCACACCGGAACTTCAGGTAGAGCAGCAGGAGCGGGCCGCCGTACGGCACCGGAGCCGCGGCCTCCAGGGCACGTTCCAGCGCGGTGGTGACCAGCCCCTGCGCGTCGCGGTTGTGGTCGTCGGCGTTCCAGAACGCCAGCCGGTCCAGGAGTCGGAGGTCGGCCTCGGCACACGGGCTCTCCGGGGTGAGCAGGTGCTCGCCGAGCCACTTGCGCAACGGTCGCATGTCGCCGTCGGCGAGGGCGTCCAACAGTTCGGCGTACGTGTCGTCGACCCGAGCGTTCATGGCGACTCCAGAGGGCTCCGGGTGCTGGTGGGCTCCCTCGCACTATCCCCTGTGGAGGCAAACGCGCATAGATGTCCGTACCGCCCCTTGTCGGGGACGGTCGGTGCACTCGTTGTGTCCGCTCGGTTACTTCGCGGGCGGAATCACCCTCAGATGGCCTCGCCGACCGGTCTGTTGCCCGGTGGGCAGGTCGATGTCGACCTCGTCCTGGCGTTGCACCGGGCGGGCCGCCTCGCGCACCGCCTCGGCGAGGGCGACCAGGTCGTCGGTGGTGGGTGGCGGCGGCTCGAACTCGCCCTCGTGCCGCACCACGTCCCAGCCGCGCGGGGCGGTCAGGCTACGGGCGTGCTGCTCACACAGGTCGTACGTGTGCGGCTCGGCGAAGGCGGCGAGCGGACCCACCACGGCGGTCGACTCGTTGTAGACATAGGTCAGCGTGGCGACGGCCTGACGGGGACAGCCGTTACGCGAACAACGCCGTGGTGACCTCACGGCGGCACGGTATCTCTCTTACCGCCTTCAACACACCGCTTGGCGGTACGACACGCCGATCGTCTCAGCCACAATTCGGGCAACCGCCCCGGCGCCGACCGATCCCGCTCCGACACGGGTCGATCCGCGATCCGGGATCCGGCCAACCTGGGTCTACCCTGTGCACATGACCAGTCCGGACCATCGCCGGCCGGGACCAGGGCACCGTACCCGTCGGGACCGGCACGGCCGCGGCCTGCGCGGTCGGCTGGTGCCGGCGACCGTGCCGCTGGCGCGTACCAAGGCCGAGATCTTCGACGATCTTGTGTTGGACACCGTCGAGACGCTCGAACGGCGTTTTGCCAAGGAACTCGCCGGCGTGGAGTTCGCCGTCGAGGACGTACCCCCGGACCTGAACGTCTACGACTCGGACGTGCTGGAGGACGGCGAGGTGCCGTTGGCCCGGCTGCTGCCGGGCCGGCCGGGCCGGCAGGAGGTGCCGCCCCGGATCGTGCTCTACCGCCGGCCGCTGGAGTTCCGGGCGATGGACCGGGAGGACCTGGCCGACCTGGTCCACGACGTGATCATCGAACAGGTCGCGAACCTGCTCGGCGTCGATCCCGACGAACTGGCCTGAGCCGGGCGGCCCCCACCGCCCGGCCGGCGTACGTCAGGCGACCCGACGCTTGAGCTTGCGGCGCTCCCGCTCCGAGAGTCCGCCCCAGATGCCGAACCGTTCGTCGTGCCCGAGCGCGTATTCCAGGCATTCGGCCTTGACCTCGCAGCGCGAGCAGATCCGCTTTGCCTCACGGGTCGAGCCGCCCTTCTCGGGGAAGAACGCCTCGGGGTCAGTCTGCGAGCAGAGCGCCCGCTCCTGCCACTCCGGCGCATTCCCGAGCAGGTCGGCCACCTCGAGTCGGCCGTCCATCAGATGCCTCCTTGATCGCGCGCCGGCAACGAGGCCGGCGCAACCCCCCACGCGGAAGGCGTGTTTTTGTCCGTACGGTGGCAGTTTGATGTGCTCCGTTCGAACGACCCCACCCGAAATTACACGGGTGTAATGCGTGCGTCGTCAAGCCGAACCTGATAAGTGGGGTCACTCTCCCGGTACGTCCCGGACCACTCGCGGAGCCGTCCGGTGTCGACGCCTGCCCTACCGATTGAGACCGGTCAGGAGTAACGCCCCATCGGCGAGTTGCTATCGAAATCCGGCGTGGCGCGAGCCGACACGCCAAGCAGGCTCGCGGCGTGTCCCGACAACTGTCGGATATCCAACCCTGGATCCGATCGTCCCGCAGGTTGGTCCGGCGCCTCCGTCGCGCCGGCCGGGCACAGCCATCCGGCCGGGCACCGCGAGCCGGCCCGGGTGCGTCCTCCGGTGAGGATCAGCCGGCGTGACCGTAGGCGGTGGTGCGGCGCCGCGCCGGGCGGCCGGCAGCCGCCGCGATCGCCTCCAACTGCGCGACCGTACGGGCGGAGCCGTTGTCCGAGCCGGCCATCCGGGAGATGGTCTCCTCCATCAGGGTGCCGCCGAGGTCGTTGCAGCCGCCCCTGAGCATCTCCACCGTGCCCTCGTCACCGAGCTTCACCCAGGAGCACTGGATGTTGTCGATCCGGCCGTGCAGCAGCAGCCGGGCCATCGCGTGCACCACCCGGTTCTCCCGCCAGGTCGGGCCGGGACGGGCGATGCCGGCCAGGTAGATCGGCGCGTTGGTGTGCACGAACGGCAGCGCCACGAACTCGGTGAAGCCGCCGGTGCGGTCCTGCACCCCGGCCAGCACCCGGAAGTGGCCGAGCCACTGCCGGGGGTGGTCGACGTGTCCGTACATCATGGTCGAGCTGGACCGGATCCCCAGCTCGTGGGCGGTGCTCACCACCTCGACCCAGGTCGCCGCCGGCAGTTTGCCCTTGGTGAGCACCCAGCGCACGTCGTCGTCGAGGATCTCGGCGGCGGTGCCCGGGATGGTGTCCAGGCCGGCGTCGCGCAACTCGGTGAGCCAGTCCCGCACCGGCACGCCCGCCTTCGCCGCCGCGGTGACGATCTCCATCGGGGAGTACGCGTGCACGTGCATGCCGGGCACCCGCGCCTTCACCGCCCGGACGATGTCCGCGTACGCGGTGACCGGCATCTTCGGGTCGATGCCGCCCTGCATGCAGACCTCGGTGGCACCCGCCTTCCACGCCTGCTCGGCCCGGTCGGCGACCTGCTCCACGGAGAGCCGGAACGCGTCGGCGTCCCGCTCCCGCTGGGCGAAGGCACAGAACCGGCACCCGACATAGCAGACATTGCTGAAGTTGATGTTGCGATTCACCACGTACGTGATGTCGTCACCCACGGCCGAACGACGTACGTCGTCGGCGATCCGGGCCAGTTCGTCCAGGGCCGCCCCGTCGGCGGCGAAGAGCGCCATCGCCGCGTCCTCGTGCCGTGGCTCCAGCAGCGCCGCCGGATCCTCGGCCGCCAGCTTCAAGCCGGCCAGCAGGTCGGCCGACGGGCGTTCGGCCGCCGCGCCACCGGACCGGGCAACCGCCTGTGCGTCCAGGCTGACCTGGGCCGCGAGCTGCGTCCAGTCACCGTAGACACTGTCGAAGTCGCCGCGCCGGTCGTCGGTCCGCCCGGTGGTGTCGATGGTGGCGTGCAGGTCGGTACGACCACCCGGCACAAAAGCGTCCTCCGGCTCCTGCCACGCTCGGCCCACCGGCCGGGCCGACTCGACCGCGAGCCCGGTCGCCGGGTCGGCGAGCGCGCTCACGTGCGGGTCCAGCCGGGGGTCCAGCCACGGGTCGCCGCGCCGGACGTACTCCGGGTAGATGGTCAGCCGTTCGCGCAGGGTGAAGCCGGCCGCCGAGGTCTGCTCGGCCAGCTCGTCGAGCTGCGGCCAGGGACGCTCCGGGTTGACGTGGTCCGGCGTCACCGGCGAGACCCCGCCCCAGTCGTCGATGCCGGCCCGCAGCAGCAACTCGAACTCGCCCGCGATCAGGTTCGGCGGCGCCTGGATCCGGGCCCCCGGACCGAGCAGGATCCGGGCCACCGCCACGGTGGCGGCCAGGTCGTGCAGTTCGGCATCGGCCATGCCGCGCATCGCCGTGTCCGGCTTGGCGCGGAAGTTCTGCACGATGACTTCCTGGATGTGACCGTATTCCCGGTCGCTGCGCCGGATCGCGAAGAGCGCGTCGACCCGCTCGGCCGGAGTCTCACCGATGCCGATCAGGATGCCGGTGGTGAACGGCACCCCGACCCGACCGGCGTCGTCGAGCACGCGGAGCCGTACCGCCGGCTCCTTGTCGGGTGAACCGAAGTGCGGGCCACCCGGTTCGGACCAGAGCCGGGTGGCGGTCGTCTCCAGCATCATGCCCATGCTCGGCGCCACCGGCTTGAGTCGCTGCAACTCGGCCCAGGAGAGCACACCGGGATTCAGGTGCGGCAGCAGTCCGGTCTCCTCCAGCACCGCTACCGCACAGGCCCGTACATAGTCCAGTGTGGAGTCGAAGCCGCGCTCGTCCAGCCACTGGCGGGCTGCCGGCCAACGTTCCTCCGGGCGGTCGCCGAGGGTGAACAGCGCCTCCTTGCAGCCCTGGGCGGCACCCTCGCGGGCGATCGCCAGCACCTCGTCCCGGTCCAGGTAGGCGGCCGGCAGCCGGTGCGGCACGGTGGCGAAGGTGCAGTAGTGGCAACGGTCCCGGCAGAGCCGGGTCAGCGGGATGAAGACCTTCTTGGAGAAGGTGACCACGCCGGGGCGGCCGGCGTCACGCAGCCCGGCGTCCCGAATCGCGCCCGCGACCGCGAGCAACTCGTCCAGCAGGTCCCCGCGCGCGGTGACCAGCGCCGCCGCCTCGTCGGTGTCCAGCGCCCGACCGTCGGCCGCGCGTCGCAGCGCCCGGCGCACACTCGCCTCGGTCGGACCGGAGTCGTTACGATCAGCCACCCGTGCAGCCTAGGCCGTGCCGGCGACAAGATCGCAGGATGCCGGTCACATCGAAGACAAGGACTTCGAGCGCCTGACCGAGCCGCGCCGCCGGCCGCCGGCCGCCCGCCGTACGGTGCCTGGCGTACGGCGCCTGGCGGACGGCGCTGTACGACGCCGGAGCGGGACGTCCGACGACGCCCCGCTCCAGCCACCGCTCAACGCTGGTACGGCTCCGTCGGCTCGTCGCCGATCCGGGTCGCGGGCGGCTGGGCCCCCGCCGTCGGCTGCTGACTCGCCGGGTTGATCAACTGGGTCCGCTCCTCGGCGTCGCCGCTCTCCGCCGTCCGCTGCTGGATCACCTCGGTCGACTCACCACCAGCGCCGCTGGCCGACGCGAAAGCCGACGGCCCGGAAGCCGACGGCGTGGAAGTCGGGGCGGCGAAGGGCGAAGCGGGAGCCGGAGGAGGGCTGAACGGTGCCGGGCTGAACGGTCCGCCGGAGGCCGGAGGAGCGAACGGTGGCGCCGAGGCCGGAGTCGGGCTGGCCGCACCCGGAGTGGCCGGCGGGGCCGACACCCCGGGCCCGGAGGTGGGCGCCGCCGGAGGCGCCGAAACCGGTGGCGCGGAGGCCGGAGCCGGTACGCCGTATCCCCCGCCTGGCTGCCCGTACCCCGGCGCAGGGAAGCCCGCCGGGTACGACTGCTGCGGGTAGCCCGGCTGCGCCGCCCCGGCCGGTGGGTAACCCTGCGGGTAGCCCTGCTGCGGGTAGCCCTGTGCCGGATATCCCTGCGGGTAGCCCTGCTGGGGGTAACCGGGCTGACCGTAGTAACCCGGCTGCGGCTTCGGCTTGGGCACGTAGTAGAGCGTCCGCCAGACCCTGAACACGGTGTACGCGGCGACAGCGAAGATCGCCAGGTACGCGAGTCGGGCCAGCAGCCCGGTGAACGCCTGCCGGAACTCCGCCTCGGCCAGGGTGCCGACCAGGTAGGCGAGCACGGTGATGATCCCGAAGAACGCGGAGATCGCGTACTCCACCACGGCGATCTGGGTGATCAGCTTGGCCCGCCGGACGACCGGCTGGACGTGGGTGGCGAGCAGCACGGCGAGCACCGGCAGCAGGATCGCGGTGAGCCCGACGAAGTCGAGGAAGCTGTCGCCGGCCCGACGGGTGAACTCGTCGCCCTCACCACGCGGCACCAGCAGGTTGATCACCGCGACGAAGAGCAGCAGCGCGTTGGCGCTGACCAGCGCCAGGGCCGCCGGCTCCCGCAGCGGCTGGGTTATCTGTCGGGCCTGCGCCGGGTCGACCGGCGCGGGCCCAGGCTGACTGGTCAAAGCTCCCCCTGGGGCGGTTTGCGGACGGGTGCCGCGGTCGAGCCTAGTCGCCAACCCACACGACGGCGCGGCACGCGGGGTGAGCGAGGATGGACGGATGCACATCGTGGTACTGACCGGCGGCATCGGCGGGGCCCGCTTCCTGACCGGCGTACGCGCCCACGCGCGGGAAACCGGCGACGAGGTGACCGCCGTGGTCAACGTCGGCGACGACGTGATCATGCACGGGCTGCGGATCTGCCCCGACCTGGACAGCGTGATGTACACCCTGGGTGGTGGCGCGGATCCCGAACGTGGCTGGGGTCGGGTCGGCGAGACCTGGACGGTCAAGAACGAACTCGCCGCGTACGGCGCCGAGCCGAGCTGGTTCGGCCTGGGTGACAAGGACATCGCCACCCACCTGGTCCGGACCACCATGCTCAACGCCGGCTACCCGCTCTCCTCGGTGACCGAGGCGCTCTGTGCCCGCTGGCAGCCCGGCGTACGGCTGCTGCCGGCGACCGACGACCGCCTGGAGACGCACGTGGTGGTCGACCTGCCGACGCCCGAGACCGGCGCGGACGGCGACGGTGGCGGGCAGCGGGCGATCCACTTCCAGGAGTGGTGGGTGCGTTACCGGGGTGAGCTGCCGACCCACCGGTTCGTCTTTGTCGGCGCCGAGGCGGCGAAGCCCGCGGCCGGCGTGCTCGACGCGCTCGCCGGGGCGGACGTGGTGCTGGTGGCGCCGAGCAACCCGGTGGTGAGCATCGCCCCGATCCTCGCCGTACCGGGACTGCGCGAGGCCCTGACCACCGGCCGGGCACCGGTGATCGGGGTGTCGCCGATCATCGGTGACGCGCCCGTGCGCGGCATGGCCGACCGGTGCCTCTCCGTGCTCGACGTGCCCTGCACCCCGGCCGGCGTGGGCGGGCTGTACGGCGCGCGCGCCACCGGTGGCATCCTCGACGGCTGGCTGGTGGACACCACGGACGCGGCTACCACGGTGCCCGACCTGACGGTACGGGCCGCCCCCCTCTGGATGACCGACGAGGCCGCGACCGTGGCGATGGTCCGCGCCGCCCTGGCAATGGCATGAGCACCACCGGCGCTGGCGTGTCGACCACCAGCACCACCAGCGCTACCAGCACCGCCAGCGCTACCAGCGAAGACGGCATGAGAACGGCACGGGAGATGGCGTGAAACTGGAGATCATGCCGGTGCTCGGCATCGGCGACGTGTCCGAGGGAGACGACCTGGCGGCACTGATCGCGACCGCCGCACCGTGGCTGCGAGACGGTGACGTACTGGTCGTGACCAGCAAGATCGTGTCGAAGGCGGAGGGTCGCCTGGTCGACGTACCGGCGGACGACGGGCCGGAGCGGGACGCCGCCCGGACGGAGATCCTGGCCGCCGAGACCGCCCGGCCGGTGGCCGCTCGCGGCCAGACCCGGATCGTGCAGACCCATCACGGCTTCGTGATGGCCTCGGCCGGCATCGACGCCTCCAACGTGGACCGCTCCCGACTGGTGCTGCTACCCAAGGACCCGGACGCCTCCGCGCGCGGGCTGCGGGCCGCGCTACGGGAACGGCACGGCGCGGACGTGGCCGTGATCGTCTCGGACACGATGGGCCGGCCGTGGCGCAACGGCCTCACCGACGTGGCGCTCGGTGTCGCCGGCATGGACGCCATCCGGGACCACCGGGGCGAGATCGACCCGTACGGCAACCAGTTGAGCATCACCCAGATGGCCGTGGTCGACGAGTTGGCCGGCGCGGGCGAGCTGGTGAAGGGCAAGTGCGACCAGGTGCCGGTCGCGGTGGTCCGGGGCTACCTGAGCGCGGCCGACCCGGCGGACGGCCACGGCGCCACCGTGCTGGTCCGTGACGCCGAACTGGACCTGTTCTCGCTCGGCACCGCCGAGGCTCGGGCCAGCGGCCTACGCGCGGCGGCGACCCTCACCGACCGGGCGACCGGCGACGCCGGCGACGCACCGGCGAGCGTGGACCCGACGGCGTTGCACCGGGCGATCACCGCCGTGTCCGGCGTGATCGCCCCCGGCACGGTCTTCTTCCCGGTCGAGGACCAAGAGGTACGCCACCGCCTGGCCGCCACCGTACCGGACTGGCCGGCCGGCGCGACCGCGATGATCCTCTGCGCTCCCCCGGAGCAGCCCTCCCCGACCCCTCCCCGAGCACTCATCCGCTTCGGCGCCGACCTGCACCGCCTGCGCGCCGCCCTCGCCGCCGAGGGCCTACCCGCCACGCTCACCTCCGCACCCCCCGACACCCCCGCCCAAGCCGCCCTAGCCCTCTAACCCCCCACACCCACACCCAGAGCAGCAAACAAAAGGCCCTCCACCCACTGAAGCTCCCCCTCGCGGAGCACATCAGTGGCAAGCCCCAGCGGACGACAGGGTTGGGGCCCACCGTGCCCGGCGCAGAGATCAAGCCTGACCGCTCGAAGCCGGGCACGGTGGGCCCCAACCCCAACCCCAAGAACTCACTGATGCAACATCGCCCGCCCCAACGGCGTCAACGTATGCCGCACCGTGTTCCGATCCCGCTGCGACACCAACAGTCCCGCGTTGCGCAGCACCGTCGCGTGCTGGCTCGCGGCAGCCGCCGAGATGTGCAACCGGCGGGCCACCTCCCCGGTGGAGCAGCCGTCGTCCACCACCTCCAGCACGTTCGCCCTGGTCCGGCCGAGCAGCGCGGCGAGCGCGTCCCGACCGCCGCCACCGGCCGGCGCCAGGCCGGCTCCCTCCCCGGGCGTGGGTGCCAGCCCGCCGAGCCGGTCAACCGGGTAGACCAGCACCGGTGGCAGATCGGGGTCGAGCAACGCGACCGGCGTACGCGAACAGAAGAACGACGGGATCAGGGTCAGTCCCCGGCCGCCGAGGTGCAGCTCCCTGGTGTCCGGGTAGTCGAGCACCTCCAGCACCCCGGCGGACCAGCGTACGGCCGGACGGAGGCTGGCCAGCAGCCCTTCGGCCCCGCCGTCGAGCAGCGCCCTGGCCCGCCGGATCCGGTCCGCCTCGACCGCCGCCTCGATCCGGTCCCAGTACGGCTCCACCGCCACCGACCGGTACTGCCGGATCGAGTCGGTCAGGCGTGCCAGCACCTCGGGCTCGCCCCGGGCCACCGCGGCGGCGGCGCTGGGCAGGGCGTTCTCGGTGGCGAGCACGGTCAGGTCCCGGCGCAGCAGCCGGGCCGGGGTGGACCGGATCGCGTCCAGCCCCGCCTCGAAGCCCTGCGCACTCTGCTGCGGGGTGAGGAAGTCGGGGAAGTAACCGCGCGACGGGTTGAGCGCGAAGAGCAGCCGCTGCTGGGCGGAGGCGTTCTCGCGGCGCAGGCCGCGGTAGACGTCCCGCCGCCAGCCCGACATCACCGGGTCGTGGGTGCGCCCCTGCAACAGGTGCAGGCTGAGGATCAGCTCCCAGATCGGGTCTGCCACGGCGGCGACGCGGGTCCGGGTTATGTCCTCACTGGAGAAGAAGATCCGCAGCATCCAGTGCTCCCGGTGGTGGCGGCGAGGTGGCTTTCCGACACCTGTCGCACTGTACCCGGCGGCATCCACCTGCGTCTTTCAGCCTGAACTGAAACATCTCGACGCTTGCGCCGCTCGGCCGGCATGCTCGCTATGCCCAGCGAGGCGAGTCCTACCGGGGGCAAGGGGAGGAACGGACGTCCGGGCGGTTCACCACGAGGTTTCGCGGCCACTGTTCCGCGAAGGTGCCGCCCGGGCGTCCCACACCACCGACGGCCCCGACCAGAGCCCGATCCGCTGGTCCTCGTCGGTCACGTAGAGGTGGCCGCCCTCCACTTCGGCCAGGCCCTCCACATTGCGCAGCGGCGCGAGGTCGGCGACGAGCTTCGCCGGGGCCTCCCAACGACCGGGCCGGTCGGTCGCAGGTGCCGCGCCGACCGGCCCCTCGGGCAGCCGGAAACGTACGTGCCGCGAGGTCACCTCGCCGCCGGCCGGGTGGTCGTCGAGCAGTACCGAGCCCTTGCCGATCGCGTCGATGGAACCGATCACCGCCGAGTACGCGCCGTCGGCGTCCGCCGACAGGGATCGGAACCCGGTCAGCGCGCCGGGCGGGGTCACCCCGGTGAGCGCGTACGCCCAGACGGCGTGCGGCCAGGAGCCCGACTCGAACATCTCCGCCATGCCCGCCACCTCGACCAGGATCGGTTCGCCCTGGTCGGTCACCGGAAAGCGAAGCCCGAGCAGCAGCGAACCCGCCGGGGTGAAGGCCGCACCCTCCACGTTGAGTGGCAGGTCGTCCGGGGCCAGTCGGCTCACCCAGGTCTTGGCCCGAGCCGTCCCCCGGGCGACCGTTTCGGCGATGAAGCGGTGCCGGACCCGGTCGCCCGGGGCGAGCGTGCGGATCTCGGCACCGGCCAGCACGTCGTTGACCGCCCGGTGCAGCCGGAACTGGTTGCGCACCACCCGCATCCGGAGCAGCCCGACGGCGGCGTCGGCTTCCCTGAACCGGGCCACGAAGGCCCGCCGGGGGCGCAGCGGGCCGGCCTTCGAACCGAAGTGGGATCCGAACACGTAGACCCACTCGCCGAACCGGGCCAGTGCCTCGCCGTCCTCGGTACGGCCCTGCTCCGGCCCGGCGTCGGCGGCGACCGGGTACGCCGCCCAGCCGCCGCCCACGTCCTCGACCAGCAACGCCATCGCCCGGTCGACCGGTGCCTCGTCGAGCACCGTCCAGAACGCCCGCCGGGCGCGGTACGCGGCGAGCACCGCCGGCGAGCGTACGGCGAGCAGGTCACTGGCCTCGTTGCCGCCGAGGACGAGGTCGACGAGGGGCACGGCTCCGGTCATGTGGATCAGGGTACGAAGCCGTGGCCAGGCCCGGCCGGCTCAGGCGTAGCCGTCCTCGCCCCGCTGCTTCAGCTCGTCGACCAGCTTCTTCACGTCCTGGGCCCGGTCCCGGGGGCAGATCATCAACGCGTCCGGGGTGTCCACCACGATCAGGTCCCGTACGCCGAGCGCGGCGACCAGCCGGTTCGAGTACGGCACCACGACCAGGTCGGAGCTGTCCCGGAGCAGCACGCCGGACTTCTCCAAACCGTCGCCGCCGAGGACCACGTTGCCGGCGGAATCGGCCGGCAACACCTCGCCCAAAGTGTGGAAGTCTCCGATGTCGTTCCAGCCGAAGTCACCGGAGACGGTGGCCACCCGACCCGCCGCGGCCGCGCCCTCCATCACCGCGTAGTCGACGGAGATCTTGGTCAGCGTGGGCCAGATGGCCGCGAGCACGTCCTCCCGCTCGTCGGTGTACCAGGCCGCCGCGATCGCGGTCACCCCGGCGTGCAACTCGGGCTCCTGCCGGGCCAGCTCGGCGAGGAACACCCGCACCCGCCAGACGAACATGCTCGCGTTCCAGAGGTAACGGCCGGACCGGACGTACGCGTCCGCGACGTCGGCCGCCGGTTTCTCCTTGAACTCCTCCACCCGACGCAGCGGGCCGCCGTCGATCAGCGGGCCGCACTGGAGGTAGCCGTAGCCGGTCTCCGCGCGGGTGGGGGTGATACCGACCGTCATCAGCAGGTCCTGCTCCGCGCCGACGATCGCCTGCCGCACCGTCTCCACCCAGCGGGCCGGGTCGCCGATCAGGTGGTCCGCCGCGAACGACCCCATCACCGCGTCCGGCTCCCGCAGCGCGATCACCGCCGCCGCCAGGGCGATCGCCGCGCAGGAGTCCCGGGGCGAGGGCTCCACCAGGATGTTCTCCTCCGGCAGGCCGGCGAGCTGACGGGCGACCGCTGTGACGTGCGCGACCCCGGTCACCACCAGGGTCCGGTCGGGGGTGGTCAGCGGCGCCACCCGCGCGACCGTCGCCTGGAGCAGGGACGCGTCGGTGCCGGTGAGCGGGTGGAGGAACTTGGGGTGTCCGGCTCGGGACAGCGGCCAGAGGCGGGTGCCGCTACCACCAGCCGGAATTACGGCGAAAAACATCAGCACATCATGCCGGACGGGAGGGCCGTGACATGCCTGGTTGACCCCAGGGCGGTCCGGAGCCGCTCAGGCACTGATCCGACTCCAGGCCGCGAGATGCACCTCGGCGCTCGATTCCCAGGTGAACTCCTTGGCCCGGTCGAGACCGGCCTTGGCCAGTGCCAACCGGCGTGCCTCGTCGTCGAGCAGCGCGCCGAGATCGACGGCGATCTGGTGCGGGTCCTCGCTGGTGTACGCGACCGCGTCGCCCCCCACCTCGGGCAGCGACAACCTGGGCGTGGTGAGCACCGGGGCGGCGCAGGCCATCGCCTCCAGGATCGGCAGGCCGAAGCCCTCGCCGTAGGACGGATAGGCCGCGACCAGCGCACCGCCGAGGAACCCGGGCAGGTCGGCGTAACGCAGGTAACCGGGACGGAGCAGGCGAAGGTGCGCCGGCACGTCCGCGACGGCCTGGTCGATGTCGTCGTCGTGTCCCTGACCACCGGCGATCACCAGGGCCGGCGGGTCGGGCCGGTGCTGTACGGCGGCCACCCAGCCCCGGATCAGGTTCGGTACGTTCTTGCGTGGCTCCTTGGCGCCGAGGAACGCCACGTAGCTGTGCCCGCCGAGCCCGAGCCGGGCCCGGACCCGGGCCTTCTCCTCCTCGCTGGGCGCGTGGAAGGCCCCCTGGTCGACCCCGTGGTAGGCCACGTCGATCCGGGTCGGGTCGGCGTCGAGCAACCGGATCAACTCGTCCCGGGTGGCCTTGCTCGGCACGATCACCCGGTCGGCCCGGCGCAGCGAGGTCTTGATCGCGCTCCGGAAGAACGTACGCCGGGACTTGTCGTAGTGCTCCGGTTCGGTGAAGAAGGTCGCGTCGTGCACCGTGACCGTCACCGGACATCCGGCCCGCAGCGGGCAGGTGTAGAACGGCGAGTGCAGCACCTGCGCGCCGACCTGCTGGGCGAGCAGCGGCAACCCGGTCTGTTCCCAGGCCAGCCGGGCCGGGCGGTGAGCCACCGCAGCCGGCGCGGAGATCACTTCGGCGGCCGGCAGCATCCGGGTGTAGCGCTCGGCGTCGGTACGCAATCCGACCACGGCGAGATCGACGCCGCCGGATGCGCAGAGCTTGCCCAGAGCGCCGAGCAGTCCGTCGACGTATCGACCGACGCCACCCCGGTCAGCGGGAACGCTGGTGGCGTCGATGAGTACGCGGGGCGGTCGACCGGGGGTCACTTGGCGACTCCTCAAACTGCGGGGTTGTGGGGAACAACACTCTTGCCAAGCCTACGCCGCCCCGCTGACCCGCCGTCGACTGCGACCCGACAGCCCGCTGTCTTTCCGGCGACTCTTCCCGCCGGCGGCCGGACCCGGTGCCGTTCCGGAACGCTATCCTCAGTGGCGATGACGGACAAAACCACGGCCGACACCATCGCGCGGGTGTTCGCCGCAGCGGTCGCGGCCGACCCGACCCGACCGCTGCTGACCTGGTACGACGACGCGACCGGCGACCGTACGGAGCTCTCCGGGGCGACGCTGGCCAACTGGGTGGCGAAGACCGGCAACCTGCTGGTCGACTCGGCCGGACTGGCGCCCGGTGACCGCGCCGCCGTGCTGCTCCCGCCGCACTGGCAGTCCGCCGCCGTGCTGCTCGGCTGCTGGTCGGCCGGGCTGGCGGTGCACGGGTCCGGGGTCGCCCTACCCGCCGCCGGTCCCGGTGACCTGGCCGAGCCCGCCGACCCGCCGCGTCCGGTCGACGTGCTCTTCGTCGCCGCGGGCCGCCTCGACGCGGCTTCGGCCTGGCCGTCCGGCGACCGGTACGCGCTGGCCCTGGCCCCGCTGGCGGCGCCGCTGCGGGCGGTGCCGCCGGGCTTCGCCGACTACGTGGTGGAGGTGCGCGGTCACGGCGACCACTACACCCCGACCCCGACCGGCGGGCCACAGGACGCCGGGCTGATCGCGCTCGCGGCGCAGCGTGCCTCGGCGCTCGGGATCACCCCCGGCGCCCGGGTGCTGATCGACGCGGATGGTCGCCCCGACCCGGTGGAGTGGCTGCTCGCACCGCTGCTCGCCGGGGCCAGCGTGGTGCTCTGCGGCGCGCTGGACCGGTCCCGGGTGGCGGGCCGGGTGGCCGACGAACGGGTCACCCTCGACCTTTCCTGACCCCGCCCGACGGACCGGCACCCCGCCTTTGACGGACCAACACCCACCCGACAGACCAACACCCACCCGACGGACCGGCACCCCGCCTTTGACGGACCGCCACCCGCCCGGCGGACCGGTCGGTCACAGCTCGGCGGGCACCACCTCGCGCAGCTCGCCGTCCGGGCCGCACCGGTAGAACCCGGCGATGTCGTCGAGCCAGGGTCGGGCCCGCGCCTGCGACGGCGTGAGCACGGTCGTCTGGACCCGGAGCACCACGGACCGCCCCCGGCGCGGGTGCCGCCCGGTGCCGAGCAGGCCGTCGACGAGCGCGGCACGGCGACCGGACGGGAGCGCTCCGTCGACCACCCAGTCGGTGGGCAGGTGGCACCAGGCGGTCCGGACCACCCGCGCGAGCGGGTTCAGTGCCTCGGCGTCGGTGGCCGGATCGACGGTGTCGGTGATGGTCAACTGCAGGTAGGCGCCCACGGGAAATGAAACGCTTTCGACCCGTACTCACGTTGTCGGTCGTACGGGCCGAGTGCGCCGCCACCCGTCGTGGGCGACCGACCGGTCAGCCGTTGGCCCGTGCCCGGGCGAGGAGTTCGAACGCGAGCAGTGACTCCGGGTTCGCCAGTGCCCCGGTCGCGGCGGCCGACGCCACCGGCGTACCGGTGAGGATCTTCTTGACCGGCACCTCGAGCTTCTTCGCCGAAAGCGTGCGGGGCACCGCCCGGACCTGGTGGATCTCGTCCGGTACGTGCCGGGGTGACAGGGCCGTCCGCAGCTCCCGGGCGATCTTCGCCCGCAACGCCTCGTCGAGTTCGAGCCCGTCGGCGAGTACGACAAAGAGCAGCAGCTCGCCGGCACCGCCCTCGTCGTCCTCCAGGTGCACCACGACCGAGTCGGTGACCTCGTCCAGCCCCTCGACCACGGAGTAGAACTCGGCCGTGCCGAGCCGCACCCCGCCCCGGTTCAGGGTGGCGTCGGAGCGACCGGTGATCACGCAGCCGCCGCGCTCGTTGATCGTGATCCAGTCGCCGTGCCGCCAGACGCCCGGGTAGTGGTCGAAGTACGCCTCCCGGTAGCGCCGCCCGTCCGGGTCGTTCCAGAACCCCACCGGCATGCTCGGCATCGGGGCGGTGATCACCAGTTCGCCGAGCTGGTCCAGGACCGGCCGACCGTCGGCCGAGCGGGCCTCCACCCTGGCCCCCAGCGCCCGGCAGGCGATCTCACCGGGGTAGACCGGCAGCAGCGGCACGCCGCCGACAAACCCGGTGCAGACGTCGGTGCCACCGGAGAGGGACTGGAGCTGGAGATCCGCGCTGACCTCGTCGTACACCCAGGTGAAGCCCTCGGCGGGCAGCGGCGCGCCGGTCGAGCCGAGGCCACGCAGCCGGCTCAGGTCGGCGATCTCCTTCGGCCGTACGCCGGCCTTCCGGTTGGCCAGCAGGAACGGCGCCGAGGTGCCGAAGTACGTGGTGCCGGTCGACTCGGCGAGCCGCCAGAGCGCGCCGAGGTCGGGTTCGGCCGGACGGCCCGGCTCCACCCGTACGGCCGGGTTTCCGTCGTAGAGCACGATCGCCGCGCCGACCGCCGGCCCGGAGACGAGGAAGTTCCACATCATCCAGCCGGTGGTGGTGAACCAGAAGAACCGGTCGGCCGGACCGAGGTCGTGGTGCAGGGCGAGCATCTTGAGGTGTTCGAGCAGGATGCCGCCGTGCCCGTGCACGATCGGCTTCGGCAGCCCGGTGGTGCCGGAGGAGTAGAGCACGTAGAGCGGGTGGTCGAACGGCACCGGATCGAAGGCCAGTGGCTCGTCCGTCTCGGCCGCCAACTCCGCCCAGCCCAGCGCCGCCCCGGTCGGTTCGGCGCCGGGGTGCAGGTAGTCGAGGAGCACGGTGTGCGCCACCGACGGCAGCGCGGCCCGGATCGCGTCCACCTCGGCGCGCCGGTCGACCGGCTTGTCGCCGTAGCGGTACCCGTCGACCGCGACCAGGATCTTCGGCTCGATCTGCTGCCAGCGGTCGGTGACGCTACGGGTGCCGAACTCGGGCGCGCAGGAGGAGAAGATCGCGCCGAGGCTGGTGGTGGCGAGCATCAGCACGAAGGTCTCGGGGATGTTAGGCGCGTACGCGGCCACCCGGTCGCCCCGGGTCACGCCGAGCCGGCGCAGTCCCGCGCGGACCCGGCGTACCTCGTCGCGCAGTCGCGCGGCGGTGAGGGTGACCGGCGGACGGGTCTGGCTGTGCGCGATCACCATCGGGGCGTCGTCGGCGACTCCCGGCATCCGCAGCACGTGTTCGGCGTAGTTGAGGGTGGCGCCGGGGAACCACTCGACGCCGGGCATCCGGTCGCCGCGCAGCGTCGCGCTGGCCGGGGTGTGCGCGACGACCTCGAAGTAGTCCCAGATCGAGCGCCAGAAGCCGTCGAGGTCGGTGACCGACCATTCCCAGAGCGCCGGGTAGTCGGCGAAGTCGAGCCCGCGCCGTTCCCGCAGCCAACGCAGGTAGTCGCCGATCCGCGTGGTCTCGCGGACATCGGCCGGCGGCGCCCAGAGCACGTCAACCATGGTCCTCCCCTCCCCGGGCCTGCCACAACACCGTGGTGTGACCCAGCCGCCATCCTGCCGTACGTCAGGGCCCCATTCTGCGCACCGCCCACCCCACCCGAGACGTGCCCACCCCACACCCTTCCGCCCCACCCATGTGCCCCACCCCCACCCCTGCCGCCATCTCCAGCTCGCGATCCAGGGCAGATCCGCGCTTCTTGATCTCCACACCACGTGGTTCTGCCCTAGATCGCGGCCGTGGGGGGTGGGGGTGGGGCAGGGGGGGTGGGGGTGGGCGTTGACAGGGGATCTGGGGCGGCCATAGCGTGGCGTCGATCGTTCGGCAACGCCCTGGTCACCCCCTGACCAGCCGGACGAAACGAAAGGACCACATCATGAATACCGGTACCCGTACGCCGCCGACGACCAGAAGAATGGTCCGGCTCCTGGCGCTTTTCCTGGCGCTGCTCTGCGTGTCGTCGGCCCCCGCGATCGGTGGCGCAAAAGCGTCCGCCGCGGCGCCCGCCTTCAAGGTGATCGCCTTCTACAACGGCAACTGGGACGCCGCGCACATCAGTTTTGTGCAGGAAGCCAATCAGTGGTTCCCGCAAATCGCCGCGCAGAACAACTTCACCTACACGGCGACGAACAACTGGAGTCAGCTCAACACCGCCAACCTGGCCCAGTACCAGGTGGTCATCTTCCTCGACGACCTGCCGCCGGCCGCGCAGCGCCCGGCATTCCAGCAGTACATGCAGAACGGCGGGGCCTGGCTCGGTTTCCACGTCTCCGCGTTCAACACCAATCCGGGCGGCTGGGACTGGTACCACAACCAGTTCCTCGGCACCGGCGCGTTCCGGAACAACACCTGGGGACCGACCACCGCCACCCTCCGGGTGGAGGACCAGACGCACCCCTCGACCGTACGGCTGCCGTCGACCTTCACCTCGTCGGTCAGCGAGTGGTACAGCTGGAACAACGACCTGCGCAACAATCCGAACATCGACATTCTGGCCTCGGTCGACCAGAGCAGCTTCCCGCTCGGCACCGACCCGAACCAGACCTGGCGCAGCGGTTACTACCCGATCATCTGGACCAACAAGAACTACAAGATGCTGTACGCGAACTTCGGCCACAACGCGATGAACTACGAGACCAACACGCCGTTGTCGTCCACCTTCGCCAGTGAGGTCCAGAACCGTTTCCTCGTCGACGGCCTGCTCTGGCTCGGCGGCGGTGGCGGCACCACCCCGCCCCCCACCGGCGGACCGATCTCCCCCACCGCCTGGTACACGGTGGCGAACGCGGGCAACGGGAAGTGCGTCGACAGCCGCTCCGCCGGCACCGCCAACGGCACCGTGATCCAGCAGTACGCCTGCAACAGCAGCTTGGCGCAGCAGTTCCAGTTCCAGCCGACCAGTGGCGGTTTTGTACGGGTGAACAACCGCAACAACAGCGCCCGGTCGCTCGACGTCACCAACGTCTCCACCGCTGACAACGCGCCGATCCAGCTCTGGACCTACAGCGGCGGCAACAACCAGCAGTGGCAGGCGGTCGCCGAAGCCGGCGGCACCTACCGGCTGGTCAACCGGCTCAGCGGCAAGTGCCTGGACGTTCCGGGCGCCTCGACCGCCGACAGCGTCCAGCTCGTGCAGTACGCCTGCAACGGCTCCGCCGCCCAGTCGTTCCGTCTGGTGCAGCAACCCTGACCGACCGACCCGTACGGCCACGGCGGCCGTGACCCACCCAGGTGGGTCACGGCCGCCCGCTGGGGTGCACTACCGTCCGGCCGCGCCGGCCAGCGGGGATTGAAGATCCCTGAGACGGACCAGCACGGTCGCCCGCGTTCCGATCTTGAGCCGTGCCGTCGCACGGACGCCCTCCGGCAGCCCGACGCGGCGTCCTCGCGTCGTCAACGCGACCATCGTGTCGGCGGGGAGCGCCGAGACGAGCGTCTCCAGCAGGCCGGGAATGCCCTCCTCCGGACGCGAACCCAGCCACGAGGTCTGTTCGCCGTACGGCAGGTCGGTCAACACGAGCCCCGGCGGTGGTGACGCGGTCAGCAGAGCGGCCACCTGCTGTCGGTCGAGGACGTCGGCCCGTCCGACCAAGCAGGGCAGGTCTCCGCCACCCTGGGCAAGCAGCTCTTGCAGGCGTTGTGCGGCCTCTGCGGATTCCCCGTGGGAGGGGCGGCCGAATCGGCGGGCCAGCTCTTCCAGCTCGGCTCTCCGCTCCCGCATGCCCTCGGCGGACAGGAGAGCGAGGTTCGCCCGGGCGAGCCGGAGCGGGCCGTCGGCGATGTCCGAGGCGACGAGTCCCGCGATCTTGTCCCGATGCAGCAGGCCCAGCACGGTGAGCAGATACCCGCTGCCACAGCAGGGATCCCACACGGTCAGCGGCCGGGGTTGTCCCAGGGCGTGCCACGCGCGGAGGAACACCTCCGACGCGAGGCGGACGGGGAAGCCCGGATGCCCCGGTGCCGAACGGAGCACCGCCCCGCTGGCCAGGTCGGAATAGTCGTGTCGCTCCGTCACGAACCGATAGGTCATCGCACCTCCGAGTAGCCACCACTGCCCCCGCCACGTAGCTGCGGCGTCAACCTCCGTCGCCCGCGCCGCGCGGCCACATCCTCGTGCTCATCATGGCCGAGCCGCCGAGCAGCGCGTAATCGCACGAGGTCAAACAGCCGGCGCTCAAGACATGACATGCCCGACGTCATCTCGTTAGCCCTTCTGGATCGGTTTTCACCCGTACTCGGAAGCGTGGGGCAGGCGAATGGTCGCGACGGCGTCGGGTCCAGCTCTGTCGGCCGACGGCACCGACACGCGTGCCGGCTCCCGCGCCATTCGGGAAGAGAAACGACGAGTCGCCGCGCCACGGGTTGTTCTCGCCGCCGCGCTGACGGTGGTTGTCCTCGCGCCGGTCGTGCTCGCGGTGGTCTCCGGCAGTCTCGCCATCCCGCACAACGACGCCTGGTCCTACAGCCGGATCGGGCAGCGGTTCGGCGAGACCGGGGAGATCCGACTGCTCGGCTGGAACCGTTCGGCACTGGTCGGCCAGATCGTCGTACTCGGCCCGCTCGCCGCGTCGGTCACCGCGCAGCAGATCTTCGTCGCGCTGCTGGCTGGCGTGGCGGTGCTCGCCTGCTACGACCTGCTCGCGCCGGCCGTCGGCCGGTTCCGCGCCGCGCTCGCCGCGCTGGTCCTCGCGATCTGGCCGGAACTCGGCCTGCTCGCCACCTCGTTCATGAGCGACGTACCGGCGCTGGCCGCCGTCCTCGGTTGCCTGGCCCTGGGCCGCCGGGCGCTCGCCCGTGGTTCGCTGCCACTGCTGGCCGGCTCGCTCGCGGTCGGGCTCTGGGGGGCGACGATCCGGGAGCAGGCCCTCGCCGCGCCGGTCGCGGTGCTGCTCGCCGCGCTCGGCTCCGCCGACCCGCCCGGGTGGCGCGGTCGGCCGATCGGGGCGACCGCCGCCGTACCGCCGGGTCGGCCGATCGGGGCGACCGCCGCCGTACCGCCGGTCGGTGGCGAGGTCGGGTCGCCGGTCCGAGCGGCGATCCGGTTCCTGGCACGGCGGCGGGCGGTGCTCGCGGCGGGTACGGCCTTCGGCGTCGCGTTCCTGGCGTTCGAGTGGTGGCGGCGTACGCTCACCGGCGACGACCCGCCCGCGCCGCTGCCCGACGACCCGGTCCTGCCGGACCTGCTGGACGTCACGGTACGGGGATACTTCCTGCTCGCCATCGCCGTCTCGCCGGTGGTGCTCGCGGTCGCCCGCCCCTGGCGTTGGCGCGCTCCGGCCCGGCTGACCGCCGCGGGCGTCGGCGCGGTGGCGGTGCTGGCCTGGCACGACTACCGGCTGCACGGCTTCCTGATGAGCGACTACCTGCTGCCGAGGGGGCCGTATCCGGCCGCGTTCCGGGGCGACCGTTCGATGTTCGGCGAGCCGGTGTTCCAGGTGCTCGCGCTGCTCGCCGCGGTGTCGGGCGTGCTGCTGGCCGGGCTGCTGGTGCAGCGGTGGCGGCGGCTCGACCCGATGGCGCGCTGGTTCCTGCTGGTCACCGTGGGCGGCCTCCTGGCGACCAGGGCCGCCGGGCAGACGGTCTTCGGGCGTTACCTCGTCGTGCTGGTCCCGGTCCTGCTCCTGGTCGCCCTCGCCGGGCCCCGGCGTCCCCGCCCCGGGTGGGCCGGGGTGGTGACCGGGCTCGGCGCGGCCGGGTTCCTGGCCGCGCTCTCGCTCGTGGTCACCGCGTACGGGTCGGCGCTGGACGCGGCACGGTGGCGCGCGGGCGAGGAGTTGGTGGCGTCCGGGGTGCCGGCGACCGACATCGACGCCGGCTTCGAGTGGTCGGGCTACCACGCGCCGAACGGCGTCGACTACGTCCCGAAGGGCACCTCCCTGGTCAACTGGTACGGCGCCAAGTTCGCCGACAACCGGCCCTGCTACGTCCTCGCCTCCTCGGCGCAGTCCGAGCCCGGCTGGCACCTGGTCCGTACGGTCGACTACCGCTCGTACGTCCTCGCCGGCACCGCCCGGCTCTGGGTGTACGACACCAACCGCTGCCCGCCACCCTGACCGCGTCACCTCACTTTCCGGGTACGGTCACCAGCAGCGCCTGGAATGTTTAAGTTGGGCAGGTGTGACCGATTCCTCCGCCGTCCTGAACCGTAGGGTTCCCCCCGGGCCACCGTGCCCGGGACGGGACGGTTGATCGATGCCGAACGAGCGTCGGCCCGGACTGATCCGCAGCTCGGACTCGCCGGAGCGGGCGACCCTGCTGGAGTTGCTCTTCGACGTGGCGTACGTCGCCGCGCTCGCCCTCTCCTCGATCCGGCTGGCCGAGAACCTCACGCCGGTCGCGGCCGCGGAGTTGTTCGTACTGCTGGCGGCGATCTGGTGGACCTGGTCGATCACCGCGCTGCTGACCGATTTCTACAACCCGGAGCGGTTACCGATCCAGGCCATGATCGCCGGCAAGATGCTCGGCAGCATCCTGCTGGCGGCCACCCTGCCGCACGCCTTCTCGGAGATCGGCGCGGTCTTCGCCGGTTCGTACGTCGCCATGCACGTCGGCCGGGGAATCGTGCTGATCTCGGTCCTGCGCGGGCACACCGCCCAGGTACGGGCGACCCGCTTCCTCTTCTGGTTCGTCGTCTCCGGAACCTTCTGGATCGGTGGCGTCTTCTTCACGGACGGACTCCGGCTGGCGCTCTGGGCGGTGGCCATCACGATCGATTTTGTCGCCGCCGCACTGCGCTATCCCACGCCCTGGCTGGGACGGGTGCCGCTGGAACAGTACGACCAGGCCAGCGCGCATCTCGGCGAGCGCTACCAGCAGTTCATCATCCTCGCGCTCGGTGACCTCCTGCTGGTACCCACCCTGCGGATGGGCGGCAGTGACTTCACCGTCGAGCGGGTCGGCGTCTTCGTGCTGGCCCTGGTGACCACCCTGCTGCTCTGGCAGATCTACGTCTTCCGGGCCGGCGCCATCCTCCAGGTCGCCGTCCGGAGGAAGCCGGGTCGGATCACCCGCTGGGCGCCCTACACACACCTGCTGCTGGTGCTCGGCGTCGTCTCCAGTGCGGCCGGGTTCGACCTGGTCATCGGCCGTCCCGCCGGCACGGTGCCGACCGGCTGGATCTGCGTGATCTTCGGCGGCCCGACCCTCTTCCTGATCGCCCGGACCGTCTTCGAGTACGAGGTCTTCCAGACCTTCTCGCGCTCCCGGCTGGCCTGGGTGCTGGTGCTGCTGGCGGTCGCGCCGGCGATGGTGGGAGCGTCACCGATCGTGGCCGTCGCCACCAGCACCGGCATCCTGTTCGGCGCCGTGGTCTCCGACACGCTCCGCGACCGCCGGGGCAAGTCCGTCAGGCCGGACTTCCACCTCGAGAGATGACCCAGCGGCAACCGTGGCGCCGCGCCGCAACCCCGCCCCGGGGCGTCAGCCGGCCGCGCGGTTGGCCTGGATCGCGTTCCGCTTCGCCAGGCGGTGCGCCCGACGGATCTCCGCCTCCCGCCACCGCCGCTCGTCCTCCAGCGTCTCCGGCAGCACCGGGCGCACCTCGCGCGGGTTGCCGGCGACGTCGACGGCGACAAAAACGAGGTACGCGGTGACCACCCGCAACGGCTCGTCCTCGGCACTGTCCCACCGCTCGGCGACCACCTTCACCCCGACCTCCATCGAGGTGCTGCCGGTCCAGTTGACCTGGGCGTGCGCGTGCACCAGGTCACCCACCCGGACCGGCTCGGAGAAGACGATCTCGTCGATCGCGGCGGTGACCGCCGTACCGCCGCTGTGCCGGGCACCGGACGCGCCGGCCACGTCGTCGACGAACTTCATCAGCACCCCGCCGTGCACGGTGCCGTACAGGTTGACGTCGACGGCGGTCATGATGCGGCTCAGCGTGACCCGCGAGTACGAGGTCGGCTTGCCCACCAGCGAAGGCGGCGTCGGCTCGGTCATGCCCCAGACGGTACGGTCCCGCCCCGAGCACCGGTACGGACACCGGCGGGTGGATGACCTGCGTCTCCGCTGGCCCTCCACCCGCCGGGTGGCCGCTCGCCACCGACCCGGCGTCAGTGGCACCTACCGGGCGTGATCGTTACTGGTAGACCCGGACGTAGTCGACGAGCATCCGGGACGGGAACGGGGTGCTCGGGTCCACCGGACCGGGGAAGTCACCGCCGACCGCCAGGTTCAGGATGATGTAGAAGGGATGGTCGAAGACCCACGGGCCACGGGTCGACTCGACGGTGGCCTTGCTGGCGTAGAAGACCGTCGTACCGTCCAGCTTGAAGGTGATGCCCCGGCTGTCCCACTCCGCGGACCAGACGTGGTAGTCCAGGGAGAGGTCGGCGTTGCCGGGGGTGGTGTACTTCTGCCCGTAGCCGCCGCCGCCGTTGTAGGCCGGCGCGTGCAGGGTGGAGTAGCCCTCCTGGGTGTTGCGGCCGAGCACCTCCATGATGTCGATCTCGCCGTTGTACGGCCACGGGCGGCCGGTGAGGAAGTCGGCGCCCATCATCCAGAACGCCGGCCAGAGCCCGTTGCCCTTCGGCACCTTGACCCGGGCCTCGATCCGCCCGTACTGGACGTGGAACTTGTTGCCGGTGTTCATCCGGTGCGAGGTGTAGTCCCGGCCACCGGCGGTCTCCCGGCGGGCCTCGATCACCAGGGAGCCGGTGCCGTCCATGTTCGCGTTGTTGTTGTTCGTGTAGTACTGGATCTCGTTGTTCTGCCCGGTGCCCGGGTCGATGGTCCACTTCGCCGGGTCCGGCTTGCTGCCGGCGGCACCGTTGAACTCGTCGCTCCAGACCAGCCGAGTGGCCGGGAAGGTCGGGTCGGCCGGCTGCGCCGGGGGCGCGACCGGGGCGCCGCCGGTGCCGTACACCTGGAACTCCCAGAGCGAGTAGCCGTAGGCGGTGCCCCGGGCGGTGCCGTACATCCGGACGTAGCGGCCGGTGCCGGAGACGTTGAGCGTCTCCTTGAAGCCCGCGCCGGTGGTGGTGGAGTAGATCGTGGTCCAGGTGGTCGCGTTCGGCGAGACCTGGATCTGGTACGCCCGCCCGAAGGCCGGGTCCCACTGGAGGACGACCTGCGAGATCGTCGCGGTGGCGCCCAGGTCGACGTAGATCCAGCCCGGGTCGACCCAACCGGTGGTGGAACTGGTCGCCCACCGGCTGGCCGGGTCGCTGTCGAACGCCTTGGCCGGCGTGCAGCCGAAGCAGTTGACGTCGTTCTGGTCGCTCGACGCGACCGCCGGCTTGCCGTACGACAACAGCCGGGTGCCGCCGGCTGGCGGGGTGGTCGGCGGCGGAGTGCTGGGCGGCGGCGGGGTGGTGGTCGGCGGCGGGGTGGTGGGTGGCGTGGTGGGCGGGGTGGTGCCCCCGGTACGCACCTGGAACTCCCAGAGCGAGTAGCCGTACGCGGTGCCCCGGGCGGTGCCGTAGACCCGGATGTAGCGGCCGGTACCGGAGACGGTCAGGGTCTGCGTCCCGCCGGTGCCGGCGGTGGTCGAGTAGACGGTGGTCCAGGTGGTCGCGTTCGGCGAGACCTGGATCTGGTACGCCGTGGCGTACGCGGTCTCCCAGCTCAGCGTCACGCCGCAGATCGACTGGCTGGTGCCGAGGTCGACCTGGAGCCACTGCGGGTCGGTGAAGAGGCTTCCCCAGCGGGTGGTCGCGCTGCCGTCGGTCGCGGCGCTGGCCGGGGTGCCGACCGCCTCGATGGAGGAGGCGGTGGTCGGCCGGTTCAGGGCCGTGTTCGTGGTGCCGCAGGCGTTCGGCGAGGTGGGGCCGAAGACCTGGAACTCCCAGAGCGAGTAGCCGTACGCGGTGCCGCGCTGGGTGGCCAGCATCCGGACGTAGCGCCCGGTGCCGGAAACGGTCAGCGACTGGGTCCCGCCGGTGCCGGTGGTGGTCGAGTAGACCGAGGTCCAGGTGGTGCCGTTGGCCGACACCTGGATCTGGAAGGCGCGGGCGTAGGCACCCTCCCAGACCAGGTCGACCCGGTTGATCGTCTGGCTCGATCCGAGGTCGACCTGAAACCACTGGGCGTCGCTGAACGCGCTGGACCAACGGGTGCCGGCGTCGCCGTCGACCGCCGCCGAGGCGGGCATGGCCGCCGACTGCACCGAGGACGCGGTTGCCGGGCGGCCCTGGGACAGCGGTGGCTCGGCCGCCCCGGCCCGGTCGGCGGAGATTGCCACGTACGCGCTGAGCAGTGCCACGAGGGCGCTCAACACGACGATCGGGCGCCACCGGCTCATCCGGCGGCGCTGGACGTCGGGCAGCAACACGGCCCCATCCATCGTTCCTCCTTGGACTGGCTAACCGAGGCATGGGTCGGCTCGGTTACGCGACGATGTCGAACATGTGTGAGAGCGCTCTCTTAATCGCTCACTTTCACCCTCGCGACGATCGGAGTCAATGCCTTGCCGGTTCCGGAACTTGGCGGAGTTTCCCATCTCGGGCACGTACGGAAGATCACCATCAGAGAAGGGCAGAAGCGGACACGAAGCGCGACCCCGTCATCACGGACCACGGACGCCTTTCCCGGCAGCCGGGCGCGCTCCGCCCGCTCCCAACGGAACCGGTACGGTGCGCCAATGCGACATCTCTGGAGCTTGCTCGCCGGAGTGGTGGCGGCACCGTTGACCTGGGTTCTGATCACGCTCGGTCAGGACGGGTCGACCCGCACAGTCACCCGCTGGCTGGAAATCGGCAAGTACAACACGGCGAACCTGATCGAGCCCACCGTCTACCTCGCGGTCGTCGGCATCCTGCTCGGTCTCATCGGGACGCTGCGGGTGTCACCCCTCGGCCCACTGGTCGCCGGACTGGCACTGGTCACGCCGTACGTCGGCCTGTTCGTCAATCCCTTCTGGGTGCGCGACACGGTGCCGGCGAACTGGAAGGTCCTCGGTGATCCGCTGCCGCTGCTCCAACCGGTGGAGAACGGCACCCTGTTCTTTGTCGGCCTGCTGTTGGTGATCGCGGTGTTCAGCGGGGAACGCTGGCGGAGGTGGCCGGCGGCCCCGGCCACGGTGGCGCCGGCGACGGTCGAGAGCGAGACCGACACCGAGACGTTCACCCGTACCGACTGGTCGGCGCTCCAGCCGGACCTGGTCGACCGGGACACGGCTCCCCCGACCCTGGGCTACCCGGACCCACCGGCGCCAACGGCCACCCCCGCCGCTACCGCACCTACCCCGCTGCCCCGGCGCAGCGACAGCGAGAGCCCCTGGTCGGCACCGCCTCGCGGCGGCACGCCGAAATCCGGGACCCCGCCCACCGCCGGGGCAGCACCGAAGTAAGCCCCGACCCCTCCGACCCCCGACCCTCCGAACACGACCCCCGACCCCTGCACCGACTCACGGGAAGCGTGGCCGCCGCACCTCGGGTGGCCACGCTTCTCCGCGTCAGCCGGAGCCCTGATCGGCGGCGGTGACCAGGCCCGTGTGCTGGAGGGTCCCGGCCAGCTCCCGCAACTCGGGCACCTCCTCGGCGTCGCGTAGAGCGCGGACGAGCGCGGCGTCGTGGACCGGTCGCGCCCGGTCCAGGAACTCGCGTCCGGCCGGGGTGAGCTCGGTGTAGATCCCCCGGCGGTCGTCGGCGCAGAGGATCCGGGTGAGCAGGCCACGCTCCTCCAGCCGGTTGACCAGCCGGGTGGTCGCGCTCGGGCTGAGCGCGGCGGCACGGGCGAGCTGCTGCATCCGCATGTGCCAGCCGTCCTGCCGGGCCAGGGCGTCCAGCACGGTGTACTCGACCACGGAGAGCTCGACCTCCCGGGAGAGCGCTCGCTCCAACGTCGTCTCGATCAGGCCGTGCAGCGCGGCCAGGGTCCGCCAGCCCTGCGCGCGTACCTCGACGGCGTCGTCACCGATCCCCATCTCGCCCTCCCGGCGGCCAGCCAACGATAGTTGCGTACGCGCACTACCCGCGTGTATAACTAGATAGCAGGCGTTTGCAACTAACAGCGTACGCGTTGTAGCTGCCGCGAAACAGACGGAGAGGGAAACATGCCGCTCGGACTCATCGCACTGGCCCTCGGCGGCTTCGGCATCGGGCTGACCGAGTTCGTGATCGCGGGCCTGCTGCCCGAGGTCGCGGCCAGTTTCTCCGTCTCGGAGGCCGCCGCGGGCTGGCTCATCACCGGGTACGCGCTCGGCGTGGTCGTCGGAGCGCTCGTGCTCACCGCCGCCACCACCCGACTGCCCCGCAAGACGGTCCTGCTCGCCCTGCTGGTGCTCTTCATCGCCGGCAACCTGCTCTCCGCCGTGGCACCCGACTACGGGCTGATGCTCACCGGGCGGATCGTCGCCGCGCTCTGTCACGGCGCCTTCTTCGGCATCGGCTCGGTCGTGGCCGCCGGTCTGGTGCCGCCGAACCGGAAGGCCGCCGCCGTGGCGGTCATGTTCACCGGTCTGACCGCCGCCAACGTGCTCGGTGTGCCGCTGGGCACCCTGCTCGGCCAGCAACTCGGCTGGCGGTCCACCTTCTGGGCGATCACCGTGGTCGGTGTCCTGGCCCTGCTCGGCATCGCCGTCCTGGTACGCATCCCGCGCGACTCGGCCGGTCCGGGCAGCCTCCGGTACGAGTTGGGCGCCTTCCGCTCCGGTCAGGTCTGGCTGTCGCTCCTGGTCACCGTGCTCGGCTTCGGCGGCATGTTCGGCGCCTTCACCTACATCGCGTACACCCTCACCGGGGTCAGCGGCTTCCCCGGTGCCGCCGTACCCTGGCTGCTGATCCTCTTCGGCGGTGGTCTCTTTGTCGGCAACATCGTCGGCGGCAGGTTCGCCGACCGGTCCGTCGACCGGACCCTGATCACCGTCCTGGCCGGACTGGCCGTCGTGCTGGCCCTGTTCGCCCTCACCGCCGAGAGCCGGCCCGCCACCTACGTGTCGCTGCTGCTGATGGGGGCGTTCGGGTTCGCCACCGTACCCGGGCTGCAAACCCGGGTGATGAGCCACGCCGCGCACGCGCCGACGCTCGCGTCGAGCGCCAACATCGCGGCGTTCAACCTCGGCAACGCGTTCGGCGCCTGGATCGGTGGCCTGACCATCTCCGCCGGCCTCGGCTACACCTCGCCGATCTGGGCCGGCGCGGCGATCACCGTCGCCGCCCTGGCCGTCCTGGTGGTCGCCCGCACCGCCGGGCGAACCCGCCGCCCCGGCGACCCGAGCACGCCCGCTCCCGCCGCGCCCAGGGTGCCGACACCGACCGTCTGACCCCTGCACCGATCGAAGACCGGTTGATTGCGCGAGCCATTCACGAATTGTCGACGCGACTCGTCGCCACCGTACGCATTGCCGGCCCGGGTAATTCCCGGACCGCCGCGACAGGTTACGGGCCGTGGCGAACAGCACTCCACCCGAGTCGGACTGGCAAGTAACACGCGTCACGGGGCAGAGTGACCGCCGGAGCGAGGCGACCCGGCGACCACGGGAGGCAACCGATGGACGGCAGAGTCCGCATGGACCCGTCGACAACAAGACGGCGAATGAGCGTCGGATCCGCGCGGTTCTGAGGGGAGATCCGCCGTGCACACGAGGGTACAGAAAATGCTCGCCGTCGCGATCCTGACGGCTTCACTCGGCGCCTGCGGTACGGCGGCGCACCCGGAATGGCGACCGGCCGCCGCCGCGCCGACCCCGAGCCGTCCGGCCACGACCACCGGCCCACCCACCGCCCCGCCGACCCCTTCGCCGACTCCCAGCCCGGCTCCGCCGCCGATTCCCACGGACGCGGAGATACCGAAGAAGGGAACGGGCAAGTTCAGCGCCGCCAAGGGCAGTACGAAGCCGATCGGTTCCGGCAAGACACTGATCACCTACCGGGTCGAGGTCGAGACGGGGATCGCCTGGGGTGATCTCACGCCCTGGACACCCGCCTCGTTCGCCGAGTCGGTCGACACGACACTCGCCGGACCACTCGGCTGGACGGCGGCCACGAAACGGCCCATCACAGACACCAAACAGGGCATGAAGAACGCGTCCTGGCGGTTCCAGCGGGTCGACGGCGCGGAATTCGACATCCGGATTCGCCTGGCGACGGCGAAGACCGTGGACCAGCTCTGCGCGACCGCGGGTCTCGACACCGAGGGCAAGTACTCCTGCCGCTTCGGCAGCACCGTGATGATCAATCTTCAGCGCTGGTTGCAGGGGGCGCCCGACTTCCCCTTCACCATTCCCGAGTACCACGACGGCGTGATCAACCACGAGATCGGTCATGCTCTCGGTTTCCGGCACATGGGTTGCGGTGGCAAGGGCAAACTCGCGCCCGCGATGATGCAACAGACCGTGGCCCTCGACGGCTGTCTGCCCAACCCGTACCCGTTCGACGAGGACGGCCGGTTCGTCACCGGTCCCTGGCAGCCCTCGTAACCGGTCCCTGGCAGCCCTCGTAGGCCGCCCGGCCGAAGTCCGGGGACCAGGCCGAGGGCTCTACCGGACGGCGTCGATCACGTCGTCGACCATCCGACGCGGGGTCGGCCAGCCGGGTTGGCCGTACCCGATCCGCATGACCATCTGCGGCGTGCCGTACTTGCCGAGCGCCAGTCGCAGTTGCTCCCGGGCCCGGGGCACCTCGATCGGCTGGGAGAACATCGAGACGGCGAGCCGGGCGTCGGTGGCGGTGAGCAGCACGCGTTGCAGGGCCTGCCCGGCGACAACCTGGTCGGTGAGTCCGTTCCCGGTGGACCCGAGTACGGCGACCAGCGGCTCCGGTTCGAAGTCCCGCCCCGGCGCCCGGGTCCGTACGCCGAAGGCCCGTTGCGGGAGCAGGTCCTGTGGTTCGCCGACCGGGCCGCCCGACCCGACCGGGACCCCGTCGACGGCGGGGGCGGTCCGGATCCACCCGGCCAGTTCGGCCCGGTAGTCCGGGTCCCGTTCGAGCACCCGGTTGGCGCTTCGGGCGATCTCGGCGACGGCCTGGACCGGGGCCGTTCCGATGACCATCTCCAGCCACGTCCCCTCGGCACGGGCGGCCTCGACCAGCCGCCACCGCGCGTCGGCCGGGACCGGATCGGGCCAGAACGGTGCGCGGTTGCTGTGCCGGCGGGTGACGGCCGCGTACAGGTCCCGTTCGGCCGGGGTCGCGGGGCGTGGGCGGCCGGGAACGAGCCGGGCCACCACGTCCAGGTCCTGCGGGTACGGGTGGAGCCGCACCTCGGCCGGCGTGCCGGCGACCGCGAGCGCCAGGCGCAGGTTGAACACGGCCGCGCCACAGCTCATCCGGGCGGCCCAGCGGCCGGGGTCGCTCACCGGCAGCAACCGACCCGGGTCGATCCGTACCTCGATGCCGCCGTCGCGCAGCCGGAAGCGCCACGGTTGGCTGTTGTGCACCGACGGTGCCCGGACCGCCGCTGCCACCGCGATCCGCAGGTCGGTGATGGTGAACCCGGTTGTGATCATGACGTGCCTCCGGTGTCGGTCCCGAGCCTCCACCATCGCCTCGACCGCGCGGCCGGGGACAGGGCCGGACGCCCCGGGCCACCGGGTCCGAATCCCCGAACATCCGTGCGGTGACGGGACCTTCGGCCCTGTGCCGGCGGCTCCCGTACGGGATAGAAACAGCACATGATCCGTGTCTTCCTCCTCGACGACCACGAGGTCGTCCGGCGTGGTTTGGCCGACCTGTTGCAGAGCGCCGGCGACATCGAGGTGGTCGGCGAGTCCGGGTTGGCGCAGGAGGCCACCGCCCGGATCCCGGCGCTCCGGCCGGACGTGGCGATCCTCGACGCCCGGCTTCCCGACGGCAGCGGCATCGACGTGTGCCGGGACGTCCGCACCGTCGACTCCTCGATCCGGGGACTGATCCTCACCTCCTACGAGGACGACGAGGCGCTGTTCGCCGCGATCATGGCCGGGGCCGACGGGTACGTGCTCAAGCAGATCCGTGGCACCGACCTGGTGGACGCGGTCCGGCGGGTGGCGGCGGGTCAGTCCCTGCTCGACCCGGCGGTCACCCAGCGGGTGTTGGAACGCATCCGCCGTGGTGTCGAGCAGCCGCGCGAACTCCAGTCCCTGACGGAGCAGGAACGACGAATCCTGGAGTACGTGGCCGAAGGGCTGACCAACCGGGAGATCGCCACCAGGATGTTTCTCGCCGAGAAGACCGTGAAGAACTACGTGTCGAGTCTGCTGGCGAAGCTGGGGTTGGAACGGCGTACCCAGGCGGCCGTGCTGGCGACCCGCCTGCTCGGCCAGCGCTCCTGAGCGTCAGCCTGCTCGGACCAGCATTCCTGGCGTCAGTCGGTCAGCGGGACGCTCCACCGCACCTCGGTCCCGCGCGGTCGCCCGGGCTCGACCGCGAACTCGCCACCGTGCCCGAGGGCCCGGTCCCGCATGTTCACCAACCCGCTGCGGGCCGCGTCCGGACCGGCGCCGACCCCGTCGTCGGTGACGGTGAGGAGGAGTCGCCCCCGGTCGACCCGGACCAGGACGGTGACCCGGGTCGCCTGGGCGTGCCGTACCGCGTTGGACAGCGCCTCCCGCAGCACCGCGAGCAGGTCCGGACGTACGGCGTCGGGCACGGCGCTGTCGACCGGGCCGGAGATCTCCAACGCCGGCCGGAAGCCGAGCGCCTCCGCCGCCGCATCGACGGCGTCGCGGATCTCGGTGCGCAGGGCGGCACTCATCGGCGTACGCAGCTCGAAGATGGCCCGCCGGATGTCACGGATCGTGGAGTCGAGCTCGTCGACGGCGGCGTTGATCCGCCGGCCGACCTCGGCCCGAGCGGTCAGCGGGACGGTGCTCTGCAACTGCAACCCGGTGGCGAACAGCCGCTGGATCACCACGTCGTGCAGGTCGCGGGCGATCCGTTCGCGGTCCTCCAGGACGACCAGCAGCTCGCGCTCCTCCTGTGCCCGCGCGCGTTCCAACGCCAACGCCGCCTGCGCGGCGAAGCTCGTCAACAGGGGCACGTCATCCGCCTGCCGCGCCTGACCCGCCGGATGGGCCACGATCAGCACGCCGTGCAGGGTGTCGGTGGCAAAGAGCGGGGAGACGATCGCCGGTGCCTCGGTGACCGGGTGCGGCCAGGGTGCGGCCTTGGCCAGGCTCTCGACGAGCAGGTGCCGCCGGTCGGTCGCCGACGCGGCGAACGTCGTCTCGGCGGCCGGTAGGACCAGGCCGACCAGCGGCGGCGCGGGCTCGACGGCGGCGTCGACGACCTCGACGGTGAACTGCCCGGCATCCTCGTCGTGCAGCAGGACCAGGACCAGCTCGGCCTCGGCTACCTCACGGGCGCGCCGCGCGACGAGGGCCAGAGCGTCCGTACGCCGCACCTCGCCCAGCAGCACCGTGGTGATCTCGGCCGTCGCGGCGAGCCACCGTTCACGGCGATGGGCGACGGCGTAGAGACGGGCGTTCTCGATCGCCACCCCGGCGGCGGCGGCCAGCGCGACGGCGATCTCCTCGTCGTCCTCGGTGAACTCCCCGGCGCCCCGCTTCTCGGCCAGGTAGAGGTTGCCGAAGACCTGGTCGCGGATCCGGATCGGCGCACCGAGGAAGCTGTGCATCGGCGGGTGGTGGGGCGGGAATCCGTACGACTGCGGGTGCTGGGTGATGTCGGGCATCCGTACCGGTCGGGGGTCGGCGATCAGCAGGCCGAGCACCCCGCGCCCGTGCGGGAGGTCACCGATCCGGGCTTGCAGGTCGGGGTCGATGCCGTGCGTGATGAACTCGGTCAGCAGCCGGTCCGGTCCGATCACCCCCAGCGCGCCGTAGCGGGCGTCGAGCAGCTCGCAGGCGGCCTCGACGATGCGTCGCAGGGTGCTGCGCAGGTCGAGATCGGTGCCGATCGCCACCACCGCGTCGAGCAGCGCACGCAGCCGCTCCCGGCTGGTGACGACCTCACCGACCCGGTCGAGCATCTCCTGCAACAACTCGTCGAGGCGCACCCGGGACAGCGGGCTGAGCCCCAACGAGGGCCGGTCGTGCTGGTCGTTGTCGTCAGGCGGGTACGACGCGTCCACCCGCCGATGCTAACCGGCGACCGACGTACGCGATCTGCCCGACGGCCTCGCGCAGGTCACCCGATCGCGGTCTCGACCACCTGGTCGGACCGGAGTCGCGGGGTGTGCGCCGGGCCGGCGTGGTCCGGGTCGGCAAACCCGACCCGCAGCACGAGGTACGGGTGGCCGAGTCCGGAGAGCACCTGGCGCAGGGCCTGCCGGGTGCTCTCGACCTCGATCGCCTCGCTCAGCGGCAGCACCGACACGCCCAACCCGACGGCGGTCAGCCAGGCGGCGGAGAGCGCCTCACCGGCGCGCAGCCAGCTCGACTGCTCGTCGTCGTCGCCGAAGAGCAGCAGGTAGCTTGCCGCCGCGTCGTGACCCGGCCCGACCGGAAGGGTTCCCGGTCGGCCGAAGTCGCGCTCCGGCACCGTCGTCCGGGGCGGTTCGCCGGGGACGACGTGTGCCGGCAGACCGGCGCCGGCCGGCGCACCCCGCCCGGTCCAGTACGCGAGTTCGTCGCGGACCCGTGGGTCGTCGGACTCGACCGTCGCGGCCCGACTCGCCGCCGCCGCGAGACCGAGGACCTGGTCGCGGGTGAGTACCTGCAACCGCGCCGCGCCGGCGACGGCGGTGGTGATCGCGGCCAGGGTCGAGACCGGCACCGGCTCGTCGGTGACCGGCCGGCGGTCGGTGTGTCGGACCTCGGCCGCCTGGAACAGTCGTCTGGCCCGTGAGGTCACCGGGATCGGTCCGTCGGGGATCAGCCTCGCCAGCAAGTCCGGTTGCTCCGGGTCCGGCAGCCGGGTCACCTTCGAGGCCCAGCCCTGTGCCGCGAGTGCGACCGTCGCGTGGTGCAGGGCGGTGCCGCAGCTCAGCAGGAGCAGCCGCCCGTCCGGGTCGGTCACGGAGAGCTGACGGGTACGGTCGGCGAACAGTTCCAGCCGCTCCGACTCGACCCGCCAGTGCCACGGCTGCGTGTTGTGCACCGAGGGCGCGTACCCCGCCGCCACGGCGGCCCGGGCGAGCGTCGCCGCGAGCGGCCGTTCCGGAACCTCGATCTGCTCGACCATCGCACTCCTCCTGTAGTCGGCTCTCCCGCTGCCAGCCTGCTCCGGCCGGGGTCGTCGGCGCAGAGGCCAAGGCCCCGGTCGGGCCGGGACCTTCGTCCCCCCGTACGCACACCGTGCTGTCGGCGCCGGGTTTTGTAGTTCCCGCGTGGCGAAACATCACGATTGAGACGATCCGGGGGGACGTCCCCGGCGACCTGCCGGCGCTCGTCCGCACGATTCGACGCGACGGAGGGCGGTAGGAACGACGTGAGAGCGTTCGTCTACGGCGGGGCCGGGCAGAGCGACTGGACGGAGGCGCCCGATCCGCGTGTGATCGATCCGACCGACGTGGTCATCCGGGTCGACACCGTCACCATCTGCGGTACCGACCTGCACATTCTCGCCGGCGACGTGCCCGAGGTGCGGCCCGGCCGGATCCTCGGTCACGAAGCCGTCGGAACCGTCATGGACGCCGGTGCCGCCGTGACGACGGTACGTCCCGGTGACCGCGTCCTTGCCTCCTGCATCTCCGCCTGCGGGCGCTGCCGCTTCTGCCGGTCCGGCAGCTACGGCCAGTGCACCAACGGCGGCGGTTGGGTGCTGGGCCACCTGATCGACGGCGTGCAGGCGGAGTACGCTCGGATCCCGTTCGCCGACCTGTCCACCTACCCGCTGCCGGGAAACGTCACCGACGAGACCGCCGTCCTGCTCGCCGACATCCTGCCGACCGCGTACGAGGTCGGGGTCCTCAACGGGCAGGTTGGTCCCGGCGACACCGTTGTCATCGTGGGAATGGGCCCGATCGGCCTCGCCGCCGTTCTCGCCGCCCGCCTCTACTCCCCCGCGCGGGTCATCGCCGTCGACAAGGCCGAGAACCGGCTGCGGGCCGCCGAGCGGTTCGGGGCGGACGTCACCCTGCTGTCCGACCAGGACCCACGGGCCGCGGTGCTGGCCGCCACCAACGGACTCGGAGCCGATGTGGCCCTGGAGGCGGTCGGCTCACCGGAGTCGTTCGAGCTCTGCACCACTCTCGTACGCCCGGTCGGGCGGGTGGCCAACATCGGCGTGCACGGCAAGCCCGCCACCCTGCACCTGGAAGAGCTCTGGGATCGCAACCTCACCATCACCACGGGCCTGGTGGACACCAGGACCACCGCCGCCCTGTTGGACATGGTGTCGGCGGGGCAGTTCGACCCGACCCCGATGATCACCCACCGGTTCGCGCTCGACGAGATCGTCCGGGCGTACGACGTCTTCTCCCGAGCCGGCGAGACCGGTGCGCTGAAGGTGGTGATGGCCCGGCCCTGAGCCCGGACGCGTTCGACCCGCCGGGATCGGTCCGGCGGGTCGAACGCTCGGGGCTGATTCGTCGGCTTTGTCGGCTTCGTCGGCGTCCGACGGGCCCGGGTGCCTACCTGAGCCAGGGGTTGCGTCGCACGATCGGCAGCCGGGCCCACCCTCTGCCCAGGCCGAGGGTGTCACCGGCGGCCGTCAGCGCGATTCCGGCGAGTACGGCCGCGTCGATGAGGTGGTCGTCCAGGAAGGGGTTGTTCTCCGGGGGCAGGACCGCCGTCCACATCATCAGGAGCAGCAGGCCACCGGCGACCGCCGTGACCCGCAGGCCGATGCCGAGCAGCAGCGCCACGCCGATGGCGACGAGCGCGGCCATGAAGAGCCAGTCGGCCCACGCGGCACCGGCGATGCCGTTGTAGAAGCCCTTGAACGGTCCGGCGGCGCCGAACTTGAGGAAGCCCTCGGTGGGGCTGCCACCGTTGATCCAGGCCGCCTTCGCCTCGGTCTCGTGGCCGAGCCCGAAGAGCTTGTCGAGAAAGGCCCAGAGGAACGTCCACCCCAGGGCGATACGGAGACCGGCCCAGACGTACCGGACGGCCCGGTGCGGGGCGGCTTCGGTACGCCACTGCTCGTCGACCGCCCGGTCGACCCGGGCGGCGGTGGGGCGCTCGGCAAATGCGGTCATCGTGTCCACGTCCCTTCTGAACGGTCCCGGTCGGGTGCTCCGGCTGGTTCCATTCGACTCCGGTCCGTACGGCGCGGGCAGGGCCGGCGGTCCCGTCATCGGGCGGGACCTTCGACCCGTCCCGCGCGGTACGTCCGGCGCGACCCGTACGGCGCACCCCGTCCGGGGAGCGGGACGGGACGGGACGGCGGGTGGGCGTCAGGCGTTCGCGCGTACGCCGTTGATCGTCGTGGTTCCCCACTGGGCCGGAAACCCGAAGGCGTTCAGGAAGGCGGCCGGGAAGTTGAGGTCCGGGGTGGTCAGTCCGTCGAGTTCGGCGAGCTGCTCCGCGGAGAGGACGACGTCGAGCGAGGCCAGGTTCGCCTCCAGTTGCCCGACGGTCCGGGCACCGATGATCGTCGAGCTGACCATGGGCTGCTGACGGACCCAGGCCAGCGCGACCGAGGCGACCGTGGTGCCGAGCGTGTCGGCGATCCGGCGGAGCGCGTCCAGCACTTGGAAGGTGCGCTCGTGCAGGTGTCGGCCGACGAACGCCCCGCGACCGGCACCGGCCGGGCTCTGGTTGTCGCGGGTGTACTTCCCGGTGAGCATGCCGTTGGCGAGCGGGCTCCACGGAATCACGCCGAGACCGAGTTCGCGGGCCGCGCCGAAGAGTTCACCTTCGGACGTACGCTCCAGCAGGTTGTACTCGACCTGGATCGCGGCGAACGGGGTCCACCCGCGCCATTCGGCGATGGTCGCCATCCGCGCCACCGCCCAGGCCGGCGTGTCGGAGAGCCCCACGTAGCGCACCTTGCCCTGACGGACCAGGTCGTCCAGGGTGGAGACGGTCTCCTCCACGGGCGTGTGCGGGTCCCAGTTGTGCTGCCAGTAGATGTCGAGATAGTCGGTGCCGAGACGGCCCAGCGACTCGTCGACGTGGCGGCGGATCGCCTTGCGGCCGGTGCCACCGTTGTTCGGGTCGCCGGGATCCATGCTGAGCGCGAACTTGCTGGCGATGACCAGGCGGTCCCGCAAACCGGGATGTTTGCCGAGGTACGCGCCCAGCACCTCCTCGGCGCGGCCGCCCATGTAGACGTTGGCGGTGTCGACGAAGTTGCCGCCGGCCGCCAGGTAACGGGACAGGATCTCGGTGGAGGTGGCCTCGTCGGCGCCCCAGGAGGGATCGCCGAAGGTCATCGTGCCGAGCGCGAGCGGGCTGACCCGGAGACCGGTGCGACCCAGGGTGCGAAAGTCGGTCAGACTCATTGGAACTCGTCTCTTTCCTCAAATTTCAGTGAAGTTGGTGGTAAATCACGCCTGAGCGAAGGCTGGTTCAGCCGGGAAAGTCGGTGGCGGCGGCGAGCGCCCTACCCGCCTCGAGTTCGCCGAGCCGTCCGGTCAGCGCGCCCCGGATCGCCCGGTAGGCGTCACTGCCGAGCACCAGCCGACGCGGTGCCGGGGTGACCTCGGCCGATTCGATGATCGCCTTGGCGACCCGGTACGGATCGCCCGGCGCGGACCCGGTCAGGTTTCCGCCGGAACCCTCGATGTAGCGGCGCACGTCGCCAACGGGCGTCTTCGCGTACGCGTCGCTGGCGGGCGCGATCGACATGGCCGCACCGAACCCCGTACGGACGCTGCCGGGCTCGACCATGGTGACGCCGATGCCGAACGGCGCGACTTCACCGATGATCGATTCGAGGAAGCCCTCGACGCCCCACTTCGATGCGTGGTAGATGCTGGCTCCCGGGCTGCTGATCTGGGCGCCCATCGTGGTGGTCTGGATGATCCGGCCGCCACCCTGTGCCCGGAGGAAGGGCAGGACCGCCCGTACCAGTTGGATCGGACCGGTCATGTTCACCGCGACCTGCTCCGCGATCACCTCGTCCGACAGTTCCTCCGCCGCCCCGATCGCCGCCAGTCCGGCATTCGAGAGGACCACGTCGATCCTGCCCAGTTCCGTGAACGCGCGGGCGGCGACGGCTCGCACCGCCGCCGTGTCGGTGACGTCCAGGGTCTCGGTCCACACCTTGCCCGGGTAGGCCCGCTCCAGATCAACCAGCCGTTCCGTCCTGCGCGCTGTCGCGGCGACCCGATGGCCGGCGACCAGCAACCGCTCGGTCACGGCCCGCCCGATGCCCGCCGACGCACCCGTCACGAACCACGTCGCCATCTCCGCACCCCTCACAAATCAAATCCAACCGGTTGGTTGGCTCCAACGCTAAGGAGCGGCGCCGGGAGAGTCAACCATCCAGTTGGTTTCATGCTGTGACTCGCGTCTCACCGGCGGGGGCGGGTCGAGTAGGACGCGTCGTCAGGCTCGACGAATGGCAACCAACCAGTTGAATTGTTAGCCTGGGGTCATGTCCTACGACTCGGCAGCCACCCGCGCCCGCCTGCTGGAAGCGGCCTACCGGGAGTTCGCGGAGCGAGGGCTGGCCGGCGCCCGGGTGGACCGGATCGCCGCCGCCGCACAGGCGAACAAGCAGGCGATCTACGCCTACTTCGGCTCGAAGGAGAACCTGTTCGACGCGATGCTGGCCGAGCGCCTGAGCGTGCTGTCGGACACCGTGCCGTTCGACCCCGACGACCTCCCGGGCTACGCCGGGGCACTCTTCGACGCCCTCAACGCCACACCCGAACTGCTCCGCCTGACCAACTGGCGGGCGCTGGAACGCAACGACACCGGCCCCGGCTGGGTGGAGTCCCACACGGCGAAGGCAAAGGAACTGCGGGCCGCGATGGGCCTGCGGGACGAGGCGACCGCGATCGACATCCTGGAGATCGTGATCGCCGTCAGCAGCGCCTGGGTCAGCGTGCCCAGCGAGCTCAGGACGGTTGGCAGCGAGGATCCGGACAAACGGCAGCACGCGCACCGCGCGGTTGTCGTCGCGGCGGTCACGGCCATCCGGGACGCCCTCACCAACGACTGACAAAACTCCCCGCCGAGTGGCGGGCGTCACAGCCCCCGAGGTTGACCCTGACATTAATGTCAATCTTTAGCTTTGGCTGAGCAAGCGAAACCAGCCGAACAGCGTAAGGAGATTGCGATGCCCGGGGCTTTGACAGGACGGAGCGCGCTCGTAACCGGAGGGTCGCGGGGTATCGGGGCCGGGATCGCGCGCCGGTTGGCGCGCGAAGGTGCGGATGTCGTCATCACCTACCGGAAGTCGCGCGAGCAGGCCGAAGAGGTTGTCGCCGACCTGGCCGCTCTCGGGGCGAAGGCGTTCGCCGTGCAGGCGGACCAGTCTGTTCCGCACGAGGCGTCCACCGCCGTCGAGCAGGCCGCCGGATACCTGGGCGGCCGGATCGACGTGCTGGTGAACTCCGCCGGCGTGGCCGTCATGGGCACGGTCGACCAGGTGGACCTGGACCTCCTCGGCGGGATCCAGCAGATGATGGCCACGAATGTGCTGGGAACCATCGTCACCACCCACTCGGCGGCTCGTTTCCTGCCCGATGGCGGGCGCGTCATCCTGGTCGGAAGCATCGTCGCCCACCGCATCCCCACCCCCGGCGTCGCCGAGTACGCCGCGAGCAAGGCGGCGATCGGTCAACTCGGTCGCGGCTGGGCACGCGACTTCGGCTCACGCGGCATCACCGTGAACGTCGTGCAGCCGGGAGCGACCGACACGGACATGAACCCCGCGGACGGGCCGAACGGAGCCGCCCAGGTGGCCATGACGCCGCTCGGACGCTTCGGCACCACGGACGACATCGCCAGGGCGGTCGCCTTCTTCGCGAGCGACGACGCCGCGTTCATCACCGGCTCGTTGTTGACCGTCGACGGCGGCATCAGCATCTGATCCGGTAGCGACACACGAAGCTCCGCCGCCGGGGACGGTGGTCGACGGCGGGTGCGGGCGGCCTGCCGCCGAAAGACGTGGTCAGAGCCTCCCCGACGACCTGGGGAGGCTCTGACCACTACCGCTGGCGGATCGGTTGGCTACCTCAGAGGCGCGGGTCCTGCTGGACCTTCAGGGCGTTGAGGATCGGGTCGCCCTCGCCCTTCTCGCGGGTGAACTGGATCTTCAGATCGCCACCGGTGTGCTCGACGGTGACCATGTTCGTGTCCGCTGTCAGCGCACCCACCTTCGCCTGCACGTCGTGGTCGTAGAGCACGACCTTGCCGTCGACCAGCACATCGAAGGCACGCTTGCCGGCCTTGACCTTCTCGATCTCCGCGAAGTCGAGGCCGATCCGGTACGTCCCCGCAGGGGCGTTCCTGAACACGTAGCTGAACGTCTCGTCGCTCCGCTGGGTGCGGAACAGCGCATCGTCCCTGGTGCCGGCGATGTCGGCCTTGGTGGTACGCACCCTGCCGCCGACGTAGCCCCACGACCGCGAGCCGAGCGCCTGGTCGGGTGACCAGACGAAGCCGTCCGCCCCGACGTATCCGGATCCACCCACGTCGACGCCCTTCCAGTAGGCCGAGGTCGCCAGACGAACCGGCTTGAGCTGGGTATCGCCCTTGGCGGCGTTCGCCACAACGAGCACGTCCCCGACAAGCACGCCGGGCGCGACGCCGGCGTTGTTGGCCGTCACCGTGACCGTGGTGGACTTGCCGACCGCGAGCGTGACCGCGCCGGACACGGCCGCGCCCGCGAGGGTCAGCCACGGAAGGTCGGCGGCCTCGTGCCCGCCGTCGCTGGTGCGCTTCTGCTCGCTGATCCGCACTTCGAGCGGGGCGGAGCCGGTGTTGGTGACGGTCATGTCGGCCGTCGCCTTCTGGCCCCGGTCGAGGAGCCAGTCGAGATCAGCTCCGGTGACGGTGGCGACGCCCGTGGTCAACGCCGTGTCGACCACCTCGGCCTGGTCCTTCTTGGCGAGGGTCACGGGGCGGCTGACGGTGACGTAGTTCGGCGCCTCGACCTGCACGGTGTTCCCGCCGAGCAACGCCTGTGCCTTCCACCGGCCCTTCGCGTCGGTCGTGATGACCCGCTCACCGGCCGGTCCCCGGAGCGTGACGATCGCGCCCTCGATCGGCTTGCGGTCGTTCGCGTCGGTGACCGTGCCCTCGATCGTGCCCGCCGCCGGGAGGCTGTACTCCAGCCCCAGGCCGGCCTTCAGGACTGGCTGGTCGAAGGAGTACTGGCTCGCGGGGTTGCGCGTCAGGCTCTCCAGCCCGACCGTCGCCGACGACCCCCGGGTGAGCGGGTTGTCGCCGCCCACGCCGTCGCCGTACCCGATCTGGATCCGTCCGTCCGCGATCAGGGTGACCGAGAAGCTCACGCGAGCCGTCGGGTCACTGTAGAAGGCGACGTTCCGCCACTCGACGACCTGCGCCGCCAGCCCGTCGACCTCGGTCGTACCGAAATAGATGCCCGCCTCGTCGTCGACGACGAGGTCGTCCCAGAGCGGATAGATCGCGTCGATCGGGTACGGCGACGGCAGTGCCGTGTTGCTCCCCGACGTGTCGGCGCGGTCGAAGGTCAGCGTGCCGTTTGTCGTCACGCACACGCCGTCCCAGGCCGTGTCGTAGAACGGTTGGAGGAAGTTCGAGCCGAACCACAACACGCCGCAGAGGTCGTCGCCGTGCCACCCGGACTCCTCCGTGCCCTGGCGGTAGAGCCCGTCGGTCACCTTCATCGAGTACGAGCGACCGGCGGGAGCCACCGGCACGGGACCCGGATCCGGCTGCTCGGGCTGTTCCTCCGGCTCCGCCTCGTCCGCGCGTGGGTCGAGCGTCACACGCAGCGCCGCGATGGTCGGGGCCGCCAACCCCTTCGAGCCCCGCAGTTCCACGGTCAGCGGACCGCCCTCGTGCTTCACGACGGCGGTACGCCAGTCGGCGGCGTTCGGCCCCACGGACGCGGCCGGATCGTACGCGTACTCCGTCAGCGTTCCGTCCACGAGGACGTCGAACACCCGCTTGCCCCTGGCCACCCTCTCGATCTCGGCAAACCCGAACTCGATCGCGTAGGTGCCCTTGGGCGCGTCGGGGAAGCGATAGAACAGTTGCTTGTCCGGCGTGGTGCGCTGCGACTGGAACAGCGCGTCGTCCGTCGTGCCGGCGATCCCGGCCTTCGTGGAGGTGACCTTCGTCTTGCCCTCGTAGCCCCACGACTTCTTGCCGGCGGCCTGGTCGGCGAACCAGGTGTAGCCCGAGCCGTCGGTGAGCTTCGAGCCGCCGACGTTGACGCCGACCTGGTACTTCGTGGTCGTGAGCGTTACCGGGACGTAGGTCTTGGACTGGCGTCCGGAATCGGACCGCACCACGACGTTCGCGCCGAGGACTCCGGGCTTGGCGCCCTTCGAGGAGATCGAGACCTTGACGGTCGTCGACTGACCCGGGGCGAGGGTGCCGCCGGTCGACGAGAGCGACAGCCACGGCAGGTCGGTGATCAGGTCGTCCTCGACGTCGACAAGCACGACGTCGTCGGCGATCTGGTCCGCCGCCCACAGCGCGCCGGTCGAGTCGGTCTCCAGGCCGCCGCCCTGACCCGCCTTCTGGCCCGGGAACCACCACGCGTTCACCAGCGAGCAATCGTCGGGGTCGACCTGGAGCAGGCGGGTGGGCCTGTTCGAGGTGAGGTCGGTGTACCAGATGGTGTCGGACGCCTGGTTGTAGGCCAGGCCCATCACCTCGGGCAGCGGCGGGGCGCAGAAGGACAGCAGCGCACCCGGATTGTCGTGCGACGTACCGGCGACGGTCCCGATCATGCCGTTCGCCCGGCCGCCGACGTAGAACACGTCCTCCGTCGGGTTGTAGGCGAGTCCAGTCAACTGCAGGGTGGACCAGTCACCCTTGATCTGCCTCGTCTCCTTCCCGGTCTCCCGGTTGAAGCAGTGGATGTAGCTGGCGGGGCTGTCCTCCATCTGGCACATGTCACCCGTCTTGGTGTCGAGTGCCATGTCGAACGCCCGGTACGCGGGGTTCCACGACGCGTCGAAGACCTTTCCGGTCCGCTTGCCGGTCACCGTGTAGGCGGTGTTGGTCCGCGCGTTGTAGTCGTGGACCCAGACGTCGCCGTCGTACCCGATGCCGGAGGGCTCCTTTTCCTCGGTCCTGCCGGGGATGGCGATCCGGGTGATGACGTCTCCGCCGGAGGTCGCGCCGATCTTGGCAGCCGCCTGCGCCTCCGCAGCGCTCGACGTGGCACCCTTGCCGTCGACGCTCGACGGTTTCATGCCGCTCGCGCCGGTCTTCCAGGCGGCGAGGTCGATCGTGCTGGCCGCACCCGTGCCGGTGCGTCCGGTGGCGCCGGCGGCGTCAAGGTCGGGGTGCCGCGCGGCCTCGCCCAGGTTGTACGTGAGTGGGGCGGAACCGTTGTTGGTGAGCGTCAGCGAGCCCACGCCGTTCTGGTCGGTACCCAGCAGCGCGTCGAGGCCGTTGGCCTTCAGGCCCGCGACACCCGTGGCCAGGCGTGCGTCGATCTTCGCCTTCGCGTAGAGCCGGTCGAGTGAGAAGGGGTAGGTCGCGGTCGTGTAGTTCGGCGAGTCGACGGTCATGGTGTAGCCGCCGACCGGAAGCTGGCGGTGCACGATGCCCGTCCCGTCGGTCGTGACGGTCTCGACGAGCCCGTTGCCGTTGCTGAAGGAGACCTTGGCCCCGGCGACCGGCAGCCCGTCGTTCTGGTCGACGACGGTCGCGTCGAGGTACCCGAAGTCAGGCATGTCGTAGCTGACGACCATCCCGTCGTGCAGCACCGGGGCGCTGTCGGAGAACCGGATGCCGTCGACGCCGGCCCAGCCCTGGATGCCGGTGGTGGCGTGCGCGCCGGCAGTCACCGGGTCGTCGGTCCCGACGCCGTCGCCGTACCCGAAGATGACGGTGCCCGAACGGGTGAGCGTCGCCGAGAAGTTGACCGGCTCCGTGTACTCCGACCGGGTCGGATAGGCCCAGAGCCTGGCGTTGCGGTACTCGACGACAAACGCGTCCTCACCGTTGACCTTGGTGGCTGCCGTGAAGACACCGCCGCCGGGGGCGAACTCCACCGGACTCTCGACGTAGAACGGGAAGATGCCCGCGCCGCCGTAGCCGGGTCCGGTGGCGCCGTCCGGGGCGATCACGCCGCGCAGGCCGATGCCGAGGGTGTCGTGGCTGCCGTTGTAGAGCGCGATCGGGAACGGCAGTTTCACCGTGGCCCAGACACCACTGCCGAACGTGACCGGTTCGGTGCCGCGCAGGTACTCGCCCGCCGAGACGGCGCAACTGTAGCCGCCCTCGTCGACGACGAGCCCGACCGGGATCTCGGGTGACTCGTTTTGCGCGCCGACGGTCAGCGGGACCGTCGTTGGCGAGAAGCAGGCGTTCGGCTTCACGGCCAGCTTGTACGCACCTTCGGGGACGGCGGCGATCGTGAACGCGCCGTTGGCATCCGTGCGTACCGGCTTCAGCGGCGTGTCCATGACGGAGACGTCGGCGTTCAGGACGGGCCGCCTCTTGTCGTCGACGACCCTGCCGCTGATGTCGTGCCGCACGGCGGCCGTGAGCGGCAGCTTGACGGAGGTGTCCTGGCCGAGGGAGACCGTGACGTTGGCGGACGCGGTCAGGTAGCCGAAGACCTTGGTGCTCAGCCGGTATTCGCCGACCGGGAGGTTCGTCGTGAACCGGCCGTCCTTGTCGGTCCCGATCGAACGGCTGAACGGGCCGCTGATCGTCACGTCAGCGGCGGGGACCGGGGCGCCGTTGGCGGTGACGACACCGGTGAGGGTGCCGCCCTGCCGGGGCGCGAGTTCCAGCAGGCGGACGAGGTCGAGCCGGCCCTCGCCGTACTTGTTGTTGACCTCGGCGGTGCCGCCGCACTCGGAGTCGTCGACGTCGACGGCCGACTCGGCGAGCAGGCGGCGAGTCTGGTCGACCTGCCCGATCAGGGTCGGGTCGTAACTCCAGAGCGCCGCGACGCTGCCGGCGACGTGGGGTGCCGCCATCGATGTGCCGGACATCTCGACGTAGCCGTTGTTCGGGTAGGCCGAACGGACGCCGGCACCCGGAGCGGAGATTTCGGGCTTGATCCGGCCGCCTTGACCCTCACCCTTGCGGGAGAACGACGCGAGCGTGCCGTCCGACGCGTACGCGCCGACGGAGTAGGCGCTCTCGGCGGAGCCGGGCGAGGAGACGGTGTCGCAGGCCGCGTACGGCGTCGTGTTACCCGATGACCAGACGCTGAAAATGCCGGCGGCGGTCCATGCCTCGTCGATGGCCTGGAAAAAGTCGTCGAAGTTGTGCTCGACGGTCTGGCCCCACGAGTTGTTGATGACGTGGGGGCGCTTGGACGGGTCGGGGTTGTTCCCCTGGACGTCGGTCGGGGCGAGCAGCCACCAGCCGGACCGCAGCAGCGACTCGACGCCGGTGCTGTCGCAGCAGCCGTTCGTCGCGATCCACTGCGCGTCCGGGGCGACGCCGACGTGGTTGGTGCCGTCGTCGCCGACCATGGTGCCCATGGTGTGCGTGCCGTGCCCGTTGTCGTCGCAGGGCGCGCCCGTGCACGAGCCTCGGGTGGCCATCCAGTTGTAGTTGTGGTCGACGGAGCCGTCGGGCTTCGTGCCGCGGTACTGGTGCGTCAGGGCCGGGTGGTCGAACTGGACGCCCGAGTCGAGGTTGGACACGGTGATGCCCGCGCCGGTGGCGCCCATGGCCCACGCCTGCGGGGCGCGGATGGCGTCCAGACCCCACGTGACGGTGTCGTCCTCACCGGCGGCCTTCGGGGTGGCGGGTCGGGCAGACTGGTCGGTGGGGAGTTTCTCGTCCACGGGCTCGACCAGCGCGACCTGCGGCGTCGCGTGGATCTCGGCGACCTGCACCCGCGTGGCCACGTCGAGGGCGAGCTTCTCGGTGCCGCCCTTGACCAGCACGGCGTTGGCGATCGGGTAGGAGGTGTACTTGACGCCGGCCCGGTCGAGTTCGGTGGAGACGGATCCCAGGGAGTCCTTCGCCGCCGTGGTCAGAGCGTCGTAGACGAACTGACCACGGGCGGTCCAGTCGGCGATCCTCTTCGCTGGTCCGAGGTCGGCCCTGGTCTCGAACGTGATCCAGAAGTCGGAGGCCGGCTGGGTGCGGAAGCGGTCCTTCAGGGTCGGCGCGATCTTCTTGGCAGCCGTACCGGGATCCGGCTCGGCCGCGGAGGCCGGTATTGGCTGGAGCATGCTCAGGCCGACCGCTGCGGCCAGCGAAGCCGCGAGGGCTTTGAGTCTCATGGGGGTCCTTCCGCCTACAGGGGCTGGTAGGGGTCGTGGCTCTCGTGGTCGTCGGCGTCGGAGGCGTCGCGGGCGCTGTCGTGCGGCTCGCGCGGCAGCTCGAGAGGTGGCTGGTGCTCGACGGCGGGGTCGTCACGCACGACAGGTCGCTCAGGCATACATCGCCCATGGGCTATGGATCATGGAGTCATGCTCGGGCGACACGAGCGACCTAGCTATCCAGCGAATACGTCAATCTTCACGACGCGTCGTCGAGGGAGTCCTCTTCGGCGAACACTCCGGCCTCCACCGCCTTGACCGCGAGCGCGGTCCGGGAGGTCACCTTCAACTTGCGCATCGCCGCCCGTAGCTGCTGATCCACGGTGGCCGGAGACTTGGCCAGGATCCGGCTGATCTCCCGGTTCGTCTTGCCGGCGACAACGAGTTGGACCACGTCGAGCTCGCGCGGTGAGAGCTGGTCGCCGTACCCGCGTCGGCCGCCGCGCCACAGTCGCGGGACCTCGGCGCCGTGCTCACGGAGCCGCTGTGCGACACGGTCCGCGTCACCACGGGCACCAAGCCTGAACAGCCGTTCGTACTGCGCCGCCAGCAGTTCGCGGCCCTGCTTGAGCTGGCCCTGCGCGATGAGCGCCTCGGCCTGACGCTCGCGGGCGCGGATGGCGTCGTAGGGACGTGGCAACGCGCTCCAGGCACGCCCCGCCCGGCCGTACGCCGTCGCCGCGCGGGCGTGGTCTCCGGCCGCGGCGAGCAGCAGGGCACGGCACACGGTGAGCGCGGCGCGAGGCGCGGGCGCCGTACGGCCACGCAGTCCCCTGGCGAACTGGTCGCTCAGGCGGATCGCGGCGGTCAGGTCGCCTGCGGCGAGGTGCGCCTCGATTCGGGCCGGAACGAGGTCCGTCGCCCAGACCCAGATGCCCTTTCTCCGGACGGTCTCCATCGGCTCGTTCGTGATCTGCAACGCCCTGGCGCTGTTTCCGTCGGTCAGCCAGAGTCTGGCCAGCGCGGCGGCGGCCTCCATCGTGTCGTCGGCCGCGCCGAGACGGGCGGACTCCTCGAGAACCAGGCGGAACTGCTCCTCCGCCGCGCGTCGCCGCCCGGCTGCGGCTGCCAGCCGGGCCGCGAGCCGGATGCTACCGAGGTAGTGCGCCGGCCGGTCGCGGTCGGCGTCGGCGAGTGCCGCGCTCTTCTCCGCGAGACCCTCCCACCGACCGGTGAACCACGCCAGGTTGGCCTGTTCGAGTCGGACGTTGTGCTGCAACCGGGACGCCTGCTCGGCATCGGCGAGGCGCATCGCCACGGCGAGGTGTTCCTCCGCGTCGACGTACCGGCCCCAAAGCAGTGCGCCGGTCCCGACGTTCGCGTGGATGCGGGCCACGTCGAGACGCTCCGCCGAGGTCGCGCCGTCGATGGGCAGGCCGGCGACGACCTCCCAGGCCTCCTCTTCACCGAGCATGAGCAACGCCGCCGCTCGGTTGCCGGCCAGGTTCAGCCGGTCGGCGGGAGAATCGAATCCGGCGGTGAGTTCAGCGGCGCGATCCAGCCAACGCCGATGGGTCGACGCCGGCCACGGCCCCGCGTAAGCCCATCCGAGATAGGTCATTGCCCGAGCTGCCTCGACCGGGTCATGGTCGAGGTTGGCCACCGCCTGCTCGAGCTCGCCGAGTGCGGCCTGCGCCTCACCACCGGTGATCAGGAGCCGACCGAGGGGGTTGCGGATCTCGGCCTGCTCGCGGGCGGAGAGACCGGGGGTCTCCAGCACCGAACGCAGGGTACGGATCACGCGGTGGTAGACCTGGTCGACCGGTTCACGACGGCACAGTGCGGCAACTCCGGCGATGCGCGCGACCCGTGCCCGATCCGTCGGCGGCAACACGGCCCACGACAACAGATCGACCAGTACGAGGACCGCTTTGGTGTGGTCACCCGAGGCCATGGCCAGCTCGGCTCCCTGCTCGGCGTACCGCGCCCAGGACTTCGTCTCGCCCGCCTCACGGAAGTGGTGGGCGAGGCGTGCGACAGGCGGCGGATGGATGCCTTCCAGGGCCTGTCCGGCCAGCAGGTGGAAGTGTCTGCGGTCCGTCAACGGGATCGCCTCGTAGACAGCCGTGGCGGCCAGCACGTGCCGGAATCGCCACTGGCCGCGATCGTCTCCGTCCAGGACACCGGCGTTGGCCGCCTCCGCGATGGCACCTCGACACAGGGCTGGTGACAGACCGGCGGTCACCGCGATCGTGGCCACCGACGACCGCTCAGCCAGCGTGGCCGCGGCCCGCAACACCTGCTGGGCCGTCGGGGACAGGCGGCCCACCCGCTCCCGGGTGGAGTCGCGCACGGTTGGCGGCACCTGCAACTCGCGCAGCTTCAGCCGGACCCACTGTCCGTCGCGGAAGACGAGGTCGGCACGGTCGCACATGAGGCGAACCGACTCCTCCAACGCCAGCGGAACACCGCCGGTCCGCTCGTGCATGAACGTCGTGAACTCCTGCGATATCGGGTTGCCGTCCAGCATCGAGGAGACCAGCGCTGCCGTGCCGTCGGGCCGCATCGGTGCCAGGGCGATCCTCAGTTGGGTTACGCCGGCGGGCAACCGGGACGTGAGCCGCAGCAACAGCGACCCGTCGTCCACCTCCTCGGGCCGATAGGAGATCACGAGGCTCGGCCCGTCCGACTGCTGTCGAGAGGTGACGAACAGCAGGAACTCCAGGGTCACCTCGTCGGCCCAGTGGGCGTCCTCGATCACCAGAACGTCCACCCGCAGAGCCCGCAGCAACTCGTCCAGGGCGCGGAACAGGCGATGCCGTGCCGCCTTCGCGTCGTCCAGGGGCTGCAACGCGGGCGGCAGGTCCGAGGACCATTCAGGGAACAGGGGCCGTAACGCACCCGCGAGCTCGGTCAGCCGCAGTCGCGAGACCGGGCGGTCGATCCCACGGAACGCGTCGACGATCGGCCCCAACGTCAGTGACTCGCGAAGCGGTGGGCACACCGAGACCAAGGCGGTGCGCTGGTCCGGCGTGGCCAACCACTCGCGCAGCAGTCGGCTCTTCCCGATTCCCGCCTCGCCCTCCACCAGCACGATCGCCGGTGGCCGGGCCAAGGCGCCCCGGAGCGCCGCCATCTCCCGATCACGACCCACGAACTCCGGCGCAGAGATCGTCGGTGAAGTCCCGTCGTCCTCGGGCGAGGGGTCGAGCATGCGTGATGATCTCGCTTTTCACGGCCCGGGCACAAGTACCATCGCCGCGACTCACGATGCCCGATCCTCAGCCGCACGCCCGGCCCCGAACACGTTCCGGCGGGCACGAGCGGGGCGGTTGGTGCGCGGACGCCGCCCGAAGCCCTGGCGCCCGTCGCACCACGGACAACGGGTTCATCAATGTCCGCCAGCGCCACGGGCGATGGCAGACGGTTGCGGCGCGACGACGGGTGGGATCGGATCGTTACCGCCGTCCAACCGTCACCACGGCTCCGAACAGGGAAAACAGCCTAAGCAATGCCGCCCAGGAGCTGCCGTGCCATAACGATCCGCTGCACCTGGTTCGTACCTTCGTAGATCTGGGTGATCTTGGCGTCCCGCATCATCCGCTCCAGCGGGTAGTCGCGGGTGTAGCCGTAGCCACCCAGGAGCTGGACCGCGTCCGTGGTGATCTCCATGGCGGCGTCGGAGGCGAAGCACTTGGCCGCCGCACCGAAGTAGGTCAAGTCGGCGTCGCCCCGCTCGGACTTGCCGGCAGCCGCGTACGTCAGCTCCCGGGCCGCGGTCAGCTTCATGCCCATGTCGGCGAGCATGAACTGGACGCCCTGGAAGTCGGCGACCGACTTGCCGAACTGCTTGCGCTCCTTGACGTACCCGAGGGCGTAGTCGAGGGCGCCCTGGGCGATGCCGAGCGCCTGCGCGGCGATGGTGACCCGGGTGTGGTCCAGCGTGCGCATCGCGGTGGCGAAGCCGGTGCCGGGTTCGCCGATCAGCCGGGCGGCGGGAATCCGTACGTTGTCGAGGTAGACCTCGCGGGTCGGCGAGCCCTTGATGCCGAGCTTCTTCTCCGGGGCGCCGAAGCTGACCCCGGGGTCCGACTTCTCCACCACGAAGGCGGAGATGCCACGCGAGCGGGCGCTCGGGTCGGTCACCGCGAAGACGGTGTAGTACTCCGAGACACCGGCGTTGGTGATCCAGCGCTTGACCCCGTTGAGCACGTAGTGGTCGCCGTCGAGCACCGCGCGGGTGGTCATCGAGGCGGCGTCGCTGCCCGCCTCGGGCTCGGAGAGGCAGTACGAGAACATCGCCTCGCCCCGGGCGACCGCGGGCAGGTAGCGGCGCTTCAGCTCCTCCGACCCGGAGAGCAGCAGCGGCATGGTGCCGAGCTTGTTCACCGCCGGGATCAGCGAGGACGAGGCGCAGGCCCGCGCCACCTCCTCGATCACGATCGCGGTGGCCAGGGCATCCGCGCCCGCGCCGCCGTACTCCTCGGGGATGTGCGGGGCGTGGAAGTCGGCGGCTCGCAGTGCCTCGTACGACGCCTTCGGGAACTCAGCGGTCTCGTCGGCCTCGGCGGCGTGCGGCGCGACCTTGGCGTCGCAGACGGCCCGGACCGCCGCCCGGATCGCCCCGTGTTCCTCGGGCAACTGGTAGACGTCGAACGTTTCGGTGCTCATCGCGGCCCTCCCCTGGGGAACACATCGTGGACCCAGTTGTACCGCGCCCGGGTGGGGCGGGGCTACTGAACGGTAACAAAGTTCACTGGCCCCGCCCCCGGATGGACCCCTTGTTCACCCGGGGTCCACCCGTTCCTAGCCGATCAGAGAGCGCATCCCGATCCCGCTCGTCCGCAGGTCCCGGACCAGGTCACCGAGGTACGGGTGCTCGTCGGACTGGAGTCCGTCCGGGTTCGGGACGACCAGGAAGGTGGAGTCGCCGACGACCGACGCGCGGGCGTCACCGGTGTACTTCCCGATCACCGCCTGGGCCCGGGCCTGGTCGGCGGCGGCCACCTCGATGGTGATCGGCCGCCACTGCCCGCCCAGGTTCTCCGGTGCCGGCGCGGCGGCTGCCGCCGCCCGGGCCGGGTCGACCGCGTCGGTCCGGCGCAGGCCGGCGGTGGCCGTGCCGGCCGGGGCCAGCAGCGCGTTCGCCACCAGGTGCAGACCGCTCTCGTTGTACGCCCGGAACAGCGGGTTGAACGCGAACAGCACCGCGTGCCCGGCCCCGGTCGGCTCGTCGACCAGCGCGACCGTGCCCTTGAGCAGGTCCTCGCCGACGGTGTAGCCGTTGTGCCAGAACCGGTCGTCCGACGGGTAGGTGAGGACGTTCACACCGGTGGTGCTCGGCCGCAGCACCGAGTCGCCGTTGTTGAACTCGAAGTCCTCCGCCGGCCGACCCAGCGCCACCGGGCTGCTGTGGTCGACGTCGACCCGCAGGTGCGAGCCGACCATGGTGTAGCCGGCCGGCTTCGTGACCTCGGTGGTCGAGGTCAGTCCGGCCGCCCGCGCCATCCGGGTGCCCTGGTTGCGCAGCCCGACGTAGGTGCCGCCGGCCGAGATCCAGGCCCGCAGGTTCGCCTGCCCGGTCGCGGTGAGCCCGCCGGTGGCGTTGCTGCCGTCCGGCACCAGCAGGGTGCTCCGGTCGGTGAACCGAGAGCTGTTGTTGTTGATGTCGGCGGTGGTCACCGTGGTGACGTCGAGGCCCCACTGGTCGCCGAGGACGTACCGCGCCTCGCCGTACGAGCCGGAGGTGGTGCTGATCCCGGTGCCGGCGAAGAGGCCGACGTCGGGCCGGGTGAGCTTGGTGCCCGAGGGGGGCAGCTTGCTCGGGTGCAGCGTCACGCCGTACGAGGCGGCGAGCTTGTCGAGCTTCGGGGTGAGCCGGGCCGACCGCATCCCGACCACGCCCGTGTTCAGGTCACGCAGCAGCGGGATGCCCTTGCCGAGCAGCTCGAAGGTGAACTTCGCCGCCGAGGCCGAGTCGAGCTTCCAGGTGTACGAGCCACCGTCCGGCACGATCGAGCTGGTGCCGCCCTTGTTCTCCTTGACCCGGTTGGCCCGGGGGTTCACCTCGTCGCCGGTGGAGATCGTGTTGATCCCCATCAGCAGCGGGTTGCTCCACGACGACACGTCGTAGAAGTACGGGAACGGGGTGTACGGGTCCTCGCCGAGGGTGGCCTGGATCCAGTGCTTCTGCGGCTGGTTCATCTTGATCCAGTACGCGCCCTCGGGCACCACCACGTTGGTCGCGCTACGCCCGCCGAAGACCTTCGCCGTCGGTACGGTCACCGACTCCTTCAGCTCGTAGACCTCGACATCCATCTTGCGCAGCCGCTCGACCAGCGCCCGCACGTCGGCGAGCTGCCGGTCGGGGAGAAGGAAGTACGACTTGATGTTGCTGTCCGGTACCGGGAACTGCACCTCGTTGGTGGGCTGGACCACCTCGTTCGGCTGGAGCGTGCCGGCGGCCCCCTCGGCCAGGGCGTCCTTCCAGATCTTGTAGTAGCTGTTCAGCACCTCGCGCTTGTTCGCCGAGGCCCAGCCGAGCGTCGCCCACTGCGTGTTGAACTGCTGCTGCACCCGGTCCTCGATCGCCGAGGAGCTGCCCTTCTCGAAGGTCATGCCGGCGGCGCCGAAGCCGGTGGCCGGCACGGTGTCGCCGTACCCCATGAAGAAGAGGTCGTAGGTGTCGTAGTTGAAGTAGCACTCGGTGGTGACGGTGGCGCTGCAGGCGCCGTTGTAACCGAAGCCGGCCTTGTTGGCCTCACCGATCCGGTTGATCCAGTCGACCACCTCGCCGGAGATCTCGTGGTGGATCGGGTCGGCGTTCGGCGGGAAGAAGTACTCCCGGCCGCCCATCTCGTGGGCGTCGATGTAGACCTGCGGCGGGTACTCCCGCAGCATCTCCAGCTTCGCGTCGGTCTCCGGCTGGGTCCGGGAGAACCAGTCCCGGTTCAGGTCGAAACCGAACTCGTTCTGCCGGCGGTTGGCGTCGCGACCGTCCGGGTTCTGGGTCGGGACGATGACGGTGACCAGTTCCTGGTTGCGCTTCTGTACGTCGCAGGAGAGGCCGGCGGCCAGCTCGTACAGGGTCTTCAGGGCGGCGTCCGCACCGCTCTTCTCGCCACCGTGCACGTTGCCGGTGACCCAGACGATCGCCGGGCCACGCTGGGCGATGCCGGCCGCCTTGGCCGGGCTGGTGATCCGGGGGTCGCGGAGGTCCTTGATCCCCTCGACGATCGCGTCCAGCTCGGCGGGCTTGACGTGCTGCTCGTTGGAGACGATCGCGTACGGCAGCGCCTGACCGAGGACGCTGGTCGCCATGGTGCCGGTGACCACGCGGTCGGACGCCGCGTCCACCGTCGTCAGGTAGGACCGGATCTCGTCGCTGGTGACCAGCCGCTGCTGACCGACACCGAGCGGAATGCCGAGCGCGGCCTCCGGGCTGGGCACCGAGTCGAGGTGGGCCGACGGGTCGGGAACGCAGGCCGAGGCGGCGGTGGTCGCCTGGGCGGCGCTAACGTTGAGGAGCGGTAACAGCGATGCGGCCAGGGCAACCGCTGCCCCGGCGGCCAGCCGGCGAGGGGCCGGCCGGCGACTGGCTAGGGATTTTCTCATGTAGTACTTTTGTCCCCTTCTGCGAAGCGGGCGTCAGGTGGCTCGGAGCCTAGGTGCCCCGATAAAGACAGGTCAAGATCAATTTGGGCGAACGGGGATCGGGTGAACGGGCCGCAGTCGACGACCGTCGCCCGCCCCCGGAGGCGGGCCAGATTGTGAAGATGCCGACCGAACGGGCGGTGGCCCGATCCGGCCGCGTAAGCTCTGCCACTGTCGTTGCCTGCGTAGTCGGCCCTCCGGCCGACCCCTCGGAGTAACGCGCAGATTGCGTAGTACCAAATAATTTGTCCCAGTTGGCGTCGTGGTGACGCCGCCCTGCCCACCGCGACGCAAGAAAGCGCCGCCCAGTGCGAGCGGAGAGAACAGGCGTGACAATCCCGTACCCGAGCACACAACCCAAGCCGGCAATCGTCGCGGTGACCCCTCCCTCCGGCGCCGCTCGGCCGCGGCTGACCTTCCTAGGCACCGGCTACCTGGGTGCGACGTACGCCATCTGTTTCGCCGAACTCGGCTACGAGGTGATCGGGTTCGACGTAGACGCGAACAAGATCGCCAAGCTCTCCGGCGGTGAGGTTCCGTTCCACGAGCCCGGCCTCGACGAGCTGCTGCGTCGCAACCTCGCCGCCGGCCGGCTCCGGTTCAGCACCTCGTACCAGGAAACCGCCGACTTCGGCGACGTCCACTTCATCTGCGTCGGCACCCCGCAGCGGGCCGACGGGATGGGCGCCGACCTGTCGTACGTCGAGACGTCGGTCACCGGGCTCGCCCAGCACCTGACCCGCAAGGCCCTGATCGTCGGCAAGTCGACCGTGCCGGTCGGCACCGCCGAGTGGATCGAGCAGCTCGTGGGCAAGCACGCCCCCGCCGACCTCGGCGTGGAGGTCGCCTGGAGCCCCGAGTTCCTCCAGGAGGGCTTTGCCGTCGAGGACGTCCTGCGCCCCAACCGGATCGTCGTCGGGGTCAAGAGCGAGTGGGCCAACGGCATGCTCTACTCCGCGCACAAGGGCGTCTTCGACCTGGCCGCCACCGAGGACCGGGAGGTCCCGCTGGTGGTCACCGACTTCGCCACCGCCGAACTGGTCAAGGTCGCGGCGAACGCCTTCCTCGCCACCAAGATCTCGTTCATCAACGCGATGGCCGAGGTCTGCGAGGTGGCCGGCGGCGACGTCACCCAGCTCGCCCGCGCGATCGGCTACGACCCCCGCATCGGCAACCGCTTCCTCCAGGCCGGTGTCGGCTTCGGCGGCGGCTGCCTGCCGAAGGACATCCGGGCGTTCCAGGCCCGCGCCCAGGAGCTGGGTGCCGGCGAGGCGCTCCGGTTCCTGCACGAGGTCGACCTGATCAACCTCCGGCGGCGTACCCGGGTCCTCCAGCTCGCCGCCGAACTGCTCGGCCGCCGCTACGGCCCGGCCGGTCCCGACCTCTCCGGCACCCGGATCGCGGTGCTCGGCGCCACCTTCAAGCCCAACTCGGACGACGTACGCGACGCCCCGTCGCTGGCGGTCGCCGCGCTGCTCGCCAAGGCCGGTGCCGACGTGCGGGTCTTCGACCCCGAGGGGATGGAGAACGCCCGGCGGGCGCAGCCGGACCTCACCTACGAGGCGACCATGAACGACGCCGTCCGTGGCGCCGACCTGGTCTGCGTGCTGACCGAGTGGGCCGACTTCCGCAACGCCGACCCGGTCGCCCTCGGCGAACTCGCCGCCGGCCGCCGCGTGGTCGACGGGCGCAACTGCCTCGACTCGGCCCTCTGGACCCAGGCTGGCTGGGAGTACCGGGGCATGGGCCGCCCCTGAACGAGCGGGGGGTGACTCCCCCGTGAACTGACGTGAATCACCTCGGCCGGTCACGGATCCCATCGGATCCGTGACCGGCTTTTCCGATCTCCCACCGGCGAGGGACTGTTCAAGCGTTGCCTGCTTTCGGCATGCTTCCAGGTGAGTCCACATTGCAGGCCGCTGGGAGGTGCCATGAGTACGTACCGGTGCTCTTCGTGCGGTCGAGAGATCGAGGCCGCGCCCCGCTGCCCCCACTGCGGGGCCGAGCAGGGGCAGTGGGCGGACGACCTGGCCCGGATCGAGCGCTCCATCGCCGAGATCAAGATGCGCGACGCGGCCATCGCCAGCGAGCAGAAGCAACTCGCCGCGAAGATGCAGGCCGCCCTCTTCCAGCGGGACATCCTCACCCACGCCAACGACGAGCGCCGGAAACAGGCGACCAAACCCCGCCGGGTGCTGCGCCGACGCGGCAACCGGCGGCCACCGACCGCCGAACCCGGGCTGGCCCCGCCCCGGGTGCCCCGGCAGAGCCCGACCGCCGCCGCCTCAGCCGGCACCGACACCGGCACCGGGACCGCCGACGACCGACCGGTCGCCCCGCCGCCGCCTCCCCCACCGCCGCCCCGCCGCTCCGGTCCGGCCGGGATCCGCCGGCCCGGTGGCCGCCCGGACGACCCGCCACCACCGAACCACAAGCCGGAAGCCTCGACCCGCGAGGTGCAGGGCATCCTGCTCGGCCTCGGCGCGCTGCTGCTCGGTGTCGCCGCCGTCGCCTTCGCGGTGGTCGCGATCAGCGCCCAGGACGACTTCAGCCGGGTCGCGATCCTGCTCACCGCGACCGCGCTGATGCTGGTCGCACCGCCGCTGGTGGCCCGACGCGGGCTCACCGCCACCGCCGAGACCATCGCCGCCGTCGGCCTGCTCCTGGTGCCGCTCAACGGGTACGCGGTCTGGGCCATCGACGCGGTCTGGACCAGTGGCCTGCCCGGCTCGGTCTTCGCCGGCCTGACCTGTCTGCTCGCCGCCGCCGTCGGCTGGGTGTACGGCAGCGCCACCGGCCTGCACGTCGGCCGGTACGCCACCCTGATCGCCGGACAGCCGGTCCTGCCACTGCTGGCGTACGAGTGGATCAACGGGGCGACCGGCTGGGCACTTGTCCTGGCCCTGGTCGCCGCGATCGACCTGGCGCTGGCCCGGGCGTTCACCCGGGACGGCCGGCTGTTGGCCCCGCCGACGCCCCGGCAACCGCGAACGCCCCGGGTCGCCCCCGCGCCGACCGATGGTCAGCCGAGCGGTGACGGATCCCGACGGCGGGGCACCGACGACGTCGACGATGGACCGGAACGGCCGGAGTCGGCCCCCGAGGAGGCCGACGCCGTACTCACGGTGCCGACCGGGCGTCGGGAGGAACGGCCCGGACGGATCAACCCCGAGCCGGTCCGGCCGGAGCAGCCGGAACCCGTACGCACCCGGGCGGCGTGGACCAGCGCCGCCGTACCGACCACGCCGTGGCTGCGCGAGCTGAGCTGGACCCTGCACGGGCTCGCGGTCGGTGGCGCCCTGCTCTACGCGGTGATCGCGCTGGTCGGCACCGACTCCGTACCGGGGGCGCTCCGGGCCGGGCTGGTGCTCGTCCTGGCCGCCGCGATCGGGCTGGCCGGAGCCCTCTCGGTCGGCCGGGCACCGCTGACCGCGTTTGCCGCCGGGGTGCTCACCCTCGCCGTGATCGGAGCCGCCGGACGGGTCGCCGCCGTCGCCCTGCCCGGCCGGGCGCTGCTGCTGATCGCGCTCGTCGTCGCCCTCACCGGCCTCGGCGTACGGGTGGTGCCGGAAGCCTGGCGACGCGGGCCGCAACTCGCCTCGGCGGTCGCCCTGGTGGTGATCGGTGTGGTGGTGGCCGGCAGTGCGCTACGGGCCGCGCTCGCCCCGATCCAGGCCGCCCTGCCGGTCTGGCGGGCCGACCTCGGTGCCTACGCCAGCACGCTCACCGACACGGTCGGACCGGCCTCCTGGCAACTCGTCGCGACCGCCTTCCTGCTCACCGTCGCGGCGGTGCTCTCACTCCCGCCGGAGGTACGTCGCGAGTTCGCCGTCACCGGCGCCGCGCTCACCGCGCTCGCCGCCCCCGCCTCGCTCGGGCTCTCCTGGGCGGCGGCACCCTGGCCACCGGTGCTGGCCGCGATCGGCATCGGCGTGGTCGGCCTCACCGCCGACACCCGCCGGGCCGCGCTCGCCCACGCGGTGGCGGCCGGGGTCGTCGGGCTCGCCGGAGCCGGAGCCTCCGCCGCCCGCCCCAGCCTCACCGCCGCGGTTCTGCTCACCCTCGCCGTGGCCGGACTGCTGATCAGCCTGGCGCCGAGGATCGACGCCCTCCCCCTCGGCGAGTCGGGCCACCTGGTCAGCGCGTGGGCCGCCGGTGGTGCCGCGTTCGCCCTGCCCGGCGCGGTCGCCGCGTTTGTCGCCGCGACCGTACCGGTCGACCCGACCCCGACCGCCCTGTCGGTACGGAACGCGACCGAGCCGGTGCTCGCGGCCAGCTACCTGGCGGTCTGCGCGACCCTCGGTTACGCCGCGCTCGCCCAGGTCTCGCAACGGAACATCAGCCTGCCGCTGACCCTGGGCACCGGATTCGGCGCACTCGCCGTCACCGCCGCCGCGTTCGGCGCGCCCGGTGCCGCGGTCCCTGACGCGTGGGTCGGCGCGCTGCTCATGGTCGCCGCCGTGCTGCTCTTCCTCGCCCCCTCGATCGACGCCGGTCGGCGGGCCGACCGGCTGCTCGACGGCTCCGACTTCGCCGCCGCCGCCGCGACCGCCGGCCTGGTCGGTGCGCTGGCCCGGATCGCCGGCATCCTCGCCCCCGGTGCCGAGCTGGCGGTCGCCGCCGGGCTGGTCGTGGTGGTCGCGGTCGGCGTACGCGCGCTGCCGGAGCACTGGCGCCGGGGTCCGGTCCTCGGTGTCGTGCTCAGCGGCGGTGTGATCGCCCTGATCGCCGGTTACACCGCGATCAGCGGCGGCCTGCGGGTGCTCGCCACCCCGGGCCGGATCTGGGCCGCCGACCTGGACGCGTGGCCGATGGGCAGCACCGGGGCGAGCGCCTGGCAGGCCCCGATCGCGCTGGTCCTGCTCGCCGCGGCGGCAGCCGCCGCCCTGCCGCGCCCGTGGAAGTACGACGTCGCCGGGGTCTGCGTCGGGCTGGCCACCATCGGCACCCCGGCCGCACTCGGCCTGCCCTGGTGGTCACCGATCGTGGTCGGCGGGGCGGTGGCCACCGTGTACGGGATGGCCGCCGCCGCGGCGGCCGACCCTCGGGCCGGACTGGCCCGCGCCACCGTCGCCGCCGTGGTGGCGCTGCACGCCGTCGGGGCGAGCCTGGTCCGGCCCTGGACCACCGCCGCCGCGCTCGGTGTCATCGCCCTGGTCGGCCTCGTCGTCGCGCTACTCGCCCGGACGATCGGCCACCTCGCGCCCGCCCCCGAGGTGCACCGCCGCCACGACAACCGGCTCGACGACGACCCCGACTACGACGACCCGGAGTACGACGACCCGGACTACGACGGCCCGAGGTTGGAAGCGGCGGAACCGGTCGACGACATCCCCCCACACCTCGGCCAGATCGGCGGCGCGGCGGCCGGCGGCGCCCTGCTCGCCCTGCCCGGCGCGTTCGCCGCCCTCGCCGCCGCCCTCGGCTTCACCGCCGAGGTGGTGCTGACCAGCGCACTCGCCGCGTCGAGCCTCGGCGTCGCCCTGCTCACGCTCGCCCGCCGCTGGGTTCCGCGCTACCTGCCGTACGCGACCGTCGGGGTGGTCGGCGGGGCCACCATCACCGCCGTCGCCTCCATTCCCACCGGCCTGCCCGCCGGGGTCTACGCCGCCGCCGCCGCGCTGCTCGGGGTCCTCGCCGAACTGGCCCGGGCGGCCACCCCGCCACCGGGGAGCGGGGCCGAACCGGTCCGCCGCTGGTCGGTGTTGGGCGGCACGTTCCGCCGGATGCCGGACCGACCGCGTGGACGCTGGGCGATCAGCCCGGCGGTGGGCGCGATGGCCGCCGCCGTACTGCCGACCCTGGTCGCGGTGGCCACCCTGGGACCCGCCCTGGTCGCCGCGCTGGTCGAGCCGTACCAGGTGCTCTACGGCATCTGGGAGGGGCCGCCCGCGACGCTGGCGAACCCGACCGGCAGCGCGGTCGACGGCACCCACGTGCTCGCCGCGCTGCTGCTGACGGTGGCCGCGGCGATGGCCGCCACCGGTTTCACCGGCGGGCGACCGGCCCGCGCCATCCCGGTCGTCCTCCCGGGCGCCGCGATCACCGTGCTGATCGCCCCGATCTCGCTCGGCCTGGGCTGGCCGAACAGCACCATGGCCGCGCTCGCCGTCTTCACCATCGCGATGCTCGGGCTGGCGCTGACCCCGCCGCCACCGGACGCCGAACGGGCCCGGTCGCTGCGACTCGCCCGGATCCTGGTCTTCGCGATCGGCCTCGCGGCCGGCGGCGCCGGGCTCGCCGGTGCCCTCGCCACCCGCGAACTGACCCTGTTCACGCTCGGCGCGGCGGTGGCGGTCGGCGGCATCGCGGCGTTCGCCGGCCGGACCCAGACCGCCCGGATCCTCGGTTGGCTCTTCGCCTCGGTGATGGCCCAGCTCTTTGTCTTCACCGCCGGGGTGTTCGCCGGCCTGGACCCGGTCTGGTCCGCGTTCGGCGTGCTGGCGGTCGGCGCGGCGCTGCTACTGCTCGCCGCGACCCTGCCCCGGCTGCGGCAGCCCGAGTCGATGCGCGAGGCGGCCACCGTCGAGTGGACCGGGTACGCCGCCGCGCTGATCGCCGGTGCGCTCGCCTTCGACTCACCCCCGCACATCGCCGCCCTGCTCGCCGCCTGGGGTGCCGTACTCGGCGTGGCCGCCACCCGGCCGGGACGTCGCGTGGTCGCTCGGCAGGTGCTCTTCTGGGCCGCCGTGGCCTGCGAGATCACCGCCTGGTGGCTGCTGATGGGCATCTCCGACGTGGCGTTGCCGGAGGCGTACACACTGCCGTTCGCCGCCCTGGCCCTGCTGGTCGGCATCCTGGAGTCGCGGCACCGGCCGGACCTGAGCAGTTGGGTGGCGTACGGTCCCGCCCTGGTCGCCGCGTTCCTGCCGACGACGGTGATCGTGCTGGCCAGCGACGGCGACCTGCGGCAGATCCTGCTGCTGCTCGGTGGCGTGGCCGTCCTGATCTTCGGCTCCTGGCGACGGCAGCAGGCGCCGGTGATCATCGGCGCGGTGGTCACCGTGATCGCCACCCTGCACCTGCTCACCGTCTTCGGGCCGTGGCTGGTGTTGATCCCGGTCGGCATCGTGCTGCTGGTGCTCGGCGGCAGCACGGAACGGCGTACCCAGACGCAGGAACGCCTCCGTGGCGCCCTGCGCGGCATGCGCTGACCGCCCGCCCGGGATCAGCCCGCGAGCAGGCGTACGCCGTCGTGCGCCCGGACGGCGGGCACCGGATCGGGCCGGAGCGCGTCGAGGATGCGTACGGCGAACGCCTCGTCCATCTCGGCGGCGACCCGCTCGGCCGACCACCACTCGACGGCGGCGGCCTCCCGCGTCGGTCCGGGCTCCCCCGACACGAACCGGGCCCGGAAGACGAGCGCCACCACCCCGAGCTTCATGTTCTTGTAGACGCCGGTCAGCCGCTCGATCGATACGTCGGCGCCGGTCTCCTCCAGGACCTCGCGCCGGGCGCCCACCTCCGGCGTCTCGTCGAGTTCGAGCACCCCACCGGGAAGCTGCCAGGCCCCGTTGTCCTGCCGTCGGATGACCAACACCTGATCGTGGTCATCCACGACAACGGCGGCGACGCTCACGGAGTGTCGGGGGGTCTGACTCACGGATGTACCTCCGAGTCGATCACGCAATAGACGACCGTGGCGTCGTCATGGCTTTTGGGACGGGGACGCACCGATCCGGTGGGATCGGAATCCTCAGCCTCGCGGGCTAGCTGCACGAGGTGCCCCGGGCCGTGCAGCTGCGCCAGGTCAAGGAGACCGCGCCAATCGGTGATGTGATGCAGATCAACCACGGAGGAAGCCCCGTCCGTCAGCAGTGCCGCGCGGGTCAACCGGCCTGGGCCGGTCCCGGGCACGCTTCCCCGTACAGCATGGTGCGCCGCGGACGGGTTGGCCGCGGCAATCCAATATCCGCCCTCGCGATTGACATGCCGCTGCTTTGCAACCGTCAACTCCTGGATCTGCCGGATCTGCTCGTTAGAGCCAATCGGGTCGGTTCCGGAGAGTACCGCGTGCCGGTACGACCGGGCGACATCACGAATGCGCAGATCGCTTACCGTCTCGATTCTCCCTGAGCAGTCGAGCACAAGGGTGCTGTCACAGAGCACAAGGTAGTCGCACTCGTCGTCTTCGATGCGCAATGTGACCAGTGTCGACTGCGGCGTTCCTGGATGGTCCAGGTCACAGGTAGAACCATGTTCGCCGCATACCCGCCCGATCGCCTCCGCCACGAGATCAGCCAACTCAGCCTCGGGCGCGTCGGTGTAGCACCGTTCCAGATTCGCGGCGAGTCGCGACGCATACCACGCCGGACCATGTACGCACCCAGAGTCCATGCCCTCAACAGCGGAAACTCCGTCGAGCACCGCGAGCAGGCCGGGAGCAGCAACGACGAAGCTGTCCTCGTTCGGCTTGGCCTCGTCGCCGGCCCTACTCACCGCCTGAGCCGCGATCACTTCAGGTTCCCTCGACCATCCCTGCCGGCTTGGGGTCATCCCAGTCGTACCGCAGGGTCCAGAGGTGCCCCGGCATGACGTGGAACGCGGCCTCGATTGGTGCGTCCTCCGTCGTCCAGGCGATATGGACGATGTCGAACACTGGCTGGCCCGCGTCCAGGTCGAGCAACTTCCGCTCATTGTCACTCGGCATTCGGATATTGACGTCCTCGGAGAACCTGACGATGTCGTAGCCCATCTCCGCGAGCCGACTGTAGGAGCCACCGATCCCGGTGTCCGCCTGTTCGAGCGGACTGCCACCGGCGATACTCCAGGCGTAGTAACTGTCCGCGAGCTGAGTCGGCTCGTCGTTGGCAAAAAGTATGCGGCGGCGCACAAGCACATCCTCGCCCTCCGGCAAGCGCAAGGCCGCAACCACCTCTGGCCGTGCGCCGATCCGTCCGATCTCTCGATAGACGGTGTGGGAACGCAGTTGCAGCGCCGCTACTTCCACCGCGCCAGCGCCCGTTCCGTGGGTTCTACGCGCATAGCGGGCGCGGGCGTCACGGACGATCCTCGGCAGGGAGCGGACGAAGGTTCCGGCACCTCGACGTACCCGCACCAGGCCGCTCGCCCGCAGCATGCCGACCGCACGGTTCACCGTCACCCGAGACACACCAAGTTCGGCCGACAGCTCGGGCTCGCTCGGAAGGGCCGCGCCCGGCGGGTAGGTGCCATCCAGGATCCGACCGCGCAGCAGGTCGGCGATCTGCTCGTACTGCGACTTCGGCGTCTGGATCATCGTCACGCCACATCCGCTGCCGTAGGACATCTGACGTAGGTCACCCTAGTTGATCCCTGAAGACAACACCGGATGCAGACCGTTGCAAGATCGATAGTTGTTAGATGTAATACATCTTACGTCGGCCCGGTTGGTCACGAGCGTCGAGCCGCCGGCTGCATGGTCCGCCATCCCAGGAGGGGTCATTGATGCGCAAACGCGTGACATACGACCAGTACCTGTCGATTGTTGCCCTGACGTTCGCCCAACGGCACCGTCCCGTCTGGTCATGGAACAGGTGGCGACGCATCTGCCGCTGCGGCTCCGATCTGCCCTGCCGAGCCAGACACCGCGTGCCCATCAATCGGGGCCACTGGCCGGAGGGGGGCCGATGAGTACCCATCACCCGGTCATGCCGATCTGGACCTGTGGCGGGTGCGGACTTCCTTGGCCGTGCGGCACCCGACGCACCGAATTGCGGGCAGAGTTCGAGCAAGCGCCCGTGTCGTTGACGCTCTATCTCGGCGCCTACCTGGTCGCCGCGACCGAGGATCTGACCTGGATCCCCGCCGGGAGCCTGCACCAACGCTTCCTGGGCTGGACCCGGGGCCGATGAGCGGTCTGCGGGCGAACGACGAGCGGTTCCACTACAGCGACGGCTCGCACAAGTGGATCCTGCCCGACCCCGACTACGACCAGGCAACCTGGGATGAACAGCTACGACAGCACCTGGAGCAGCACCAGCGCCACGAACGACCTCGGCGCAGGTTACAGCGCCGGTCCATCTAGCTACTCAACCCCTCAGCCTCGCCCGAACAAGTCCCTGGTTCAGCCGAGGGTGGCCTGGAGGGCCTTTTCCTTCTGTTCGACCAGGTCTTCCAGGGACTGGGCGAACGCGGTGACCCGGGACTGCAACGCGGCGTCGGCGGTGGCCAGGATGCGTACGGCGAGCAGGCCGGCGTTGCGGGCGTTGCCGATCGAGACCGTGGCGACCGGGATGCCGGCCGGCATCTGCACGATCGAGTAGAGCGAGTCCACCCCGTCCAAATGCTTGAGCGGGACCGGTACGCCGATCACCGGCAGCGGGGTGACCGAGGCAACCATGCCCGGCAGGGCGGCGGCGCCACCGGCCCCGGCGATGATCACTTTGAGGCCACGGCCGGCGGCCTGTTGGCCGTACTCGATCATCTTGACCGGGGTACGGTGCGCCGAGACGACCCGCACCTCGTAACCGATGCCGAACTCGTCCAGCACGTCGGCGGCGGCCTTCATGATGGGCCAGTCGGAGTCGCTGCCCATGATCAGGCCGACCTGGATCGTCGTCGCTGCCTCCGCAGCCGTCATCGCCCCTCCTGGAGCCACTGGGCGGCGCGCGCGGCGCGTGCGCGTACCTGTTCGAGGTTGTCGCCGAGCACGGTGACGTGGCCGATCTTCCGACCGGGACGAACCTGCTTGCCGTAGAGGTGCACCTTGGCGCCGGGATCGGTGGCGAAAAGGTGGTGCAGCCGCTCGTCGATCGAGATGCCGCCCTCTTCCCCGCCGAGCACGTTCGCCATCACCACCACCGGCGCGGCCAGCGAGGTGTCCCCCATCGGGTAGTCGAGCACGGCCCGCAGGTGCTGCTCGAACTGCGAGGTCCTGGCCCCCTCGATGGTCCAGTGGCCGGAGTTGTGCGGGCGCATGGCCAGCTCGTTCACCACCAGCGCCGGAGCACCGTCCGGGCCGGTCACCTCGAACAGCTCGACCGCGAGCAGCCCGACCACGTCGAGCGTGGTGGCGATGTCGATCGCCAACTGCTGGGCGGCCAGGGCCAGCGGCTCCGGCAGATCGGGGGCCGGGGCGAGCACCTCGACGCAGATGCCGTCCCGCTGCACCGTCTCGACCACCGGGTACGCGGCCACCTGCCCGAACGGCGAGCGCGCGACCTGTACGGCCAGCTCCCGGCGCAGCGCCACCCGTTCTTCCACGATCAGCTCGGCGCCGCCGTCGAGCAGCTTCGCCACCTGGGCGGCCCCCTCGGCGGCGTCCGACACGACCCAGACGCCTCGGCCGTCGTAGCCACCCCGGGCCGCCTTGAGCACCACCGGCCAGCCGACCTCGTCGCCGAACCCGGTGAGCTCCGCCGGCGTGGCCACCGGCCGCCAGCGCGGCATCGGGGCGCCGAGGGCACTCAACCGCTCCCGCATCGCCCGCTTGTCCTGGGCGTAGAGCAGGGCGTCGGCGGACGGGTAGAGGGTCACGTCCTCGGCGGCGAGGGCGCGGATGTGCTCGGTCGGCACGTGCTCGTGGTCGAAGGTGACCACGTCACAGCCCTTCGCGAAGATCCGCAACGCGGAGAGGTCGGTATGGTCGCCGTACCGGACGTCGGCGGCGACCAGCGCGGCGCCGTCCTCCGGGGTGAGCGCCAGGACGCGCAGTGACTGGCCGAGGGCGATCGCGGCCTGGTGGGTCATCCGGGCGAGCTGGCCGCCCCCCACCATGCCGACAACGGGCAGACCGGTTCGGGAATCCATAACGCCGGCAAGCCTAGCCGCCCCGCCCCCCGGATAAGGAAGGGCCCCTTATTAACGCTATGCGTTAATAAGGGGCCCTTCCTTACGCTTCAGCGGTGGGTGAGCTGGGCGATGAGCTCGTCGACGGTACGGACCGGACGATCGCAGACAAACCCCCGGCAGACGTACGCGGTGGAGCCGCCCTCCAGCATCGGCCGGTCCGCCAGCAGTGGCACCCCGGGCTGGTCCGGCGCCCCGGCGACAACCACCGCCCCCGGGGGCGCGTGCCTACGGGCGGCCAGCACTAACGGGTCGCTCTGCGGGTCGGTGGTGACGATCGCCACCTCGTACGGGCCGGAGAGGAGCGCCTCGCCGCTCGCGGCGGCGTACCCGGTGAACCGGGCGTGTCGGGCCACGATCGGGGCGACCGTGGCCAGGGCGTTCTCGGCGGCCTCGCGGTAGCGCGGCGCACCGGTCAGCGCCGAGTGCGTCACCAGCGCCGCCACCAGCGCGGACAAGCCGGACGGGGTGGCGTTGTCGGTCGGGTCGGCCGGACGGGTGATGAGCCGCTCGGCGTCGTCGGCGGTGTCGTAGAACCCGCCCTCACCGGTGGCGAACCGGGTCAGCGCGACGTCCAGCAGTCCGCCGGCGAGTTCCAGCCAGCGCCCCTCCCCGGTGAGCTGGTGCACCGCGCAGAACGCCTCGGCCACCGCCCCGTGGTCCTCCAGCACCCCGGCCGGCTCGCCGACCTGGCCGTCCCGGGAGACCCGGCGCAGCCGGCCGTCGACGATGTGCCGGTCGGCCAGCACCGCGGCGATCTCCCGGGCCGCGGTGGCGGTGACCGGGTCACCGGTCAGCGTCGCGTACTCGACCAGGGCGGTGACGGCGAGCCCGTTCCAGGCGGCCACCACCTTGTCGTCCCGGGACGGCTGGGGACGCAGGTCGCGTACGGCACGCAGGGTCGCCCGTACCCGCTGCCAGCGGGCCGCGATCTCGGGGTCGACGTCGTCGATGTCCCGGGCGAGTTCGAGCACGCTGGTGCCGTGCTCGAAGCTGCCGGAGGCGGTGACCGTGAAGAGGTCGGCGGCCCACCGGCCGTCGTCGCTGCCGAGCGCCTCGACGAGCTGGTCCGGGGTCCAGGCGTAGGTGGCGCCCTCCACCCCCTCGGTGTCCGCGTCCAGCGCCGAGGCTAGCCCACCGGCGGAGGTGCCGAGGTCGGCCAGGAGGAAGCCGGCGGTCTCACCGGCGATCCGGGCCGCGACCGGGTCCCCGGTGAGCCGCCAGAGCTGGGTGTAGACCCGCAGCAGCAGCGCGTTGTCGTAGAGCATCTTCTCGAAGTGCGGCACGGTCCAGTGCGCGTCGACCGAGTAACGGGCGAAGCCTCCGGCGAGCTGGTCGTAGATGCCGCCCCGGGCCATCGCCTCGGCGGTGTGCCGCACCACCTCCAGCGTCTGCTCCGAGCCGGTGCGCTGGTAGTGCCGCAACTGGAAGAGCAGGTTCATGTGCGGCGGGAACTTCGGGGCACCGCCGAAGCCGCCGTTGACGGAGTCGTACTCCTCCAAGAGCCGCTCGGCGGCGGCGTCGAGCAGTTCGGCGGTGAGCGGGGTGCTGGGGCCGCCGACTGCCTGGGCGCCGCCGATCGCCTCGACCACCGCGGCGCCCTGCCGCAGTACGGCTTCGCGCTGGTCCCGCCAGGCGGCGGTGACCGATTCGAGCAACCGGACGAAGTTGGCCTTCGGGAAGTACGTGCCGCAGAAGAACGGCGTGCCGTCCGGCGCGGCGAGCACCGTCATCGGCCAGCCGCCCTGCCCGGTCATCGCCTGGGTGGCGGTCATGTAGACCGCGTCGACGTCCGGCCGCTCCTCCCGGTCCACTTTGATCGACACGAAGTTGTCGTTCAGCAGCCGGCCGACCGCCGCGTCCTCGAACGACTCGTGCGCCATCACGTGGCACCAGTGGCAGGCCGCGTAGCCGACCGAGATGAGCACGGGTACGTCACGTCGCCTCGCCTCGGCGAACGCCTCGTCGGACCACGGCCACCAGTCGACCGGGTTCTCCGCGTGCTGGAGCAGGTAGGGGCTGGTCGCGCTCGCCAGTCGATTCACCTGACGACCATATCCAGCGTCACCCGGTCGCGCCCGCGTCCCCCGGCGCCGCTCAGGAGGCGCCGTCGGCCCGGAGCGGGAAGATCCGGGCCTGCTGGGCGCTGTCGAGCTGGGTACGGAGCACCGTGACGATCTTGTCCGAGGGCATCGGCCGGAAAAAGTGGTAGCCCTGGGCGGCGGTGCAGCCCAGTTCGGCCAGGGCGGCCCGCTGGTCGGCCGTCTCCACCCCCTCGGCCACCACCCGCAGGCCGAGTTCGCGCCCCAGACCCACCGTGGAGCGGACGATCGCGGCGGCCTCCGGTGAGTCGGCCATCGCCATCACGAACGAGCGGTCCACCTTGAGTTCGTCGACCGGGACCCGGGTGAGGAAGGTGAGCGAGGAGAAGCCGGTGCCGAAGTCGTCCACGGCGAGTTGGATACCCATCCCCCGGAGCTCGGAGAGGACCTCGTCGATCACGCCCAGCTCGCTCATCACCACCGTCTCGGTGATCTCCAGCACCAACCGGTGGGCCGGCACCTGGTGCCGGCGCAGCGACTCGCCGACCTCCGCCGGCAGCCGGGGGTCGAGCAGGCTGCGCGCGGAGAGGTTGATCGAGATCGGTACGTCGAGTCCGTGCCGGGCCCAGTCGGCGGCCACCGCGAGGGCCTTGTCGACCACGTACCGGGTGAACGGGGCGAGCAGTTCGCTGCCCTCGACGGTGCGGACGAAGTCGGCCGGACCGAGCCTGCCCCGACGCGGGTGCCGCCACCGGATCAGCGCCTCGACCCCGGTCGGGGCACCGGTGGCGAGGTCAACCGCCGGTTGCAGGGCGAGCATGAGCTGGTCGTCCGAGGCAAGCGCCTCGCGCAGCTCGGCCAGGAGCGCGAGCTGGTCGGTGCTGGCCGCGTCCTGGCTGCTGTCGTAGCTGGCGACACTGCCGCCGCCGGCCTTGGCCTGGTACATCGCGATGTCGGCCCGGCGCAGCAACTCGGTCATGTCGGCGGTGCCGGCCCCGGCCACCACCACACCGACCGACGCCTCGACCGACATCCGTACGCCGGCCACCTCGGTCGGCGCGGCGAGCTCGGCCACGATCTCCTGGGCCCGACGCAGCGGGTACGGCATCGAGACGGGCCACTCACCGAAGACGTTCAGCTCGGTGGGGACCGGCAGCGGCAACGCCACCGGGGGCGCCGGGGTGGCCGGCAGCGAGGTGATCAGCAGGGCGAACTCGTCGCCGCCGAGCCGGCCGAGCACCTCGCCGTCGCCGCGCAGTTCCTCCAGCCGGCGGGCGGTCACCTGGAGCAGTTCGTCCCCGGCCGCGTGCCCGAGCGTGTCGTTGACCTCTTTGAAGTTGTTGATGTCGAGCAGCAGCAGGGCCACCGGGTGGTCGTGTGCGAGCCGGTGCAGTGCGAGGTCACCCTTGCTGAGCATGGCCGCTCGGTTGACCAGTTTGGTCAGTGGGTCGTGCACCGCCTCGTACGACGACTGCGCCGCCATTATCGCCAGTGCCTGGTGGGTGGCGGCGTCGTGCAGCGCGGCGGCGAGCGCGTCGGCGAACGCCGAGAGCACGTCCCGGTCCCGGTCGCCGGGAACCATCGACCGGGGGAACCGCACCCGGAGTTCGCCGACCGGCGCGGCGCCGACCTCGAGTGGTCGGGTGAGCACCTGGCCGCTGTTGTCGCCACCGGAGGTCGACGAGCCTGTCGACGCCGTCGGTGGTGTCGCAAGCTCCTGCTCGACCACCGGTCCGCCGGCTCCGGCGCTGTAGCGACGCGAGCGCCCGTCGCCACGGGTGACGTCGAGTTCGACCCGTTCCGCGCCGAACACCGCCAGCGCACCGCTCACTCCGGCGGTCGCCACGCCGCGTTCGTCGAGCTGGTTGAACGCCCCGGTGGCCTCGGCGAAGGCACGCCAGGTGCGGCGCTCGTCGTCGGCGCGCAGCCGCTGGCCGTACATCTGCTGGAGCAGCCACCAGACCGGCGGCAGGAGCAGCAGCCAGCGGAGGTCGTGTTCGAGAATGGTGACAACCGCGAGGCCGACGAGCACGTTGCCGACGAACATCGGCAACTTGCCGCGCAGCGCGCGGAGCAGCAGTTGCCCCATCGGCAGCCGGTGCCGCAGCGACATGGTGAGCGCGGCCAGCCAGGCGGTGACGGTCAGGTACGTCAGTGAGCCGAGTACGAGCGCACCGGTGAGCGCCGGTGTCATGCGGGCGCCGAGCGGGTCGCCGAACGCGCTCACCACGGCGGTCGCCAGGGCGACGGCGGCGGCCAGCGAGGCGGCGATGTGCACCACCTCGACCACCGAGCGCCGGTCCGGGAAGAGCGACAGCAGTCCCCAGCCGAGCCCGGCCCCGACCAGGGCGGCGACCGGTAGCCAGCCGGCGGGGGCCAGGTAGAGACCGATGACCAGCGCGGCCTCGCCCCAGGTCACGTTGACGACGCCGGAGGCGACCCGGAAACGCAGCCGGGCCAGTTGGGCGAGTGCCACCACCCCGGCCACGACGGCGAGCCGGACCAGCGGGTCGACCGAGTCGAGCGGATCGTCCGGCGGCAGGTCGACGGGGACGGTCAGGCCCACGCCGGCAGCGGCGAGCGCCGCGACCAGCACCACCGAGGTGAGGACGAGCATCCGCCGGGGCGTCTCGGCGAGGCCGACCAGGACCGCGATCCGGGGACTGGTCGTCCGGCCCGATGTCACGGGCCGCCTCCGCCCATGGTCCCCCGGTGCAGGACGTGTTCGGGCCGCGCACCGCTCCGGGCGTCGGGTCTGGCTCTCATCGGCGCCCCCTCCCGCGCACGCTGCGGGGACTTTTGGTCCCCGGCGGAAGGCTAAGCCAAACCGGTTGGGCGCAACAGGGGGCGCCCGGCCGGTTTAGCCTGGATCATGCCGTCAAATGGCCGTTCCCGCCCTGGTGGGGCCCACTGGGAGCGCTTCCATGAGATTCCTCTGTCAAGTCCGCCTCACCGGCCGCCGGAACGGACGAATCCGCCCTACCCGCTCGGCCGTCGAGGCGCTGGTCGGGGAAGCGGTCCGGCAGCCGGCGCAGTCGCGCGTTCATGTTGCGGATCAACAGAACCGTGGCGATGGCCAGCACCACGATCAGGAACAGGCCCATCGGCCCGGCCAGCCCGCCGGTCCGGGTGTCCCCGAAGTTGTTCGCGGCGAGCACCTGCGCATCGGTCAGCATGACGGGGATCCTTCGATAGGCGAACTGCCCCCACAGTACGCCTGGACCCGGTCAACGGGCATGAGCGGTCCCGCGTACTCCGGCGAACAGGTCGGACTCCGGCAGTGGACTCTCCACCGACGACCGGGCCAGCTCGAAGTCCTCGGTCGGCCAGGCCCGCTGCTGGATCTCCATCGGCACCTGGAAGAAGAAGCCGTCCGGGTCGATCTGCGTGGCGTGCGCCCGGAGCGCGTCGTCCCGGACCGGGAAGTACTCCGCGCACTCCACCCGACTGGTGACCCTCGGCCCCTTGTCCGGGCGGTCCTCCCAGTTCTTCAGCCACTCCTCGTACGGCGACTCGAGCCCGGCCGCGAGCACCGCCTCGTGCATCGCCACGAACCGTGCCTTGGAGAAGCCGATGTCGTAGTAGAGCTTGAGCGGCTGCCACGGCTCGCCCAGCTCGGGGAAGCGGCTGGCGTCACCGGCGGCCTCGAAGGCCGCCACGCTGATCTTGTGGCACATGATGTGGTCCGGGTGCGGGTAGCCGCCGTCCTCCGGGTACGTGGTGACCACGTGCGGCCGGAACTCCCGCATCAGCCGCACCAGCGGGCCGGTCGCCACCTCCAGGTCCTGGAGGCCGAAGCAGCCCTCGGGCAGCGGCGGCAACGGGTCACCCTCGGGCAGCCCGGAGTCGACGAACCCGAGCCAGGCCTGTTCCACACCGAGGATGGCGCGGGCCGCGTCCATCTCCGCCCGACGGATGTCGGCGATGTTCGCCCAGACCTCCGGCCGGTCCATCTTTGGGTTCAGGACACTGCCACGTTCGCCACCGGTACAGGTCGCGACGAGCACGCTCACGCCCTCGGCGACGTATTTCGCCATGGTCGCGGCGCCCTTGCTCGACTCGTCGTCGGGGTGGGCGTGAACCGCCATGAGACGTAGTTGCTCTGACAACGGATGCTCCTCGTCCGTGCTGCCGCCGAGCCCCCGCGGCTCGACGAGCTGACCTGCCGGTATCGTTCGGTCACCAGCTGCGAAGGTGGACTCTGCCATTCTGGCCGATACCACCGACAACGTGCCCGCAGGAGATGTGCCCGGTGACCGAGACGAACGCCACTCGTTCCTCCGACACGCCGGTCTTCCCCGAAGGCCGGTACGGACACCGGCGCGCCGCCGGACGCCGCCGGCCGTGGATCAGCGCACTGCTGGCGGTCGCCCTGCTGGGCGTACTGGGACTGGCTGCGACCCGGCTCTACCGGCAGTACGGCGATCCGACGTACGACGCTCAGGTGATCACCTACACCGACATTACCGACACGCAATTGCGGTTGGTGTTCCGGGTGACCGTACCGTCGGGTGGTTCCGCGGTCTGCGCGGTCCGCGCCCGGTCCCGCGACGGCGCCGAGGTCGCCCGCGAGGAGGTACGCGTCGACGCCCCACCCGGGGAGCGGCAGCCGGTGGTCGAGCACCTGATGACCACGAAGGCCAAGGCCCTGCTCGGCGAGGTGCTGCGCTGCCGGGCCGCCGAATAGGCGGGTGGGCAGCCCGGACAGGCGGGTGGGCGACCCCGACCGCCGACCGGACGGGCCCGCCGGACACCCCGGCCGGACACGGCGCTGGGTAGCGCTCCCCCAACGGGGTGTAAGCGCAGGCCGGAGGGGGAGTTCGAGCCCCCCGCCCGGTTCGGCGATAAATCACTGCCCGTCCGGTGTGTAGCGCACTGGTAACTTGGTAGTTCGTCCCTGTCCGCCGTAGTCCGTTCACCCGAGGAGATCGTCTGTGTCGACGACCGACCGTGAGGCGCCCGCCACCTGGCTGTCCCAGGACGCGCACGACCGCCTACAGGCAGAGCTCAACGAGTTGATCGCTGGCCGGCCGGCGATCGCCGCTGAGATCAACGCTCGCCGCGAAGAAGGCGACCTGCGGGAGAACGGCGGATACCACGCCGCCCGCGAGGAGCAGGGCAAGCAGGAGGGGCGCATCCGCTACCTGCAGGAACTGCTGCGTACCGCCCAGGTGGGCGAGGCGCCCAAGGCCGATTCGGTCGCCCCCGGCACCGTCGTCACGATCCACTTCGACGACGACGAGGAGGACCGGGAGACCTTCCTGCTCGGCTCCCGCGAGATCGCCGCCACCACCGACCTGACCGTCTACAGCCCGGAGTCGGCCCTCGGCAAGGCCATCCTCGGCAGCCGCGCCGGCCAGACGGTGACGTACACCGCGCCGAGCGGCGCGGACATCAAGGTCACCGTGGTGAGCTTCGAGCCGTTCGGCGGCTGAGCACCAACCCCGACAGCGGCACGACCGGGGTCGAGGGACCCCCACGATCCCGGTCAGCCGGCGGTCTCGCCGAAGGCGACCTGATATCCGCTGGCCCGCAGGGCGCTGATCAACCGGTCCGAGTGCTCCGCACCCCGGGTCTCCACCGAGAGCGCCACCTCGACCTCACCGAGCCGCAGGTGCGGGTTCTGCCGCAGGTGCACCACGTCGACCACGTTGCCCCGGTGCTCGGCGATCTGGCCGAGCAGCAGCGCCAACTGTCCCGGGCGGTCGTTGCAGCGTACGGTCAGCCGGAGGTAGCGCCCGGCCGCCGCGAGGCCGTGCTCGATCACCCGCAGCATCAACAGCGGGTCGATGTTGCCGCCGGAGAGGACCGCGACCACCGGCGCCTCCACCTCGACCGCGCCCGCCAGCAACGCCGCCACCCCCACCGCGCCCGCCGGCTCGACCACCTGCTTGCCCCGCTCCAGCAGCATCAGCAGGGCCCGGGAGATGTCCTCCTCGGAGACCGTCACCACCTCGTCGACCAGCTTGCTCACGTGGGCGAAGGTGATGTCGCCCGGAATCCCGACCGCGATTCCGTCGGCGATGGTCGAGTAGGAGGGCAGCCGGACCGGCCGACCGGCGAGCAGCGAGGGCGGGAAGGCGGCGGCGCCCGCCGCCTGCACCCCGATCACCCGTACGTCCGGTCGCAGTGCCTTGGCCGCCACGGCGATGCCGGAGACGAGCCCCCCGCCGCCCACCCCGGCCACGATGGTCTTCACGTCCGGGCACTGCTCCAGGATCTCCAGCGCGACGGTGCCCTGGCCGGCGATCACGTCCGGGTGGTCGAACGGGTGGATGAAGACCGCTCCGGTCCGCTCCGCGAAGTCCCGGGCCGCCACCAGCGACTCGTCGACGGTGTTGCCGACGAGTTCGATCTGGGCGCCGTACCCCTTGGTCGCGGCGACCTTGGGCAGGGGCGCGCCGACCGGCATGAAGACGGTGGCCGCGATGCCGAGCAGGCCGGCGGCGAGCGCCACCCCCTGGGCGTGGTTGCCGGCGCTGGCCGCCACCACCCCGCGCGCCCGTTCCTCGGCCGACAGCCGGGAGATCCGGACGTACGCGCCCCGCACCTTGTACGACCCGGCGCGTTGCAGGTGCTCGCACTTGAGCCAGGCCGTGCCGCCGAGCGCTGCGCTGAGCGGCCGGGACGGCTCGAGCGGGGTGGTCCGGGTGATGCCGGCGAGCAGTTCCCGCGCGGCGCGTACGTCGGCGAGGCCGACCAGGTCCGTCATGTCCAGATCGTCGCACCCCGCCCCGGACCCGTCACCGGGGGCGGCCCACCGTGCCCACCGTCACAGCGGTGCAAGGAAGGGCCCCTTGTTAACGCTATGCGTTAACAAGGGGCCCTTCCTTGCACTCAAGCGGTGGGTTGGGGGACACGGGGCCAGCCGGGGGCGTGCCGGGGCCAGGGCTCGGTCATCTCGAACTGACCGGCCACCCCGAGCAACAGCAGCTCCGAGCCGGGCGGGCCGACGAGTTGCACCCCGACCGGCAGTCCGTCCGGGCGCAGGCCGACCGGCACCACCAGCGCCGGCAGCCCGGCCATGTTCCACGGGGCGGCGTACGGCGCGTACCTGATGTTGGTCGCCATGTTCGCCCGCCACGAGCGGGAGGCCCAGCCGTCGGCCGGCGGCGGGGTCGCCGCGAGCGCCGGGGTGAGCAGCAGGTCGACCGAGTTGTCGGTGAAGAACCTGATCGACCGTTCGCGCCACGCCGTCCGGTCGCTCTCCCGCACGTACCCCCGGCGGTACGCCCAGTCACCCAGCCGTACGTGCCGCCGGGTACGCCGTTGCAGGTCACGTGGGTCGACGCCGGCCGCCTCGGCATCCCGGGCGGCGGCGGCGAGCCAGGTGGCGATCCCGCGCAGGCCGAGCGAGGTCGGGTAGACCGGATCGGCGGTGACGGTGTCGTGACCGGCGGCGGCGAGCAGCCGGGCACCGGTGGTGACGGCGTCGGTGTTCGGCGCGTCCGGGCGTACCCCGCTCACCGGCGAGCGGAGCGAGACGGCCACCCGCAGCCGTTGCGGGGGGACCAGCTTGTCCGGTCGCCGGCCGGCGAGTACGGCGAAGCCGACCGCCGCGTCGGCCACCGTGGTGGCGAGGATGCCGTGCTCGGTCAGGCCGAACCAGTCCTCCGCACCGAGTTGGCACGGCACCACGCCGGAGCCGGGCTTGAGCCCGACCAGCCCGCAGCAGGCGGCCGGGATGCGCAGCGACCCCAGGCCGTCGTTGCCGTGCGCGATCGGCACCAGTCCGGAGGCGACCGCTGCCGCCGCGCCGCCGGAGGACCCGCCCGGCGTGCGCTCCGGCTGCCAGGGGTTGCGGGTGGGGCCGGTCTCGTCGTCGGTCGACCCCCAGAGGCCCAGCTCGGGCATCCGGGTGACGCCGACGATGACCGCGCCCGCACCACGCAGCCGGCGGACCACCTCGTGGTCGTCCTCGGCGATCGCGGTGCGGGCGGCGACGGAGCCGTTCCAGGTGGGCAGGCCGGCCACGGCGGTGTTCTCCTTGACCGCGATCGGCACTCCGGCGAGCGGCAGGTTGGCCAGGTCGTCCTGTTCGTCGACCTTCTCCGCCTCTACGATCGCCTCGCCCCCACGGACCGCCCGGAACGCGGCCAGTTCGCCGTCGGACCGGGCGATGTGGTCCAGGTGGTCGGCCACCACCTGGGTGGCGGACGCGTCGCCCCGGCGGACCGCGCGGGCGATCTGCTTGGCGGTCGCTCCCACCCAGGTCGGCATGAGCTCCTGCACTCCCCATCCCTCCCCGAACGCTCAGACGCCTCGACCGAGAACGCCTCAGCCGAGGGCCTGCTCCAAATCGGCGAGCAGGTCGTCAGCCGTCTCGATGCCGACAGACAGTCGCACGAGATCGGCGGGAACTTCAAGCGCCGAGCCGGCAGCGCTGGCGTGTGTCATCCGACCGGGGTGCTCGATCAGGGATTCGACCCCGCCGAGCGACTCGGCGAGGACGAAGAGCTTCGCCCGGTTGCAGATCTCGACCGCGTGCGCCTCACCGCCGGCCGCACGGAACGAGATCATGCCGCCGAAGCGGCGCATCTGCTTGGCCGCCACCTCGTGTCCGGAGTGGTCCGGCAGGCCCGGGTAGCAGACCTCGGCGACCGCGCGGTGGGCGACCAGGTAGTCGACGATCCGCTCGGCGTTGTCGCAGTGCCGGTCCATCCGTACGCCCAGGGTCTTGATCCCGCGCAGGGTGAGCCAGGCGTCGAACGGGCCGGGTACGGCGCCCATCGCGTTCTGGTGGTAGGTCAACTCCTCGCCCAGCGCCCGGTCGGCGGCGATCAGCGCACCACCGATCACGTCGGAGTGCCCGCCGAGGTACTTGGTGGTCGAGTGGACCACCACGTCCGCCCCGAGGGCCAGCGGCTGCTGGAGGTACGGCGACGCGAACGTGTTGTCCACCGCGAGCAGTGCCCCGGCCTCGTGTGCGACCGAGGCGAGCGCGGCGATGTCGGCGACCGCGAGCAGTGGGTTGGTCGGCGTCTCCACCCAGATGACCTTGGTCTGGCCGGGCCGGACGGCGGCGCGTACGGCGTCCGGGTCGGAGAGCTTCGCCGGTGTCCACTCCAGCCCCCAGCGGTGCAGCACCTTGGCGAAGAGCCGGTACGTGCCGCCGTACGCGTCGTCCGGGATGACCACGTGGTCGCCGGGGCGGCAGACGGTACGCAGCAGCGCGTCCTCGGCGGCCAGCCCACTGGCGAAGGCGAGGCCGACCTGGCCTCCCTCCAGCGCGGTGAGGCATTCCTGCAGTGCCGCCCGGGTCGGGTTGCCCGATCGGCTGTACTCGTAACCGAGCCGGGGCGCACCCACCTCGTCCTGCGCGTACGTGCTGGTCGCGTAGATCGGAGGGACCACCGCCCCGGTCCGTGGATCCGGTTCCTGACCGGCGTGTATGGCGAGAGTCTCGAAGCCGTAGTTCATCTGGGTGACGTTAGTCTGCCCCGGTGAAGCCTTGCGTGTTCTGTGGCATTGTCGCGGGTTCCGTGCCGGCCTTCACCGTCGCCGACGAGCCGGACGGGGTGGCCTTCCTGGACACCAGGCCGGTTTTCCGAGGGCACGTACTGGTGGTCCCGCGCGAACATTACGAGGTTTTGCCCGACTTGCCCGTTTTGGCGCTTCCTGGATACTTTGGTCTTGTCCGACGGATCACCGTCGCGGTCGAGACCGGACTCGGCTCGGGCGGCACCTTCGTGGCCATGAACAACCGGGTCTCCCAGTCGGTGCCACACCTGCACACCCACGTCGTGCCCAGGACCAAGGGAGACGGGCTGCGCGGTTTCTTCTGGCCCCGCACCACGTACGACTCGGCGGAGTCGGCCACCGGCTTCGCCGCCCGGATCGCCGACGCGCTGCCGCCCGCCTGACCGGCGGGTAAGGATCGCGGGCCGGGCGGCGTTACACCGGGCAGACGTACGAGAGGAGACCGACCGTGTTCCTACGGCGAATGCAAGCCAGCCTGCCCCGTCCCGATCAGGTGTTGCCCGGACGCGACTTCCCGATCCCGGTGGCCGACCGGCACGCCGTACTCGGCACGCCGATGCAGGGACCGTGGCCCGAGGGGAGCCGGACCGCCGTGTTCGGCATGGGCTGTTTCTGGGGTGCCGAGCGACTGTTCTGGACCCTGCCGGGTGTGATCAGCACCGCCGCCGGTTACGCCGGTGGACAGACGCAGAACCCGACGTACGAGGAGGTCTGCTCGGGTCTCACCGGGCACACCGAGGTGGTCCAGGTGGTGTACGACCCGACCCGGATCGCCTACGAGGACCTGCTCAAGGTCTTCTGGGAGAACCACAACTCGACCCAGGGCATGCGCCAGGGCAACGACATGGGCACCCAGTACCGTTCGGCGATCTACACCACAGACGACGAGCAGGCGAAGATCGCCGACGCGTCCCGCGAGGCGTTCGCGCCGGTGGTGGCGAGGGCGGGCCTGCCGGAGATCACCACCGAGATCGGCGAACTCGGCGACTTCTACTACGCCGAGGACTACCACCAGCAGTACCTTGCCCCGACCAAGAACCCGTACGGCTACTGCAACCACGGCCCGAACGGCATGACCTGCCCGGTCGGCGTGGCGAGGGTCGACGGCTGATTACTCGGTCTCCTTTGGATGGGAGGGGCTCGCCTCGACCACCCACACGACCCGACGATCATGGTCTGGGCAGTACCAGATGCGGCCGCCCGCGGTCACTTCGTACTGCCACTGATCGAGCCGCTTCCCACCGACTTCGCGGGTGGCCAGGGGTCCACGCAGGCGGTGCTGCCGCGCCGGATTCTCCGGCGCGGCAGGTCGCTCAGTCAGAACGATCCATGCTTCCCGCGTATTGGATCGTGCCGTCTGGCATAGCTGCTCCCAACCCTTGGCGGCGTCGGTGGTCGCGAAACGCGCTTCCCATCCGCCCGGCCGTCCAGGCGGTGCCACCCGGTCGCCGCGCTTACCCGGCATCGTCGTCAACCTCCATGGGAGTGGGCACCGGGCCGTAGTCGTCCGTCAGGGGTTCGGTCAGCCGGCGCAGTAGCGACGGGTCGGCGTAAACGGCGGCGGTGGCTCTCCACTCCCGCACGGTCTGCGCCAACACGGACCACTGGCCCACCTCGGCAGCAATCTGGGCAGACCTGGTGAAGTCAGCAATGAACTGAGGCAGTTCCTCAACCGGCAGGAGACTCAGCCACGGAAACTCCTCCGTCAGGGCGGCCGCGGCCACCTCCAGCGGAAGATGTGTCAGTACGTTCCGCAGTGCTCGCGCGGCCGTGAAAGCGCCCTCGCCGGCCGCGCTGACCCGATCCTCGCGCATGAGGAGCAACGCGGCGCCATCCCGGCGGCGGACTCGCACATCACCGGTGTCGGCCAGCGCAGCGACGCTCTTCGGATCTCGCTGCAACTCACTCCACTGGACTTCCCTTGTCGCACCCACTCGCCAATTCTGAACTTTTTCAGAACTCTTGGCAAGTCGATTCGTCCCGGTCTTCGGAGAGACCTGCCCGATCGGCGCGGCCCGTACCAGCGACCAGACCGACCGGGCCGGGAGATGCCAGTGATCTAAAACCATTGGCGGAGCCGCCCGGAGGTGGTTAACGTGGCCGTACACGTGAAGGGAGGTGGTCCAAGCTTTGTGTAGCAACGGGACTCGTGAGGTGGCTGTCCGCTAGCCGCTGTCCTTGACAGTGAAAGATCGTCGAGACCGTGTGGCAGCGGTGCGGCGAATACCAGGCAGCCATCCGACCCCCGGGGTGCCGGCTTTGTCCAGCCGGCCCGCGCACCGCGCGGAAGCCCCGGGGGTCGTTCCATATCCGGCCACCACCCAGAGAGGCCCGGCGGTTGACCCGCGAACTCGTGGTCCTGGGCACCGCCAGCCAGGTGCCCACCCGGCAGCGCAACCAGAACGGCTACCTGTTGCGCTGGGACGACGAGATGATCATGTTCGACCCGGGCGAGGGCAGCCAGCGGCAGATGTTGCGGGCTGGCGTCTCGGCCACCGACCTGACCCGGATCTGCGTCACCCACTTCCACGGCGACCACTGCCTCGGCCTGCCCGGTGTGATCCAGCGGCTCTCCCTGGACCGGGTGCCGCACCCGGTGCCGGTGCACTTCCCGTCCGGCGGCGCCGAATACTTCGCCCGGCTGCGACACGCCAGCGCCTTCCACGAGACCGCCGACGTGCGCGCCGAGCCGGTCGAGCGGGACGGGCAGAGCATCGCGCTGCGGTCGGGCACGCTCACCGCCCGCCGCCTGCGACACCCCGTGGAGGCGTACGGATACCAGCTCGTCGAGCCGGACGGGCGGCGGATGGTGCCGGAGCGGCTGGCCGCGTACGGGATCGCCGGGCCGGCCGTCGGCGAGCTGATCCGAACCGGTGAGCTGGACCTCGACGGGAGCCGGGTGCCACTGGACGCGGTCAGCGAAGCGCGTCGGGGCCAGCGGTTCGCCTTCGTGATGGACACCGGCCTCTGCGACGCCGTCTACGCCCTGGCCGACCGGGCCGACCTGCTGGTGATCGAGTCGACCTTCCTGAACGAGGACACCGCGCTCGCCGCCGAGGCCGGGCACCTGACCGCGGCGCAGGCCGCGCGGGTGGCCACCGAGTCCGGCGTACGTCGACTCGTGCTCACCCACTTCTCCCAGCGCTACCAGGACCCGGCCCGGTTCGCTCAGGAGGCCCGGGAGCACTTCGACGGTGACCTGGTGGTGGCCGAGGATCTCGGGCGGGTGCGCGTACCCCGGTTATCCTCGCCCGTGTGACCGCCGTCCTGCGCCCCGCCACCGCCGACGACCTGATGACCGTCGGAGCCCTGCACTCGCGCTCCCGGCAGAACGCCTACCGGGACTTCCTGCCCGCCGAGGCGCTCGCCGCCGACTCCGGCGACGCCCTCGGCCAGTGGTGGAGCGAACGGTGGAAGTGGGAGCGGGAAACCCACCTGATGACCGTGCTCGAAGACGGTGAGCGACTGGTCGGGTTCAGCTACGTCGGGCCGCACGAGCTGGACCCGGTCGGCTACGGCGAACTGTCCGCCATCCACCTGGAGCCGGACCAGCGGGGCCGGGGGCTGGGCCGGGCGCTGATGATCGACGCGTTGGACACCCTGAGCCGGCGCGGCTGGTCGCGGGCCGCGCTCTGGGTGCTCACCGACAACAAGCCTGCCCGGGAGTTCTACCGCCGGGGCGGCTGGACCGCCGACGGCATCGCCCGCACCGAACACGTCGGCTCGGCCCTGGCGGCGCAGCTCCGCTACGTACGCGACCTGCCCTGACCGTCCGCCCGGCCCGCCCTGGCTTGTTGTCGCCGCCGTGCGGTGGCTGGTTCGCCCGCCCCGCCCTGGCTGTTCGCTCTGAGCGGAGCCGGGCATCGACCGGCGTTGCTCGGTGTTGACCGCGACATGGACGGCGAACAGATCCAGCCAGCACCCACCGAGGCGGACGCGATGGACGCCTACTCCCAGGTGGTGACCGGCGTGGCGGCCCAGGTCCTGCCGAGCGTGGCCGCACTGTCGGTCCGCTCCGCGCGGGGCAACGGGGCCGGCTCGGCGGTCACCTTCACCGACGACGGTTTCCTGCTCACCAGCGCCCACGTGGTCGAGGGCGCCGAAGGCGGCACGGCCACCTTCGCCGACGGGGCCGAGGCCCGGTTCGACGTGGTCGGCACCGACCCCCTCTCCGACCTGGCCGTGCTCCGGGTCCGGGCGACCAGCGTGCCGCCGGCCCCGCTCGGCGACGCCGACCGACTGCGCATCGGCCAACTCGTGGTGGCCGTGGGCAACCCGATGGGGCTCGCCGGCTCGGTGACCGCGGGCGTGGTCTCCGGGCTGGGCCGCTCCCTGCCGGCCCGGGACGGGCGGCTGGTCCGGCTGATCGAGGACGTGATCCAGACCGACGCGGCGCTCAACCCCGGTAACTCCGGCGGGGCGCTCGCCGACTCCTCCGGCCGGGTGATCGGGATCAACACCGCGGTCGCCGGGTACGGGCTGGGACTGGCCGTACCGATCAACTCCACCACCCGGCAGATCATCGGCGAGCTGGTCTCCACCGGTCGGGTACGCCGGGCCTGGCTCGGCGTCGCCGGGGTGCCGGTGCCACTCCCCCCGGCGGTGGCCGAACGCACCGGGCAGCGGCGCGGCCTGCGGGTGGTCGAGGTGGTGCCGGGCAGCCCCGCCGGCAGCGCCGGGATCTACCTCGGTGACGTGATCGTCTCGGCCGGTGGGCGACCGGTGCAGAGCGGACAGGGGCTACAGCGCCTGATGCTCGGTCCGGCGATCGGCAGCCGGCTGCCGGTGACCCTGCTCCGCCGGGGTGCCTTCGTGGACGTGATCGCCGTACCGGCGGAGCTGAGCCGCTGACCCGCGTCTCTCGGGGTCAGCGGCTCAGGGTCAGCGGCTCGGGCTCCGGTCCGGGTCAGCGCGCGCCGAGGTGGGCGAGCAGGTCCTGCCGGGTCAGTACGCCCCGGGGCTTGCCGTCGACCAGCACCAGCGCCGCGTCGGACTTCTCCAGCAGGCCGACCGCCTCGCTCACCGGCTGACCGCCACCGATCATCGGCAGCGGCGGCCCCATGTGCCGCTCGATCGTGTCGTGCAGGTGCGCCTGGCCGGTGAAGAGGGCGTCGAGAAGATCCCGCTCGGCGATCGAGCCGGCGACCTCGCCGGTCACCACCGGCGGCTCGGCCTTGAGCACCGGGAGCTGCGAGACGGCGTACTCCCGCATGTAGTCGATGGCGTCCCGGACGGTCTCGGTCGGGTGCATGTGGATCAGCTCCGGCACCCCGCCCGGCTTGCTGCTCAACGCGTCGGCCACGGTCGGCTCCTCGGTCCCGGTCTCCAGGAACCCGTACCGGGCCATCCAGTCGTCGTTGAAGATCTTCGACAGGTAGCCCCGGCCGCCGTCGGGCAGCAACACCACCACCACGTCGTCCGGACCGGCCTGCCGGGCCACCTCCAGCGCGGCCACCACGGCCATCCCGCAGGAGCCGCCGACCAGCAGCCCCTCCTCCCGGGCCAGCCGACGGGTCAGGTCGAACGACGCCTTGTCCGAGACCTCGATGATCTGGTCGGCGACCGTACGGTCGTAGGTGTCCGGCCAGAAGTCCTCGCCCACCCCCTCGACCAGGTACGGCCGACCGGTGCCGCCGGAGTAGACCGAGCCCTCCGGGTCGGCTCCGATGATCTTCACCGCCCCGCCGGAGACCTCCTTGAGGTAACGGCCGATGCCGGAGATGGTGCCGCCGGTGCCCACCCCGGCCACGAAGTGCGTGATCCGCCCCTCGGTCTGCTCCCACAGCTCCGGACCGGTCGTCTCGTAGTGCGAGCGTGGGTTGGCCGGGTTGGCGTACTGGTCGGGCTTCCAGGCGTTCGGGATCTCCCGGGCGAGCCGGTCCGAGACGTTGTAGTACGAGCGCGGGTCCTCGGGGGCCACGTTGGTCGGGCAGACCACCACCTCGGCGCCGTACGCCCGGAGCACGTTGCGCTTGTCCTCGCTGACCTTGTCCGGGCAGACGAAGACGCACTGGTAGCCCTTGAGCTGGGCCACCAGGGCCAGCCCGACACCGGTGTTGCCGCTGGTCGGCTCCACGATCGTGCCGCCGGGCCGGAGCAGCCCGGCCTCCTCGGCCGCCTCGACCATCCGCAGCGCGATCCGGTCCTTGACCGAGCCACCGGGGTTGAAGTACTCCACCTTGGCGAGCACCGTCGCGGTGATGCCGGCGGTGACCTGACGCAACCGCACCAGGGGTGTGTGCCCGATCAGATCAACGACGTTGTCGTAGTAGCGCACCTCGTTGTGCCTTTCCGCATGGGCCCGCCTCGACTCGTGGCCGGGCGGTGGTCCGTGGCTGTAGCAGGTCAGCCCGATGGCTGCGAGGTCAGCCTACGTGCCGTCAGGGCACCACGTGACCGGGGATCACGCTGTCCCGACGGGCCTCCCAGAGCAGGAACCGCTCGGTCTCGGCGAGCACGCTGCCGGCGAGCCAGGTCACCATCAGCGCGTCGTCGGCGAGGCCGAAGACCGCCAGCAGAAGCTCGGGGGCGAAGTCGACCGGGGAGGCCACGTACGCGGTCGCCGCCGCCATCAGGGCCAGTCTGAGGCCGCCGTCGTACTCTCCCCGGGCGGTCGCCCTGATCATCCTGGGCAGCGCGGCCAGCCGCGCTCCCAGCGACGGCCCACCCCGCGACCCGGACGTCAGTGCACGCGCCAGCGCGGCGAACGCCGCGGTCCGCTTCAGTGTCTTTGCCATTGTCCGCACCCTCCTTCCGCCCATGATGCACATGCGGGCAACATCCTCTCCAGCGTGCCAGGAAGGGGTGCTGTCCTACGATTCGCGCGGGAGGAGGCGGCGATTCGCGCGGAGGGAGCCGGAACGACGACAGCGCGGGACGGTCCACCGCGATAGCCTCGAAGGCCGCAGGATGACCGCGTGGGCGGGGGGCGCTTGATGAGTACGGCCGGTTCGGTGGCGCGGGGACGGGCGCCGTGGCACCGCGCGCGCCGGGTCGCGAAACTGACGGTCGTCGGTGCCGGGGTGACCGCGGCGACCACGGCGGCCGCCTGGGGCGTGCTGATCGGCCAGGCCCGCCAGGCCCGACGGGTCATCCCGCTCGCGGAGGCGCCACCGCCGCGCGGCGACGGGGTGTACGGTGCCCGATTCCCGGGCAAACCACTCACCATGGTCATCCTGGGCGACTCCTCGGCGGCCGGGTACGGGGTGCACCGCCCTCGCGAGACACCCGGCGCACTCCTCGCCACCGGCATTTCCCGCAGGCTGCGCCGACCGGTCCGGCTGCACCGGTACGCCGTGGTCGGCAGCCGTTCGGCCGGGCTCGCGCCACAGGTGGAGGCCGCGCTCGAACAGCAGCCGGACCTGGCCGTGATCCTGGTCGGTGGCAACGACGTGACCGCCCGTACGCCGCTCTCGATCGCCGTACGCTATCTGGTCGACGCGGTGCGCGAGTTGCGCGCGGCCGGCGCCCAGGTGGTGGTGGGCACCTGCCCCGACCTGGGCGCGATCCGGCCGATCAAGCCGCCCCTGCGTTGGCTGGCCCGGCGTTGGAGCCGTCAACTCGCGGCGGCGCAGACCGTGGCCGTGGTCGAGGCGGGCGGGGCCACGGTTTCCCTCGGTGACCTGCTCGGCCCCCGGTTCGCCGCCGAACCGGCCAGGATGTTCGCCTGGGACCGGTTCCACCCGTCGGCCGAGGGATACGCGGTCGCGGCGGCGGCGCTGCTGCCCACGGTCCTGATGACGCTCGGCGCGGCCGAGGAGCAGCGTCCGCCGCTCGCCCGACCGGGGGACGTCCGGTCGCTGACCGTCGCCGCGCAGGTGGCTGCCCGCAACGCCGGCACCGAGGTCAGCGGGACGGAGGTGGGCGGTCGCGAGCGCGGCCCGGCCGGGCGCTGGGCGCAGCTCCGGCGGCGCCGGGCCTGGTTCGGCCACCACCAGCGGGCCGAGGAGCCGACCGAACCCGGAGCGACGCCGTCCACAGCCGAGGAGCCGACGGCCCCCGGAGCAACGCCGTCCACAGTGGAGGAGCGAGCATGACAGCCAGCAGGACCGGGCGGCAGCGCGGCGGCGTCGCGGGCCGGATCGGCCGGGCCGCCGCCATGACGCTCATCGCCGGCACGGTCGGCGGTGCGGCACTCCTGGCCGGCGAGGTCGTGCTCGCCCGAAACCGCCGGTACGCCCAACCGGAACTCGGCCTGGCGCTGCGATCCGTGGTCGGACGCGCCGGAGCCCCACCGCTGCGGCTGGTGCTGCTCGGCGACTCGTCCGCCATCGGGGTCGGCGTGAAGCGGGTACGCGACACCGTCGGCGGCCAGCTCGCCTGGCTCCTCTCCGAGGGCGCCGGCACCGGCGGCGGCGTCATGGCGGCCGAGAGCCAGCGGCTGGTGCACCTGTCCAGCGTGGGCGTTTCCGGCTCCCGCACCAGCGACCTGGCCACCCAGGTGGCACGGGCCCTGCTCGGGGAACGCCCGGACGTGGCGGTGATCCTGATCGGGGCGAACGACGTGACGGCGTTGCGGCGTACCGGTGAGACCGCCTCCTATCTCGGCGCGGCCGTGCTCCGGCTGCGCAACGCGGGCGTGGAGGTCGTGGTCGGCACCTGCCCGGACCTCGGCGCGGTACGCGCGATGGCGCCACCGCTGCGCCAGGTCGCGGGGCTGCTCGGCCGACGTACGGCAAAGGCGCAGGCCCGGGCGGTGCTCGAAGCTGGCGGGGTGGCGGTCGACCTGGCCGCCGAGACCGGCCCGGTCTTCCGGGCCGACGCCGGGACGCTCTGCCACGACGGCTTCCATCCCTCCGCCGACGGCTACCGGGTCTGGGCACACGCCCTGCTGCCGGCGGTGGCCGAGGCCGCCTCGGTGACCCGCCAGCACTGACCGGTCCGGCCGGCGCCAGCACTGACCGGTCGGGTCTGCGGTGACATTCAACGGTCCGGTCTCCAGCGGCACCGAACGGTCCGGCGCCGTGGCGGCGGCACTGGACGGACCCGGCGCCGTGGCGGCGGCTTCCGGGATTCGTCACAGCGGTGACGGCTTCCGCAATAAGTTACTCGCCGGTTAAGTTGAAACCATGTCGACCGATCCGTCCCGCACCGCTGTCATCGTCGCCACCGCCCGCTCCCCGATCGGCCGCGCCGGCAAGGGCTCGCTGCGCGACCTGCGCCCGGACGACCTCGCCGCCACCATCGTCGCGGCCGCGCTCGACCAGGTACCGGAACTCGACCCGAAGCAGATCGACGACCTCTACCTCGGCTGCGGTCTGCCCGGCGGAGAGCAGGGCTTCAACATGGGCCGGGTGGTGGCCACCCTGCTCGGCCTCGACACCCTGCCGGCCGCCACCGTCACCCGCTACTGCGCCTCGTCGCTACAGACCACCCGGATGGCCTTCCACGCCATCGCGGCCGGTGAGGGTGAGGTGTTCGTCTCGGCCGGGGTGGAGTGCGTCTCCCGCTTCAGCCGGGGCAGCTCCGACGGCCTGCCGTCCGAGGCACAGGCCCTGGTCGGCGGTGGTTGGCAGAACCCGCGCTTCGCCAAGGCACAGGCCCGGTCGGTGGATCGCGCCCAGGCCGGTGCCGAGCGCTGGACCGACCCCAGGGACGAGGGCGAACTGCCGGACATCTACCTGACCATGGGGCAGACCGCCGAAAATCTGGCCCAGGTGTACGGCGTCACCCGCGCCGACATGGACGAGTTCGGCGTACGCAGCCAGAACCTCGCCGAGCGGGCGATCGCGGCCGGCTTCTGGGCCCGCGAGATCACCCCGGTGACCCTGCCCTCGGGCGAGGTGGTCAGCGCCGACGACGGCCCCCGCCCCGGGGTGACGACGGAGGGGGTGGCCGGGCTCAAGCCGGTCTTCCGCCCCGACGGCCGGATCACCGCCGGCAACTGCTGCCCGCTGAACGACGGCGCGGCGGCCGTCGTGGTGATGAGCGAGCAGCGCGCCCGCGACCTCGGCATCACCCCGCTGGCCCGGATCGTCTCCACCGGGGTCACCGGTCTCTCCCCGGAGATCATGGGGCTCGGGCCGGTGGAGGCGTCGCGGCAGGCGCTGCGCCGGGCCGGCATGACCATCGACGACGTCGACCTGGTCGAGATCAACGAGGCGTTCGCCGCCCAGGTGATCCCGTCGTACCGGGAGTTGGACATCCCGATCGAGAAGCTGAACGTGATGGGCGGCGCGATCGCGGTCGGCCACCCGTTCGGCATGACCGGCGCCCGGATCACCGGCACCCTGATCAATTCACTCCGCTGGCACGACAAGAGCGTCGGGCTGGAGACCATGTGCGTCGGCGGCGGCCAGGGCATGGCCCTGGTCCTGGAACGGCTCGGCTGAACACACCCCGCCTCTCGGCGGCTGAAGCACAGACTGCTGGCGGTTGAGCTGCCCGACCTGACCTGACCCGACCCGGTGCGGTTCGGGCGAAGGCGACTCACAATCGGTGCGACCCCTGCCGAGCACGCCCGAGGTCGTGCGGCTCAGGCGAGCGCGCCCCGAGGTCGTGCGGCTCGGGCAAGCGCGCCCCGAGGTCGTGCGGCTCGGGCAAGCGCGACTCAGAGGGCGCGGCGGGTGGCGGTCACCTCGGTCGCGGTCTCGGCCAGCACCGAGGGAGGCGGGCCGGCGGTGAGCAGGTCCACCGTGACCACCCGAAGCTGATCCGGCAGGGCAAGATCGTTGTCGAGCCGGGGCACCGTACGCCGTGGTTCGCCCTCGGCGTCGGCGGCCAGATTGGCGATCTCCTGGATCAGCCGGTGCAGCAGATCGGCCCGGGAGACGTTGCCGACGGTGGCCGAAGCGGCCCACCGGGGCGCTGCCCAGTGCGCCACCTGACCAACCAAAAGATCGACCGATTGCCGCAACTCGTCCCCACCCATGCCCCGACCCTAACTCCCCTGGTCCCCCGCCCACGCCCCACCCTTCACCCCGTTGATCATGAGATTCCCGCGCCCCACAGGGTCGGAGGGGCGCGACAATTTCATGATCAACGCCCCCCCCGGGGGTGGTGGTGGGTGGTGGGTGGTGAGGGTGGTGAGGGGTGGGAACGGCGGACGCCCGCCCCGTGGTGCTGGGGCGGGCGTCCGGCCGGTCGGTCTGGTGGAGCGACGCGGTGGGGTCAGTCGTCGCCCTGGAAGTAGCTGAGCAGGCGCAGCACCTCGAAGTAGAGCCAGATGAGGCTGACCAGGATGCCGAAGGCGGCGGTCCAGGAGTAACGCTGGGGCAGACCCATGCGTACGCCCTCCTCGACCTCGTGGAAGCTCAGGATGAAGCTGAGCGAGGCGACCACGATGCAGATGAGGCTGAACCCGATCGCGAGCGGTCCACCGCTGCGCAGGCCGGTGTCGAAGCCGAAGAGCGAGAGCACGAGGTTGATCAGGATCACCGCGAACAGGCCGACCATCGCCGCGACGACGCCACGTACGAACTTCGGCGTGGCCCTGATCGCCTTCGCCCGGTAGAGGATCGCCATCAGGAAGAAGACCCCGAACGTGGCGACCACCGCCTGGAGCACGATGCCGTTGTAGAGCGACTCGAACGCCTTGCTCACCGCACCGACGAGCACGCCCTCGACGACGGCGTAGACGATCACGAGCGCCGGGTTGGCCATCCGCGAGAAGCTGATCACGAGGCCGAGCACCAGCCCGACCACCAGTGCGCCGATCCAGGCCAGGCCGAGCAGGGCGTCCGGCACCAGCAGCCACGCGGCGGTGGCGGAGGCGCCCGTGATGCCGAGCAGGGTGACGGTCTTGACGACGACGTCGTCGATGGACATGGGCTGCACCGTGGGGGGTGCGGCCGGGTAGGCTCCCGCCGTGGTCGGGTACGGCTGCCCGTAGCCGGGCTGCCCGTAGGGGCCGGCCGGGGCGTACCCGGCGGCCCGCTCGCGCTCGGCCGCCTGGCCGAGCCGGGCCAGCACCGGGTTGGAAGTCTTCACTTTCAGGCCTCCCTCAGGGGGTCGATACACGGTGAGACCGTGTCGCGCTCAAGGGTAGTGGGTCTTAGCCAACTTTGTAGGATTCAGATGCCCAGATGGTATGGCAAATGCTGGTGCCCGGGGCGGGGGTCGAACCCGCATGCCTTGCGGCAGCCGCTTTTAAGGCGGCCGTGTCTGCCTTTCCACCACCCGGGCGAGCGGCGTACGAGAATGCCCGCACCCTCGTGCCTGTCACGGTAGCGGGTTACCGCCCACCGGGCGCACCCCGCCGGCCGATCGGCATTAGGGTCAAGGCCGTGACCAGCCCAGCCCCCGCAGCGCAGGACACCAGACTTAGCGAGGACACAGCGGACAGCATCTCCGGCGTACCCAGATCCCGGCCGGCCCGGTGGCTCGAAACCGCCCGGCCGTACGCGCCCGATCTGGGGATCGGCCTCCTCTTCCTGCTGTTGGCCGGCTGGCTGACGCACGGCCTGTGGCCGGACCCGGGTGCCCGTACGCTCTCGTTGAACCCCGAGGACCAGGTGCTCTACGAGTGGTTCCTGGCCACCGACGCGCGTGCCCTGCTGGGTGACTTCGGGCTGCTCACCGATCGGCTGAACGTGCCGGACGGGGTGAACCTGATGGCCAACACCACGGTCATCGCGCCGGGTCTGCTCTTCGCCCCGGTCACCCTCGCGTTCGGGGTGGCGACGACGTTCGCGCTGCTGGTCGCCGGCAACCTGGGGGTCACCGCGATCGCCTGGTACCTCCTCTTCCACCGGGTGCTCGGCGCCCGGAGGCTGGCCGCCGCGATCGGCGGTGGCTTCTGCGGCTTCGCCCCCGGGATGATCTCGCAGACCAACAGCCACCTGCACATGACCGCGCTCTGGCTGGTCCCGGTGATCGTCTGGCTGGTCGTACGGCTGCTCCGGGCCGCCGACCCGGGCAGGGTCGCGGTCGCCGTCCCGAAGACGGATGCCGGCACGGCCACCGATCCGGGCACGGATGCGGGCAAGGCCACCGGCCCGGACACGGATACCGGCAAGGCCACCGATCCGGACACCGGCGCCGACCCGGGCACAACCGCCGACCGGGGTACGGGCGCCGACCGGCCGAGGGTGGACCGGCGCCGGATCGTGACGTCGGGGGTGGGGCTGGCGGCGGCGGTGACCGTGCAGGTCTTCGTCGGTGAGGAGGTGCTCTTCCTGACCGCGCTCACGTTGATCATCATGACCGTGGCGTACGCCCTCGCCGACCCGAGTTTGCTCCGGCGGGCGCTACGCGGATTTGCCGGCGGGCTGGCGATCGCGGTCGGGCTGGCCGGGCTGATGCTCGCCTACCCGCTCTGGTTCCAGTTCGCCGGACCGCAGAGCGTGCCGAACGGCATGTTCAGCCCGTACTACTTCTCGGCCGACCTGGCGAGTTGGGGGGCGATCTCCCCGCTCTCGCTCGCCGGCAGCGACGAATCCGCCCGGCTCAGCACCGGCCCGGCCGAGTACAACACCTTCCTCGGCTGGCCCCTGCTGCTGGCCAGCGTCGCCGCCGTGGTCTGGCTGCTCCGGCGCCCGGCACACCGTCCGCTGGTCATCGCGGTCACCGCGAGCGGGCTGCTGATGGCGGCGCTCTCCCTCGGCCCCGACCTGGTGATCAACGGTACCCGGACCAGCGTGCCCGGACCGTACTCGCTGCTGCTCGGCGTACCCGTGGTCGACGGCGCCCTGCCGATGCGCTTCGCGCTGGCGCTGATCCCGCTGGTCGCGACGGTGGTGGTGCTCGCCGTCGACCGGGCACTGCGCGCCGACGGCGCCCGGCTGACCCGGATCCTGGTGCCGGCGCTGGCCGTCGTCGCCCTGCTGCCGATCTTCCCGACGCCGCTGCCGACCGCCGCCCGACCGCCGCTGCCGACGTTCATCAGCGGCGGGCACTGGCGCGACTGCGTCGCCCCGGGCGGGGTGCTGGTGCCGGTGCCACTGCCCACGCCGAAGGAGCCGTGGGCGATGCGCTGGGCGGCGGCCGCGAACAACGAGTTCGGCCTGCCGGAGGGCTTCTTCATTGGGCCGTACGCGGCTCGTGGCAAGGCCTCGATGGGCACGTACAAGCAGCCCACCTCCGCCCTGTTGGCGGAGGTGGCGAAGACCGGGGTGGTGCCCCCGGTCACCGCGGAGCAGCGCCAGCAGGCCCGTGCCGACCTGGCGTTCTGGGACGCCTCCTGCGTGGCGGTGACCGGCGACGCGCCCCATCCGGAGAGCCTGCGCACCACGCTGGAGGACCTGCTCGGCCCCGGCACCCGGGTCGCCGACGCCTGGACCTGGAAGGTCCGCTGACCGCTCAGCGCCCGTTCGTACGTTAGGAAGGGCCCCTTGTTATACAAAAAGCGATAACAAGGGGCCCTTCCTTGCGCGTGTCAGGAGCGGGGGGTGATGCGGGGGGTGGCCTCGACGAACTCTTCGCGGGGGTCGTGGAGTTGCCCCAACGCGACCACCTCGCGGCGCAGGAAGAAGGCGAGCACCCAGTCGACCAGCACCCGGACCTTGCGGTTCAGCGACGGGATCCGCCCCAGGTGGTACGCCCGGTGCATGGCCCAGGCCGGCAGCCCGGTCAGCTTGATGCCGTACACCTGGGCGACGCCCTTGTGCAGGCCGAGACTGGCCACGCTGCCCACGTGCTTGTGCTTGTAGTTCTTCGGCAGCCGACCCCGGATCACCGCGCGGATGTTGTCCGCCATCCGTACGGCCTGACGGACCGCGTGCTGGGCGCTGGGCGAGCAGAAGGCCCCGGGCGGACCGGTCAGGTCCGGTACGGCGGCGCAGTCCCCTGCGCTCCACGCCCCGTCCAGCACCCGGTCCCCGTCGACCACCTGGAGGGTGGGCAGGCAGGTCACCCGACGCCGCTCCTCGCGCGGCAGGTCGGTCTGGTCGAGCACCGGCGACGGCTTGACGCCCGCGGTCCAGACGATCGTGTCGGCCTGGAAGCTGTCCCCGTCGGAGAGCTTGACCACGCCGTCCACGCAGGATTCCAACCGGGTGTCCAGCCGGATGTCCATCTTGCGCTTGAGCAACTGCTGCACGGTGTACGCGCCCATGTCCCGGTCGACCTCGGGCAGGACCCGGAGCGTCGCCTCGACCAGCACCCAGCGCATGTCCTCGGCCGAGAGCTCCGGGTAGTACTTCAACGCGTCCCGGGCCATGTCCTCCATCTCGGCCAGCGCCTCGATGCCGGCGTAGCCGCCACCGACGAAGACGAAGGTCAAGGCGTTGCGCCGGGTGACCGGGTCGGTGGTGGCCGCCGCCACGTCGAGCCGGTCCAGCACGTGGTTGCGCAGGTAGATGGCCTCGCCGATGGTCTTGAAGCCGATCCCCCGCTCGCGCAGGCCGGGGATCGGCAGGGTCCGGGACACCGACCCGGGCGCCACCACGATGTGGTCGTACGTGATCTCCCGGGCGGGGCCGATGATCGGCTGTACGGTCGCCGTCTTTCGATCGTGCTCGACCCGGGTCACCTCACCGGCGACGATCGTGCAGTTGCGCAGCGCCCGCCGCAGCGGCACCACCGCGTGCCGTGGGGAGATGTTGCCCGCGGACGCCTCGGGCAGGAACGGCTGGTAGGTCATGTGCGGCTGGGGGTCGACCACCATCACCTCGGCCTCCCACGAGTGGAGCTTCTTCGACAGACGCAGGGCCGTGTACAACCCGACGTGCCCAGCGCCAACTACGAGGATCCGTTTTTTCACCCTTCTATCTTTCCCCGGGCCGGGAAGTTGTGGGCGGCAGATACCGAGTGTTGTGACCGAGAACGCCAACGTGACCTGGCTGACTCCGCCGCGACTGGGATCGGCGTCACTCCGGCGGGGAGGGCCCCGGCGTCATTCCGGGCGGGGACGCCGTAACAGCCAGCTCAGCAGGAAGGCGGCCAGCACGGCGACCGCGAGGCCGCCGATCGCCGCGACCACGAAGCCGCCCTCGTCCCAGCGCTCACTCAGAGCGATCAGCAGCACGGCCAGCACCGCCGCCGCGAGCACCACCGCCAGCGCGTTCACCACCCAGCGGGCGAGCAGTTCCGGGGCGACCGCCGCGTCGTACGGCAACTGGGCGGCCAGGGCGCAGAGGCTGTGCGTCAGGTAGAGGAAGGCGGCCAGCCCGAGCAGCCGCCACAGCTCGATCGACTCGCCGTAGTAGCTGGTCCGGGCGACCCAGCCGGCGACGGTGAGCAGGGCGGTGACGGTCGGCCAGGCCCGTGCCGGCGCGACCGCCGGCAGGACCGCCGCGAGCAGCAGCAGCACCACCCCGCGACCGGCCAGGATCGGCAGCGGGTACGCGAGCACAAACGCGACCAGCCCGCTGAGGAAGATCGCACAGCGGACCAGCAGCGGGACCAGGGTGGCCCGGGTGATCACGGTGTAGATGGAACGGACCCGTTCGGAGATCGCGTTCATCGGGCCTCCCACGTTCGGGTCGCCGGGATCGGCATCGTCATCGGCCGAGCGCCCTCGGGGCGGAGGCGAGGCGGGCGACGTCCCGCAGGACCAGGTCCAGGCTGCCGGCGCCGGCCCACGGCACCACCGGTACGCCGTGCTCCCGCAACTGCCCGACGGTGTTTTCCCGGTCCAGCCGCCAGAGCCGGTGGGCCACCTCGGACCACTGGCTACGCCTCGGCGGCAGGGTCGAGTCGGGCAGCGTGTCCACCGCCACCACGAACCGGCCGGAGCGGGCCAGCCGGGCCAACATCGCCGCCGAGCGCTCGTCGACCAGCGGGGTGAGCACCACCACGAGCGCGTTCGAGGAGAGCACCTGCGGGCCGAAGACCTGGTCGTACGGCTCGTGGGCCGAGTTCGCGGCGGTGACGTCGAGCAGCCACTCCAGGGCGATCAGGTACTGCCGCCGACCGGTGGCGGGGCGGAGCCGACGGGCGGCCGGGCCGTACTCGAGCAGCGAGACCCGGTCGCCCCGGTGCAGGTAGTGCTCGGCGATCGCGGCGGCGGCCCGGACGGTGGTGTCCAGCACCGACGCGGGGCCCCGTACGCCGCCGGAGCGGCCCGCCTCGGCCAGCACGTCGAGCAGGAGCACCACCTCGGCGTCCCGGTCGGAGAGGGTGGCGGCGACGTGCAGTTGCCGGGCTCGCAGCGAGACCCGCCAGTCGACCCGGCGCAGGCGGTCGCCGGGACCGAAGATCCGTACGCCGGCCAGCTCGCCGCCCTCGCCCGGTCGCCGGGACCGGTGCCCGCCGACCAGGCCGGCGGCCCGTGGCATGGCCTCGTCGGCGTCGAACGGCTCGGTCTTCGGGTAGACCCTGACCGGCTGCGGCTCGACCAGTACCGGCCGGCTGGCCAGCAGCCCGGCGCAGGCGACCGCGCGGATCCCGGCGGGCCCGAACGGGTGCCGCCCCCAGCGCAGGGTGTCGCCGCGCAGCTCCAGGTCGACCGCCTCGCCCGGGGAGAGCGGCAGGGCCAGCGGCCGGTCCACGCCGGCCGGACCGGCGAACCCGGCCTCCGTGATCTTGAACCAGGGCGAGACCCTGGTCCGGACCACGGCCAGGTCGTAACCGGTCCGGTCCGGGTTGCCCACGGTCACCACCCCGGTGAGCGGGCCACCCTCGACCAACGCGCCGTCCTCGGCCGCCACCCGGATCCGGGGCGCCTCGACCGGCTGTCGACGCAGCGCCCACGCGGTGCCGAGCGCGAACGGCGCGGCGAGCACGACCAGGTCGACCCGGCCGAGCAGCACCCCGGCCATCAGCAGCAGGCCGGTGAGCAGCACCGCCCGGCCGAGCGCCCGGGTGGGGGTCCACCACTGCGGCACCGGTTCCACGGCGTCCGCCGCCGCGGCCACCGCGCCTCGGCGCGGGTGCGGTACGGCTGGCCGCAGCACCTCGGGGCGGTCGGTCATACCGCGCGTGCTCCACCGGCGTAGCTGGGCAGGGCGCCGCTGGCCGGGACCGGGGTCCGGTCCAGCACCTCGTGCACGACGAAGGCGGGGTCGACCCGGCGCAGCCACATCTCCGGGCGCAGGGTGATCCGGTGGGCCAGCGCGGGCGCGGCGACCTCCTTGACGTCCTCCGGGATGACGTAGTCGCGCCCGGCGAGCGCGGCCTTCGCGCGGGCCAGCAGCAGCAGCGCGAGCGAGCCCCGGGGCGAGGCACCGACCAGCACCGAGGCGTGGTCCCGGGTGGCGGCGGTCAGCTCGACGATGTACCGGCCGATCGAGTCCTCCACCACCACGTCCTCCAGCGCGGCCTGCATCCCCCGCAACCCGGCGGCGTCGACCACCGGGGTCAGGTCGGCCTCCTCCCGGCGGCGGGACATCCGTCGGCGGAGCACCTCCCACTCCTCCTCCGGGGCCGGGTAGCCGAAGGAGACCCGCAGCAGGAACCGGTCGAGCTGCGCCTCCGGCAGCGGGTAGGTCCCCTCGTACTCGATCGGGTTGGCGGTGGCGAGGACGTGGAAGGGCGGGTCGAGGCGGTAGGTGACGCCCTCGACCGAGACCTGCTTCTCCTGCATCGCCTCCAGCAGTGCCGCCTGGGTCTTCGGCGGGGTCCGGTTGATCTCGTCGGCGAGCAGCAGATTGGTGAAGACCGGCCCGGCCCGGAAGGTGAAGTCGGCGCTGCGCTGGTCGTACAGGAACGAGCCGGTCACGTCCGCGGGGAGCAGGTCCGGGGTGAACTGCAACCGGCGGAAGTCGAGGCCGAGCGCCTGCGCGAACGAACGGGCGGTCAGCGTCTTGCCCAGACCCGGCAGGTCCTCCAGGAGTACGTGACCGCCGGCCAGAATCCCGGCCAGCACCAACTCCAGCGCGTCCCGCTTGCCCACCACCACCGTGCCGACCTGGTCCAGCACTGCCCGGGCCAGTCGGGCCACCTCGAAGACCGGCGTTGCCTGGACCTGGTCGACGTCCTTCATAGCTTCTCCAATTGGGCGACGATCGCCGCGAGGTCGCGCGGCGCGGGCGTCCGCTTCGGTGGGTCGTGCAGGAACTTCCAGACCTGCTCGCCGAGGAGCGCGCGGGCCCGGTCCGGTTCGCCGGCCCGGGTCAGCCCGTGCCGCTGACGCAGTCGCTCGTCGACCAGTTCGGTCAGGTCCGGGTGGACGCCCTGGGCGTACCGGGCCCGCGCGTCGGAGAGGATCAGTTTGCTCTCCCACCGGTCGACCACGCCGCGCAACGCGTCCAGGGCCTCGAAGTTGTACATCCCGTCGTCCTGGCCGGACGGGTGCAGGGGTCGGGGCGTACGCCGGGCGGGAGGCGCCACCTGGCCGGTCGCCCGGCGCAGGAGCAGCAGGGCGAGCCAGCCGGCGAACGCCGCCGGTACGGAGATCCCGAGTCCGAACATCCGGAGACCGACCACGGTGACGGCGGTGAACCCGGCGGCGGTGAGCGCGGTCCAGATCCACCAGCCCAGGCGGAACCGTCGCCGGGGCGCCCTCGGCTCCTCCGGCTCCTCGTGACCGAACGTCCCGCCGGTGGCGAGCAGGTCGTCGATGCTGGCGGTGCGTTCGCTCACGAGACCACCCCGCTGGTCAGTTCGGCGCGCAGCCGCTCCAGCGCCGACCGGGCCTGCGAGCGCATCCGCTCGTCCACGTCGTGGGTGGCGTACCTGGCCTCGCGGTAGACCTGGGCGAACGCGGCCAGCACCTCGGCGCTGACCACGCCGGTGCCGTCCCGGAGCAGCCGGGTCACCAGGTCGGTCGGGGTGTCGCCGACCCGTCGGGGCAGACCGGCGGCAGCCGCCGCCTGTTCGAGCCGGACCCAGCAGGCGATCACCGCCCGGCGCGGATCGGTGTCGGAATCGCTCAGGTCGACCAGCCCCGCGTCGAGGGCGGCCACCACCGCCTCGGCGGTCTGCGCGGCCGAGGCGGGCCTGGCCCCGGGAGGCATCTTTGCCCGGCGCCGCCGCACCAGGTCCCGGAACAACCGGCGCAGCAGCAGTACGGAGGCCGCCAGCAGGGCGAGCGCGGCGAGCCCGATCGCCCCGGCGACCAGCCAACCGGGCACCGTCCACGGGTCGGCCGGGGCCAGTTCCAGCGGGGGTTCGGTCGGGGGCGCCACCGGATGGGTCAGGACGTCTTCCGCCGGCCTGACCTTCTCGGTCTGATCGATCCGGTTGATCCGCAGCGACGAGTGGGCGGTCGAAATCGCCGCCAGGGTGAGCAACAGCGCCACCGCCGCGAGCGGCCACCATCTACGCAGAGCGGAACCGGCCATCCCGCTTACCGCCCCCGAACCGTCGCCTGTGTCTCATTCCAACCCGGCCAGCGCCTTCGCCCGGGTGAATATCTCGTCCAGCATCGCTGGTGTCAACCGCCCGGTGAAGGTGTTTTGCTGGCTGACGTGGTAGCAGCCGAGCAGTTGCGGGGCGCCGCCACCCGACCAGTGTGCCCCATGGCCGAAGGCGGGGCGCGGGCTGGGCGGGCGGACGCCGTACACCTGGCGGAGCACCGGCCACCACGCCGCCCAGGCGAAGGCACCCAGGGCGACCACGACGCGCAACGAGGGTCTGAGCAGTTCCACCTCCCGGTGCAGCCAGGGTGCGCAGGTGTCCCGCTCGACCGGGGTCGGCTTGTTGTCCGGCGGCGCGCAGCGCACCGCGGCGAAGATCCTGGTGTGTCGCAGGGTCAGCCCGTCGTCGGCGGCGACGCTCGTCGGCTGGTTCGCCAGGCCGGCCCGGTGCAGCGCGGCGAAGAGCACGTCGCCCGAGCGGTCACCGGTGAAGATCCGCCCGGTGCGGTTGCCGCCGTGCGCGGCCGGGGCCAGCCCGAGGATGGCGATCGGGGCGTCGGCGACGCCGAACCCGGGAACCGGGCGGCCCCAGTACTCCTGCTCCCGGAACGCGGCCCGACGGGTCGCGGCCACCTCCTCCCGCCACTGCACCAGGCGCGGACAGGCAAAACAGCCGGTCACCGCCGCGTCGAGGTCGGGCAGGTCGCCCGCCCGCGAGGCGCGGGCGAGCACCTGCTCGGCGGTACGGGGCTCAGCCAAGCCGGCCCCGGAAGAATTCGAGCGTACGGGCCCAGGCGCTGGCGGCGGCCTGCCGATCGAAGACCTCCGGCCGGTCGTCGTTGAAGAAGGCGTGCCGGGTGCCCGGGTAGTCGTGCAGGGTGCAGTCGCCGCCGGCCTCCTTGATCGCCCGCTGGGCGGCCTGTACGCCCTCGTCGGCCGAGGTGCCGTCCTCTTCGGAGCAGTGCACGATGGCGGACTTGCCGGCGTAACCGGACCAGTCCGGTCGCATCCGTTCCCAGGGCAGCGCCGGGTAGAACCCGACCGCCGCGACGATCCTCGGTGACAGGGTCGCGGACCAGAGCGCCAGGCTGCCACCCGCGCAGAAGCCGACCGCCCCCACCTGGCCGGTCGTCTCCGACCGCGCGGCGAGGTAGTCGGCGGCACCGGCGATGTCCCGGGCGGCCTGGTCCATCGCCAGCCCCATCAGCAGCCGTCGGGCCTGGTCCGGCTCGCTGGTCGAGGCCCCCCGGTAGAGGTCGGGGGCGAGGGCGACAAAGCCGGCCTCGGCGAACCGGTCGGCGACGGCGGTGATGTGCGGGACCAGCCCCCACCATTCCTGGATGACGATGACCGCCGGGCCGGACGCCCCACTCGCGGGTAACGCGAGGTATCCCTCGCTGGTCCCACCATTGCTCTGGTAGGTAACCTTTTCGCCCATCGATCGGCCTCCTGTCGGTCAGTCATCATTGGCTGGTCGCACAGTTACTGCTCGGTTGCGTGCGGGTAGCCTGCCATGTCCGACCGTCAACGGGGAAGACGGCGTGGCGTACGCCTCCTGTATCGGTGGGCGTACGCCCCGTCGCCTGTGCCGTACTACACCGTCAGTCGAGTCTGTACGACGTCGCCGTACCTGTCCGGCCTTCGGTCACATCACCTCGTTCAGGGCTTGGTCGGCTTGAGGCAGAGCACGTAACCGCTGCCGCCCGGCGGGATGGTGTAGAAGGTGGCGTACTCCTCGCCCTCGGCGGCGTACTGCGCGCACTCGGTGCTCGCCGCCGCCTGCGCCTCGGTCTGGTCGTCGATCCGGCCGACCACGCTGTAGGCGGCCTCGGTGGAGGTGCATTCGACGACCTTCGCGTTCGGCGCCTCCTTCTCCTCCCCCTCGGCCACCTCGGGCAGCGCGGCCAGGCAGTCGCCGACCTTGGCCTCGGCGGTCTTGTCCTCGCCGCCGAAGACACCACCGAGCACGGTGCCGACGGCGACCTTCACCACCACCGCCACCACGATGACCGCCAGCACGCCGACGATCTTCTTGACCGGGCTCTTCTTGGCCGGCGGAGAAACGGGTACGGGTGCGGCTGCGGGCGCTGGCGCGGCGGGATCGACCGGCGGCGGCACCGGCGGGACCGGCTCCTGGGAGGCCGGCGTTACCGGTGGCGGGGGTGCCTGGTCCGTCACGGACTTTCCTTTCGAAAGGGGTGGTTCGATCCGCACTAAATGATCAAGTGCGGTGGACACCGTAGCCACCCCGTCCGACAACGCGCCGCCCGGTTCCCTCCACCTTTCAGCCCGACTTGCCCGACGACCGTTGGCACGCCTGCCGTACCGGTTCCGAACTAGCCGGTCGGCCCCGCCGTCCGCGTAGGCTCCACCGTGGACGGAGCCGACGGGACTCCGGACGGTGTCGTACCGGCACTCGGTGTCGTACCAGGGGTCGGTGTCGCGCTCGGGGTCGGCGTGGCCGGCGTGAAGCGGAACGGCGCTCGCTCCGGGCAGTAGGGATAGGGCTCCCGCAACAGGTCACGTTTCGGCTCGCCGGGGAAGGGCATCCCTTCGGGGTACGTGATTCCGTCGCGGAAGGTCCGGAAGCCCTGCCCCCGGTCGCACTCGGGATGGCCGAGCCGGATCGGCCGCCCGTCCTGGTCGAACAGGAGCACCCCTTCGAGCAGTCGGCCCTGCTGGTCGTAGACGTACACGTCGCGCACGTCGGCGTACGGGTCGGCGTTGTACGCGGGCTCGTAGAAGTTGGGATGCCGACCGCGCTGGTCGGCATCGACAAACCCGACCAGGCTGAAGATCACCAGGGCCACCGTGCCGAGGGTCAGCAGGTGGCGCCGCCAACCCCGGAACTGTCCGGCCCGCCGGCCGAGCCAGATCGAGCCGACCACACAGACCGCGAGCAGGAGCAGACCGGCGACGTCGCTGCCGTCGACCTGCGGCATCAGTCCGAACGAGCCACCGGTTGTCATGACGGTGACCACCATCGCCACCAGGTAACCCCGGAGCACCCACCAGCCGGGCCGGAGCAGGCCGAGGAACTCACTGGCGTTGGCGTACCCGATCAGGGGTCCGACCCGGCCGTCGACCACCTTGAGCCGGCCACGGAGCCGGTGGACGGCGGCGGCCACCCGCTTGTCCCGGTCGGCCGGCTGGTCTGGCGCGGGCAGCCCGGCCGCCGCCCGCAACTCGGCCGCGTACGCCTCCGGGGTGCCGAGCCGCTGCACCAGCGTGCCGGCCCCCTCGGCCGCCACGTCGGTCAGGTGCTCCGGCAGGTCCTCCAGCAACTCGTCCCGGTCGGCGGGCGACAGGTCGGCCAGGGCCCGCCCGACCCGCTCGACGTAGTCCGCGATCTCCCGCTGGGTCATGTTCTCCTCGCTCCGCTGGGTCACGCCCTCGTCGTCCCGCGCGGTCATGCCGTGCGCCCCCGTTCGCCGAGAAGGGTGTTCATTGTTGAGGCGAAGCCCCGCCACACCTTGCCGGACCGGTCGAGCTGGTCCCGTCCGGCCGCGTTGAGGGCGTAGTACTTGCGGTGCGGCCCCGACTCGCTCGGCACCACGTAGGTGGTGAGCAGACCGGCCTGGAACAGCCGGCGCAGGGTGCCGTAGACCGACGCGTCCCCGACCTCGTCCAGGCCGGCTCCGCGCAGGCGGCGCATGATGTCGTAGCCGTAGCCGTCCTCCTCCTTCAGGACAGCCAGGACCGCGAGATCCAGTACGCCTTTGAGGAGCTGGGTAGTGTCCACACGAACGACAGTAGTGCGCATTGCGAGGTACCGTCAAGAACGTTGTAGCAGTGGCGTGGTTTGCCGCGCGACCCTGCCGGAAGTGGTATCGACGAACGGGCGTACACGTTTTTTCGTGTACGCACATCGAAAAACATGTACAAGAAAAGTGGCAGTGTGCCGCCGGCCGGGGCCGGGGCCGAGGTCGGGGTCGGGCCGAGGCCGAGGCCGAGGCCGACCCGGCGGCTGGTCGGCGCTACGACATCAGGCTGTAGGCGATGCCGTCGAGGATGTCGTGTTCGCTGGCGACCACCGAGGGTTTGCCGGCCCGCTCCATGATCACCCGCAACACCAGGGCACCGGCGCCGATCACGTCGGCCCGCCCCGGGTGCATCACCGGATACTCCATCCGCTGGGCCGACGAGCGGGACAGCAGGTCCGCGGTCACCTTCGCCACCTCGTCGTACGAGACCCGGGCGTGGTGGATCCGTTCCGGCTGGTAGGACCCGAGTCCGAGCGCGATCGCCACCACCGTGGTCACCGAACCGGCCAGCCCCACCAGGGTCGCCGCCTCCCGGCCCGGCACCGCGGCCAGCGCCCGGTCCACCTCGGCGGCGATGTCCGCCTCGGCCGCCGCGACCTGCGCCGACGTCGGCGGGTCGGCGTGCAGGTGCCGCTCGGTCATCCGGACACAGCCGATGTCGACCGAGATCGCCGCCCGGACCCGCTCCCCCGCGTCCCGGTCACCGACCACGAACTCGGTCGAGCCGCCGCCGATGTCCACCACCAGGTACGGCGACCGGGCGTCGGCGGCGAGGCCGCGTACCGCGCCGGTGAACGAGAGCCGGGCCTCCTCGTCGCCGCTGACCACCTCGGGTGCCACCCCGAGCGTGTCGCGCACCATGGCCCGGAACTCGTCGGCGTTGCTGGCGTCGCGCGAGGCGGAGGTGGCGCACATCCGCACCCGCCGCGCACCCAGATCGGCGATCTCGGCGGCGTAACCGGCGAGCGCCACCCGGGTCCGTTCGATCGCCTCCGGGGCGAGCCGACCGGTGCGGTCCACGCCCTGCCCGAGCCGGACGATCTCCATCCGCCGGCTCACGTCGACCAGCGACGCGGTCGGGCCCGCCGCCGGGTCGGGCAGGTCGGCCACGAGCAGCCGGATGGAGTTGGTACCGCAGTCGATAGCCGCCACTCTGGTCGTCACGGCAGTCACCCTACGTCAGAGGCGGAGCAGCATCCGTACGTTGCCCAGGGTGTTCGGCTTGACCCGCTCCAGCCCGAGGAACTCCGCCACGCCCTCGTCGTACGAGCGCAGCAACTGCTCGTACACGGCCTGCGGCACCGGTGCCCCGTCGATCTCCACGAAGCCGAACGAGCCGAAGAAACCGGTCTCGAAGGTCAGTACGAACACCCGGGTCACGCCCAGCTCACGGGCTGCCGCCAGCAACTCCGAGACGATCCGGTTGCCGATCTTCATTCCCCGGCACTCGGGATGGACCGCCACCGTACGGATCTCGGCCAGGTCCTCCCACATCACGTGCAGTGCCCCACAGCCGACCACCGCGCCGTCCTCCGGGCGGACCGCCACCCAGAACTCCTGCACGTGCTCGAAGAGGGTGACGGTGGCCTTGCTGAGCAACCGCCCACCCGGGCTGTACGTGTCGATCAGCTCGCGGATGCCGCGTACGTCGGCGGTCCGCGCCCGCCGGATGACAAGATCCGCGCTCATGACCAGAGCGTAGCCGGGTCCGGCGGCGGTCGACCGGCCGGCGGCGGCGGGTCAGTCGGTCTCGGGCGCGTCCACGCACGGACCCGCGAGCCACCAGGGCTCGATCAGTTCGAGCGTCTCGTCACCGAACGGGTTCACCCCGGGCCCGCTGGCCAGGGCGTGCCCGAGATGCACGTGCAGGCACTTCACCCGGCCCGGCATTCCGCCGGCCGAGATCCCGTCGATCTCCGGCACCTCGGCGATCGCCGAGCGGCGGGCGAGATAGTCGTCGTGCGCGGCCCGGTAGCGGGCGGCCAGCTCCGGGTCGTCGACCAGCCGGTCGGCCATCTCCTTCATCACCCCGGCCGACTCCAGCCGGCTGCACGCACCGACCGCGCGGGGGCAGGTCAGGTAGAACAGGGTCGGGAACGGGGTGCCGTCGGCGAGCCGGGGCGTCGTCTCCACCACGTCCGGCCGCCCGCAGGGGCAGCGGTGCGCGACCGCCCGGGTGCCGCGCGGCGCCCGGCCGAGCTGGGCGGCAACCGCCGCCAGGTCGTCCTCGGTGGCCGGTTGCCGGGTCGGCGCGGGAACCAGACCGGCCGCCGGCCGCTGCGGGGGTACGACGGTCAACGTGCTGGCCCTTCCTCGTTGGCGGCCCGGACACTGGACCAGAGCATGTCGTACCAGGGTTCGGCGGGCTTCGGTGCCGCCTTCGGCGCGATCCCGGCGTCCCGGGCCGCACCCTCCGCGTCCACGAGCACGACCACCAGCTTGTCGCCGGGCCGGACCATGTAGAAGCGCTCCCTGGCCTGGATCTCGATGTAGGCCGGGTCCTTCCAGAGCGCCGCCTGCTCCGACAGGTCCCCGATCCGCTCCCGCTGGGCCGCCTGGGCCGCCTCCATCTCGGCGATGTCGGCCTGCTGCCCGAGGTAGACGCGTACCGGATAGGTGTAGGCGAGCGCGAGCGCGACGAAGACGGCGAGCAGCGCGGTCGCCCGGCCGGTGAACCGCCGTGGCTGGGGGGCGGAGGTACGCGTGGTCGCACCGCCGGCGGCGGCGCGTCGCGCCGCCGCCGGACGGGTGGCCGAACGGGGGGCGTCCGCGCCCCGGGTGTAACGCGCGGTGGTGCTCCGCTCCGCACGCAACCCGAGGTCCCGACCGGTGATCCGGCTGCCGGCCCGGCCGGGTTGTCCCGGCCGCCGGGCGGGCCGCTGGCCGCTGGGTATGCGACGAGTCGTCACCGTTGACGCACCCCCTCCCCCGAAGGCTACTCAGCGATGTCAGGCAGAACGGTAACGCGGGAACGCGCCGGCCCCGGCGTAGCGCGCCGCGTCGGCCAGCTCCTCCTCGATCCGGAGGAGCTGGTTGTACTTCGCCACCCGGTCGGAGCGGGCCGGGGCACCGGTCTTGATCTGACCGCAACCGGTCGCCACCGCCAGGTCGGCGATGGTGGTGTCCTCGGTCTCGCCCGAACGGTGGCTCATCATGCAGCGGAAGCCGGCCCGGTGTGCCAGGTCGACCGCGTCCAGGGTCTCGGTCAGCGAGCCGATCTGGTTGACCTTCACCAGCACCGCGTTCGCCGAGCTCTCGGCGATGCCCCGGGCGATCCGCTGCGGGTTGGTCACGAACAGGTCGTCGCCGACGATCTGCACCCGGTCGCCGATCGCGGCGGTGAGGCTGGCCCAGCCGGACCAGTCGTCCTCGGAGAGCGGGTCCTCGATCGACACGATCGGGTACTCGTCGGCGAGCTTGGTGTAGTAGGCGGCCATCTCGTCGGCCGACTTCTTGGTCTGCTCGAAGGTGTAGACCCCGTCGGAGAAGAACTCGGTCGCGGCGACGTCGAGCGCGAAGACGATGTCCTGGCCGAGCCGGTAGCCGGCCTTCTCGACCGCCTCCGCGATCAGGTCCAGGGCGGCGGCGTTGGTCGGCAGGTTCGGCGCGAAGCCGCCCTCGTCGCCCAGGCCGGTCGAGAGGCCCTTCTTCTTCAGCACCGACTTCAGCGCGTGGTAGACCTCGGCGCCGGAGCGCAGCGCCTCGCGGAAGGTCGGCGCGCCGATCGGGGCGATCATGAATTCCTGCACGTCGACGTTGGAGTCGGCGTGCGCCCCACCGTTGAGGATGTTCATCATCGGCACCGGCAGCAGGTGCGCGTTCGGGCCGCCCAGGTAACGGAAGAGGCTCAGCTCGGCGCTGCTCGCCGCAGCCTTCGCCACCGCCAGCGAGACACCCAGGATCGCGTTCGCGCCGAGCGCGGACTTGTCGGCGGTCCCGTCGATGTCGAGCATCTTCTGGTCGATCAGCCGCTGCTCGCTGGCCTCGTAGCCGACGAGCTGGTCGACGATCCGGTCCTCGATGTTCGCGACCGCGGTCTCGACACCCTTGCCCTGGTACCGGTCGGCGTCGCCGTCGCGCAGCTCGATCGCCTCGAAGGCACCGGTGGAGGCGCCGGACGGCACCGCCGCACGGGCGGTCGTACCGTCGTCCAGCCCGATCTCGACCTCGATGGTCGGGTTGCCGCGCGAGTCGAGAATCTCTCGGGCGACGATTCCCTCGATGGTGGCCACTGTGTCGCTCCTCGTGATGAGTGTCAACTGATGCTCTCGGGCCGCGACGGTGCGGCGGAAGCGTTCGAAGGCAGCGTAACGGGCCGTGGTCGCCGTACGGGGACGGCCTCCACCTTCAACGGCGACGATCTGCCGTACATCTGGCGATTCTCCACCCCATCATGCGGACCGGGGTTTGCGGGGGTTGCCCTGATCGACAAGGCTGATGGTCATGCTTGCCGACCACCTCGCCAGCGCCGGCCGGTCCGGCACCACCACCGGGTCCCACCCCGCCGACCGGGGCCGTGACCGCCTCCGGATCATGCCACGGCGGTACGCACAGTGAACCTCGATCTTCCTCCGGCCGGGCCGGTGTTCCTGCCCGGCGCGGCGGCCGACGTGCCGGCGGAGCCCACCGACCTCTGCCTGGTGGTGGCCGGCGGCAAGCTGCTGGTCCGGGGCGACGGCGGATTCCACCGGGTCGCCGAGGTGCCGGGCGACGACGACACCGGTCTGGTTCCGCTCGGCACGCTGGACGGGGTGGCGGTCTGGGCCGCACCGCACGAGACCGCCGACGACACCCTCGGCGACTGGCGCGGCTGGCGCGAACTGGCCGCCGGACTCAGCGAGCCGCTGGCCGCCCTCGCCGGCCGCGCCCTCCAGGTGGTGACCTGGCGACGTACGCACCGTTACTGCGGCGCCTGCACGACCGAGCTGACCGACGTGCCCGGCGAGCACGCCCGGCGCTGCGGCAACTGTCAGCTCTACGTGCCGATGCAGCTCTCCCCGGCGGTGCTGGTCGCCATCCGTCGCCCCGCTCCGACCGGCCCGGCGGAACAGCTCCTGCTGGTCCGGCACTCGTACGGGCCGACCGAGACCTGGGCGTTGGTCGCCGGCTTCGTCGAGGCGGGCGAGACCCTGGAGCAGGCCGTACGCCGCGAGGTGGCCGAGGAGGTCGGTCTCCGGGTCGACCGGCTGGCCTACTTCGGCAGCCAGCCGTGGGCGATGTCCGGACCGGGCGTGGTGCTGGCCGGGTTCACCGCCTACTGCCCCGACCCGGAGATCGAGCCGGTGGTCGACGGCCGGGAGCTGACCCAGGCCCGCTGGTTCGACCTGGACGCGCTGCCGGAGGCGCTGCCGCCGACGTACTCGATCTCCCGTTGGCTGATCGAGTCGGTCCGGGTCGGCTGACCGGCCGCGACCCGGTCCGGCTAGACGCCGAGCAGCGTACGGAGGTGGCGGGGCGGTGGTGAGCCGTGCGCCAGCATCGCGTCGTGCCACTGCCTCGCCGACTGCCCGGCCGGGCGGGCGGCGGCGATCCCGGCGACCTCGCTGTAGCCGACGAAGTAGGTCGAGAGCTGGGTCGAGGTGAGCAGCGCCCGGCGCCACTTGCCGGCCGCCTCGCCCTCCTCCTGGAAGCCGCGCCCGGTCATCAACGCCAAACCCTCGGACTCGGGCAGCTCGTCGCAGTGCACCAACTGGTCCAGCAGGGCGTTGATGGTCATCCGGAGCTGCATCTTGAGCTGCTGCATCCGGATCGGCAGGCCGCCGAAGCCCGCGTCGGCCATCAGCTCCTCGGCGTAGACCGCCCAGCCCTCGACAAACGGGCCGGACCGGCCGAGGGCGCGGACCCGGGTGCCGCCCCGGTAACGGCGGGAGTGGGCCAGTTGCAGGAAGTGGCCGGGCATCGCCTCGTGCACGGTCAGGTTCCTGATCATGTGGTCGTTGTACTCGCGGTAGAAGGACTCCACCCGCTCCGGCGACCAGTCGCCCGGGGTCGGCGCGATGCAGTAGAAGGTCGGTACGTCGGCGGTCTCCAACGGGCCGGGCGGATCGCAGTACGCGACCGCCACGCCTCGGGCGAACTCGGGCATCTCCTGGATCACACAGGGGTCGTCCACCAGGCTGACCAGGTCGTGCGCCCGGACGAAATCGGTCGTCTCGGTGAGCGTGAGCCGGGCCAGATCCACGATGGAGTCGTTCTCCGGGTGCTCGGCGCCGAGTCGGTCCAGCGCCTCGCGTACGGTCGCGTCGGTGGCCGGACCACCGACCAACGCGGCGGCGACCGCGCGGATCTCGTCGGTGATCCGTTCCAGGTTCTCCTCGGCCCGCGCGAAGATCTGCGCGGCGGAGAGTTCGGTGTCCAGGGTGTGCCAGAGCCGGGCCTCGAACCGGCGACGACCCAGCCGTGGGTCGCGCCCCGGGCCCGTGTCGTCACGCAGCCCGGCCCGGAGCCAGTCGGCGAACTCGTCGAGCGCGCGGGCCGCGTCCCGGGCGACCGGCTCGACCGTGGCCCGCATCCCCGGCGCCTCGGCGAGCAGGGCGGGCAGCTCGTCCCGGACCAGCGCGGCGGTGCCGTCGAACTGCCCGGCCGCGGTCTCGGCGTGGATCCTGGGCATGTCGCGCAGCACGGCGCGCGCGGTGGCGAGCGCGTCCGGTACGGCGGCGAGCCGGCCGGCGAGGCTGTCCAGCCGCACCTCGGCCGGGGCGTACGGACGGGCGATCAGCGCGTGCAGCAGCGGGCCCGGGTTGTGCCGCAGCGGGTTCCACTCGTGCGTACGCAGCTCGTCCAACTCGAACAGCTCCCGGTCGACCAGGGCGCTGAGCATCTCGTGGTCGACCTGCTCGTCCGGCTCGAACGAGCCGTCGTCCACCTGGGAGAGGGCACCCGCCGCGTCGCGGAGCATCGCCACCTGGGCGCTGACCCCGCCCTCGGAGAGGTCCGGCAACCGGTCGTCGAAGCGGTGGTCGCCGGCCGACGACGCGAATGCGGGACTGCTCTCCAGCAGCGCGTCGACGATGCGCTCGGCGAGTGGGACGAAAGACGACATGAGATGAATCTAGTCGGAGGCGGAACCGGCGGCGGTCTCGACCGCGCGTACCGCGTCGGCGTAGGCGAGGGCCGCCCGGCGCAGCGCCGCCTCGGCGTCCAGCCCGTCGGCCCGCGCCTGCACCACCACGTCCAGCAGCAGCGCACCGAGCCGGGCCTCGGCGTCCACGGTGGTGGGGACCGGCGGCGGGACCTCCAGCCCGGCGCGTCCGGCCCGTTGCAGGATCTTCGCGGCGAGGGAGAGCGCCGGCTGGGCCAGTGCGATGCCGTCCAGCACCGAGTCGCGGGCCTTCTCCGCCTTCTTGATCTGCTCCCAGTTGGTGATGATCTCGTCGATCGAGCCGACCGGGGTGTCCGCGAAGACGTGCGGGTTGCGGCGGATCATCTTCTCCACCAGCCCGCCGGCCACGTCGTCGACGCTCCAGCGCTCGTCCTCGGGCAACTCCTCGGCCAGCCGGGCGTGCAGCACGATCTGCAACAGCACGTCACCCAGCTCCTCGCGGAGCGCGTCCAGGTCACCGGCCGAGATCGCGTCGTACGCCTCGTAGCACTCCTCCAGCAGGAACTGGGCGAGTGTGGCGTGCGTCTGGGCCCGCTTCCACGGGTCACCACCGGGCGAGACCAGCCGGTCCATCACCGCGACCGCGTCGAGCAGCCGGGCACCGGGCGGGTCCCAGGAGCCGTACATCAGCTCCAGCTCGGCCAGACCGGGCTCCCGGGCCAACCGCATGCCCAGCTCACGGGCCATCCGGTCGTCGCCGGTCGGACCGGCCAGCCAGACCACCGTGCCGTCGGTGCCGGCGGTGGCGAGCAGGTCCCGCACCGGCTCGTCGGTCAGGGTCACGGTGCCGCCCGCGACGCGTACGGCCGTGGCCAGCTCGCTCTCAGCGCCGGTTAGCACCGGGTGCTGACGCACCACGTCCCAGGCCGCCGCCGTGAGCAGACCGGCCGGCAGCCGGGGCGAGGTGACCAGCAGTACGACTCGGGCGGTCATCAGTCCGGTCCCGCTCAGCGGGCGTCGACGACCGTGCCCGTGTCGTGCTCGCCGAGCGGCACGCTGACCGCGGCCGGGCCACCCTGGAACGAGAGGATCGGGAACTCCAGCGGCCGGTAGCGCGGGTTGACGGTGACGTCGAACCGGTCGACCGCGTCCGCGAGCACCTTGCGGTTGCCGAGCGCGGCCTGCAACTGCTCACCGTTGAGCTGGTCCCCGGCGGCCTGGTCGGAGACCGACGCCTCGATCACGCCGGCCGACTTGGCCACCTTGCCGAGCGCGAGCAGCTCCTCCGGCGTGGGCATCACCGGCTCGCCGGTCGGCACCGCCGACAGGCAGGTGTAGAGCTTCGCGGTCCGCTGGGCGAGCTGCGTCTCCGGCGCGATGCCGAACTGCTGCGCCACCTGCGCGACCTGCGCCTCCTCCTTGGCCTGGAGGTTCTCGGCCTTGGTGAAGCGCTCGCAGACGTCGTCGAGCACCAGGATGCTGACCACGAAGGTACGGGTCGGCGGGGTCGCCTCGGGCGCGCCGGCCGCAGCCGCCGGGGCGGGCTTCGCCCGGACCTCGTCGATGATCTCGGTCACCTGGTTCTCGGTGATCTGCTTGTCGCCGACATAGGCGGCGGCACCGGGCTGGGCACGGCAACCGGTGAGGGCGATGATGCCGACCGCGGCAACCACGGCGATCGGCGCCAGACGGCGAGCACGCTGCATGGCCGACACTCTCTCACGCGCCGTCCGGACCGGCCGGTACGGGGTCACCGACCGGCCCGTACGACCACCCTCCGTCACCGGCCGGCGAGCACCGGCTCGCCGAGCACGTCCGAGAGCAACTGTCCGCACCATTCCAGCAGCGCCTGGTCGCGCAGGGGCTCGCCACCGATCCGGCGGGTGCTCGGCCGGGGCACGCTGACCTGGTCGGTCACCTGCTTGTAGACCGCGTCCGGGTGGTAGCGCTTGAGCCGCAGTTGCTTCGAGTCGGGCAGTGGCAGCGGGCTGAACCGTACGTGCTTGCCCTGCACCGACACGTCGGTCAGGCCGTACGCGCGGGCCAGCAGGCGGAACCGGGCCACCGCGACCAGGTTCTTCACCGGCTCCGGCGGCTCGCCGTACCGGTCGGTCATCTCGGCGACCACCTCGTCGAGGCGGGCCGCGTCGCGGGCCTCGGCGAGCTTGCGGTACATCTCCAGGCGGAGCCGTTCCACCCCGACGTAGTCGTGTGGCAGGTGCGCGTCGATCGGGAGGTCGATCTTCACGTCGGCCTCCTCCTCCGGCCGCTCCCCCTTGAACGTCTGCACCGCCTCGCCGACCATCCGGACGTAGAGGTCGAAACCGACGCCCTCGATGTGGCCGGACTGCTCGCCGCCGAGCAGGTTGCCGGCGCCCCGGATCTCCAGGTCCTTCATCGCCACGTACATGCCGGCGCCCAGCTCGGTGTGCTGGGCGATGGTGGCCAGCCGCTCGTGCGCGTGCTCGGTGAGCGGCTTCTCCGACGGGTAGAGGAAGTACGCGTACGCCCGTTCCCGACCCCGCCCGACCCGGCCCCGGATCTGGTGCAACTGGGCCAGGCCGAGCAGGTCGGCCCGCTCCACGATCAGCGTGTTCGCGTTCGGGATGTCGATGCCGGACTCCACGATCGTGGTGCAGACCAGGACGTCGTACTCCTTCTCCCAGAAGCCGACCATGACCTTCTCCAGCGCCTCCTCGCCGAGCTGGCCGTGCGCCACCGCGACCCGGGCCTCGGGCACCAGCTCGCGGATGCGGCGGGCCGCCCGGTCGATCGACTCGACCCGGTTGTGCAGGTAGAAGACCTGCCCGTCGCGGAGCAGTTCGCGGTGGATCGAGGCGGCCACCTGCCGGTCGTCGTACGCGCCGACGAAGGTGAGCACCGGGTGCCGCTCCTCCGGCGGGGTGGCGATCGTCGACATCTCCCGAATGCCGGTGATCGCCATCTCCAGGGTGCGCGGGATCGGCGTCGCCGACATGGTCAGTACGTCCACCGCCGTCCGCAGCGTCTTCAGGTGCTCCTTGTGCTCGACCCCGAAGCGCTGCTCCTCGTCGACGATGACCATGCCGAGCGACTTGAACCGGGTGGCGGCGGCGAGCAGCCGGTGGGTGCCGATGACGATGTCGGCGGTGCCGTCGGCGGCGGCGGCGAGGGTCTGCTCGGCCTCCTTCGGCGTCTGGAACCGGGAGAGCTGCCGGATGCTGACCGGGAACTGCCCCATCCGCTCGGCGAAGGTGTTGTAGTGCTGCTGGGCCAGGAGCGTGGTCGGCACCAGGACGGCGACCTGCTTGCCGTCCTGCACCGCCTTGAACGCCGCCCGGACCGCGATCTCGGTCTTGCCGTAACCGACGTCGCCGCAGATCAGCCGGTCCATCGGGGCGGACTGCTCCATGTCCCGCTTGACCTCCTCGATCGCCGAGAGCTGGTCCGGCGTCTCGGTGTACGGGAAGGCGTCCTCCAACTCGCGCTGCCAGGGGGTGTCCGGGGCGAAGGCGTGCCCCTTGGACGCCTTGCGGGCGGCGTAGAGCTGGATGAGCTGGGCGGCGATCTCGCGTACCGCCTTGCGGGCTCGAGCCTTCGCCTTCTGCCACTCGCTGCCGCCCATCTTGTGCAGGGTCGGCGTCTCCCCGCCCACGTACCGGGAGAGCTGGTCGAGCTGGTCGGTGGGGACGAAGAGCCGGTCGCCGGGCTGCCCGCGCTTGCTGGAGGCGTACTCGATGACGAGGTACTCCCGCTCGGCGCCGTTGACCGTACGCTGCACCAGCTCGACGTACCGGCCGATGCCGTGCTGCTCGTGCACCACGTAGTCGCCGGCCTTCAGCTCCAGCGGGTCGATGGTGTTGCGCCGCCGGCTCGGCATCTTGCGCATGTCCCGGGTCGAGGAGCCGCGCCCGCCGGTGATGTCGTTGCCGGTGAGCACCGCGAGCTTGGTCGCGCTCGCCCCGTCGAGCAGGAAACCGTGGTTCAGCGAGCCGCAGGTGACCAGGAGTTCACCGGGGCCGGGCGGGCCGAGGATGGTCTCGACCGGGGTCGCGCCGAGCCCGGCGTCCCGGATCACCTCGACCGCCCGCTGCGCCGGCCCGTGCCCCTCGAAGACCAGCGCCACCGCCCAACCGTCGGCGGTCCACCGCTTCAGGTCGTCGACGACCCGGTTGGTCTCGCCGTGGTAGAGCGCGGTCGGCTGGGCGGCGAGGGTGATCGACACCCCGTCGTCCGGGGTGACCGTGGTCTGGTCGACCGGGTCCAGCCACGGCCGGTCGTCGACCTCCGTGGTCGCCTCGGCCAGCCCGAACGGGGCGATCGACCACCACGGCTGGGCGAGGGCGGCGGCGGCGGCGCGTACCTCGCCCAGGGTCTTGAAGGCGGCGGCGCCGAGGTCGACCGGGGCCTGGCCGCCGACGGCGGCTGCGGCCCAGCTCGCCTGGAGAAACTCCTCCGAGGTACGGACCAGGTCGTGCGCCCGGGTACGGATCCGCTCCGGGTCGAAGAGCAGCACGTGCGCGCCGGCCGGCAGGCAGTCCAGCAGCGTCTCCATGCTCTCCGTGCCGTCCGTCAGCGCCGGGGCGAGCGACTCCATTCCCTCGACCGGGATGCCCTCGGCCAGCTTCTCCAGGATCTCGGCCAGCTCGGGGTGCGCCTGCGCGAGGGCGGCGGCCCGCTGCCGGATCTCCGGGGTGAGCAGGAGTTCCCGGCACGGCGGCGCCCAGAGCTGGTCCACCTGCTCGATGGTGCGCTGGTCGGCGACGGCGAAGGTACGGATCTCCTCGACCTCGTCGCCCCAGAACTCGACCCGGGACGGGTGCTCGTCGGTGGGCGGGAAGACGTCCAGGATGCCGCCCCGGACGGCGAACTCGCCCCGCTTGGTGACCAGGTCGACCCGGGTGTACGCGAGGTCGGCCAGCCGGTGCGCGATCGCGTCGAGGTCCGCCTCGGCGCGGCTGGTCAGCCGGACCGGCTCCAGTTCGCCGAGCCCCTTGAGCTGTGGCTGGAGCACGGAGCGGACCGGGGCGACGATCACCCGGAGCGGACCGGTGCCGGTCGCCGAGGCGGAGACCGGTGACGCGGCGGCACCCGGTGAGGCGTTGCCGCTGTCCGGGTGCGCCAGCCGGCGCAGCACGGCGAGCCGGCGGCCGACGGTGTCCGACCGGGGCGAGAGCCGCTCGTGCGGCAGCGTCTCCCAGGCCGGGAAGACCGCCACCTGATCGGCCGGCAGCAGGCTGCCGAGCGCGGCGGCGAGGTCGTCGGCCTCGCGAGTGGTGGCGGTGACGGCGAGCACGGGACGGCCGGCGCCGCCCTGGTCGGTCTCGGCGGCGACGGCGGCCACCACGAACGGCCGCAGCGCCGCCGGGGCGGTCAGGTCGAGCCCGTCAGCCTGCGCGAAACCGCCCCGAGCAAGATCACGGGTACGGGTGAGGCCCGGGTCGCCGAGGGCGGCAGCCAGCAGACCGGCGAGCATCGTCACGATCACTACCTTTGCGTCGACACGCGAAACTGCCCCCGCCAGAGCCCGGACGGGGGTCTACCACCAGCAAGTTTATCCCGCCCACCGACCAACCCCCCGTCCCCAACCCCAACCCACGAGCCCGCCCTCGGCCCCACCCATCCGGGGGCGGGGGCGGGACGTCATGGGCCTCAGTAGCGCACGGTGATGCGCCGGGCGGCGGCGTCCACCCGGGCGAGGCCGCCGTACGGGACGATGAGCTGCGGGTCGGTGTGCCCGACGTCGAGGCCGAACACGGCGACCGCGTCCGGGGCGTACTCGGCCAGGACCCTGAGCACGGCGGCCCGCTGCGCCTCGGTGTGCTCCCGTTTCTGCTCCGTCGTGTTCGGCCGGTCGAAGTCCCACGCCTTCGGCTTGCCGATCAGCACGGCGGGAAAACCGGCCAAGAGGCCCCGCTCGCCCATGTTGCGCAGGATCCGGAACACCTCGACATCGGACGGAAGCTCCTCCGAGGTCTCCAGCAGCAGCACACAACCGGCGTACGCGACGTTCGGTCCGACCCGGCCAGCCTGTGACAGCCAGGCGAGGATCTCCAGGTTGCCACCCCAGACCGGCCCCTCCACCACGGTCCGGGGACCGTGCCAGTGCCAGCCCTCGGCCGGGAACATCACCGGCTCGGCGGCCAGGGTGGACGGATCACGCCAGTCGCTCGGCTCGTCGCTGTACTCGGTCGCCGGCCGCAGCTCGTACCAGTCGTCGGTGAAGAGCGCGGCCCGCAGCGAGTCGGCGGTGGCCGGGTGCAGCCTGCCGGGGCGTCCGAGGTGCACCAGCACCGAACCGCCGTGGTACGCGACCATTCCGGCCTCGAACAGGTAGGACAGCACGTTGGTGTTGTCCGAGTAGCCGAAGTACGGCTTCGGGTTCGCCGCGATCACCTCCCGGTCGAGGTACGGCAACACCGTGATCAGGTCGTCCCCGCCGACGGTGGCGAGGATCGCCCTGATCGACGGGTCGGCGAAGGCGGCGGTCAGGTCCCGGGCCCGCTCGCGCGGAGCGGCGGCGGCGGCCCTGGTCGTGGGGTACTCGACCGGGACCAGCCCGAAGTCCTCGCGCAGCCGGCGCAGGCCCAGCTCGTACACGTGGGGGAAGACGGCCGGCAGCCCGGCGGAGGGCGAGAGTACGGCGACCCGGTCTCCCGGGCGCGGTTTGGGCGGATAGCGCTGCGGCTGGGGCGGTCGTGCCAGATCCGACATCGGTACACGGTAGCGGTCTGGCCGGTGATGGGACTTCCCCTTTTCGCCACGAGGGGTATGGTGGGGTTATCTGAGGGGCATAACCCCTCACTAACCCCAGAGGGGGCCCCAATGCCGAAGATCAACGTTTATCTACCCGACGAACTCGCCGAGGCGGTCAAGGAGTCCGGGGTGCCCGTCTCCGCGATCTGCCAACGCGCGCTGGAGCAGGCGGTGCGCCGGGTGACGGCGATCCGCGAGACGACCCTCGGCGAGACCGACCGGGACGATCCGACCAGCACCCTGACCCAGTTCACCACCCGTGCCCGGACCGCGATCAACCTCGGGGTGAGCCAGGCCCGCGAGGAGGGCGCCGCCAGCCTCGGCACCGGCCACCTGCTCGCCGGTCTGCTGGCCGAGGGGCAGAACCTCGCCCTCCAGGTGCTCCGGGCGATGGAGATCGACCCCGAGGCGGTACGTCGCGAGCTGACTCGACAGGCACCGAAGACGCCCCCGGCGGAGGAGGAGAACGACAGTTCCGGCAGCGGCGGCGGCCGGCGGTTCAGTCGGACCGCCGCGAACGCGCTGGAGCTGACCGTGACCGAGGCGACCTCGCTCGGCCACAACTACGTCGGCTGCGAACACCTGCTGCTCGGCCTGGTCGCCGAGCCGGACGGCACCGCCGGCCACGTGCTGCGCGGGCTGGGCGCCGACTACCGGCTGACCCGTCGCGCGGTCACCGCCGCGCTGGCCGGATACGTACACCTGCGGGCCCAGAGCGAGGTTGGCGCCGGGGCGGCCACCGGCACCGATCCGGCCGCCGCGCTCCGGGCCGCCCTGACCCAGCAGTTGCAGCCGATCGTGGAGCGGCTGGAGCGGCTGGAGCGGCGGATCGAGCCGCAGGGCGACACCGGGATCCCGCGTTGACCCGCCTGCTGCTGCTCGCCACCGGCGACACGATCGCGTTCGACCCACGGGTGCGCGGTCGGGGTGCCTTCGCCCCCGGGGCGGAACTGCTGGCCGCGCTGCCGGCCGGTTCGGTGCCGGGCCAGGTGACGGTCGAGGACGTGCTCGCCGGACCGAGCTGGGACCTGGACCCGCCGACCATGCTGGGGCTGGCCCGCCGGGCGCGTACGGCGATCCTGACCGAGGGTTACCACGGGGTCGTGATCACCCACGGCACCGACACCCTGGAGGAGACCGCGTTCCTGACCGACCTGCTCGCCGGGGAGGCGGCCGAGCGGGCCGGGATCGTGCTCACCGGGGCGATGCGACCGCCCACCGAACTCTCCCCCGACGGCCCGCGCAACCTGCTCTCCGCCCTGGTCGCGGCGGCCGACCCGGGGCTGCCCGGGGTCGGGGTGGTGGCCTGTCTCAACGACGAACTGCACGCCGCCCGCTGGGTCACCAAGGTGGACGCGACCACGGTGGCGGCGTTCTCCTCCGCCCCGCACCCGCCACTGGGCCGGGTGGTGGGGAACCGGGTCGAACTGCTGGCGCCACCGCCGCCCCGCCCACCGGCGCCGACCGGCGAGCCGGAGCCCTCGGTCGCGTTGATCAAGACCTACCCGGGCATCGACGGGACGCTGCTGCACGCCGTGGTCGACGCCGGAGCCAGGGGCGTGGTGCTGGAGGGCACCGGGATGGCGAACGTACCGGTCGGGCTGTTCGCCGCGATCGACGAGCTGACCGGGTGGGACGTGCCGGTGGTGATCGCCTCGCGGTGCCGTACCCGGGAGATGCCGGCGGACGAGATTTCCACCGGTGGCACGATCGCCGCCCGGGTGGGAGCGATCAGCGCCCGGGGGCTGGCCCCGGTGAAGGCCCGCGCGGCGCTGATGGTCGCGCTCGGTGACGGTGGGGTGAAGCAGGCCAGGGCCTGGTTCGACCGCCTCGGATGAGTCGCGACACCCGGCGGGGACCGGTACGCGCCCGCCGCGTCCTGGTCGCGGCCGATCCTCCGGCGCGGCGGATCTTCGAGTGAGGGGTGTGACAAAAACTCAGATATGGTGGCCCCCTCCTAAGAACCGCCTCCGCGCGGATACGATCTGCCTTGTCGGACAGCGCTGTCCTTAGCACACCACGTAAGGAGCGCACGTGACCGACCAGCATGATCACGATGGCCCGGACGCAGCCCTCCGGGCGGACATCCGTCGACTCGGCACCCTGCTCGGGCAGACCCTGGCCCGCCAGGAAGGCCCGCCCCTGCTCGACCTGGTCGAGGAGATCCGCGCCCTGGTCCGGTCCAACCCCGAGGCCGCCGCGCAGCGCCTCGGCGCGATGGACGTGACCACCGGCACCAAGCTCGCCCGTGCCTTCTCCACCTACTTCCACCTGGCCAACATCACCGAGCAGGTGCACCGCTCCCGGGACCTGCGCCGGCAGCGGGCCACCCAGGGCGGCTGGCTGGACCAGGCGGCCAAGTTGATCGCCGAGCGCGGGGTGCCGGCCGAGGAGATCGCGGCGGCGGCCCGGCGGCTGGCCGTACGTCCGGTCTTCACCGCCCACCCGACCGAGGCGGCACGTCGCTCCATTCTCACCAAGTTGCGCGCGGTCGCCGACGAACTGGACGCGGAGACCGCCGCCGCGGTGCTCTACGGCGCCAGCGACGAGGGTCCGACCAACCGCCGGCTGGCCGAACTGCTCGACCTGATGTGGCAGACCGACGAGCTGCGCCTGGACCGGCCGGACCCGACCGACGAGGCCCGCAACGCCATCTACTACCTGCGCGACCTCTACGCCGCCGCCGCGCCGCAGGTCCTCGACGACCTGGCCGACACGCTCCGCTCGCTCGGGGTGGAGACCTCCCCGACCGCCCGGCCGCTGACCTTCGGCACCTGGATCGGCGGCGACCGGGACGGCAACCCGTTTGTCACCCCGCACGTCACCCGCGAGGTGCTGGTGATCCAGTACCACCACGGCATCCAGGCGACCGAGGCGGCGATGGAGGCGCTGATCAACGAGATCTCGGTCTCCCGGCGGCTGCGCGGCGTCTCGCTCGACCTCTCCGCCAGCCTCGCCACCGACCTGGACGCGCTGCCCGAGGTCGCGGCCCGGTTCCGTCGGGTGAACGCCGAGGAGCCGTACCGGCTCAAGGCGCGCTGCATCAAGGCGAAGCTGGCCAACACCCGGCTACGGCTGACCCGGGGCACCGCGCACGTGCCCGGACGGGACTACCGTGGCTCGGCCGAGCTGCTGGCCGACCTGGAGCTGATGCGCGCCTCGCTGGCCCGCAACTCCGGCCAGCTCACCGCCGTCGGCCGGCTCGCCTCGGCGATCCGGACCGTCGCCTCGTTCGGGCTGCACCTGGCCACGCTCGACGTACGCGAGCACGCCGAGGCGCACCACGTGGTGCTCCGGCAGCTCTACGAGCAGGTCGGCGAGGTGACCGACTATGCCGCGTTGAGCCGGGCCGAGCGGACGAAGCTGCTCGGCGAGGAGCTGACCGGACGCCGCCCGCTGTCCAACATGGACACGCCGTTGACCGAGGCGGCCCGGAAGACGTTCGACGTGTTCGGCACCATCCGGGAGGCCCAGGAGCGGTTCGGCACCGAGGTGATCGAGTCGTACATCATCTCGATGACCCTCGGCGTCGACGACGTGCTCGCGGCGGTGGTGCTGGCCCGCGAGGCCGGGCTGGTGGACGTACACAGTGGACGGGCGCGGATCGGCTTCGTGCCGCTGCTGGAGACCCCGGACGAGCTGAACGCCGGTGGCGAACTCCTCGACGAACTGCTCTCGCTGCCCGCGTACCGGGCGATCGTCACCGCCCGGGGAGACGTGCAGGAGGTGATGCTCGGTTACTCCGACTCGAACAAGGAGGCCGGCATCACCACCTCGCAGTGGTCGATCCACCGGGCCCAGCGCTCGCTGCGTGACGTGGCCGCCCGGCACGGCGTACGGCTGCGGCTCTTCCACGGCCGGGGCGGCACGGTCGGCCGGGGCGGCGGCCCGACGCACGAGGCGATCCTGGCCCAGCCGTACGGCACCCTCGACGGCGCGATCAAGGTGACCGAGCAGGGTGAGGTCATCTCCGACAAGTACACCCTGCCGTCGCTGGCCCGGGAGAACCTGGAGCTGACCCTCGCCGCGGTGTTGCAGAGCGCCCTGCTGCACACCTATCCCCGGCAGCCCGCCGAGATGCTGGAACGCTGGGACGCGACGATGGAGCTGGTCTCCGACTCGGCGTTCCGGTCGTACCGGTCGCTGGTGGAGAACCCGGACCTGCCGGCGTACTTCTGGGCCTCCACCCCGACCGAGCTGCTCGGCGCGCTGAACATCGGCTCCCGGCCGGCGAAGCGGCCGAACACCGGTGCCGGGTTGAGCGGCCTGCGGGCGATCCCGTGGGTCTTCGGCTGGACCCAGACGCGGCAGATCGTGCCGGGCTGGTTCGGCGTCGGTTCCGGCCTGGCCGCCGCCCGCGAGGCGGGACGGGCGGAGATCCTGGCCGAGATGCACCGCAACTGGCACTTCTTCCGGACGTTCCTGTCCAACGTGGAGATGATGCTCTCCAAGACGGACCTCAACATCGCCCGGCGGTACGTGGAGACCCTGGTCCCCGAGCCGCTACAGCCGATCTTCGAGGTGATCCGGGAGGAGTACGAGCTGACCAAGCGCGAGGTGCTGGCGATCACCGCCTCGCCCGCGCTGCTGGAGAACTCGCCGGTGCTGCAACGTACGCTCGCGGTCCGGGACACCTACCTGGAGCCGCTGCACCACCTCCAGGTCGCGCTGCTGCGGCAGTACCGGGACTCCGGTGCCGCCGGCCGGGCCGTCGCCACCGCCCCGGGTGCCCGCCGCGCCCCCGGCGACGGCACCGCCCTGGAACGGGCACTGCTCACCACCGTGAACGGCATCGCCGCCGGAATGCGCAACACCGGCTGAGCCGTCCCGGGGCCGGAAGCCGCCCCGTACGCCGAGCGGTTCGGCGGACAGAGCCGCTCGGCAGACAAAGCCGCTCGGCAGACAGAGCCGCTCGACGGACAAAGCGGGGAAAATACGCCCGAGGCGAATTTTCCTTCCATACGCTGACGAGGTGTCGGGCGAACCGGGGTCAGGGGCAGGACCGGGGTCAGGGGCAGGACCAGGGGCGATGCCGGCCGGGCCGGTGGGCCACCGGACCGAACCGGGCGACCCGGAGTCGTGGCGCCGGTCGCTGCTCCGGGCCGGCGCGATGCTCTTCGGCACCCTGGTGCTCGCCACCGCGTTCATCGCCGCGTACGCGGGCGCGCTGCACCAGCCGACGCCGAAGGACGTACCGATCGCCGTGGTCCGCTCCGACCAGCCGGCGCGGACCCTGCTGGCCGCCGTACGTCAGCAGGACAGAGCCCTGAAACCGGTCGAGTACGCCGACCGCCGGGCGGCCGACGACGCGCTCGACAGCCGCGAGGTGTACGCCGTCGTTGCCTCGACCAACACCGGCGGCAAACCGGGGCTGTCCCTGGTCACCGCGAGTGCCGCCGCGCCCCTGGCCGCTCAGGTGATCACCCAGACGTTGCAGGTGGCGGCCGAACGCGCGCAGGTCCCGCTCGCGGTCACCGACGCGGTGCCGATCGCCGGCAACGACCCACGGGGGCTGGTCCCGTTCTACCTCGCGATCGGCTTGGTACTCGGCGGCTACCTCGGCTCCACGGTGCTCGGCATCACCGTCGGCACGACCCCGCGTACGGTCGGTCGGGCCGCCGCCCGGATCGGCGGCCTGGCGGTCTACTCCGCGCTACTGGGGCTCGCCGGTGCCCTGGTCACCGGGCCGGGCCTGGACGTCTGGCACAGCCGCTTCGCCAGCCTCGTCGGCGCCGGGGCGCTGGCCGCGTTCGCCGCCGCGATGGCCGCCGCCGCCGTGCAGGGCTGGCTCGGCCTGCTCGGCACCGGGCTGGTCATCCTGCTCCTGGTGGTGCTCGGCAATCCGGGTTCGGGCGGCATCTACGCGCCCGAGTTCCTGCCGGACTTCTTCCGGGACATGCACCTGTGGAACGTGCCGGGCCTCGCCACCGACCTGGTCCGGGCGGTGGTCTACTTCGGCCCGGACGCCACCGCCCGCCCCGCCGGCACGCTCGCGATCTGGGCGGTGGCCGGGCTGCTCCTGCTGCTCGCCGCCGCCGCGTTCCGTGGCCGCCGCATCCACGCCCACACGTAAGGAAGGGCCCCTTATTAACGCTATGCGTTAATAAGGGGCCCTTCCTTACGCTTCAGCTTGTTTCGCCGGCGACGCTGAAGGAGCGGAGCCGGTCGATGGCGAGCACGGTGAAGCCGACCGTGAGCAACCCGCTCATGATGATCGAGACCGGCAGCGACACCTGGCTGGTGAGCAGTTCGGTGGGGGCGATCCGGTCGGCGATCGTGATGACGTACTGCTGGATCGAGAGGTTCCGGGTGCCGCCGACGAAGTTGCCGAGCAGACCTTCCCAGATCAGCACGTAGACCAGGCCGAGCAGCACCGGCCGCCGGGTGAGCAGGCTCAGCGCCAGGAAGAGCGCGGAGTACGCCAGCGCACCGACCGCGCTCGCCACCACCAGGGCCAACCCCAGGCGTACGGAGTCGGCCAGCACCCCCACGACGTAGAGCGGGATGGCCACGGTCAGCGCGCTCACCCCGGCCGCCACGCCCAGCTTCGGCAGCACGATCTGCCAGCGGGGCAGCGGCTTGGTCAGGATGTGCACGATGGTGCCGTCGTCGATCTCGGCGCCGAGCACGCCGGTGCCGACGATCAGTGATATGACCGGCAGCACGACGGCCAGTCCGAGACCGACCAGCACCACCGGCGCCCACTGCCGGACGTCGGCGCCCAGCCCCCGGGGCAGCGCGGCGAGCACCACCAGCAGCACCGGCAGCGGGACCAGGAGCAGGAACCGGCGGCGACCGAACAGTCCCCGGGTGGTGATCCAGGAAATCGTCGACATGTCAGGCCTCCACCAGGTAGGAGAAGACGCTCTCCAGGGATTCGTCCGAGGGCAGCAGTTGGCGTACCCGGATGCCCGAACCGAGGGCGATCTTGGGCAGCGCCCGGGTGAAGCTGCCGTAGTCGCCGGCCCGTACGGTCAGCCCCTCCCGGGTCAGTTCGACTCCGGCGACCGAGGGCTGGCCGATCAGCTCGACCGCGAGCCGCCGGTTGTCGCTGGACTGCACGGTGAAGACGTGCGGGCGGTTGGTCATCAGCCGCCGGATCGTACGGAAGTCGCCGGAGGCGGCCAGCCGGCCGGAGACGATCACCTGGACCGTGCCGGAGACCTCCTCCACCTCCTCCAGGATGTGCGAGCTGAACAGGATGGTGTGCCCGTCCGCCCCGAGCGAGTGCAGCAGCCGCATCATGTGCATCCGCTGGCGCGGGTCCATCCCGTTGAACGGCTCGTCCAGCAGCAGCACCTCCGGCGAGTGGACCAGCGCCGCGGCGACCCGGGTCCGTTGCCGCATGCCCTTGGAGTAGGTGTCGATCCGCCGGTCCTGGGCGTCGGTCATCTCGACCAGTTCGATCGCCCGCTTGGCCGCCGACTCCGCGTCCGGCAGCTTGTGCAGCTTGGCGCTGGCCAGCACGAACTCGTACGCGGTCAGGAAGCCGTGCACCGCCTCGCGCTCGCTGACCAGGCCCAGCCGCCGGTAGACCCCGGGGTTGCGCCAGGTCGGCTCGCCGCCGAGGGTGACCGCACCACGGGACGGGGCGAGGAAGCCGGCCATCATGTGCAGCAGGGTGGTCTTGCCGGCCCCGTTCGGGCCGAGCAGGCCGGTCACCCCGGCACCGAGGGACATGGTGACGTCGTTGACGGCGACCACGTTGCCGTACCAGCGGGAGACCCCGCTCAGCTCGACGTCGGTCATGAGCGGGCAACCTTCCGGTAGCGGGCGAAGAGCAGGGCGACGCAGGCGGCGACCAGGCCGACGGAGACCACGCCGTAGAGCGGACCCCAGTCGCCGACGCCGACCACCTCGCCGGAGGGGTCGAACAGCCAGGCGCCGACCCCGCTGACCAGGCTGGCCGGGTTGACCAGGCCGGAGAGCTGGGCGGTGGTCTCGTACGGCAGGACCAGCAGCACCCCGGCGACCGGGGTGGTCACCAGGAACGCGGCGACCACCGCGGCGGCGGCCACCGCCCGGCGCTTGACCAGGGCTGCGACCAGCACCGACACCGAGGAGAAGACCACCGCGTGCAGTGCCGCGTAGAGCACGGCGGGCAGGTAGTCGCCGAACTCCCGCCACACCCCGGAGAGGTTGTCGGCGGAGAAGGCGGCCCCGGCGAACATCACCGTGAGCGGCACGGCCAGCAGCAGGAAGGTCGCGGTGACCAGGGCGGCCAGTTTCGCCGACGCGTAGTCGGAGCGCTCCAGCGGGCGGGCGAAGTAGAGCGGGAGCACCCCGTTCTGGAGGTCTCGGCTGACCAGCTCCGGCGCGACCGCCGCGCAGAAGAAGATGATCAGGATGCTGAGCGTCTCCGGGAACTGCTCGTAGCGCAGCGGCATCACCCCGGTCTGCACCCGGATCGCGGTGAGCACCACCGCGATCACCCCGACCGTACCCATGATCAGCCAAGGGAAGATCTTGCTCTTGGCGCTGCGACCGAACCCGAAGGCGGTACGCAGGCTGTGCAGGTAGAGCGCGCCGACGATGTGCCGCCGGCCCAGCCGTGGCCCCTCGTACCGCTGGTATCCGATGTCGTGGATGACCCCGCCGGGGGCGGTTCTCGGTTCAGGCGTGGGCATTGGTCGTCTCCCGGGTGGCGAAGAGCTCGGACACGCGGTGCCGCCGCTGGTCGAGCCGGTGCAGCGGCAGGTCCAGGTCGGCGACGGCGGTGAGGATCAGGTCGTACGTGCGGTCGTCGTCGAGCCGGACCAGCAGCATCCGGTCCTCGTGGCGTACCGGCAGGTCGAGTTCGGCGAGCCGGGCCGCGAGCAGTTCGGTGCCCTCGCTGACCTCGACCGCGAGCACGTCGATCGCCGTGGTCATCGCGGTGATGTGGTCGGAGCGGAGCAGCCGGCCGCCGTCGATCGCGACCAGGGTGTCGCAGATCCGCTCGATCTCGCCGAGCAGGTGCGAGCAGACCAGCACGGAGATGCCGAACTCGGTGCCGATCCGCTGGACGAGGTTGAGCATCGCGTCCCGACCGGCCGGGTCGAGACCGTTGGTGGGCTCGTCCAGCAGCAGCAGGTCGGGGTCGTGCACCAGCGCCTGGGCCAGCTTGACCCGCTGTTTCATGCCGGTGGAGTAGCCGCCGATCTGCCGGTAGCGCTCCTCGTAGAGACCGACGTGGCGCAGCGCCTCGGAGGCCCGCTCGCGGGCGACCGTACGCGGCAGGCCGCTGATCCGACCCAGGTGGGTGACGAACTCGGCCGCCGAGAGGTCGGGCGGCAGCGAGTCGTGCTCGGGCATGTAACCGACCCGGGACCGGACGGCCTGGCTCTCCACCGTCGGGTCGAGGCCGAGCACCTGTACCGTTCCGGCGGTCGGCGCGAGCAGACCGAGCAGGATCTTGATGAAGGTGGACTTGCCGGCGCCGTTGGCACCGACCAACCCGATGATGCCGGGCTCGACCGCCACCGTGAGGTCGGCGAGGGCCGTCACCCGGTTGCCGTACGTCTTGGTCAGCGACTGGGTCGCGATCAGTGTCACGCGGCTCAGCGTAGGCCCGTACGGCTGCTCCGGGGTTCCCGGAACACCCTGGACCTTCCCTGGGAAGGTGACGCTGTGCCACTAGGGGACGGCCCGTAGACGGCTCGACGGGTGGCTGCGACCGAGGTTGTCGATCATCGTTTGACTTCCAGGTGGGTGGCACTCTCGACCGACGGGCGGTCGGCTGAGAAACTGTGTGCCGGTCGGGTAGTTGGGGGTTCGATGAACAACGGGTGGGTGCTACCCGATGAGGTGCTGCGGGACGCGCCGGCGTACACGCCGCGCCCGCACGAGCTTGCCGATCTCGAACTGCTGCTCAGCGGGGCGTACGCGCCGCTGACCGGGTTCCTGGGGCGGGCCGACCTGGCGGCGCTGGCTCGGCGGGGTCGCCTCGCCGACGGCACCCCATGGCCGGTGCCGGTGACCCTCCAGGTGCCGTCGGCGGTCGCCGAGAGTCTGGATCTCGCCAACCCGTTACGGCGGGCACTGGTCCTGACCGATCTGGAGGACGCCCCGGTGGCGCTGCTGGAGGTCAGCGACCTCTGGCCGACCCGCGAGGGCGCGTACGGCGTCGGTGGCCAGATCCGCCAGCTCGGCGACGGCGGCCACGGCCCGTTCCAGCGGCTGCGCCGCTCCCCGAGCGAGGTGCGGGACCTGCTCCCGCCCGGCCGGGTGCTGGGGGTGATCACCGACCGGCCGCTGCACCGCCCACAGTTGGCGCAGATCGCGCACGCGGCCCGTACGCTCGCCGCGCACCTGCTGGTCCTGATCCCGATCACCGACGCGAACCCGGACGGACTGCCGCCGGAGGTGCTGGTCCGCAGCGTCTTCGCGGCCCGCGACCGGATGCCCCCGGCGACCCTGGTGGCGATCCCGATGGCGAGTCGGGGCGACGAGATCCGGGACGCGCTGCTGCGGGCGAGGGTGGCCGCCTCGTACGGTGTGACCCACCTCCTCTCCACCGGCGAGATGCTCTCCGGTCCGGGCCTGCGGGTGCTGGTTCCGCGCGAGCTGGCCTACGACAACCGGGACGGGCAGTGGCGCTGGCGGGACGACATCCCACCGCGCAACCGGCGGCTCGCGCTCAGCCCGGAGGAGATCGACGACCTGCTGGACCGGGGCTTCCCGCTGCCCGAGTGGCACACCCCTCCGGCGGTGGCCCGGGAGCTGGCCCGAGCCCGGCCGCCGCGCCGACACCGGGGCGTGGTGGTCTTCTTCACCGGCCTCTCCGGCTCGGGCAAGTCGACCATCGCCCGGGGCCTGGCCGACGCGCTGCGGGAGAGCGGCGACCGGACCATCACCCTGCTCGACGGCGACGTGGTACGTCGCGAGCTCTCCGCCGGGCTCGGCTTCAGCAAGGCCGACCGGGACCTGAACGTACGTCGGATCGGCTGGGTGGCGGCGGAGGTGGCCCGGCACCGGGGCATGGCGCTCTGCTGCCCGATCGCCCCGTATGCCCAGGCACGGGCGACCGCCCGACAGATGGCCCAGGCGGCCGGGGCCGGGTTCCTGCTGATCCACGTCGCGACCCCGCTGGAGGTCTGCGAGCAGCGGGACCGCAAGGGCCTGTACGCGCGCGCCCGCGCCGGGCAGATCGTCGGCATGACCGGCATCGACGACCCGTACGAGGCGCCGACCGACGCGGACCTGGTGTTGGACACCAGCGAGACGACGGTGCCGGAGGCGGTCGCGATGGTGCTGGCCCACCTGACCGAGACCGGCTGGGTGGAGCCCCGCCTGCAATCCTCCTGATCCGACGACGCCCCCGTCCCGTCCGGCGGAACGCGCAGGACGGTGCGGGGGCGTTACGGGAAGCGCGGTGATCGGTCAGTGGCGCTTGGCCAGCTCGACGAAGGCGTGCCAGGCGTCCGGGCCGAAGCTCAACGTGCCCCCGTCGCGGTCCTTGGTGTCCCGGACCAGCACCCGGCCGGGCAGGTTGTCGGCGACCTCTACGCAGGCGCCGCCGTTCGAGCTGCTGCGCGTGCTGGTGCGCCAGTTCGGGCTGATCACTACTTCGTCCATGGCCTGGCCCTCATCAACTCGATCGACAGGTCGCGGGGCAGCGCGTGCCCTCGGACAGCATCCCAGACCCGCACCAGCTCGGCCACCTCCTTCGGATCGGTCACGAGCTGACCGGCCAACTGGTTGTCCAGGTAGGACACGTCGCGCGAGCCCTCGACGCCGCCGATCACAAACGGTCCGGCCTGCCCCGGGTAGAGCCCGGCACTGAACGGTATGACGTGCACGAAGATGTTCGGCCGGCTGGCCATCTCGACCAGGTGGTCGAGCTGCTCGTGCATCAGCTCCGGAGCGCCCCGCCGGAGTGCCGCCTCGTCCACGACAAAGACGGCGAGCGGTGGCCGGGGTCGGTCGAAGACCGCCCTCTGCCGCTCCAGCCGCACCTTGACGAACCGCTCCACGTCCTCGGCCGCGATCGGGCCGCTGGCCAGCACCGCACGGGCGTACGCCTCGGTCTGAAGCAGGCCCGGGATGACGCTGGGTTCGAACCACCGGAGTGAGGCCGCCGCTTCCTCCGCCTCGCGCCACGGCCGGAACCACGGGACGTCGCGCCGCCGACCGGCGTCCGGCCAGAGGTCGAGGATCTCCCGACCGAGGATCTTGGCCGCCGCCGAGCGGTGGCGGCCGTGCGGGATGCGGCCCGGCGAGAGCCAGCGGTTTACCGTCTTCGGGTCGACGCCGACCTTCTCCGCCAGTGCCTCGCAACTCAACCCTCGCTCCGTCATCGCCACCCGCAGCGTTTCGTTCACGACCAGACCTCCGTTCGGGACGTGCTGACGGTTACTGAACCTAGGGAGCAAGAGGGGTCTATGTCTGCCCCTTACCGGGGGGCATCTGAACAGGGGCGTTAGATGCCCGAACGACGTCCTTCGAGACGTTCGGAACCGTCTGAGACGTCCTCGAAACGCTGGTGAGTCGGGCCGCCCGTACCCCATGGGGCAGCTCGCACCCACGCGCGCTAATGTTCAGATCTGTTGGATAACGTTCGACTTATCGGTGGGGGCAGCGTGGCTGGCAGCGGCGAGGCGGGCAGGGATCGGCTGATGCTCGCCCAACAGCGGCAGGCGGCGATCGTGGACCGGGTCCGCCTCACCGGCGGTATCCGGGTGACCGACCTGGCCGGCGAGTTCGGGGTGTCGGACATGACCATCCGGCGCGACCTGGACCTGCTGGCCGAGCGGGGCCTGCTGGCCAAGGTGCACGGCGGCGCGACGGTCGCCGAGTCCGGTTCGACCGACGAGCCGGGCTTCGCGGCCAAGTCGGCCCGGCAGCTCTCGGAGAAGGCCGCCATCGCCGCGCGGGCCGCCAACCTGGTCCAGCCCGGCATGGCGGTGGCGCTCTCGGCCGGCACCACCACCGCGGCACTGGCCCACCGGCTGGTGGACACCGCCGGGCTGACCGTGGTGACCAACTCCATCCCGGTCGCCGAGGTCTTCCACCGGGCCGGACGCCCCGACCAGACCGTGGTGCTGACCGGCGGCATCCGCACCCCGTCGGACGCGCTGGTCGGTCCGGTCGCGGTGGGCGCGATCCGCACCCTCCACCTGGACCTGGTCTTCCTCGGCGTGCACGGGATGAGCGTGCGAGCCGGTTACACCACGCCGAACCTGATGGAGGCGGAGACGAACCGCGCGCTGATCGCGGCGGCGGAACGACTGGTGGTGCTCGCCGACCACACCAAGTGGGGCACGGTCGGCATCTCCTCGATGGCGGAGCTGGGCGCGGCACACACCGTGGTGACCGACGACGGCCTGCCCGAACCAACCCGGGCGACGCTCCGGGAACACGTAACGGAACTGGTGGTAGCGACATGAGGCGTACGGAGATCAAACTCGCCGACGGACGCGAGCTGATCTACTTCGACGAGCACGAGGACGCGGACCGGAACCAGCCGGACCGGCGCGACCTGCCACCGCCTCCGCCCGCCTCGCAGCTCCGCTACGACCCGCTGGTGGACGAGTGGGTGGCCGTGGCGACGCACCGGCAGACCCGGATCTTCCTGCCCAGCACCGCCGAGTGCCCGCTCTGCGCCTCCACCCCGACCCACTCCACCGAGATCCCGGCGTACGACTACGACGTCGCGGTCTTCGAGAACCGGTTCCCGTCGTTGAGCTACCGCGAGGGCGAGCCGGCCGGCATGCTGACCCCGTTCACCCCGACCCGGCCGGGGATCGGACGGTGCGAGGTGGTCTGCTTCACCTCCGACCACAACGCCTCGTTCGCCAGCCTCTCCCCCGAACGGGTACGCACCGTGCTCGACGCGCTGGCCGACCGGACCACCGCCCTGAGCCAGCTTCCCGGCGTCGAGCAGGTCTTCCCGTTCGAGAACCGGGGGGTGGAGATCGGCGTGACGCTCCAGCACCCGCACGGCCAGATCTACGCGTACCCGTTCCTGCCGCCCCGGACGCGGGCGCTGCTGGCCGCCGCCCGTCGTTACGCCGAACGAACCGACGGGGGCAACCTCTACGCCGACGTGCTCGCCGCCGAGCGGGCCGCCGGGGACCGGGTGGTCGCGTCGAACGAGCACTGGACGGCGTACGTCCCGGCCGCCGCGCGCTGGCCGTTCGAGGTGCACGTGGCCCCGCACCGGGCGGTGCCGGACATCCCCGCGCTGAACGAGCAGGAGCGGGCCGCCTTCGGGCCGCTCTACCTGGACGTGCTGAACCGCTTCGACCGGCTGTTCGACATGCCGATGCCGTACATCGCCGCCTGGCAGCAGGCCCCGGTGCACGAGGGCCGCGACGTCAGCCACCTGCACCTACAGTTGTTCAGCATCCGCCGGGCAGCCGACAAGCTGAAGTACCTGGCCGGCTCCGAGTCGGCGATGGGCGCCTTCATCAACGACATCCGCCCCGAACAAGCCGCCGAACACCTCCGCCGCGCCACCCCCTAGCCACCCACCCGCCCACCGCGTACCCAACCTCACCGGACAGAACACCTAGATCGACGGGGCGGGCGACGGGGCGGGGGCGGGGGACGAGGCGGGAGTGGCGTTGACGGTTTGGACCAGGGACCAGTAGCCGGTGGTGGGGGTCATGCCGAGGGCGCGGTTGGCTCGGAGGATCGGCTCGTTGGTGTCGTCGTTGTGCGTGGTGACGGCGGTGGCACCGGCGTCGTACGCGTACCGCAGGGCGGCGGTCTTCAGCGCCGTGGCCACGCCCCTGCCCCGGTGGTTGACGTCCACCCCGGTGTAGACCGTGTACCAGTCATCGGTGCCGACCTGGGCGGTGACGATGGTCAGGCCGAGCGCCGGCCCACCCTCCGGGTCGCTCGGTTCGGCCAGCAGCACGAGCGCCCGCTCCGGAATCACGCTGCGTGCGTGCGCCAGGTCGACGTCCTCGGCCTCGCCGCCAGGCACCGGCAACCCGACGAGGGTACGGCCGACACACTCCAGGACCGTCGCCTCGTCACTGGCCAGATCGGTCGCCCGGACACGTACCCCGGCCCGGTCGGCGGCCGACGCGGCCAGCGCGCCCACCTCCTCACCCCGGCCGGTCAGGTCGAACCGCCAGCCCACGCTGTGGTTGGTCAGCACCATCCCGTGACGTTCCGCGAATTGCCGACCCCGGTCGAGGTCGTCGCGCAGGGCGGTGGTCAGCACCAGCCCAGGGGTGAGGGTCCGCGTCGCCCGGTCGCGCAACTCGGCCGCGAGGGCGGTGCCCACACCCTCTCCGCGGGCCGACTCGGCGACCGCGACCAGGACCGAGACCGTGCCGGGATTGGCGGGTTCGGTGGTCAGCTTGGCGGCGCCGACCAGGACGCCGTCCCGTTCGGCGACCAGCGCGTGGTGGATCTCGTCCAACGTGTCGGTGGTGAGCCGACTGGTCAGCCGGTGCCGCTTCTCCGCACCCGCGGCGAGGACCAGCAGTTCGACGGCGGCGGTCACGTCCGCCGGTCGCAGCGGGCGGATCGTGACATCTACCGAGGTCAGGGGCGCTCTCACGTGATCAACTGTAGGTCCGGCCAAGGCTTGACGCCGATATGACCTGAACCACGTCGGAGCGGAGCAGCCGGGCTGATGCGGGCGATATCCGGACGACAGGGGCGGCACCCAGGCTCTAGGGTGTACCGCTTGTGAGCCGCTTCGTGGAGATTCTCGTACCGGCGCGGTTCGGTCGCGGGTTCCGTTGGCTGTTGGCCTCGTCCTGGACGACCAATCTGGGCGACGGCATCGCGATGGCCGCCGGTCCGCTGCTGGTGGCGTCGATCACCACCGACGCCTTCCTCGTCTCCCTGGCCGCGTTGCTGCGCTGGGCACCGCCGTTGCTGTTCGGCCTCTACGCCGGGGCGCTCTCCGACCGGTTCGACCGCCGCCGGATCATCATCGTCGCGAACCTGGTCCGGATCGTGGCGCTGGCCGCCCTGGTCACCATGTTGGTGACCGGTGGCGAATCGGTCACGGCGGTGCTGGTCGCGCTGGGTCTGCTCGCCACGGCGGAGGTCTTCGCCGACAACACCACCGGGACGCTGCTCCCGATGATGGTGCACCGGGACGACCTGGCGGTGGCGAACGCCCGGCTCCAGACCGGCTTCATCACCCTGAACCAGCTCGTCGGCCCGGCGGTCGGCGCGGCCCTGTTCGCCGCCGGTTCCGCCTGGCCCTTCGTGACCGAGGCCGTACTGCTCTGTGCCGGTGTGGGCCTGGTGTCGCGGCTCGCGCTGCCCGCCCACGGTCGGGACCGCGAGCAGCGGAGCAGCCTACGCCGGGAGGTCGCGCAGGGGTTGCGCTGGACGCTGGCGCACCCGGCGGTGCGTACGCTCGCCCTGACCATCCTGATCTTCAACGTCACGTACGGCGCGGCCTGGTCGATCCTGGTCCTCTACGCCACCGAGCGGCTCGACCTGGGCGCCACCGGTTACGGGCTGCTCAGCACGGTCACCGCGATCGGCGGTCTGGCCGGTACGGCGCTCTACGGCTGGATCACCCGCCGGGTCAGCCTGGGCAACGTGATGCGGGTCGGCCTCGTGATCGAGACCCTCACCCATCTCGCCCTGGCCCTCACCTCCTCGCCCTGGCTCGCGGCGGCGATCCTCTTCGTGTTCGGCGCGCACGCGTTTGTCTGGGGCACCACCTCGACCACCATCCGGCAGCGGGCCGTCCCGACCGAGTTCCAGGGACGGGTCGGCAGCGTCTACATGTCCTGCCTCTTCGGCGGGCTGGTGATCGGCTCGGTGATCGGCGGCCTGCTCGCCTCCCGGGTCGGCGTGACCGCGCCCTTCTGGTTCGCGTTCGCCGGCTCGGCGGTCTTCGTGGTCGCGCTCTGGCGCAACCTGACCCTGATCGCCCACGAGGACGAGCGCCCGCTCGTGCTTCAGCCGATCGCCTGAACAAACCCGCACAAAGAGGGTGCGGGGGGCCCGGGACAGGGCCCCCCGCAGGGAAGGGACGGCTGGCTGTGCGCAACAGCCGGGAAGACTGCCCGAACGGCGCCGGCTGCGGCGACATCGAGCGGCTGGTCTTCCTGGACGCGACTGGCATCACGTCCACCCTGGTCAACGAGCGCGGGCCGGCGCCGGTAACGGCTCCCCAACATCGATCTTGCGGTACGTCAATATGCCCGGGTACGCGAAGAGCCCGCCGGTGGGTTGCCGGCGGGCTCTTCCGATCGGGATCCGACTCAGGCGAGCGGGATCCGACTCAGGCGTTGAGCTTCTTCGCCAGGTTCTCGTCCAGCGCCGCCATGAACTCGTCCGTGCTCAGCCACGGCGCGTCGCGCGAGATGAGCAGGGCGAGATCCTTGGTCATCTGACCGCCCTCGACCGTCTCGACACAGACCTGCTCCAGCTTCTCGGCGAACTCGGTGACCGCCGGGGTGCCGTCGAGCTTGCCCCGGTGAGCCAGGCCCCGGGTCCAGGCGAAGATCGACGCGATCGGGTTCGTCGAGGTCTTCTCGCCCTTCTGCCACTGCCGGTAGTGCCGGGTGACCGTGCCGTGCGCCGCCTCGGCCTCGACCGTACGGCCGTCCGGGGTCATCAGCACCGAGGTCATCAGGCCCAGCGAGCCGAAGCCCTGCGCCACGGTGTCCGACTGCACGTCACCGTCGTAGTTCTTGGCCGCCCAGACGAAGCCGCCCTCCCACTTCAGCGCGGCGGCGACCATGTCGTCGATCAGCCGGTGCTCGTAGGTGATGCCGGCGGCGTCGAAGTCGGCCTTGAACTCCGCCTCGAAGACCTCGGCGAAGATGTCCTTGAACCGGCCGTCGTACGCCTTCAGGATCGTGTTCTTGGTCGACAGGTAGACCGGGTAGCCCCGGTCCAGGCCGTACCGGAGCGAGGCACGGGCGAAGTCCCGGATCGACTCGTCGAAGTTGTACATGCCCATCGCGATGCCGCCACCGGGGAACTTCGCGACCTCCATCTCGACCGGGGCGCTGCCGTCGGTCGGGGTGTAGGTGAGCGTGACGGTGCCCGGTCCGGGAACCACGAAGTCGGTGGCCTTGTACTGGTCGCCGTGCGCGTGCCGGCCGATGATGATCGGCTTGGTCCAGCCCGGCACCAGCCGGGGCACGTTGGACATGATGATCGGCTCGCGGAAGACCACGCCACCGAGGATGTTGCGGATGGTGCCGTTCGGCGAACGCCACATCTTCTTGAGGCCGAACTCCTCCACCCGGGCCTCGTCCGGGGTGATGGTCGCGCACTTGACACCGACGCCGTGGGTCTTGATGGCGTTGGCCGCGTCGACCGTGACCTGGTCGTCGGTCTCGTCGCGGTACTGGATCGACAGGTCGTAGTAGTGCAGGTCGACGTCGAGGTAGGGCAGGATCAGCTGCTCCCGGATCTGCTTCCAGATGATCCGGGTCATCTCGTCGCCGTCGAGCTCTACGACCGGGTTGGATACCTTGATCTTCGCCATCGGCCGGGCGCTCCTCTCGGGGGACTCATGCTCAAGCAGTACGAGCGTACTGGATTCGCCCGATGGCGCACGCCCGGCCCATCCCCGCCGACGCCTCAGGTGTAAGGAAGGGCCCCTTGTTAACGCTATGCGTTAACAAGGGGCCCTTCCTTACACAAAATCAGAGGCTGGCGATGTCGCCCTGCTTGGCGCGGACCGCCTCGGCCGCCTCCTTCAGGCTGGCCAGCTCGTCCGCGTCCAGCTCGGTGGTGACGACCCGGCGTACGCCCTCGGCGCCCAGTTCGGCCTCGACGCCCAGGTAGACGCCGGAGATGCCGTACTCGCCGTCGACCCAGGCGCAGACCGGCATGACCTCACCGGAGTCGGTCGCCACGGCCTTCGCCATCCGCGCGGCGGCGGCGGACGGGGCGTAGTACGCCGAACCGGTCTTGAGCAGCGCGACCACCTCGGCACCGCCGTTGCGGGTACGCACCACCAGCTCCTCGATCTTGGCGTCGGGGAGCACCTCGCGCAGCGGCTTGCCGTCGACCGTACTGCGCGACGGGACCGGGACCATGGTGTCGCCGTGCGAGCCGAGGGTGAGCGTCTTCACCGAGGCGACCGAGACACCGAGTTCCTCGGCGACGAAGTTGGTGAACCGGGCGGTGTCGAGCATGCCGGCCTGGCCGAGCACCCGCTGCTTCGGGAACTGGGTGGCGAGCTGGGCCATGGCGGTCATCTCGTCGAGCGGGTTGGAGACGACGATGACCACCGCGTTCGGGGCGAACTTGGCCACGTTCTCCGACACCACACGGACGATCTTGGCGTTGGTGGCGAGCAGGTCCATCCGGCTCATGCCCGGCTTGCGCGGCAGGCCCGCAGTGATGACCACCACGTCGGACCCCTCGATGACCTCGTAGCCCTCGCCGTTCGGCCCGGTGGTCTGGCCGATCACCTTGGTCTCGAAGCCCTCGATCGGCCGCGACTGGTTGATGTCGAGCGCGAGCCCCTCGGGCTTGCCGTCCACGATGTCGGTGATCACGACGGTGTCGAAGACGTCGTACTCAGCCAGGCGCTGCGCGGTCGTTGAGCCGTAGAAGCCGGCGCCGACGACGGTGACCTTTTTGCCCATGGTCGTCCCACTCCCTGTTACCGACGGGTTTCTTTTCCGGACCGTATCAGCCAACCGACCACCGGACCGGCCAGGGGCTGATTTGCCTGATCGTCCCCTGCTGACCGGTCCGGACGAACCCCGCCCGGTCAGCCCCGCTCGACCCGGTCAGCCCCGCTCGACCCGGTCAGCCCCGCTCGGCCCGCTCGACCACGTTGGTGAGCAGCATGGCGCGGGTCATCGGCCCGACGCCGCCCGGCATCGGCACCATCGCACCGGCCACCTCGGCCACCTCGGCCGCGATGTCACCGGTGTAACGCCCCTTGCCGTCCGGACCGATCACGCGGGTGATGCCGACGTCCACCACGGTCGCGCCGGGTCGGACCATGTCGGCGGTGAGCAGTCCGGGCACCCCGGCGGCCACGATCACGATGTCGGCGGTACGGGTGTGCTTGGCGAGGTCCAGGGTGCCGGTGTGACAGAGCGTGACGGTGGCGTTCTCGCTGCGGCGGGTCAGCAGCAGTCCGAGCGGGCGGCCCACGGTGTTGCCGCGCCCGACCACGGCCACCTCGGCACCGCGCAGCGGCACGTCGTGCCGGCGCAGCAGTTCGACGATGCCACGCGGGGTGCAGGGCAGCGGGCCGTCGTAGCCGAGCACGAGCCGACCGAGGTTGACCGGGTGCAGCCCGTCCGCGTCCTTCTCCGGGTCGATCAGCTCCAGCACCCGCTGGGTGTCGAGGTGGCGCGGCAGCGGCAACTGCACGATGTAACCGTGGCAGGCCGGGTCCGCGTTCAGCTCGGCGATGACCTCGTCGACCTGCTCCTGGGTCGCGTCGGCGGGCAGTTCACGCCGGATCGAGGCGATGCCGACCTCGGCGCAGTCGCGGTGCTTGCCGTTGACGTACGCCTGCGAGCCGGGATCCGCGCCGACGAGTACGGTGCCGAGGCCGGGCAGCACGCCCCGCTCGGCGAGTGCCTTCACCCGCACCCGTAGCTCGTCCTTGATCTCCGCCGCGGTCGCTTTGCCGTCCAAGAGGGTCGCCGTCACGTCCCTGATCGTCTCACGACGGGCGGGCCGACCTCGGACACACCCGGTTGCCCGACGCACCCCGCCCCGGGGCGTGGACAATCACGGAGCCAGTCCGGATGTAACTTTGCGTAACCGTGTTGTTCGTCACTCGTCGTAGCCACCTGTGGAGTTGTCCACAGTCTGAGCGCGCGACCAGGCACAAGCCGGACAAACCCCAGGTGGCGTGGGCCACGTTATGATCATCGCCGATTGCGGGGTTTCGCCCCGCAAATGCTGAAATAAGGCGAGCGACCGGGCCGACGGCGCAAACCTTCCTTTACCAGAGGTCAGGGCAGGTCGCAAGCCGACTCTCTGTATCCCGTTATTCAGTCGTAATCTGGCGGTTTGGACTAGGGTCCCGCCGCGGCCTACCTTTGCCGAGCGTTGCGCAGAGTGACCCGTACCCGGGACCTGGCTGCCCAGCGTGAGGAGATGAGGAGGCTCAATGCAGGTCCGTAGGCTCGCTGCCTGGGCCGCCGTCCCGCTCGTCGCAACCCTGGGCCTCGCGGCCTGCGGCAGCGGCGACGACGGTGGTTCCGGGGAAAGCAACCCCAACGCTACGGTGTCGATCCAGATCGGCGAACCGCAGCACCTGATCCCGACCAACACCACCGAGACGAGCGGCAACCAGGTCCTCAGCGCCCTGTTCACCCCGCTGGTTGACTACGACGCCCAGAACAAGCCGTACGAGGTCCAGGCGGAGTCGGTGCAGAGCACCGACAACACCACCTGGACGATCAAGCTGAAGGACGGCTACACCTTCCACAACGGCGAGAAGGTCACCTCCGACAGCTACATCAACGCCTGGAACTACGGCGCGTATGCCCCGAACGGCCAGGGCGCGAGCTACTTCTTCGGCAAGATCGCCGGCTACGACGACCTCCAGTCGGAGGACCCGGACGGCGAGGACGGCCCGCAGAAGGCCCCCGAGCCGAAGGCCAAGACGATGAGCGGGCTGAAGAAGGTCGACGACCTGACCTTCACCGTGACCCTGTCGGCGCCGTACAGCGAGTTCAAGACGATGCTCGGGTACAACGCCTTCTACCCGCTGCCGAACGCCGCCTTCTCGTCCCCCGGCGTGATCAAGGACGGCTTCGAGGACGCCATCATCGGCGATGGCCCCTTCAAGATGAAGGGCACCTGGCAGCACGACGCCAAGGTCGAGGTCGAGAAGTACGACGCCTTCCCGGGTGAGAAGCCGAAGGTGGCCGGTGTCGAGTTCCGGATCTACCAGCAGCTCACCGCCGCGTACGCGGACGTGATCTCGGACAACCTGGACGTCGTCCCGACCATCCCGACCGAGAACCTGACCAGCGCGCAGGGCGACCTCGGTGACCGGTTCCAGCAGAGCCCGGCCTCGTCGTTCCAGTTCCTGGCGTTCCCGACGTTCCAGCCGGAGTTCAGCAAGCCCGAGGTGCGCAAGGCGATCTCCGAGGCGATCGACCGCGACGAGATCATCAAGTCGGTCTTCAAGGACTCCCAGCAGTCCGCCCGCTCGTTCGTCTCGCCGGTGGTGGCCGGTTACCGGGACAACACCTGCGGCGCCGCCTGCGAGTTCAACCCGACCAAGGCCAAGTCGGAGTACACCGCCGCCGGTGGCCCGTCGAAGATCGAGATCTCGTACAACGGCGATGGTGGGCACAAGGACTGGGTGGACGCCACCTGCAACCAGCTCAAGACCAACCTGGGCGTGGAGTGCGTCGGCACCGCCGAGCCGAAGTTCGCCGACCTGCTGGACAAGGTCGAGAAGAAGCAGCCGGTCGGCATGTTCCGGCTCGGCTGGATCATGGACTACCCGTCCATGGAGAACTACCTCGGCCCGCTCTACACCACCAACGGCTCGTCGAACTACTACGGGTACAGCAACCCGCAGCTCGACAGCCTGGTGAAGGAAGGCGTCTCCGCCGCCACCCCGGACGAGGCGATCAAGAAGTACCAGCAGGCCGAGGATCTTCTGGCGAACGACATGCCGGTGATCCCGCTCCGCTTCGGTCAGAACAACTTCGGTTACTCGAGCAAGGTCAAGAACGTCGAGATCGACCTGTTCCAGCGGGTCAATCTGACCAAGATCGAGGCCGTCAGCTGAGCTGACCCCCCGAATCTGGTTCGGGCTACCCGGTAACCCCGGACAGCTCGGTCCATGGATGGAGGAAGTCCGGCGTCGCCCAAGAACGCCGACGCCGGACTTCCTCCGCCGGGCACCCCAGGGTGCCCCGTCGAAACACATCCGGGCCTGGGGCCCGGATACTTTCGTACGACCGAAAAGTCCGCTCGTACGACTTTCATCCATATTCGGAGAGAAAGCTAAGGTATGTTCCGCTATATCGTGCGGCGCCTGCTGCAGATGGTCCTGGCCTTTTTCGGGACCACTCTGATCGTCTACGCGCTGATGTTCGCCGGCCAGGGCGACCCCATCCAGGCACTTGCCGGCGAGCGGCCGGTCACTCCCGCGCAGCGGGCATACCTGACCGAGACGTTCCACCTCGACAAGACCGGGGTCGGCGGCTTCTTCTACCGCTACTTCGACTACATCGGCAACCTGCTCCAGGGCGACCTGGGCCTCTCGCTGACCCAGCGCAAGATCAGCGAGATGATGTCCACCGCCTGGCCGGTCACCCTGAAGCTGGCCCTGATCGGCATCGCCGTGGCGATCATCTTCGGCGTCACCTCCGGCGTCATCGCCGGCATCCGGCGCGGCGGCATCTTCGACAACTCGACGCTGCTGCTGACGCTGCTGGTGCTCGGCATCCCGACCATCGTGCTGGCGCCGCTGGCCCAGTACTTCCTCGGCGTCAAGCTGGGCTGGTTCCCGCCGACCGCGGGTGCGCAGCCGAGCTTCTACGCCCTGCTGCTGCCCGGCATCGTGCTCGGCTCACTCTCCCTCGCCACGGCACTGCGGCTGACCCGTACGTCGGTGGCCGAGAACATGCGCTCGGACTACGTACGGACGGCGAAGTCGAAGGGGCTGGCGCACCGGCGCATCGTCGGCGTGCACGTACTGCGGAACTCGCTGATCCCGGTGGTCACCTTCCTCGGCGTCGAGCTGGGCAACCTGATGAGCGGTGCGATCATCACCGAGGGCGTGTTCAACATCCCCGGCGTCGGCTTCAACCTCTTCCGCGGCATCCGCACCGAGGACGGCCCGCTGGTGGTCGGGATCGTCAGCATCCTGGTCGTGGTCTACCTCGTCTGCAACCTCGTGGTGGACGTGCTCTACGCCGTCCTCGACCCGAGGATCCGTTATGTCTGAGTCCAGCCGGCGCGGTCGGCGCGGAGAGTCCAACCGGCGCGATCAGCGCGGTGAGTCCAACCAGCGCGGTCAGCGCGTTCAGATCCGTCAGCGCGGTCAGCGCGGTCAGCACATGTGCAGCGAGGTGCAGGCATGAGTGACTTCCAGTCGGTCGCGGCGACCGAGAACCCGAGCGCCCGACGCGGTCCCGCCGGGGAGCCCGCCGCAACGGGAAAGGTCGAGGCGATGCACAAGCCGCGCAGCCTCGCCGGTGACGCCTGGCGGGACCTGCGGCGCAACCCGATCTTCTGGGTGTCGCTCACGCTGGTCCTCATCGTCACCCTGATGGCCGCCTTCCCCAGCCTGCTCACCGCGAACGACCCGACCGACTGCACGCTCTCCCGCCAGCACCAGGGACCGACCGGCGGCGCGATCTTCGGGTACAACTTCCAGGGCTGCGACATCTACGCCCGGTCGGTCTACGGCGCCCGTGCGTCGCTGCTGGTCGGCGCCCTCTCCGCGCTGCTCACCGGCGTCGTCGCGGTGGTCGTCGGCATGCTCGCCGGCTACTTCGGCGGCTGGGTCGACGCGGTCCTCTCCCGGGTCATCGACATCGTCCTGGGCCTGCCGCTGCTGCTCGCCGCGATCGTGCTGCTCAAGCGGATCGACAGCGACAACCAGTTCGCCCGGATCGCCGCACTGATCTTCGTCCTCGCCATCCTCGGCTGGACCACCGCCGCCCGGGTCATCCGCTCCTCGGTGATCAGCGCCAAGCAGCAGGACTACGTCGCGGCGGCCCGGATGCTCGGCGCCGGGAACGGCCGGATCATGTGGCGACACATCCTGCCGAACTCGCTCGCCCCGGTGGTCGTGGTGCTGACCATCGCGCTCGGTTCGTTCATCGCCGCCGAGGCCACCCTCTCCTTCCTCGGCATCGGTCTGAAGGAGCCGACGATCTCCTGGGGTATGGACATCGACGCCGGCCGGGTGCACATGCGCGAGTCGGCGACGCCACTGATCGTCCCGTCGACGTTCCTCGCCCTGACGGTGCTCGCGTTCATCATGCTCGGCGACGCCATCCGCGACGCCTTCGACCCGAAGCTGCGGTGATCAAATCATGAGCTACCTTTCGGTTCAGCCCAACCCGGCCCCGACCGCCGGCGGCAGCCGCCCGCACCTGCTCGAGGTACGGGACCTGCACGTGGAGTTCCGCACCCGGGACGGCGTGGCGAAGGTGATCAACGGCGTCTCGTACCACCTGGACGCCGGTGAGACCCTGGCGGTGCTCGGCGAGTCCGGTTCCGGCAAGTCGGTCACCGCGCAGGCGATCATGGGCATCCTCGACATGCCGCCGGCGGTGATCCCGTCCGGCCAGATCCTGTACGACGGCAGCGACCTGCTCAAGATGCCCGAGGAGCAGCGCCGTCAGGTGCGGGGCAAGCAGATCGCGATGATCTTCCAGGACGCGCTCTCCGCCCTCAACCCGGTCTTCCCGGTCGGCTGGCAGATCGGCGAGACGCTGCGCCAGCGTGAGGGCATGTCCCGCGCCGACGCCCGCAAGCGGGCGATCGAGCTGATGGAACTGGTCAAGATCCCGGCCGCCAAGCAGCGGGTGAGCGACTACCCGCACCAGTTCTCCGGCGGCATGCGCCAGCGCGTCATGATCGCGATGGCGTTGGCGCTGAACCCCCGGGTGCTGATCGCCGACGAGCCCACCACCGCGCTCGACGTCACCGTGCAGGCCCAGATCATGGACCTGCTCGGCGACCTCCGGCGGGACCTCAACATGGCGATGATCCTGATCACCCACGACCTCGGCGTGGTCGCCGACGTCGCCGACCGGATCGCGGTCATGTACGCCGGCCGGATCGTCGAGCACGCCGACGTTCACTCGCTCTACTCGTCTCCGGCCCACCCGTACACGAAGGGTCTGCTGGAGTCCATCCCCCGGCTCGACCAGCGGGGCAAGGAGCTCTCCACCATCAAGGGCCTGCCACCGAACCTGATGCGCATCCCCTCGGGCTGCCCCTTCCACCCCCGCTGCCCGTACGCCCAGCAGGTCTGTGTCGACGTGGTGCCGGAGAACCGGAACCTCGGCAACGACCGGACCAGCGCATGTCACTTTGCCCAGGAGGTCCTCGATGGCCGGCTCTAGCGCAACCAAGGTGCGTGGCGAAACGATCCTGCAGGTCGACAACGTCGTCAAGCACTTCCCGATCACCCAGGGTGTGGTCTTCAAGAAGCAGATCGGCGCCGTCAAGGCGGTCGACGGCGTGAGCTTCGAACTGAAGCGCGGCGAGACGCTCGGCGTGGTCGGCGAGTCCGGCTGCGGCAAGTCGACGCTGGCCCGGCTGCTCATGCGGTTGGAGACCCCGACCGGCGGCAAGGCGATGCTCGAGGGCAAGGACATCTTCAAGATGTCCGGCGGCGAGCTGCGCCGGCTCCGCCGCAACGTGCAGATGGTGATGCAGGACCCGTACACGTCGCTGAACCCCCGGATGACGGTCGGCGACATCATCGGTGAGCCGTTCGAGATCCACCCGGAGGCAGCGCCGAAGGGCTCCCGCGACCGGCGGGTACGCGAACTGCTCGACATCGTCGGGCTCAACCCGGAGCACATCAACCGGTACCCGCACCAGTTCTCCGGCGGGCAGCGGCAGCGGATCGGCATCGCCCGAGCGCTGGCGCTCAACCCCGAGGTGATCGTCTGCGACGAGCCGGTCTCCGCACTGGACGTGTCGATCCAGGCTCAGGTGATCAACCTGCTGGAGAAGCTCCAGGACGAGCTGGGCCTGTCGTACGTCTTCATCGCGCACGACCTCTCCGTGGTCCGGCACATCGCCGACCGGGTGGCCGTGATGTACCTCGGCAGGATCGTCGAGATCGGCGACAACGAGGAGATCTACGAGCGGCCGACCCACCCGTACACCCAGGCGCTGCTCTCGGCGGTGCCGGTGCCGGACCCGTCGGCCCGCGCGCACCGCGAGGTCATCCGGCTCACCGGTGACGTGCCCTCGCCGGCCGACCCGCCGTCCGGCTGCCGGTTCCGCACCCGGTGCTGGAAGGCGCAGGAGATCTGTGCCACCCAGGACCCGCAGTTGGTGCTCCGGGCGGTCGACCCGCACCCGTCCGCCTGCCACTTCGCCGAACTCAAGCACGTCGTCGCCTGAGGTGTAAGGAAGGGCCCCTTGTTAACGCATAGCGTTAACAAGGGGCCCTTCCTTACACCCGGAGCGGGTGGCGATCAGTGGAAGAAGTGGCGGGTGCCGGTGAGGTACATGGTCAGACCGGCCTGCTGGGCGGCGGCGATGACCTCGTCGTCGCGCACCGAACCGCCGGGCTGGACCACCGCGCGGACCCCGGCGTCGAGCAGCACCTGCAACCCGTCCGCGAACGGGAAGAAGGCGTCGGAGGCGGCGGCCGCGCCACGGGCCCGCTCCGCGCCGGCCCGGGCGACCGCGAGCTGGGCCGCGTCCACCCGGTTGACCTGTCCCATTCCGACGCCGACGGTGGCACCGTCGGCGGCCAGCAGGATCGCGTTGCTCTTGACCGAGCGGATCGCCCGCCAGGCGAAGGTCAGGTCGCGCAACAGGTCCGGCCCGGCCGGGTCACCCGCCACCAGCTTCCAGGCCGCCGCGTCGTCGCCGGGGGCGTCGATCCGGTCCGGTGACTGGACCAGCACACCGCCGGTGACCGCGCGCCACTCGGCCGGCGCCGGCTGCCAGGCCGGCGCCCGGAGCAGCCGGATGTTCTTCTTGCCGGCGAGCACCTCGACCGCGCCGTCGGCGAAGGCCGGGGCGACCACGACCTCGGTGAAAATGTCCGCGATCTGCTTGGCCAGCTCCACCGAGACCGGCTGGTTGACCGCGATCACCCCGCCGAACGCCGACACCGGGTCGCAGGCGTGTGCCTTGCGGTGCGCGTCGGCCACGTCCACGCCGGTGGCGATCCCGCACGGGTTCGCGTGCTTGATGATCGCGACGGTCGCCAGGTCCGGGCCGAAGTCGTTCGCCGCCCGCCAGGCCGCGTCCGCGTCGACGTAGTTGTTGTAGGACATCTCCTTGCCGTGCAACTGCTCCGCCTGGGCTAGCCCGGGGGCCGCCGCCGGGTCGAGGTAGATGGCGGCGCGCTGGTGCGGGTTCTCGCCGTACCGCAGGGTGGCGCTGCGACGCAGGGCGAACCCGGCGAAGTCCGGCCACTCCCGCTCCGAGGTCAGATCCTCGGCGAACCACCGCGCCACCGCGACGTCGTACTCGGCGATGTCGGCGAAGGCCCGCGCCGCGAGGGCGCGCCGCTCGCCGAGGGTGAAGCCGCCGCCGGCCAGGGCGTCCAGGATCGACGGGTACGCGTCGACCGAGGTCACCACCGCCACCGAGGCGTGGTTCTTGGCCGCGGCTCGGACCATCGCCGGACCGCCGATGTCGATCTGCTCCACGCAGGCGTCGAAGTCGGCGCCGGAGGCGACCGTCTCGGTGAACGGGTAGAGGTTCGACACCAACAGGTCGAACGGGGCGATCCCGAGCTCGTCGAGCTGGGCCACGTGCCGGTCCAGCCGCAGGTCGGCGAGGAGCCCGGCGTGCACCTTCGGGTGCAGCGTCTTCACTCGCCCGTCGAGGGTCTCGGGGAAACCGGTCAGCTCTTCCACCTGGGTCACCGGAACGCCGGCCGCGGCGATGGTCGACGCGGTGCTGCCGGTCGACACGATCTCTACCCCGGCGGCGTGCAGCGCCTGGGCCAGCTCGGTCAGCCCGGTCTTGTCGTACACGCTGACCAGTGCGCGCCGCAGCGCGCGCCGGCCGTCCGAAGTGGCGCTCATGGGATGGTGACCTTTCTTCCGGTGATCGTCCAGCCCTCCCGGACCAGCCGGCCGACCTGCTCGACGAGCTGCCGCCGCTCGGCGGCCTTGATCCGTTCGGTGAGGGTCTCCTCGTCGTCGTCGTCGAGCACCGGCACCGCCACCTGGGCGACGATCGGTCCGGTGTCGACGCCGGCGTCGACGAAGAAGAGGGTGGCCCCGGCGATCTTGACGCCGTAGGCGAGCGCGTCGCGCGGGCCGTGGATTCCGGGGAAGGCGGGCAGCAGCGCGTTGTGCGTGTTCAGGTAGCGGTCACCGAAGGCGGCGAGGAAGTGTGGCCCGACGAGCTTGAGGAAGCCGGCCGACACGACCAGGTCGGGCTTGTACTCGGCGACGTGCGCGGCGAGTGCCCGGTCCCACTCCTCCCGGTCCGGGTACGCCTTGAGCGGGTCCACGAAGACCGGCACCCCGGCGGCGGCGGCGCGGTCGAGTCCGGCGATGCCGGTCCGGTCCGCGCCCACGGCGACCACCTCGGCGCCGTACGCCGGATCGGTGGCCGCGTCGAGCAGCGCCTGCAGGTTGCTACCGGACCCGGAGATGAGGACGACGACGCGGGCGGCCGACACGGGCTCAGTCACCTCAGCACCCTATCGGGCAGCTCAGCCCCGCCCTGCGGCGGCTCGGGCCAATCCGCCGACCGGGCGAACCGGGAGCGCACCGAAGCCACCGACCCGTCAGGGGCCGGACGAAGACACGGGCGCGTCAGGGGCCGGACGAGGCCACCGACCCGTCAAGGGCCGGGCCAAGGCACCGACCCGTCAGGGGCGGGCGAAGGCGCGGGTGACCGCGGCACCGACCATCGCACCGACCGCCACCACCACCGTCGCGACCGCCGACACCTGCCAACCGATCGGTCCCACCTCGGCCAGCCGGCCGCCGCCGAGCGATCCGCCGGAGGCCCACGCGGCCAGGCCGAGCACCAGGCCCGCGACCGGTCCACCGAGCAGCGCCGCCCCGAGCAACGGCGGCCACCGCACCGCCGCGCGGCCCCGGACCGCGCCCCGGGGCAGGGCGGCCGGCGGCGCCGGCAACCCGGCCCGCCGCAGCGACCGCCGGGTGAGCAGCCAACCGGCCGCCAGACCCGCCATCACCGGCACCGCCAGCAGCACCACCCGCAGCCCGCCGATCGGCCCGGACGGCAGACCGGCCAGCAACGGGATCGCCGGCAGCGGGCCGACGTCGACCTCGGTGGTGCTCACGGTGGTGCCGGTGCCGATGGCGAAGCCCGGCCCGAGCAGGTAGGAGGCGGCCCAGACGGAGGCGTTGGGCGCGTACCCGGCGCTGACGGCGGTGATCCCGGCCTGGCCGACCACCCCGGTCCGGTAGGCGGCGAGCATGTCGGAGGCGGCGCCGCCACCGGTCGCCACCGCCAGCCCGGCCGCCCCGGCACCGGCCCCGAGCAGCAGCAGCGCGGCCACCAACCCGGTACGCAGGCCGTCGCGGAGAACCGGCGGGGTACGCCGGGCGAGCGCACCGAGCGTGCCGGTGATCGGCAGCGCGCCGGCGAGCGCCGCGAGGGTGCCGAAGACCGTGAGGGTGAGCCCGGCTCGGGCCGGCGACACGTGCTGCCCGCCACCGCTGACGATCACGGCGGCGAGGACACCGAAGAGCCCGTACGCGATGCCGACCGCGCCCGCGACGGCGAGTGCCTGGCGCGGGGTGCCGTGCTGCCGCGCGCCGACCGCCCGACTGGTGTGCAGACCGGCCCGGGCCACCCGCCAGCCGGCGAACACGGCGAGCCCGAGCGGGGCGAGGTGGAAGACGCCCGCCTCGGTGTCGAGCGGAACGCCGTGGCCGACCAGCCAGCCGGCGAGCCCGACCCGGGCCGCCGCCCAGACCGAACCGGAGTCCCCGGTCAGCCGGGTGAGCCCGAGCAGGACGACAACCGGCAGGTACGAGAGGAGCGCTGCCCAGGTGGTCGCCACCAGGGCGGCGAGCGGCAGCGGTGCCCGCCCGGAGCGGCGGGTGGAGGTCTCCGGCCGGGACGGGCGGCCGGAGCCGTCGGTCGGGGCGCGACGGGGCGGGGGAACCGGGTCGACCGGGCCGCCGCGCCGGGCGGCCGGGACCCCGTCGGTACGCCGGACAGCCGGCGCCGTGTCGTCCGGTGCGGACCGGTCGACGCTCGGGGTGGGTTCCGCCGGATCCGGTCGAACCGGACGGCCGGGCTGATCGGGGATGATGGGTGGCATCGTGCCCTACTTTGGCACGCCGGTCGTCGCGCTGGGGGACGACACCACCGTCCGTGGCGCACGACTTCCCCGATTACCGGACAATCGAGGCGGTACGGGGTTACCGTCGGCGCAGTCCGTCAGGATCACCCGGAGCACGGTATCGGGCCGTCGCGGTTCCGTTTCCGCATCATCCGGGCTGGAGGTGAGCATGGCCGACCGGTATCCGTACCGACCCGCGGCGTCGGGCCGGGACCGGACCACCCTCTGGGGCGTACTCGGCATCGTGATCGGCCTGATCTGCTGCGGCGTACTCGGTGTCATCTTCGGTTACCTGTCCATCCGGGACGCGCGGCGCTACGGCAGTTCCCCGGTGCTCGGCTGGATCGCCATCGCGCTGAGCATCCTCAACATCCTGGGCAGCGCGATTCTGCGCGGCACCGGAAACTACCCCGGCTGGGACTGAGCCCGGCCGGGGCCGAGCCGCCGGCCGGGGACACCGGTCGGGGTACGGTCCCGGACGGGGAAGGGGCCGACCGCGTCGCGGCCAGCCCCTTCCGTCGTCAGGCTCGGCGGTACGCGTCGCGCGTACCGGCCCGGTCAGCTCAGCTACCGGACATGATCTCCCGCATGAGCTGGGCGGTCTCGGTCGGCGTCTTGCCCACCTTGACCCCGACCGCCTCCAGCGCCGCCTTCTTCGCGTCGGCGGTGCCGGCCGAACCGGAGATGATCGCGCCGGCGTGTCCCATCGTCTTGCCGGGCGGGGCGGTGAAGCCGGCGATGTAGCCGACCACCGGCTTGGTCACGTTCGCCTTGATGAACTCGGCTGCCCGCTCCTCCGCGTCCCCGCCGATCTCACCGATCATCACGATCGCGTCGGTGTCGGGGTCGGCCTGGAAGGCCGCGAGCGCGTCGATGTGGGTGGTCCCGATGACCGGGTCGCCGCCGATGCCGACGCAGGTGGAGAAGCCGATGTCGCGCAGCTCGTACATCATCTGGTAGGTCAGCGTGCCACTCTTGCTGACCAGACCGATCCGGCCGGAGCCGGTGATGTCGGCCGGGATGATGCCGGCGTTGGAGGCACCCGGGGAGGCGATACCGGGGCAGTTCGGGCCGATGATCCGGGTCTGCTCGCCCTTGCTCACGTTGTACGCCCAGAACGCCGCGGTGTCGTGCACCGGCACGCCCTCGGTGATCACCACGGCCAGTTCGATGCCGGCGTCGATCGCCTCGACCACCGCGCCCTTGGTGAACTGCGGCGGTACGAAGATGACCGTCGCGTTCGCCCCGGTGCCGGCCATCGCGTCCGCGACGCTGGCGAAGACGGGCAGCTCGGTGCCGTCGAAGTCGACCGTCTGACCGGCCTTGCGCGGGTTGACCCCGCCGACCACGTTGGTGCCGGCGGCGAGCATCCGCCGGGTGTGCTTGGAGCCCTCGGAGCCGGTCATCCCCTGGACGATGACCTTCGAGTCCTTGGTCAGCCAGATTGCCATGTCAGACCCCCGCAGCCGCGAGCTCGGCGGCCCGCTCGGCCGCTCCATCCATCGTGTCCACCCGCTGCACCAGCGGGTTCGCCGCGCCGTCGAGGATCGCCCGACCCGCTTCGGCGTTGTTGCCGTCCAGCCGTACCACCAGGGGCTTCTCGACCGCCTCGCCGCGCTCGGCGAGCAGCGCCAGCGCCTGGACGATACCGTTGGCAACCTCGTCACAGGCGGTGATACCGCCGAAGACGTTGACGAAGACGCTCTTCACGGCCGGGTCGGAGAGCACGATCTCCAGGCCGTTCGCCATCACCGCCGCGCTGGCGCCGCCGCCGATGTCGAGGAAGTTCGCCGGCTTGACGCCGCCGTGCCGCTCACCCGCGTACGCGACCACGTCGAGCGTCGACATGACCAGCCCGGCGCCGTTGCCGATGATGCCGACCTCACCGTCGAGCTTGACGTAGTTGAGGTCCTTCTCCTTCGCCCGCTGCTCCAGCGGATCCACCGCGCCCTGGTCGACCAGTGCCTCGTGGTCCGGGTGGCGGAACGCGGCGTTCTCGTCCAGCGTCACCTTCGCGTCGAGCAGGAGCACGTCGCCCTTTGCCGTACGGGCCAACGGGTTGACCTCGACCAGGGTGGCGTCCTCGGCGACAAACGCTCGCCAGAGCGTGACCGCGATGCCGGCGATCTGGTCCGCCACCGCGGCCGGGAACTGCGCCGCCGCGACGATCTCGTTCGCCTTGTCCAGGTCGACGCCGACGTTCGGGTCGATCGTGATCTTGGCGACCCGCTCCGGGGTCTCGGCGGCGACCTGCTCGATGTCCATGCCGCCGGCCACGCTGGCGATGCAGAGGAAGGTGCGGTTCGCCCGGTCGAGCAGGTACGAGAGGTAGTACTCCTCGGCGATCTCGGCGGTCACCGTGATCATGACCTTGTGGACCGTGTGGCCCTTGATGTCCATCCCGAGGATGTCGGTGGACCTGGCCACCGCGTCGTCCGGGTTGTCGGCGAGCTTGACCCCGCCGGCCTTGCCCCGCCCGCCGACCTTCACCTGGGCCTTGACAACCACTCGGCCACCGAGGCGATCGGCGATCGCCCGGGCCTCCTCCGGGGTGGTGGCGACGCCGCCGGCGAGCACGGGCAAACCGTGCCGCTCGAACAGCTCGCGCCCCTGGTATTCGTACAGGTCCACGATTGCGCGTCCCGTCCAGTCTCCGCGGCGCGCCGTCGCGCCGCCGCCAGCGTGAATGAGTTGACGCCTGTTGTCGCGAAAGTAAACAGGCCTCCGGCCGCAGCCTAGCGATCCGGACACCACTGGCAACCGAGCGGGTGCGTGGTGTGCGGTACCGCACAACGCCCGGAGGGCCCGCTCCCCGCTCGGTCCCCGCCCGCTTCCCGCTCAGCTCCCCCACTCGGTTCCCGCCCGCTTCCCGCTCAGCTCCCGCGCTCGGTTCCCGCTCGGCGGGCCCGCACCGGAAAGCTTTCTGGCCGAACTCGCGGCAACCGCGTAACCCCTGCGGAAAGCCGTCGTTGAGTCAGGTGTCGGAGCGCTGAGCCGCGCGATGACGGGAGACGGCCGATGCCCTGTCGGTCGAGGGGTGGCGGCGGGGCATCGCGCATAGAGAGGCCGGACGTGTGAGGGGTGCGTCCGGCCTCTCCCCCCGTCCACGTGTCGACGGGGGACGCGACGGGCGTCGATTACCGGTCAGCCGACGTTTGTGACCGCGCGGCGAGCGGTCATCGACGATCGCCGAGGCTTCCGTGCCCAGCATCACACCGGGACCCGGCCATCATCACCGAGCGCTACCGCAACACCGAGCGCTATCGCCGTACCCGCAGCCACCGCGTCGCCGAGAGCTCAGGCCAGCGCCCGGGAGGGTTCAAGCCACCGGCTGGCCGACGTTGGCCCGGACCCACTCGACGATCGCCTGGGTGGTCGCACCCGGCGTGAAAATCTTGGCGACCCCGATCCGTTCCAGCTCCGGGATGTCGGCCTCCGGGATGATGCCGCCACCGAACACGACCATGTCCTCGGCGTCCCGCTCGGCCAGCAGTTCCACCACCCGTCGGAACAGGGTCATGTGCGCCCCGGAGAGAACCGACAGGCCGACCGCGTCCGCGTCCTCCTGGATGGCGGTCTCGACGATCTGCTCGGGCGTCTGGTGCAGGCCGGTGTAGATGACCTCCATGCCGGCGTCCCGCAGCGCCCGGGCGACCACCTTGACCCCGCGGTCATGGCCGTCCAGGCCGGGCTTGGCGACGACGACCCGCGTTCGTGAGCTCATCAGCACACCTTTCCAGCACACCTCGACAACCACCTTAACGAACGGTAACCCGCGCTCCGCGCCCTCCGGAATCCGGCCGGCGCACCCGGACGAATCCGGCCGGCACACCCCCGGGGTCTCCGTCCGACATGCCGGGAGGTATCCGTCCGGCGCACCCGGAGAGTCCGGGCGACACTCCGAGTGGATCGAGCCGGATCGCCGGGGCGACCGGGTCACCCACGGTGGCGGTCGAGAGTGGACAACTGACCCGCCGTACCAGCACTGGTAACTGAGAGCTACTAACGATAAGACCCGCCAATGGTTACGAAATTGGGCGTTTCATGACGGACAGCCGCACCGAACGATGACAAAGCCGTGAGGTGACTTGTGGGTCGACTAGGCGGCGGTTACCGTGACGACGGTTGTCATCGGGTCCACGATCGGGTGACAACGCGGACCGGCCGAGTGGTTCTCGCTTCATCCACACGGACACGACCGTTTCAAATACCCGACACCGGAGGGTGTGCGTGCGCCAGCGCCTGTCGTCTGAGCCCGATCGCTATCGCGGGCGACGCCGCGTACCCACCCCACCGCGCAGCCGTTACGCAGCAGTTGTCACCACCGCCGTTGTCGGTGCCGGCATCGTCGCCCTGGGCGCGGCCGCCATGCCCGACGCGAAAGCGGTCAGCCCGGCCACCCTGGCCGACCTCGAGAACGCCTCCGCCACCAGCGACGACATCGCCTCGCGTGCGGACAGCGCCGAGCGCGCCACCCGTGACCAGGACCGTTCCGGGATCGCCAGCACACTGGCCGAGGCGCCCGACGTCTGGCTGCTGCCGCTGCACGGCTACAACTTCACCTCGCCGTACGGAATGCGCTGGGGCAAGCTGCACGCCGGGGTCGACCTCGCCGCCGCCGAGGGCACCCCGTACCACGCGGTCCACGCCGGCAAGGTCACCCGGGCCGGCTGGTACGGCGGCTACGGCTACTGCGTGATCGTGACCCACCCCGACGGCTCCGAGTCCGTCTACGGCCACTCCTCCAAGATCCTCGTCAAGGAGGGCCAGGAGGTGAAGGCCGGCGACCAGCTCGGTCTGGTCGGCAACACCGGCCACTCCTACGGCTCCCACCTGCATCTCGAGGTGCATGTCAACGGGGTCCCCCGGGACCCGATCCCGTACCTGCGGGACAAGGGAGTGGACATCAAGATGCAAGTAGAGGCAATTTACGGCGGAGTAACCACGCCATAGCTCCACGTACCGCGTCGAAACCGCCCGGGCCGCACGGTCCGGGCGGTTTTCTGTGGTCGAGCGGGCGGGGAAGTCGTCTGTGTCACAGGGGTCGATGTGATCGGAGACACCCGACGACGGGTCGGGACAACCGGTAACCCGTCGCCAATCCGGGCAAACCCGGTCGGGCCCCGGGCGCCCGACCGACCCGCCCCCGACCCCGACGTCGCTGGTCACGGGCTCGACCGACCACCATCTCCGGGTCAGTCCCCGTACCCCGGAGGTCCCACCCGTGCCCGACACCCAGCCGCTCGACGACCACGACCGCGACGAGGGCGGGGTGGGTCACCAGCCGGACACCGGCGTGGCCCGGCACCGCGCCCGGCGGCGGATCAGCCGAGGCGCGTACGTCGCGACCGGGCTGGCCGTGGTGGTCGGGATCGGCGTCGCCGCGGTGACCGTCGGCGGCGAGGACGACCAACCGGACGGCACCGGGATCACGACGGAGGCGGCGGCGCTCGCCCGCGCCAACGCGGCGAACCGGGCCGACCGGGCGCAACGGGCCCAGCCGACGGATCTCCCGACCGACCTGCTCAGCCCGACCCCGCCGAGCACCAGCCCGTCCCCGTCGGTGGCCCCGAGCACCAGCGCGCCGGCCCCGAAGACCAGCGCCAAGCCAAAGCCGAAGCCGAAACCCACCAAGACCACGCCGAAGCCGACCAAGGCCGCCGCCGCCTGGGTCAGCCCGATGCCGGGCGCGCCGGTCAGCTCCTGCTACGGGACGCGCGGCGGGGTCCTGCACGCCGGCATCGACCTGGCCGGTGACGAGAACACGCCGATCCACGCGGTCGCCGCCGGCACGGTGGTCACGGCGGGCGCCGCCTACGACGGGTACGGCATCTCGGTCGTCATCGACCACGGCAACGGTTTCCTGACCCATTACGCGCACCAGAACCGCACCGCGGTCCAGGTCGGCGACAAGGTCAGCGCCGGTCAGGTCATCGGGTACGAGGGCGCCACCGGCGACGCCACCGGCCCACACCTGCACTTCGAGGTGCACCAGGGCGCCCTCTGGAACCAGATCGACCCGGCACCGTTCATGCGCGCCCGAGGCGTCGACCTCGGCTGCTGAACGCCCCGAAGACCCTCCCCGGTGGTGGTGAAGCCGCCGGGACCGCCCCGGGCCACACCGGAGCGCGGTCCCGGCGGCGCCGCCGACCCGGGACGCCGCCGGTCAGAGCTTGTCGATCGGCGCGTGCCGCAGCACCAGCCACATCGTCTGGTCACCGAAGTCGATCTGGGCTCGAGCCCCGGGCCCGTGCCCCTCCACGGCGAGCACCCGGCCGAGGCCGTACCGCTGGTGGTTGACCCGGTCCCCGGCCGCGACCTTCGGCGCCTGCGGCAACTCGCTCGCGGTCGCCAGTCGACTGGGATCGACGCCGAGCCTGCGGGCGAGTTGGGCGGCTTTGGGCGTACCCCCGGTGAAGCCGCCACCACGGGCGGCCAGGCCGGAATCGGCGGACCCGGAGCGCCCGCCCACGCCGCCGCCGGTCCCCGACCACGACGTGTACGAGCCCTCGGTGCGCTCCCAGCGCACCAGGTCGGCCGGGAGCTCGGCCATGAAACGCGACGCCGGGTTGTAGGACGGCTGCCCCCAGGCCGAACGGGTGACCGCCCGGGACAGGTAGAGACGCTGCCGGGCCCGGGTGATGCCGACGTACGCCAGCCGGCGCTCCTCCTCCAGCTCCCGGGTGTCGCCGAGCGCGCGTAGATGGGGGAAGACGCCGTCCTCCAGACCGGTGAGGAAGACGACCGGGAACTCCAGCCCCTTCGCGGTGTGCAGGGTCATCAGCGTGACCACGCCCTGCGGCTGCTCCGGCTCCTCACCGTCGGCGGCCGGAGCCGCCTGGTCCGGGATCTGGTCGGCGTCGGCGACCAGCGCGACCTGCTCCAGGAAGCCGGCCAGGGTGGCCCCGCCCTCGCCCTCCTCGGCCTGCGCCTCGACCCGCTCGGTGTACTCCCGGGCGACGCTCACCAGCTCCTGCAGGTTCTCCACCCGACCGGCGTCCTGCGGGTCGAGGCTCTCCTCCAGCTCGCTGAGGTAACCGGAACGGGTCAGCACCGACTCCAGCACCTCCTCCGGCGCGGCGGTCTCGGCCAGTTCCCGGGCGGCGTCGAGCAGCGCGACGAAGTCGGCGATCGAGTTCGCGGCCCGGGTGGAGATCCCCGGGGCGTCGCCGGCCCGGCGCAGCGCCGCCCCGAACGAGATCCGGTCCCGGGCGGCGAGCGCCTCGACGCACGCCTCGGCCCGGTCGCCGATCCCCCGCCGGGGGGTGTTGAGCACCCGGCGCAGGCTCACCGTGTCGTCGTCGTTGACCACCGCGCGGAGGTACGCCAGCGCGTCGCGCACCTCCTTGCGCTCGTAGAAGCGCACCCCGCCGACCACCTTGTACGGCAACCCGACCCGGATGAACACCTCCTCGAACACCCGGGACTGCGCGTTGGTCCGGTAGAAGACGGCCACCTCGCCCGGTCGGGTCAGCCCCTCGTCGGTGAGCCGGTCGATCTCCCGGGCCACCCAGTCCGCCTCGGCGTGCTCGGTGTCGGCGACGTAGCCGACGATCTGCTCACCGGCACCGGCGTCGCTCCAGAGCCGCTTGGGCTTGCGCGAGGTGTTCCGGTCGATCACCGCGTTGGCCGCGTTGAGGATGGTCTGGGTGGAGCGGTAGTTCTGCTCCAGCAGGATGGTCCGCGCGTCGGTGAAGTCCCGCTCGAACTCCAGGATGTTGCGGATCGTGGCGCCCCGGAAGGCGTAGATCGACTGGTCCGCGTCGCCCACCACGCAGAGCTCGGCCGGGGGCAGCCCGTCGGCGCCCTCGCCGCCGATCGGCTCGCTGCCGACCAGCTCCTTGATCAGGGTGTACTGGGCGTGGTTGGTGTCCTGGTACTCGTCGACCAGCACGTGCCGGAACCGGCGCCGGTAGCTCTCCGCCACGTGCGGGTGCGACTGCAACAGGTGCACCGTGGTCATGATCAGGTCGTCGAAGTCGAGCGCGTGCGCCTCCCGCAGGCGCTGCTGGTAGCGGGTGTACGCCTCGGCCAGCGCGCGCTCGTTCGGCCCCTGGGCCCGACCGGCGAACTCCTCCGGGTCGACCAGCTCGTTCTTCAGGTTGGAGACCTGGGCCGCCAGACCACGCGCCGGGTAACGCTTCGGATCGAGGTCCAGCTCCCGGGCCACCATCTGCATCAGCCGTCGGGAGTCGTCCGCGTCGTAGATGGAGAAGGTCGACTTCAGCCCGGCATGCTCGTGCTCGGCCCGGAGGATCCGTACGCAGGCGGAGTGGAACGTGGAGACCCACATCAGTCGGGCCCGGGGCCCGACCAGGGCGGCCACGCGCTCCTTCATCTCACCGGCGGCCTTGTTGGTGAAGGTGATCGCGATGATCTCGCCGGGGTGCACCTGTCTGGCCGCGAGCAGGTAGGCGATCCGGTGGGTCAGCACCCGGGTCTTGCCGGAGCCGGCACCGGCCACGATCAGCAGTGGGGAGCCGGCGTGGGTCACGGCGTCGCGCTGTGGACCGTTGAGCCCGGTCAGCAACGCCTGGGGATCACCGGCTGAGGAGGGCGGACGCGTCGTGGACGGACGGGCCGGCGTCGGGGGCGAAGCCGAATCCCGGGCAGGGGTCGACGGCTGGATCGGCGGGATTTCGAAGAGAGCATGCATCGCACGGCGAGTCTATGCCGCCGGCCCGACATCAACCGCCTCCCCTGCCGTCCGGCCACCAACTCGTCATCTCGCCGTACTGGTGGGTCGCGCCCCGATCGAGAACGATGACCGGATACCGCCCTGGTAACACTCACCGGACCCGATGGGAAGATCCCTGATGAGCCAGACTCGCCCGGGCGGCTGGGCGAAACTGCGGCGCCTCGCGGTGCCCGCACTCGCCCTCGCCGCCGTCACCACCCTGCCGTACGTCCCCGCCGCCGACCCATCGTCGGCCACCGACCGGTGGACGGCACTCGCCCCGGTCTCGGTCTCGTACCAGACGCCGACCGGCCGCCCGGTCAAGGGCAACTTCCTCAGCTACAACGACTTCCACGGCGCGATCGACCCACCCACCGGCAGCGGCGCCGCCGTGAACGGCACCCCGGCCGGCGGGGTGGAATACCTCGCGACCTGGCTGAAGCGGCTCCGCGCCGAGGCCGCCGCCGAGGGGCGGCGCAGCACCACCGTCGGCGCCGGTGACCTGATCGGCGCCACCCCGCTGGTCAGCGCCGCCTTCCATGACGAACCGACGATCGAGCTGATGGACGAGATCGGGCTGGACATCAGCTCGGTCGGCAACCACGAGTTCGACGAGGGGGTCGAGGAACTGCTCCGGATCAACCGGGGCGGCTGCCACCCGGTGGACGGGTGCCAGGACGGTGACGGCTTTGCCGGGGCGAAGTTCAGCTACCTCGCCGCGAACACGGTCAGCCGGCGTACCGGGCTGCCGATCCTCCCGCCGGTGGACATCCGGCTGGTCGACGGCGTACCGGTCGGCTTCGTCGGGCTGACCCTGGAGGGCACCCCGAGCATCGTGAACCCGGCCGGGATCAGTTCGGTCCGGTTCACCGACGAGGTCGAGACGGCCAACCTCTGGGGCGGCCTGCTGCGGCTCGCCGGGGTCAGGGCCCAGGTGCTGCTGTTGCACGAGGGTGGCGGGCAGTCCGGTGGCCCGTCCGACTGCACCAACTTCTCCGGCCCGGTGGTGCCGATCGTCGCCGGGCTGCGGCCCGAGTTCGGGCTGGTCGTCAGCGGCCACACGCACCGTGCCTACTCCTGCTCGGTGCCGAACTCCTCGGGCGCCCCGACCGTGGTCACCAGCGCCGGGACCAACGGCCAGCTCATCACCGACATCGACTACTCGCTGGACCGGCGGACCGGCCGGTTCACCGAGATCACCGCGCGCAACGTGATCGCCGAGAACGGCGTACGGAACCCGGACGGGACCTGGCAGCAGACCACCCCGGGCAACTTCGTCCGCAACCCCGCCCTGGTCGACCCGAAGGCGAAGCGGCTGGCGGACAAGTACCGCACCGCCGTGGCGCCGATCGCCAACCGGGTGGTCGGGTCGATCACCGCCGACATCGTCCGGGACAACCGGCCGAACCAGGAGAGCCCACTCGGTGACGTGATCGCCGACGCGCAGCTCGCCTGGACCGCCGGCAACGGGGCCCAGCTCGCACTGATGAACCCGGGCGGCATCCGCGCCTCGCTGCCGTACGCGACCTCCGCCGGTGGCGAGGCACCCGGTCAGATCACCTACGGCGAGGCGTTCACCGTCCAACCGTTCAACAATCTCGTGGTCACCCAGACCCTCACCGGGGCGCAGCTCAAGGACGTACTGGAGCAGCAGTTCGTCGGTTTCAGCGGGCAGACCAGCCAGCGGGTCCTCCAGGTCTCGGCCGGTCTCACCTACAGCTACGACACCACCCTGCCGGCCGGTGGGCGGGTCAGCGCGCTCGCCCTCGGCGGGGTGCCGGTCGACCCGGCCACCAGCTACCGGGTCACCACCAACGACTTCCTGGCCAACGGAGGCGACGGTTTCACCCTGCTCACCGGTGGCACCGACCGGACCACCGCGCCCGGTTTCGACGTCGACGCCCTGGTCGCCCACCTCGGCGGCGGGGCGCCGGTGGCCCCGGGGCCGGCCGACCGCATCACCCGCCTCGGCTGAGTGGGTGAGATTTCGCCCGTTCCGCGCCGAGGCGCTTGCGCCGGAAGGCCCGGGGTGGGCATACTCGGTTCGTGATCCAGCAGGCGCGTTTCTACTTTTACTATGGCTCCGGGAGTCCGGCAGCCGTAGGTAGCGCCTGATCTTAAACCTACGAAACGCCCCGGGCTCCTGGAGCCCGGGGCGTTTTGCCTCGGGTCGTGGACGCTGGGGGCCAACCCGCTCAGGGAGCCCGGAAATGACCGCACACATGCTCGAACAGCCCGCCAACCCGACCGCCGGCAAGACGCAGACCGGCACCGACTCGCCGGAGGCCGCGGAGCGCATCCTGGCGATGCGCGACCGGATCAACGAGATCGACAGCGCCCTGATCGCCCTCTGGCAGGAACGGGCGAGCCTGTCCCAACAGGTCGGCGCGACCCGGGTCGCGTCCGGCGGCACCCGCCTGGTCCTCTCCCGCGAGCGCGAGATCCTGGACAAGTTCCACGCCGCGCTCGGCGCCGACGGGACGCAGCTCGCCCTGCTGGTGCTCCGCGCCGGCCGCGGACCGCTCTGAACGCCGCCGAGTCGGTCCTGCGGTCCGAGCAACCCCGGCACCGCCCCGCGACAGCTCCACCGGGCCCTGTCCGGCCCGGAACAGCGGCCCGGGGCGCCGGTCGCATGGATGGCGGCCGACGCCCCGGACACTGAGGAGGCACTACCTTCACCGGTGGCACGAGCCGGGTGGGGCCGGCCGCCGGCGTCTGTGCCGGCCTATTCGACCGCGTGCACCACGTCGCGCTCCTCGGCGAAGTGGCATGCGCTCGGATGGCCGGAATGCTCCCGCTCCACCAGCGGCGGTTCCTGCTCGGCACAGATGTCCTGGGCCTTCCAGCACCGGGTACGGAACCGGCAGCCGGAGGGTGGGTTGGCCGGCGAGGGTACGTCGCCCTCCAGCACGATCTGGTCCCGGTGCCCGCGCAACGTCGGGTCCGGCACCGGCACCGCGGAGAGCAGCGCCTGGGTGTACGGGTGGGTCGGCCGCTCGTAGATCCCCTCGTTGTCGCCGATCTCGACGACCTTGCCGAGGTACATCACGGCCACCCGGTCGGCGATGTGCCTGATCACCGACAGGTCGTGCGCGATGAAGACGTACGACAGGCCCAGCTCGTTCTGCAACTGCTCGAGCAGGTTGATCACCTGGGCCTGGATCGACACGTCCAGCGCGGAGACCGGCTCGTCGCAGATGATGATCTCCGGGTTGAGCGCCAGCGCGCGGGCGATGCCGATCCGCTGCCGCTGCCCGCCGGAGAACTGGTGTGGGTACCGGTTGATGTGGTCCGGGTTGAGCCCGACCAGGTCGATCAGGTCCTGCACCCGCTTCTGCCGCTCGCCCCTCGGCGCCACGTCCGGGTGGATGTCGAACGGCTCACCGATGATGTCGCCGACCGTCATCCGGGGGTTCAGCGACGTGTACGGGTCCTGCAACACCATCTGGATGTTGCGCCGAGCCCGGCGCAACGGCTGACCCTTCAGCCGGGTCATGTCCTGTCCCCGGACGTCGATCGTGCCCGACGTCGGCTTCTCCAGCCCGACCAGCAGCTTCGCCAGGGTCGACTTGCCACAGCCGGACTCGCCGACCACGCCGAGGGTCTCCCCCCGGCGCAGTTCCAGGTCGATCCCGTCGACCGCGCGGACCGCGCCGATCTGGCTCTGGAACACGATTCCACGGGTGATCGGGAAGTGCTTGACCAGGTCCTTGGTCCGCAGCACGACGTCACTCATCGCCCAACACGTCCTTCCAGAAGTGGCAGCGCGAGGTACGGGACTCGGCCACCTGGTACGCCTGCGGCGGCGGGTCGGCCCGGCAGACATCCTGCGCGTACTGACACCTGGGGTTGAAGGCGCAGCCCGGCGGGATGTTGGTCAGGTTCGGCGGCAGCCCCTTGATCACGTTGAGCTGCTGTCCCCTGAGGTCGACCCGAGGGATCGACTCCAGCAGGGCCTTGGTGTACGGGTGCGATGGCCGGGCGTAGATGTCGAACACGCCCGCCTCCTCGACCACCTTGCCGGCGTACATCACCGAGATCCGGTCGGCGACGTCGGCGACCACCCCCATGTCGTGGGTGATCAGGATCAGGCCCATGTTCCGCTCCCGGCGGAGTTCCGCCAGCAGGTTCATGATCTGGGCCTGGACGGTGACGTCCAGCGCGGTCGTCGGCTCGTCCGCGATCAGCACCTCGGGGTCGAGGGCCAGCGCCATCGCGATCATCACGCGCTGCCGCATACCGCCGGAGAACTGGTGCGGATAGTCGTTGACCCGTTGCCGGGCCGCCGGGATCTTCACCAGGTCGAGCAGTTCGATCGACCGCTGCTGGGCGGCCTTCTTGGACATGCCCCGGTGCACCCGCATCAGCTCGCCGAGCTGGAAGCCCACCGAGAAGACCGGGTTGAGCGCGGAGAGCGCGTCCTGGAAGATCATCGCGATCCGGTTGGCGCGTACCTTGCGCCGCTGCTCCTCCGGGAGCTTGAGCAGGTCGAGCCCTCGGTAACGAACCTCGCCCCTGGTCACGTAACCCGGCGGGGTGTCCAGGATGCCCATGATCGCTTGCGCGGTCACCGACTTGCCACACCCGGACTCGCCGAGGATAGCCAGCGTCTCCCCCGCCTGTACCGTGAAGTTGGCGCCGTTCACCGCGTGCGCGACGCCGTTCGGGGTCCGGAACTCCACGTGCAGGTCGTCCACCCGCAGCAGCGGAGCGGTGTGGTCCAATCCGGGTAGGACATCGATGTGTGCCTTGATATCGGTCACCGGATTCTCCTACCGCAGCTTCGGGTCGAAGGCGTCGCGGATCGCGTCGCCGAGCATGATGAAGGCGAGCACGGTCAGCGCCAGGAACGCGGACGGAGCGATCAGCGGGGTGGCGTTCTCCCGTACCCGCAACTGCGAGCTGGAGATGTCGATGCCCCAGGAGACCGCCGGTGCCTTCAGCCCGATGCCGAGGAACGACAGGGTCGCCTCCACCGAGATGAATCCGCCGAGCGCGATGGTCATCACCACCACGAATGGCGCGAGCGCGTTCGGCAGGATGTGCCGGAACATGATCCGGCCGTGTCCGGCGCCGAGCATCCGGGCCGCCGCCACGTAGTCCTGGTTCTTGGCACTGATCACCGACGAACGCATCACCCGGGAGGCGGTGGTCCAACCGAGCACCCCGAGCACGATCACCACGGTCCAGATGCCGCTGCCCTGCCGGTCGCCGGCCAGCCGCTTGCCCAGCACGATCGCGGCGAGCAGCAGCGGGATACCGAGCACGATGTCGGTGAGCCGGGACAGGACCGCGTCCACCCAGCCACCGAAGTAGCCCGACGACAGCCCGATGACCAGCGCGATGACGCCGGCCAGCAACATGGCGAAGACGCCGACCTGGATCGAGGCGCGAGCGCCGTAGACGGTCCGGGCAAAAACGTCGCACCCCTGGAAGTCGTAACCGAACCAGGCCCGCCCGCTCGGTGGGGCGTACTGCCGGGAGAGCGCGCAGCTCGCCGGGTCGGCCGGGGTGAAGAGCTGCGGCACGATCGCCATCACCACGAAGAGCACGACCAGACCGGAGGCGACCCAGAAGATCGGATTGCGGCGCAGGTCCCGCCAGGCGTCTCCGGCCAGACTGCGGGGCTTGTCCGCCTTGGCGCCGCCGGTCGGCGCGGGGTTCGCCGCGGGCGTCTCGGCCGCGGCGATCGATTCGAGATTACTCATAGCGGATCCTCGGGTCGAGCACGGCGTACATGATGTCGACGATCAGGTTCGCGACCAGGAAGACGATGACCAGCAGGCTCACGAAGGCGACCACCAGCGGGCCGTCCTCGGTGCGGATGCCGCGGAAGAGGTTGAAGCCGACGCCGGGGATGTTGAACACGCCCTCGGTGATGATCGCGCCGGCCATCAGGCCGCCGATGTCGATGCCGATGTACGTCACCACCGGGATCAGCGAGTTGCGCAGTACGTGCACCCCGATCACGCGCTTGCGGGGCAGCCCCTTCGCCCGGGCCGTACGGACGTAGTCGGCACGCAGGTTCTCGGCCACCGAGGTACGGGTCAGCCGGGAGTAGGTGGCGAGCGAGAGTGATCCCAGCACCAGTCCGGGCAGGAGCAGCGCCCACCAGGTCGGGTCACCACCGGCGGTCGGCGGGAACCAGCCGAGCTTGATGCCGAAGAAGTACTGGGCCACCGGGGCCAGCACGATCACCGGGATGGAAATGAGTAGCAGGGTGAGGATCAACGTGGCATTGTCGAAGATGCCGGAACGACGGATGCCGGCGACCACACCCGCGCTCACCCCGAACAGGATGGCGAACAGGACACCGATCACGGCGAGCCTGATGGTCACCGGGTATGCCTGGGCGATCATCTCGTTGATCGGTCGACCGGTGAGCGAGATGCCGAAGTCGCCCTGCAGCAGGCCCTTCATGTAATAGCCGTACTGGGCCCAGAAGCCCTCGTTGAGGTGGTAGCGCTCGGTCAGGACCTGGACCTGCGCCGGGGTTACCGGGCGTTCGCCGACCAGGGACTGGATGACCTGCGCTGGGCTGCCCTGGTTGCTGAACATGAGCGCGTAGACGAGCAGGGTGGCCCCGAAGAACGTGAGGACCATCTGCAGCAGGCGCCGGACAATGAAACGGAACATGTCTTCGTCCTTCTACGGGACAGGCGTCGGTGGCTGCCTTGTGGACAGCGGACCGCGATCTGAGGACGCGGCGATGGCGCCACCGCACGGTCCTCGGTGACGCCACGGAGGGTGTGGACGGCGCCGGGTCGCACCCGGCGCCGAGCCACTTACCGGACGGTCCGGGTCACGCAACTCATAGCTGGTGACCCGGACCGTCCGCCGCTGCGCGGTCAGTTCAGCTGGCAGACTCGATCTTCAGCAGGTTGACCCGGTTGAAGAGGTCGATCTCCACGTTCTTGACCTTGGTCGAGTGGCCGAAGGTGTTCTGCCCGAAGCGGAGCGGAACCACCGGCATGTCCTGGACCAGAATGTCCTCAGCCGCCTGGTACTTCTTGATCGCCTCGTCGAGGCTCGGCGCCGAGGCGCCCTCCTTGACCAGGGTGTCGAAGGCCGGGTTGCTGTAACCGTAGTAGTTCGAGGAACCGTTGGTGCTGTACAGCGGGCCGAGGTAGTTCTCCATGGACGGGTAGTCCATGACCCAGCCCATCCGGAACATGCCGACCGGGGTCTTCGACTCCACCTTGGTCAGCAGGTCGGCGAACTTCGGCTCGGCGGTGCCGACGCACTCCACGCCCAGGTTGGTCTTGAGCTGGTTGCAGGTGGCGTCCACCCACTCCTTGTGCCCACCGTCACCGTTGTACGAGATCTGCAGCTTGGCCGGACCACCGGCGGCGGCGTACTCGGTCTTGGCCTTGGCGGCGTCGAAGACGCAGGCGTCGGCGCAGGTGTTGTCCCGGTATCCGGCGACCACCGGCGACACGAACGAGCGGGCCGAGCGCTGCGAGCCCTTGAAGACCGCCTTGATGATCTCGTCCCGGTCGATCGCCTTCGAGATCGCCTTGCGGACCTCGGGCTTGCTGAACTCGGGCTGGAACGTCGGGAAGGCGACGAACTGGAAGGTCGAGGCCGGCGACTGCTTGAACCGGTCGCCCAGGTCGGTCTGCGCGCTGGAGAGGCTCTCGGTCGGGATCGTCTTGACCACGTCGAGGTTGTCCGCCTGCAGGTCCGCGTAGGCCGAGGTGAGCTGCTGGTAGATCTTGAAGTTGACGCCGCCGACCTTCGGCTTGTCGGCCGGGAAGGCGTCGTACCGCTCGACCTCGATGCCCTGGTCGTGCTGCCAGGTGCCCTTGAGCTTGAACGGGCCGTTACCGACGATCGCGTCCTCGAAGCCCTCCTTCAGCACACCGTCGGACTGCCACGCCGCCGCCGGCAGCGGGTAGAACGAGGTGTAACCGAGGACGGCCTTGAACTCGCTGAACGGCGCCGACAGCTTGACCGTGAAGGTCAGGTCGTCGACCTTGGCGAGACCGGTGAGCTTCTTGGCCTTCGGCTCGGGGGCCTTCTGCGGGCCCTCTTCGCCGTCCGGGTCGGTCGACTGGAGGTCGGCGTAGCCGTCGACCTTCTCCCAGAAGTAGGCGCCGCCCTGACCGTTCGGGCCGTACGCGCCGTAGTTCCAGGCGTTGATGTAGCTGTCGGAGGTGACCTTCTCACCGTTGTGGAAGGTGTAGCCGTCCTTCAGCTTTACGGTCCACAAGGTGTTGTCGGTCGAGGTGATCGACTCTGCGGCCACCTCGAACGGCTTGTTGTCCTTGTCGAAGTCAACCAGCGGCGAGAAGAGGGCGGCCAGGACCTGGGCGCCGCTCGTCTCGGTGGTGTTGGAAGGGATCAGGTGCTGTGGTTCGGCAATCTCGATCGAGACCACCGCGTTGCTGCTGCTCGAACCGGAGTCGTCCGGGTCGCTGCTGCTGCAACCAGCGGCAATCAACGTGATGGCGGTCGTAGCGACCGCCATCTTCAGGGTTTTCCCGCGCATGGGAGTGCCTCCTCAGGGCGCTCACGAGGGGGTGTGAGGTGACTGACACTGTGACACCGAACGCCCGTTGCGTGAAGGTGCCGTTATCAAGCCGTTAGACCGAGAGCGGTCGGTCAATACTCACCATGATCACAATTCGCCCAGATGGATCGCCCGAACCGGCGCCCGCCACAGCCCGGACGCAGAAGCGGGCGCGCCCACGTACCGATGGTCGCGGGCGGCGGGCTCGGCTATGCCGACAGACACTGTCGGTTGTCGGACGGTCACGGACAGCCCTCGGCCGACTCACCACAACCGGGTCGAGCGAGCCGGGTCAGACGAGCCGGCGGTCAGCCGCCCAGCGGGAGAGCTCGTAGCGGTTGGACATCTGGAGCTTGCGCAACACGTTCGAGACGTGCGTCTCGACCGTCTTGATCGAGATGAACAGCTCCTTCGCGATCTCCTTGTACGCGTACCCCCGGGCGAGCAGCCGGAGCACCTCGCGCTCCCGGTTGGTGAGCTGGTCGAGTTCCGGGTCGGCCACCGGGGCGTCCGGACGGGCGGCGAACGCGTCCAGCACGAAGCCGGCCAGCCGGGGGCTGAACACCGCGTCCCCGTCCGCGACCCGGCGGATCGCCGCGGTCAGCTCGTCCGGCGAGATCGTCTTGGTCACGTAACCCCGGGCCCCGGCCCGGATCAGACCGATCACGTCCTCGGCCGCGTCGGAGACGCTCAGCGCCAGGAACCGGATCGTCGGGTGGCTGCGCCGCATCGCGTCCAGCACCGCCCGTCCACCACCGTCCGGCATGTGTACGTCGAGCAGCACCACGTCCGGCAGGGTCAGCGCGATCCGGTTGATCGCCTCGGCCACCGTGCTCGCCTCGCCGACCACCTCCACGTGGACACCCAACTCGGCCCGTACCCCGGCCCGGAACATCGCGTGGTCGTCGACCAGGAAGACACGCAGCCGCTTCGGTTCGGCACTTTCGGCGTTCCCGCTCACCTCGGTCATGACTCTCCTCGCCTCGCACCGACCATGGCTACCAGTCCCTGCCCAACCCCGCGCTGTCCCGGCCGGTCGGCATGATCAGCCGTACCTCGGTCCCGTCGCCCGGCTTACTGCGGATCTCCGCCCGGCCGCCGTGCCGGTCCATCCGCCCGATGATCGAGCCACGTACCCCGTGCCGATGATCGTCTACGTTAGCCGGGTCGAAGCCGGCACCACGGTCGCGTACGAAGACGCTCACCTGCTCGGGCTCGACCTCGGCGTAGAGCGACACCGTCTCGACCTTGGCGTGCCGGGCGGCGTTGACCAGCGCCTCCCGCGCCGCCGCGACCAGCGCCCCGATCCGCTCGTCGGTCTCCCGGTCGCCCACCACCACGGTCTCCACACCGATCGCGAAGGTGTCCTCGACCTCGGCGGCCGCCTGCTCGATCGCGGCGGCGAACCGCTCGGTCGGCGACCCGGTCGGCTTGTACAACCAGCTCCGCAGGGACCGTTCCTGACCCCGGGCCAGCCGTTGCACCGTCTTCACGTCGGCCGCGTTGCGCTGGATCAGGGCGAGGGTGTGCAAAACCTGGTCGTGCACCATCGCGGCGAGTTCGGCCCGCTCCTGCTCCCGGATCCGCCCCTCACGCTCGGTCCGCAACTGGTTGAACATCCGCCAGAGCACGGGCGCCGCGACCACCCCGACCCCGGCCAGCCCGACCAGCGCGAAGATCACCCCGTTCGCGACCGCGTCGAAGTTCGTCTGCGGGGAGTAGACCGCCGCGACACCGACCACACCGACCGCGACCAGCAGGCCGCCACCGATGAACCGGAGTACGAAGGCGCGCCGGTCGCTCTCCTCCAGCACCGCGCCCAGCCAGGGCACCGGCATGTTCTCGCTCCACTGCCGCCGCCGCTCCGGGGTCGACTGGTGCCAGATCACCCCGGCGCCGACCGCGATGATGGCGACCAGCCAGCCGGCGGTGCCGGCGACCCCGGTGGAGCCGAACACCATCGACTGGATCAACAGGACGCCGAGACCGATGGCCACGAACGGCAGCAGTTGCAGGATGTCGCGACGCGGTGGATCGTCGGTGTCCCCGGGACGTACCGGCACGACCGCCCAGAACGCCGCGTACAGCAGCAGCCCCAGCCCACTGAGGCCGAGCAGCACCACGAAGGCGATCCGTACCCGGACCACCGAGATCCCGAGATGCTCGGCCACACCGGAGGCCACGCCGGCCACCATCCGGTGGTCGCGGGCGCGGTAGAGGCGGGGCTCGGTGGCGGCGCTGATGGGTCACTCCCTGGTTGTGCCGATTAGCCCGATTATGGACTGGTGGGGTGCTGGGACGGGCGGACGGGCGGACGGGCCAGGCACGGCGGCGCCGGCCTGCGGATTCGATCGTCACACGCGGGCGGGCACCCTGGCCACGGGGAGGCCCCCGAACCTTTCCGCCCGGATTTATCAGGGTGGGCTCAGGGTTCGAGCCGGAGGCCACTCGGACCGGTGACGGACGAAACTCGGAACCATGACCGAAGAAGCTGCCGCGTCACGACGACCGGCCCCGACGGAGAGCGCCGATCCGCCGCAGCCTCCGCTGCCCGGTCCGGCATCTTCGCCCACGACCGCCGGTGGGGCCGACACCCCGCCCGGCGCGGACGAACCGACCCGGCCCGACCCGACACCACCGGCCGGCGGACCGCCGCCGCCGGGTGGCACCCCACCACCCCCCTGGGGGTACGCTCCCCCGCCCGGCCCGCCGCCCACCGGCCCGGCCGGCTTCACCTCCCGGTACGGCCTGGTCCGGCCCCGCGACGGGCGCTACCTCGCCGGGGTCTGCGCGGCGATCGGCCGGGCCACCAACACCGATCCGATCCTCTGGCGGGTGCTCCTCGCCGTACTGGGTTTCTTCGGTGGCATCGGCGTGCTGGTCTACCTGGCCGCCTGGCTGGTGATCCCCGCCGAGGGGGACAGCGCCTCGCCGGTGGAGTCGATGCTCGGCCGGGGTCGGTCGAGCATGTCCCCGGTGACGGTGATCATCCTCGGGGTGCTGGTGGCGGCGCTGTTCGGGCTGATCGTGACCGACTCGTTCCGGGCCATCATGCTCGGCGCGGCGATCCTGATCGGCGGGGCGCTGCTGCTCAACCGGAACGCCCGCGACACGGGCTCCCAGGGTCCGTCGTCCACACCCGGACCGGCCTTCGTCACCCCGCCCTTCGCACCGGCCGGCGGTGCTCCGGCCGGAGCCGCCGGCCCGTACCCGGACTGGTACCGCCCGGCACCGCAGACCCACCCCGGACACCCTACCGGCCCGACCGCGGCGTACTCCGCTGCGGCGTACCCCGGTCCCGGCGGCCCGGTAACCGCGCCGCCGGCCTCGGGTCCGCCCGGTACGCCGCCGGCCGGCTGGCCGCCGGTGCCCGGCCCGGCACCGACCGACCCGCCCAACCCGATGGCGAGCGGGCCCACGCCGGGCGGCTATCGGCCGCCGTTCGCACCGCACGGCCCGTACGCCGGCTCGGGTCCCTTCCCACCCGGCTACCGGCCGTCCCCGGCGAAGGCCCCGAAGCCGCCCAAGCCGCCTCGTGAACGCTCCGCCCTCGGCGCCGCCACGTTCTCGCTGATCTTCGTGGCGATGGGGCTGGTGGTGATCCTGGACATCTCCAACCAGGTCGAGGTCAAGCCCTCCGCCTACTTCGCGGCGGCGCTCATCACCATCGCGCTCGGGCTCCTGGTCGGCGCCTGGCTCGGCCGGGCCCGGTGGCTGATCGCGCTCGGGCTGATCGCCTCCGCCGCACTCGGCATCTCGACGATCGCCGAGTCGGTCCAGCCGTCGAGCAGCCCGGGTGCCCGGGAGGTCTGGTCCCCGGCAAGCGTGGACGACCTGGCGACCCGCTACGAGAACAACTTCGGCGACGGCACGCTCGACCTGCGCAGCGTCGACTTCACCGACCGGGACGTACAGGTGACGGTGCAGGTCAACTTCGGCAGGCTCCAGGTGATCGTGCCGGCGGACGTGGACGTGACCACCAACGCGGAGGTGAACGCGGGAGACGCGCGCATCTTCGGCGAGCGGTGGAGCGGGGTGAACAACCCGTCCCGTCAGGTCACCGACCTGGGCGCGGACGGCGCCGGTGGCGGCAAACTCCGCCTGTTCCTGCACGTCAACGCTGGTGATGCGGAGGTCTACCGATGAAGGCGCACCGGACCGACGGGGTCTCCCTCACGTTCGCGCTGATCTTCCTGGCGATCGCCGGCTGGTGGTTGGCCGCCCAGTTCCTCGACTTCGCACTGCCGGCGGTGGGCTGGATGCTCGCCGGTGGACTGATCCTGATCGGTGTGCTCGGCCTGCTCGGCGCACTGCGTTCCGGCCGGTCGTCGGCACCGGCCGGGGCAGGATCGGGCGGAACGGGACCGGTCAGGACCGAACCGGTCTCCGCCCCGCCGACGTTCGACGACGACCGGCCCCGGCCCGACGATCATCGGGACTGATACCGATCGCTGTGGCCCTGGACGGGGCGCGCATAAACTGGCCGGCGGAGGTTTCCCCTCCGCCGGCCGGTCCGCGTCAGTGCCCGGTTACGGCCCCGCCGGGACGAGTCGCGCTCTCCCGCCTTCAACCCACCGAGGAGTTCGCCCCCGATGACCCAGTCCCCCGCCGTGCCCACCCCCGGTCCGCAGGGTCCGGTCCGCCTCGGCGAGCGGGCCGCCCGCACGCTCACCGCCGAACTGGCCCGACACCACGCGTCGAAGACCGCGCTCCTGGTCGGGGCGGAGGCGGACTCGGCGGTCCTCGGCGCGGCCACCGCCGCCCTGCTTCCCGGCGACAAGCTGACCGTCGTGCCGGCCCGGCCGGAGGACGCGGAGCGGCTACGTACGCAGGTCGTCACCCAGGGATCGTGGGTGGCCGACCGGGTGAGCGTGGTCGACACTCTCGCCGACGCCGAGCCCGCGGAGATCGTGCTGGTCGCCACCCCGTTCACCGGCAGCGTCGACGAGACCCGGGCGGCGCTCACCGAACTGGCCGATCTGGTCGGCAAGGGCGGCGTGCTGACCGTGGCCGCACCGGCGCTGCCCGGCCGGACCTCGGGAGCCGGTGCCGAACTCGATCGGCAGGCGGCCCTGTTCGGTGTCGGCAGCGACCTGGTCCTGCGCAACCAGCCCCCGGTACGGGTGCACCGGCTGCGGTTCACCCCGGCGGAGACGGCGACCGCCGCGCGACTCGCTCCCGCGTACCGACCGTCCAGCGTGCCGATCACCCGTGACATGCACATCGACTCCAACGGGGTGGCCGCCGCCGGCATCGCGCTCGGCCTGGCCGCGCTCACCAAGCTCACCCGACCGAAGTCGCGGCTCTGGCTGATCCCGGCGCTCGCCGCCGCGCCGGTGGCGGCGTTCTTCCGGGACCCGGAACGAGACCTGCCGGAGGACGAGTCCGCCGTGGTCGCCGCCGCCGACGGTCGGGTGCTCTCGGTCGAGCGGCTGACCGACGAGCGGTTCGGCGATGGCGAGTTCCTCCGGGTCGCGGTCTTCCTCTCCGTACTCGACGTGCACGTCAACCGGTCGCCGGTGGCCGGCAAGGTGGTCGACTATTTTGTCGCCGACGGGGGCTTCGCCGCCGCGATGAAGCCGGACGCGGAACACAACGTCGCCGCGTACACCGTGCTGGACACCGAGCACGGCACGGTGGTGGTGGCGCAGCGTACCGGCCTGATCGCCCGCCGGATCGTCCAGCGCGCACCGGTCGGAACCCTGCTGGCCAGGGGTGAGCGGATCGGGTTGATCCGGTTCGGCTCGCGTACCGATGTCTATCTGCCGGCCGAGGCGGCCGACCCGATGGTGGGGCCCGGCGACCGGGTGATCGGCGGCTCGTCGCTGATCGCGCGCTGGCGCTGACGGACCGGCGCCAAGCGCGCTCAGGGCACCCCGGATTCTTCCGGGGTGCCCTGAATGCCTTCCGACGTGTGCGTGGTGGAACTGCTGGATCAGCGTGCGTGGTGGAACGGCTGGATCCCTTGCTTGATGGAACTGCTCCGGGTCAGGCCGTGTGGCGCTGGCGCAGCCAGAGCAGCGGGCCGCTGGCCAGGTAACCGACGACCAGCAGCGCGAAGGTGAGCCGGACGTCGACCAGGGCACCGATCACCGGCGCCAGGTACACCCACGGCGGCAGCTTGACCAGCCGGGCGAGCTTGGCGTACGGGAAGCTGGAGACCATCGCGAAGGCCAGCAGCCCGACCCCGGCGACCTGGAAGGTGCCAGGGACCGGCAGCCCGATCAGGACGACCAGGGCGAGCACCGCGGCGGCCATCGTGGTCGGCACGCCGCAGAAGAACCGGCCGTCCTTCGGCGAGACGTTGAACCGGGCCAGCCTGATCGCGGCGCAGGCGGCCACCAGGGCACAGGCGACCGCCGCCGCCGGGGTCGAGACCGTGCCGGCGAGCGAGGCGTAGACCACCACCGGCGCGGCGAGGCCGAACGAGCACATGTCGGCCAGCGAGTCCATCTGGGCACCGAACGGGCTGGCCACCCCGAGCCGGCGGGCCAGCGCCCCGTCGAGCCCGTCGAAGACCACGCAGGCGATCAGGCAGAACGCCGCCGTACGTTCGTCGCCCCGCATGGCCAGGAAGATGGCCAGCATGCCCAGCGAGAGGCTGGCCAGGGTGCAGCCGTTGACCAGGGCGAACTTGAGTCGACGGGCGATGGTCCGGTCCCCGGGGAGCAGCGGGATCGCCATCGGCTGGGCCGCGTCGTCGACCGGACCGACCGGGCCGATCGCGGGACTGACCGGTACGACCGCGTCGAACTCCGCCTCGGTCAACCGGTCGATCCCGTAGTGCTTCGGGAACTGGGTCCGTGGACCGGAGGGGTAGTCCGTCTCGGGCCGGACGACAGTGGCGGTCATGCCGCCCCGCTCGTCGTCCCGACGCGCGACTCGGACCAGTAGCACCTGCCGTGCGAAGGCACCGCCACGGCGCAACTGCCCGGTCCAGCGACGCCCTGCCGGACGCGGATTGTCCGTCGTATGACGCCGACGCCAAGGGGCTCTCGGCACGTTTCCTCCATCACCCGATCGACTCGACCGCCACCGGAGGTGGCGACCCGGCCAGCTCATGCCGGGGTCCTTGGGTTGTTGGCCGGCAAGCTTTTGCGGCCTACACCATCGCACAGAGGGAAGCGCCTTGGCGATAGCTGGCGGTGAAGCATTTGCCGCAAACCACTCGATCCACCCAAAGGCCGTATCTCGGGTGCTATCCCTCCGACACGCCGCCGTAGAGCCGCCGGACCAGTGTATCGGAATCATCCACAACGGTCATTTCGGCGATGTTTTGCCTGCCAGGCGCTCCAGTGCCAGGGCCGCGACGTCGGTCAACGGCCGCTCCAACGCCTCAGCCAACGGGAACCAGGCAGCCACGGCGGTCGATCCACCCGGCGCCTCGGTGACCCGCGCCTCGGTCGGCACGTCCACCTCGACCCGGTAGATCGCCCGTACGCTGTGCCAGTCCATCGGCCGACCCTCCGGCCCCCGGGCGGCACGGTTGTGCAGGTGGGTGACATCGATCAGGTCGGTGATCCGGCCGAGCTGACCGGACTCCTCCACCAGCTCCCGGAGCAACCCGGCGGCCGGCTGCTCGCCGTGGTCCGTGCCACCGCCGGGGAGGTGCCAGCGACCGGCGCCCGGGTACCCGTCCGCGATCAACGTGAGCAGCACCCGGCCGGTCGGATCGGTCACCAGCCCGTACGCGGCGAAGCGCTGGCCGGTGTCGGCCGGTGGCGCCGGCAACGGCCGACGTACGGCACCCGGCGGCGGTTCCGGCAGCGGCTCGACCGGCCGACCGAGCAGCTCGGCGGTGAACGGCATCAGCGGCAGGTCGGCCAGCTCCTCCGGACGCACCCAGGCGACCTGATCCGTGCTGCCGGAAATTTCGGCACGCAGCGCGCCGCCGGTCGGGCGGACCCGGTAGACGATCCGATCGGTGTGCACCCGGACGTCCGGCCCGCCCAGCCGGCTCACCTCGGCCAGCACCGAATGCACCTCGCCGACCTCGATCCGCAGACCGGTCTCCGCGCCGAACTCCCGGGTCAGGGTTGTCGCCGGGTGCTCACCCTGCGCGACCCCGCCGCCGGGCAACTGCCAGATGCCGGCGACCTCCGCCCGCTCGGACGACCGGACCAGCAGCACCCGCCCGTCGTCGTCCCGGCACAGCCCGTACGCCCCGATCCGCCGCCGCAGCATCAGCACCTCACCCCGTCCCGATCACCGTCGATCACGAGGTTAGCCCCGCACCCACCCCACCGGCACCCGTGCAAGGAAGGGCCCCTTGTTAACGCATAGCGTTAACAAGGGGCCCTTCCTTACGGGTGTGCGGGGTGGTCAGGGGCGGCGGGCCGCCTGCACCGCCTCGGCGGTCACCTCGGTGAGCCGCTCGGCCGGAAGCGCCTCCAACTCGTCCGGGCCGAACCAGCGCGCCTCGGAGGTCGACCCGCCGACGTCGCCGACCGTCGGCGGCGCGGGCTTGTCCACCGCGACCCGGTAGAAGGCGCGTACGCCGTGCCAGTCGATCGGGTAGCCCTCCGGGCCGAGCGAGGCGGCGTCCCGGTGGCTCGCCACCCCGAGCAGCTCGACCAGGCGACCCCGCTGGCCGGTCTCCTCGACCAGTTCACGGATGAGCGCCGCGCCCGGCTGCTCGCCGTAGTCGGTGCCGCCGCCGGGCAGGTGCCAGCAACCGGCGCCCGGATACCCGTCCGCGACCCGGGTCAGCAGCACCCGGCCAGCCGGGTCGGTGGCGACCGCGTACGCGGCGAACCGCTGCGCCCGGTGCAGCCCGTCCGGCCCCGGTACGGCGTAGAACGACGGGAAGTCCGGTGCCTCGTCGGGAGCGAGGTCGATCGAGCCCGGCGGCAGTTCCAGCGCCTGGGCGGTGAACGGGCGCAGCGGCAACTGCTTCGCCTCGTCCAGGCTGTGCCAGCGGGCGAGATCGGTCGGCTGACCGATCCGGTCGCAGAGCGTGCCGCCCCGGACCGAGACCCGGTAGAGCAGCCGGTCGGTGTGGATGGTGACGCCGCGCTGCGGCAGGGAGCGCATGTCGGCCAAGACGTCGATCAGGCCGGAGACCGAGACCGAGAGGCCGGTCTCGGCGGCGGTCTCCCGGACGACGGTGTGGTTGGGATCTTCACCGTGGTCGACCGCACCGCCCGGCAGCGACCACACGCCGGGAGTGCCCGACCGGGACGAGGCGCGTACCAGCAGCACCCGGTCCTCGGAATCTGTACAAACGGCGTAGGCCGCGATCCTACGAATCGGCTCAAGCGCAGGGGTCACAGGGCCAAATTCTCCCCGGATCATGCTCCGGGCCGATGAACAGAGTCGGATTCCTGACAGTTGGCCACACTTTCGGGGGACAGTCAGGGTAGGCATCCGGGCGGTCACCGAGGTAGCCGGTGGCTCCGGCGCGGACCGTGGAGACATGAGCGAGATGCCCACCCACCAGACCCCGCCGCCGCAGCCCACGCACCAGGGCGCACCGCAGCCGCCACTCCCACCGTACGGAGCCGCGTACGGGACGGGACCGCAGCAGGCTCCGCCGTTGCGCGACCCGTCGCGGCAGCCGCCGTACCGGCAGCTACGCCGGCCGACCACGGACCGGATGATCGCCGGTGTGGCCAGCGGCCTCGGCCGCTACTTCGCCGTCGACCCGACCCTGGTCCGGGTGATCTTCGCCGTCTCCGTGGTGCTCACCGGGGGCCTCGCGTTGCTCGCCTACCCGGTGATGTGGTTCCTGATGCCGGCCGAGCCGGCCGACGCACCGGCCTGGCCCTACCCCGCGCCCGGCTGGACGCCACCGGCCCAGGGCTGGCAGCAGCCCGCTCCCGGCACACCCCCGGTCCCGCCGTCGGCGTGACCGGGACGGCGCCGCCCCCGTCGGCCGGGTGGGGCTACTCCCACTCGATGGTGCCCGGGGGCTTGCTGGTGACGTCGAGAACCACCCGGTTCACCTCCGGCACCTCGTTGGTGATCCGGGTGGAGATCCGCGCGATCAGGTCGTACGGCAGCCGCGACCAGTCCGCGGTCATCGCGTCCTCGCTGGAGACCGGGCGGAGCACCACCGGGTGTCCGTAACTGCGCCCGTCGCCCTGCACCCCGACGCTGCGTACGTCGGCCAGCAGCACCACCGGGAACTGCCAGACCTCGCGGTCCAGCCCGGACGCGCTCAGCTCCTCGCGGGCGATCAGGTCGGCCGCGCGGAGCAGGTCGAGCCGCTCGCGGTCCACCGCGCCGATGATCCGGATGGCCAGCCCCGGCCCCGGGAACGGGTGCCGCCAGACCATCTCCTCGGGCAGGCCCAACGCCACACCGAGCGCCCGCACCTCGTCCTTGAAGAGCGTGCGCAGCGGCTCCACCAGCGCGAACTTCAGGTCGTCCGGCAGGCCGCCGACGTTGTGGTGGGACTTGATGTTGGCCGTGCCGGTGCCGCCACCGGACTCCACCACGTCGGGGTAGAGCGTGCCCTGGACCAGGAACTCGACGTCTCCGCTGGCGGCCACCTCACGGGCGGCGGCCTCGAAGACCCGGATGAACTCCCGACCGATGATCTTGCGCTTCTGCTCCGGATCGGTCACCCCGGCCAGCGCGCCGAGGAACCGGTCGGCGGCGTCGACCACCTTCAGCTTGATCCCGGTCGCCGCGACGTAGTCCTTCTCGACCTGCTCGGCCTCGCCGGCCCGCAGCAGGCCGTGGTCGACGAAGACACAGGTGAGCTGGTCGCCGACCGCACGGTGGACCAGCGCGGCGGCGACCGCCGAGTCGACCCCGCCGGAGAGGCCGCAGATGACCTCCTTGTCGCCGACCCGGGCCCGGATCTCGGCCACCTGCTCGTCGATGATGTTGGCCGGGGTCCAGGTCGGTTCGATCCCGGCGATGTCGTAGAGGAAGCGGGTCAGCATGCTCTGCCCGTGCGCGGTGTGTCCCACCTCCGGGTGGAACTGCACCCCGGCCCGCCGACCGGCGACGTCCTCGAACGCGGCCACCGGCGCACCGGCGGAGGCGGCGGTCACGACAAAGCCCTCCGGCGCCTCCGTCACGCAGTCGCCGTGGCTCATCCAGACCGACAGCTCGGCCGGCAGCTCACGCAGCAGCACCCCGGCGTCGCCGGCCGGGTTCAGCGGGGTGCCGCCGAACTCCCGCCCACCGGTGTGGGCCACCGTGCCGCCCAGCGCCTGGGCCATGGCCTGGAAGCCGTAGCAAATGCCGAAGACCGGCACCCCGGTGTCGAAGAGCTTCGGGTCGACCTGCGGGGCGCCGGGGGCGTAGACACTCGACGGGCCGCCGGAAAGGATGATCGCGGCAGGATCGCGGGCCAGCATCTCGGCCACCGGCATCGAGTGCGGGACGATCTCGGAATAGACCTTGGCCTCCCGCACCCGCCTGGCGATGAGCTGGGCGTACTGGGCTCCGAAGTCAACCACCAGGACGGGGCGCGGCGTGCTCATGTGCAGGAAGCCTACCTACTGACCCGGATCGGGAGCCAATCGCGGCTGGCGGGACACCCAACCCCACCGCCGGACCGTGATGATCACGGCGCACCGAACGCGCAACCCCACCGCCGGCCCGCGATCATCGCGGCGGGCGGAACACGCAACCTCACCGGCCACCCCGACGTTCAAGTAGTAGATGCGGGGCCGTTTTGTCAATAGGTGCCGGGCGAAAGTTCCGTACCGCGTACTGCGGGATGGTGCCGTGCCGCGTACCGCAGACCGACGAGCGGCAGGCCACGGCCGACCGGAAGGAGCCGACACGATGGCGGGAGCGGGGCAACACCGGGCGACGGGGGACGGACCGGACGCTCGGCCCGGTAGAACGGCAGGCGGTTGGCGGAGCCGGCGCAGGATCACCTGGGCCGCCGGCATCGTGGTCGGTGTCCTCCTGGTGGCCGGTGCCGCCGTGATCACCAACACGCTTCGCGGCCCCGGCGGGAGCCCTTCGGCCGAGCGGGACGCGACGAGCGGATCCGTACCGCTGCCGCCGACCGCCTCCCCCACGCCGAGCCCCACCCCGGAACCGGGTGCCGACGTGAAGGGGCCGCTCAACCTGCTGCTGGTCGGCGTCGACACCCGGGTCAGCGAGCCGGACTGGGAGCCGCACGCCGACGCCGTACTGATCATGCACGTGGCCGAGACGCTGGACCGGGCGTACCTCTTCTCCCTCCCCCGCGACCTGGTGGTGGACGTGCCGCCGTTCGCCAAGGCGAGGTTCCCCGGCGAACGGACGAAGCTGACCCACGCGATGAGTTACGGCAGCAGGGTCAGCGGCGGCAAGGCCAAACCGAGTACGAAGCAGGGGCTCGAACTGGTCGAGGCGACCGTCAGCCGCTACACCGGTATCGCCGAATGGGACGCGAGTGCCGTACTCACCTTCGGTGGTTTCGACAACCTGGTGGACGCCCTCGGCGGGATCGACCTCTACGTCGACCAGCAGGTCGCCTCCCAACACCGGCAGCCCGACGGCAGGCACCGGCCGGGCAACGCCAACGGTGACGGCTACGCCGGGCCGCAGATGGTCTACGAGACGGGCAACCGGCACCTCACCGGCTGGCAGGCGCTGGACTACGCCCGGCAGCGCTACACCACCGGCGGCGACTACGCCCGCCAGCGGCACCAGCAGCAGCTCATCAAGGCGATCGTGGCGAAGGTGGTCAGCGAACAACTCGCCCGCGACCCCGACCGGCTCGACCAGGTGCTGCGGGCGCTCGGCGAGGCGCTCACCTTCAGCGGACGTGACCAGCGGGTGGTCGACTTCGCGTTCGCGCTGAGCGGGCTGCGGCCCGAGACGATCACCCTGGTCGGGCTGCCCGGTGCCTCCGTCGGCAGCGGCGGGTCGTACCTGGGCGAGCAGCTCACCCAGGTCGGCACCCGGTTCCTCACCGAGCTGCGCGCCGGCCGGGCCGACGCCTACCTGGCGGCGAACCCCGAACTCGTGGTCACCCGGTAGCGACCGGCGGCGCCGGGCCGCTGCCGTCGACCGTACGTGCGGGTCGACGCCGTGGTCCGGACTCCGGACCGGTACCGGGTTCAGGAGACCGGCGGCGGAGGCGGCGGCGCGGTGGTGCCGGTGAGCCAGGCGTCGAAGAACGGCCGCAGCGACCGTCCGGCCACCCGCTCCGCGACCGTGACCAGGTCGGCGGTGACCACGTTGGCGTTCCGTTTCTCCGCCGTCCAGGTCCGCAGGATCCGGAAGAACGCCTCGTCGCCGACGGTCCGCCGCAACGCGTGTACGGCCAGCGCCCCGCGCTGGTAGACCGGCCGGCCGAAGAGCGCCGAGCGACCCGGGTCCAGGGCCGGCTTCGACCAGTCCGTGGTCGCGTAGACCCGCTCGAACTCCCGCTGCGCGGTGCCCTTGCCGTCGTGCTCCGCCCAGAGCCACTCGGCGTAACTGGCGAAGCCCTCGTTCAGCCAGAGATCGCTCCACCGCCGGATCGACACGCTGTCGCCGAACCACTGGTGGGCGAGTTCGTGGGCCACCACCGAGTCGTTCGGACCGGAGGTGAAGAAGGCCGGACCGTAGACCGGCCGGGACTGGGTCTCCAGCGCGTAGCCGATCCGCCGGTCGCTGACCGCGACGCCGCCGTACGAGTCGAACGGGTACGGGCCGAACCGGGTGGCCAGGAAGTCGGCGATCTCGCCGGTCCGGTTCAACGACACCTCGGCCGACCCGCCCTCGGGCAGGCTCGCCGCGATCGCCGTCACCAGCGGCTTGCCGTCGTGGCTGCCGTCGCGTACGCGATAGTCGCCGATCACCAGCGTGGCCAGGTAACTCGCCATCGGGGTCCGCTCCGACCAGTGCCAGGTGGTCCATCCGTCGGCGGTCGTCCGCTCCCCCGGCACGCCGTTGCTGAGCGCGCTCAGCCCCTGCGGCACGGTGATCGCGATCTCGTAGCTGGCCTTGTCCGTCGGGTGGTCGTTGACCGGGAACCAGGTGCTGGCCGACTCGGGTTGGCCGAGCGCGATCGCTCCGTCCGATGTGGCCATGAAGCCGCCCTCGCCGAGGTCCGGGCTGTCGATCGGCTTCGGTACGCCGTCGTACGTCACCTCGACGGTGAACCGGCCGTCCCTGGCCAACCCCCGCTCCGGGGTGACCACCAACTCGGTCTCCTCGTGCCGGAACTCGGCCCGGCGCCCGTCGACGCTGACCCCCGCGACGGTCAGCCCGGCCAGGTCGAGGTTGAACCGGGACAGGTCCTCGGTGGCGGTGGCGGTGATCGCGGCGGTGCCGCTGAGCCGGTCGTCGGCCGGGTCGTAACGGAGCTTCAGCGCGTACGAGGCGACGTCGTAGCCGCCGTTGCCGTACCGGGGGAAGTACGGGTCACCGACGCCGTCCGCGCCGGGCTGGAAACCCCGTCCGTCCCGTGACGACCCGGGGTCGCGGGAACCCGTGCAGCCGCCCGTCAGGGCCAGTACGCCGGCCAGCACCGCCGCGACGATCGCCGTACGCCTGGAGCCGTCCCCGCACCACCGACCGTGAGTCACCCGACGAGCCTAGGGTGCGGCGGCGCGGTCCGGTGCGGGAACCCACTCCGGACCGCGCCGCCGCACCATCCGCTAGCGCTCCAGGTCGAGCACGAGGCCGACCTTCTGGAACTCCTTCAGGTCGCGGTAACCGCACTTGGCCATCGCCCGACGCAGCCCACCGAAGAGGTTCTGCTGACCGTCCGGCTCGTCGGCCGGACCGTAGAGCAGCCGCTCCATCGAGCCGAGCGACTCCTCGGCCACCCCGAACGCGCCCCGAGGCAGCTCCGGGTGGCTGGCCGCCGGGTGCCACCAGGCGCCGCCGGCCGGCGCCTCGTCGCAGAGCGACAGCGGCTCGCCGAGCATCACCGCGTCCGCCCCGCAGCCGAGCGCCTTCGCGATGTCGCCCGAGGTGCGCAGGTCACCGTCGGCGATCAGGTGCACGTACCGGCCGCCGGTCTCGTCCAGGTAGTCCCGGCGGGCCGCCGCGGCGTCGGCGATCGCGGTCGCCATCGGCACCCGGATGCCGAGCACCGACTCGGTGGTCGACCACTCGTCGCCGCCGAGACCGACGATCACGCCGGCCGCGCCGGTCCGCATCAGGTGCAGCGCGGTCTTGTAGTCGGTGCAGCCACCCACCACCACCGGCAGGTCGAGGTCGGCGATGAACTCCTTGAGGTTGAGCGGCTCGTCGGTGGTGGAGACGTGCTCCGCCGAGACGAGCGTGCCCTGGATCACCAGGATGTCCACGCCCGCGTCGAGGATCACCGGGGCGAGCGCCAGGGTGTGCTGCGGCGACACCCGTACGGCGACGGTGCCGCCGGCCTCACGCATCTGGCGTACCCGCTCGGTGATCAGCTCCGGTCGGATCGGCTCCGCGTAGACCTCCTGGAGGCGGCGGGTCGCGTTCGCGTCCTCACCGAGCCCGCTCAGCTCCTCCAGGATCTTGGTCGGGTCCTCGTACCGGGTCCAGAGCCCCTCGACGTTAAGCACGCCCAGACCGCCGAGCCGGCCGAGGGCCGCCGCCGAGCTCGGGCTCATGGTCGCGTCGGACGGATGCCCCACGCAGGGAATCCGGAACGGGTAGGCGTCGAGCTGCCAGGCCGTGGAGACGTCGTCCACGTCCCGGGTACGACGGCTCGGCACGATCGCGATGTCGTCCAGGTGGTAACCGCGTTGCGCGGTTTTACCCAGCCCGATTTCGACCACGTCACGCATGGGGTGCTCCTGCTGGTGAGAAGGTTGGCGGCGAGTCGGTGACGCGGGTCAGCGGGTGTGGTAGTTCGGGGCCTCGACGGTCATCTGGATGTCGTGCGGGTGGCTCTCCTTGAGCCCGGCCGCGGTGATCCGGATGAGCTGGCCCCGGCGGTGCAGCTCCGGGATGCTCTCCGCGCCGACGTACCCCATCGCCAGCCGGAGGCCACCGATGAGCTGGTGGGCGACCGAGACCAGCGGGCCACGGTACGGCACCTGCCCCTCGACACCCTCCGGCACCAGCTTCTCCTCGCTGGTCACGTCCTGCTGGAAGTAGCGGTCCTTGGAGTACGACCGGGCCTGGCCGCGCGACTGCATCGCGCCCAGCGACCCCATCCCCCGGTACGCCTTGTACTGCTTGCCGTTGATGATGAGCAGGTCGCCGGGGCTCTCCTCGCAACCGGCGAGCAGGCTGCCGAGCATCACCGTGTCGGCGCCGGCGACCATCGCCTTGGCGATGTCGCCCGAGTACTGGATGCCGCCGTCGGCGATGACCGGCACGCCGGCCGGGCGGGCGGCGCGGACCGCCTCCATGATCGCGGTGATCTGCGGCACGCCGACCCCGGCGACCACCCGGGTGGTGCAGATGGCGCCCGGCCCGACACCGACCTTGACCGCGTCGGCGCCCGCCTCGACCAGGGCCTTCGCCCCGGAGAAGGTGGCCACGTTGCCGCCGATCACGTCGACCGCGGTGTCCTTCTTCAGCCGGGTGACCATCTCCAGCACGGCCCGCTGGTGGCCGTGGGCGGTGTCCACGATCAGCACGTCCACACCCGCGTCGACCAGGGTCCGGGCCCGCTTGTACGAGTCCTCGCCGACCCCGACCGCCGCCGCGACCCGGAGCCGTCCGGCGTCGTCCTTGGTGGCGTTCGGGAACTGCTCGCTCTTGGCGAAGTCCTTGACCGTGATCAGCCCGCGCAGCCGGCCGTTGTTGTCGACGATCGGCAGCTTCTCGACCTTGTGCTGGCGGAGCAGCTCCAGGGCCTCGTCCTTGGTCACCCCGACGGTCGCGGTGACCAGCGGCATCCGGGTCATGATGTCGCGGACCGGGGTGTCGCCGTCGGTCACGAAGCGCATGTCCCGGTTGGTGACGATGCCGACCAGGGCACCCTCGGCGTCGGTCACCGGCACCCCGGAGATCCGGTAACGCCCGCAGAGCGCGTCCACGTCCCGCAGGGTGTCGTCCGGGCTACAGGTGACCGGGTTGGTCACCATGCCCGCCTCGGAGCGCTTGACCAGGTCGACCTGGAGCGCCTGGTCCTCGATCGACAGGTTGCGGTGCAGTACGCCGATGCCACCCTGACGGGCCATCGCGATCGCCATCCGGGCCTCGGTCACCGTGTCCATCGGGCTGGACAGCAGCGGGATGGCGATGGAGACGTTGCGGGTCATCCGGGTGAGCGTGTTGACCTTGCTGGGCACGATGTCCGACTCGGCCGGCTGTAGCAGCACGTCATCGAAGGTGAGGCCGAGCGGGACCGCGCGGGCGGAGCCGGAGGGCAGCTCGGGCACGAGCCCGCCGAACTGGTCGGCGTCGCCGCCCGTCGGAAGATCGGTGGCGGGTGAGTGGTCCACGAGTTCTCCCCTGAGCTGGTGGGTCGGGCTTGATCGGGCTTGGCCGGGTGCCGTGGGCGCACACGTCGGGCGTGCCCGTACGTCGCGGCGCGATGGTTCATCGTACCCAGTGAGCTGCGGTGGCCCGGCAGGAGCGGGCGGTACGCCCGGGTGACCCGCGCCGCGTCCGCCGTCGGCGGCGGGGCAGCCCCCGGTGCCGGGCGTCACGGACCGGCCCGGCACCGGACGTCACGGACCGGCCCGGCAGCGGGCGCGACGGGCCGGGTGACGAGGGTGGGCGCGACAGGTGCGGTTACGACTACGGTGGGGGGGTGCACGACGAGCCGATCGACCCGTTCAACGGTGACCCCGCCGACCCGTCGGCGGGACTGGACGACCCTGCGGAGGACGCCCAGCTTGATCCGCTCTCCGAGGTCGAGCGCCAGGATGTCCTGGAAGACCTCGCCGACCTGGAGATCTACCAGGCGCTGCTGGGGCCGACCGGCGTCCGTGGGCTGGTGATCGAGTGTGAGGACTGCCACGAGCCGCACTACTTCGACTGGGACCTGCTCCGGGGCAACCTCCGGCACCTGCTCAGCTCGGGGCGGCCACGGGTGCACGAGCCGGCCTTCGATCCCGACCCCGATCACTACGTGACCTGGGAATACGCCCGTGGTTACGCCGACGGGGTGCATGACACCCTGGCCGAGGGGACCGACGACGACGAGCCGGGCCAGACGGCCTGACCGGCTCCGGCCAGGAGAACCTCCCCGGGTTCGGCCAGGAGAACAAATGGGACTACGCCACCAGGCCGGCGCGGAATCCGGCCGCGACCGCGTGCGCCCGGTCCCGGGCGCCGAGCTTGCGGAACAGCCGGCGGGCGTGGGTCTTGACGGTGTCCTCGGAGACGAAGAGTTCGCGACCGATCTCCGCGTTGCTCTTGCCGTCCGCCATGCCGAGCAGCACCTGTAGTTCCCGCTCGGTGAGCCCGGCCCGACGCGACGGACCGCCGGGGGCGCCCGCACCGGCGGCGGCCGGTCGGCCGTAGCCGCTGGCCGGGTCACCACGACGCGGTCCGGCAAAACGGTTCTCCGGTGGCACGTTGCTCCGGGGATCCTGACCCTCCCCGGCCGTCGGCTCGTCCTCGTCGCCCACCCGCTGGTCGCCGGGCGTACCGGGGGCGTCCTCGCCCCGTTGGACCGGGACCACCGTCGGCCCGGCCGGCTGTCCGCCGGGAGCGGAATCGTCGGCCGGGTCACCGGGTTCGCCCGCGCCGGGCCCGGTTGTGATCGGGGCGGTGCCGGTCGGCACCGCGCCGGGACGGGTCGGCAGTCGGGAGCCGGCCGTGGCCCGACCACTGCCACCGGCCACCTCCGCCGGCAACGGCGCGGCGGTCGCGCCGCCGCTGCCAGCCAGTCCGGTGCCCCGGCCACCCCGGCCCGGGGTGCTCAGCAGCAGCATCGCCTTCGCCACCACGCTCACCAGGTCCTGGTCGGTGCCGGGCAGCAGCCCCCGGCCACCGGCCGCGATCACCGCCGCCGCCACCCCGGGCTCCTCGGCGCCGAGGAGCAGGATCGCCGCGCCCGGCGCACGGGCCAGCACCCGCCGGGTGAAACCGACGCTGTCCGGTCGGGTGAGCGCGGTGTCGACCAGCAGCACGTCCGCCGGGCGCTCGGAGAGTCGCAACATCACCTCCGGGTCGGAGATCGCCGTACGCACCACGGCCCCCAGCCCGAGCCGGGCCGCGGCGGACGCGACGCTCTGCGCCGCGAGCGGTGTCCGGACACAGACGAGGACAGTACGCACGGTGGTCTCCTTTCCCTCTACGAGCAGACCACGACCGCCCCTGATCACGACGAGTTTCCGGCTGATGGAAAGGAAAGTTTTTGCCCCTTCGGGCCGGTTACACGGGCTTGCACCCCTGGTGGCGTCCGCTGGGCGGTCCGTCGGGGTCGGACCACCGGCACCGTCCGGTCCGATCGGGGACAGAAATGATCAGGTTGCCGACCCCGAACACGTGTGATTCGCGGGCGGGCTGGGTATCGCCGAACCGAGGCCGGAACCGGGCGTGTCCACGCGGCCCGCCGCCCGGGACGCCGGCCTTGGTGTCCGATGTCCGCCGTGGTGCCGCGGGAGGAGGGTTGCAGATGTCGAACGTACGCAGACTGCCCGGACCCATCGTCGATCTGTGGGAGTGGCAACGGTTCGGTGCCTGCCGGGGGCGCGACACCGCGCAGTTCTTCCATCCCGACGGTGAGCGTGGGGCGTCCCGGAACCGCCGGGAGGCCGGGGCCAAGAAGGTCTGCGGGACCTGCCCGGTACGACCCGAGTGCGCCGCGCACGCGCTGACCGTACGCGAGCCGTACGGCGTCTGGGGTGGTTTCAGCGAGTCGGAGCGGCTGCGACTGCTCGCGGTCGGCTGGGAGGACCTCGCCGACCGGCGCCGGACCCGGGTCGACATCGCCCGGCTGGAGGCCCGGCTCGGTCGCCCGTTCCACTCGACCGTGCCGTCCCAACGCGCCGCGAGCTGACCGCCGTTCGCCCCCGACTGGGGCCGGACTGGTCGCACCGGGTTGACCCGGCTCGGCCTCAGCCGACCGTCACCCGCACGCTGTGCCAACCGGTGGCGCCATCCGGAGCCACCGGTCTGGGCTGACCGGACTGGGTCGCGCCGGTGGCGTCGGTCGCGCGTACCCGGAGGGTGTGCTCGCCGGGGGTAGCCTGCCAGCGCCAGGACCACTGCGACCAGGTGTCGATCGAGACCGTCGGCGCGAGCGTGGCCGGCTGCCATGGTTCGTCGTCGACCTGCACCTCGACCTGCCGGACGCCACGGTGCTGGGCCCAGGCCACCCCGCCCACGATGATCGGCCCGGCGACCAGCCGGTTGCGGGCCCGGGGCGTGTCGATCCGCGACTGGGTCTTGATCGGGCCCCGCGCCGACCAGCCACGCGGCACCCAGTAGGCGTCGAAGTCGGAGAACCGGGTCAGCTCCAGCTCCACCACCCACTTGCAGGCCGAGACGTAGCCGTACAGGCCGGGCACCACGACCCGGACCGGGAAGCCGTGCCTGATCGGCAGCGGCTCCCCGTTCATGCCGACCGCCAGCATGGCGTCGCGGCCGTCGCGCAGCACCGCCGTCGGGGTGCCGCAGGTCCAGCCGTCGACGGAGCGGCCCACCACCTGGTCGGCGTCGTCGAGCGGCCCGGCCTGGTCGAGCAGGTCCTTCAGCGGTACGCCGAGCCAACGCGCGTTGCCGACCAGGTCCCCGCCCACCTCGTTGGAGACACACGCGAGGGTGATGTCGCGCTCGATCAACGGCCGGTCGAGCAGTTCCGCGTAGCTCAGCGTGATCGGGTTCCGTACCCGGCCGTGGATTCGCAGTTGCCACGTCTCCGGGTCGACCTGGGGCAGCACCAGCGCGGTGTCGATCCGGTAGAACCGCGAGTTGGGCGTGGTGAACGGGGCGACCTGGGTCAGCCCGAGATCGGCCCCGGCCGGCACCGGCGGGGCCGGGCTGGCCGGTGCGGGCAGGGTCAGCGCCGCGCGGGCGTCCGACACCCCACGTCGGGTGGCGAGCCAACGCCCGCCGAAGCCGGCCACCGCGGCGGTACCGAGCAGCACGCCGGCCCCGGTCAGGAACCGCCGCCGCGGCTCACCGTCCCGCTCCTCGCCCGGGGTAGCCCGCTCCCAGCCCTCGACGGTCCGCTCCCCGTTCGCACCGTCGCGCTCCCAGCCCCGGTCGGCCGGGCCGCGCTCTGCCTGGTCGGACCGGGCGGGCACGAGGAGGACCGGCTCGGCGGGTACCGCCATCGGGGCGTCCGGCCAGGGCCTCGGCACCAGGATCAGGCGCAGCCGGTGGAGCACCCCGACGGCGAGTGCGGCGCCGAGGAGAGAGGGCAGCGTGGCGGTGGGACCCGCGCCCGGCCGGGTCAGCGCCGCGACCGCGCCGATCAGCCCGAAGGCGGCGATGCCGGCGTGGCCGACCAGCGGGGCACGGAGCGCGCGGATGCCGATCAGCGCGGCGAACCCGGCCAGCAGCACCCCGGTGCCGACCAGCAGCGCGAGTTTGTCGTGTACGTCGAAGACGTCGATGGCGAACTGTTTCAGCGGCTCGGGTACAAGATCGACCACAACCGCGCCGACCGCGACCAGCGGGGCGGAACTGGCTCCGGTGGCGGTGGCGACCAGTTCGGCGGTGCCGATCGCGACCGCGGCGGCGACGACTCCGGCGAGCGCGCCGTACCCGTTCTGTTCCCTGCGCACCAGCCCAGTGTTGACGATCTCGGGCGGAACGCAAACCAGGGTAGGTCCGCGCGGCTGGACGCCGTGATCGCGGATCTACCCTGGTTCGACAGGTGGTACGGGTGGTGCGGGGTGAACTAGAAGCCCGGACCGTGCTGGTGTCCGTGGCCGTGTCCACCGCCGGCCGGAGCCTCCGCCTTGGCCGGCTTGTCGACGACCAGGCTCTCCGTGGTGAGCAGCAGACCGGCGATCGACGCGGCGTTGAGGACCGCGTTACGGGTCACCTTCACCGGGTCGATGATGCCGGCCTTGGCCAGGTCGACGTACTGGTCGGTGGCGGCGTTGAGGCCGGTGCCCCAGTCGCTGCCGGCGACCTTCTGCACGACCACGTAGCCGTCGTGCCCGGCGTTCTGGGCGATCCAGCGGAGCGGCTCGACCAGCGCCTTGCGGACGATCGAGACACCGACCTTCTCGTCACCGGTGAAGCCCAGGTCGTCGTCGAGAACCGAGGAGATCTGCACCAGCGCGGCGCCGCCGCCCGGAACGGTGCCCTCTTCGACGGCGGCCTTGGTGGCGGCGATCGCGTCCTCGATGCGGTGCTTGCGCTCCTTCATCTCGACCTCGGTCGCCGCGCCGGCCTTGATCACCGCGATGCCACCGGAGAGCTTCGCCAGCCGCTCGGCCAGCTTCTCCCGGTCCCACTCGGAGTCCGAAGCCTCGATCTCCTTGCGGATCTGGGCGACCCGGTCGGCCACCTCGGTGTCGCGGCCCTTGCCGTCGATCACCGTGGTGTTGTCCTTGTCGACCACGACCCGGCGGGCGCTACCGAGCACCTCGAGGCCGACCGCGTCGAGCTTGTAGCCAAGCTCGGGCGCGACCAGCTCGGCGCCGGTGATGACCGCCATGTCCTGGAGCAGGGCCTTGCGGCGGTCCCCGAAGCCGGGGGCCTTGACCGCGCAGACCTTGACCGTCTTGCGGATCGAGTTGACCACGAGCGTGGACAGGGCCTGGCCCTCCACGTCCTCGGCCACGATCAGCAGCGGCTTGCTGGTCTGGAGCACCTTCTCCAGCAGCGGCAGCAGCTCTTCGATGGCCGAGATCTTCTGGGTCGTGATCAGGATGTACGGGTCGTCGAGGACCGCCTCCTGCGACTCAGCGTCGGTCACGAAGTTCGGCGAGATGAAGCCCTTGTCGAACTGGAGGCCCTCGGTGACCTCCAGTTCGGTGGCGAGGGTGGAGCCCTCCTCGACGGTGATGACACCGTCGCGGCCGACCCGCTCCATCGCCTCGGCGATCAGGTCGCCGATCGTCGCGTCCTGCGCCGAGATGGTCGCCACGTGGGCGATCGACTCGCGGCTGCCGACCTCGACGGCCTTCTTCAGCAGCGCCTCGGACACCTTCGCGGCGGCCGCGTCGATGCCCCGCTTGAGACCGGTCGGGTTGGCCCCGGCGGTCACGTTGCGCAGGCCCTCGCGGACCAGCGCCTGGGCGAGCACGGTCGCGGTGGTGGTCCCGTCGCCGGCGACGTCGTTGGTCTTCGTCGCCACCTCCTTGACCAACTGCGCGCCGAGGTTCTCGTACGGGTTGGAAAGCTCGATCTCCTTGGCGATGGTCACGCCATCGTTGGTGATCGTCGGTGCACCGAACTTCTTGTCCAGAACGACGTTGCGCCCGCGCGGGCCGAGGGTGACCTTGACCGTGTCTGCGAGCGTGTTGACACCGTGCTCCAGCAGGTGCCGGGCGTCATCCGAGAAGCTCAGAATCTTCGCCATCTTTTACTCGGGTCCCTTCACAAGCACTGCCCCGGCCCGGCATGCCGGTCCGGGGCAGTGATCAACTGGATCGGTCAGATCACTACTTCTCGATGACCGCGAGGACGTCGCGGGCGGAGAGCACCAGGTACTCCTCGCCGGCGTACTTGACCTCGGTGCCGCCGTACTTCGAGTAGAGGACCGTGTCGCCGACCTTGACGTCAACCGGGATCCGGTTGCCCTTGTCGTCGATGCGGCCCGGGCCGACGGAGAGGACGGTGCCCTCCTGCGGCTTTTCCTTGGCGGTGTCGGGGATCACGATGCCCGACGCCGTGGTCGTCTCAGCCTCGTTCGCCTGGACCAGGATCCGGTCCTCGAGCGGCTTGATCGCAACCTTGGTCGCGGTAGTCACGGGCATACCCTCCTGGGGTACTGGTTTCTGTGCTGACCAACGAGCTGGCCAGCGTCAATCTGCCACATGCCACCGGGCGGTTCCGTCGTCGCGGGTGCCGGTCCGCCTGGCGTTTCAGCCACCGGGCGGGTAGCCCGGGAGCTGGCACCCTCGGTCCGAGAGTGCTAACGGCAGATTATGCCGGTGGCTAGCACTCCGTCAAGGAGAGTGCCAACATGGCGGCCGGCGTGTCCGGCGAAACCCCTTACCAGGCCATCGGCGAAAGGCCCGCGCCACACCCCGGAGGCGCCCGGCGCACCGGCACCCGGGGTGCACGGCACACCCGGAGGCGCCCGGCACGCGGGCAACGTGCGGTGCCTCACATCGAGGCTCGTCTGGCCCAGAATGACCGGATGGATCTCGACCAGCTCGCCGCGCTGCGTACCCCGGTCGGGATGACCGCACTCGCCGCCGCGGCCGAACTGGCCGGCGGCGACCCGCTGTCGGCGGCGGCCGCGCTGCGTTCGGCGGGCGTTCCCGGGCCGCTCGCGGCCTCGGCCCTGACCCAGGCGGAGCTGCGCCGCCGCGCGGTCGACAAGTTCGGACCGGCCGCCGCCGACATGTTCTTCACCCGGTCCGGGCTGGAACAGGCGACCCGGGCCGTGGTCGCCGAGCGGCGGGCCCGCCGGCTACGGGCCGCCGGGGTACGCACCCTGGCCGACCTCGGTTGCGGACTCGGCGCCGACGCGCTCGCCGCCGCCCGGGCCGGCATCCGGGTGTACGGGGTCGAGGCCGACGCCGCCACCGCCGCGCTGGCCAGGGCGAACGCCGAGGCCGCCGGGCTGGCGGGCTGCCTCACCGTGGTCTGCGCCGACGCCCTCCGGTTCGACCTGACCGGGGTCGACGCGGTCTTCTGCGATCCGGCCCGGCGGACGGCCGACGGACGGCGAATCTTCGACCCGGCCGGGTACGCCCCACCGTGGGACTTCGTGGTCGGCCTGACCGAACGGGTGGCGCACACCGTGGTGAAGGTCGCGCCCGGACTGGACCACGGGCTGATCCCGCCGGGCGCCGAGGCGGAATGGGTCAGCGTGGACCGCGAACTGGTCGAGGCCACCCTCTGGTGCGGCCCGCTGGCCCGGGTCCCCCGCCGCGCCACCCTGCACCACCACCGGCGCAAGGAAGGGCCCCCTGTTATCGCTTCTGGTAGAGGAAGGGTCCCTTCCCAACCATCGGGCGACAGCCGGGACGGCGGCGGCACCCATGACGGCGGCGACAGCCGGGACGGCAGCGGCATCACCGGTGGCGTCGCGGCGGACGGTGGCGGTCGGGTCGACGAGCTGACCGGCAGCGGTACGGCCGAGGCGCCGGTCGGCCCACTACGCCGGTACGTCTACGACCCGGACAGCGCCGTGGTGCGCGCACACCTGGTCGCCGAGTTCGCCGCGACGGTCGGCGGCACGCTCGCCGACCCGAACATCGCGTACGTCTACGCCGACCAGGCGGTGCCGACCCGTCTCGCCCGCTGCCTGGAGGTCACCGACGTCATGCCGTTCTCGCTCAAGCGGCTCCGTGCCCTGTTGCGCGAGCGCGGGGTGGGCCGGGTGGAGGTGCTGAAGCGGGGCTCGGCACTGGACCCGGAACGGCTCCGCCGGGACCTGCGGCTCTCCGGCGGTGAACCGGCCAGCCTGGTGCTGACCCGGGTGGCCGACGCGCCCACGGTGCTGGTCTGCCGTCCGGTGCCGCCCAGCGGGTAGGGTTCGCGGCCGTGGCAGGTCAGGGGACGCCGGCAACGGCACTACTGGTCAAACAGAAGGTCGCGCACAGCACCCACCCGTACGACGTACCGGTGGACTCGCCGCGCTACGGCGCGGAGGTGGCGGCGGCCCTCGGCGTCGAGCCGGGGCGGGTGTTCAAGTCACTGGTCACCGAGGTGGACGGGGTGCTGACCGTGGCCGTCGTACCGGTGACCGGTGAGCTGGACCTGAAGGCCCTGGCGGCGGCGGTGGGCGGCAAGCGCGCCGCCATGGCCGACCGGACCCTCGCCGAGCGGACCACCGGATACGTACGTGGCGGCATCAGTCCCCTGGGGCAACGCAAGCGACTGCCGACCGTGCTGGACTCGTCGGCCGAAGCCTTTGCCACCGTGTACGTCTCCGCCGGTCGCCGGGGTCTGCAACTCCAACTCGCGCCGGCGGACCTGATCCGGCTGACCGCCGCGGTCACCGCTCCCATCGCCGCCGCCTGATCCGGTCACCGGGGGCACACCCTCCACTGTGGATTGTGCCGCGCCGGCACGCGGCGGCGAACAACACGCGGACACCCGGCGGCGTACAACGCGCGCACCGGGATGCGGACGGGGGCGTCCCGGGCACCCGGCGGGTGATCGACAGGAGCGGGAGAGACCCGTCGTGGGACACCCCTTGCGTTGCGTGCCGCCGCCCACACAGATTTGATGGTGACCCGGTGTGCGGTGTGAGCCACGTACCGGAGGTTCGGCGGCACGTACCGGGCATTTGACCCGGGGCGGCGTGAACCAGGCGGCGAAAAGGTGCGTTCCGGCCATTGACGCGGGGCCATGACGGGCAGGTGTCCCCCGCGTTGCGGAATTGTTATAGCGGGCAACAAATTTGGTGGCCTCGGCGGTCTTGTGCCTCGCCCCCGGCGCGCAATACGTTGCCGGACACAACAAAAGTGCAACGACCACGTCTGAACCTCTGCAGTGGTGGCGGAACCGCACCCATCGATCGCCGTTCCCACGCAACGAAGTCAGCGGACCGAACACCCCACCCCCGAAAGGACCCGTGCAATGCGCAAAGGGATCCTCGCCATCGCCGCCGTGGGCCTGCTGGCCACCGGCTCCCTGACGGCCTGTGGCGACAACTCCGGCGATGCCGGCAGCGGCGGAGACAAGAAGCCCAAGATCGGCGTCATCCTGCCCGACAGCGCCTCCTCCGACCGCTGGGAGACCGCGGACCGGAAGTACCTCGAAGAGGCCTTCAAAACGGCCGGCGTCGACTACGTCATCCAGAACGCCCAGGGTGACAAGTCCCAGTTCCAGACGATCGCGGACCAGATGATCACCGGCGGCGCCACCGCCCTGATGATCGTGAACCTGGACTCCGGTACCGGTAAGGCCGTACTGAGCAAGGCGAAGTCGCAGGGCGTCGCCACCATCGACTACGACCGGCTCACCCTCGGCGGCGACGCGGAGTACTACGTCAGCTTCGACAACGTCGCGGTCGGCAAGTTGCAGGGCGAGGGCCTGGTCAAGTGCCTGACCGAGAAGGGCGTCAAGAACCCGGTCGTGGCCGAGCTGAACGGCTCCCCGACCGACAACAACGCCACCCTGTTCAAGAGCGGCTACGACTCGGTGCTCCAGCCCAAGTTCGACTCCAAGGAGTACACCAAGGGCCCGGACACCTCCGTCCCGGGCTGGGACAACGCGCAGGCGGGCACCATCTTCGAGCAGAACCTGACCTCGACCGGCGGCAAGATCGACGGCGTACTCGCCGCGAACGACGGCCTGGGCAACGCGGTCATCTCGGTGCTGAAGCGGAACAGCCTCAACGGCAAGATCCCGGTGACCGGGCAGGACGCGACCGTACAGGGCCTGCAGAACATCCTCGCCGGTGACCAGTGCATGACCGTCTACAAGGCGATCAAGCAGGAGGCCCAGGCCGCCGCCGAACTGGCCATCGCGCTCGCCAACGGGCAGCGCAAGGACACCGGCCAGACGGTCAAGGACCCGGAGTCCGGCCGTGACGTACCGTCGGTCCTGCTCACCCCGAAGGCCATCGACAAGACCAACGTCAAGGACGTCGTCGCCGACGGCTTCGTGACCAAGGAAGAACTCTGCACCGGCGCGTACGCCGCGCTCTGCACCGCGGCCGGCGTGAGCTGACCCTGGCCCGACCCCGATCGGAGTCAACGTGCCCGTCCGCCGACGAAGGGCCTTCGTCGGCGGACGGGCACGCCGGTTGACTCGACCGCTCTGTGCCCCATGATCGGACCTTCGCGACCGGAGCCCCGCGAACGGACACCCCGCGACCGGACCACCCCCGCGATCGGACACCTGCGCAAAGGAGAAAAACGTGTCCGCGACACCACTGCTGGAACTTCGCGGGATCGACAAGAGCTTCGGTCCCGTGCAGGTCCTGCGCGACGTCGCCTTCTCCGCCTACCCCGGTGAGGTGACCGCACTGGTCGGCGACAACGGCGCCGGCAAGTCAACGCTGGTCAAGTGCATCAGCGGCATCTACCCCATCGACGGCGGCGACTTCATCTTCGACGGCCGTCCGGTCAGCGTGAGCAATCCCCGGGACGCGGCGGCGCTCGGCATCGAGGTCGTCTACCAGGACCTCGCGCTCTGCGACAACCTCGACATCGTGCAGAACATGTTCCTCGGCCGGGAGAAGACCAGCGGTCTGGTCCTGGACGAGAGCACCATGGAGCGGATGGCCGCCGAGACCCTGGCCGGGCTCTCGGTCCGGACCGTCAAGTCGCTGCGGCAACTGGTCGCGAGTCTCTCCGGCGGGCAGCGGCAGACCGTCGCCATCGCCAAGGCCGTGCTCTGGAACAGCAAACTGGTCATCCTCGACGAGCCGACCGCCGCGCTCGGCGTCGCGCAGACCGCCCAGGTGCTGGAACTCGTCCGGCGGCTGGCCGACAACGGGCTCTCGGTCGTCCTCATCTCGCACAACATGAACGACGTCTTCGCGGTGTCGGACCGCATCGCCGCGCTCTACCTCGGACGGTCGGTGGCCCAGGTCAAGACCAGCGACATCACCCACTCGCAGATCGTCGAGCTGATCACCGCCGGGCGCAGCGGCGACCTCGGCCTCCCGACCGAGAACGGTGACAACCACAACGGCGGGCACCCGGACCCCATCACCCCTGGAGCCGAGCAATGAGCACCTCCACCCCCACCGTGGCGCCGCGCGAAGCGCCGACACCGGTGCCGACCCGCACGGTCGCCGAGCATCTACAGAACTACTTCGGCCGGCTGCGCGGCGGCGACATGGGCGCCCTACCGGCCGTGTTCGGGCTGGTGGCGCTCTGCATCACCTTCACCATCGCCCGACCGGAGTTCTTCTCCGCGATCAACTTCGCCAACCTCTTCATCCAGGGCGCGGCCGTCACGCTGATCGCGATGGGCCTGGTCTTCGTGCTGCTGCTCGGCGAGATCGACCTCTCCGCCGGCTACGCCAGCGGGGTCTGCGCCTCGGTGCTCGCGGTGCTGCTCACCCTGCACGGCTGGCCCTGGTACGGCGCGCTGGCCGCCGCGCTGGCCGCCGGGGCGGTGATCGGTCTGGTGCTCGGCGTGTTGGTGGCGAAGATGGGCATCCCGTCGTTCGTGGTGACCCTCGCCGCGTTCCTCGCCTTCCAGGGTGTGGTGCTGCTGCTGATCAAGGGCGGCACGAACGTCTCGGTGCAGGACAAGGTGATCGTCGCGATCGAGAACAGCAACGTCCCGCCGGCACTCGGCTGGCTGCTGGCCGCGATCGCGGTCGGTGGCTACGCGGCGGTGCAGCTCGTCCGCTACCGCGGCCGGATGGCACGCGGCCTGGTCGCCGACCCGTTCCTGGTGGTGCTCGGCCGGATCGCCGCGGTCGCCGTCCTGGTCACGGTGACGACCTACATCCTCAACCTGGAACGCAGCATCAACACCCTGATCTCGTCGACCAAGGGCATGCCGATCGTCGTACCGCTGATCGTCGTCCTGCTGGTCGTGCTGACCTTCGTGCTCCAGCGCACGGTCTACGGCCGGCACATCTTCGCGGTGGGCGGCAACGCCGAGGCCGCCCGCCGGGCCGGGATCAACGTGGACCGGATCAAGATCTCGGTTTTCGTCATCTGCTCGCTGATGGCCGCGGTCGGCGGTGTCGTCGCGGCCAGCCGAGGCCAGTCGGTCGACCCGAACACCGGTGGCAGTAACGTGCTGCTCTACGCGGTGGGCGCGGCGGTGATCGGCGGCACCAGCCTCTTCGGCGGCAAGGGCCGGATCCTCGACGCGGTGATCGGTGGCGCCGTGGTCGCGGTGATCGACAATGGTATGAACCTGTTGGGCTTCAACTCCGGTATCAAGTACATGCTCACCGGCCTGGTGCTCCTCGGTGCGGCCGTTGTGGACGCACTCTCCAGGAGACGGTCCGCCGCGACCGGGCATGGATGACGGCACCCTGCGAAAGTGATGTGAGCGACCGATGCGGGCCGGGCCGAGCCAGGAGGAAGTACGCCGCCAGAACCTCGGCGCACTGCTCCGCTACGTGCACGTGCACGGCGCCACCTCGCGGGCCGAACTCACCACCTCACTCGGGCTCAACCGGAGCACGATCGGCGCGCTGACCGCCGAACTGACCGCCGCCGGGCTGGTCAGCGAGCGTGCTCCCCGGGAGACCGGCCGGGCCGGACGACCCTCGCTGGTCGTCCGGCCCGAGTCCGCCCGGGTCTACGCGTACGCCTGCAGCATCGAGGTGGACGCGCTGCGCGCGGCTCGGGTCGGCCTCGGCGGTGTGGTGCTCGACCGCCGGGAGGTGACCCGGGAGCCGGGCCTGGCGGCCGAGGAGGCGGTGCCGGTGCTGGCGGGGTTCGTCAAGGAGATGCAGCAGGTGGTGCCGAAGGGCTCCGTCTACGTCGGTGCCGGCGTGGCCGTCTGCGGCATGATGCGGGGCTCCCGGGGCGCGGTGCACGTCCAACCGCCGAGCGGCTGGGTCGACGGGTCGCTCGGCGCCGCACTCGCCTCCGATCTGGACTCGAACCGGCCGATCCTGGTCAACCGCGCGGCCGACGCGAGCGCGTTGGCCGAACACACCCGGGGCGCCGCCGCCGGCCTCGACAACGTCGTCTACCTGCACCACGACGTCGGGGTGGACGCCGGCATCATCGTCGGCGGACGGCGGTTGACCGGACACGGCGGCTACGGCGGCGAGGTCGGCCACATGGTGGTGCGCCCCGGTGGGCGACCCTGCGGGTGCGGTTCACGTGGCTGCTGGGAGACCGAAATCGGCGAGCAGGCGCTGCTCCAGGCCGCCGGCCGCCCGGCCGCCACCGGGCAGGGGGCGGCCCGCGCGGTCGTCGAGGCGGCGGCGTACGGGGACGTCAGCGCGCAGTCGGCGGTACGTCAGGTCGGCGACTGGCTCGGTTTCGGAGTCGCCAACCTGGTGAACATCTTCAATCCCGACGTGGTCATCTTCGGCGGGCCGCTACGCGACATCTACCTCGCCGCGGCGACCCGGGTACGCAGCCGGCTCAACGCGATGGGGCTGCCCGCCATCCGTGACCACGTCCGGCTCCGTACGCCACAGTTGGGTGAGGAGGCCGCCCTGATCGGCGCGGCCGAGTTGGCGTTCGGGCAACTGCTCGCCGATCCGCTCGACGCCTCGGCCTGAACACCGGCGATCCGGACGTACCCGTCTCCCGTCGCCGATGCGTACGCTGTCCGACGTGGACGTGCAGACACGGGCATCCGACGACGACCGGGAACGGGTGATCGAGGATCTGCAACGGCACACCACGGCCGGACGGCTGAGCCTGGACGAGTTCTCCGAACGGGCCGCGCTCGCCTACTCCGCCCGTACGCTGACCGACCTGGCCGCCGTCACCAGCGACCTGCCCGCGACCCCGGCGCCCACGAGCGCGGCCGACCACACCCGCCGAGATCTCCTGGTGCTCTTCGGCGTGGCGGCGGCGACCCTGGTGCTGCTCTTTGTCTTCATCCAGCTCAGCCGCTGAGCGGCGGCAGTCTCTTGAACATCACCGTGGTGTCCTCCAGCAGGCCCAGGGTCGAGAGCGCGTATCCGGGGATGATTCCCGCCGTCCGGTAACCGATCGCCCGGTAGAGCCGTTCACCGGCGGAGTCCCGCACCGTGTCGAGTACGAGCAGGCTGCGCCCGTACTCCCGGGCCACCTCTTCCACCCCGGCCATCAGCGACCGCCCGAGCCCGGACCGCCGCGCCGCCGGATGTACCAGCACCTTGCCGACGTCGGCGCGGTGCCGGCCGTTGGCCGGCACCGCGAGCCCGACCTGCGCGGTTCCGACCGGCCGCCCGTCCCGACGCGCGACCAGCAGCACCCGGCCGCCGGGCGTCAGCGATTCGCGTACGCCGTGCCAGTAACGCCGGGCGTCGGCGACGGTGAACGGCGGCACGAACCCCACGCTCGCGCCCGCCTCGACGCAGGCGTGCAGGATTTCGGCGAGTTGGTCGACGAGGACCGGACCGAGCCTGTCCGCCCCGACCCGCTCGACCATTGCCCGCGCGTTCCCGGATCGCGATTTCTCCGTCGGCGCGGTCACGGCAGGACCAGGGTCAGCGCGTAGCGCGCCGGGGTCGGGCCGGGACAGTCGAACCGGGACGGACCCCAGAGGCGGAACCGCAGGCTGTCGCCGGGTTCGAGGTCGTGCGTGGCGCCGTGCACGGTGAGCCGCAACCTACCCTCGAGCAGCCAGAGATGCTGTTCCAGACCGGGCACCGAGGGCTCGTCGTACGCGATCGTGGCCCCGGCCGGGAGCATCCCCTCGATCACCTCGGCACGCAGACCGGCGTGCGGCGGTGACACCGAACGGCGGCGGAAGCCGGTGGAGGCGTCGGTCCATACCGTCTGGTCGGCGACACGTACCAGCCGGGTCGGCTCCGACTCGACCTCGCTGAGCAGCCGCGACATGGTGCGTTGGTAGACCGTGCAGAGCTTGCCCAGCAGCGACGCGGTCGGGCTGATCTCCCCACGCTCGACCCGGGAGAGCGTCGAACGGCTCACCCCGGACCGCCGGGCCAACTCCTCCAACGACCACCCGTGCTCGGCGCGCAACCCGGCGAGCCGCGCGGCAAGACGCCGGTCCACCGCCCCGAGGATCCCGTCCGCCTCTCCAACCTCTCTCACAACCGGGAATCTATCCCATATCCGGGATGCCCTCCACCCACGACGCGCTGATCAACCAGCCGGGGGTGAGATCGCTGGGTCAGGCTTTGGACGGGATCTGGCTGGGCGGGCGTTCGGGCACCGGTGAGGACCGCGCGGCCGGACGATCGTGGTCCATCGTGCGCCAGACCTGACTGACAAACGGCATCAGCGTCACCACCAGGTACGCGAGCCCGAACAGCAGACAGGCCGCCGGCAGCGCCAGCCCGTGCACCGCCGCACCGCCGAGCAGACCCCCGAGCGGAATCCCGGCGTACGAGACGGCGCGTGAGAGGCCGAGCACCCGCGCCCGCAGTCGCTCCGGAGTCCGCTCGTAGGAGAGCGCGCCGAGAATCGGGTTCACCGCGGCGACCGACACCCCCGCCACGAACGAGACGAGGTAGATGGCCCAGAGCCGATCGGTCGCGGCCAGCACGACAAAGCGTGGCGCCCCGGCGATCAGGAAGCCGACCGCGAAGACCCAGAACCGGGGCATCCTCGGCGCGAGCACGGTGAAGACCACATTGCCCGACACCGCCCCGATCGCGAACGTGGCGGAGAGGAAACCGAGGGCGACCGGTGAACCGACCACGTCCCGGGCCCAGACCGGCGCGAGCACGGTGCCGTACGCCGCGTCGGCCAGGTTCGTCACGAAGACCAGGAGCAGGATGCCGCGCATCAACCGGTTCTGCCAGAGGAACCGCAGCCCGGCCCGGATCGCCTGAACGTACGACTCCCGCTCGGCCGGCTCCCGTTCGGACTGCTCGCGTTCGGCCGGCTCGCGTTCACGCTCGGGGTCGGCCACGGGCGCCGACCGGGTACGCGGCACGGTCAGCGCCACGATCAACGCACCGGCGGCGAAGGTGCCCGCGTCGATCAGCAACACCGTCTGCGCGTCCAACGCGGCGATCAGCAGACCGGCCAGGGGAGCGCCGAGCAGCGTCGCCAGCCGGCCGAGCCCGTCGTGCAGACTGGTCGCGCGGGTCATCTCCACCCCGGCGACGGCCACGGTTTCCGGGAAGATGACCATCTTGGCCGAGTCACCGAAGCCGCGCAGCAGGCCGGCGACGGCGACCAGCCCGACGAGCGCACCGAAGCCGAGCAGGTCGGCGCGGTAGAGCAGCGGTACGGCGACGAGGGCCAGCGCACTGCCCAGGTCGGCGACGATGCTGGTACGCCGCGCGCCGATCCGGTCGAGCAGCGGGCCGCCCAGTCCACAGGCGAGCACGTACGGCAGCATCTCGGCAAACGCGACCACGCCCGTCTTCGCCGCGCTCCCGGTGGTCACGAGGGTGAACCAGGGCAGGGCGACCATGCTCATCCGGCTGCCGACCAGGGAGATCGCCTCGGCGGTGAGCAGCCCGACGAGTGGCCGGCGACTCGTCATTTCCCGCCCCCGAACGAGGCGCCCTCCCCGGGCGGAACCTCCTGCCCGGACGCAGTGCCACGCTCGGACGCAGTGCCACGCTCGGACGCAGTGCCACGCTCGGAGGAGCGGAGGAACGGCAGGATCTGTGCCTGGAGCACCACCGGTTCGGCGTCGGCCGGTGCCGGGACGTCCGGGTCGTCCCGACGGTATCGAGCGGCCAGCGCGAAGACCTCCGCGTGCAGTTCGGCGGCCTCGGCGGCGGTGAGCCGGAGCCGCCAGTCGCTCAGTGTCGCCACCGCACGCCAATCGGGGTCGGTCGTCACGGCCTCGCCGAGCCACCGCTCGACCTGGTCGGCATAGCTCGCCGCCACGGCACGGAGGTACGCCTCCGCGTCGCCGGGAGAACTCGCGATTGTCTCGTCGTCCAGGGTGGTGGTCCGGTGGGCCGCCCGCCACCACCGTTCCCGGCCCACCCCACGCTCCGGGTCCTCGACCACGAAGCCGTACGCGGCGAGTTGGCGCAGGTGGTAGCTGGTTGCCCCGGTCGACTGCCCGAGCCGCTCGGCGAGCCCGGTCGCGGTGGCCGGCCCGTGCTCGCGCAGCAGACCCAGCATCCGCACCCGGAGTGGATGTGCGATGCCGCGCAGCGAGCGCGGATCCAGCCGTACCCGATCCTCAGACATGTTTGCAAAGGTAGCGTTGCAAAGACTCCTTGGCAACGATCGCGCCGCCGCGGGAGCAACGCTCGTTACCGCAACGCTCGTCACCACGGTCCGCGAACAACGCTCGTACCGGTGCTCGGGCGGGGCGAGACTCAGCCGCAGGTCCAGCGGAACGCCGCAGGTTCCTTTCTCCACAGCGCGGCGCCGATCTGACGGCCGTCGTCGCTGATCGTGACGGTGATCGGATCGCCCTGGCTCCGGCCGTAGCCGGCCGGCATCGGCAGCGTCAGCATCCGCTCGCCGAACACCACCGTCGGCGCCTGGCCGCTGGTTCCGTCCAGGACGTAGCCGGCGACCCAGCCGGCCCGGTTGACCGAGGTCACGTACTTCAACGCCGCCGGTCGCACCTCGCCGGTACGCAGGTTCCACCGCGCACCCACCGCCGGCTCGGTGGCGCTCTGGTAGGAGCCGACCACCCAGCCGCCCCGGATCGACCGGGCGATCGTGCCCGGCCCGGCACCCGCCGGAGCGGACAACTCCCGGACGGTGCCGTCCGGCGCCCAGACCATTCCCCGGGACGGGGGGCCCTCGGACCTGTCGCCGCGCGAGGGCTCGACCGGCTCGCCCGTCCCGACGACCGTGCCGTCGTCGTCGATTCCCTGCACCGCGAGGACGGTCAGCTTGTCCGGCACGTCCAACAGCCGCGCCGTGCCCTCCCACTCCCCCGACCAGATCACCGGTTGGAGCATGGGCGGCCGCTTCCCCGGGACGTCGGACGAGTTTCGCGTGGTCAACGGGTCCGGCAGGGCCGGGGGGAGCGGATTTCCCCGGGGCTCGGACTTCGACTCCGGCACCCGGGGTACGGCGAACATCCCGAACGTACGCAGCAGGCCCAGCACGTCCCCCCGCTCGTTGATCCCGGCGACCGACACCGTGGTCGCGCCGGAATGGGGCAACAGGAAGAACTTGCCGTCGCGGTAGAGCCACGGGACCACCTGCTCCGCCGGCCCCTTCATCGAACGAGCGTCCCCGGCCACGTCACCGCGCGAGTTGACCACGAGATGCACCGGGTCGACGACCGGCAGGTCCAGTACCTCCAACCGACCCTCGTCCCACCGCAGCACCTGGCTGCGGCGGCGCTGGTCGGTGGCGGTGCCGACCAGGTACCGACCGCTCGGGTCGCCGCCCAGGACCGTACTGCGGACGGTGTTCGCCGGGACCGGCAGCTCGATCGGTTGGCAGCTCGTCGGCTCGGCACGACGATCCGTCGACCCGTCCGTGGTCGGAGCAGTTCGGGCCGGCTCGGCCGCGCCGCCGGTCATCGCCTGCACCGGTACGGGTGCCGGCCGCTCGCGGGTCGCGACGTCCACCGCCACCGGTACGACCGCCAGGGCGCCCACCGTCACCACCGCCGCCCCGCCGATGCCGACCAGCCGGCGGAACCTCGCCTTCTGCCGGCCGACCCGGACCAGGGTGGTGACGTCCACCCGAGACGGCGGGGGCGGCTCCTCGGCCAGGATCTCCAGGAGCAGACGGGCGGTCTCGTCGTCAGACTGGCGCAACTACCCGTCCCCCTTTCACACCGCGCGGGCTCCACGCGGCAAGCGTCTCCTCGCCGAGCTGACGACGCAGTGCCGCGAGCCCGTGCGAAGTCTGACTCTTGACCGTGCCCGGTGAGCAACCCAGCAGCTCGGCCACCTCGTCGACCGGCAGGTCGCAGAGGAACCGCAGCACGAGTACGGCCCGCTGCCGCTTCGGCACCCGGCTCAGCGCCGCCCGCAGTACCGTCCGGTCCTCGACCGCCGGTCCGTCGGTCGACACCCGGTCGGGCACCGAGTCGGTCAGGTCGACCCGTGACGACCAGGCCAGCCGTTTCTCGTTCAGGAACGTACGCACCAGCATGGTGCGTACGTACGCGTCCGGATACTCGACCGCCCGGACCCGGCGCCAGTTCACGTAGAGCGTGGTGAAGGTCTGCTGCACGAGGTCGTCCGCGCGATGCGCGTCGCCACAGAGCAGGTACGCGATCCGCTGCATCCGGGCCAGCCGGGTGGTCACGAAGTCGACGTACTCCCGCTCCAGCTCCTCCTGCACGCCCCGTTCCCTCCTGTGAACTCCGCAGAGTCAAGGCGGTGCGAGTCCCGATCGGTTGTACGGATCACCCGGCAGCGGCACGGATCACACCCGTGGCACCGGTACGAGATGGTGGATGGCGTACACAACATCGGGGAGGACGCCTTGGCACGGTTTCTCGCGGTCGGCGTGATCGGGGTCAGCCTCGGTCTCAGTATCGGAGCCCTCACCGAAGGTGCGGCCCACCCGTACGGCTGGGCGGTCCTGCTGGTCGGCATGGCCCTGCTTCTCTTCGGGCCCCGTGGGAGCGATTCGACCCCTTTGATCACCACGAGCGATGGCTCGACGACCGGACGTGACCGAGACGACCGACCGACGTTGCAAGGGCTGGGTACACGGGTGGAACAAATCCTCCGTCTGGCCGAGGAGCAGGCCAGGGACCACCGGGCCGAGGCCCAGCGGGCGGCCGAGGAGATGCTACGTGTGGCCCGGGCCGAGGCGAACGCGATCCTGGCCGGTGCCCGCGACACGGCCGCCGGTTCAGCCCGCGACGCGGTTGTCGACTCAGCCGGGGATGACCGGCAGGGCGGTCAAGCCGCGAAGTAGCATCCCCGGTCGCCAGAGGATCTCTTCCATTGGCACCGCCAGACGCATCTTGGGGAACCTGCGGGTCAGGGCATGGAACGCGATCTGACCCTCCAACCGGGCCAGCGGCGCACCGAGGCAGTAGTGGATGCCGTGGCCGAAGGCCAGGTTCGGGGTCGGGGGCCGGTCCAGGTCGAGCCGGTCGCCGTCCGGGAAGCGCTCGCTGTCCCGGTTCGCCGAGAGGAGCGAGACCAGCACGAACGCGCCTTCCGGAATGGTCTTTCCACCGATCTCGGTGGTCGCCAGCGCGGTCCGGAAGGTGCTGCTCTGCACCGGCCCCTCGTAGCGCAGCAGCTCCTCGACGGCGTTCGGGATCAGCTCCGGTTCGGCCACCACCCGGGCCCACCGGTCCGGCTCGGCCAGCAACAGCAGCGTCCCGTTGCCGATCAGGTTGACCGTGGTCTCGTGCCCGGCGATGAGGAAGAGGTAGACCATCGAGATCAGCTCGTCGTCGGTGAGCCGGTCGTCGTTGTCCTGGACCTCGATCAACGCGCTGAGCAGGTCGTCGGCCGGATGCCGGCGCTTGGCGACCAGAAGTTCCCGGATGTAGGCGACGATCGAGATCAGGGCGGGCGGGAGTCCGGCCGGGTTCACCCCGCCGCTGACGATCGCGTCGGACCAGCGCCGAAAGCTCGCCTGGTCCTCGGTCGGTACGCCGAGCAGCTCACAGAGAACCTGGATCGGGAGCGGGAAGGCGAAGCTGTCGATCAGGTCGAGCTGGTCGGCGCCGGACATCTCGTCCAGCAGGTGCCGCGCGAGTTCCTCGATCCGGGGCCGGAACTCGGCCACCCGGCGGGCGGTGAACGCCCCGGAGACCAGTCGCCGGATCCGGGTGTGGTCGGGCGGGTTGATGGTGAGCATGTGCCGGCTCACCGCCTTGGCGACGTCCGGCGGCACCATGTCCCGGTAACTGAAGCCGCCGGCCGAGGTGGTCTTGCCGAGCTTCGGGTCGGTCAGCGCCCGTTGGGCGTCCGCGTACCGGGTGACCAACCATGCGGTGGCACCGGTGGGCAGGGTCATCTCCATCACCGGGCTGTCCCGGCGCAGACCGCGCAGCACCTCGTGCAGGTCGGCCTTGGCGGACTCGAACGGATTCGCCACAGCACTCGTCGACATCTTCCACTCCCCCCGTTTCCCGGTCGCGTTCCACCGCCGGCATCCAGTGCCGGTGGACGCCAACGACGACCGGACATCAATCCTGGTCTCCGTTGTCGGTGTTTGTCGAGTACCGGTGCTGGTCGGGATGCCCTGGGAAAGGGCCGGGCCCGCCCGGGTGGAGGACCACCCGGACGGACCCGATGACGCTGTTTGCCGTACGGCTGCCGACGGACGCCGGGGACCGACGGTCAGCGGGAGCCGACGTCGGCCAACTCCCGGCGACGGTCCTTGGACGCCTTGAGCAGACTGGCGATGGTGGCGATGATCAGCGAGCCGAGGATGACGGTGAGCGAGAGCCAGATCGGGATGTGCGGCGCCCAGCCCACGTGCTCGCCGCCGTTGATGAACGGCAGGCTGTTGTCGGCCAGCGCCTCCAGCACCAGCTTCACCCCGATGAAGCCGAGCACGACGGCCAGACCGACGTTCAGGTACACCAGCCGGTCGAGCAGCCCGCCGAGCAGGAAGTAGAGCTGCCGCAGCCCCATCAGCGCGAACACGTTGGCGGTGAAAACCAGGTACGGCTCCTTGGTCACGCCGAAGATCGCCGGAATGGAGTCGAGCGCGAAGATCAGGTCGGTGGTGCCGATCGCGATCAGGACGAGCAGCATCGGGGTGAAGAGGCGCTTCCCGGTCTCGCTCATCACGGTCAGCTTGGTGCCGTTGAACGAGTTCGACAGCGGCAGGTGTCGCTGGCTCCAGCGGACCAGCGCGTTCTCCTTCACGTCCGCCGCGTCCATCTCGCCCTGCCGCAGGAAGCTGATCGCGGTGTACACGAGGAAGGCGCCGAAGATGTAGAAGACCCAGGAGAACTGCGAGACCAGCGCGGAACCGGCGGCGATGAAGCCACCCCGCATGACCAGGGCCAGCACGATACCGATCAGCAGTACGGTCTGCTGGTACTGCCGGGGTACGGCGAACCGTCCCATGATCACGACGAACACGAAGAGGTTGTCGATCGAGAGGCTGTACTCGGTCAGCCAGCCGATGTAGAACTCCCCGGCGAACCTACCGCCCGAGGTGGCCCAGACCCCCAGGCCGAAGATCAGGGCGAGTACGACGTAGAAGCCGACCCAGAGGCTCGACTCCCGGATGCTCGGTTCGTGCGGTCGCCGACCAATGATCAACAGGTCGAGCAGGAGTACGCCGACCAGCACGACAAGCGTGATGATCCAGGTCAGGGCGGAAACGTCCATCGGAAATCCTCCGGCAGGCACGGGACATCGCCGGCCCGCCCCGTCCCGACGCTGGGACAGGTTCGGATGGCGATGTCGACTCTGGTGACTGTCGGAGGTCTTTTCCGCCACCGAGCCTCGGGAGCTGAGCCCCTCGGGGTGACCGATGGCGCCGGGTTTGCGCCCGACTGAGTCGAACGTTCACCGTGCTGACGACACCACCGTCGGGGAATACTCCCCTCCTTGGTATCCATTGTTGCTTATCAGCCGCCCCTCGCGTCAAGATTCCGCCCGCCGAGGCCGGCACGGCCGCCCCGGCGACCGCCCGCCAGACGATCGACCTCACCCGGCCACAACGCCTCTGACCAGGCAAAATGCTTCAACGGGAGGGGCAGGTCAAGGGTTTGGTCAGCGGTCGACCTGAGCGAAATCCCACACGTGCGCCGGACGGGCCAGCAGCCGTGTCGGGGGCTCGGGCAGGCTGAGCGGGTTGCCCCGCCACTTCGAGATCACGACCAGACGGTGGTCGGTCGAGGAGAACACCTCACTGGACATGTGCAGCGGATGGTGGTCGAACTCGGGCAACGCGGTCTCGGTGACCCAGGCGATCAGGTCGGCGAACCCGGCCGGCTCCGCGCGCGCCTCCCACATCCGCACGATCACGTCCGCCATCTCCGTTCCCTCTTCTCCGGCACACCACCGCGCCCACTCCGGGACGACGATCCGATCGAACGACTCCGATGCCGCCGGAACCCTACACCCTCAACATGATCCACTAGACGCTCACGACGGTGAGCGGCAGCGCGGAGTCCGCGGGAAGATCGAGCCGGCTCGGCGCCACCCCGGCGGCCACCAGGTGCGAGCCGAGCGCCGCGACCATCGCGCCGTTGTCCGTACAGAGTTTGGGTCGGGGGACCCGCACGGTGATGCCGTACCGGGCGGCGCGCTGCTCGGCCAGCACCCGCAGGCGCGAGTTCGCCGCCACCCCGCCACCGATCACCAGCGTCTCGATGCCCCGGCTCCGGCAGGCGTCGATCGCCTTGGCGGTCAGCACGTCACAGACCGCCTCCTGGAACGAGGCGGCCACGTCGGCGACCGGGACCGGCTCACCGGCCCGCTGCCGGGCCTCCACCCACCGCGCCACGGCGGTCTTCAGCCCGGAGAAGGAGAAGTCGAACCGGTGCGCGGCGAGGTCCTTCGGCGCGGTCAGCCCGCGGGGGAAGGCGATCGCGCCCACGTCACCGGCGCGGGCCTCGCGGTCGATCGGCGGCCCGCCCGGGAACGGCAGGCCGAGCAGCCGGGCCACCTTGTCGAACGCCTCACCGGCCGCGTCGTCGATGGTCGCGCCGAGCGGGGTGACGCCGTTCGCCAGGTCGTCCACCAGCAACAACGACGAGTGCCCGCCGGAGACCAGCAGGGCGATCGCCGGTTCGGGCAGCGGGCCGTGCTCCAGGGTGTCGACCGCGACGTGGGCGGCGAGGTGGTTCACGCCGTACACCGGCTTGTCGGCGGCGACCGCGTAGCCCTTGGCCGCCGCGACCCCGACCAGCAGGGCCCCGGCCAGTCCCGGCCCGGAGGTGACCGCGATCGCGTCGATGTCGGCCAGGGTCACCCCGGCCTCGTCCAGCGCCCGCTGCATGGTCGGCACCATCGCCTCCAGGTGGGCCCGGCTGGCCACCTCCGGCACCACCCCGCCGAACCGGGCGTGCTGGTCGACGCTGGACGCGAGCGCGTCGGCGAGCAGGGTGTGGCCTCGTACGATCCCGACCCCGGTCTCGTCGCAGGAGGTTTCGATCCCCAGGATCAGCGGCTCGTCAGCCATCTCGCCTCATCACCAGCGCGTCGGTGTTGCTCGGTTGGTAGTAGCCACGGCGGATGCCGACCGGCTCGAAGTCGTACGCCGCGTAGAGCTTCTGGGCTCCCGGGTTGTCCACCGCCACCTCCAGCATGGTCTTGCGTACGCCGCGCCGGGCCGCCTCGGCGAGCAACGCCTCCAGCAGGGCCCGCCCGACGCCGCTCCGCTGGCGGTCCCGGCGGACGGCGATGTTCTGCACCCACGCCTCGTCCAGCGTCACCGCGAGCCCGGCGTAACCGATCAGCACCCCGTCGTCATCCAGCGCCACCAGATAGTGGTGTCCGCTGGCCAGCTCGTTCCAGAACATGCCCGGAGACCACTGCTCGGCACCGAACAGGTCCGCCTCGATCGCCAGCACGTCGTCGATGTGCCACCAGCGGAACCGGGTCAGGATCACGGCAGCACCGACTTGTGGCCGGTCGCCGCCACCGCGTCGGGCCGCCGCAGGTAGAGCGGGGTGAGCGGTTCACCCGGCGCCCCGGCGCGCACCCGGTCGGCGGCGAGTTCCGCCAGCGCGTACGGCGACGGGTAGGTCGGCTCGGGCAGCACCGGCAGGGCCAGCATCTCGGCGTACCGCTGGGCGCCCTCGCCCACCGCGACCGTCGCGCCCAGCTCGGCCACCCGGGCGGCGACGACGGCGGGCGAGTCGACGGCGGGGCCGGCGACCCGCTCACCGGCGGCGTCGAAGCAGGCCCAGTAGACCTCCCGGCGGCGGGCGTCGGTCGCGACCAGGACCGGTCGACCGGTGCCGGCGGCCCGGCCGAGCGCGTCGAGCGAGCCGACACCGTAGGTCGGGATCGCGAGCGCCTGACCCATCACGGCCGCGGTGACCAGACCGACCCGCAGACCGGTGAACGGCCCGGGGCCGAGCCCGGCGACCAGCGCCGTCAGGTCGGCCGGGCGGGCGCCGGCCTCGGCCAGCACCGCTTCGATCTGCGGGGCGAGCAGTTCGCCGTGGGCACGGGGGTCGACCTTGCGACGCTCGGCCCGGAGCACGACCCGGTCGGCCGTCACCTCCGCCAGCGCCGCGGTCACCGCCGGGGTCGACGAATCCACCACGAGTACGAGCACCCAAGAACACTAGCCCCACGTCGACTACCGCCCGTCACGACCCGGCCGGTGCGCCACCGCCCGTCGGTGTCCCGTCCACGATCGGCCCGGAGCGGGGCGCCGCCGACCCGGGCGGCGGCGCGTGCCCGACCTCCCGGCACCCGCCGCCGACCTGGCGGTACGGCGATCAGCCGACCGTCCGCTCCCAGTCGATGGTGGCCCGGCCGGCGTCGGCGAGCGCCTTGTTGGCGGCGCTGAACGGACGGCTGCCGAGGAAACCGCGCGGGTTCATCGGGCTGGGGTGGCCGGCCTCCAGCACCACGTGGGCCGGGTTGGTGACCAGCGCCCGCTTCTTGCGCGCGTAACTGCCCCAGAGCAGGAAGACCACCCGCTCCGGCTGGGCGTCCAGGGCCCGGATGGTGGCGTCGGTGAACTCCTCCCAGCCCTTGTTCGCGTGCGAGCCCGGGGTGGCCTGGCGCACCGTGAGCACCGCGTTGAGCAGCAGGACGCCCTGCGCCGCCCAGCCGGAGAGGTTGCCGCCGCGCGGTTGCGGCACGCTCAGGTCCTCGGCCAGCTCCTTGAACACGTTGCGCAGCGACGGCGGCGCCGAGACGCCCTCACGGACGCTGAAGCTCAACCCGTGCGCCTGGCCCGCCTTGTGGTACGGGTCCTGCCCCAGGATCAGCACCCGGCAGTCCTGCGGAGCGCAGAGCCGGTACGCCGAGAACAGGTCCTCGACCGGCGGGAAGACGGTCTGGGTGGCGTACTCGCCGGAGACGAACTCGGCCAGCTCGGCGGTGCGGGCCGGGTCCAGGTGCGGCTCCAGCGCGGCACGCCATTCGGACGGCAGCAGGGCGGGCAGATCGAGGCTCATCGGCAACCTTCCGGGGGATCGGTCGAAACGCTCGCCCGCACTCTAGGAGCCGGCTACGACAGCCCGCACGGCCAGGCGGGGGCGTCTCACCGGAAGGGGTCGAGCACTCACCACCGAGCACTCACCGGCGAGCACTCACCGCAGGGTGGCGAGGCGCTGCGCCCAGTCTCCGCCGACCGGGACCAGTTCGACCAGCCGGGTGTCGTCGTCCCGCCGGTCGAGCCGCACCCGCAGGTGGGCGTCGACCAACCGCTCGACCAGACCCTCGCCCCACTCGACCACGGTGACCGCCTCGTCCACCGACGCGTCCAGGTCCAGGTCGTCGATCTCGGCGCGAGGGTCGACCGCGTCGCCGAGACGGTACGCGTCCGCGTGCACCAGCGCCGGCCGCGCGCCCCGACCGCTCGCCCGGTCCGGGTCCGGGCGGTGCACCCGGGCGATCACGAAGGTCGGCGAGGTGATGTCACCGAGTACGCCGAGGCCGGCGCCGATCCCCTGGGTCAGCGCGGTCTTGCCGGCACCGAGCGGCCCGGTGAGCACCAGCAGGTCCCCGGCCCGCAGCAGGGCCGCCAGCCGTCGCCCGAAGGCGTGCGTGTCGGCCACGGTGGGGAGTTCGACCACCGGGTTCGCGGGGGTGTCCGGTGCCGTCGTACCGGTCGGGTCAAGCACGTCCATCAGCCCAGTCTGTCAAGGAAGTCCAGCAGGGCCGCATTGACCTCGTCCGCGTGTTCGAGCATCACCACGTGACCGCCGTCCGGCACCTTCACGTACTCGGCCTCGGGAAGGCGGCGCAGGATCTCCTCCGAGTGGGTCACCGGAGTGATCATGTCCTGGTCGCCGACGATCACCAGCGTCGGCGTGTTCTTCAGCGCCATCAGGGCCGGGTAGCGCGCGTGGGTGTAGAGGGTGCGCAGGTAGCGCGCGACCGTCTCGGCGGAGGTGCCGGCGTTCATCCGCTCGACGTACGAGACCAGGGCGGGGCTGGGGTTCGGGGTGCCGAACCCGTAGCGGCGGGTGAGCAGCCAGGCCATGTTCGCCGACGCCCTGCGGGCCCGGTCGATCATTCCGCCGGTGAGCTTGGTGGCGTTGTTCACCAGTGGCAGCAGCGGGGTGCCGAGCCGACCGATGATCGCCGGCAGGCCGATCTTGGTCTCCTCCAGCAGCCCGCCCGAGGTCGCCATCAGCACCGTGCCGACCACCCGGCTGTCGAACATTTCCGGGTAACGCTCGGCGAACGCCATGATGGTCATTCCGCCCATCGAGTGCCCGACCAGCACAAGCGGGCCCTCCGGCACCAGTTGGTCGATCACCGACCGGAGCGTCTCACCGAGCGCGGGCAGTTCGTACTCGCCCGACTCGAGCTTGCCGGAGCGGCCGTGACCGGGCTGGTCGTAGAAGAGCATCCGGTGCCGGCCCAGCGCGCCGACCGCCTTGCGCTGGAAGTGGAAGGTCCCCATGTCCAGGCAGAAACCGTGTACGAAGACCACGGTCGGACGGCCCGGGCTGTCCGCCTCGTGCACCTCGACCAACTCGACGTGGATGTCGGTACCGTCGGCCGTCTCGACGGTGCACGCGCTGTCGTACGGCAACTCGCCGAAATCCTCCTCCACGTACGGATCGTCGGGTACCGCCTTGGCCCGGCGTACCACCGCGCGTTCGGCGGCCAGCCCGGCGGCCACCCCGGCCGCCGCGACACCGACCGCGGCGCCCAGGATCCCGGCCGCCCGGGCCAGTCCCGAACGGGGCACGCCGCGACCCGGGCGGTTGCGGATACCCGCTCGGCTCATCGGGACACCTCGGGCGTACCGGAGAGCGGATCGGGCGTGGCGGGGAGCGGGGCGGGCGTGGCGGAGAGCGGGGCGGAGAGCGGGGCGGAGAGCGGGGCGGAGAGCGGGGCGGGCGTGGCGGAGAGCACCGGCGAAGCCCCGGTCGCCAGGTCGACCACCGGCGGCGCCTCGGCCGGCACCCCGGCCACCGGCGAACCGGCCGGTACGGGCGTCAGCGTCAGCGGTCCCGGACCGGTCGGGACCGGCGCCCCGTCGTAGATCCGGGGCACCCGGACGCCGCCGAACCGGGTCACGATCTCGTAGTTGATCGTGCCGGCGGCCTCGGCCCAGTCGTCGGCGGTCGGCCCGCCGTCCGTCCCGTCGCCGAAGAGGGTCGCCACGTCCCCGACCGCCACCGGATCGTCGCCGCAGTCGAGCACGAACTGGTCCATGCAGACCCGGCCGGCGATCGTACGCACCCTGCCGCCCAGTTGGACCGGACCGGCGTTGGAGGCGTGCCGGGGCACCCCGTCGGCGTACCCGAGCGGCACCACGGCCAGGGTGGTCTCCCGCTGGGTGACGTACGTGTGGCCGTACGAGACACCGGAGCCGGCCCGCACGCGCTTGGTCAGCATCACCCGGGCGCGGGCGGTCATCGCCGGCCGGAGCCCGTACCGCTCGCCCGCAACCGGGGACAGGCCGTAGATCGCGACCCCGGGTCGGACCAGGTCGAAGTGGGTGTCCGGGCGGGTCAGCGTGGCGGCGGAGTTGGCCAGGTGGCGGTAGCGCGGCCGGAGCCCGACCCGCTCGGCGAGGGCGAGCGCCTCGTGGAAGACGGCAAGCTGGGCGTCGATGGTGGGATGGCCGGGCGCGTCCGCGTACACGAAGTGGCTCCACACGCCGACGACCTCGACCAGTCCGTCGGCCTCGGCCTTGGCCGCGGCCTCGACCAGTGCCGGCCAGTCGCCGATGGTCGCGCCGCCCCGGGAGAGACCCGTGTCGATCTTGATGTGGACCCGGGTCGGCCGACCGGCGAACCGACCGGCGGCGACCATCTCGTCGAGTTGGTCCAGGCTCGCCGCGCTGAGGTCGACGTCGGCCGCGACCCCCTCGTGCAGCGGCAGCCCGGGGGCGAGCAGCCAGGCCAGCACCGGTGCGGTGATCCCGGCTCGACGCAGGGTCAACGCCTCGTCCAGGGTGCAGACACCGAGCCAGTCGGCCCCGGCGTCCAACGCGGCGTACGCCGACGGCAACATGCCGTGCCCGTACCCGTCGCCCTTCACCACCGCCATCAGTTCGGCGTTTGTCCCTGCGCGCAGTCGGGTCACGTTCTCCCGGATCGCGTCGAGATCAACGCGCAACTCAGCCTGCCACATAGGGCCAGCGTACTGACCGAGATCAGGATCCGGACCGGACAACCGACCGGCGACACGACCGAGCCGCCCGACCGCGCACGGTCGGGCGCGCGGACCGGGCCCCGATCCGGCTCAGTCCGCGGGCGGACCGGCCCCGGTCCCGCTCAGTGCGGGACCACGTCCCGCAGCGCGTCGACCACGTCGGGTGCGGTGACCGGGCCCCGCCGGGCCGCCTCCCGCCCAGCCAGCCCGTGCAGGTACGCCGCCGTGATCGCGGCCCGGTCGGCGGGCAGACCCGCGGCGAGCAGTGACCCGAGCAGGCCGGCCAGTACGTCGCCGGTGCCACCGGTGGCGAGCGCGGAGGTACCGGTCGGGTTCACCACCGCCCGACCGTCGGGCGTGGCGACCACCGTACGGTCCCCCTTGAGCAGCACCACCGCGTCCATCCAGGCGGCCAGCCGCAGGGCCGACCCGACCCGATCCGGTCCCGGCGCCTCACCGCAGAGCCGGGTGAACTCCCGGTCGTGCGGAGTGATCACGATCGGCGCGTCCCGCTGTCGCAGCCGTTCCGCCATCGACCCGTCCACCAGCAGGGTCAGCGCGTCGGCGTCCAGGATCGCCGGCACCGGCGCGGCGAGTACGCACCGCAGCTCGGTGGCGGCGGACTCGCCGGTGCCCAGACCCGACCCGCAGACCCATGCCTGCACCCGCCCGGCGTCGGTGACCCGGTCGGTGGCGATCACCGACGGGTGCTGGCGCAGCACCTCCTCGCGGGCGCTGCCGGCGTACCGGACCAGACCGGTCGGTCCGGCCAGCGCCCCGCCGACGGAGAGCACCGCCGCGCCCGGATAGGTCGCCGACCCGGTCGCCACCCCGACCACTCCCCGGCTGTACTTCTCCGATTCCGGACCGGACCACGGCCACCAGTCGACCACGTCGGCCCACTCGGTGACGCGCAGCGCCGGGTCGGCCCGCAGCCACGGCTCCAGACCGATGTCGACCAGGTCGACCTGGCCCGCCCGGACCGCCGCCGGGCCGACCACCAGCGCCGGTTTCAGCGCACCGAAGGCGACGGTCACGTCGGCGGTCACCGCACCGCTGCCGTCGTTGGTCGGCGCCACGTGCCCGGTGTCCACCTCCACCCCGCTGGGTACGTCGACCGCGACCACCACCGCGCGCTGACCGCCCCGCCCGCGCAGCCCGCCCAACTGCCGGACCAGATCGGCGGCCGGCTCGCGCAGGCCGCCGCTCGCCCCGATCCCGACGATGCCGTCCAGCACCAGGTCGGCCCGGTCCGGCAGGCGCTCGACCGTACGACCGCCGGCCGTCCGTAACGCCGTCAGCCCGTCCCGGTGTGCCCGATCCGGGTCCAACAGCAGCGCGCGTACCGCCGCCCCGCGCCCGGCCAGCCGCGCTCCGGCGTACAGCGCGTCGCCACCGTTGTCGCCGGAGCCCACCAGCAGCAGGACGGCCGCGCCGTAGACACCACCCCGTCGGTCGAGCAGGAGCGCACAGCGACGCGCCAGACCGGCGGCGGCCCGCTGCATCAGGGTGCCCGGTGGCAGGGTCGCCATCAGCGCGGACTCCGCCGCCCGGATGTCCGCGACCCGCCAGGCCGGTCTCACCGGGTCGGCACCGGTAGCACTCGTCCGCCCATCGCCGCATCCCCTCCGGTCCCTCGGTTCCTGCCGCCCGTCCGTCCCGGCACCGATCGGTACCCCGACCGACCTGGCGCCACGCCAACTCGGCCGCGCTGCCGCGCCCGACAATCCGTCGCCGCCGCAGACTCGCTGCCGCGCCCCACAATCCGTCGCCGCCACAGACCCGCTGCCGCCCGACAATCCGTCGCCGCCGCAGACCCGCCGCCGCAGACCCGCCGCCGACGCCTAACGCTCCGCCACCACCATCGCCGACGCGATGCCGCCGTCGTGTGACAACGAGAGGTGCCAACGGTTGACCCCGCGTTCGGCGGCGACGGCGGCGACCGTACCGGAGACGGTCAACCACGGCCGGCCGTCCGGGTCGGCAACCACCTCGCAGTCGTGCCAGCGCAGGCCGGCGGGGGCGCCGAGCGCCTTCGCCACCGCCTCCTTGGCCGCGAACCGGGCGGCGAGCGACTCCGACGAACGTGGGTTGCCGGATTTGGTGGACCGCTCGGCCTCGGTGAACAGGCGATCCGCCAGCAACGGGGTACGCGCCAGCGCGCGGCTGAACCGATCAACGAGGACCACGTCGATGCCGACTGCGACGATCACCGCCCCAGCCTAACCGGCCAGGCGGCGCAGATTATCGCCCGTCCTTCCTCCGGACAACCGCTGTGGACAGCGAAGGACGGTGTTCGCGGCCGGTTGTCCACAGGGTCCCGGTGCGCTCCTGACCGGCACCTACGGTCAGAGCCACCACCGTCGGTTGGGGGCCGGGCATGCACGACGATCTCATCGAGGTACGTACCGGGGAACTGCGCGGGGCCGGGAGCGCGCTCGGCGCCACCGCGCACCGGCTCGGGCAGGGACTCGCCGGCACCAGCCCGCCGGCTGGCCTGCTGGTCACCGCTCCCGGCTGGGTCACCACGACGGCGTTGGTCGAGCTGGAGTCGGCGGTGCACGAATGGCTCACCCGGATCGGCGGCCGGGTCGCGACGACCGCGGACGGGCTGCGCGCCGCCGCCGACGCCTACGACAGCGCCGACGACCGGGCCGCGACCCGGCTCACCGCCGGCCGGTGACCGTGATCGGGTACGCGCAGCTCTGGGCGGCCGATCCGGCGGACTGGTCCACCGCCGGTTCCGCCTGGCGTGGGCTGGTCGGACTGGCCGACCGGCGGGTCGCCGAGGTGAACGCCGCCGCGACCGTTCTGCGCGCCGGCTGGTCCGGGCCGGCCGGGCGGGCGGCGGACCTGCGCCTGCGCGGGCTCGGCGCCGAACTGGCCGTGAGCCGGCCCGCCTTCGTCGAGGCCGAGCAGGTCCTCAGCGAATACGCGACCCGCCTCGGGCAGGCCAAGGCGTTGCTGGACGCCACCGTCGGCGCCGCGGCGAGCCGGGGCGTACGGGTCGACCGGCGCGGCGTGGCATCGGCCGACCCGGCGGCGCACGGATCGACTGGCGGCCCGCCGACCACCGGTGGGGCGCCGACCACCGGTGGGCGACCGAGCGGGTCCGATCCGGCGGCACCCGGACCCGCCGCCGAGGCCGCGGCGGCGGTGGCGGAGGTCGCGGCGGGCATCCGGGCAGCGCTGGAGCTGGCTACCGCCGCCGACCTCGACGCCGCACGGCGGCTGGCCGACCTGGCCACGGGCGCGGGTGAGGGCTGGGCGAGCCCGACATCGGCCGCGCCACCACCACCGGGCACCGATCCGGCCGTGGTGCGCCAGTGGTGGGCCCAGCTCACGCCGACGCAACGCCGCTGGCTGGTCGCCGAGAAACCGGCCCTGGTCGGCCGGCTCGACGGTGTTCCGGCCCGGGACCGCGACCAGGCCAACCGATTGCTGCTCGAACGCCACCACGCCGCCCTGCTCGCCGAGCGTGCCGCGCTTCTGGCCGGCCCCTTCACCCGCCTGGTGCCGGTCGAACTGGCCCGGATCGACCGGAGCCTCGCCCCTCTCGACGTGCTCCGCGACCGGCTCGCCGCCGAGACGCCGCGTGCCTACCTGCTCCGGCTCGACCCGGCCGGCGACGGGCGCGCGATCGTCGCGATCGGCAACCCGGACCGGGCCGAGAACGTGCTGACCTACGTGCCGGGAATGACCGCCGACCTGCCGTCGGTCGCCAACGAGCTGAGGCGGGCCGAGTCGATGGCGACCCGCTGCGCCGAACTGGCACCGACCGAACGGACGGCGGTGGTGCTCTGGCTCGACTACGACGCGCCGGACTGGCTCCACCAGGCGACGCGCGACAACCAGGCACACGACGCAGGCCCGGCGCTGCACGGCTTCCAGGAGGGGCTGCGCGCCACCCACGAGGGACCACCGGCGCAGCAGACCGTGCTCGGGCACAGCTACGGCTCGCTGGTGGTGGGCACAACCGCACGGGACCACGGTCTCGCCGCCGACCGGGTGGTCTTCGTCGGCTCGCCCGGTGTCGGCGTCGACCGGGCCGCCGACCTGGGCCTGGCCGAGGGGCAGGTCTGGGCGAGCACCGCCGGCAACGACGTGATCCGGCACGCGTCGGGCCCCGCCGAGCTGCTCGGACGTCTCGGGCTCGGCGCGGCGCTGCCCGGGGTGGGCGGGCTGCTGGCGTACGGCAACCCGGCCGACGAGCTCTGGTTCGGTGCCGACCCGAGCGGGGCGGACTTCGGCGCCCGGTTGTTCGCCGGACGCCCGGACGGCCACGTCGGCTACTGGAACCCGGGTAACCCCGCCCTCGACGCGATCGCCCGGATCACCGTCGACGGACGGGCCCGGTGACCGACCAGCCCGATCCGCTGGTGTGGGGGGGCAGCGGAGCGGGCCGGACGGCAACGGGTCGGGTCGGGTCGCCTACTCGACGGTTACGGACTTGGCCAGGTTGCGTGGCTGGTCGACGTCGTGCCCCCGGGCGGCGGCGATCTCGCAGGCGAGCACCTGCAACGGCACGGTGGTGACCAGCGGGGCCAGCAGGGTCGGCGTACGCGGCACCGTGATCAGGTGGTCGGCGTACGGCAGCACCGCCGTGTCACCCTCCTCGGCGATCACGATGGTCCGGGCGCCACGCGCGCGTACCTCCTGGATGTTCGACACGATCTTGTCGTGCAACATGCCCCGGCCGGCCGGCGAGGGCACCACGCAGACCACCGGCGTGCCCTGGTCGATCAGGGCGATCGGGCCGTGCTTGAGCTCACCCGCGGCAAAACCCTCGGCGTGCACGTACGCCAGCTCCTTGAGCTTCAGTGCGCCCTCCAGCGCCACCGGGTAACCGACGTGGCGGCCGATGAAGAGCACCGTCGGCGCGGCCTTCAGGTCCCGGGCCAGCTCACGCACGGGCTCGATGCCGTCGAGCAGGTCGCGCAGCTTGTTCGGCATCTCCTGGAGCTGGGCCACCACGGCGCCCACCTCGTCGGCGTACTTGATGCCGCGTACCTGGGCGAGGTGCAGCCCGATCAGGTAGCAGGCCACCACCTGGGTCAGGAACGCCTTCGTGGAGGCGACCGCGATCTCCGGTCCGCTGTGGGTGTAGAGCACCGCGTCGGACTCACGCGGGATGGTGGAGCCGTTGGTGTTGCAGATCGCCAGCACCCGGGCCTTCTGCTCCTTGGCGTGCCGGAGCGCCATCAGGGTGTCCATCGTCTCGCCGGACTGCGAGATCGCCACCACCAGCGTGGACCGGTCGAGCACCGGGTCGCGGTAACGGAACTCACTGGCCAGTTCGACCTCGCAGGGGATGCGTGTCCAGTGCTCGATCGCGTACTTCGCCACCAGGCCGGCGTGGTACGCCGTACCGCACGCCACGATGAAGATCTTGTCCACGTCGCGCAGGTCCTGGTCGGTCAGGCGGACCTCGTCGAGCATGATCTCGCCGCTGTCGGTGAGCCGGCCGAGCAACGTGTCGGCGACCGCCTGGGGCTGTTCGGCGATCTCCTTGAGCATGAAGTAGTCGTAGCCGCCCTTCTCGGCGGCGGAGGCATCCCAGTCGATGTGGAAGTCCTTGCCGGTCGACGGGACGCCGTCGAAGTCGGTGATCTCGATACTGTCGGCGGTGATCAGGACCACCTGGTCCTGGCCCAGCTCGACCGCCTCACGGGTGTGCTCGATGAACGCGGAGACGTCGCTGGCCAGGTAGTTCTCCCCGTTGCCCCGCCCCACCACGAGCGGCGAGTTGCGGCGGGCGCCGACCACCGCGCCGGGCACCGCGGCATCCACCGCCAGCAGGGTGAACGCGCCCTCCAACCGGCGGCTGACCACGCGCATCGCCGCCGCGAGCAGTTGCGGACCGTCCGGTTCGCCCGCGCCACGCAGCTCGGCCAGTGCGGCGGCGAGCAGGTGGGCGGCGCACTCGGTGTCGGTGTCGCTGTCGAACTCGACCCCGTCGGCCTCCAACTCGGCCCGGAGCTTGGCGAAGTTCTCGATGATGCCGTTGTGGATGACGGCGACCCGGCCGTCGCGGGACCGGTGCGGGTGGGCGTTGCGATCGGTCGGCCCGCCGTGGGTGGCCCAGCGGGTGTGCCCGATCCCGGTGGTGCCGTCGCCGATACCGAGCTTCGGGGTGGGACGGCCGTCCGGGTCGGCACCGGCCCGTTCCGCCAGCGTCTTCTCCAGGTTGGCCAGCTTGCCGGCCTTCTTCTCGGTCAGCAGTTCGTCGTCGCAGACGATCGCGACCCCGGACGAGTCGTAGCCGCGGTACTCCAGCCGCCGCAGCCCGTCCAGCACGATGTTCAGCGCCGGTCGGGCGCCGACGTACCCCACGATTCCACACATGGTTCCGAGCCTAGTCCAATTCCGCTCAGCATGTCTGCTCGAAAGGGCACCTATCAAGCATCTCTCATGATTGATAGGTGAATCCGGGGCAACAACCGGACGCACTCCCCGTTACCCATCGGTCACCCGCCGCCCCCGATCGGGTTAACACTCCCCCCGACCTGCATTTTCTCCACCGTCGACCACCACGATCCGTAGCGCTACGTATGGCCGATATCGCTCCCTGTCGCCAACCCGCTTGCTGAAAGACATCGATGGCCGCACCGTTAAGGGTGGCCCTGCGGGCCGCACCGCACCTGGCTCCACCGACGCCCTCTGGAGCGAGCCGATGACCGAACCGGAACCACCGCAGCCGCCCTCCCAGCCCGTCCCCGACAGCGAAGCCACGCCCTCGTCCTGGACACCACCCCCGTCACCCTGGGCCAGACCCAGCTCACCGCACTACCGCGCCGGCCCGGTCGAGCCACCAGCCGACCCGGACCACCACCGCGCCGGCCCGGTCGAGCCACCAGCTCACCCGGGCGAGCAGGGCGCTCACCCGAGCCACACCCGCGCCGCACCCCTGGGAACCCTCCCCTGGCCCGGACCCGCCGAACCCGTACGCCGCCGCGCCGGCACCGGGCTGGTCGCACTCGTCGCCGTGGTGGCGGCACTGCTCTGCGGCGGCCTGGGGGTGACCGGTGCCCTCCTGGTCACCCGGCTCGGCTCGGACAGCCCTCGGAGCGCCTCCACCGAGCCGCCGAGCGGCCAGGGCGGTGGACCGGCCGTACCGTCCACAACGGAGCCGAGCGCCCCGGACCCGAGTCAGTTCGCCGGCCCCCGGGTCAGCTACCAGGTGGTCGGGGACGGGCCGGTCCAGATCAACTATCTGGAGTACCCGAACTTTCCCCGGCAGGTCGACGCCCTGGCGCTGCCCTGGCAGGTGGAGTTCGCCATGCCCGAGCCGGGGGTGGTGACCGTGCTCGCGATCCGGGCCAGCCTGGAACCGGGCGAGATCACCTGTCGGATCGTGGTCGACGGTGAGGAGGTGGTGCGCAACACGGCCACCGGGCCGTACGCGACCGCGACCTGCGCCGGCCTCACCCTCGGCTGAACCGTGCCGGACCGGTACGGGCGGAGGCTCCCGCCACCGGGGCGTCCGCCCGTACCGGCCACCACCGGCCGTCCGCGCGTTCTCTGGGCGAGCGGAGGGCGGCGAGCGGAGGGCGGCGAGCGGAGGGCGGCGAGCGGAGGGCGGCGAGCGGCAAGCGGCGAGCGGCAAGCGGAGGGCGGAGCATCGACGGCACCGGCCCGCCGGTCCTAGGCTGGCCGGATGACCACAACCACCGATCCCCTGGTACGGCGGATGCGCGAGTTCGGCACCACCGTCTTCACCGAGATGTCGGCGCTGGCCGTACGCACCGGGTCGGTCAACCTCGGGCAGGGCTTCCCGGACAGCGACGGACCGGCGGAGATGCTCGCCGCCGCCGCCGAGGCGCTGCGTTCCGGGCAGAACCAGTACCCACCGGGCCCCGGCATCGCACCGCTGCGTGCGGCGGTCGCCGAACACCAGCGCCGGTTCTGGGGGCTGTCGTACGACCCGGACGGCGAGGTGCTGATCACCGCGGGTGCCACCGAGGCGATCGCGGCCGCGATGCTCGGCCTCTGCGAGGCCGGCGACGAGGTGGTCTGCTTCGAGCCCTACTACGACTCGTACGCGGCCTCGATCGCGCTGGCGGGCGCGGTACGCCGCCCGGTCACCCTCCGCCCGGCCGCCGATGGCAGGTACGCCTTCGACCCCGCCGAACTGCGCGCCGCGTTCGGGCCGAGAACCCGGCTGGTGCTGCTCAACTCGCCGCACAACCCGACCGGCAAGGTGTTCACCGCCGACGAGTTGGCGCTGGTCGCCGAACTCTGCCAGGAGTTCGACGCGTACGCGGTCACCGACGAGGTGTACGAGCACCTGGTCTACGACGACGCGGGCACGGCGCACGTCCCGCTCGCGAGCCTGCCCGGGATGGCCGGACGTACGTTGCGGGTCTCCTCGGCCGGCAAGACCTTCTCGTGCACCGGCTGGAAGGTCGGCTGGGCGAGCGGGCCGGCCGCACTGGTCTCCGCGGTCGCGCGGGTCAAGCAGTTCCTGACGTTCGTCAACGGCGCCCCGCTCCAACCGGCGGTCGCCGTCGCGCTGGCCCTGCCGGACAGCTACTACGACAACTTCCGCGACACCCACCAACTCCGCCGCGACCTGCTCCGCGCCGGCCTGGCCGACGCCGGGTTCGACGTGCTCGCGGCCGAGGGGACCTACTTCGTCACGGTCGACATCAGCCCGCTCGGTGGTCGGGACGGGGTCGAGTTCTGCCGTACGCTGCCGGAGCGCTGTGGCGTGGTGGCGATCCCGAGCCAGGTCTTCTACGACGACGTCGAGGCCGGGCGGCGGCTGGTCCGGTTCGCCTTCTGCAAGCGGCCCGAGGTGCTGACCGAGGCGGTGAACCGACTCCGTACGCTCCACCGCTGACCCCGGCCGCTCGTGGACCCGCCCCGAACGGTGGCGGGTGGCGCTAGGCGACGGGGATCGGACTCGCGGTGCGTACCTCGGCCGCGATCCGCTCGGCGATGCCCTGCGCGATCTCCTGGGTGGCGGCCTCGACCATCACCCGGACCAGTGGCTCGGTGCCGGACGGCCGGAGCAGCACCCGACCGGTCTCGCCCAACTCCGCCTCGGCTTGGGCGACCGCCGCCAGCACCGACGACGCGCCTGCACCGACCGTACGATCCTCGACCGGGACGTTGATCAGCACCTGGGGCAGCTTGGTCATCACCGATGCCAGCTCGGCGAGGGAGCGCCCGGTCTCGGCCATCCGGGACATCAGCGCAAGCGCGGTGAGCAACCCGTCGCCGGTGGTGGCGTGCGTCGGGAGCACGATGTGACCACTCTGCTCGCCACCGAGGGCGAGCCCGGAGGAACGCAGCTCCTCCAGCACGTACCGGTCGCCGACCTTGGTCTCGACCAGCCGGATGCCCTGCTGGGACATGGCGATGCGCAGACCGAGGTTGCTCATCACCGTGGCGACCAGGGTGTCCTGGGTCAGCGTGCCGGCGTCGCGCATCGCCACCGCGAGGATCGCCATGATCTGATCGCCGTCGATCTCCTCGCCGTCGGCGGTGACCGCGACACACCGGTCGGCGTCGCCGTCGTGCGCGATGCCGAGGTGCGCCCCGTGCTCGACCACCGCGGCCTGGAGCCGGCCGAGGTGGTTCGAGCCGCAGTCGTCGTTGATGTTGATCCCGTCCGGCTCGGCGTGGATCGCGACCACCTCGGCGCCGGCCTCCCGGTACGCGACCGGCGCCAGGTCGGAGGCGGCCCCGTTGGCGCAGTCCACCACCACCTTGAGCCCGTCGAGCCGGTGCGAGACGCTGCCGACGAGGTGCTGGATGTAGTGGTCGGCGCCGTCCAGCAGGTCGTGCACCCGGCCGACGTCGGCCCCGGTGGGGCGGTGCCAGTCGGCCGAGCCGTTCTGCTCGATGGCCGCCTCGATCTTCAGCTCGACCTCGTCGGGGAGCTTCTGACCGCCGGCCGCGAAAAGCTTGATCCCGTTGTCCGGCATCGGGTTGTGCGAGGCGGAGAGCATCACGCCCAGGTCCGCCTTGGCCTCGCTGACCAGGTACGCCACCGCCGGGGTGGGCAGTACGCCGACCCGGACCACGTTCGCCCCGGCACTGGCGAGACCGGCGACCACGGCCGCCTCCAGCATCTCGCCGCTGGCCCGGGTGTCCCGGCCGACCACGGCCAGCGGACGGTGGCCGGGATCGGACTCGGCCAGGGTGTGCGCGGCCGCGACCGCGACCGCGAGCGCCAACTCGGGGGTCAGATCGGCGTTCGCACGTCCGCGTACGCCATCCGTGCCGAACAACCGGCCCATGCGCGAGTACCTCCGGGAGCAGACCACTGGATATAACGAACGGTCGGGACCGCCACCGCGCGAGGGGGGCGGACCCGACCGTCCGTCAGACGTGCAAAGGGGTGTAGAGGCTGATCAGCGCTTCGAGTACTGAGGCGCCTTGCGGGCCTTCTTGAGACCGTACTTCTTGCTTTCCTTGACCCGGGCGTCCCGGGTGAGGAAGCCGGCCTTCTTGAGCGCCGGGCGGTCATCCGGCTCGTTCACGATCAGCGCGCGGGCGATGCCGAGGCGCAGCGCGCCGGCCTGCCCGGTGGTGCCGCCACCACGGAGGTTCGCGATCACGTCGAACTGCTCGGCCTTCTCGGCGGTCACCAGCGGCTCCTTGATGAGCTGCTGGTGCACCTTGCTCGGGAAGTAGGCCTCGAGCTCACGGCCGTTGCAGGTGATCTTGCCACTACCCGGGACGATGCGGACCCGGACAATGGCCTCCTTGCGGCGGCCGACGGTCTGGATCGGCCGGTCACCACGGGGGGTGCGGGCGACCGGGGCGGCCGGAGCGGCGACCTCGGTGTCGATCCCGGTCTCGATCGGGGTGGCCTCAGCCTCAATGGTGTCGGTCATGCTGAATCCTTCGTCCGCGCTCACTGCGCGATCTGCTTGATCTCGAACGGGACCGGCGCCTGCGCGACGTGCGGGTGCTCCGCCCCGGGGTAGACCTTCAGCTTCTTGATCAGCTGCCGGCCGAGCTTGTTGTGCGGGAGCATGCCCTTGACGGCCAGCTCGATGGCCTGCTCGGGGCGCTTCTCCAGCAGCTCCTCGTAGCGGACCTGCTTCAGACCGCCGGGGTAGCCGGAGTGGCGGTAAGCGATCTTGGTCTGACGCTTGTTGCCGGTCAGCGCAACCTTGCCCGCGTTCACGATGACGACAAAGTCACCGGTGTCGACGTGCGGCGCGAAAGTCGGCTTGTGCTTGCCACGCAGCAACGTGGCGGCGTGGGTGGCCAGACGGCCCAGCACGACATCAGCGGCGTCGATAACGTGCCACTGACGCTCGATCTCACCCGGCTTCGGGCTGTACGTACGCACAGGTCTACCTTGTCTCGTCGTCGGTCTGGGGTCACGCACCGGAAACCAGGCGCGCACGAACGACCAAGCGTACCTGATGGGGCACGCCCTCGGCTGTCACACAACAGCAGGCGATGTTACTCTTCCGGCCCGCACGCGGTCAAAACAGGGCCTCGGGTCGCCGCCGGTCACCCGCCACGCCCCGTCGACCCGGACCCGGTGGCGAGCTGGCCACTCGATCACCAGCCGCAGCTGATCGCACCCCGATAGATAATCACACCCGTCCCATCCCCCGAACACCGCCACCCAAACGACCGGCCCGACCGGGTGGCGGGGATGTGGGTTGATCATGAAGTTATCGCAAGATCCGACCAATGGATCGGGCGACAACTTCATGGTCAACGCGTTTATGTACCGGTCGGGGCGTTGTACCGGTCGGGGTGTCTGTGCCGGTTCAGACGCCGGGTAGCCGGTGTGGTGACGGCCGGAGGTAGACCGCCCAGGTGACCAGGACGCAGAGCGCGTAGCAGACGACGAAGCTCAGGTAGGCCGCGTCGGCCGACTTGTAGGCGAGGAAAGACTGCCGGAAGGCGATGTTGACCAGCACGCCCCCGAAGGCGCCCACCGCCCCGGCGATTCCGATCAACGCCCCCGCCAGGCGCGCCGCCCGTCGGAACGCCGCACTGCCGGGGTCCGCGGCGGCACCGGCCGCGTTCCGGGTCCGGGCCCGGAAGATCGCCGGGATCATCTTGTACGTCGACCCGTTGCCGATCCCGGAGAAGACGAACAGCGAGATGAACCCGACCAGGTACAGGAAGAGTGAATTCCGTCCCGAGGCGTAGAGCACGAGGCTGGCTCCCGCTGCCATCACGACGAAATTCCAGCAGGTCACTCGCGCCCCGCCCAGGCGGTCGGCGAGATAGCCACCGAGCGGCCGGACCAGCGAACCGACCAACGGCCCGAGAAAGGTGAGGTACGCCGCGTCGAGCGGAGTAGCGAACCGATCGCCGAACTGCACCTGGAGCACCTGCCCGAAGGCGAAACCGAACCCGATGAACGACCCGAATGTCCCGATATAGAGGAACGACATGATCCAGGTGTGCGGGTCCCGGATCACCTCCCGCATCGCCCCCCGCTCGCTCGGCACCCCGACCGATCCGTCCCGCCCCGATCCGTCAGGCCGGACCAGACCATCGCGAACCGAACCGTCCCGCCCGACCCGGTCGGTGGCCCGGGTCGCGGCCGGCGAGATGTTGTCCATGTATCGGGCGGCGAGCAGGGCGGCCAACACGATCAGCGGCAGGTAGACCGCCGGGACCAGACGCGGCTGCGCCGCCCCCGCGGTCGCCAGCACCAGCAGGCCGACGAGCTGCACCGCCGGTACGCCGAGGTTGCCACCGCCCGCGTTCAGTCCGAGCGCCCAGCCCTTGTGCCGGTCGGGATAGAACTGGTTGATGTTCGCCATCGACGAGGCGAAGTTGCCGCCGCCGACCCCGGCGAGACAGGCGAGGATCATGAGTGTCTGGTAGGAGACGCCCGGCTCGATCAGAATCGCCATCGGGATGGCGGGGAGAAGCAGCAGGGCGGCGCTGATCACGGTCCAGTTCCGCCCCCCGAAGACGCCGACCGCGAAGGTGTACGGCAACCGCAGCACCGCCCCGAGTGCCGTCGGTACGGCCGTGAGCAGGAATTTCCCGGCCGGGTCGACGCCGTACTCGGGGCCGAGGAAGAGGACCAGCACCGACCACAGGCTCCAGACCGAGAAGCCGATGTGCTCGGAGAAGACCGAGAAGATCAGGTTCCGCCGGGCGATCCCGGCGCCCTTGGTCCGCCAGAAAACCGGGTCCTCCGGACGCCAGTCGTCGATCCGGTGCCGCCGCCAACCGGCCGCGTCGGTCACGGATCGGCGTGATGACCCGTCGGGCGCGGGCGGCGGGTCGGCCGGCGCCAGCCCGACCGATGGGACCTCTGCGGCGTCCGCCGTACTCGCGGCTGTGCTCACGGGCCGACCTCCCTCTCGTTCGGTGACGAGGCAGAAGCTATGGGCGATCGATTACCAACCGGTTCGCGTACCGCGTCCGCCCCGCAACCAAACCCGCACGACCGGCCCGGCCCACCCGTGAGAAACCCCCGTCGCCACACTCCCGAACACGCCCCACGGACACACCCACACACGCCGTTGATCATGAGGTTGTCGCAGGTCTCCGGTCCCGGAATCGGCGACAACTTCATGATCAACTCGCTCCCCCGCAAGGCAGGGCGCGCCTCGGCACGCGGGCAGGCGCGGAGGGTGGTAACGCTCGTCAGGCGGGGCGGTGGCCGGCGAAGACGGCGAAGCGCCAGGACTTGAAGAGGCAGTCGACGTCGACGAAGCCCACCTGGGTGAGCCAGTCGCACTGGGCGCCGACCGGGGCCGGACGGTCGTACGACATCCGCTCCCGGGCGGCCTCGATCTCCCGCCGGTCGGAGCCGAGCGCCGTGATCTGGGCCAGCCACACCCGCTCGTACAGACGGTCGAGTTCGGGCGTGGGCCCGGCCACCTGCTCGGCGTTGACGAAGACTCCCCCGGGCCGGAGCACCTCGAAGATCCGCCGGTAGAGCCCACGTTTGCCGTCGTCGTCGAGGTGGTGGACGGCGAGCGCGGAGACCACCGCGTCGTACGGTCCGTCGGGTAGTGGCGCGGCCAGGTCGGCCACCTCGACCCGGTGCGGCACGCCCTGGCCGGTCAGGTGTTCGGCGGCGAGCGCGAGCATCCCGGGCGCGGCGTCGAGCAGGGTCACCCGGGCGCCGGGGACGGCCGCGCCGACCAGGGACGCGAGCAGCCCGGTGCCGGCGCCGAGGTCGAGAACCTCGGGGGTACGGCCGTCGGCCACGGCCGCCCGCAACGGCGGTACGGCCAGCTCCACCGCCGTGCCGTAGAACTCGTCGAAACACGGCACCAGCCGGCGTCTGGCCTGGTCGTAGCTGCCGGCGGCGGCCTCGAACAGCGACACCACGCTCATCGGCACTCCCGAACTGTAGGATGATATTCCCGAATTATAGAACGCTTCGGATAACCCCGTGCCCACCCGCACTGTGAGTGCCTCTTAGCAGGCACGAAACAAAGGAGACCCGGCGGCGAAACCACCCCCGGCCACGCTTCGGACATGACGGACCTTGCGCGGAGCGGGACGCGGCTCGATGCGGCGGCCGCCGGAACATCGACAGAGGTCGCCACGCACTGCCCGTACTGCGCCCTTCAGTGCGGGATGACGCTCCGCGCCACCCCGGACCGGGTCGAGGTCCGGGCCCGGCAGTTCCCTACCAACCAGGGTGGCCTGTGCCAGAAGGGCTGGACCTCGGCCGAACTGCTCGACCATCCCGACCGGCTGACCACCCCACTCCTGCGGGACCGGCGCGGGGCCGAACTCCGACCGGCGTCCTGGGACGAGGCGCTGGACCGGGTGACGAGCGAGGTCAGCAAACTCCAGTCGGCGTACGGCCGGGACAGCGTCGCGGTCTTCGGCGGCGGCGGGCTGACCAACGAGAAGGCGTACGCGCTGGGCAAGTTCGCCCGGGTGGCACTGCGCACCCGCCAGATCGACTACAACGGCCGGTTCTGCATGTCCTCGGCCGCCGCCGCCGGCAACCGCGCCTTCGGAATCGACCGTGGACTGCCGTTCCCGCTCGCCGATCTGGCCACGGCGGAGACCCTGCTGCTGGTCGGCGCGAACGTCGCCGAGACCATGCCGCCACTGATGCGCTACCTGGTCGAGCAGAAGCGGCGCGGCGGCACCCTGATCGTGGTCGACCCACGGGTCACCGCCACCGCCCGCCAGGCCACCCTGCACCTACAGCCGACGCCCGGCACCGATCTGGCGCTGGCCAACGCCCTGCTGCACGTCGCGCTCGCCGAGGGCTGGGTCGACCGGAGCTACGTCGAGGACCGGACCAACGGCTTCGACGCCGTACGCCGGAGCGTCGCCGGCTACTGGCCGGCTCGGGTCGAGCGGCTCTCCGGCGTACCGGTGGCGGACCTGGAGGCGGCGGCCCGATCCCTCGGCACCGCCGGTACGGCGATCATCCTCACCGCCCGTGGTGGCGAGCAGCACGCCAAGGGCGTCGACACCGTCACCGCCTTCGTCAACCTCGCCCTCGCCCTCGGCCTGCCGGGTCGGCCGGGTTCCGGTTACGGCTGCCTGACCGGACAGGGCAACGGCCAGGGCGGCCGGGAACACGGGCAGAAGGCCGACCAACTCCCCGGCTACCGCCGGATCGACGACCCGGACGCCCGCGCGCACGTCGCCGGGGTCTGGGGCGTACGTCCGGAGGACCTGCCCGGGGCGGGTCTCTCCGCGTACGAGCTGCTCGACTCGATCGGCTCGCCCGACGGCCCCCGGGCCCTGCTGGTCTTCGGCTCGAACCCGGTTGTCTCCGCGCCCCGGGCCGGTCGGATCCAGCGTCGCCTGGCCGATCTGGACCTGCTGGTGGTCGCCGACTTCGTGCTCTCCGAGACCGCGGCCATGGCCGACGTGGTGTTGCCCACCGCCCAGTGGGCCGAGGAGGACGGCACGATGACCAACCTGGAGGGTCGGGTGCTCCGGCGACGGGCACTGCGTCCGCCGCCGCCCGGCGTCCGGACCGATCTGGCTCTCGTCGCCGAGCTGGCCCGACGCCTGGGCACCGGCACCCGCGACAGCCACGACAACAGCGGCAGCGGCAGCAGCGGCAGCCACGACAACACCGGCGAGGGCCCGGTGTTCCCGGACGATCCCCGGCTGGTCTTCGACGAGTTGCGGCGGGCGTCGGCCGGCGGGGTCGCGGACTACGCCGGGGTCACCTGGGAGCGGATCGACGCCGAGGAGGGCGTCTTCTGGCCCTGCCCCGCCGAGGACCGGCCGGGCACCGCCCGCCTCTTCGCCGACGGCTTCCCGACCGGCGACGGGCGCGCCAGGTTCGTCGCGGTCGAGCACCGACCCGCCGCCGAGGAGGTCTGCCCGGACTACCCGCTCTACCTGACCACCGGCCGGGTGCTCGCCCAGTACCAGTCCGGCGCGCAGACCCGCCGCATCGACCCGCTGGTCAGGGCCGCACCCAACGCTTTCCTCGAACTACATCCGGACCTGGCCCACCGGCTCGGCGTGGTCGACGGCGACGAGGTACGGGTCAGCAGCCGCCGGGGCGAGATGCTGGCGCCGGCCCGGCTCACCGACACGATCCGGGTCGACACCGTCTTCGCACCGTTCCATTGGGGCGGAGCGGCACGGGCCAACTCACTGACCAACGACGCGCTCGACCCCACGTCGAGGATGCCCGAGTTCAAGGTCTGCGCCGTCCGCGTCGAACGGGTCGAACGCACCGAACGGGTGGGGCGGGCATGACCGGCCGGATCGTGATCGTGGGTTACGGCATGGCCGGCTCCCGGTTGGCGAGCGAACTGCGGGCCCGGGACGGGGATCGGAAGATCGTCGTGCTCGGCGCCGAGCCGCATCGGGCGTACAACCGGATCATGCTGTCGAACCTGCTCGCCGGCAAGATCGACGAGAGCCAGGTGGAGCTGACCGAGGCGGCCGGACACGGGATCGACATCCGGCCCGGCGTGGCGGTCACCTCGGTCGACCCGGCCGCGTCGACCGTCACCACCGACCGACAGGACACCATCGAGTACGACCACCTGGTGCTCGCCACCGGCAGTCGCGCGATGGTGCCGCCGCTGCCCGGACTCGCCACCGAATCGGCACCCGCGCCCGATCCGGAACGGCTGCCGCCCCGCGTGGTCGCCTTCCGTACGCTGGACGACTGCCGGCGGATCGTCGCCGCCGCCACCGGCGCGCGGACCGCGCTGGTCCTCGGCGGTGGCCTGCTCGGGCTGGAGGCCGCCCGTGGGCTGGCCGCCCGGGGCCTCGACGTACGGGTGGTGCACCCGGTCGGACACCTGATGGAACGGCAGCTCGACCCGGCCGCCGGGGCGGTGCTGGCACAGACCCTGGCCGGGCTCGGCGTCACCAGCCACCTCGACAGTCCGGCCACCTCGGTCGAGGTCGAAGCCGACCGGGTCACCCTCGAACTCGCCACCGGTGGGCGGCTCACCGCCGACCTGCTGGTGCTGGCCTGCGGCGTACGCCCGGAGACCGGGCTGGCCCGGACCGCCGGGCTCCTGGTCGAGCGCGGCATCGTGGTGGACGACCGGCTGCGCAGCAGCGACCCACGGATCTCGGCCATCGGCGACTGTGCCCAGCACGAGGGTCAGCTCACCGGCCTGGTCGCGCCGGCCTGGGCCCAGGCTCGGGTGCTGGCCCAGGTGCTGACCGGCGACGACCCGCAGGCCCGGTACCGGCCGCAGGCACCGGTGACCCGGTTGAAGGCGGCCGGCATCGACCTCGCCGCGATGGGCGACCTGACACCGACGAACGGGACCGGCGCGGCGGTGGAGGAGCTGAGCTTCGCCGACCCGGCCCGGGGCACGTACGCCCGGCTGCGGATCGTCCACGAACGACTCACCGGGGCGATCATGCTCGGCGACAATCCCGCCGTCGGCACGGTCATCCAGCTCTTCGACCGGGGCACGCCGGTGCCGAGCGACCGCCGGTCGCTGCTGCTCGGTCGAGCGCTGGGCGGCCACTCCGCCGCCCCGGCCGAGTCGCCGGCGTTGATGCCGGACAGCGCCACGGTGTGCCAGTGCAACACCGTGTCCAAGGGGACGCTGGTGCGCTGCTGGCGGGCCGGCGCCCGGACGACCGCCGAGGTCGTCGCCGCGACCCGCGCCACCACCGGCTGCGGGAGCTGCCGGGACGCGGTCGAGGGAATCGTCAGCTGGTTGTCCACGGTCGACTCGGTGGAGGTCACAGGGTGAACGGCAACAGACTGGTCGTGGTCGGGAACGGGATGGTCGGTCAGCGCTTCGTCGAGGCGCTGCGGGCCCGCGACACCGACGGCCGGTGGCGGGTGACCGTGCTCGGCGAGGAGAGCCGGCCGGCGTACGACCGGGTGCGGCTCTCGGCGTACCTGGACGGGGTCGGTGCCGAGGAGCTGAGTCTGCACACCCCGGACGAGGGGGTCGACCACCGGTTGGCCGAGCCGGTACGGGCGATCGACCGGGACCGGCGAGTGGTACGCACCGACGTGGGCGAGTACCCGTACGACGCCCTGGTGCTGGCGACCGGGTCGTACCCGTTCGTGCCGCCGATCGACGGCGCCGCCGGACCGGACGGCGCGGGCGGGCTGCGGCCCGGGGTCTTTGTCTACCGCACCCTGGACGACCTGGACGCGATCCGGGACTACGCCCGGGGGCGGCGGGTCGGCACGGTGATCGGCGGCGGCCTGCTCGGCCTGGAGGCGGCGAACGCGCTGCGGCTGCTCGGCCTCGACACCCACCTGGTGGAGTTCGCGCCCCGGCTGATGCCGGTGCAGGTCGACGAGGCCGGTGGCGCGATGCTCCGCCGTTATGTCGAGGAACTCGGCGTGGTGCCGCACCTCGGCACGGCGACCACGGCGATCCGGCCCGGCGCCGACGGCGGCGTGGCCCAACTGCTGCTCGGCTCCGGCGAGACCGTCGACACCGACCTGGTGGTGATCGCCGCCGGCATCCGTCCCCGGGACGAACTGGCCCGCGCCGCCGGGCTGGCGCTCGGCGGGCGCGGCGGCGTCCTGGTCGACCAGGGCTGCCGCAGCGACGACGAGCGGATCTGGGCGGTCGGCGAGTGCGCGGCCGTCGACGGGACCTGCTTCGGCCTGGTCGCCCCCGGGTACGCGATGGCCGAGGTGGTCGCCGACCGGCTGCTCGGCGGCACGGCCACCTTTCCCGGTGCCGACACCGCCACCAAGCTCAAGCTGCTCGGGGTGGACGTCGCCTCGTTCGGTGACGCGCACGGGATCACCCCCGGCAGCCTCGACGTCACCTGGATCGACCCGGCCGCCCGCAGCTACGCCAAGCTGGTCCTCTCCGACGACGCGAAGACCCTGCTCGGCGGGGTGCTGGTCGGTGACGCGTCGGCCTACCCGACGCTGCGGGCGAGCGTCGGCGGTCCACTGCCCGGTCCGCCGCTGGCCCTGCTCGCCCCGGCCGGCGGGGCGGGTGGCGGGGCCGGTGCCGGGGTCGCCGCCCTGCCCGGCTCGGCCCAGGTCTGCTCCTGCAACGCGGTGACCAAGGACCGGATCGTGGCCGCGATCGGGGACGGCTGCGCCGACGTACCGGCCCTGAAGGCGTGCACCCGCGCCGGTACGAGCTGCGGCTCCTGCGTACCGATGCTCAAGCAACTGCTCGCCGTCTCCGGCGTACGCCTGTCCAAGGCGCTCTGCGAGCACTTCGAGCAGAGCCGTCAGGAGCTTTTCGACCTGGTCCGGGTACGCGGCATTCGTACCTTCTCGCAGCTCGTCGCCGAGTACGGCGCCGGGCGCGGCTGTGACATCTGCAAGCCGGTGGTCGCCTCGATCCTCGCCTCGCTCGGCAACGGTCACGTACTCGACGGGGAGCAGGCCACGCTCCAGGACACCAACGACCACTTCCTGGCCAACATCCAGCGGGACGGGACGTACTCGGTGGTGCCCCGGATCCCGGGCGGCGAGATCACCCCGGAGAAGCTGATCGTGATCGGCGAGGTGGCCCGGGACTTCAACCTCTACACGAAGATCACCGGTGGTCAGCGGATCGACCTCTTCGGCGCCCGGGTCGAGCAGCTACCCCGGATCTGGCAGCGGCTGGTCGACGCCGGTTTCGAGTCCGGACACGCGTACGGCAAGGCCCTGCGTACGGTGAAGTCCTGCGTCGGCTCCACCTGGTGCCGGTACGGCGTACAGGACTCGGTCGGCCTGGCGATCGCCCTGGAACTGCGCTACCGGGGACTGCGCGCCCCACACAAGCTCAAGTCGGCCGTCTCCGGCTGCGCCCGGGAGTGCGCCGAGGCGCGGAGCAAGGACTTCGGCATCATCGCCACCGACCAGGGTTGGAACCTCTACCTCGGCGGCAACGGCGGCTTCCGGCCCCGGCACGCGGATCTCTTCGCCACCGACCTGTCCACCGAGGACCTGGTCCGCTACCTCGACCGCTACCTGATGTTCTACATCCGTACGGCCGACCGGTTGCAGCGCACCGCCGGCTGGATCGAGGCGATGGAGGGCGGGCTGGACCACCTCCGGTCGGTGATCGTCGACGACAGCCTCGGGCTCTGCGCGGAACTCGACGCGGCGATGGCCCGCCACGTGGCCGGGTACGCCGACGAGTGGCGGGAGACCCTGGACGACCCGGAGCGGCTGCGTCGGTTCACCTCCTTCGTCAACGCGCCGGACACCCCGGACCCGTCGATCAGTTTCGCGCTGGAACGGGGCCAGCCGGTCCCGTCGGCCGCCGGGCGTCAGGCGGTGCCGCTCGGCCTGCCGACCGCACGGCCCAGCAGCACGATGCCCGCACCGGCGACTTTGCCGAGCGTCGGGGAAGGGGTGCTCCGATGAGGCCGGGCCGTGGCGGCGGACAGGCTTGGACGCCGGTCTGCCCGTACCCGAGGGTGGAGCCGGAGCGGGGCGTCGCCGCGCTGGTCGGCGGCGAGCAGGTGGCGGTCTTCCGGACCCACGACGGCGAACTCTTCGCGATCGGCAACCGGGACCCGATCGGTGGCGCGTACGTGATGTCGCGCGGCATCGTCGGCAGCCGGGGCAGCACCCCGACGGTCGCCTCCCCGCTGCACAAACAGGTTTACGACCTGCGCACCGGGAGGTGTCTCGACGAGCCCGGGGTGGTCGTGCCGACCTACCTCGTCCGTTGCCGGGACAACGTCGTCGAAGTCGCCACCCGACAGGAGACCTGATGTCAGACGAGCTGGCCGGGTTCACCATCGGCGTGACCGCCGACCGGCGACGCGACGAACTCGCCGCCATGCTGGAACGGCGCGGCGCCCGGGTGGTGCTCGCCCCGGCGCTGCGGATCGTGCCCCTGGCCGACGACTCCGAACTGCGCGCGGCCACCCGCGCCTGCCTGGAGAACCCGCCGGACGTGGTGATGGCGAACACCGGCATCGGCATGCGGGGCTGGCTGGAGGCGGCCGAGGGCTGGGGGCTGGCCGAGCCGTTGCGGTCGGTGCTGGCGGAGGCGTACATCGTCGCCCGGGGGCCGAAGGCACGCGGCGCGATCCGGGCCGCCGGCCTGCACGACGAGTGGTCACCGCTCTCGGAGAGCTGCGACGAGGTGATCGACCACCTGAGGCAACGCGGTGTCTCCGGCCGGGTGGTCGCCATGCAACTGCACGGGGAGCGGCAGCCGGAGTGCACCACCGCTCTCGAGGACGCCGGGGCCACCGTGATCGAGGTGCCGGTCTACCGCTGGGCACCGCCGACCGATCCGGCCCCGCTGCACCGGCTGGTCGACCTGGTCACCGGGAGGCTGGTGGACGCGGTCACCTTCACCTCGGCGCCCGCCGCCGGTGCGCTCCTGCGCGCCGCCGGGACCAGCGCCGACGCCGTACTGGAGGCGTTCCGCTCGGACGTCCTGGCCGCCTGCGTCGGGCCGGTCACCGCCGCGCCGCTGCGCCGGCACGACGTACCGGTGCTCGCGCCGACCCGGGCCCGGCTCGGCGCCCTGGTCCGCAGCATCGTCGAGGAGCTTCCCCGGCGGGCGCTGAACGTGAAGGTCGGCGGTCACCTGCTCACCCTGCGCGGACACGCGGCCCTGCTCGACGGTGAGCTGCGCCCGCTGGCGCCGGCCCCGATGGCGGTGCTGCGGGCACTGGCGGCCACTCCCGGTCGAGTGCTCTCCCGCGCCGACCTGCTGCGTACGCTCCCCCGTGGTGCCGACGAGCACGCGGTGGAGATGGCCGTGGCCCGGCTCCGGGCGGCTCTGCGTACGCCGGGCGTGGTGCAGACCGTGGTCAAGCGCGGGTACCGGCTCCCGGTGGACTGACCCCGGCTCTCCCGGACGGAAGGCGGCGGATCGGGCAGGTCGCGGCAGATCGAATTGACATTGTTACGTGTCAATTGTTTCGACGACCGGTGGCGGTCGTTATCCTCAGCGATGGACGTCTATGCATGATCGGCGGATCGCTCGCGGGGGAGACATGCGGAAAACGGCACATCTGCGCACCCTGACCACGGCCGTGCTGGCCATGATGATGCTGGTCGCCGCCGGCTGCTCGGATGGCGGGGAGCCGGACCCGGGCGATGTCGCCGGCACCCCGGACCGGGTCACCTACCTCACCGGGTTCGGCACCGGCGGACACGACGCGTTCGCCTGGGTCGCCCGGGAGAAGGGCTTCTTCGCCGAGGCCGGGCTCGACGTCACGGTCCAACTCGGCGCGCCCGCGACCAACAACCAGGCGCTCGCCTCCGGCCGGGCCCAGTTCACCTACAGCGACATCACCCAGTTGATGATCCAGGCGGGCACCGGCACCTTCACCGACCTGCGGGTCATCTCGGCGGTGCATCGGGACACCCTGGTCGCCATCTTCGCGCCCGAGGGCTCGGGCATCACCACCGCGACCGACCTGACCGGCAAGCGGGTCGGCGCGGCCACCGGCTCGATCACCCAGACCCTGCTGCCGGCGTACGGTCGACTCGCCGGCTTCGACGCCGCCAGCCTGAAGGTCGTCAACAGTCAGCCCCAGCAACTCGTCGGCCTGCTCGCCGGTGGCCAGGTCGACGTGCTCAGCACGTTTGTCATCACCAGGGGCACGGTCGAGACGGTAACCGGGAAGAAGATGGTCGTGCTGCCGTTCCGCGACCTGCTGCCGGACCTGCTCGGCACCGGCCTCACCACCACCGCGAAGCTGGCCGAGGAGGACCCGGAGATGGTCCGCCGGTTCCGGGAGGCGGCGCTGCGGGGGCTCGCGTACACGATCGACCATCCCGAGGAGGCGGCCGAGATCATGAAGAGGCACAACCCGGCCGTCAACGTGCAGGGGGCCGCCACGGAGATCACGCTGATGACGCCGTACGTGCGTCCGGAACCGGATGCGCCGATCGGCGTGGTCGACCGGGCCCGCGCCACCAGGAGCATTGGCGTACTGGAACAGGCCGGACTCATCCCCGCCGGGCTGACCCCGGAGGCCGTCGTGGACTTCGACCTCGTACCCGTGCCCTGAGCGGCGGTATGCGGACCTCGGGGCGCTGGTCGGCGCTCGGCCTGCCACTGCTCGGCGCGACCACGACGATCGCCGGCTGGTGGTTGGTGACCATCGTCTTCGACATCCGGCCCTTCTTCCTGCCGGCACCGCCGGACGTACTCGACGCGCTGCGCCGGGAGCCCGCCTACCTGCTCGAAGCGACCTGGGTGACGCTCTGGGAGACGCTCGCCGGATTTGCCATCGCGGCCGGCGCCGGTCTGGTCGTGGCGCTGCTGCTGGCCGCGTCACCGGCGGTCGAGCGGGCCACGATGCCGATGATCGTGGCCTTCAACGCCGTGCCGAAGGTCGCGGTGGCACCCCTGCTGGTCCTCTGGATGGGGTACGGTCCCCGCCCGAAGATCGCGCTGGTGGCGCTGATCGCGTTCTTCCCGGTGGTCGTCTCCACCATGGCCGGGCTCACCTCGACCCCGGCCGAACTCGGTGAGCTGTCCCGGTCGCTCTCCGCCTCGCGGTGGCAGAGCTACGCCAAGATCCGCGTGCCGTGGGCCCTGCCCCAGGTCTTCGTGGGGCTCAAACTGGCCATCTCACTGGCCGTGATCGGTGCGGTGGTGGCCGAGATCCAGAGCCCGAACTCGGGCCTGGGTGCGGTCATCGTCCTGACCGGACAGTCGGCGGACACCCCGCTGGCCTTCGCCGCGATCGGCCTGCTGGCCCTGCTCGGCATCAGCCTGTTCTACCTCGTCGCGACGGCGGAACGACTGCTGCTGCCGTGGGCGCGGGAGATCAGCACCCACGGCTCGCACTAGCGCCGGCCGATACTCGGCAACCAGGTTCACGACGCGTCCGTACGCGACGGGAACCGGGTGCCGAGCCGTACCGGAGGGAGCATCCGCCCCGGCACCGGTGACCGGGGCGGTGACTCAGCCGACCGGGGTGGGGAAGCCCCGGCCGTGCTGCGCCTGCAGGGTGGCCATCGCGTGCTCCACCACCGTTACCAGCACCTGCTTGACCGACTCCCGGTGCCGGGCGTCGGTCATCACCAGCGGCACGTGCGGGGCGATGGCCAGGGCCTCCCGCACCTCCTCCGGCGCGTACTGCGGCGCACCATCGAAACGGTTCAACGCCACCACGTACGGCAGCTTCCGGTTCTCGAAGTAGTCGAGCGGCGCGAAGGCATCCGTGATCCGCCGGGTGTCCACCAGCACCGCGGCGCCCACCGCACCCCGGATGATCTCGTCCCACATGAACCAGAACCGGGTCTGTCCCGGTGTCCCGAACAGGTAGAGGATGAGGTCCTGGGCCATGGTGATACGGCCGAAGTCCATGGCGACCGTCGTGGTCTCCTTGCCCGGCACCTTGGACGGGTCGTCGATCCCGACGCCGGCCGCTGTCATCACCGCCTCGGTGGTCAGCGGAGTGATCTCCGAGACCGCGCCGACGAGCGTCGTCTTGCCCACCCCGAAGCCGCCCGCAACCACAATCTTCGCGGAGGTGATCCCCCGGTTGCGGCGTGCCCCGACGGGGTCATAGCCTGCGAAGTCCACTTAGCACCCTCTCAAGCAGTTCCATCCGCTCCTCGTACGCTTCCGCGGGAGCGGCACTGTGCAGCGTCAGCAAGCTGTCCGCCACCATGTCGGCGACCAGCACCCGGGCGACACCGAGCGGTAGCCGGGTGTACGCGGCGATCTCCGCCAGCGACTGCGCTCGGCCCTCGCACACAGTCGCGATGCGGTGCTTGTCATGCCCGGCGAACCGGGACTCCGCAACCGCCGCCGGAGTCGCCGTGAGGACCGCCTCAAGGGCGATTTCCTGGCGAGGTTCGGTACGGCCGCGGGTGACCGCGTACGGCCGGACCAACGCACCGCGCGGGTCCTCGCGCCTTGGTGGTTGATAGTCCATCCTGCGGTCACCTCCTTCCGGTCAGGTCGCGGCACCACCGACATCCGTCCTTGGTCACATCCGTGCTAGGGGCGGACGACCGCCTCGCGCGGCAACGGCACCAGCGCGGCTCCCACCCGTTCGACCAGGAGCGCCATCTCGTAGCCCACCTGGCCGACATCACAACTCCGAGCTGCCAGGACGGCCATCGACGAGCCGTCACTGATGGACATCAGGAACAGATAACCGCTGTCCATCTCGATGACCGTCTGAAGCACTCCACCGGCGCTGAACATCCGGGAAGCCCCGTCGGTCAGGCTGACCACGCCGGAGGTGATCGCGGCGAGCTGGTCAGCGCGGTCCTGCGGCAGATCCCGCGAGGAGGCGAGAAGCAGCCCGTCGGCCGAGACGGCCACCACGTGCGCGATCCCCGCCACACTGTCGGCGAAGTTGCTGAGCAGCCAACCCATGTCCTGCATCGCTGCTGGCCTGTTCATCGGCTCGTCTCCTTGGTTGATGTCGTGCCGTTCTGCTCACTGCCGGCCGTACGGCCGCGTTGCACACCGCGGTGGTAGGCGGACAGCAATCCCCGTACCTCGTCCGGGGTTCGACGGCTTGGCGCCTGACCGGGCTTGGTCTCGACGCCGCCGGGTACGAGTTGCGCCTGCGGCACCCGCTTGGGCAGGCCGGAGCGGGTGGTGCCGGCGTTGGCCGGTTCGGACGCGCGGGTGGCCCGGGCCCAACCGTCGTCCGCCGCCGTCCGCCACGCCTCGGTACCGGGGGTGGCCGCCGGTGCCGCCTGGACCGGCTCCGGCACGTGGACCGGTGTGACCGGTTCCGGCGCCCGCAGCGGTTCGGCGGCCGGCTGCTGCGAGGAGTAGCCGGTGGTGCTGGTGGTGCTGGTCTGGCCGGGAGTGCGGGCCGGCAGAGTGGCGCGACCGCGGACGGACACGCTCTCGGCCAGGCTGGCCCGCTGGGCGGCCGGCTCGGCTGCCCGGGGCGCCGGCACGACCGGTGCCGCCGCCGGCGGGGGCGGCGTCTGGTAACCGCCCGGTGGCACGTTGAAGATCGCCGTCGAGTCCTGACCGTGTGACCGGAACCAGACCGCTTCCATCTCGCGGAAGATCGGCGCCTCCCCCGGCTGCTCCGCCCGGGGTGCCCGAGGTGCCGGAGCGGCGGGGATGGGGATGGACGGCAGTGGCGGCGGGGTCGGAGCGACCATGCCGGCGACCGGTCCGGCCGGCAGACCAGCGGAGGGCACCGGGTTGGCCGGGGCACCGCTGGGGACCGGGGTGGCACCGACGGTCCGCTGCGGCAGCGACCGGACGGTCGGGTACGCCATGGTCGGCGAACCGGCGTGCATGTCCACCGGTGCCGGCAGGCTGGGGTGCGTGGCCGGCGGCGGCGGGGTGACCAGCGGGTGGGCGGCGGTCGGCTGCATCGCCGACTGGTGGCTGACCGGCAGGCTGCCGGCGCCGACCTGGCTCCCCGCGCCGACCGCGAAGGTGGTGTCCCGCGCGTCGGCGGTCTGCCACTGCATCGGCGCCGCCGGTTGGACCGGCTGGGCCGGCGGTGCCGGCGGGGTGGTACGCCACTGGTCGGTCAGGGTGGCGGCGGAGGTCCGGGCACCGGCCGGCGCCATCGGCTCCGACCAGGACGGCGCCGCCGGCAGTGCGGCGGCCGGACCCGGCTCGACCGCGAGCGGCTGCCGCGGCCGGGTGGCGAGCGGCTCGCGCCCACGCAGTTGCGGCAGTACGACGGTGTCGGCGGGCAGGGTCACCTGGGCGACCGTTCCGCCCTCGACGTTACGGCGCAGCTCGACCCGGATGCCGTACCGGGAGGCGAGCCGGCTGACCACGGCCAGACCCATCAGCCGGAACGCGGCCACGTCCACCGTCGGCGGGGCCGCCAACCGGCGGTTGAGCGCGTCGAGCTGCTCCTCGCTCAGACCCAGACCACGGTCCTCGACCTGGATCAGCACGTAGTCGCGGATCCGCCGGGCGTCGGCGACCACGACCGTGTTCGGCGAGGAGAACCGGGTCGCGTTGTCCAGCAGTTCGGCGACGAGCCGGACCACGTCGTTGACCGCGTGCGCGGCCACCGAGATGTCGGTGTCGACGGTGCCGAACTCGATCCGGTTGTACGCCTCGACCTCGGACTGCGCCGCCCGCAGCGCGTCCACCAGGAGCGCGTCGTCGCGTCGGGGGGCGGTCGAGTCGGCACCGGCGAGCACCAGCAGGTTCTCGTCGTTGCGGCGCATTCGGGTGGCCAGGTGGTCCAGCTCGAAGAGCTGCGCCAACCGCTTCGGGTCCTCCTCGCCGCGCTCGATCATGTCGAGCTCGCCGATCATGCGATCGACCAGCGCCTGGCTTCGCCGGGCCAGGTTGAGGAACATCGCCGAGACGCTGGTCCGCAGGGCGGCCTGCTCGGCCGCGACCCGGACCGCTTCCCGGTGTACGACGTTGAACGCGAGCGCCACCTGCCCGACCTCGTCCTTGTTCGACAACCGGATCGGGTCCCGAACCTGGCGGACGATCTCCTCCACGCCGCCGTCGCCGATGCTGCCGACGTTCTGCAGCCGGGCGACCGCGTCCGGCAGGTCGTGGTTGGCCACCGAGAGGGCGCCCTCACGCAGCCGGCGCAGCGAGGCGTTGAGCGAACGGGCCAGCATGACGGCGAGCGCGATCGCGACGATCAGCGTGATCAGGACGACGATCGACTCGATCACCGCCTGCTGGATAACGTCCGACTGGGCCTGGTCGGCCAGTTCGATCAGCTCGACCTCGAGCTGGATCTCCGCCCAGCGCATCAGGTCGATGACCGCGCCGATGGCGTTGGACGTGGCGTTGGCGTCCGGCACGGTCGGCTGTCCCACCGAGCGGGCGACGTCGGACGCGGCCTGTTCGGCCAGGGTCACCGCGTCACCGCTGTAGGTGCGGTCGACCAGCTCGTTCTGGCTCGCCGAGGCGACCAGCTCGAACGAGGCCAGGGCCTCCTGCTGGCTGGTCTGGGTCGCCACGAAGGAGGAGTACTGCTCCTGGTCGAGCTGACCGGAACGGAGCGCGGTGTAGCCCACCGCCTGCTCCTCCGCAGCTCCCGCTTTCGCTCGGGCGAACGCGGCGACGGCGCGGAGGCTGTCGCCCACCCGGCCCTCACCGGAGAGCTCACCGAGCGTCTCACCGAAGTCGCCGAGGTCGGTCAGGATCACGCCGTAGCGCAACACCGCCTCGACCACCAGCATCTGCTTGCGGTCGAGCACCTCCTGGCGGGTGCTGTTCAGGGTCGCCAGGTGGTCGTCGATCTTGGTGATCCGGCTCTGCATCGACTCGGGAACGTTGCCGATGCTGCCGCGCTGGTCGCTGTACGCGGTGATCCGCGAGTCCGTCTGGCGCAGCGCGGCGTTGTAGCCGTCCGCGTTCGCATCCGGGTCCGCCAGGTAGGCGGCCGCGGCCATCCGCTCCTTGTGCAGATCCTGGCTGAGCGCCGAGACGTCCACCGAGAGCGCGGTCAGTGACCGGATCATGTTCGCGTCGAATGCCGTCTGGCCGACGTCGACAAGCCGGACAGTGGCCAGCGCGAGTACCGCTGCCACCGGCACCACCAGGATTAGGGCGAGTTTGGACCGAATCCTGGTATCCCGCAGTCGGGGAAACCATCGGCGCCGTTGCCCGTGCTCCGGGGGGCCGTTTTCGGGCAGGGTCGTAGGTCCGGTGCTCACGACATCGCCTCCGTCGTTTCTTCCACGCGTGGCCAGCCCTCCGGTGCCTGCTGCCACGGATGGGGCCGCACGCGGCACGGCCGCGATTTCATCAGAAGCCGGCCGATTTGGGAAGCGGCGGTACGGCAGGAATCGGTCGGACGAGACGGAACCACTACTCTGCTCACCGAATCCCTTCTTTTGACAGGCCCCTTGAACTGGGCAAATATCGTCAGAGTGGTCGCTTGCTTCTGGAAAGTTAACGCCCGCAAACATGAGACGTGGCCAACATGTGGGATCGGCGTCCCGAATGTAGGATCGCCGTCCTGAAACACGCACGACAACGCCCGCTTGACCCGGGCGCTCGCCATTGGCAAGGTTTTCCAGGTTTGAAGGCTTCGCGCACACCGTACGACAGACCACCCCCGTCGCTCTACTGAGGACGGAATTCGTCGCCGGTGACCGGGCACCCCGCCCTAGCCGCGCACATGGAGGACTGAGTTGACGCCCATCCGCTCCGCGACACTCACGGTGCTCGCCTCGGCCATTCTGGCCACGTCGCTCACCGGCTGCCAGTTCAGCAACGACCCTCAGGAATCCGGCGAGATCGTGATCCGCGCCGACCTGGAACTCTCCGGCGCGTCGGCGCCGGCCGGCGAGGCATACCAGCGCGCCCTGGAGCTCAAGGTCGAGCAGATCAACGCGTCCGGCGTACTCGGTGGCCGCACGCTCACGCTCAAGGTCAAGGACAACCGCTCGGACGCGGGCGAATCCTCGCGTAACATCAGCGAGTTCGCCGCCGACCCGTCGGTCAGCGCCATCATCATGGGCGGCTGCGGGAGCTGTGCGGTGGCCGCGGCAAACACCGTCAACGAGAAGAAGATCCCGACCATCGCCCTGGCCGCGGCCAACGAAGTCGCGACCCCGATCGCCGACCGACGGTACGTGTTCAAACTCGCACCGAACGCGGCGGACAGCGCCGCAGCCCTGGTCGCCGAAGTGAAACTCCAGAAGGACATCAAAGACGTCGGCGTGATCTACACCGACGACGCGTACGGCCGTAACGGCAATCTTGCCCTGGTTGATGAACTGGGCAAGGCCAACAAGAAAATTGCCGCGACTAAAACGATCCGGCCCAACGACACCGATCTCACCGCGGCGGTGGGGGCGATGACAACCGCCAAGGCGGACGCGATCATCGTCTGGACCAACCCGGAACAATCGATGTTGGTCGCCAGCCAGGCGAAGTCCAGGAACTACAAGGGGCCGCTCCTGTTCGACGCGGGCGCCGCCGGCGACCTGTTTCTCGAAGGGGACGGCGGTGCCGCGGCCGAGAACGCGAGCTTGGTCTTCACCCAGACCATGGTGATCGACGACGTGATCGCCACCACTCCCGCGAAGGCCGCCCGGAAGCAGTGGTTCCGGGACTACACCGCGCGGTTCGGTGGCTACTACGGCGCCTCGTCCTTCGCCGCCGACGCCTTGCAGATGCTCACCGACGCGGCGGTACGGGCCAACAGCACCAGCGAGAACGTCAACCGGGACGGCCTGCGCGACGCGCTCGAGACCACCCAGTTGGACGGGCTCTCCGGACCGATCCGGTTGACCCCGGACAACCACTCCGGCCTGATGCCGCAGGCACTCAGCATGCTGGTGGCCCGCGACGGCCGCTGGCGCCTGGCGAGCTGACCCGTACGAGACCGGCGGCCTGCCCCGTACCGAACCGGCGGCCACGGACCGATCCTCACCGGGTCGGTCCGTGGCCGCCGCCCGTTGGGCCGTGGAGCGGCCCAGCGGCGACGCTCAGCGCGCCGAGGTGGTCTCCCGTACCCACGGCAGGGCGAGGTACTCGACCAGGACCAGCGCGTAGTAGAGCACGATGCTCATCAAGCCGATGAACAGGATCGCCACCCATGCCGTGGCACTGTCGCCCTGGCCGCCGAACTGGATGATCTGCGTACCCAGTCCCCGGCCGGCACCCGCCTGGAACTCGCCGATCACGGCGCCGATCGCGGCCAGCGGCATGGCCACCTTCAGGCCGACGAAGATCTGGGGCAGCGCCGCCGGCATCCGTACCTTGCGGAACGTCTGCCAGCGCGACGCGTGCAGGGATTTCGCCAGCTCGACCAGCTCGGACGGGGCGGCGTTGAGTCCGGCCGTGGTGGCCAGCACGATCGGGAAGAAGCAGAGCAGGAACACCATGATCAGGATTGGCTGCTGTCCCCATCCGAAGGCGAAGACCAGCAGCGGCGCGATGGTCACCTTCGGGATCGCGTTCACCCCGACCAGCAGCGGGGAGAACATCCGCTCGATGGTCCGCGAGGCGGAGAGTACGAGCCCGAGCACGATGCCCGCCGCCGCCGAGATCAGGAACCCGATGGCGGTCTCCAGCGTGGTCTCCAGCAATCCCTCGAACAGCAGGCTGGGCTTCTCGGTGAACGCGTCCAGCACCTCGCCCGGTGGTGGCAGCACCGCCGGGTGGATCAGCGCGAACACGTCCGTCGAGAGCCACCAGGCGGCGATCGTGACCAGCATGCCGACGATCGGCCAGACCGCCATGTGGGCAACCGACCCACCGGCCCGGCGCTGTCGGGTCACGGCCGTGGCCGCCCTGGGTCGAACCTCGGTCAACTCGGCCATTTCTTGATCTCACACTCCTCATTCGGTTCCGGCACGCGGCCGGGACAGAGCGGGGGTACACCCACCGGTCCGCACCGGTGGGTGTACCCCCGTCGCTCTGGGAAGCTCAGGCCTTCGGCGTCAGGTTGACGTCGATGAGCTGCTCCGCGGTCAGGCCCGGCGGGATCGCGCCGGCACCCTGGAGGATCGCGATGCTGCGGGTCACCCGGGCGATGTCGACCGTGCCGACCGCCGAGCCGCTACCCACGAACGACGCCATCAGCTCGCACTCGGCGGCGGCCGGCGCGGCGTTGGCGGTCGGAACGTTCTTGTTCAGGATCTCGCCGGCCTCCTTGGGGTTCGTCACGCTGTCGTTGAGCCCCTTGATCAGCGCGGCGGTGAACCGCTTGACCTTCTCCGGGTCCTCCTTGGCGATCTTGGTCGAGGTGACCAGGACGTTGCCGTAGAGGTCGGTCATCACGTCGCTGTACGGCAGAACGACGGCCTTCTTGCCCTTCGCCGCCGCCTCGACGGTGGGCTTGCCCACCACGAACTGCCCGATGCCATCGCCGGAACCGGCGGCGAGCTGCCCGATCAGGGCGGCCGGCTCACCGTCGCGCCAGGTCACCTTTCCGGCGTCGACACCGGCGAGCTTGGCGTAGGTCGGGAAGAGGTTGCGCACCACCGAGCTGGGGCTGTCGACCAGCGTCTTGCCCTCGAGGTCCTTCGGCGTGGTGATGCCCTTGCCGTCGAGGGTGATGATCGCGGCCATGGTCCGCTGCTGGATGCCCGCGACCACGGTCACGTCCTTGGCCTCGGGCACGTTGCCCTGACCCCGGGCCTGCAGGATGCCGGTGAGGTCGAGCGGGGTGAACATCGCGGTGCCGGTGGCGATCGCCTTGAGGTTGTTCAGGGTGCCGCTGCCGGGCTTGATGTCGACATCGAACCCGGCCTCCTTGAAGTAGCCCTTGTCCTTGGCGACGTACGCGTACGCGTCGCGGCCGAAGTTGGCGAAGGAGGTCAGGTACGTCACCTTCTCCAGCGTTCCACCGTTACCGGAGCCACCGGCGTCGTTGGAGTCGTCCGCTCCACTGCAACCGCTCGCGATAGCCAAAGTGCTGGCCAGGGCGGCGACGGCGAGCGTACGGGTCAGCCTTTTCATGAACACCATTTCCTTTCGACCGGCGGCTTTCGACCGTCCGGAGGGGGCGGTTTGGGGCGGGGCGGCTCGGGGCCGGGGGTGGGCGCCGTGCCGTGGGTAAGGAAACTTCGCGGGCACAGCGTACGAGAAGCCCACCTTTGCCCCGCCAGGCGTGTCATGTTGCGGAACGGAAACAAACTGGTATCGCCCCCCGGGCTGTCCGTCCGGCGACAATCCGGATAACCTGTCACGGCTGTTGACCTGCCAACGCTGGATGGGGAGCTGTCGGATGATCCGACTAGCGGGAGTGTCTCGCACCTTCACGGGACGATCGGGCACTGTGGAGGCGCTGCGCGGCATCGATCTGGACGTGGCCGAGGGCGAATTCGTAGCGATTGTCGGTCGTTCCGGATGCGGAAAGTCCACTTTGCTCCGACTTATCGCTGGATTGCTCCCGCCGACCGAGGGAGAGATCACAGTGGCCGGTGAGCGGGTCACCAAGACCCGCCGCGATATCGCCATGCTCTTCCAGCGTCCAGCACTGCTGCCCTGGCGGTCGGTGCTCGACAACGTACTGCTGCCGGTGGAGATCTTCGGCTGGCGCCGCGCGAGCCACCGGGCTCGTGCCATGGAACTGCTCGAGATGGTCGGACTCGGCGGTTTCGAGAAGCGGCTGCCACACGAACTCTCCGGTGGCATGCAGCAACGAGTCTCGCTCTGCCGGTCGTTGATCGGCAATCCGCGGGTGATGCTCATGGACGAACCGTTCTCCGCCCTCGACGCCCTCACCCGTGAGGAGCTGTCGGTGGAACTGCAGCGGGTGCACATGGAGAACGCCGCGACCATTGTGTTTGTCACCCACTCGATCGACGAGGCCGTGCTGCTGGCGGACCGGGTGATCGTGCTGAGCCCGCGTCCGGGCCGACTGCGCAAGGTGGTGGACATCAACATTCCACGGCCGCGCAGCCTGGGCCGCAACGCCCACCTCGAAGAGGTCGCCCGTTGCAGCGCTGATCTGCACGAACTGCTGATGGAACGCGATTCCCCGGCAACCGCCGGAGCGAAGGGTCACTGACGTGCGAGTTTCCATCTTTGTCGAGCCGCATCGCGGCGCCACCTACGACGACCAACTACGCATGGCCCGCCTGGCCGAGGAGTCCGGATTCGACGGCTGGTTCCGGGCGGACCACTACCAGGCGATGGGCGCGGACCTGGGCGAGCCCGGTCCGACCGACGCCTGGATCACCCTGGCCGGCCTGGCCCGGGAGACCTCCACGATCAGGCTGGGCACCCTGGTCACCTCCTCCACCTTCCGGCTGCCCGGCCAGCTCGCCGTGATCGTCGCGCAGGTGGACCAGATGAGCGGCGGCCGGGCCGAGCTCGGCATCGGCGCGGGTTGGTACGAGCGGGAGCACCTGTCGTACGGCATCCCGTTCCCTCCGGTTGGCGAAAGGTTCAGCCGGCTGGCCGAACAACTCGCCGTGGTGACCGGCCTGTGGGGAACGCCACTGGGTGAGCGGTTCAACCACCAGGGCGAGCACTACCGGTTGATCGACGCCCCAGCCCTGCCGAAGCCGGTGCAGGTGCCGGGACCGCCGATCATCGTCGGGGGCAAGGGCCTCAAGCGCACCCCGGCACTGGCCGCCCGCTACGCGACCGAGTTCAACATGCCGTTCAAGTCGGTCAAGGAGACCGCCGAGGCGTACGAGCGGGTGCACGCGGCGTGCCACAAGGTGGACCGGGCCGCAAACGGGCTCGGGCCGCTGCGGCTCTCCGCCGGTGTCGTGGTGGCGATCGGCCGCAACGAGGCCGAGGCCCGGCGCCGCGCCGTTCCGCTGCACGAGAAGAGCGCGCTGCCGCCGGAGGACCCGGTGGTCGGGTCGCCGAACCAGTTGGTCGAGCGGCTCGGGGAGTTCGCGGAGATCGGGACCAGCCGGGTGCACCTTCGCCTGACCGAAATACGTGATCTGGACCACCTGGAACTCATCGCCACCGAGGTGCTGCCCCAACTGGCATCACCGGCGTGACCAGGCAGTCGAAGTAGTCGTCGACGCGCTGACGCCAGGGTGGCGATCGGACCGGAGGGGCCGTAACCTGCCCCGCATGGCCTTTCGGACCTGGGGCAGGGTGCTGCTCGTCGCACTCGGCGTCGGCGTGCTCGCCGGAGCGGGCCAACTCGGCTTCGCGTACGGCTTCGGCATCGTGCGCTTCGCCCGTACCTTCGACTCGACCACGGCCAGTCACTGGACCGCGCAGCTCACCTGGGTGAGTTGGTTCACAATGGTGGCCGGGGTCGTCGGTGCGGTGATCGCCGACCGGCTGGCCCGGCGGTACGACTACCGGCCGACGGTCGCCACCCGGGCGGCGCTCGCCGGCGCCGCCGCGCTCGGTGCCGGCGCCGTCGCGCCGCTCTCCATGCAGCCGGCCCGCGCCGCTGAGGTGGCATCCGTCGACCCGGTGCTCGCCACCGGTCTGGTCGCCACACTGGGTGCGGTGGTCGGGCTGGTAGCGGCGCTGGCCGCGCTGAACTGGTCCCCGATCAGTTGGAACATCGCCCTGCTGACCGGCGGGATCTGGCTGCTGGCGCTGATCTCGGTGATGCCGTCACTCGGCCCGACCGACCCGCTTCCGGCCGTACGACTCGGTGTGCCCGACCCGGCCTGGCTCGGCGCCGGCACCACCCAGCGGCTGGCGGTCGTGACCATGGCGGCGCTGGCCCTGGTGGCCGGCGCGATCAGCGGGGCGGTGGCACGCTTCCGGAAACACCCGACCTCGGTCGTGGCGAGCACGGGCGCGGTTGGCCCGGCGCTGCTCGCCCTGGCCTATCTGAGCGCCGGAACGGGCGGCTCGGCGGACAAGTACCAGGCCGCGCCGTACTGGGGTGCGCTGGTCGCGGTCGGTGCGGGCGCTCTCGGTTCGGTGCTCGCCGCGGTGATGCGCTGGCCACTGACCGCCGAGACAGCCCGGCCGACCCCGCTGGAGCCGACCGAGATCCTCCGCCGGGTGCACGAAGAGCAGCCGGTACGCGACTCCGGACCGGCCGAGACCACTACCGCCCCGCCGCCCGGGGTCCGGGCCGACCGACCCACCGACGCCTGGGCCACCCATCCGACCGAGACCTGGACCGCCCCTGCGGCCAGCGGCACGGCGGACGACCAGCCGGTCATTCCGACCAGCATCCCCGGCCAACGTCGGCCGAGCGAGCAGACCACCCGCCCCACCAGCCCGGCCGCCCCGACCACCAGTGCCGACATCGGCACACCCTCCGTGAACCCGCCGAAGGCGGCCCCACCGTCCGCGACGGCGCAGCCCCCGGCCACGTCACCCACCACGGAGACCCCGCCGACCAGCCCGGTCCGGTCCACGACCGACCCGACCCGGACGGCTACTGGTCCGGCCCCTTTCGCGCCCGAACCGATCCCGACCCGGACGACTACCGGCCCGATCCCCTCCACGCCCGAGCCGATCCGGAGGGTGACGGAGTCGGCTTCGAGCACGGAGCCGGTTGTGCCGCCCGCGCGATCATCGGACCGGCGTCCGGAGCCGGAGTGGGCCGATCCGACGCTCGCCACGCCGGCGACCGGTGACTACTGGCCGTCCACCGTCGACCCGCGTAAGCCGTTCGAGGAACGTACGGACAGCGGCTGGGACGCGTTCGCCGCAGCGAGCCGGCCAGACGGCGGCGGAACAGGATCAGGCAGCAGCGGAACAGGATCGGGCAGCGGCGGGGCAGGATCGGGCAGCACCCCGGAACGCCCCGGCCCGACCGGTCGCGACGTCGACAGCAACGGTGATGGGGGCCGTACCACGTCTCCCCGGCCGGTCGCCTCCGCCGAGCCGTTCGCCACCCCGGAGCCGATCAGCACCGCCAAGCCCGTACGCGCCCCCGAGCCGGTCGGCACCGGCAAGCGTGCCACCCCACCGGAGCCGATCAGCACCCCCAGGCGGGTCACCCCGACCGAACCGGCACCGACCACCAGCAGCCGGCTCACGCCGCCACAACCGGTCACGCCCACGATGGCCACCCCGCCCGAGCCGGGCCGTGCCGCCCGGAAGCCGTCCGAGCCGTCCGTTCCCGAAGCCACCTACCGGGTGCCCGAGCAGGCGACCTCGGCACGGGGCAGCGAGCAGGATGCTCCCGCCGCCTCCACCGAGCCATCGCCCGATTCGCCCTTGGCGGCGCCCTCCGAGACGAAGTCGGCCCGGCCCCGGCGTGGTCTGTTCCGCCGTAACCGGGCGGCCAGCGGCGATGACGAGTCCGGACCGGCCACCAGCACGGACGCCGCCCCCACCGAACCACCTGCCCAGCGTGAACCGCGCGGTCGCGGACGTACGGAACGCGCCGTACCGGAGAAGGACGAGGAGTACGTCGACTGGGTGAGCGGCCTCGGAGCCCCCTCCCCGGGGGAGGACGCACCCCGCGACGACGCCCCCCGCCGTACTCTCCGCTCCACCGGTCGCCACCACGCGGACTGACCCGCACCCTGCCGGCGTACACCGCGCCCCGGCCCGGGACTGTTGATCATGAAGTTGTCGCACCGGAATTTGCCCATACCGGGCGACAACTTCATGATCAACACCTTTCCCCGGTTCAGGCCAGGGGGAGGTAGACCTTGCCGCCGGACTCGACAAACTCGGTCGACTTGTCCCGCATGCCGCGTGCCGCGTACTCCTTGAGCTCCTGCGTGATTTTCATCGAGCAGAACTTCGGGCCGCACATGGAGCAGAAGTGCGCGGTCTTGGCCGGCTCGGCGGGCAGCGTCGCGTCGTGGTACGCCCGTGCCGTCTCCGGGTCGAGCGAGAGGTTGAACTGGTCCTCCCAGCGGAACTCGAACCGGGCCTTGGAGAGCGCGTCGTCCCAGACCTGGGCGCCGGGGTGGCCCTTGGCCAGGTCAGCCGCGTGCGCGGCGATCTTGTACGCGATCACACCCGCCTTGACGTCGTCCCGGTCCGGCAGCCCCAGGTGCTCCTTGGGGGTGACGTAGCAGAGCATCGCGGTGCCGAACATACCGATCATCGCCGCGCCGATGGCCGAGGTGATGTGGTCGTACGCGGGCGCGATGTCGGTGGTGAGTGGACCGAGGGTGTAGAACGGCGCCTCCTGGCAGAGCTCCTGCTGGAGATCGACATTCTCCTTGATCTTGTGCATGGGCACGTGACCCGGTCCTTCGATCATCACCTGGACGTCGTACTCCCAGGCGATTTTTGTCAGTTCGCCGAGAGTACGCAGTTCGGCGAACTGCGCCTCGTCGTTGGCGTCGGCGATCGAACCGGGACGCAGCCCGTCGCCGAGGGAGAAGGTCACGTCATATCGGGCAAGAATCTCGCACAGTTCGCGGAAATTCGTGTATAGGAAATTCTCCTCGTGGTGCGCCAGGCACCAGGCCGCCATGATCGAGCCGCCCCGGGAGACGATCCCGGTGACCCGCTCGACCGCCAGCGGCACGTACCGCATCAGCACCCCGGCGTGCACGGTCATGTAGTCGACGCCCTGCTCGGCCTGCTCGATCACGGTCTCCCGGAACACCTCCCAGGAGAGCTTGACCGGGTCGCCGCCGACCTTCTCCAGCGCCTGGTAGATCGGTACGGTGCCGATCGGAACCGGCGAGTTGCGGACGATCGCCTCCCGCGTCTCGTGGATCCGCTTGCCGGTGGAGAGGTCCATGACCGTGTCCGCACCCCAGCGGGTGGCCCAGGTCAGCTTCTCCACCTCCTCGGCGACCGACGAGGTCACCGCCGAAGTGCCGATGTTGGCGTTCACCTTGACCAGGAACCGACTGCCGATGATCGCCGGCTCGACCTCGGGGTGGTTGACGTTGAGCGGCAGCACCGCCCGGCCCCGGGCGATCTCGTCGCGTACCAGCTCCGCGGGAAGGTTCTCGCGGAGCGCGACAAATTCCATTTCCGGCGTGACGATCCCGGCCCGCGCGTACGCCAACTGGGTCGGCCGTCGACCGTCCACTCCGGCCAGTGGGGTGCCGGCACCACGTACCGGCGCCACGTCACCCCGCTCGGCGATCCAGGGACCGCGCAGCGCCGGCAGCCCGACCTCCGGGTCGCTGCCGGGACCGGAGGTGTCGTACAACCGGACCGGCGGGTTCTCCCCGGCCAGCTCCACCTCCGCGAACGGGACCCGGATGTCGGGCCGCGATCCCTCCACGTACACCTTGCGACGTGCCTGCATGGCAAACCTCCTGCTAGTCAGCGGGACCAACCGAAGTGGTCCAGCGGTCCGTGGCCGGTGCCCAACCTCCAGTCGCGCCCACCGGCGAGCGCGCGGGCGACGTACTCCTTGGCGAAGACAACCGCGGCCGGCACCTCGTCGCCGAGGGCGATTCGGGCGGTGATCGCGGCGGAGAAGGAACAGCCGGTGCCGTGGGTGTTCCTGGTGTCGACGCGCGGACCGGCGAGCAGCCGTGCCGCGCCGCCGGTCCAGAAGACGTCAACCGCCTCGCTCTCCCGGGCGTCGTCGTCACCACCACCGGTGACCACCACGTGTCGTGGCCCCATCGCCGCGATCCGCTCGGCGGCGTCGACCATCTCCCCGGTGGTGCGCACCGGGCGTCCGACGAGGGCCTCGGCCTCCTCCCGGTTCGGCGTCACCACCAGCGCGTACGGCAACAGCCGCTCGACCGCCGCGACCGCGCCGAGCCGGTGACCACTGGTCGAGACGAGCACCGGGTCGACCACCAGGTTCGGCAGCAGTCCGGCACGGGCGTGTGCCGCCACCGCGGTCGCCACCGCCTCGGTGCCGAGCATCCCGGTCTTGGCAGCCAGCACGGGCAGGTCCGCCAGCACCGTGTCGAGCTGGGCGGTGACCAGTTCGGCGGGGGTGGGCAGAACGGCGCGTACCTCCCGGGTGTTCTGCGCGGTGAGCGCGGTGATCACGGAGGTCCCGTAGACGCCGAGGGCCGCGAAGACCTTCAGGTCGGCCTGGATGCCCGCGCCCGCCCCGGAGTCCGACCCGGCGACGGTCAGCGCGACCGCCGGGGTCACCGGCCACCCGCCCGCGTCACGCCCGCGACGGGGTCGGCACCGGCCGACGCCGCCACGCCCGCCTGGGCCACCCCGGCCCCCTTCTCCGTCCCGACCGCTCCGGCCCTCTTCTCCGCCCCGGCCCCCTTCGGCGCCCCGGCCACCCCGGCCGCCTCGAGCAGCCGGGCGACCAGCTCGGCCGGGTCGTCGGCGCGCATCACCGCGCCCATCACCGCCACCCCGACCGCGCCCGCCGCCAGGCAGGCGCTGACCTGGTCGGGGCCGATGACGCCGCCGAGCGCGAGCGCCGGCACCGGCGTACGCCGGACCAGCCGGGCCAGGCCGACCGGTTGCAACGGCGGACCGTAGCCGGGCTTCGAGGGGCTGGGAAAGACCGGGGAGAGGGTCACGTAGTCCTCCGTGGTGAGTCGAACCAGCTCCGCCGGGTCGTGGCAGGACCGGCCGACCAGGGGCAGTTCCGGCGGTGGGTACGGTCCCGCCGACGGCAAATGCACCGAGGTCCCGCCGAGCGGGTCCGGCCCGGCGACCAGGAGGGTCCCGCCGACCGGGGCGAGAATTTCGCGCAGGGCGTCGGCCAGGGCCAGTCGTTCGTCCCGGGGCAGGTCCTTCTCCCGGAGCAACACCCAGCGCGCTCCACCGGCCACCGTCGCCCCGACCACCTCGGTCAGTGGCCGGCGGGCCGACCGTCGGTCGGTGACCACCACCAGCCCGTGCGGCACACCCGGCCCGGTACGCGGCGGCGCCCATTCCGAACCGTCCGGACCGGATCGTTCGAGCGCCGCCGGACCGGAACCGTCCGAACCGGGTCGGCCGGCACCGGCCGACCGCGCGACCGGTGGTGCGCCCGCCGCAGGTCCGGCCGTCACAGGTCCGGCCGTCACAGGTCCGGCCGTCACAGGTCCGGCCGTCACAGGTCCGGCCGTCCCTCGTCCGGGCTGGAGGCCAGTGCGTGGAAGCGTCGCGGAATCCGTCCGGCTCCGGCGGCGAGCCAGCCGGCGTCCACCGCGCAGCGCATGGCGGTGGCCATCCGTACCGGCTCGGCGGCCCGGGTCACCGCGCTGGCCAGCAGCACCCCGTCGCAGCCCAGTTCCATGGCGAGCGCCGCGTCGGAGGCGGTGCCGATACCAGCGTCGAGAATGACCGGGACGTCCACGTTCTGCCGGATCAGTCGGATGTGGTGCTGGTTGCCGATGCCGAGGCCGGAGCCGATCGGGGCACCGGCGGGCATCACCGCCGCACAGCCCGCCTCGGCCAGCCGCCGGGCGAGCACCGGGTCGTCGCTGGTGTACGGCAGCACGGTGAACCCGTCAGCGACAAGCTGGTCGGCGGCGTGCAGCAGCTCGACCGCGTCCGGCAGCAGCGTACGGTCGTCGCCGATCACCTCCAGCTTCACCCACGAGGTGTCGAACGCCTCCCGGGCCAGCCGGGCGACCTTGACCGCCTCGGCGGCGGTGTAACAGCCGGCGGTGTTCGGCAGCAGCCGTACCCCGCACCGGTCGAGCACGTCGAGCAGCCCGCCGTGCATGGTGGCGGCGGTGTCCACCCGGCGCAGCGCCACCGTGACCAGTTCGGTGCCGCTGGCCCGGATCGCCTGCTCCAGGACGTGCAGGTTGGCCGCGCCACCGGTGCCGAGGATCAGTCGTGAGCCGAACGTCTCCCCGCCCAGCTCGAACGGTGCGGTCAGCGGCGCCTTGGTCCCGCTGGCATCGGTCGACAACATCCCGCTCACCCGCCCTGGGCCGCGGTCAGCACCTCGACCCGGTCGCCGGGCCGCAGCACCGCCGCCGGCCAGCCGGTACGCGGCACCACCTCGCCGTTCACCGCGACGGCCACCCCTCGGGTCTGCCCGGTCACGGTGGCTACCAGGTCGGCCACGGTCACTCCCTCGGGCAGCCTGTGGTCCGCCCCGTTCACGGTCAGCTCCACCGAAACCTCACCCTCTCCGCTCACCGGATCTCCTCTCGCCCAGCTCGGCCCGATTCGCCCGTCCCGTTCGGCCCCACCACTCGGCCGGCTCCGGTTCGGAGCGGGCCGAACCGGTCCGGCCGCAACGGCGTCAGCAGCGGATCGGGTACGCCGCCGGTGAGCAGGCCGACGACCAGGTCGGCGGTGACCGGGGTCAGCAGTACGCCGTGCCGGTAGTGCCCACCCGCGACGATCACCCCGGGGCGGTCCGGCAGCGGGCCGACCACCGGGGCGTTGTCCGGCGTACCGGGTCGCCGTCCGGCGGTCGCCTCGACCAGTTCGTACTCGGCCAGTTCGGGGACGAGGTCGGTGGCCGACTGGAGCAGTTCCAGCACCCCGCCCGCGGTGACCGTGGTGTCGCCGCGCTCCTCGACGGTCGCGCCGACCACCACCTCACCGTCGCGTCGGGGCACCAGGTAGACCGAGCGCCCGTCGGCGTAGCCCCGGATCACGTGTCGGAAGCCGGGCGGCTCGCCACCCGGCGCGCGGAGCCGGAGGATCTGCCCCTTGACCGGTCGGATCGGCAGCCCGGTCAGCGCGGCGACACCACAGCCGGCCGCGACCACGACGGTGCCCGCGTCCAACTCGTCGAGGCGGTGCACGGCCGACGGCACCAGCACCACACCGGCTCTGACGGCTGCCGTACGCAGGGCGGTGACCAGCCGTCGCGGATCCACCTGGTGGTCGTCGGGGGCGTGCGCGCCGCCGCGTACCCGGGGGGCGAGCAGCGGTTCGCGCTCGTGCAGTTCGGTGGCGTTCAGCGCGGTGATCGGCAGCCCCAACCCCCGCTGGTACGTCCAGAGCCGGCGTGCCTCGGCCAGGTCGTCGGCGGTACGCCCGACCACCAGCGTGCCCTCGGTGCGGTAGCCGAGTTCGTCCCGCCCGCTCAGTCCGGCGCTCGCCGCGACCTCGCTGGCGAACCCGGGCCACCGGGCGGCGGACTCGAGCAGCAGCCGGGTCAGCGCCTCCTCACCGAAGTACGCCTCCGCGACCGGGGCGAGCATGCCGGCCGCCACCCCGGACGCCCCGCTGCCCGGCTCGGGATCGTGCAGCATCACCCGCAACCCCCGTACGGCGGCCCCCCAGGCCACCGCCAACCCGATCGGTCCACCCCCCACCACCGCCACATCCGCCCGCCGCGCGGTAAGGAAGGGCCCCTTGTTATCGGATTCGGATGTATAGGGGGCCCCTCCTAACATGTCGGGGCTCCGGCGCGTCCGAGCGCGGCGAGCAGTTCGGCGGTGGCCCGGGACGGGTCGGCCACGGACGAGACCGCACCGACCACGGCCACCCCGTACGCTCCCGCCTCCACCAGCGCGGGCACCCGCGCGGCGGTCACCCCACCGATCGCGATCACTGGTACGTCCACCGCTGCGGCCACCCGCGCGATGCCGGCCGGTCCGATCGGTTCGGGCAGCCCGTCCTTGGTCGTGGTGGCGTAACACGGCCCGACGCCGAGGTAACTGGCGCCGTCGGCGACCGCCTCGCGCGCGGTCTCCGGTGCGCGGGCGGTGGCGCCGAGCACCGCGCTCGGCCCCAGCACCCGCCGGGCTGCGTCGACCGGCAGGTCGAGCGCGCCCACGTGCCCACCTGCGGCGTTCGCCGCGAGTGCGACGTGCAGCCGGTCGTTGACCAGGCAGGTGGCGCCGACCGAGGCGCAGAGGTCGACCACCCGCCGGGCCAGGTCGTAGGTCTCGCGGTCGGTCGCGTCGTCCTCGACCCGGACCTGGACCACGAGTTCGGGACCGGCGACGGCGAGCGCCGCACGCACCGTGGCAAGAGGATCACACCCGGTACGGGTGTCGGTGATGAGATGCAGTCGTCCCAGTGGGGGCACGGCAACGCTCCTCCCTGCGCCGGCATTACCCGGATCAGGTTCGACGGTCGGGGGCTTCCAGCCCCCCTCTCAGCCCGGTACACCGGACTCCCGTGGGTTACTTGTCGAACACCCTACGACGGGGAAGCTGATCCGCCAAGGGGAAGAACGTCACAGGGGCGGACCGGAGCGACGAACACAACAGCGGAGACGGCCGGACGGGGGACCCGGAGACACCGATCGGAACGGCGGGATCGCGCTGGGTTTTGTCTGTCCTATCCGGAAGATCCACCTCGGTTACCCAACCGTTACCGGATTTGGCTTGTTGTTGTCTTGCCCGCCTCGCGCTGACCAGCATTAATTTGTTCAGCGACAAGACAAATTTCGGCGGTGCGGCCACGGCGGGCCAGGCTGCCGGAACCCACACCCCCGAACCGGTCTTCGGCGAGCCGGCCGGGGATCCCCCGTTGTCCTCATCGGACGAAGGAGATCCTTCGTGTCAAGACCTCGCCCGCGCCGCGCGCTGCGCGGCGTCCTCAGCCACGCGCTGCTGAGTCTCGCGGTCGCCGTCACCTCGACGGCGACCGCACTCGTAGCAGCGCCGACCGCGGCACAGGCCGCCCCGGCCGCCGCCGCGGCAGACCCCTACTCGGTTCTTGTCTTCTCCAAGACGGCCGGGTTCCGGCACGGCTCCATCCCCTCCGGCATTGCCGCCATCCAGCAGCTCGGGGCGGCGAACGGATTCACCGTCGACGCTACCGAGGACGCGACCGCGTTCAACGACGCCAATCTCGCCAACTACAAGGCTGTGATCTGGCTCTCCACCACCGGTGACGTGCTCGACGACACCCAGCAGGCGTCGTTCGAGCGTTACGTCCGGGCCGGTGGCGGTTACGTCGGCATCCACGCCGCCTCCGACACCGAGTACAACTGGCCGTGGTACGGCAGCCTGGTCGGCGCGTACTTCAACGCGCACCCGGCGAACCAGCAGGCCACGGTCAAGGTCGAGGACCCGGCGCACCCCTCCACCGCCGGACTGCCGGACAAGTGGTCCCGCTTCGACGAGTGGTACAACTTCCGGACCAACCCGCGCGCGAACGTACACGTGCTGGCCAGCCTGGACGAGCGGAGCTACACCCCGGGCACCGGTGCGATGGGCGCCGACCACCCGACCGCCTGGTGCCAGGAGTACGACGGTGGCCGTTCCTGGTACACCGGCGGCGGCCACACCAACGAGTCGTACGCCGAACCGCAGTTCCTCGCCCACCTGCTCGGCGGCATCGAGACCGCCGCGGGTGTCGTGGAGGCCGACTGCGGCGCGACGAAGACCAGCAGCTTCGAGAAGGTGTCGCTGGACAGCAACACCAACAACCCGATGGAGCTGGACATCGCCCCGGACGGGCGGGTCTTCTACGTCGAGCGGGACGGCCGGATCCAGATCATCAAGCCGAACACCGGCACCACGGTCACCGCGGTCACCCTGCCGGTCTTCACCGGCAACGAGGACGGCCTGCTCGGCATCCAGCTCGACCCGGACTTCGCCACCAACAACTGGGTGTACGTCTACTACGCCCCGGCCGGTGGCGCGGCCCGCAACTACCTCTCCCGGTTCACGGTCGAGGGCGACATCATCAACGCGGCCAGCGAGAAGGTCGTGCTCCAGGTCCCGACGCAGCGCAACACCTGCTGCCACGCGGGCGGCAGCATCACCTTCGACAGCCACGGCAACCTCTACCTGGCCCTCGGTGACAACACCAACCCGTTCGAGTCGGACTCGTACACGCCGATCGACGAGCGGCCGGGCCGGCAGGACTTCGACGCGCAGCGCTCCTCGGGCAACACGAACGACCTGCGTGGCAAGGTGCTCCGGATCCACCCGGAGGACGACGGCACCTACACCGTGCCGGCCGGCAACCTCTTCCCGCCGGGCACCGCGCTGACCAAGCCCGAGATCTACGCGATGGGCTTCCGGAACCCGTTCCGGATCGGCATCGACCCGGCCACCGACACCCTGTACGTGGGTGACTACGGACCGGACGCCGGTGCGGCGAACCCGAACCGTGGCCCCGAGGGCACGGTCGAGTGGAACATCGTCGGCCCCGGCAACTACGGCTGGCCGTACTGCCACGGCGCGAACTACGCGTACAACGACTGGACGTTCCCGTCCGGCCCGAGTGGGGCGAAGTTCGACTGCGCCGCGCCGGTCAACAACTCGCCGAACAACACCGGCCTGACCAACCTGCCGCCGGCCATCTCGGCCACGGTCGACTTCGACTACAGCGGCAACCCGCTGTACCCGGAGATCGGCGGCGGCGGCGCCCCGATGGGCGGCCCGGTCTACCGGTACGACGAGAACCTGAACTCGGAGCGGAAGTGGCCGGCGTACTACGACGGCAAGGCGCTGCTCGGCGAGTGGAACCAGAACAAGATGTACACCATGCAGGTCACCGAGGACGGCAAGTCGCTGGTCGACATCAACCAGTTGCTGACCGGCATGACCATGCTGCGGCCGATGGACTTCGAGTTCGGTCCGGACGGGGCGCTGTACCTGATCGAGTGGGGTACCGGCTTCGGCGGCAACAACGACAACTCGGGCATCTACCGGATCGACTACATCGCCGGTGAGCGGTCCCCGATCGCGGTGGCGAACGCCGAGCCGACCTCCGGCCCGGCGCCGCTGGCGGTTCGGTTCTCCAGCGCCGGGTCGCGTGACCCGGACGGTGGCACGCTGACGTACGCCTGGAACTTCGGCGACAACGCCACCTCGACCGACCCGAACCCGTCGCACACGTACGCGGCGGCGGGCAACTACAACGCGCAGCTCACGGTCACCAACCCGAAGGGTCGGACCGCGGTCGCGAACGTACTGGTCACGGTTGGCAACACCGCGCCGACGGTCGCCATCGAGTTCCCGCCGGACGGCGGCTTCTTCGAGTGGGGCGACCTGGTCAAGTACAAGGTCAAGGTGACCGACCCGGAGGACCAGACGATCGACTGTGACCGGGTGGTGCTGCAGTACTACCTGGGCCACGACCAGCACGCGCACCCGTTGCAGTCGTACACCGGCTGTGAGGGTTCGGTCCAGACGCTGCTCGCCTCCGGGCACGGTGCCGAGGCGAACGTCTTCGGTGTGTTCGAGGCGGTCTACACCGACGGCGGCGGCGCCGGCGGTTCGCACGCGCTGACCGGGCGGGCGCTGGAGCAGCTCCAGCCCAAGCGCAAGCAGGCGGAGTACTTCTCCTCCACCGGCCGGCTGCCGGGCAGCGCCAGCACGGGTGACCCGGGTGTGGCGCGGCAGGCGACGACCGACCCCGCCGGCGGGTTCGAGAACATCGGCTGGATCGAGAACGACGACTGGTGGGCCTTTGACCCGGCGAACCTGACCGGCATCGACTCCATCCGGTTCCGCGCGGCCTCGGCCGGCGGCGGCGGGCGGATCGAGGTCCGCGTCGGCGCGCCGGACGGTCCGACGGTCGCCACGGCCGACGTACCGAGCACCGGTGGTTGGCAGACCTTCGTCGACGTCACCGCCAACCTGACCACGCCGAGCACGGTCAGCGGTCCGCTCTACTTCGTGGCCCGCAACCCGGTCGGCTCCAACGGAACCGGCGCGATCATCAACGTGAACTGGGTCGACTTCCTCGGTCGCGGTGTCACCGACAACGCGCCGCCGGTCGTCACCGCTTCGGCGAACCCGACCGCCGGCATCGCGCCGGTGCAGGTCAACTTCACCGGTACGGCGACCGACCCGGAGAACGACGCCCCGTTCACGTACGCCTGGGACTTCGGTGACGGCGGCACGGCGAACACCGCCAACGCCACCCACACCTACACCGTTCCGGGCAACTTCACCGCCACCCTGACCGTGACCGACGCCCGTGGCGCCTCCACGTTCGTCAACATCCCGGTCGAGGTGACCGCGCCGAACACGTCCTGCTTCGGGGCGCGCTCGGACGACTTCACCGGCACCTCGCTGGACAAGTCGCGCTGGTCGACCGTGATCCGGGAGAACCAGCTCTACTCGGTCAGCGGGGGCAACCTGGTGCTGCCGACCGCGGTCGGTGACCTGTACGGCGGCACGAACAACGCCACCAACGTGGTGCTCCAGCCGGCTCCGAACGGTGCCTGGCAGGCGACCACCAAGGTGACGCTGAGCGCGACCGCCAACTACCACCAGGCGGGCCTGATCCTCTACGGCGACGACGCGAACTACGCCAAGGTGGACCTGCTCTACGGCGACAGCCGCAAGATCGAGTTCATCCGGGAGACCGCCGGTACGCCGCGTAACGAGGCCGCCGACGCCATCCCGGCACCGGCCGGACTCGGCGACACGTTCTACGTACGCCTGGCCAGTGACGGCACCAACCTGACCGCGGCCTTCTCGGCCGACGGCCAGACCTTCGTCCCGGTCGGCCGGCCGGCGGCACTGGCCGGGATCGAGAACCCGAAGGTGGGTCTGTTCGCGCTGAACGGCAACACCACCGCCCCGGTGGTGGACGCCAAGTTCGACTGGTTCCAGGTCAGCCCGGACGAGCCGGCCGGCCCGGTCTTGCCGTCCGACGAGTTCGCCGGTAACAGCCTGGACAAGTGCAGGTGGGACGCGATCGTCCGGGAGAACCCGGCCGGTTACCGGGTGACCGGTGGCGGCCTCCAGATCGACGTACCGAACGGCGACATCTACGGGGCCGGTGGCACCCCACCGGCTAACTTCATCCTGCAGAACGCGCCGGCAGGTGACTGGACGATCGAGACCAGGATCGACGGCAGCCAGTTCAACGAGCAGTACCAGCAGGGCGGTCTCCTCGTCTACGGCGACGACGACAACTACCTGAAGCTGGACTTCATCGCCGACAACCAGGCCGGTCAGCCGTTGGTACGGCGGATCGAGTTCCGCAGCGAGATCGGTGCGACCGTGCAGGACCCGCAGCCGAACGCCGGTGACCTGACCCAGGGGATCTGGCACCTGCGGCTGACCAAGGCGGGCACGACGTACACCGCGTCGTACTCGGCGAACGGGACCGACTGGACCACGTTGGGGAGCCTGACCAACGCGGCCGTGGGCGCCACGCCCAAGTTCGGCCTCTTCACCCTCGGCGCCAACCAGCAGGCGTCGAAGCCGGCGACGTTCGACTACTTCCGGGTGAGCACCACGGTCGCCGACGCGACCGCACCGGTGACCACCTCGGCGGTGGCCGGTACGCCGACCGGCGGCTGGCACACCGGCGCCACCACGGTCACCCTGACCGCCACCGACAACGCCGGTGGCAGCGGAGTGGCCAGCACCGAGTACCAGCTCGACGGGGCCACCACCTGGACCACCTACACCGAGCCGATCCTGGTCGCCGGTGACGGTGCCCACCAGGTGCGGTTCCGCTCGACGGACCAGGCCGGCAACACCGAACAGACGAAGACCGTCGACCTGAAGATCGACGCGACCGCGCCGGTCACCTCGGCGACCTTCGCGCCGCCGAGCGACAGCGGTTGGCACGCCGGGACCATCCCGGTGACGCTGGCCGCCCAGGACGCGGGTTCGGGCGTCAGCAAGCTGGAGTGGTCGCTGGACGGCGGCCCCTGGACGCCGTACACCACGGCGGTCAGCGTCACCGGCGACGGGCAGCACGAACTGCTGTACCGGGCCACCGACGCCGCCGGCAACGCGGAGACGCTGAAGTCGGCCGTACTGAAGATCGACGGCAGCAAGCCCACGGTCCTGGTCTCCGGCCTCGCCGACGGCCAGCTCTACGGCGACAGTGCCGACGTCCGGGTCTCCTGGCAGGCGGTCGACCCGACCTCCGGCATCGAGGCCACCATCGCCACGCTGGACGGTCAGCCGTACCAGAACAACACCCTGCAGGCCCTCTACGACCTCTCGCTGGGCCTGCACGAGCTGACCGTGACCGCCACCGACAAGGCCGGCAACCAGACGACCTCGTCGGTACGGTTCTTCGTCACCACCTCGTTCCGGGACATGCAGAACCTGCTGGACCGGTTCAAGGCGACCAACCGGCTCTCCACCAAGGCGCACAAGCAGCTCACCAACAAGCTGACCGCGGTACGCGACTCGGAGGCCGCCGGTAACGACAAGCGGGCCGTGCAGCAGTTGACCGCGTTCAAGGCGCTGGTGGCCGACACCGCGCTGGTCACCGACGCCGATGTGCGTGGGGTCCTGACCAGGGACGCGGACGCGATGATCGTCCGGCTCGGTGGCGCCGCCACCAAGGCGGGCGTGAAGGCGAACGACGACCAGCCGGTCCAAGGGACGGGACGCCTCGCCGAGGACCCGACCCGGATCAAGCAGGGCGGCAAGCTCTAACCGAATCGCACCACCCGTACCACCGCACCAACCCCGGGGCGGCCGGCCAGCCAGGTCGGCCGCCCCGGCGTACCACCAGCCCTCTGCCCCGAACATCTCCCCGCATCGAAAATCGCGACAGCACGGCCACTGCCGCCGGGAGGCTCCACCCGAGCACACTGGACTCCGGCGGCACCGCGACGGGTGTTGGCGCGTCGAAAGGAAGCCTGATGCGAACCCTGCGAGTCCTGCTCGCCGTTCTGGCCCTGATACCGATGCTGCTCCTCCTCGGCGGAACGCCGGCCAGCGCCGCGAACGACGGCAAGCTCACCCTCCAGGTGGCCGGCGACGGCGCCACCGGGGTCACCATCCGGGCCGGTTACGCCGACGGCCACGAGTTGACCAACCTGGTTCGGCTGGTGCTCCGGGCGACCAACGACAACGGGGACGTGGTCGGGCCGATCCAGCTCAACCCCTCCGGCGAGGGACAGGGCTTCTACACCACCGGACCGGTCCTCTCCCCCGGCCGTTGGCAGGTGACGGTCAGCTCACCCGCGCCGAACCCGGCCGAGGTGACGGTGGCGGTCGAGGCCAAGGCGGAGCAGAGCGCGCCGAAGCCGGCACCCGCCACCTCGGTCGCACTGCCGGAGCAGACCGGTCTCGGCGCCGGGGTGTGGTGGCTGATCGGCAGCGCGCTGCTGATCGCCGCCGCCGGTTCGGCGGTCCTGCTGGCTCGCAGCCGTAACGGTTGACCGATGGTGTCACGTCGTTCCCAGCCCGCCGTGGTCGGTCGCGGTCTCGGTGGTCAGCTCCGTGAACTACGGGTACGTCGACGGCTGAGCCTGCGTGAGGTCGCCGCGGAACTCGACTGGCCACCGTCCCGGCTGTCCCGCCTGGAACACGGCCGACAGCACGTACGGCTCGAGGACGCCACCGCCCTGCTGGTCATCTACCGGGTCACCGGCGACGAACGGGCCGCGCTGCTCGGACAGGTCGAACGCACCGCCGAGCCGCGCTGGTGGGATGCGGCGGTCGGCCTCTCCACCGAGTCACGGACGCTGATCCACCTCGAAGCCGAGGCGACCACCATCATCGGCTGCGAGCCGCTGCTCGTACCGGGGCTGCTCCAGACGCCGGACTACACCCGCGCGGTGATGGAGTCGTGCGGGGTCCGCAAGGTGGACACCGAGCCCCGGGTCGAGGCTCGGCTGGCCCGCCAGGCGATCCTGACCCGGGACACGCCTCCGGCGTTGCACGCGCTGATCGACGAGGCCGCGCTGCGCCGCCCGGTCGGCGGTCACCAGGTGATGGCGCGGCAGCTCCGGCACCTGGTCTCGGCGAGCGAGCGACCGAACATCACCCTGCGGGTGGTGCCGCTCGCCGCCGGGGCGCACACCGGCCTGGACGGGGCCTTCGCCCTGCTGGACTTCGCGCGCAACCGGTCGGTCGTCTATCTCGACCACAAGATCTCCGGCCTCTTCCTGGAGGAACGGCACCAGGTCGAGTTCTTCCGGCGGGAGGCGGTCCGGTTGGCGGAGGCCGCCCTGGGACCGGCCGCGTCGGTAAGCTTGATCGCCCGTGTGGCCAGCGAGTACGAGCGGAAATGAGGCCGCGATGACCGGCACCAAGCCCTCCGGCGCCGCCTGGCGCAAGTCCAGCCGCAGCGGCTCGAACGCGAACTGTGTCGAGGTCGCCGGCCCGGCCGGAACCGCCCTCGTCCGGGTACGCGACTCGAAGAACCCGGACGGTCCCGCGCTCGCCTTCGCCGCCCCCGCCTGGTCCGCGTTTGTCGCCGGGCTCGGGCCGCTCGGCCCGAGGTGACGAGGCTCGCTCGGTAAGCCCTTCCCGATCGGCGTGCCTCCCCGACGCGTGGGTCCACCACGCGCCGGGGACGGTACGGCTCCGGGTCAGAGATCCAGGTCAGAGATCCGGGTCAGAGAATGGCGCGCAGCGCGGCCAGGTCCTCGGCCGACGGCTGCCAGGCACCGGCGGCGGCGTTAGCACGCACCTGTTCCGCGCTGGTCGCACCGGCGATGACCGAGGTGACCGCAGGCTGGGCGGCGAGCCCACCGATCGCCACCTGCAACGGGGTGAGTCCGCGTTCGGCGGCGTACTTCTCGATCGCCTCGATCGCGTCCCAGGGTGCGGCGGCGAGGCGTTCCGCGTACCGCCCGCCGCCGGCCAGGCGGCTGCCGGCCGGAGGCGCTTCGCCGCGCTTGTACTTCCCGGTGAGCAGACCGTTGGCGAGCGGGAAGAACGGCAGCAGCCCGAGTCCGAAGCGCTGCGCGGCCGGCACGATCTCGGTCTCGACGTGCCGCTGCACCAGGCTGTACTGGTTCTGCGCGCTGACGAACGGCGCGTAGCCCCGGGTCCGCGCCACCCAGGCGGCGTCGGCGATCTGCCAGCCGGAGAAGTTGGAGTTGCCCAGGTAGCGGACCTTGCCCGCGCGGACCAGGTCGTCCAGCGCGCTCAGTGTCTCCTCGATCGGGGTGCCGGGGTCGACCTCGTGTAGCTGGTAGAGGTCGATGTGGTCGGTGCCGAGGCGGCGCAGCGACGCCTCGACCGCGCGGGCGATGTAGCGGCGGGAGCCCCGGGCGCCGTGGTCCGGCCCGTTGGCCCCGAGCATGTCCATGCCGAACTTCGTCGCCAGTACGACGTCGTCGCGGCGCCCCTTCAGGGCGGCGCCGAGCTGCTCCTCGGACGCACCCTTCGGCTCGCCGTAGATGTCGGCGGTGTCGAAGAAGTTGATTCCGGCGTCGAGGGCCGCGTCGACCACCGCCCGGGTGCCGTTCGCGTCGAGCTGACGGCCGAAGTTGTTGCAGCCGATACCGACGACGGACACCACGAGCCCGGAGTCGCCCAACCGGCGGAAGGTCATCTCAGTCACGTGATCAACCCTAAGCCCCCGGCCGGGATCAGCCGACGTCCCAGACCGGCTCGGGAGTCTCCACCACGTCACCATCGCCCCGGAACAGCACAAAACGATCGAAGGAACGGGTGAACCACCGGTCGTGGGTGACCGCGACGACCGTACCGTCGAAGGCCCGCAGCCCCTCTTCGAGCGCCTCGGCGGAGGCCAGGTCGAGGTTGTCGGTGGGCTCGTCGAGCAGGAGCAGGGTCGCCCCGGAGAGTTCCAGCAGCAGCACCAGGAACCGGGCCTGCTGCCCGCCGGAGAGGGTCCCGAACCGCTGGTCACCCTGGGCGCTCAGCTCGTAGCGACTCAGCGAGCCCATGGCCGTGTGCCGGTCCATCCCGGCCCGGTGGTCGTCGCCCCGCCAGAGGATCTCGACCAGGGTCTTGCCGGTCAGCTCCGGGCGGTCGTGGGTCTGCGAGAAGTGGCCGGGCCGGACCCGCGCACCGAGCCGGGCCACCCCGCCGTGCGCGACCGGGGTCAACAGGTGCCCGCCGTCGACCGGCCCGTTGGCCGGGTCGGGGTCGGTGCCACCCCGGGCGAGCAGCCGCAGGAAGTGCGACTTGCCGGTCCCGTTGGCACCGAGGACGGCGAGCCGGTCGCCGTACCAGAGCTCCAGGTCGAACGGGTAGGTGAGGCCGTCGAGTTCGAGCTGCTCGCACATGACGGCCCGCTTGCCGGTACGCCCACCGGACAACCGCATCCGGATGTCCTGGTCCTTCGGTGGCACCGGCGGCGGGCCGGCCTCCTCGAACTTGCGCAGCCGGGTCTGGGCGGCCTGGTAACGCGAGGCCAGCCCGTCGTTGTACGCCGCCTTCTGCTTGTACATCAGCATCAGCTCGCGCAGCTTCTGGTGCTCCTCGTCCCAGCGGCGGCGCTGCTCGTCCAGGCGGCTGTGCCGGGCCACCCGGGCCTCGTGCCAGCTACCGAAGCCGCCCGGGTGCACCCAGGCGCTGCCACCCTCGACCGCGACCACCCGGTCGGAGGTCTGGGAGAGCAGTTCCCGGTCGTGCGAGACGTAGAGCACCGACTTCGCCGACTCCCGCAGCCGCCCCTCCAACCACCGCTTCCCGGGTACGTCGAGAAAGTTGTCCGGCTCGTCGAGGAGGAGCACCTCGTCGCCAGCACGGAGCAGGATCTCCAGCGCGAACCGCTTCTGCTGGCCGCCGGAGAGGGTCCGTACCGGCCGGGTCCGGCTCTTCTCCCACGGCAGGTCGAGCACGATCGTGGAGACGGTGTCGAAGAGCACCTCGGCGTCGTACCCGCCGGCCTCGCCCCAGGCGCCGAGCGCGTCCGCGTACGCCAACTGGGCCTTGCCGGCGGCGGTGCTGAACTTGCCGCGCAGCTCGGCGGCGTGCAGGGCCGCCTCGGCGGTGGCCAACCGGGCACCGGCCGCGCGCAACGGGGGCGCCGAGATGGAGAGCGCGAGGTCGTACAGGGTCGACTCGTCACCGATCATGCCGATGAACTGGCGCATCACGCCAAGACCGCCGGAGCGGGCGATGCCGCCGGTCCGCGTGGCCAGGTCACCGGCGACCATCCGCAGCAGGGTCGTCTTTCCCGCGCCGTTCGGGCCGACCAGGGCGACCTTCGCGCCCTCGCCCACCCGGAACGACACGTCGGCGAAGAGTTCGCGCCCGTCCGGCAGCGTGTGGCCGACCCCGGCGACGTCTATGTAACCCACGCCGGCATCCTGCCCTGTCGCCCAGGCCCGGCGATACCGGGTTTTGCCGGGTCAACGAGGTGGTGCCGGGTCACCTGGTGACCCGGAGCACCCGGTAGCCCTTCTGGCTGGCCGGCCGCTCGACCCGCCACCCCTGCTCGGTGAGCCAGCGGTGCAGCGAGTCGCCGCCGAGGTGCCGACCCACCACCAGCCAGGCCACGCCGTCCGGGGTGAGCCTCGGCAGCCAGTGGAGCAGCATGGTGTGCAGTTCGGCCTTGCCGATCCGGATCGGCGGGTTGGACCAGATCTCGGCGAAGGTGAGCCCGTCGGGCACCTCCTCCGGCGCCGCGACCCGGATCCGGTCGGCGGCACCGGTCCGGGCCGCGTTCTCGGCGGCGAGTTCACGGGCCCGCGAGTTGACGTCGACCGCCCAGACCTCCGCAGCCGGTGCCTCGGTGGCCAGCACGCAGGCGATCGGACCGTAGCCGCAGCCCAGGTCGAGCAGAGGACCGGTGGTGCCCGGTCCGGGCAGGTCGGCCTTGCGCAGGAGTACGGCGGTGCCCGGGTCGAGCCGGTACGCGGAAAAGACCCCGCCGGACGAGACCAGCTCGTAGTCCCGCCCGGCGGCCGAGAACTCGATCTCCCGGCGGTCAGGGGCGGTTCCGGGTTGGGGGGTGAAGTAATGGTCGCCGGTCACGCAACGCATTCTCGCGTACCACTGGATTCACTTCGCACCCGTGGTCGGACCTGCGGGCCGACCCGGGGTTTCCTGCCCGAATGTCTGGTCTTTCATCTGGCGTGATTCATGGGTAGAGGCGCCAAATGAGTGCTTTCCACTACCCTGAGCGACATGGCGATCGGGGAGGGTTCCGGCTCCGGCGGGTGGCCCCCGCCCGACGACCGGGACCAGGATTCGGTCCGGCCCGGCCTCGGTCGACCGCCGGCACCACCGGCACGCGGCGGCGGACACCGTCGCCCGGAACCCGACGGCCGCAGCCGCCTCACCGGTCCGGTCTTCCCCAGCCAGCCCACGGACGGCCGGGACCGGATGCCCGACGCGCCCCCGCACCGCCGGACGACCGGATGGAGCGGCGCGCGAGGTGACGACGGGGTCGCCTACCGGCGATCCCGGACGGCCGACGACGCCACGGCCGGACGGCCGACCTCGGCCGGGCCGGGCTGGCCCGCCGCGCCGGGCGTCCGCGACCAAACGGTGCGGCCGGTGGGACCGCCGCTGGCACCGCCCGCACAGCGGTCGAAGCCGGCCGAACCGACCGACCCGCCCTCCCTGCGCCCGGCCCATCCTCAGCCCGCGCCGGCGGCCGGTGGGCGTTCCGGTTCCGCCTGGTCACTGCCGCCGACGCCGAGGCGCCGAGGCGCCGTCTCGGGTCCGCCGCTGCCGGGCCAACGCCCCGGGTCGCTGTCGGCGCCCACACCGCGTCCGGACGTACCGGTCCCGGCGACGGCGTCCGGCGCTCCCCCACCCGGATCACCGGACCGCCCTCCCGCCGGCCACCGGACCCACCAGCCGTATCCGGCACCGGCACCCGACGCGCCCTACCGGACGACACCGGCACCCGACGCGTCCCACCGGGGGAACGGGACGTCCGGTGCGCCCCATCAGACGAGCGGGACGTCCGGTGCGCCCTACCAGACGAGCGGGACGCCCGGTGCGCCCTACCGGACGGGAGAAGCCCCCGGCCGGCCCTACCCGGCGGCACAGGCGCCCGACCGGCCCCGACCTGGGCAACCGTTCGACCGGGGGGCCGTGCCCCGGCCGGCGCGCGACCGAACGCCCGCGCCGCCACGGGCCGATGCCGGACCGCCGGGCGGCCCGCCCGCTCCCCGGCCACCCGCGCAGCGCGTGCCGCTGCGGCCGGCACCGGGCCGGGTGTCACCGGGCCGCCCCGGGGACCCGAGCACGCCTCCGCGCCCCACCTCGCGTTTCCCGGCACCGGCGCTGCCGCAGCCTGGAACAACGAGGTCCGAGCCACCCCCGGCGCCCCCGCCCACAACGCCACCGACCGGCACCCGGACCGGTCAACCCACACCACCGAGCGGCACCCGGACCAGTCAACCCACACCACCGAGCGGCACCCGGACCGGTCAACCCGGGCCGCCGAGCGCCGGGCCGGCACGGCCGCGTGTCGGTGTCGCCCAGGTCAGCGTCGCGCAGGTCCGGGCCGGCCAGATCAACGGCACCGGCTGGGAGCACGCCAGCGACGGCACCGGACACGCCGGACATCCCGGCGACGCCCGGAAGGGTGCTTCGGGCGCCGCCGCCGGAACCGACGCAGCCGGTCGGGACCCAGCCGGTCGGAATCCAGCCGGTCCCGGAAATGCCCTGGTGCTGTCCCGGCCCGGCACGGCACTCGTTCCGACCAGGAAGCCGGCCACCGCCCCACCGGCCGGTCGGGACCAGCGCCGAGTGTGGCAGTTCGTGATCGGCGGGCTCAGCGCGCTGGTGCTGCTCGCCGTATGCGGCCTCAGCTCCTACTTCATCGTGGCCGACGAGCGGCAGGGCCGAGCGGCACGGGGCCCCGCCGCCCCGGCGCCAACCGTGGAGCCCCGGGACATCGGCACCCGTGCCGTCGACCCGACACCGCTCACCGAGGCGGAGGTCTTCCCGACCCCCGAGATCGTCATCAACTCCGGCGAACCCCCGTACCGGGTGCTGAAGACCCAGACGGTGGCCGACTGCGGGGCGGCGACCACGGGAGAGATCACCGGTCTGCTCGGCGAACTCGGCTGCGACCAGGTGGTACGCGGCACGCTGCGCTCGCCCACCGGCGCGTACCTGGTCACGGCGGGCGTGTTCAACCTCGCCGACGCCACCGGTGCCGAGTGGGCGCACCAGCGGATCAAGCCGATCGTGGACGCCGGCAAGGGCCGGTTCCAGGGCCTGGTGGCGGGCAAGGGGACCGAGGCGGTCGCGCTCGCCTCCGCGCAGGTCGGCTGGCACGTACGCGGACACTTCCTGGTCTTCTGCGTGATCGCGAAGTCCGACCGGACCGAGATCGGGGACAGTGACCCGTACGCACGGCAGATCCTGTTCGACATGATCGAACTGCACCTGCGCGGTGGAGTCCTCGAACGGCGGGCGACCGTACCGGTCGACGCCTCGGCACCGGCCTGAGCGTCGCCGACGACCCGTCAGGCCTCCGTCGGCAGGCGCATCTGCCGGGTACGCGACGCGCGCTCGGCGTACAGCGCCGGATCGTCGGGGTAGCCGACCTCGACCAGGGTCAGCCCGTGGGCCGGTGCCACGGTCACCTCACTCGACCGTTCCCGTCGGCGCAGCAGCCCCGCCGGCCACTCGACCGGCCGCCGGCCGTCGCCCGCCACCAGCATCGCCCCGACCAGGCTGCGGACCATCGACTGGCAGAACGCGTCGGCCTGGACCGTGGCCACCAGGATGCCGTCCGGGTCCCGGCGCCAGTCCAGCCGGGTCACCTCGCGCAGCGTGGTCGCGTGTTCCTTTCGCCGGCAGTACGCGGCGAAGTCGTGCTCGCCGACCAGCCCCGCCGCGGCGGCGGAGAGGGAGGCGAGTTCGAGTCGGCGCGGCCAGGCCAGGATCTCGTGCCGGCGCAACGGCTCCACCCCGTACGGCGCGTCGGTCACCCGGTACTCGTAGCGGCGGAAGGTGGCCGAGAACCGGGCGTCGAACTCCCCCGGCACCTCGGTCACGGACCGGACCCGTACGTCACCCGGCAGCAGCCCGGCCAGCCGGCGGAGCAACGAGTCGGTGAGCGGTTTCCAGGCGGCGTCGGCCAGGTCGACGTGGCAGACCTGGCCGGTGGCGTGCACCCCGGCGTCGGTCCGGCCGGCGACGGTCAGCCCGGTCACCGCGTCCGGGCCGAGCACCCGTACCAGCACCTCGGTCAGCACCCCGGCGACCGTACGACGGGTCGGCTGGGCAGCCCAGCCGGAGAAGTCGGTGCCGTCGTAGGCGACGTCGAGGCGTACCCGGGTGTAACCGTCCACTGCGTTCCCCCTGATCGCGCCGGAGACCGATCCGCTGACGGCGGACGGCCGGCTGGTGCCGTACCCGGAAATGCGCGGGCCCGGCACCCCCGCGAGGGTGCCGGGCCCGACGTTGCCCGTGGTCAGGACTTGGTGGCTTCGCCAGCCTCGTCCGAGTCCTCGCGGGCTTCCGCCGTGTCGCCCGACACCGACTCCGGCGCCTCGGCGTCCTGGTCCGTGTCGGCGTCAGCCTGACGGGTCTCGGTCTCGTCCTCGGGGGCGAGCGCCTCGACCTTGTCCTGCTGGGCCGCCTTGCGGGCGGCCGTCTTCTGCGCGGTGCCGGCCGTCGGGGCGGCGACGACCAGCTCCTCGACCAGCTCGATGATCGCCATCGGCGCGTTGTCGCCCTTACGCGGCCCGGTCTTCACGATCCGGGTGTAGCCGCCCGGACGGTTGGCGTAGCGGGGCGCGATCTGGTCGAACAGGGTGTAGACGACGTCCTTGTCCCGCACCGTGCCGAGCACCTTGCGACGGCTGGCCAGGTCGCCGCGCTTCGCCTTGGTGATCAGCTGCTCCGCCAGGGGCCGCAGCCGCTTGGCCTTGGTCTCGGTCGTCTTGATCTTGCCGTGCTGGAACAGCGCGGTGGCCAGGTTGGCCAGCATCAGCCGCTCGTGCGCGGGGCTGCCGCCGAGGCGGGGACCCTTGGTGGGCGTGGGCATGCTTGGTGCTCCTCAGTAGTGGGCAGCTGATCTCCAGCTAGCCGAAAATCAAAGCTGCTCGGTCTCGCGGTAGTCGTCGGTGTCGTAGTCGCCCTCGCCAAAGGTGTCCACGACGTGCGCCGGGTCGAAGTTCGGGGCAGAGTCCTTCAGCCCCAGGCCCATCCCGGCGAGCTTCATCTTGACCTCGTCGATCGACTTCTGACCGAAATTCCGGATGTCGAGGAGGTCTGCCTCGGTACGCCCGATGAGTTCACCAACGGAGTTGATGCCCTCGCGCTTGAGGCAGTTGTAGGAGCGGACGGTGAGGTCGAGCTCCTCGATCGGCAGTGCCAGGTCGGCAGCGAGCTGCGCGTCCTGCGGCGACGGGCCGATGTCGATGCCCTCGGCGGTCTCGTCCAGCTCCCGGGCCAGGCCGAAGAGCTCGACCAGGGTGGAACCGGCGGAGGCCAGGGCGGTACGCGGGCCGATCGACGCCTTGGTCTCGACGTCGATGATCAGACGGTCGAAGTCCGTCCGCTGCTCGACCCGGGTCGCCTCGACCCGGTAGGTCACCTTCAGCACCGGCGAGTAGATCGAGTCGACCGGGATCCGGCCGATCTCGGCGCCGGCCTGCTTGTTCTGCGCGGCGGTGACGTAACCCCGACCCCGCTCGACGGTCAGCTCCATGTCGAGCCGGCCCTTGCCGTTGAGGGTGGCGAGCTTGAGGTCGCCGGTGTGCACCGAGACGCCGGCCGGCGGCTGGATGTCCGCCGCCGTGACGTCGCCGGGGCCCTGCTTGCGCAGGTACATGCTGACCGGCTCGTCGTGGTCGGAGCTGACGCAGAGCTCCTTGACGTTCATGACCAGCTCGACCACGTCCTCCTTGACACCGGGGATCGTGGTGAACTCGTGCAGCACGCCGTCGATCTTGATCGACGTCACGGCCGCGCCCGGGATGGACGACAGCAGCGTACGGCGGAGCGAGTTGCCCAGGGTGTAACCGAAGCCCGGCTCGAGCGGCTCGATGGTGAACCGGGACCGGGTCTCGCTGATCGACTCCTCCGAGAGGGTCGGCCGCTGGGTGATAAGCACTTCTGTATCTCCTTGGTTCGGGGCGCCCACCATTTGACGCCCGTTTCACCGCCATGCCAGCGAACTGGCGACCACCCGGGGGCGGACCCGGGACCGGCCGTACGGCACACCAGCGGCGTGCCGTACGGCCGAACCCGGACCGATCCGAGCGGTGTTCGAACCTACTTGGAGTAGAGCTCGACGATCAGCTGCTCCTGGACCTGCGTGTCGATGACCTGCCGGGCCGGGAGCGTGTGCACCAGGATCTTCATCTGGCTGGGGATCGCCTCCAGCCAGGCCGGCACCGTACGCGAGCCCGCCTGGGCCTGCGCGACGACGAACGGGGTCATCTCCTTGGACTTCGCCCGAACCTCGATGATGTCGTGTTCCTTGATGCGGTACGACGGGATGTCGACCTTCTTGCCGTTCACGATGAAGTGACCGTGCTTGACGAGCTGACGGGCCATGTCCCGGGACTGGGCGTAGCCAGCCCGGTAGACCACGTTGTCCAGCCGCGACTCGAGGATCTGCAGGAGGACCTCACCGGTCTTGGCCTGCTTCGCCACGGCCTCCTCGTAGTACCCGCGGAACTGCTTCTCCAGCACGCCGTAGACACGACGGGCCTTCTGCTTCTCGCGGAGCTGGAGCAGGTACTCGGTCTCCTTGGTCCGACCCCGGCCGTGCTGTCCGGGCGGGAACGGCCGGGACTCGAACGGGCACTTCGGTCCATCGCACTTGCTGCCCTTGAGGAACAGCTTCATCTTCTCCCGCCGGCAACGGCGGCAGTCAGCACCGGTGTAACGAGCCATCTCTCTCTACCTCTCAGACCCGACGACGCTTCGGCGGACGGCATCCGTTGTGCGGCTGCGGCGTGACGTCGGAGATCTGTCCGACCTCCAGCCCGACGGCCTGCAGCGAACGGATAGCGGTCTCCCGGCCGGAGCCGGGGCCCTTGACGAACACGTCGACCTTGCGCATGCCGTGCTCCATCGCCCGGCGAGCGGCGGCCTCGGCGGCCAGCTGCGCGGCGAACGGGGTCGACTTGCGGGAGCCCTTGAAACCAACCTGGCCGGCGGAGGCCCAGGAGATGACCGCACCGGTCGGGTCCGTGATGGACACGATGGTGTTGTTGAAGGTGCTCTTGATGTGCGCCTGCCCGTGGGCGACGTTCTTGCGTTCCTTGCGCCGAACCTTCTTTACAGCGGCCCCGGCGCGAGCCTTCGGTGGCATAAGTCTGTGCGCTCCTAGTATGGGATACCCGGCCGTACCGAGACGGCGTGGCCGGAGCGGTTGTTACTTCCGGCCGGCCTTCTTCTTGCCTGCCACGGTCCGCTTCGGGCCCTTGCGGGTCCGCGCGTTGGTACGGGTCCGCTGACCACGTACGGGCAGGCCCCGGCGGTGCCGGATGCCCTCGTAGCAACCGATCTCGACCTTGCGGCGGATATCAGCGGCGACCTCGCGGCGCAGGTCACCCTCAACCTTGTAGTTGGCCTCGATGTGGTCGCGGAGCTGGACCAGCTCCTCGTCCGTGAGGTCCTTGGCGCGCTTGTCCGGAGAGATCCCGGTCGCGGCGAGCGTTTCGACGGCCCGGGTCCGACCGACCCCGAAAATGTAAGTGAGCGCGATCTCCATCCGCTTCTCGCGGGGGAGGTCGACGCCGGCTAGACGTGCCATGCGCGGGCGTACTCCTCGTGGTATCTCGCGGAGGTCTCAGGCCCGACCCACCCCGCCTGCCCCGGCGGGCCCCGGCCTCCGACCGGGGGTTAGCCACGAGTACGTACGCATGATGTGCACGCGCGCTCGTGGCTGGGACGAGCTATTGCTGTGTTACTGGATCCTTTTGCGCTACGGATCGCCGACGAGGCTGCCCGGCACCGGCCTGTCTAGTGACCGGCCGACCGGATCAGCCCTGGCGCTGCTTGTGGCGCGGGTCGCTGCAAATGATCATGACCCGGCCGTGCCGACGGATCACCCGGCACTTGTTGCAGATCCGCTTGACGCTCGGATTGACCTTCACGGGTATGCCTTACTTCCCATAAGGCCCAACGACGCGCTGCGCACGACGCTGGACTTCGAGGACGGACACGGACGTTCCGGCCGTCGTCAGTCGACTGAATCCGAACCCGGATTCACTTGTAGCGGTAGACGATGCGCCCGCGGGTCAGGTCGTACGGCGAAAGCTCGACGACAACCCGGTCCTCGGGCAGGATGCGGATGTAGTGCTGCCGCATCTTGCCGCTGATGTGAGCCAGCACCTTGTGGCCGTTGGCGAGCTCCACCCGGAACATGGCGTTCGGGAGCGGCTCGATGACCCGACCCTCGATTTCGATGGCTCCGTCTTTTTTCGGCATGTCCTCCGCTGTCCTGACGTCGGTAACTCCGGACGGCCCACAACGCCTTACCCGGATGTCTGCCCCATTCAAGATCAGTCAACCGGACCAGCCGCGGCTCCGACTCCCACCGAAGCGCGAGGTGGGCATGCCGGAGTGGACGCTGTGCGCCGATCAGCCAGTGTACGCCCGCCCACGGATCGACACCAAACCGAGGTACCCTCGGTGTGGCGGATCGGACGAACCAGTCGATACTAGTCGGCTCTCCCGCCGAGCTGCCAGTCGTCCCGCGAGCCCCACCGCCGCTGTTCCGCCAGCTCCCCAGCGCTCGCCGAGGGTCCCCCGGCCACCGACCCGGCACCCGTCCCGAGTCCACCGGATACCGACTCCGCGCCCGTCCCGAGTCCACCGGTCACCGACTCGACGCCCTGCCGGCGAGCCCGCGCCGCCTTCTCCCCCCGGTCCCGCGCCGCCTCCTTCCGGGCCCACCGCCGCGCCACCCGCCGCGGCTTACCCCGGAGCAGACCGCCGATGGTGGCGACCAGCAGGACCACGCCCCACGGCCCGGCGACCCAGAGCGGCCAGAAGTAGAGCGGCTCCCGGCCCATGACCGAGAAGATCGCCCAACCGGCCGTCGCCAGCCCCACCACCGACAGGTAGGCCGTCCAGTTCTCCGCCAGCCAGCCACGGGTCGCCCCCGGGCAGCGCCAGCGCCGACCGGGCAACAGCGATCCGGAAGGCAGACCGTCAACCGTCGGCCCGGACCCCACCCGGCCGGCGAGCACCGACACCGGCAGGTCCGCGACCAGACCGTCCAACTCCGCGTACGTCTTCGACCCGTAGGCCGCGCGCAGCCGCTCGTCGTACTCGTGCAGGTCGAGCCGGCCCTCGTCGACCACGATCCGCAGCCGCTCGGCGACCGCCTGGCGGTCGGAGTCCGCCGCCCGCATCTCGCCGCGCTCCCGCATGAGTACGAGCATGCCACCCGCGCACCAGCCCGGCCACCACCCGACGCCCAGCCGACGCCTCGGTCGCCCGACCCCGGCAGAGCCGGATCTTCCCCGGACCACACCTCAGCCGGCGGACGAGCCGGCCGGATTCTCCCTGGATCACGTCTCAGCTCGCGGACGAGCCGGCCGAATTCTTCCTAGATCACGTCTCAGCTCGCGGAGGAGGCGGGCTGCCGGGAGGTGACCAGCTCACCGAGCCGCCCCCGGCCACCGTCGGGCGCGGTGAGCACCCAGACCCCGTCCGGCAGCAGCGCCATGGAGTGCTCGACATGGGCCGCCACGGAGTTGTCCCGGGTGACCACGGTCCAGCCGTCCTCCAGCTCGGCGGTACGCGGCGAACCAAGGGTGATCATCGGTTCGATCGCCAACGCCATGCCCGGCACCAGCCTCGGCCCGCGCCCCGGCCGCCCGTGGTTCAACACGTGCGGGTCCTGGTGCATCTCGGTACCGATGCCGTGGCCGCCGTAGCCGTCGACGATGCCGTACCGGCCGCCCTTGCGAACCGCGGTCTCCACCGCGGCCGAGATGTCGGTCAGCCGGCCCCGCCCGTTGGCGGCGCCACGAGCGGCAGCGGCGATGCCGGCCCACATCGCGTCCTCGGCGACCTCCGCCATCCGGAGCAGCTCCGGCCGTACCTCGCCGACGCCCACGGTGATCGCCGCATCGCCGTGCCAGCCGTCCAGCACCGCGCCGCAGTCGATGGAGATGAGATCGCCGTCCCGCAGCACCTGGTCGGCGGCGGGAATCGCGTGCACGACCTGCTCGTTGACGGACGAGCAGATCGACGCCGGATAACCGTGGTAGCCCTTGAAGGACGGGGTCGCGCCCGCCTCCCGGATCACCGACTCGGCGATCGCGTCAAGATCAGCGGTGGAGATCCCCGGAGCGACCGCCTCGCGCATGCGGGCCAACGCCGCCGCGACGACCAGTCCGGCCGACCGCATCTTGTCGATCTGCTCCGGAGTCTTCAGCTGGATGTCCAGCTGGTGACGGCGCATGCCGGCTCTACCTTTCCCTCGCGGATGCCCGAGGGATGCCCCCGATACCCACAACTATTCGCCAACCGATGTCAGCGCCTCGCGGCCGACTCCCCGGGTTGGCTCCTCTCCGGCCGTCCCGCCGACGCCTTCGCCCCGTCACGGCCCGGGGGTTGGGCCCCGCCGTGCCCCGCGACGGGATCAAGCCTGACCGCCCAGAGCGGGGTACGGCGGGGCCCAACCCCACCCGACGAGAGGCCAGACCACCACGCACGAGCCGAGACGAACCCGCCGCACCCGAGACGCCAAAAATCAGGACCTAACCACCGTACGACCGCAGCGCGTCGATAGCCCGGACCGTGACGTCCTCCACCGGCCCGGTCGCGTCGATCCCGACCAGCTTGCCCTGGGCTCCGTAGTAGTCGACCAGCGGAGCGGTCTTCTCCGCGTACTCGCGCAGCCGCTCGGCGATGGTCTCCGCCTTGTCGTCGTCCCGCTGGAACAACTCGGACCCACACCGGTCGCAGATGCCCTCGTTGGTCGGCGCGTCGAACTCGATGTGCCAGATCTTGCCGCAGCCGCGACAGGTCCGCCGACCGGAGAGCCGGCGGATCACCTCGTCGTCGTCCACGACCAGTTCCATCACGAGGTCGAGTGCCGTGCCGAGGTCCGCCAGGAGCTTGTCCAGCGCGGCGGCCTGTGGCGTCGTACGCGGGAAGCCGTCGAGCAGGAACCCCTCGGCGGCGTCCGGCTCGGCCAGCCTGCCCCGGACCATGTTGATGGTGACCTCGTCCGGGACCAGCTTGCCGGCGTCCATGTACCGCTTGGCCTCGACCCCCAGGGGCGTGCCCTGGGTGACGTTGGCGCGGAAGATGTCCCCGGTCGAGATCTTGGGCACGGCCAGCTGGGCGGCGATGAACTCGGCCTGGGTCCCCTTGCCCGCCCCAGGGGGACCAACCAGAACGAGTCGCATCTAGCGCAGGAACCCTTCGTAGTTCCGCTGCATCAGTTGGCTCTCGATCTGCTTCACCGTCTCCAGACCCACGCCAACCATGATCAGCACAGCCGTACCACCGAACGGGAAGTTCTGGTACTGCTGGTTGTCCAGCCAGATGAAGAAGAAGTTCGGCAGGATCGAGATCAGGCCCAGGTAGAGCGCGCCCGGCAGGGTGATCCGGCTGAGGATGAAGTCGAGATAGTCAGCGGTCGGCTTGCCCGGGCGGATACCCGGCACGAAACCGCCGTACTTCTTCATGTTGTCCGCGACCTCGGTCGGGTTGAACGTGATCGAGACGTAGAAGTACGTGAAGAAGATGATCAGCAGGAAGTACGCGATGATGTGCGTCGGGCTGCTGGGGCTCACCAGGTTGTTCTGGATCCAGGCCTGTACGTCACCCGGGTTGTTCTGGTCGAAGAACTGGAGCGCCAGCTGCGGCAGGTAAAGCAGCGACGAACCGAAGATGACCGGGATGACACCCGCCTGGTTGACCTTGAGCGGGATGTAGGTGGAGGTGCCTCCGTACATCCGCCGGCCGATCATGCGCTTGGCGTACTGCACCGGAATCCGGCGCTGCGCCTGCTCGATGAAGACCACCAGGGTGATGACGACCAGGACCAGGAGGATGACCAGGAGGAACATGTCCCAGCCCTTGGAGGTCTTGATCGACCAACCCTCGCCGGGGAGCCGCGCGGCGATCGAGGTGAAGATCAGGACCGACATGCCGTTGCCGACGCCCCGGTCGGTGATCAGCTCGCCGAGCCACATCACGACGCCGGTGCCCGCGGTCATCGTCATGACCAGGACCACCAGGGTGAGCCACATCGGCAGCCCGGTGTTCTCCGGCACGATCGGGAACTGGTCGCACTGGTTGTTGAAGAGCTGCCCGGAGCGGGCCAGCGCGACGAAGGCGGACGCCTGAAGCACACCGAGCCCGAGAGTCAGGTACCGGGTGTACTGGGTGATCTTCGCCTGGCCGGACTGACCCTCCTTGCGAAGCTGCTCCAACCGCGGAATCACCACGGTGAGCAGCTGCAAGATGATCGACGCTGTGATGTAGGGCATAATGCCCAGCGCGAAGACGGAAAGCGACAGCAGCGCGCCGCCGGAGAAGAGGTTCAGCAGCGACAGCACACCGTCGGTCTGGATCGTGTCCAGGCACTTCTGCACGTTCCCGAAGGAAACGCCAGGGCTGGGCAGCGTCGCACCGAGTCGGTAGACGCCGATGATAGCTACTGTAAACAGCAGCTTCTTGCGCAGGTCAGGCGTACGAAACGCACTGAAAAAGGCGGAGAGCAACTTCATCCTCCTGCGCGAGGCGGGCCGCCGGTGGTCCGGCGCGGCTTAGGGTGGTCGTCGAGCGGTAGCCCGATACCAGTGCTGGGATCGGACTCTAACAGCCCGGCGGCGATCCGGGCAGGTGTGCCCACGAACATACACCGGGTCCGATATTAGCGAGGCGCGTCGCCCCGCAGTAGACCCTGGCGCCCGTCAGTTGCGGGCAACTGACGGGCGCCATGGCCGCGTACGTCCTACAGCTCGGTGGTCGAGCCGCCAGCAGCAGCGATTTTCTCCTTGGCCGACGCGCTGAACGCGTGCGCCGACAGCTGGAGCGTCACACCGCCGAGATCCCCGGTGCCGAGCACCTTGACGGGCTGACCCTTGCGGACCGCACCCGCCTCGACCAGCTCGGCCGGGCCGACCTGGCCGCCGTTGGGGAACAGCTCCGCGAGCCGGTCCAGGTTGACCACCTGGAACACGACCTTGAAGCGGTTCTTGAACCCCTTCAGCTTCGGCAGGCGCATGTGGATGGGCATCTGCCCACCCTCGAACGCCGCCGAGATGTTCTTGCGGGCCTTGGAGCCCTTGGTACCGCGACCGGCGGTCTTGCCCTTGGAACCCTCACCACGACCCACGCGGGTCTTGGCGGTCTTGGAACCGGGCGCCGGGCGCAGGTGATGGACCTTGATCGTCATTACTCGACCTCCTCGACCTTCACGAGGTGGCTCACGGTGAAGATCATGCCCCGAATCTCGGGACGGTCCTCCTTGACCACCACGTCATTGATCCGCTTGAGACCGAGCGACCGCAGGGACTCCCGCTGGTTGTGCTTGGTTCCGATGTCGGACCGGAGCTGGGTGACCTTGAGCCGTGCCATCAGCGAGCCACCCCCGCCCGCGCCGCCAGCATGGCGGCCGGCGCGACGTCCTCCACCGGCAGGCCACGACGCTTCGCGACCGCCTCCGGCGACTCCAGCCCCTTCAGGGCCGCGACGGTGGCGTGCACGATGTTGATCGGGTTGGACGACCCGAGGCTCTTGGAGAGCACGTCGTGGATACCGGCGCACTCCAGTACGGCGCGCACCGGTCCACCGGCGATCACACCCGTACCGGCGCTGGCCGGCTTGAGCAGGACGACGCCAGCGGCGTCCTCACCCTGCACCGGGTGCGGGATCGACGAGGCGATCCGGGGCACCTTGAAGAAGTGCTTCTTGGCCTCCTCGACACCCTTGGCGATCGCCGCGGGCACCTCCTTGGCCTTTCCGTAGCCCACACCGACGGTGCCGTCGCCGTCGCCAACGATCACCAGGGCGGTGAAGCTGAAGCGACGACCACCCTTCACGACCTTGGCGACACGGTTGATCGCGACGACCCGCTCGAGGTGCGGCGTCTTCTCGACGGGCGCGTTTCCGCGGCCGCCCTCACGGCGGTTGTCGCGGCGACCACCCTCGTTGCCACCGGACCCGCCGCCACGGCGCTGTTGACCTGGCATCAGCAGCCTTCCTTATCTCTCGTGACGGGGTTACTAACTTGCGATCCTCGTCCGACGCGCATCAGACGCCCGTCAGAACTCGAGCCCGGCTTCGCGGGCGGCGTCGGCGAGCGCGGCGATCCGCCCCGCGTACCGGTTGCCACCGCGATCGAAGACGACCTTGGAGATGCCGGCGGCCTTCGCCCGCTCGGCCAGCAGTGCGCCGACCTTGCCGGCCAGGGCGCTCTTGTCGCCCTCGCCGCCGCGGAGCGACGTGTCCAGGCTGGAAGCCGACGCCAGGGTGTGCCCCTTGGTGTCGTCGACCACCTGGGCCGTGATGTGCCGGAGCGAACGGGTGACGACCAGCCGGGGACGGTCGGCGGTGCCGCTGACGTTCTTGCGGACCCGGAAGTGTCGCCGTGCCCGCCCGACGGCGCGCTTGGCGGCGACGCCGCGACGGCGCTTGAGCAGCGTGGCGCTCACTTCTTACCTGCCTTTCCAGCCTTACGGCGGATGACCTCGCCCTGGTACTTCACGCCCTTGCCCTTGTAGGGCTCCGGCGGCCGGATCTTCCGGATCTTGGCGGAGACCTCACCCACCAACTGCTTGTCGATACCGGCCACGTGGAACAACGTGGGCCGCTCGACCGTGAAGGTGATGCCCGCCGGAGCCGGGACCAGCACCGGGTGGGAGAACCCGAGTGCGAACTCCAGGTCGCTGCCCTTGGCGGTGACCCGGTAACCCGTGCCGGCGATCTCCAGCGTCTTACGGTAGCCCTCGGTAACCCCGACGATCATGTTGGCCACCAGGGTACGGCTCAGGCCGTGCAGCTCCTTGGCGCGACGCTCGTCGTTGGGACGGGTCACCTCAAGCTGGCCGTCCTCGGTCCGCACCGCCTTGATCGGCTCGGCGAGGGTGTGCGAGAGCTCGCCCTTGGGGCCCTTGACCTTGACGGTCGGCCCCGTGATCGTGACGTCGACACCGGCGGGCACCGAGATCAACTTACGTCCAATACGCGACATTTCTACCTGTCTCCCGTTACCAGACGAAGGCGAGGACTTCCCCGCCAACGCTCCGCTTGCGGGCCTGCCGGTCGGTGAGCAGCCCCTGGGACGTCGAAATGATCGCCACGCCCAGCCCACCGAGCACCCGGGGAAGCTCGTCCGACTTGGCGTACACCCGGAGACCGGGCTTGGAGACGCGCTTGATGCCCGCCAGGCTCCGCTCGCGGCTCTGGCCGTACTTCAGCTCGACGACCAGCCGCTTGCCGACGACGCCCTCTTCGGGCTCCTCGACCGACCAGGTGGCGATGTAACCCTCGGACTTGAGGACCTCGGCGATGTTCGCCTTGATCTTCGAGTAGGGCATCGTCACCCGGTCGTGGTACGCCTGGTTGGCGTTACGCAGACGCGTGAGCATGTCTGCGATCGGGTCAGTCATAGTCATTGGGTTTCGTCAGCCTTTCTCACCGCGGTTCCCGGGGCACACGGCCCGGGGCCTACGGCGTTGCGATTCTCGCCCCGACCAGCGGTCAGGACGCTGCTGGGCCTTTACCAGGATGCCTTGGACACGCCGGGCAGCTCACCGCGGTGGGCCATCTCCCGGATGCACACGCGGCAGAGCCCGAACTTGCGGTAGACCGCCTTCGGACGACCGCACCGCTGGCAGCGGGTGTAGGCGCGAACCGAGAACTTCGGCTTCGCGGCCGCTTTGAGGATCAGCGCCTTCTTCGCCATCTCAGTTCTCCTTGCTCGGGTCTTCACGGAACGGGAAGCCCAGGTGCTTCAGCAGCGCCCGGCCCTCGTCGTCCTTCGTGGCCGTGGTGACCACCGTGATGTCCATGCCCCGCTGCCGATCGATCTTGTCCTGGTCGATCTCGTGGAACACCGACTGCTCGGTCAGACCGAAGGTGTAGTTGCCGTGGCCGTCGAGCTTGCGCCCGTCCAGGCCCCGGAAGTCGCGGATACGCGGCAGCGCGATGGAGAGCAGCCGGTCCAGGAACTCCCACATCCGGTCACCCCGGAGGGTCACCTTCGCGCCGATCGGCATCCCCTCGCGGAGCTTGAACTGCGCGATCGACTTGGTCGCCCGACGTACCTGCGGCTTCTGGCCGGTGATGGTGGCCAGGTCGCGGACCGCGCCGTCGATCAGCTTGGCGTCGCGAGCAGCCTCGCCGACACCCATGTTGACGACGATCTTGACCAGACCCGGCACCTGCATTGGGTTCTGGTAGTCGAACTGCTCACGCAGCGCGGCCACGATCTCGTTGCGGTACCGCTCCTTGAGGCGCGGCATGGTCTTGGTTTCGGTAGCCGTGCTCATCACAGGTCCTTACCGGTGCTACGCGCGATGCGGACCTTCTGGCCACTGTCGTCGAACCGGTAACCGACCCGGGTCGGGTTGCCGTCGGAGTCCAGGATCTGCACGTTCGACACGTGGATCGGGGCCTCCTGGGTGACGATGCCACCGGTCTTGGCGCCACGCTGAGTGGTGCTGATGCGGGTGTGCTTCTTGACCCGGTTCACGCCCTCGACCAGGACCTTGTCCTGCCGCGGGTAGGCCGCGATGACCTTGCCCTTGGCACCCTTGTCCTTGCCGGCGATGACGACGACCGTGTCACCCTTCTTGATTTTCACGGTCACAACACCTCCGGAGCGAGGGAAATGATCTTCATGAACCGCTTGTCCCGCAGCTCCCGGCCCACCGGGCCGAAGATACGGGTACCACGCGGGTCACCACCGTCCTTGATGATGACGGCGGCGTTCTCGTCGAAGCGGATGTACGAGCCGTCCGGGCGCCGCCTCTCCTTCGCGGTGCGGACGACGACGGCCTTGACCACGTCGCCCTTCTTCACACCGGCACCGGGGATGGCGTCCTTGACCGTGGCCACGATGACGTCGCCGATACTCGCGTAGCGCCGACCGGAGCCACCGAGAACCCGGATGCACAGGATCTCCCGAGCACCCGTGTTGTCGGCGACACGCAGTCGCGACTCCTGCTGAATCACGTCTATCTCCTATGTCTGCCGGTTCTCAGACGGCTGTATGTCTCCGGCCTGTACCTACCGGCCGAAAACTCATGCCGTCTGAGCCTGGCGGAACCCTGAGCTTGCTGTCCGGTCCGCTGCCGCGGCCCGGCCGGCTCTACTTGGCCTTTTCGAGGATCTCCACGACCCGCCACCGCTTGGTGGCGGAGAGCGGACGGGTCTCCATCAGCAGGACGCGGTCGCCGATGCCACACGCGTTCTGCTCGTCGTGGACCTTCAGCTTGCGCGTACGGCGCAGAACCTTGCCGTACAGCGCGTGCTTGACCCGGTCCTCAACCTCGACCACGACGGTCTTGTCCATCTTGTCGCTGACCACGAGGCCCTCGCGCACCTTGCGCTGGGCCCGTGGGGCGGTGGTGGTCCCCTCCGGGGCGGTCGACTCGCTCATGATGCAGTCACCTCAGTCGGCGCGGCGGAGAGACCCAGCTCGCGCTCACGCATGATCGTGTAGATCCGGGCGATCTCCCGACGGATGACCTGCAGCCGGCGATTGTTGTCCAGCTGGCCGGTCGCGGCCTGCACGCGGAGGTTGAACAGCTCCGCCTTGGCCTCGCGCAGCTTCGCGACCAGCTCCTCCTCGGAGAGCTCACGCAGCTCGCCGGCCTTGACGCCCGCGGCCATCAGCTTTCACCCACTTCGCGTGTCACAATTCGGCACTTCATCGGGAGCTTGTGGATCGCGCGACGCATTGCCTCTCGCGCGGTCTGCTCGTTGGGGAAGGACATCTCGAAGAGCACCCGCCCCGGCTTTACGTTGGCGACCCACCACTCGGGCGAACCCTTACCGGAACCCATCCGGGTTTCAGCGGGCTTCTTGGTCAGGGCCTGGTCCGGGAAGACCGTGATCCAGACCTTGCCACCACGCTTGATGTGCCGGGTCATCGCGATACGTGCCGACTCGATCTGCCGGTTGGTCACGTACGCGGGCTCCAGCGCCTGGATTCCGAACTCGCCGAACACCACCCGGTTGCCGCCCTTCGACGCGCCGTGGCGGTCGGGGTGGTGCGGCTTGCGGAAGCCCTTCGGGGGCTTGCGCGGCATCAGCATCTGTCAGCCCTCCTGCGCTGAGCTGTCCGATCCGGCCGGAGCCGGAGTGGCCGGGGCGGCGCTGGCCGCCGCGGCCTGGTCGTTCGTGGCCTCGGCCGAGCCGCCGGCGAACTCCGCCGCCGCAGCACGACCGGCCTCGGTCCCGCCGGCGGTCGTGCCGGACGAACCGGACCGCCCACGACGCGGCCGCTCGGGCCGGTCGCCACGGTCGCGACGCGGACGGGCGGGGCCGGCCTCGGCCGGAGCTTCCCGACCGGGTACGGCGTCGCCCTTGTAGATCCACACCTTCACGCCGATCCGGCCGAAGGTGGTCCGCGCCTCGAAGAAGCCGTACTCGATGTTGGCCCGCAGCGTGTGCAGCGGCACCCGGCCCTCGCGGTAGAACTCGGTGCGGCTCATCTCCGCGCCGCCGAGACGGCCGGAGACCTGCACCCGGATTCCCCGGACGATCGGGTTCTTCATCGCCGACTGCATCGCCTTGCGCATCGCCCGACGGAAGCTGACCCGGCTGGAGAGCTGCTCGGCCACACCCTGTGCGACAAGCTGCGCGTCCGACTCGGGGTTCTTCACCTCGAGGATGTTGAGCTGCACCTGCTTGCCGGTCAGCTTCTCCAGCTCGCCGCGGATCCGGTCGGCCTCCGCACCCTTACGGCCGATGACGATGCCCGGCCGGGCGGTGTGGATGTCGACCCGGACGCGGTCCCGGGTGCGCTCGATGTCGACCTTGGAGATGCCAGCCCGCTCCAGGCCCTTGGACATCATCCGGCGGATCTTGACATCCTCGCCGATGTAGTCCTTGTAGAGCTTGTCCGCGAACCAGCGGGACTTCCAATCGGTCGAGATGCCAAGCCGGAACCCAATCGGGTGAACCTTCTGACCCATTACTCGGCACCTTCCGTCTTGCTCTGCGTGTCGGCAGCCTCGGCGGCCGGCGTGGCCTTGGCCGGTGCGGCCTTCTTCGCCGCGTTCCGCCGCCCCGGGGTGGCCGGCGCGACCGCCTCGACCACGATGGTGATGTGGCTGGTCCGCTTGCGGATCCGGTACGCCCGGCCCTGCGCCCGCGGCCGGAACCGCTTCATCGTCGGGCCCTCGTCGACGTACGCCTCGCTCACGAGCAGCGCGTCGGGGTCCAGCCGCTCGTTGTTCTCGGCGTTGGCGATCGCACTCGCGAGCACCTTGTAGACCTGCTCGCTCGCAGCCTGCGGCGCGAACTGGAGCACCGTGAGCGCCTCCTTCGCGGGCAGGCCGCGGACGAGGTTGACCACCCGGCGGGCCTTCGTCGCCGAGATGCCCACGTGCCGCGCAACCGCCCGCGCGCCCGGAAGCACCGGAGCGTCGCCCTTAACTGGCATCGCTGAAACCCCTTGATCCTTTATCCGTGGCCCGGCTCAGCGCCGGCGACTCTTCCGGTCGTCCTTCTCGTGACCCTTGAACGTACGGGTCAGCGCAAACTCGCCGAGCTTGTGCCCGACCATCGCCTCGGTGACGAACACCGGAACGTGCTTGCGCCCGTCGTGCACGGCGATCGTGTGCCCGAGCATGTCCGGGATGATCATCGAACGCCGGGACCACGTCTTGATGACGTTCTTCGAGCCCTTCTCGTTCTGCGTCTCCACCTTCTTGAGCAGGTGGTCGTCGACGAACGGGCCCTTCTTCAAGCTGCGAGGCATGTCTACCTAACTCCCTTAGCCGCGCTTGCGGGTCGCGTAGCGGCGGCGGACGATCAGCCGGTCGCTCGGCTGGCCCTTACGACGGGTGCGGCCCTCGGGCTTACCCTGCGGGTTGACCGGGTGGCGGCCACCGGAGGTCTTACCCTCACCACCACCGTGCGGGTGGTCCACCGGGTTCATCGCGACACCACGGACGGTCGGGCGCTTGCCCTTCCACCGCATACGGCCGGCCTTGCCCCAGTTGATGTTTGACTGGTCGGCGTTGCCGATCTCGCCCACCGTCGCGCGGCAGCGCACGTCGACCCGCCGGATCTCACCGGAGGGCATACGCAGCGTGGCGTACGCACCCTCACGACCCAGGAGCTGGATGCCGACGCCGGCCGAACGGGCCAGCTTGGCCCCGCCGCCCGGACGCAGCTCCACACCGTGGATGGTGGTACCCACCGGGATGTTGCGCAGCGGCAGGTTGTTGCCCGGCTTGATGTCGGCGGTCGGGCCCGACTCCACCGGGTCGCCCTGCTTCAGGTCCTTCGGCGCGATGATGTAGCGCTTCTCGCCGTCGGCGTAGTGCAGCAGCGCGATACGCGCGGTGCGGTTGGGGTCGTACTCGATGTGCGCGACCTTGGCCGGCACACCGTCCTTGTCCACCCGCTTGAAGTCGATCAGCCGGTACTGCCGCTTGTGCCCACCGCCGTGGTGCCGGGTGGTGATCCGGCCGTGGGCGTTACGCCCACCCTTCTTCGGCAGCGGAGCCAGCAGCGACTTCTCGGGAGTCGACCTGGTGATCTCGGCGAAGTCGGCGACGCTGGAGCCGCGTCGGCCAGGCGTCGTCGGCTTGTATTTACGGATTGCCATTGTCTACACCCCTCAGCTGACCGGGCCGCCGAAGGCCTCGATGCGGTCGCCGTCAGCCAGCTTCACCATCGCGCGCTTCGTGGCCTTGCGCTGGCCGAACCCGTTGCGGGTCCGCTTGCGCTTGCCCTCGCGGTTGAGCGTGTTGACCGTCAGGACGCGCACGTCGAAGATCTGCTGGATAGCGATCTTGATCGCGGTCTTGTTCGCGTCCGGGTGCACCAGGAAGGTGTACCAGTTACGGTTCAGCTCGCTGTAGCTCTTCTCGGAGACGACCGGCGCGACGATGATGTCCCGCGGGTCGGCGATCGTGCTCACTTCTCGTCGCCCTCACTTCCGGACTCGTCCGCGGCCTGCGCCCCCGGAACGCCCAGGAACTCGTCCAGCGCTTCCCGGGTGAAGATCACGTCGTCGGCCACCAGCACGTCGTACGTGTTGAGCTGGCCCGACTCGAGCAGGTGGACCCGCGGCTCGTTGCGCAGCGAGACCCAGTTCAGCTCGTCGGTGCGGCTCAGCACGACCAGGACCCGCTTGGCCTCGGTCACCTTCGCCAGCGTGGCCAGGGCCGCCTTGGTCGACGGCTTCTCGCCGGTGACGAAGGACTCGACCACGTGCACCTGACCCGCGCGGGCCCGGTCCGACAGGGCGCCACGCAGCGCGGCGGCCTTCATCTTCTTCGGGGTCCGCTGGCTGTAGTCGCGCGGCACCGGGCCGTGGACCACGCCACCGCCGGCGAACTGCGGCGCGCGGATCGAGCCCTGGCGGGCACGACCGGTGCCCTTCTGCTTGTACGGCTTCTTGCCGCCACCGGCGACCTCACCGCGGGTCTTCGCCTTGTGCGTGCCCTGGCGCGCGGCGGCCAGCTGGGCCACCACGACCTGGTGCATCAGCGCGAGGTTCGCCTGCACGTCGAAAACGCTGTCCGGCAGCTCGACCGAGCCGCTCGTCCCGCCCTCGACGGTGCGTACGTCAACGGAGGTCACTTCGCCACACCGCCCTTCTTCACCTGCGTCTTGGCCGCGGAGCGAACCAGCACCAGGGCGCCCTTGGGGCCCGGGATGGCGCCACGGACGAGCAGCAGGTTCTGCTCGGCGTCGACCGCCTGGATCACCAGGTTCTGCACGGTGAACCGGCGCGCACCCATCCGACCGGCCATCCGCACGCCCTTGAAGACGCGACCGGGGGTCGCGCAGGCGCCGATGGAGCCGGGCGAGCGGTGCTTGCGCTCGACACCGTGGCTGGCGCGCAGGCCGTGGAAGCCGTGCCGCTTCATGACGCCGGCGAAGCCCTTGCCCTTGGTCCGGCCGGTCACGTCGATCGTGGCGCCCTGGGCGAACGCGTCGACGGTGACCTCCTGACCGAGCTCGTACTCCGAGGCGTCCACGGTGCGCAGCTCGACGATGTGCCGCCGGGGAGCCACGCCGGACTTCGCGAAGTGCCCGGCCCGCGGCTTCTTGACCTTGCGCGGGTCAACTACGCCGTACGCCAACTGGATCGCGGAGTACCCGTCCTTGTCGGTGGTACGGACCTGGCTCACGACGCACGGGCCGGCCTGCACCACGGTCACCGGGACAACGCGGTTGTTGTCCCAGACCTGGGTCATGCCGAGCTTGGCGCCCAGGATGCCCTTAACTTGCCTGTCCATTAGTCCGGTCCCTACAGCTTGATCTCGATGTCGACGCCAGCCGGCAGGTCGAGGCGCATGAGCGAGTCGACCGTCTTCGGGGTCGGGTCGATGATGTCGATCAGACGCTTGTGCGTGCGCATCTCGAAGTGCTCGCGCGAGTCCTTGTACTTGTGCGGCGAACGGATCACGCAGAAACGGTTGATCTCCGTGGGCAGCGGCACCGGGCCCGCGACCTGCGCCCCGGTGCGCGTCACCGTCTCCACGATCTTCCGCGCCGAGGAGTCGACGACCTCGTGGTCATAGGCCTTGAGCCGGATGCGGATCTTCTGTCCCGCCATGGTGGCTTCTGTTCCTTCTCTCGATGCCGCTGTCTTGCGGGTGCTCACCACCTGGTAGAGCCCCACTTCGCCGACCCCCGCGGTCGGGCGTGTCGCGCTCCGGGTTCAGACTCCGCCCAGGGTTACCCGGGGCAATCTGACCTTCGCGGGTCGGTCGAGGCGCCGGTCATGAAAAACATGACCTGGACGCCGTGCGAGGGTGGTTGACCGCTTGGGGCGGTCAACCACCCTGCGCGCGACTCTTCGTCAACGCACACCCGGGAAACCCGGGCGCACGCCGACAAACGGTCGGTACGCAACCTGACTAGTATGCCGTACTACCGCACGGCAACGCTAATCGGGGTTACCTTTTACTTAACGATCTTCGTGACGAACCCGGCGCCGACCGTCCGGCCACCCTCCCGGATCGCGAACTTGAGGTTGTCCTCCATCGCGATGGGCTGGATGAGCTTGACGGACATCGTCGTGTTGTCGCCCGGCATGACCATCTCGGTGCCCTCGGGCAGCGTGACGACGCCGGTGACGTCCGTGGTGCGGAAGTAGAACTGCGGGCGGTAGTTCTGGAAGAACGGGGTGTGCCGTCCACCCTCCTCCTTGGAGAGGATGTAGACGGTCGCCTCGAACTCGGTGTGCGGGGTGGTGGTCCCCGGCTTCACCACGACCATGCCGCGCTCGACCTCGTCGCGCTTGGTACCACGGAGCAGCAGGCCGACGTTCTCACCTGCGCGAGCGTCGTCCAGGGTCTTCCGGAACATCTCGATCGCGGTGACCTTGGTCTTGAAGCTCTTCTCCTTGATGCCGACGACCTCGACGTCCTCGTTCGGCAGGAGCACACCGCGCTCCACCCGACCGGTGACGACGGTGCCACGACCGGTGATCGTGAACACGTCCTCGACCGGCATCAGGAACGCCTTGTCGGTCTCGCGCTCCGGCTGCGGGATCGAGGTGTCGACGGCGGCCATGAGCTCCATGAGCCGGTCGGTCCACTCCGGGTCGCCCTCGAGCGCCTTCAGCGCCGAGACGCGGACGACCGGCAGGTCGTCGCCCGGGTACTCCTGACCCGACAGCAGCTCACGAACCTCGAGCTCGACGAGCTCCAGGAGCTCCTCGTCATCGACCATGTCGCTCTTGTTGAGCGCCACGACGATGTACGGCACGCCAACCTGGCGGGCCAGCAGCACGTGCTCGCGGGTCTGCGGCATCGGGCCGTCGGTCGCCGCAACCACCAGGATCGCGCCGTCCATCTGCGCGGCACCGGTGATCATGTTCTTGATGTAGTCGGCGTGACCGGGGCAGTCAACGTGCGCGTAGTGACGCGCCTCGGTCTGGTACTCGACGTGCGCGATCGAGATCGTGATACCGCGGGCCTTCTCCTCCGGCGCCTTGTCGATCTCGTCGAACGGCGTGTACGGGTTCAGGTCGGGCATCTTGTCGTGCAGGACCTTGGTGATGGCCGCCGTCAGCGTCGTCTTACCGTGGTCGATGTGACCAATGGTGCCGATGTTGACGTGCGGCTTAGTCCGCTCGAACTTCGCCTTCGCCACTGGTGTCCTCCTGTGGACTTCTTGGTTCGTACGCCCGGCACGCCATTCGGCGTTCAGGACTCTGTCGACAGCCTTACCGACCTGTTTCGGTCGGGAAGAACTTGGGTCTTACGGCGGTGAAACCTTCAGGCCCGGTCTCGTGCAGCCCGGCCCGTGCAAGCCGCGGCGAGATTACCCGCCGATGGCCCTAGCGGTATCACCGGCCCGGTCACGGGCGAGTGAGGCGTTTCCGCTCACTCACCCGTGGCCTTCGCGATGATCTCCTTCGCGACGCTCTGCGGAACCTCGGCGTAGGAGTCGAACTGCATGCTGTAGCTAGCCCGGCCCTGGGTCTTCGACCGCAGGTCGCCGACATAGCCGAACATCTCCGACAGCGGCACCAGAGAGCGGACGACGCGAGCGCCACTCCGCTCCTCCATGGCCTGGATGATGCCGCGGCGGGAGTTGAGGTCGCCGATGACATCACCCATGTTTTCCTCAGGGGTGGTGACCTCGACGGCCATCATCGGCTCGAGCAGCGCCGGGTCGGCCTTGCGGGCCGCTTCCTTGAGCGCCATCGAGCCGGCGATCTTGAACGCCATTTCGGACGAGTCGACCTCGTGGTACTGGCCGTCGACCAGCGTCAGCTTCAGACCCACCAGCGGGTAGCCGGCCAGGGTGCCGTACTGCATGGCGTCCTGGGCCCCGGCGTCCACCGACGGGATGAACTCACGCGGGATGCGACCACCGGTCACCGCGTTGACGAACTCGTACGTCGGCGAGTCGTTGCCCAGCGGCAGCGGCTCGAGACTGACGATGACCCGGGCGTACTGACCCGAACCACCGGTCTGCTTCTTGTGCGTGTACTCGACCTTCTCCACCTTGCGGCGGATGGTCTCGCGGTACGCCACCTGCGGCTTACCGATGTTCGCCTCGACGTTGAACTCGCGGCGCATCCGGTCGACCAGGATGTCCAGGTGGAGCTCGCCCATGCCGGAGATGACCGTCTGGCCGGTCTCCTCGTCGAGCTTGACCCGGAAGGTCGGGTCCTCCTCGGCCAGCCGCTGGATCGCGGTGCCGAGCTTCTCCTGGTCGGACTTGGTCTTCGGCTCGATCGCCACGTTGATGACCGGCTCCGGGAACGTCATCGATTCCAGGATCACCGGGTTCGCCGGGTCGGAGAGCGTGTCACCGGTGGTGGTCTGCTTCAGACCCTGCACCGCGATGATGTCGCCAGCCTGGGCCGAGGGACGCTCTTCCCGCTTGTTGGCGTGCATCTGGTAGATCTTGCCGATCCGCTCCTTGCGGTCCTTGGTGGAGTTGATCACCTGGGAACCGGATTCGAGCGTGCCGGAGTAGACCCGGACGTAGGTCAGCTTGCCGAGGTGCTTGTCGGTCTGGATCTTGAAGGCCAGACCGGCGAACGGCTCGCTGTTCGACGGCTTGCGCAGCAGCACGGTCTCGCCGTCGGTCGCGGTGCCCTCGACGGCCGGGATGTCCAGCGGCGACGGCAGGAAGTCGACCACGGCGTCGAGCATCGGCTGGACGCCCTTGTTCTTGAACGCCGAACCGCAGAGTACCGGGTTCGCCTTGCCGGCGATGGTGGCCCGACGGATCGCGGACTTGATCTCGTCGATCGAGAGTTCCTCGCCCTCGAGGTACTTCTCCATCACCGAGTCGTCGACGTCGGCCAGGGTCTCCAGCAGCTTCTCGCGCCACTCGGCGGCCGAGTCGGCGAGGTCGGCCGGGATCTCCTCGACCGCGTAGTCCTCACCCTTCTGGGTCTCCCCGCGCCAGGTCAGCGCGCGCATCCCGATCAGGTCGACGACACCGATGTGGTCGCCCTCGAGCCCGATCGGGATCTGGAGCACCAGCGGGGTGGCGTTCAGCCGGTCGATCATCATCTGCACGCAGCGGAAGAAGTCGGCGCCGGTCCGGTCGAGCTTGTTGACGAAGCACATCCGGGGGACGTTGTACTTGTCCGCCTGGCGCCAGACGTTCTCGGTCTGCGGCTCCACGCCGGCGACCCCGTCGTACACCGCGACCGCACCGTCCAGGACCCGCAGCGACCGCTCGACCTCGACAGTGAAGTCGACGTGGCCGGGCGTGTCGATGATCTGGATCGTGTGGCCCTTCCACTCACACTTGGTGGCGGCGGAGGTGATGGTGATCCCCCGCTCCTGCTCCTGCTCCATCCAGTCCATGACGGCGGCGCCCTCGTGGACCTCACCGATCTTGTACGTGATGCCGGTGTAGAACAGGATCCGCTCGGTGGTCGTGGTCTTACCAGCATCGATGTGCGCCATGATGCCGATGTTGCGTACCTTGGCGAGCGCGTCTGCGGCGGCCACTTCAATCCCTACTTATCGTCGTCTCGACAACCTGGTCGTGCCGCCGCCGTAGCGGCGGCGGCACGAGGTGTGTTACCAGCGGTAGTGCGCGAAGGCCTTATTGGACTCGGCCATCTTGTGCGTGTCCTCGCGCCGCTTGACGGCGGCACCGAGGCCGTTGCTCGCGTCGAGCAGCTCGTTCATCAGGCGCTCGATCATGGTCTTCTCGCGACGCGCCTTGGAGTACGTCACCAGCCAGCGCAGTCCGAGGGTGGTCGCCCGGGCCGGGCGCACCTCGACCGGCACCTGGTAGGTCGCGCCACCGACCCGGCGGCTGCGCACCTCCAGCGTCGGCTTCACGTTGTCCATCGCCCGCTTGAGGGTGACAACGGGATCGGTGCCCGACTTCTCCCGGCAGCCCTCGAGGGCGCCGTAGACGATGCGCTCGGCGAGCTGACGCTTGCCACGAAGCAGGATCTTGTTCACCAGCTGGGTGACCAGCGGCGAGTTGTACACCGGGTCGGCGACCAACGGCCGGCGCGGAGCGGGTCCCTTACGCGGCATGTCAGCTCTTCTCCTTCTTCGCGCCGTAGCGGCTGCGCGCCTGCTTGCGGTTACGGACGCCCTGAGTGTCCAGCGAACCGCGGACAATCTTGTAGCGCACGCCGGGGAGGTCCTTCACCCGGCCGCCGCGAACGAGCACGATCGAGTGCTCCTGCAGGTTGTGCCCCACGCCCGGGATGTACGCGGTCACCTCGATCTGGCTGCTCAGCTTGACGCGAGCGACCTTCCGCAGCGCCGAGTTCGGCTTCTTCGGGGTCGTGGTGTAAACACGCGTGCACACGCCGCGCCGCTGCGGGCTGCCCTTCAGCGCGGGCGTCTTTGTCTTCGTCGTCTTAGCCTGGCGGCCCTTGCGGACCAACTGCTGAATGGTGGGCACCGGGTTTTCCGCTCCCTCCGACCGCCTGCCCGGCGGTCGTGCCTTGGTCGTAGTCGCCCGGGTGGGTGACTCTCCTACATTCCAACCGAACCCGTCCGCGGATGGCTCCGGCACCCGCGGTCGGGCGTGTCGCCTTCGCGCGGTCCCGTTGCGTGCTTTCGCCCGCACCGGATTTGCGGTCGACAAGCGTTCCCCGTCGACCTCTTCGACTGTGTCGTGATGCTGCTCGATGGCCGGACACCGGCTCGGGAGCACGCACGAGTTGCCCGGGCGAGCCCGGGCACGAGGGGAAGGGTACCTACCAGAAGCACCCAGGTCAAAACGGGGTACGGTGAAAAAGCCACGCCGTGGTCTTGCTCACCTCGTCCGACCCGGGTGCCGACAGCAGGCACCGCTGTCAACAAGTGTACTGGCTGTGGCGGGAAAGGCCCCGTCGGCCCCCGGTCACGTACCCACGGGCGCTCAGCTCAGTTGCAGGATGATCGCCAGTGTGAGCGCCAGCACGGTCAGCGTGAGCCCGACGGCCCCGCACCAGATCCCGGAGACCGCCAGTCCCGAGCCGACGAACCGGACCGCCGGCGGCGGCGCCTCGCGGCGGGTCTGCCGCCGACCGAGCACCCCGAGCACGATCGCGGCGGCACCGAGCAGGCCGCCGAGCACGCTGAACGCCCCGGCCGCCCAGGCTCCCCAGCCGCCCTCGGCACCGACCAGGCCGAAGCAGAGCACCACGAGCGAGACGACGATCGAGGCGATGCCGGCGGTCAGGGCACCGACCGCCAACCCCGAGGTGATCGGCGCCACCTCCAGGTAGGCCAGCGCGAACGGCGTACCGGGAACGGGGTCGACCCGGCGCGGCGGGCGCCAGGTCTCGCGGGGTGGCGGCGGCACCGGCGTGCCGGCACCCGCCGGGCCCGGCCCGGCGAAGGTCGGCACCGGGTACGCGGACGGCGGGCCGCCCGGTCCGGCGGGCGGGTACGCGGACGGCGGGCCGCCCGGCCCGAGGGGTGGCCGTGCCTGATCCGTCACCGACGTCCCCCTCCGGGTGGCCTGCTTGTCCCGACGGGCTCCGGTCCACGCCGGTTCCCACGGGTCCTCATACTTTAGGCAGTCCGCGCACTAGTCGATGGTCGGGGCGAAGTCCCGCCCGCCCGGGGTGCCCACCACGTTGAGCAGACCGATCACGAGCAGCACCACGGTTGTCGCCGCGGCCAGCGTGATCCCGGCCCAGGCCAGCCGCTCGCCCCGGCGCAGCAGTGCCGACCCGGTGAGGTAACCGCCCGAGGCGTACGCCTCCCGTCGGGCCTGGCGCACCAGCACCAGCGCGACGGTGGCCGGCACCACGCCGCCGAGCAGGACCCCGGTCAGCGCGGCGACCAGGCCCAGGGCGTAGACCGCGCGGGCCTTCGTCGAGCGCACCGGATCCGGATCAAGCGGATGCCGCAGCATCGGTCCGGGCGCGGCCGCCTGCGTCATCTCCACCCCGCCAGCCTACAAATACGCCGAGCGCCCCGCGCGTCGTCGTAACGACACGCGGGGCGCCCGGACCCGATCTGGTTAGCGGTACGACCCGAAGTCGAAGTCGTCCAGCGGAACCGCCTGCCCGCTGGCCGGCCCGAAACCGTAGTCGGTCTCCGGGTATCCGGTCATCGAGTAGACCTTGGCCTTCGCCTCCTCGGTCGGCTCCACCCGGACGTTGCGGTACTTGCTGATGCCGGTACCCGCCGGGATGAGCTTTCCGATGATGACGTTCTCCTTGAGACCGATGAGCGAGTCACTACGGGCGTTGATCGCCGCGTCGGTGAGCACCCGGGTGGTCTCCTGGAAGGAGGCCGCCGACAGCCACGAGTCCGTGGCCAGCGACGCCTTGGTGATACCCATCAGCACCGGCCGTCCGGCGGCGGGCTCGCCGCCCTCGGAGACGAGTCGGCGGTTCTCCGACTCGAACAGTGCCCGGTCGACCAGCACACCCGGCAGGAACTCGGTCGCGCCGGAGTCGATCACCGTGACCCGCTTGAGCATCTGGCGGATGATGATCTCGATGTGCTTGTCGTGGATGAGCACACCCTGCGAGCGGTAGACCTCCTGGACCTCCTGGGTCAGGTGGACCTGGACCGCGCGCGGGCCGAGGATGCGCAGCAGCTCGTGCGGGTCGATGGTGCCCTCGGTGAGCTTCTGCCCGACCTCGACGTGGTCGCCGTCGTGGGACCGGAGCTTGACCCGCTTCGAGATCTTGTCGTACACGATCTCGTCGCTGCCGTCGTCCGGCACCACGATGATCTTCCGCGAGCGCTCGCCGTCCTCGATCCGGACCCGACCGGGGGTGTCGGCGATGGGCGCCTTACCCTTCGGGACCCGGGCCTCGAAGATCTCCTGGACACGCGGCAGACCCTGGGTGATGTCCTCACCCGCGACACCACCGGTGTGGAAGGTACGCATGGTCAACTGCGTACCCGGCTCACCGATCGACTGGGCCGCGATGATGCCGACCGCCTCGCCGATGTCGACCGACTTGCCGGTCGGCAGCGACCGGCCGTAGCAGGCGGCACAGACACCGAGCTTGGACTCACAGGTGAGCACGCTGCGCACCCGTACCGTCTCGACACCGGCCTCGACGATCCTGTCGACCAGGATCGAGTTGAGGTCCATGCCCCGCTCGGCGACGACGTTGCCGTCGGCGCCCTTGATGTCGTCGGCCAGGGTACGGGCGTGCACACCGGTCTCGGCGTGCGTGTGCACCACCAGCTTGCCGTCGCGCTGCTCGCCGACCTGCATCGGGATGGCGCGATCCGTACCGCAGTCCTCCTCGCGGATGATCACGTCCTGCGAGACGTCCACCAGACGACGGGTCAGGTAACCCGAGTCGGCGGTACGCAGCGCGGTGTCGGCCAGACCCTTACGGGCACCGTGCGTGGAGATGAAGTACTCCAGTACGGACAGACCCTCCCGGTAGCTGGCCTTGATCGGCCGCGGGATGATCTCACCCTTCGGGTTGGCCACCAGGCCACGGATCGCGGCGATCTGGCGGAGCTGGAGCAGGTTACCGCGGGCGCCCGAGTTGATCATGACCCAGAGCGGGTTCTCCTGCGGTAGCGCGGTCTCCATCTCCTTGGCGACCTCGTTGGTCGCCTTGGTCCAGATCTCGATGAGCTCGCCGCGACGTTCCTCGGCGGTCATCAGACCCCGCTGGTACTGCTTGTCGATCCGGTCGGCTTCCTTCTCGTACCGCTCCAGGATCTCCGGCTTGCGCGGCGGCGCGATGACGTCCTGCATACCGATCGTCACACCGGACCAGGTGGCCCAGTGGAAGCCGGCCTCCTTGAGCCCGTCGAGGGTCTCGGCCAACGCCACCTTCGGGAACCGCTCGGCGAGGTCGTTGACGATCGCCGAGAGCTGACCCTTGCGGATCTCGTAGTTGACGAACCGGTAGCCCTTCGGCAGGGTCTCGTTGAACAGCACCCGGCCCAGCGTGGTGTCCACGGTGAGCGGCTCGCCCGCGACCCAGCCCTCCGGCTCGGTCCACTTCGGCTGTCCGGCCCCGTTGTCGACCCCGATCACGCCGTGCAGACGGATCTTGATCGGCGTCTGCAGGTGCAGTTCGCCGTTGTCGAAGGCCATCCGCGCCTCGGCGTCCGAGCTGAACGCCCGGCCCTCGCCGACCTCACCGGGGGTGAGGTGGGTCAGGTAGTAGAGCCCGATCACCATGTCCTGCGTCGGCATGGTGACCGGCTTGCCGTCGGCCGGCTTGAGGATGTTGTTCGACGACAGCATCAGGATCCGCGCCTCGGCCTGGGCCTCGGCGGAGAGCGGCACGTGCACCGCCATCTGGTCACCGTCGAAGTCCGCGTTGAACGCGGTGCAGACGAGCGGGTGGATCTGGATCGCCTTGCCCTCGACGAGCTGCGGCTCGAACGCCTGGATGCCGAGTCGGTGCAGGGTCGGCGCCCGGTTGAGCAGCACCGGGTGCTCGGTGATGACCTCTTCCAGCACGTCCCAGACGACCGGCCGCTGCCGCTCGACCATCCGCTTCGCGGACTTGATGTTCTGCGCGTGGTTGAGGTCGACCAGCCGCTTCATCACGAACGGCTTGAACAGCTCCAGTGCCATCTGCTTGGGCAGACCGCACTGGTGCAGCTTGAGCTGCGGGCCGACCACGATGACCGAACGGCCGGAGTAGTCGACGCGCTTGCCGAGCAGGTTCTGACGGAACCGGCCCTGCTTGCCCTTGAGCATGTCGGAGAGCGACTTCAGCGGGCGGTTACCCGGGCCGGTGACCGGCCGGCCACGGCGGCCGTTGTCGAACAGCGCGTCGACGGCCTCCTGCAGCATCCGCTTCTCGTTGTTCACGATGATCTCCGGCGCGCCCAGGTCGATCAGGCGCTTGAGCCGGTTGTTGCGGTTGATCACCCGGCGGTAGAGGTCGTTCAGGTCCGAGGTCGCGAACCGGCCACCGTCGAGCTGCACCATCGGGCGCAGGTCCGGCGGGATGACCGGTACGCAGTCCAGCACCATGCCGAGCGGCGAGTTGCGGGTGTTCAGGAACGCCGCGACCACCTTCAGCCGCTTGAGCGCCCGGATCTTCCGCTGGCCCTTGCCGGATCGGATGATCTCGCGGAGGTTCTCCGCCTCGGCGTCGAGGTCCATGTTCTGGACCAGCGCCTTGATCGCCTCGGCACCCATGCCGCCGGTGAAGTACTCACCGAAGCGGTCCCGCAGCTCGCGGTAGAGCAGCTCGTCCGTGACCAACTGCTTCGAGTCGAGCTTGCGGAAGGTGTCGAGCACCTCGTCGAGCCGGTCGATCTCACGCTGCGCACGGTCGCGGATCTGGCGCATCTCGCGCTCGCCGCCCTCTTTGACCTTGCGGCGCACGTCGGCCTTGGCGCCCTCGGCCTCGAGCTCGGCCAGGTCCGCCTCCAGCTTGGAGGCCCGCTTCTCGATCTCCGAGTCGCGGCTGTTCTCGGCCTGACGCTTCTCGGCCAGGATCTCGTTCTCGATCGTGGACAGGTCGCGGTGACGCGCCTCGGCGTCAACGCTCGTGACCACGTACGATGCGAAGTAGATGATCTTCTCGAGGTCCTTGGGAGCCAGGTCGAGCAGGTAGCCCAGCCGGCTCGGCACGCCCTTGAAGTACCAGATGTGGGTGACGGAGGCGGCCAGCTCGATGTGGCCCATCCGCTCACGCCGCACCTTGGATCGAGTCACCTCGACACCGCAGCGCTCACAGATGATGCCCTTGAACCGGACCCGCTTGTACTTACCGCAGTAGCACTCCCAGTCCCGCTGCGGACCGAAGATCTTCTCGCAGAAGAGCCCGTCCTTCTCCGGCTTCAGGGTGCGGTAGTTGATCGTCTCGGGCTTCTTAACCTCGCCGTGCGACCACTGGCGGATGTCGTCCGCGGTAGCCAGGCCAATGCGCAACTCGTCGAAGAAGTTGACGTCGAGCACGTTATGTATCCCTCGTGTCGTGTCTTATTCGCTGCTAGCTCTCCCGGGAAGGTCTGGGGCAGGGTGACCCGCGTAGGGATCAAGCCTGACCGCCCGAAGCGGGTCGCCCTGCCCCAGACCTAACGCCTACACCTCTTCGACCGAGCTCGGCTCGCGCCGGGACAGGTCGATGCCAAGTTCCTCCGCCGCGCGGAAGACCTCGTCGTCGGTCTCGCGCATCTCCAGGGCCACGCCGTCGCTGGAGAGCACCTCGACGTTGAGGCACAGCGACTGCAGCTCCTTGAGCAGCACCTTGAACGACTCCGGGATGCCCGGCTCGGGAATGTTCTCGCCCTTGACGATCGCCTCGTAGACCTTCACCCGGCCCAGGACGTCGTCGGACTTGATCGTCAGCAGCTCCTGCAGGGCGTACGCGGCGCCGTACGCCTGCATCGCCCAGCACTCCATCTCGCCGAACCGCTGGCCACCGAACTGCGCCTTACCACCCAGCGGCTGCTGCGTGATCATCGAGTACGGTCCGGTCGACCGAGCGTGGATCTTGTCGTCGACCAGGTGGTTCAGCTTCAGGATGTAGATGTAGCCGACCGCGATCGGGGACGGCAGCGGCTCGCCGGAACGACCGTCGAAGAGCTGTGCCTTCCCGCTCGCGCCGATCAACTGCTTGCCGTCCCGGTTGGGCAGGGTCGACGAGAGCAGACCGGCGATCTCCTCCTCGCGGGCACCGTCGAAGACCGGCGTCGCGACGTTGGTGTCCGGCTCGGACGAGTCGGCGTCGATCGAGCGCAGCTGGCGCTTCCACTCCGCGTCGTCGCCCTCGACCTTCCACCCGGTCTTGGCCACCCAGCCGAGGTGGGTCTCCAGCACCTGACCGATGTTCATCCGGCTCGGCACACCGAGCGGGTTGAGCACGATGTCGACCGGCGTGCCGTCCTCCAGGAACGGCATGTCCTCGACCGGCAGGATCTTGGAGATGACACCCTTGTTGCCGTGCCGGCCGGCGAGCTTGTCGCCGTCCTGGATCTTCCGCTTCTGGGCCACGTAGACGCGGACCAGCTCGTTGACCCCCGGCGGCAGCTCGTCGCCGTCCTCACGGGAGAAGGTACGCACACCGATGACCGTGCCGGTCTCGCCGTGCGGCACCTTCAGCGAGGTGTCCCGGACCTCACGCGCCTTCTCACCGAAGATCGCGCGGAGCAGGCGCTCCTCCGGGGTCAGCTCGGTCTCACCCTTGGGCGTGACCTTGCCGACCAGGATGTCGCCGGGTACGACCTCCGCGCCGATCCGGATGATGCCGCGCTCGTCGAGGTCGGCGAGCATTTCCTCGCTGACGTTCGGGATGTCGCGGGTGATCTCCTCCGGGCCGAGCTTGGTGTCACGGGCGTCGACCTCGTGCTCCTCGATGTGGATCGAGGTGAGGGCGTCCTGCTGCACGAGGCGCTGCGACAGGATGATCGCGTCCTCGTAGTTGTGTCCCTCCCAGGGCATGAACGCCACGAGCAGGTTGCGCCCGAGCGCCATCTCGCCCTCGTCGGTGCACGGACCGTCGGCGATGACCTGACCGGCCTCGACGCGGTCGCCCTCGAAGACGACCGGCTTCTGGTTGACGCAGGAGCCGGCGTTGGAGCGGCGGAACTTGTGCAGCAGGTAGGTGCGACGGTGGCCGTCGTCCTGGTGCACCGTCACGTAGTCGGCGCACAGGTCCTCGACCACACCGCCGACCTCGGCGACGACCACGTCACCGGCGTCGACCGCGGCACGGTACTCCATGCCGGTCCCGACGAGCGGCGCCTCCGCCTTGACCAGCGGCACCGCCTGGCGCTGCATGTTCGCGCCCATCAGTGCCCGGTTGGCGTCGTCGTGCTCGAGGAACGGGATCATGGCGGTCGCGACCGACGTCATCTGACGCGGCGAGACATCCATGTAGTCGACCGCGGTGGGGGCGACGAAGTCGACCTCACCGCCCTTCCGACGGACCAGGACCCGGTCCTCGGCGAAGTGGCCGTCGGCCCGCAGCGGGGCGTTGGCCTGCGCCTTGACGAACCGGTCCTCCTCGTCCGCGGTCAGGTAGTCGATCTGGTCGGTGACCTGACCCTCGACCACCTTGCGGTACGGCGTCTCGATGAAGCCGAACGGGTTGACCCGCCCGAAGGTGGACAGCGCGCCGATCAGACCGATGTTCGGCCCTTCCGGCGTCTCGATCGGGCACATCCGGCCGTAGTGCGACGGGTGCACGTCCCGGACCTCGAAGCCGGCCCGCTCACGGGAGAGACCACCCGGGCCGAGCGCGCTCAGCCGGCGCCGGTGGGTGAGACCCGCCAGCGGGTTGGTCTGGTCCATGAACTGGGAGAGCTGCGACGTACCGAAGAACTCCTTGATCGCCGCCACCACCGGGCGGATGTTGATCAGGGTCTGCGGCGTGATCGCCTCGACGTCCTGGGTGGTCATCCGCTCGCGGACGACCCGCTCCATCCGGGAAAGACCGACCCGGACCTGGTTCTGGATCAGCTCGCCCACGGTACGCAGCCGCCGGTTACCGAAGTGGTCGATGTCGTCGGCCTCGTAGCCCTCCTCACCGGCGTGCAGCCGGCAGAGGTACTCCACGGTGGCGACGATGTCGTCCTCGGTCAGCGTGCCGGTGGTGATCGGCACCTGGAGCTCGAGCTTCTTGTTGAACTTGTACCGGCCGACCTTGGCTACGTCATACCGCTTCGGGTTGAAGAAGAGGTTGTCGAGCAGGGTCTGGGCGTTCTCACGCGTCGGCGGCTCACCCGGCCGCAGCTTGCGGTAGATGTCGAGCAGTGCCTCGTCCACCCCGGCGATGTGGTCCTTCTCCAGGGTGGTCATCATCAGCTCGGACCAGCCGAACCGCTCGCGAATCTGCTCGCCGGTCCAACCGATCGCCTTGAGCAGGACGGTGACGGCCTGCCGGCGCTTACGGTCGATGCGGACACCGACCGTATCTCTCTTGTCGATGTCGAACTCCAGCCAGGCACCCCGACTCGGGATGACCTTGACGCTGGAGAGGTCACGGTCGGAGGTCTTGTCCGGCTGCTTGTCGAAGTAGACGCCCGGGGACCGGACGAGCTGGCTGACCACGACGCGCTCGGTGCCGTTGATGATGAAGGTGCCCTTCGGCGTCATCATCGGGAAGTCACCCATGAACACCGTCTGGCTCTTGATCTCGCCAGTGGTGTTGTTGGTGAACTCCGCGGTCACGAAGAGCGGAGCGCAGTAGGTCAGGTCCTTCTCCTTGCACTCCTCGATCGAGGCCTTGACCTCGTCGAAGCGCGGAGCGGAGAAGGACAGGGACATAGTGCCGGAGAAGTCCTCAATCGGGCTGATCTCGTCGAGGATCTCCGCGAGACCCGAGCGTGCGTGCGGGTCGTCGGCCGACCGGCCCTGCCAAGCCTCGTTGCCGACCAGCCAGTCAAACGACTCGTTCTGGATGGCAAGGAGGTTGGGGACCTCGAGGTGTTCGGTGATCCTGCCGAATGAGATTCGGCGGGGCGCGAAAGCGCTCGACGTACGACTGGTCTTCGCAGGGCGGGAAGCTGCCAAGATGCGTCCTTCCGAGGACCGGTGCTGCAGAACGGCTGTTACGCGTGCACTCCAATGACCCCACTAGAAATATCCACAAACGGACATTCCGAGCAGGGGTCAAGTCGGAAGGCAGCGCAAACTAGCAGTGTAGCCGAGAGGCTAACCGCTGTCCAGCCGGCACGGCAGGGCGTTGCGAAACGTGCCGAGGCCAGAGGCCGCCACGCGTTCAGATACGCGCTCGCACGTCTTCGCACGCTCCCCGCAGACGACCCCGATCCTGCCGGCGTAAGGTGCCGCCGCCATGACCCGGGTGATGGCCGTCGCAAGCGCGGAAGGTCTTGCTGGTGTCAGCGTGCCTGCCCGTGCCCAGCCGCGTCAAGGGCTGGAACGCCGGTCGCGCAACGTCTTTCCCCGGACAGTGCCGACCCACACCCGACCGGCCGCCGGTACCGGACCACCAAAGCCCTGATCACCTGCTGTCAGCGAACAGCAGCGGGCGGCGATCCGATCTCGGATCGCCGCCCGCCGCCACGCGATGTGCGTCAGCTCACTTGCCGGTGGCGCTGGCGCCAACGCCACCGGTGACCGTGTGCCGGGAAAACTTACTTGAGGGTGACCTTCGCGCCCTCGGCCTCGAGCTTGGCCTTGGCCTTGTCGGCGGTCTCCTTGTTGACCTTCTCGACAACGGCCTTCGGCGCGCTCTCGACGAGGTCCTTGGCCTCCTTCAGGCCCAGGCCGGTCAGCTCACGCACGACCTTGATGACCTGGATCTTCTTGCCGCCGTCAGCCTCCAGGATGACGTCGAACTCGTCCTGCTCCGGCTCGGCCTCGGCGGCCGGGGCGGCGCCGCCGCCACCGCCACCCTGGATGACCGGCGCGGCCGCGGTGACCTCGAAGGTGGTCTCGAACTGCTTCACGAACTCCGACAGCTCGATCAGCGTCATTTCCTTGAACGCGTCGAGCAGCTCGTCGGTGCTGAGCTTCGCCATGGCTGGCGTCCTTTCCTCGTACTGTCGAAAGTTGATCGGGGGCGCTGGAACCGGCCGTCAGGCCTGCTCCGCGCCCTCCTTCTCGCGCTTGTCCTGCAGCGCCGCCGCGAGGCGGGCGGTCTTGGACAGCGGCGCCTGGAACAGCGCCGCGGCCTTGCTGAGGTTGCCCTTCATCGCGCCGGCCAGCTTGGCGAGCAGCACCTCACGGGACTCCAGGTCGGCAAGCTTGGTGACCTCGGCCGCGGTGATGGCCTTGCCCTCGAAGACGCCACCCTTGATGACCAGCTTCGGGTTGGCCTTCGCGAAGTCGCGCAGGCTCTTGGCCGCCTCGACGACGTCGCCGCCGACGAAGGTCAGCGCGGTAGGACCGGTGAACAGCTCATCGAGGCCCTCGATGCCAGCGTCCGTCGCAGCGCGCTTGGCCAGCGTGTTCTTCGTGACCGAGTAGGTCGTCTCCCGACCCAGCGAGCGCCGCAGCTGGGTCAGCTGGGCGACCGTCAGGCCGCGGTACTCGGTCAGCACGGTGGCACCCGAGCTACGGAAGTGCTCGGTGAGCTCGGCAACGGCCGTGGCCTTGTCGGCCCGAACCGGCTTGTCCGCCATGTCCCTCCTCTCTCATTGCTCCGGGCTGGTTACCTTCGTGAAAGGTAGGAAGGAACAGCCGCAACGAGAAACGCCCCGGCGCAGGGCGCACGGGGCGAGGATCATGCGAACATGACCGACACGCTTTCCGTCTCCGCCTGCGCGGGTCGCCCGTCGAACGGGACCTTCAACCGTGCCTCGGCACGGTGACCAGCGGTCTTTGGTGGTTACGATTGCCCGGGTCGAAACCCGGACGACCAACCGAGAGTACGCGACACGCCCGAGCAGCGGCAAATTGGTGCCGGGCCGCCGTACCGAGAGTGATCCAGGTCACGCCCGGTGTCGCCGCAGCCAGGCGTAGAGGGAAACCACCGCAGCGCTCCAGAGCAGGGCGTGCGTGGTCAGCTCGGCCACCCGGAGCCCGTCCGGACCGGTGGTGACCGCCCGGGCGGTCGCCATCATCGGTGGTGCCGCCCAGGGCAGCACCGAGTCCCGCAGCCCGAACACAACCGCCCAGACCGCCCCGGTCACCAGGACCAGCACCCCGTACCTCGGGCTGTTGGTCGCCGCCCGGCTGGCCAGCGCGCCGAGCGCCACCGCCGCCGGCAGGACCAGCAGGTGCGCCCAGACGCCGAGCGCGATCCCCCGCGCCAGCGGCAGGTCGCTCGGATCCTCCGGACCGGTGACACCGCCGAGCAGCCAGGGCAGCGCGAGCGCGATCAGCACGGTGCCGAGGCCGGCCGTCGCGGCGGCGACCAGGCCGGCCGTGAGTTCCCTGCTCCGACTGCCGACGGCGACCAGCACCAGTCGGCGTGCCACGTCGGGTTCGACATCGAGCAGCAGTTTGGTCTGCCAGGCCAGTACGGGGAAGAGGACCACCGCCGAGACCCCGTACGCCTCCCCCGCCTGCGCCTGTCCGCCACCGTTGAGCAGCGCGAGGAGAACCAGGCCGGCGGTCAGGGGTGCGAGTGCCCGGCCGGTCCGTACGAACCCGGCCAGCCGCATCCGGATCAGCGGGATCACGCGGTCAACTCGCTTCCGGGCGACGGGCTCGCCACGATCGGGGCAGGGGACGGCTCGGGCCCCTCCTCTTCGGCCAACGGATCGGGTGTGGCTTGCGGAGGCGGGGCGGCGGTCGGGCGTACCCGGAGGATCTGGTGGCCGGCGGCCCGTAACGCGGCGACGGTGCCCGCCACGTCGACGGTCGGGACCGCGATCTCCACCACGCTGCTGCCGCCGGCGGTGGCCGACCTGGCGACGGTGACCGCGCCCTCCTCCACCAGCCAGTGCGTCGCCCCCGGCAGCCGCACGGTCTCGCCCCGGTGGTCGCTGACCAACACCGACGCACCCTCGGCGAGCACCTCGGCGACCAGGTCCGGGACCAGCTCTCGGGCAGCGGCGTCGAGCCCCTCCCAGGGCTCGTCCAGGATCAGTAGTTCGGGCCGGACCAGGAGGGCCTGGGCGAGACCGACCTTCTGCGCGGTGCCCTTGGAAAGCTCGGGCAGTCGGACGGCCCGGTAGCCGTCCAGCCCGAGCCGCTCGGTCCAGGCCGCCACCGCCGACCCGGCAGCGGCGGCGGAGAGGCCCCGGACCCGGGCCAGCGCGGTGAGGTAGGACTCGACGGTGAACGGCTGGTCGGCCGGGAAGCGCTCGGGCACCCACCCGACCACCCGGGGCCGCTCCCGCACCACGCCCCGGGTCGGCCGCAACACCCCTGCGGTCAACTGCAACAGGGTGGACTTCCCGGCCCCGTTGCGGCCGAGGACGACGGCGACCTCACCGGGCGCGAGGTCGAGCCGGACCGCCCGCAACACCCACGGGGCTCGGCGGCGGTAGCGCAGCCAGACGTCGTCGAGGCGCATGGCGACGAGCTTGCCAGATCCGGACACACTTCGGGGCCTCGCCCGGTGCTGGACGAGGCCCCGAAGGACGGTGCCGTATCGGTGAGCCCGGCTCGGGCCGGGCGGCCGACTCAGGCTTCGGCGGAGGCCGCGTCGCCCTGGAGGTTCTTGACCACGTTCGGGTCGACCGGCACGCCGGGGCCCATGGTGGTGGTGACGGTGACCTTCTTCAGGTACTTGCCCTTGGCCGCGGACGGCTTCGCGCGCAGCACCTCGTCGAGCACTGCGGCGTAGTTGTCGATGAGCTGCGACTCGGTGAAGGACGCCTTACCGATGATCAGGTGCAGGTTCGAGTGCTTGTCCACCCGGAAGGTGATCTTTCCACCCTTGATGTCCGCGACGGCCTTGGTGACGTCCATGGTCACGGTGCCCGTCTTGGGGTTCGGCATGAGACCGCGCGGGCCCAGGATCCGCGCGATCCGGCCGATCTTGGCCATCTGGTCGGGGGTGGCGATCGCGGCGTCGAAGTCGAGCCAGCCCTCCTGGATCCGGGCGACCAGCTCGTCCGAACCGACCTCGTCGGCACCGGCGGCGAGGGCTTCCTCGGCCTTGGCGCCAGCGGCGAAGACGATCACCCGAGCGGTCTTACCGGTGCCGTGCGGCAGGTTGACCACGCCGCGGACCATCTGGTCCGCCTTGCGTGGGTCGACGCCGAGGCGCATCGCGACCTCGACCGTGGCGTCGAACTTGACCCGGGTGGTCTCCTTGGCGAGCTTGACCGCCTCGGCCGGGGTGTAGAGCCGGTCCCGGTCGACGACCTCGGTGGCCTTGCGGTAGTTCTTGCTGCGCTGCATGTCTGGTTACTCCTGTGGTTTCTGGCGGGTCGCGCCACCGGCGCGCCCTCCCACGAATTCCGAACTCGCCACGCTGAGGTGGAGAGGGGTCACTTGACGGTGATGCCCATCGACCGGGCGGTGCCGGCGATGATCTTCGCGGCCTGCTCGATGTCGTTGGCGTTGAGGTCGGCCATCTTCTTCTCCGCGATCTCACGGAGCTGGGCCTGGGTGATCGAGCCGACCTTCTCGCTCTGCGGCACCCCGGAACCCTTCGCCACACCGGCGGCCTTGATCAGCAGGCGCGCGGCGGGCGGGGTCTTGAGGACGAAGGTGAAGGACCGGTCCTCGTAGACGCTGATCTCGGCGGGAACGATGTCCCCACGCTGCGACTCGGTCTGCGAGTTGTACGACTTGCAGAACTCCATGATGTTGACGCCGTGCTGGCCGAGCGCCGGGCCGACCGGCGGCGCCGGGGTGGCCTGGCCCGCCGGCAGCTGAAGCGTGAACGTCTTGACGAGCTTCTTCTTCGGAGGCATGTCTCTTCCTGGGGCTTGATATCTGGTGAATGTGCACCGGACGTTGCCACGGTCGGGCGCGCACGGTCAGCGCGGCCAACGGGGCGACGTTCTAGGATAGCGCAGGCTGGGGCCGGGCTATCCGCCCAGGTCGCCGTCGAGTGTCGATCGATACGCCGACGGGCGCCGGATCCGAGCGGACCCGACGCCCATCGGTCAACGACTAGATCTTGGCGACCTGGTTGAAGTTGAGCTCCACCGGCGTCTCCCGACCGAAGATCGACACCAGCACCTTGAGCTTCTGCTGGTCGGGGTTGATCTCGCTGATGGTCGCGGGCAGCGAGGCGAAGGCACCGTCGGTGACGGTGACCGAGTCGCCGACCTCGAAGTCGAGCACCCGGACCTCGGGCTTGGCCTTGCCGCCCTTGGTCTCGGCCTCCACCGCCGGCGCGAGCCACTTGAGCACCTCGTCCAGGGAGAGCGGCGCCGGCCGGTCGACCCGGTCGGTCGCGCCCACGAAACCGGTGACCCCGGGCGTGTTCCGGACGCAGGAGTAGGACTCCGCGGTCAACTCCATCCGGACCAGGATGTAACCGGGGAAGACCTTCGCCTGAACCTGCGACCGCTTGCCGTTCTTGACCTCGACCTCTTCCCGGGTCGGCACCTCGACCTGGAAGATGAACTCCTCCATGTCGAGGCTGGTGATCCGGGTCTCCAGGTTGGTCTTGACCTTGTTTTCGTAACCGGCGTAGGAGTGCACGACGTACCAGTCACCCGGTGCGTAGCGCAGCTTCTGCCGCAGCTCCGCGACGGGGTCGTAGTCCTCGTCCGGCTCCGACTCGGCGATCTCATCGAAATCCGGCTCGCTGGCGGCCTCGACCGACTCGTCACCGGCCGCCGTCGCCACCGCGGACTGCTCGTCCGCGGGTCCGGCGGTCTCGTCGTACTCAGGCACGCTTGCTCACTTCCGTCACTATCAGCTGCGGCAGCGCGTCAGCTGGGGTTACCGAAGACCCACAACACGCCCTGGGCGAACCCGTAGTCCAGCCCGGCCACGATCGTCAGCATCACGGCGACGAACACGACCACCACGGCGGTGTAGGTCAACAGTTCCTTGCGGGTTGGCCAGATGACCTTACGCAGTTCGGCCACGACCTCGCGGAAGAACCGGGCGATCCGGCCGAAAAATCCCACACGCTGGGTCTCCGACTTGGCCTTCGGTCGATCCTCGGCCGACTCCGCCCTGGTCCGGGAACGGGTGGCGGTGCCACCTCGCGAGACCGGCTCCTCGCCCTCATCGGCGTCATCGTCGACAGCGTCGTCGATCGTCTCGTCATCGAAACGGTCGTCGTCCGCGGCGTCCTCGCCGCGCCGGTTGCTCTCGGCCACTTCGCCCTCCGTCGGGGGGTGCTGGGTACGCACGTCGGGTGGACGCGCGACACGCTGGTCTCGCCGGCCGAGTCCGTGTCAACGCGCTCGGCCGAAACCCGAACCCTACCGCCCCCCGGGACGGGCCGCGGCCGGCGGAGCCGACGAAAATTGCCCGAGACGCGGCGACCCGCTCCGGTGCAACCCCGCCGATGCCACCACCACGGGACGATCGCCGCCCGACGGGCGACTCCGACCCCCGGGAACGGTCAGGCCTAAGGCGCAGGGGTGACAGGACTTGAACCTGCAGCCTGCGGTTTTGGAGACCGCTGCTCTGCCAATTGAGCTACACCCCTGTGCGGGAAGTGACCCCACCCGGGCACGCATGCCTAAGTAGGGGTTACTTGCCCCACGGCGGACCAGTGTACGGGTAGAGCCCCGACTTTCCCAACCGGTCCACCACCGCCCGGTGGCGGACGGTCGGAACGACCCGTCGCGGGCCGGTACAGGCGGTACGGAGCGTGACCCTCAGCCGCCCGCGACGGTCCCGCGAATGGTCGCCCGAGCCTGGGCGAGCACCTTCTCACCGAGACAGGTCGCGGTCAGATCGAGCCTGGTCAGACCCGGTTCGGCCCCCTCGCGGACCACCGCGCGCACCTCGATCTCGGTGCCCTGGTCGTCGTCCGGCACCACCACCGGGCGGGTGAACCGGACGCCGTACTCGACCACGGCGTCGGGGCTGCCGGCCCACTCGGTCACCGCCCGCCCCACCAGGGCCATGGTGAACATGCCGTGGGCGATCACACCGGGCAGCCCGACCTTGGTGGCGAACCGGTCGCTCCAGTGGATCGGGTTGAAGTCACCCGAGGCGCCCGCGTAGCGGACGAGATCGGCCCGGGTCACCCGGAAGGTCTTGACCGGCAGTTCCACGTCAGTTCTCCCCGCGTACGACGAGTTTGGACCAGACCGTGACCACCGGTTCGCCGGCGGCGGTCGAGACATCGGTCCTGATGGTCAGGAAATCGTGACCGCCACGGCTGGTGATCTCCTCCACGGTGTTGACGCAGATCAGCTCGTCGCCGGCCGCCACCGGTCGGGCGTACGCGAAACGCTGGTCGCCGTGGACCACCCGGCTGTAGTCGATGCCGAGCGCGGGATCGTCGATGATCTGCTGACTCGCGGCCATGGTCACGATCACGGGAAAGGTCGGCGGGGCGACCAGGTCGCCGTGTCCGAGCGCCCGCGCGGCGTCGAGATCGTGGTACGCCGGGTCCGTCGCGCCAATCGCCGTGGCGAACTCACGGATCTTCTCCCGCCCCACCTGATAGGGAGCGGTCGGCGGATAACTGCGGCCAACAAATGAAGGGTCCAAGGACATGTCGCGAACCTACACTCCCGGATCCTCGATCACCTTTTACGCGGTCGGAGGCCGATCACGTGGTTGGTGGCTACAAAAGCACGATCGCCGCACCGAGGGCGGTAAGGCCCGATCGGTACGGCGATCGTGAAAAGAACCGTCGGCCGGCGCCGCCGGCCACGGGATCTAGCGCGTCTCGCGGTGAACGGTGTGCTTGCCGTCCCGGGGGCAGAACTTCTTCAGCTCGATACGGTCCGGGTCGTTACGGCGGTTCTTACGCGTGATGTAGTTGCGCTCCTTGCACTCCACACACGCCAAAGTGATCTTCGGACGGACATCGGTCGCCTTCGCCACGGCGGAGTGCCTTCCTCGCTAAGGATCAACTACGACGTAGCAGCTTACCTGCTTGCTACGCGCACATGCAAAGTGGGCGCCCTTGGCGCCCTTCGCTTCGGTTACCGGAATCGGGCCCGGTCGCCGAGAGTAGCGGTGGCCGGACTTGAACCGGCGACACAGCGATTATGAGCCGCTTGCTCTACCATCTGAGCTACACCGCCGCAGGCGGGTCCAGCTGAACCCTCTGAGCCCCCTTACGGAATCGAACCGTAGACCTTCTCCTTACCATGGAGACGCTCTGCCGACTGAGCTAAGGGGGCGCACGCGATCTTGCTTCCGCCGCGCAGAGGTAAGAGTACACGGCGACCCAGCGGTGGGGAAATCGGATCCCCGGACGTCGCCACCCGCTTCGGCGACGAACCTCCGGCCTGCGGTTACGGCACCGCGCGCAGCCTGCGTACATCGGTGTTCGGGGCCACCTCGGGCTCCACCTGGGCACCGAACCATGCCTCCAGCCGCTCGTACGGCAGCGGCCGGCTGAACAGGAATCCCTGGCCGATCTGGCAGCCGATGTCCTGCAGCAGTTCGAGCGTCAGCTCACTCTCCACGCCCTCCGCGACCACCGTCAGGCCGAACTGTTGGGAGAGGGTCACCACCGCGTTGACGATCGCCAGGTCGACCGGGTCGGTCGCCATCCCCTGCACGAAGGAACGGTCGACCTTGACCTCGTCGACGGGAAGCCGACGCAGATAGGACAGGGAGGAGTAACCGGTGCCGAAGTCGTCGACCGACAGCCGTACCCCGACGTCGCGCAGCCGGCGCAGGGTCGGCATCGGACGGTTGGTCCCGTCCAGCACCCCGGCTTCCTTGATCTCGAAGGTGAGCAGTTCGGGCGCCACACCGTACTCCGTGAGCAGCTCCTGGACCCGGTCCGGGAAGTGCTGGTCGATCAGGGTACGGGCGGCGAGGTTGACCGACACCGCGAGCGACCCGCCGTCGGCACTCCAGTCCCGGCTGCGGCGCAGCCCCTCGCGGAGCACCGCCTCGGTCAACCGCTCGAGCTGACCGGTGTGCTCGGCGACCGCCACGAAGTCCTCCGGCGAGACCGGACCGTGCGCCGGGTGTTCCCAGCGGGCGAGGCACTCCACCCCGACCAGCCGCCGGTCGTCCAGGGTCACCTTCGGCTGGAAGTAGACCTCCAGCTCGTTGTTGTCCAGCGCCCGCCGCAGGTCACCGGCGAGCCCGAGACGGTGCATGGACCGGGACTCGAGCGCCGGGTTGAAGAGCTGGATGCTGCCGGGGGTGGACTTCGCGGCGGTGGCCGCCAGGTCGACCCGGCGCAGCAGGGTCTCGGGGTCGTTGCCGTGGTCCGGGTGTACGACCACCCCGACGGCGGTGTCGACGTCCAGGACCAGGGTGCCGAAAACCATCTGGTCCTGAATCTGCTGGCGCAGCTCGGCGGCGAGCACGGTCGCCGCCTCGGCGTTCTCCACCCGGAGCGTGACCAGGAACTCGTCCCCGCCGACCCGACCCACCAGCGCCGCCGCCGGTGCACAGGAGCGCAGTCGCGAGGCGACCTCGGTGAGCACCTTGTCCCCGGCGGCGTGGCCGAGCGTCTCGTTGACCTGACGCAGCCCGTCCACGTCGAACAGCAGCATGGCGACCACCTCGCCCGGGGCGCGGACGCGTACCGCCTCCTCCAGGGCCTCGGTCATCCGACGCCGGTTCGGGAGGTTCACCAACCCGTCGTGGTACGCGTCATGGCGCAACCGGTCGACCAGTCGGCTGTTCTCCAGTGCGACCGCCACGTGTGCCGAGATCGTCTCGAAGACGGGTACGTCGCCGGGAAGGAAGTGGCTGATCTCACCGAGCCGGTTGACGACCTCCAGGGTGCCGATCACCGCCTCACCGGACCGGAGCGGGGTGACGATGAGGTCCTTGACGTCGCCCTCGCGGAGCGCGGCACGCACCTCCTCGTCACCGCTGAGCCGCCCGCTGACCGCGATGATCTGTTTCTCCTGGAAGGCGCGCTCCCGCGCGATCGGGGGCGTACGCCCGAAGTCGAGCAGTCCGGGGTCGTCCACCCGAGCGGTCAGCAGCACCTCCGGATGCCGTCCCTGGGCGGGTAGCCAGAGCGTCGCGTACTCGGCCTGCATCAGGGCGCGTACCCGGCCGAGCATGACGTCCGCCAGGGTGCCGTCCTGGCCACTGCGGGTCATCGCCCGGGTGAGGTCGTACATGTCGGCCAGGGTCCGGTGCTGCCGGAAGAACTGCGCGTAGGACTTGCCGACCAGGCCGATCCCGGCGGCGAGCACGGCCAGCAGGAGCACCGACCACCAGGTCACCACGAGCGCGATCAGCACGATCAGACCGACCGAGACGTTGGCCGCGGCGATGATCAGGTTCGGCGCGCCGGTCCGGGTCACCTCCCAGCCCGCCTGGGCGCCCTGCATCAGGGTGATGACGCCGACCACCGCGGCGAACGTGACCAGGGTGATGGTGCTGACCCCGGCGAAGAGAATGCCCCAGGTGCCGGGCCCGACGTTCTCGATCGGCGGCAGCGCGTGCAGGACCAGGCCGGCCAGCGAGGTGGCGGCGGCCGTCTTCGCCACGTTGAAGGAGAACTTCGCGGTGCTGAGCTTGCGCCGGATCTGGGTGATCAGCGCCGCGAGGGTGTAGACCAGCACCACCGTCAGTGGCGTGAGGAAGTACAGCGCCAGCACCAACGGAATCTCGGTGACGGTGGCGGCGAAGGCCTGGCGACGGATGACGAAGTGGAGCGTCGAGCTCTCGGTCACCACCATCGCGACCAGCAGGAAGACGGCGATCAGCCAGTTACCGGGCCGATCGTCGGGCAGGATGCCCAGAGCCGTCGACCAGATCACGGCCAGGATCGCCAGGGGGCCGGTGATGAACCAGGCGTGCTCAGCAGACCGTCGTGACGATGACTGGCGCCTGGCCATGCCGCTCCCTAGGGGTTGCGTTCCCTTCGCCCGGCGCACCGGGTCGGGGAGTGCTGTCAGCCGGTGTACCCGCTGACGCCGTCGATCATCACGGTGCTGACACCGGCGACCCAGTCGAAGGTCATCTGGTTGAAGGCGAGCACCTCGTTGGTGACGAACACGGCACCGAGGAGCGCCACGAGCGCGAGGGCCGAGCCAAGCAGCCGACCCAGCCGTCGTGCAGACATTGTTGGCTCCTGTCGAGAGAATGGCGGGGGAGGAGGTGGAGGTTCCATGATGGTGCCACAGCTACGAGAGGCAGCAAAGCGGTACGGGCCTGTCGCACCACCGATCCGGCAAATTCCAACCGAACGGTAGGGACGAGTCCGCCGGCTGGATGCAACCCCGTGTGCCACAGATCCCCGACTTGGTGCGCACAGCGCACGAAGTGAGCTTTTCCTCGAATCAGATAAGCCGGATCAAATCGCGCTGCCCCTCATAATCGACCTATAGAACTTATCCCTTCAAGACTCCCCATATCGGACGACGCCCGTCGCGCCATCGGCCCTCGCCGGTCCTCCGATACCCGCCGCCACCAGCACACGGCCGCTCACGAACAGCGGGAGGGCCAACACAATGAGTGGGCCCGCGCAGGTCCCACCCCTCAAGAAGACTTCACCTCTCGTTCTCACGATCGGTGGCCCACTCCGGGAGACCCGGCACCCCGGAATCGCAACGCCCCGACTCGCATCGCTTCGCGGACGACACCGGCCGACAGGTAATCGGTCACACTTACAGCACAAATCACGGTACGCATTCGCAAACTGTCCCGAGGTGACATTGAAGGACAGTCAATAGTCACGCCTTCGCCGAAAGCCGTACCACCGGTCGTCGCGCCCGTCCCCGCTGCCGGCTTGAATCCCCGCTGACATGTGCGCCCCGCAGGAAGGACGTGACGGCGCCCCAAGTCCGACGCCGCATCACCGGTCGGGCAGTCGAAGACCAACCGGACGCTTCCCGCTCTCGCAGGAGTCGAAGATGGGCGCAACGTCGAAGTCCGCCCGTTGGAAAGACATCTCCCCACCACTGAACAGCGCGCCCGAGAGGTCGCCACCGTCGAAGACGGCTCCGCTGAGGTCGAAGTCCCCACGCCACGAGTTGACGTCCTCATCCGAACCGAAGATGTCTACCGATCAGCCTGCTCACGGTGTGGCGAGGCGTACCGCTGCCCCGTCCGAGCCGAGCTGCTCGGACGCCTTCACGAACCGCTCGTCGAACAGTCGTACGCCGTTGCGGTCCGTCTCGACCTCCGCGCGCTCGTCGGCGGCCTCGGCGAGCGCCCTGGTCACCTCGGCCCGTACGTCGAAGAGCGTGCGGACACTGACCGTGCCATCCCTCGCGACGCTCGGAAATCACCGGCCGACGGCGTACGCCGGAGATCGACGCCACCGCACGCGGCGCGCGGGTCAGCCGCAGTAGCCGGCGCTGACCGACAGGCGTGCTGATCTTCCCCCGACACGCCCCCGGACGCTGCGCGCCAGCTAGATCCACTGGGACACCACGGGACCAACGAGAACGGCCTCCGGTCAGCATCTCTGCTGGCCGGAGGCCGTTTCCGCACCTGGTGGCGGGTAGAGGATTCGAACCTCTGAAGCTTTCGCGACGGATTTACAGGGCGTCCACGATCAAGACGCCCAACTGGCTCTTGACCTGCCGTAACTTCTCAAGCCGCCCGCGTCCGTGGCGAGGCTGCCCACGTGCTGCCCACGTGCTGCCCACGAGCCTCATACCACCGATGGTCACAGCAATCGAGGGGCGTCCGCCGCCCTCAACACCGGGTCGGGCTGCCACAGTTGCCACAGTTGCCACAGTGGAACGGTGCGATTCTGCACCGTTCCACTCATGAAGATTTTTTTAAAAAGGCTCATCGTCGAACTCGGCGGCTGAACCAGCACGGCCAACGCCGCCAAGACAGCCGCAGTACCAGTCATGACAACCTGGAAGGCGGACGGAGCCGCCGAGAACCCAGCAGCAGCAGCGGACCCCGCAGCGCATCCGGCAACACAAGCCGGGAGCAACCGCTCTCGCAACTTAGGGTCCAACGACATATACGTATTGTGACATAGCAGGTTTTGCGGTGTCATTGAAGCGCGCCACCGATCTTGTCGTTCATGGTGTCGTCTCCCCCGTCGATGCAGTTGGCGTAGACGCGGAGCAGGACAGCGACACCGTGACCCAGCCGTCGGGCAACCTCGGTCGCCGGCACTCCGGCATTGAGCCAGAGCGAGGCCGCCGCGTGACGTAGGTCATACGGCCGCCGGACCAGCGGCGAGGCGACCTGAGATTCCGTCAACGCCTGCTGGCGCGCGAGCTTCCACCACCGGTCGTATACCGACTCGGAAAGCGGTCCGCCGTGCAGGCCCCGGAAGAACCGACCGTCGGGGGCAACGCCGTGAGTCTTGACGTGCTTCGCCAGTATTTCGACCAGTTGGGGTGGGATAGGAACGGTACGTGTCTCCTTACGTGCCCGATGCTTTAGGCCCCGCCGCTCGTGCGCCTGGCCGTCGTCGGTCCAGTGGGTGCCGGCACGCGGCGCGGTTCCAGCGAGCACGAGCCGACCCCAGCGAGGTTCGATCTTCTCGTGCTCGCAGGATGCCGACGGTTGGACCGCCGCCAGGTCCTCGAAGTCGTTCCCACAGTCGGGGCAATGCCCCGGTAGATCGCAGTCGTCCCGCCGTAGGTCCGCCGCTTCGGAGGGCCGCATCCCGGCGTAGTAGAGACAGCCGAAGAACCCCGTCACCCGGTCCGCCCGGTTGCCGAGAGATTCCACGGCTTCGAGGAGGGCCGCGACCTGAACCGGGTTCGCCACCACCCGCCGGTCGATGGCCTGGGCAACCTCGGGAGCCGTCCACTGAACCCGATCAACCGGGTTCGAGGCCAACAGCTCCCGCTCTACCGCGTAGCCGAGCGCGTTATATAAGGTGGCGCGCTTCCGCTGGACGGTCGAGGCAGCGGCGGACTTGCCGTCCAGCCGTACGCAAAGACTGTCCAGAACCCGGCGGATCATCGACGGGGAATCCAGCTCGACGACCGGCAGGGACGCCCCTTCCAACCAGGTCAGCGCCGCCGCGTGCGCGTCCGGGATCTCTTCCGACCAGCGACGCGGGTTGAAGCCGTAGAGGTACAGGGCCTCGCGTAGCACCTGATCGGCGGGACGGCCCCGCTTCTTCGGGTAGGTGAGGGTCATGGCGATCGGGGTCAGCGCTTCGACGATCGAGCGCCGGGTCTTGGCTGCCGCCCTGGGCCACTTCATCTGGATGTAGTCGCGGCTGTGCGCGTACCAGGTGGTTTGGTTCATCGTCCGTGACTCGGAGGCCGGGCGGCCGGTGGTGGTGTCGAATGGCTCCCCGTCGTTGGATGCCTTGACCAGCTCGGACCGGAACGAGCTGGCCAGCGCCTTGGAGCGGAACAACTCCTCGAACCGCACACCGCCTACTGCCCAACGGAACCGCCAGGGACGGGCCTTCCGGTCCACCCGCTTGGTGATCTCCCAGATCTGGATCTCGTAGCTGTTCACGCGGCATCGCACTCCAGGGCACCGAGCCACTGGCCCAGAGCGGAACGACGTACGCGAAGCTCCCCGTTCGGAAGCTTGATCACCCGTGGTCCCTTGCCGACCTGCCGCCAGTAGTACCAGGTCGAACGGGGAACCCGGAGTTCCGCCAGCACCTCCGGCACGGTCAGCAGTTCGTCGCCCTTCACAGTTCCTCCCCGTTGCTGGTTCCGTTGCCAGTTGCCGAAAGATCTGATGTCGGCTGCTGCGCCGCCCGGTCCTTGGCTGCGAGGAGTTCGGAGCGCCACCGGGCGCGTTCGGAGATGGAGCGCATGAGCCGGTGGGCGAGGGGTGTCACGTCTGGGTCGTGGGGTCGGGCGAGTTCCCAGGCGTGCCGGACCCGTTCGATCGTGGCGCCCTGGGCATGCTCGACCCCGGCAAGGTCGGTGGTGACGCCGAGAAGTGCTTTCACCCAGGCGCGTGCGTCGTGTTTGTGGTCGGCGAGGGTTTTGCCGGACCAGTCGCGGGAGACGAGGATGCGCCGGCCGCCGATGCCGAGGGTTTCCCGTTGGTGGACCTTGCCTTTGCAGCGGCCGGGCTTGAGCTTGGCGTGTGCCTTCTTCGGTTGGATGCCGTAGAGGAGCCAGTTGGGGCACCGGTCGGTGCAGGGTGTGATCTGGAGTTGGTACCAGAGTCGGTCTAGGTGTTGTTGCTGCCGGTCGGTGGTGATCTTGTGGCAGTCGCCGGTGGCTTTGGTGATGTACTTCGTGACGTACCGGATGGTTCGTTCGGCATCCTGCGTGCCGGGCATGACGCCGCGTGCGTCGACCTGGGCGCCGAAGCGGACGACGTGGACGGGTTCGGCTTCTTCGTCCTGGTCGATCGTGTCGAGGGCTTCGGTCCAGGTGGTCAACGGTTGCCGGGTGTCCGGGTCGACCCATGCCGAGGCTTCTTCGTCCCAGACCGGGTGCCGGTTCCGGTGGTAGAGCTGTACGTCGACGCTCGGCCACCACACCTGGTGGTACGTCGCCGCCGCCACAGTGCGAAGGGTGTCGCGCGGGATGGTGCCCCGGATGGCGAAGTGTGCGTGTGGGGCGAGGCGTCGTTGCGGCTCGACGCAGCCGGCGTACTGGACGTTCCAGCCTTCACAGCGACGGAGGTTCTGCCAAAACCGGTCGAGCAGTCGCGGGAAGTGGACCGCATCCCATGCCGCGCGGCGGTAGTCGTACCGGTCGGGGTTGACGGGTGTGCCGTCGGAGAGGACCGGGCCGTAGGAGTCGAGGGTGAGGGTCAGCCACATCGACGGTTGGTAGGTGGTGCCGTCCGGTGCCTTGTACGTCTTGCCTACCGTCCGTGCTTCGACTTTGCGGCGGGGTAGGTCGGGTGCGTCCTGCCGCCGCCTGGTCGACCGCTTTCGCCGGGGGCCGTTGTCGTCGTCGGCCTGGTCGTCACCGTCGACGTGGTGCGGTGGTCCGACTCGGCCGCGTAGTCCTTCCGCCGCGATGGCCTCTTCGACCTCTTGGATTGCTTCGTCGAGGTCGGCGACCTGGTCCCACTGCGACGAGCGGACGGCTTTGTCCCGGGCGAACTCGAAGTGTGCCCGCAGCACGATCAGCGCCTTCTGTTCCTCCGTCGCGGGTTCCGGTGGAGGGGAAGGCTCGTCGGACCGGTGCCAGCCTTCCCGGATCTGCGCCTGCCGCAGCCGTCGGTTCTTCTTCGCGCACGGCGGGCACTTGTCCTCACGGGTCGCCCCGCACGGCAGGTCAATAACCTCGGTCAGGCCCGTGTCGAGGTCAGTCCGGCGCATGGGAAGTGGTCGGATGCAGACGCCGTACTCGGTGGCGATGTCCCGGAGTACGTCGATGGAGCGAGGCAGCGCCATCCGGGCCGCACGCGATCCGGGTCGGGGAGGTTCCGGAATGGCTGCCGGTTCGAGGCCGGGCAGGGTGGGGGCGGTCATCGGTTCACCCCGACGATGCCGGGCCGGGTCGGGTGGACCACGCCCAGGGGAGGCAGGACCGCCGAGGTTGCCGGGCGTGCCGGTGGAGCGACGGGCGCGTAGACGACGGGTTCCCGTACCGGTTCGGGGTCGACCGCGACGGGCTCCGGTTCGGGTTCGTCGACGGCCGCCAGGCGCTCATCGTCGGCGACGACGGGAGCAGCGGGAGCGCTGGACAGGACGACCTTGACCAGGGCGAGGAAGGCGAGGGACGGGACGGCGGCGACGATCCAGCCCCAGACGGTGGGTTCGGCTTCGGCGACCTGGGCGGCGAGGGAGAGCAGGGAAAAGGCGACGAGCAGTACGCCGACGAACCCGACCGGCCGACCGGTACGGCGCCGGGAGCGGATTTCCAGGCCGAGGTAGATGGCCATGAGTTCGACGGCTACGGCGTTGGCCCAGCCGATCCAGTCCGGCTGTCCGTGGGCGACGGTCAAATCGTGTACGTGGGTGAAGGCAGCCGCTCCAGCCATGCCCCCGATAGCGAGCAGGATCAGCACTTTCACCGCGTTCTCAGCGCGTTGGCGCATCATCGGTCACCCCCGGCGGGACGGGTGCGGATCGTGATGTGGACGCGGATACGCCGACCGTTCATGTCCCGGCGCCGGAGGACCATGTGGGCGATGCCCTGGAGTGCGGCGGCAGCCTGGTCGGGCGGGCCGACGAGCCGGATACGTAGCGGCCGGCGCATCAGGTTGACCAGGTACGGGAGTCGGTTGAGGGGTGTCATGGCTGGTTACCTCCCGGCCGGTCGGATGGTGGTGTGGATGTGGTCGGGTGGGTCGCCGAGTGTCACGACGGCTTCGGAGAGGCAGCGCCAGAGGGTCCACGCTTCGTCGGCCGTGAGGTACATGCGTCGCCGGCCGCCGCCAACGGCGAGATAGACGGGGTACGGGTCGGGCCGGTCGGGGTCAACGCGTACGGAAACGGCGGTGTCCGGGTCGGTGCCGTTGGGTGCGCGGAGCCGGTAGAAGCGCCGGGTGTTCGGGGTGGTGGTCACCGCGGCTCACCTCCCCGCTTGTCGGTGTCGCGGTTGAGGAGGTTCAGCAAGGTGTCCGGGATCAGCGGCCCTGCCGCCGACCGCCGAGGCAGCGGGACGGGACGGGCGTTGCGGATCGGTTCGGTGGCGGTTTCGCGGCCGACCTGGGCGAGGATGTCCGCCGCATCGGCGGGGGCCGGGTACTCCCGTGCCATGTCCCGGATCTGCTCGTCGGTCAGGTAGGAGAAGCGGACCCGCATCGGTTCCGGGGTGCCGTCGAGGATGACGTAGCCGACACCTTTCGCCCAGCGCGGCATCTGGTCGGCCAGCGCTCCCCGGTCGCGTGCCCCGTCGCCGAGGATCATGTCCACTTGGGATTCCTCGGTCAGGCCGAGCGCGATCCGGGTCGGGAACAGGTCCCGGAACGGCAGCACCTCTTTGCGCGGGTCCTGCAACGCGGCCACGACCAGGACCCCGACGCCGGCACCCTGCGACAACAGCATCCCCAGCGAGGCCGCGATGCGCTTACGCAGCTCTCCGTCTTGCAGGTACGCGGTCAGCGCCGCCATTTCGTCGATGACGACCACGACCAGGGGGTCAGCCACGGTCGGGGTGTGCACCCGGACGTTGCCGGCCAGCCGGGTCTGTCGCTCGCGCATCACCGCTACGGCTTCGTCCAGCAGGTCCGCCATGGCCTCGAACGACTTGCAGGCGAACCGGGCGAACATCGGCCGCCCCAGCGCGAACTCCATCCCGCCCTTCGGGTCGATCACCCACAGCCGGACCAGCCCGGAGGCGACCCCGCCTGCGAGGGACCGGACGAGGGACCAGAGCACCGAGCCCTTACCGCGCCGGGTGGCGCCGCCGACCAGGACGTGAGTGGCGAGCAGATGCAAGCACCAGGTACGCAGGTCTTCCCGGCGAGCCAGCGGCAGCGCGGTGAAGTCCGGCACCACAGGTACGGGGAACGGCGGCACGATCGTCCGCAGCGCGTCCGTACGCACCAGGACCAGGTAGACCACGGTCGGGCGGTCCCGGAACCGCATCCGGTCGACCAGCCTCAGCAGCCAGGCCCAGCGACCGGTACGGGTCGGGGCATCGTCGGGCCGTTCCGAATACACCCGCGCGTACCGCCGCCCGAACGCGTACGCCAGGTTCGCGGTCACCCGTTGGAAGTCGGTCGGGGTCTGACCGCGCACCATCCGAATCGTCAGAACATCGAGGGCTTGATCCGACCGCACCGACAGCAGCTCGGGCAGGACCGTTTGATGGTCGTACGTGCTGGCCAGCCCACACAGCGTCATGGCCTCACGCCAGACCCGCCGGTAGACGAACGCCTGCCGGAACCGGCCGAGCAACGGGCCCGCCAACCACGTCCACCACGACGGTTCGTGCTTCCACCGCCACACCGCCGACCCGGCACCGGCCAAGACCAGCGGCACCAGCAGCCCGGACCAGCCGTAGTCGACGTAGACCGCGATGACAAAGCAGGTCGAGGTGGTGGCGATGGGGTGCCGCAGGCACCACCAGACCGCCTTGCCGGTCCACCGGGCGAGCAGGCCGAGGATCACCGCCCAGACGGGCAGCTCGAACCGCTTCGGCCGGAACACCACGAAGTCGCCGCCCGTGGTCATCACCACCTGGCCCCGAGGCCGCCGCCCGATCATCGGCCACCCCGCAGGGACACGAACCGGCCCGACGCATCCCGCACCGGAGGCAGCGGAAGAACAAGCTGATCGACGCAGAGCGGGCAACGGCCATCCGTGCCGCCGTTGGTCGGGTCGTAATTTGCCTGGCACACGCCGCACCGCACCCGCTTTTGGGCAGGCTGGCGCCTACGCTTGGACACGTTGGAACCTCTCCTCAGAGATGGGGGAAGGGGAAAACGGAGGGCGGGGCTGCCGTCCGCCAAGACCAGACAGCCCCGCCCGTACCTGATGCGGCTACGCCGCCGCCTTGCTCGTCACGCCCGCCGGAGCGCGCATCCCGGTCGCCCGCAGCGAGTACGCCATCCGACCGTTGTTGGCCACGTACGGCGTGACCGTCATCCCGTCGAACTCCACCTGCTCGAAGTAGGCGCCGGTCGGGGCTGCCGGCGGGTAGTCAGCCGAGATCTTCACCGTCGTTTCCCGCGACCTCTTCCCCAACTCCGGGTCCAGGTCCATCACCTTCACCTGCCACACCCGCTGTCCGGTCACCTTGTCCTTCGCCGGGGACCGCCGGCCGGTCTTCTCGTCGTAGTCCTCCACCTCGCCCATCGACTCGGGCACTAACGCGCACCCCGCCGGGAACACGTCCTCACACCGGACCGAAAACCTCGTTCCGCCCCTGAGAGCCATCTGCTCAGACCTCCACTATCTGCCTGGCTATCCTGACTAGCCAAGCGGCGTGGATCAAAGGTAGGTCGGCTTGGCTAGCCATGTCAACAGATAGATCGAAAACTTTCCTAGCTTGGCTAGTCAGCGGTATCGTCCGCGCATGAGTCTTGACCCCGACGACCCCCGGACACCGTCACAGCAGATCGCGGCAGCCCTGCGTGCCGAGATCAAGACCGGCAAGTTCGCCCCAGGCGAGAAGCTGCCCTCACAACACGACCTGGTCGAGCGGTTCAGCGTCGCCCGCGAAACGATCAAAGCCGCCCTCCGCAAGCTGCAAGAGGAACGGCTGATCGTCACCCGCCAGGGCAGCGGCACCTTCGTCCGTGCCAACACCGAACGCCCCGTCGGACTACGCCCGCACGTTGAGCGTGCCTTCGAGGCCACCCACGTCACGATCGACTTCGCGGGATTCTCGGGTGAGACCCTCTACAACGCCATCCAGGAAACCCTGGACAAGGTACGCATCGGCCGACTCACCCCCGAGTCGATCCGGCTCCGGATCCTCATCTCCGACATGACCGCCCCGATGGCGATCCCGTGCCGCGCCGAGGACCAGGCCGACGACCCCGCCATCCGCGCCCGTGCCCAACGCATCACCGACCGGTCGATCCACGCCGTCATCGACGCCGTCCAAGAACTCGCAGACCTGGACCTGGTCAAGAGCGCGTCAACCGAGGTACGCGTCCACAAAGCCGCCCCGCTGTTCAAGCTGTTCGTGATCAACGAGGAAGAAGCGTTCTTCGGCTTCTACCCTGTCGTCGAACACACCGTCACCATCAACGGCAACCCCATGGCCATCTACGACGCCATGGGCAAGGACGCCATCCTATTCCCGTTCACGCCCAGCGACGAGGACTCCTCCAACGACGCCCTCTACGTCGAGCAGGCCCGCGCCTGGTTCGACAGCATGTGGCGCACGATCGCCCGCGAGTACACGTCGTGACCCGCCCCAACCTGCGCACCATCGCCGACCGCACCTGCTACGTGCTGCTTGACTTCGACGGCCCCGTGTGCAGCATCTTCGCCAACTACCCCGCCCCCAGCGTCGCAACCGAGCTGCGCCGCCTGCTCGTCGACCAGGGCGTGACCCTCCCCGACCACATCCAGATCGAGGCCGACCCGCTGGCCGTGCTCCGCTTCACCGTCACCCTGAACCAGCCGACCATCACCCGCCGCATCGACGACGCACTCCGAGCCGCAGAAGTCACCGCAGCCGCCACCGCTCAACCCACCCCGTACGCACGCGAAGTCATCGTCACCGCCCACCAAACCGGCCGACGCGTCGCCATCGTCTCCAACAACTCCGCCGAAGCCGTACGCACCTATCTCACCGCCCGACGCCTCACCGACTACGTACACCCGATCATCGGCCGCACCCACGGCCAACCCGACCAGATGAAACCCAACCCGGCACCAGTCCTCGCTGCCCTCCGCGAGCTGCACGCCGACCCCGAGCAATGCATCCTCGTCGGCGACTCAGAAAGCGATGTCGAAGCCGCCCAAGCCGCCCGAGTCACCGCCATCGGGTACGCCAACAAACGAGGCAAACGCACCCGCCTCGCCAAAGCCGAAGCCATCATCGGCAGCATGGCCGAACTCGCCACCGCACTCGCCCGCGAGGAGCCTTGATTCAATTACCTCACGTCCACGTACGCCCCGGTCCGGTTACAGGAGCCGGGGCCTTTCCCGTGGATGGGAAGCAACGACGCGGCGTTATTCGCCCCGATCTCCACCCCGCAGAAGCAAGACAAGTAGATGCCCTGCGGCAATGTTGAGATAGTTGAAGAATGCCGGCAATGATCGAATGGACCTCAGGTCGACCCAAGGAATCGAAGCCGGGCGAGCACATCGTTGACCGGAGCAACTAGCCGAAATCTGTCCTTATCCTGCTGGATCCCTTGAACCCACGGCAGGGCACATATCCCCGCAAGAACATGCTTCACTTCGTCGACTGATAGATCGACCTGTTGCCGAGACATCCGCACGACGTCAAGCGGCGTGAGCCAGCCGTCGTCTAGTGGCTCGCGCGCCTCAATCTCCAGCGCACACAAGACCATCCGAAGCACGTCCCTCACTCGTTCCGCACTTAGATGATGGTGCTGGACAAGCTGGGCGCGGTCCGCGCTGCCGCGAGGATCGAATAACACCACGAGCTGTTCGGGCAGAAAAGGCGCCCGAACATGCGCCTGAAGGACCTCTCCAAGATAACTGGCGTCAAGCACCGTTACATGTCCGTCATTTGCCGCCATGGTGTGGACACGCGAATGGAACGCTGGTCCAACGAGCACGGACCACCTCGCACTGTGCTTCGCGCGATGCTCACCCAGCGCGGCGAACGACACCTGAGATTCGGGCACTAACGCACTAGATGATGCCTTCGCATCGAAACAGATGGTTGTGCCCTCATACCAAGGAACAGGCAAGGTTGCAAGCACGTCCGTACGCCCTGGGCCTTGGCCGAGGACTGTCACGTCAGCCAGGCCGAGCAGTTGGAGAACCTTTCCTAGAGCACGCTCCAGCCGAGCGGGCTCCTCTCCGCACACCGCAGCTTCTTGAAGTTCATCAATGACCGCCCCGACACTGTCCCGCTCAACGATCTCCGCAACATCAGCGCTTACAGGATCATCAACCAGATTGGATGCGGAGACTCGGGGCAACTCCTCGCGGACCGCTCGCCCCAGAGCAGTGATCACGTATCTTGTATGGTCGAACTTTTCTGCCAAGCCACACTCGACTAGCAATCGCAATCGGTCTCGGGCCGCCGATGGCAGCCCAACGGTCTTCAAGAGACCCTGACCCGCTTTAGGCGAAGCATCCAGGAGGTCAAGCAGCTCACCAATACCCCAAAGGCGGGCATGTGCGATCCGGATAAGATCGATCCTGTCGCCATCCTCAGACCAAGCTAGTCCAAGCGCAGTAGCCTGATAGGCATCTGGCCCGACCCGACCAGCGAGGCCGAGCTTCCGGATCGTCCCTAACATCATACTTGCGCTCGCCCGCGAAATCTTGCACTGTGCGCCTACATACTCGACGAACGCAGACTCGGAACTACGATCTCTTAGCTTTAGCACAAAGTCATGTAACGCATCGACAACCGAATCGCCAGGTGTCGCGAAGTAGTTCGCGACCCGGTCACGTTCCTGGAGGCGCTGCTCGGTTAGTCCTTCGAGGAGCGAAAGTACCTCCGGCGTTGCCGGGGAGACCTGAACTAGCAGATCCTCAGTTTGAGGCTGCAAGGGTTCAGCCACATCGAGACCCTTAAGGAAAGCCGCACCTTCATCGGTCAAATGAACTTGGCCGTCGAATAGATCCACTAGGTGCGCTGACCGCAGCCAGGATGTCCTCCTGCGGATGGGGTCCAGACTGGTCCAGCTCATTCCGTATTGTTTCGAAGCCGCATCCAGCAACTCGTCGTGACTCGCCCGCCCATCCGCGTTAGCAAGAACGGCAAGGACTTCCCCCACATATTGCACAGCAGAGTGCAAGATACGGACGATGTCTCGGTCGTCTCCCGCCTCAAGCCACGACGCGGCGAGCCTGGTGACGCCAAGTCGTCCACCCTGCACACGGGCTAACCCGATAGTCGTGAGGTAGCGGGTCGCTTCACGAACGGTGACAGAACGGCCTGATCCAACGGCAAAGTTGGCGTCGGCGGGTAGGCCATCGGTTCCGAGCGCCTTCAGCAACGCTCGGAGATCGGTGATGATGTCCTCGGTCCTGCCGAGTGCGCCCGGACAGGTGGCGATGCGTTGCCGCCAGGGTCGGAGCGAGATCTCTGAGTGGTCCACAGAGGACTACGATAATCGGCCCAAAGTTGATCCGCGTACCGGGTGTAGTGCAACCGTAACTACCTGCGCAGACGGGTTCGTGAGACAGGCTTCTTGCCGCCACCGATGCACCAGTGCCACGGAATGCGGTGGGGCCCTTCGGCAAGCTCGGATCAGTCGATGTGTGGGAAGCGCTGCCTGAGATAATCAGTGATCTGCCGCCACATCGTCGGATGGATGTCCAGACTGGCAAGCTCGTCAGGCAGAAACCAGCCGATCTCGCTTGCCTCGTCGTTCGCCGTCAAGGCGCCACCCACCGGCCGCGCCAGCAACGTCACTTCGTACTCCTGACGGACCTCACCGTCGGTGTACGCGACGATGTGGCCCGGGTCGGAGTAGACGCCGAGGATGCCAGTCACCTTCACGTCGATGCCGGTCTCCTCACGGGTCTCCCGGACCGCGCACTCAGATGGGGTTTCTCCGATTTCCATCTTGCCCATCGGTAGCGCCCACTGACCGGTGTCCCGGCGCCGTTGTAGCAGGATCGCACCCTGGTCGTCGACCGCCAAGACCCCGCACGCGGGTACGAGCGTGTTCGCCTTTGGTGCATCCGGGTCGTTCCAGTACTCGACACGTCCCACGCTCAGACCTCCGTAGCCAGCCACGGCATCGCGGTAGCCCACACCCGCTCGAAGCTACTCACGTAGTGATCAAACAGGCCGCCACCATCGACCTTACGCAGATGGAACGTCGGATTGGCGCTGGCAGCCTCACCGTACGCGTGCGGGTTCGTCAGGATCTCGTCGTCGTACCGGAACAGGCTGTTGTACAGCGTGGTCGGGTGCAGCCGAATCTCGCAGCCTTCCATCCCCGCGATCTCCCGGTAGTACGTCAACGACGCCCGGATCTTCGCAGCGAGCGTGCCGCCCAAGCCCTCCTCCCGGTCCCGGACCGTCACCGCCTCGCTGTTCGGGTCGCCAAAGCAGAGCCGCACCTGCACACCGACCGACAGACGATCGGCGAGCATTCGGGCGACCCGTGGCTGTATCTGCGCGAAGAACGTCCCGGAGAAGACCAGCACGTCCACCCGTTCCTGCGCCTCGGACAGCAGGCGTAGCCACGTCTCACGCGGAACCGACGCCCGATCCGGGAAGACCTCGATCAGCTCTGCCCGACTCGCCTCACCACGCTTGTTGGCCACCGACGCGAGCACGTCAGGCCAGAGGTACGCCTCTTCCGCCCCCAGCCGCCGCGCCGTCGCCCACCGATGCCGCCGATGCGGAACCCGTCCCGAGCTGATCCACCGCTCGACCGTCTTGGGGTCGACGCCGCACTCACCCGCCAGGTCCTCCACCGCGACGCCCCGCCGCACCATAACCGTCCTCAGACGTTCATTCATATCTCCATTGGACGTTTCCCGGACGGGACGTTGCAAGGCCGTCATGGGACGTATCGCGAAGGCCCTAGACGTTCGCGAGGGGTCTACCAGGGCAGGCGCGACGTACGACTGGTCGCCGATTGACTACCCAACGTCGTACGGGGATAGGCCCTGCTCTCGTGCTCGCCGCAAGGGCCGCGAGGGCAGGTGCGTACGACAGCACCAGTCGGGGTGCGGGTCAGGTCCCCCGCCGACACCCGCACCCCACCGCAACAAGTCAAAGGAGCCAGAACGTGACCGACGCACGCTATGCAAGCGGCCCACCGCCAAGAAACACAATCGCACCAACCGCAACCCAACGCGCTCTACCGCTCGAAGATCTGACGCAGCCCGACTCACGGTTCGTTCTCCACGTTCCATTCAAGGCCCCGACGCTCGGTGCGGCCCTTGGGATGGCCGAAAGGCTCGCCGACTTTCTCGACTTCATTCCTGATTTCGATCCTAGGGATACTGCTGTCAGCCATGAGGATGATCAGCTTAACCAACACCCCGTCTACTGCGGCAACATCATTCCCAGTCAGGGGCGTTGCCTGTACCTGTATAGCCACAGCGACTCGTGCAGTGTTACCTAGGAGTCAAACCCTGCCACGCTCTCCGGCTGGCCGTCCCGGAACCAAAATGGGTGCCGTCGGAGAAAGCGATGAGTGAGGCGAGTAAATCTCGACTGGTCAAAATCACTGTCAACCTGACAGTAGACGCTGACGCTGCTCTAACCCGCCTAGCCGATGGGCAGTGCAGCAGTCGGACGGACGCCCTCAACCGCGCAGTACGGCTTGCCGCACTGCTATATGAGATAGCACCTGAGGATCGCTTCAAGATCGTTGACGCAGACGGCCTGGAGAGGTACATCTACCTGGTCTAGCGCACAGGATGTGGCACCAATGCCACCAGCATCGGACGGGGCGATTTTCAGAAGAGAGCGGTTACTCCGGTCACCGCGATCACAGATGCACCGGTGAGGCGTTTGCCATCAGGCTCACCGGTCGCCTTACCCTCAGCGATGAGTCTTTGAACGGCTCTCAGCGTTTGTCCCGGTCGGAAAATTGTCTCTATTAGCACAAACCGCCGAAGCTCATCCAACGTAGCTCGCTGGTTCGGGAGTTGTGAGAGGTATTCGAGAATCAGCCGACAAAGGGGACCCGTCTGGGGCAAAGGTTGAATCGGAAGGGTTTCCTGGTTAGGATCGCGGGGGTCGCGGTAACCTACGCCCTGATAGGGGTCAACCGCCCAGATGGCATCCTTCATCTTCTCGACGCCCTTATCGGAGTTGGTGCCATAGACGAGGTAGAGCAAGTTGTTGCGCTCGTCGGCCAACTCGAAATCAAGAACGAACTTGAAACCCGCCTCATTTAGTACCCGGCGGTACTGCTCTTTGATGTATCGAGCCTTTGCTCTGCCGCTGCGCGCTTGGACGTCCCGCCAGACGACCGGGCCAAAGACACGGTCGCCGTAATGATTGGGATCCGACGCAAAGCGGATGAATTGGCTTGGCTGCATTGTCACGATAGTCTCCGCCGCCCGACTTCGCGCAACCGTTTGCAACAGGGCAAAATCCACAGCCGAGCCGAATGTGTCAAGGATTAGAAGCAGGGGCTTATTCCACACCTTGTGACTGTCCAAGAGAGGCAATAGATCATCTTTGCATACCCCAACCTTCGGATCGACAATAAGTCCACGCTTTGCAAGCGCAGTGGGGTCGAGCGTACCCAGCACCTTTTCCAGTTGCTCGCTCAAGTGGCGAACCCGGGCACGCTTTTCTTCCAGCAGAATGAAGCGGGCGGGGCGGTGTGGCGTTGGTGGCGCTTTGCAGTTCAGGGCCGCCCGTAGCGCGATTAGAGGCGAACCCGGGGACCCGTCCTTGTACTCTCCTGGACCAGAAAAGCCTTCCGCGTACGTAACGCCACTGCTTCCATACACCGACTGGAGCAGGATGGGGAACCATGCGTTCAGGTAACTCTGATAAACGCGGTGCTTGGCCGCCGTGTGTGGATCCCTGTCCCAAAGCACTCCGTCGGGTGTTGGCAAGGGGACCCCCATCGGCATCGACCGTACGTGACCTCCGCACTACCGTATGGCACTGAGGTTGGTCTGTCAGCCCCGATCCGACGTCAGTTGGCAGGTGTCAGCCGCTTGGGCACCGGCATCTCGTCCCATGTCCTGTCGTCAAGGGTTCGACCGCCAGCTTTTGGTGTCCTGCCGCCCCATTGCTTGAAGAAGAATGCGACATCAGCCGCGAAGCAATCATCGCGCAGATCTCGGATCCATTCGGGCGAAACCGGTCGCGCACCCGGCCCTGACTCGCCTCCCGCAATCAGCCAATCGATGCCAGTAAGGTCTAGCCCTTTCAGCGGTCCCAGTAGCGGCTCGGCTGAGACGAACCGTACGGCGGCCGGGACGGCACGGAGATGATCAATGCGGGAAAGTTGGGAGGAGTCTTCAACACTGACGCCCATCCAGAGATTGGCAGGCCAGGTCAGGTTGGGTGCCACTTTAGCCAACCGCGTAGCGCGCTTGGTCAGGACCTGGTACGTGTGCTGGGGGGTCGCGGCCATCACGTCGAAGACGCGTTCAACAAACCCGATCGGCACCTTGGCGTGAAACAGGTCGCTCATCGAGTTGACGAAGACCACGCGTGGATCCCGCCAACGGTACGGGAGTCCGAGGTCCGACTCATGCACTGCGACACCGAATCCGGGGCCGGAGGTGCGGGCATCTCCATCGGTCTGGTACTTAGGCGAGCCCATAGCCTTCAACCGCTTAGCCAACGTCAGAGCGTAACAGTTATCACAGCCCGAAGAAACCCTGTCGCAGCCCGTTGTCGGGTTCCAGGTGGCTTCCGTCCATTCGATGGCGCTTCGGTCTGCCATAAACACCCCTCGGTGGATAGCGGTAGCCTTCATACTGTCGAACATCCGTACGTATGTGAAGCGGCCACGACGGCATTTCCGTCCGTGTTCCGTCTGTAGGACAGCAACGATGCAGCTAAGACCACGATGCGGGTCCCAGTGCCGGTAGCGAAGCGAGGACCATTGCCTGCGTTAACAGATCGGGACGAAAGGGTCATCTACCCAGTGCGACGGCCAGCGAGGCCGCTGTGCCATGATCCTGGAGACGGCGCTGGGTTGAGCCGGGTGTGATGCCCGCCTGGTGCTGCCGCTTCTGGTCCTAGCAGGCGTCCTGACCTTTGTGGGAGGGGTGGTTTCTATGGGGATGATCGGCATCGCCCTCGGTTCTATCGCTCTGGTAACTGCGAGCTTCGTCACGAATCTGGCAGCAAGCGCGGTAGCACCGGGCTGAGCCCAGCGCCGTTGGTCAGGACTGCCGATTTGGTCTCTATTGGATCAAGGCGCCGCGCGCTGCACGGCGCGGGCGCGGAGCGCCGCCCGGCGAGCCCCACCCCGGACGCCTCCGGCGCCGGGGCGGCAAGCCGCCGACAACCGCCGGGACGGCCGCGCCCGCTGATCGACTCGACCGATACGGTCGCAACGTGGCTGACCCCATCGGACTGAGCCTCGACTGAGCAACCGCCGAGGATCTTCGCGACGCCCTCTACGACCCAGGCGAGCACCTGGCCGCCGGTCGTCCAATCCCCTGATGCCCACCGCCACCAGCTCCCGGCTGGGCACCTTGCTCTGTGACCTCGACGTACGGCTCGGCGGGCCGGGCAGTTTCTCCAGTAGCCCGTCATAGAGCCCGGCGGTCCGGAAGCCGGCGTGACCGGGCACCGTCGAGGGCAGGGCTTCCGACTGCCGCGCCAGTCCAAGAACGGGACTGGCTTGCCACCGGTCTACCGCAGCCCGCTCCCGCCGGTACCTGACCCTCCCCCACGCCGCCGTACGTCGCCGCCACGCCCTCAGAACCCGCCAGGCCACCGAAAGCCGAGGCAAGGTCGACTCAGGTACGGACAGCGCGCCCAGAGCCGTACAGACAGGCGCAGCGAGCCCTGAGAACCACCTGGAGGAGCCAAGATCGACCTGCCCACTATCTGCCCACTGGGAGCCGTAGACGGCCGGATCTGGCTGGACTCGGCTGGACAAACGAGAATCGCCCCTGACCGGCATCTCTGCTGGTCAGGGGCGATAACCGCACCTGGTGGCGGGTAGAGGATTCGAACCTCTGAAGCTTTCGCGACGGATTTACAGTCCGCTCCCATTGGCCGCTCGGGCAACCCGCCAGGGCGTGCCGCCACGGTTAACGCGGCAGCGGAAGCAAGGATAGCGGTTGCACCGGGTGTCTTCGCAACCGGGTACGGTCGGCATGCCGGACCGCCCAGTAGCCGTCCGGGACATCTTCATACCGCGACCAGCAGGAGCATGATCATGGCAGCCAACCCGTCGTTCGACATCGTCAGCAAGGTCGACCGGCAGGAGATCGACAACGCCCTCCGGCAGACGGAGAAGGAGCTTTCGAGCCGCTTCGACTTCCGTGGCACCGGCGCGGAGATCTCCTGGTCCGGCGAGGAGGCGGTCAGCCTGCAGGCCGAGACGGAGGAGCGGGTCAAGGCCGCGTTGGACGTCTTCAAGGAGAAGCTGGTCAAGCGGAACATCTCGATGAAGGCTCTGGACGCGGGCGAGGCTCGTCCCTCGGGCAAGACATACAAGATCGATTGCAAGGTCGTCCAGGGGATCGACTCGGAGAAGGCCAAGGCGATCAGCAAGAAGATCCGCGACGAGGGCCCCAAGGGCGTGCAGGCGCAGATCCAGGGCGACCAACTGCGGGTGACCGGCAAGAAGAAGGACGACCTGCAGGCGATCATCGCGCTGCTCAAGAGCGAGGACTTCGGCGTCGCGCTCCAGTTCACGAACTACCGCTGAACCCGCTGAGTGGTCGGCTGACGATGCCGGTCGACCGCCGGTAGGACGACCCTCCGGAGCGCCCGCGTACCCGACGGGCCGAGGCGCTCCGGGAGGGTGGCTAGGCCAGCTCCGCGGCGAGTGCCCGTTCGATCCCGACCGCTCCCCGGGCCTCGGCCCGGGAGATCGGTCCCCCGCGGGGCGCGGCGACCCCGGCCGCGACGGCGACCGCCGCACCGGCGAAAAGAAACGCCCACGGTACGCCGACCTGGTCGACGAGAAGTCCGGCGGTTGCGCCGCCGGCCGCGCTGGCGGCGACCGAGACGGTCACCATCCAGGTGTACGCCTCGTTGAGCATGCCACCGGGCGAGATCCGACCGACCATGGTGTTCTCCAGGGTGAGTGCCGGCGCGATGGTGGCTCCACCGAGGACAAGTGCGACCCCGAGCGCCACCGGGTGTGGCATCAGCGCGTAGAGCAGGAAGCTGGCCGACACCGCCGCGAGCAGCAGCGCGAACTGACGGGTCATGTTCGGTGCCGGGCGTCGGGTGCCGAACCAGATGCCGCCGATGGCGCTGCCGACGCCCCAGACCGCGAGCAGTACGCCGGCGGCGCTCTCCGCGTCACCGGTGACGTGTGCGGTGGCGTACGCCGGGATGGCGACCCCGGCCGCACCGAAGGCGATGCCGAGTCCGGCGGCGCAGAGCAGCAGGGCCGAGAAGCCACCGGACCGCAGCGGGCCAAGCCCGGTCGCGTGGGCGTGAGTGGGGTGTGGCCGCCAGCCGCGCATGACCCGGCCGAGCGCGACCGCGAGCGTGCCGACCAGGGTCACCACGGCGGCACCGAGCAGTGCGGCGGTGGCGTCGGCCAGCAGGACGAAGAGGGCGACCAGGAGCGGCCCGAGCACAAAGACGATCTCGAACAGCGAGGTCTCGGCGGCCAGCGCGGTGTTGCGTAGGCCGTAGCGGCCTGATCCGGGTTCGGTCAGGTCGTTCCAGGCGCCCCGGATGGCGGCGGTGAGCGGCGGGTAGGTGGCTCCGGCGACGGCCGACATCAGGTAGATCAGGGTGAGGTTCTGCTCACCGCCCCGGTTGGCGAGCACCAGCCCGACCAGGGCGAGCGGGTGCGCGACGGCGGTGACCACCAGGACCGGGGTCGGGCCGATCCGGTCGGCGATCCGGCCGGCGACGGGGCTGAGCGCGGCTCCGGCGAGGGCGTACGCCGCACCGGCCGCGGCGGCGAGGGCGTAGCGGCCGGTGACCTGCTCGACCACGAGCAGCAGGGCCAGTGGTGTCATGCCGATGCCGAGCCGTCCGATGATCCCGGTGACCAGCAGCATCGGCGCTCCGGGGATTCGCCAGACCCCCAGATACTGGCGCAGCGCAACCACGACCGACCTCCTTGTTCCCGAGAACGTGACGCGCTCGGACCGTTCCCCGTAACCGGTCGATGTAACGAGCGGAAGACCTCTCGACCCTAACGCCACGTACGGCTTCCGGTGAAACAGATAACTGCCGCACGCAGGAACCGGCGGGGCCCGTTCGGGGCCCCGCCGGTTCGTTGTCTGCTACTGGGTCAACCGCCCATTGGCACCTTCGGCGCCACCGTCCGGGTCAGCGCTGGAACTGCACCGGTCCGGAGTTCGCGGCCATCTGCTCCAGTCGGCGTACCCGCTCCTCCATCGGCGGGTGGGTGGAGAAGAGGCCGGCCAGGCCACCGCCGCGGAACGGGTTGTCGATCATCAGGTGGGCGGTGGAGGTGAGTCGGTTGTCCGCCGGCAACGGGAGCGCCTGCGTACCCTGGTGGATCTTTCGCAGCGCGCTGGCCAGGGCCAGCGGGTCGCGGGTGATCGTGGCGCCCGAGGCGTCGGCCTGGTACTCACGGTTCCGGCTGATCGCGAGTTGGATGACGCTCGCCGCGATCGGGCCGAGGATCAGCATGAGCAGCAACGCGGCCGGGTTCGGCGAGTCCTCGTCGTCCCCGCCACCGATCGGGATGAACCAGGCGAAGTACGACAGGGCAGTGATGATCCCGGCGAGTGCCGCCGCGACGCTGGAGATCAGGATGTCGTGGTTGTAGACGTGGGACAGCTCGTGTCCGATCACGCCACGCAACTCGCGGTAGTCGAGGATCTGGGTGATGCCCTGGGTCACGGCGACCGCCGCGTGCTGCGGGTTCCGTCCCGTCGCGAACGCGTTCGGCTGCATCGTCGGGCTCACGTAGAGCCGGGGCATCGGCTGTCCGGCGGAGCTGGAAAGCTCGCGGACCATTTGGTAGAGCGCGGGGAATTCCGCCTCGCTGACCGGTTGCGCCCGCATCGAGCGCAATGCGATCCTGTCCGACCAGAAGTAGCTGGCCGCGTTCATACCCAGCGAGACCAGTACGGCGACGACCAGGCCCCCACTGCCGCCGAGCGCGTAGCCGACGCCGAGAATCAGCGCGGTGAGCAGGCCGAGCAGGGCGGCCGTCTTCAGACCGTTGCGGTGGCTGTGCACTATCACTCCTTCGGTGCGCGGTTCTCGTGAAACCGCTGACCGTTCCAACAACTCGATACCCATCAACAATCCCCATATTGCTGAGAGTTGCCTGTAAAGAGCGGTCGGGCGGAGCGAGAAAAGGACGAAGGAGACGGTTCACCAGCCGGCGGCGGCGTCCAGCACGAGTTGCGGGGCGAAGCCGAGGACCACGGTCAGCACGGTGGCGGCGGCGAGCGTGGCTACGACCGGCCACGGCGTTCGTACCGTGGTGGGGGTTTCGACCGGTCCCGGGTCGTTGTAGAGGGTCGCGGCGACCCGGACGTAGTAGGCCAGGCCGATCACGGCGTTGACCGCGACGACCAGGGCGAGCCAGTCGGAGTCGCCGAGCAGCAGCGACCGGACGATGGTGATCTTCGCGAACAGGCCCGCCAGTCCGGGCGGTAGCCCGGCCAGCCCGACCAGCGCCAACGCCAGCACCGCACCGACCACCGGACGACGCCGGGCGACCCCCCGGTAGTCCTCGACCGCACCGCCGTCGCCGTGTCCGGATCGCAGCGCGATCACCGCGCCGAACGCGCCGAGTTCGAGCACCACGAAGAAGACCGCGTACGCGAGCGCGGCGGCGACCGCCGTACCGAACTGGTCGGTGTCGCGCCCGGCGGCCAGCGCCAGCGCGCCGAGCGGGGCGATGATGTAGCCGGCCTGCGCCACCGACGACCAGGCGAGCAGCCGGACCATCCGGGCCTGCCGGAGCGCGACCAGGTTGCCGACGGTCATCGTCAGCACCGCCAGAGCGGCCAGCACCGGTCCGGTCACCGAGGCGGGCAGCGGGGCGTCGTGCAGCACCGCCCCGGCCGCCGGTGCGGCGATCCCGGTGACGGCGAGCAGGGCGACCACCCCGCCTAGCTTCGAGGCGGTGGAGAGGTACGCGGCGACCGGCAGCGGCGCCCCGTCGTACGTCGCCGGGGCCCAGGCGTGGAACGGCACCGCCGCGATCTTGAAGGCCAGCCCGAGCACCACCAGTGCCACCGCGGCCGAGGTGAGCGGGATGTCCAGCAGCCCCGGATCGTCGGTGAAGGCGGTGGCGAGCGGGCGGAGATGCAGCGCGCCGGTGACCGCGTACAGCAACGCGGCTCCGAGCAGGGTGACCGCGGTCGCCACCACGCTGACCACGAAGAAGGTGACCGCCGCCTCGGCGCCGGCCACGCTGCGCCGACGGAGCCCGACCAGCACGTAGAGCGGCAGGGTGAGCGTCTCCAGGGCGACGATCAGGGTGATCAGGTCACCGGCGGCGCCGAGCACCACGCCGCCGGTCATCGAGCAGGCGAGCAGGAAGCAGTACTCCCCCACCGGCACCTCGCCCGCCCGCAGCAGGGTCGCCGACAGGGCCAGCACCCCGAGGGTGAGCAGCGCGAACAGGGCCGCGACCAGGGCCGCCCGACCGGTCGCCAGGTAGGAGCAGGCGTCACCGGCGCAGAAGGTGCGCCGGTCGTCGCCGGCCCCGACCACCAGCGCCACGACGGCGGTGGCGACCGCGCCGGTCGCGAGGACGGCGGCCGTGGCGCCCCGCCGGCCCAGCAGCAGGTCGGCCAGGAGCACCAGTACGGCGGTCCCCGCCGCCAGGTACGCCGGCAGCAGCGCGACGTGGTCCACACTCTGGGTCAGGTTCATGAGATCGCCTCGATCAGGGCCTTCACCGGCTCGTCGGCCACGTCGAGCGCGATCGGCGGCAGCAGTCCGACGGCGAGGGTGAGCACCACCAGCGGTGCCCAGATGACCTGCTCGACGCCGTACCCGCCGGGGGTGAGCCGGGCCACCGCCGGGGTCGCCGGGCCGTGGCTGATCCGGCGCAGCATCCGCAGGAAGTACGCGGCGGTGAGCGCCCCGCCGAACGCGGCCAGTACGCCGAGCGTGGTCCAGAACGCCCCGCCGAGCCGCAGCGCGGCGACGATCGCGAACGCCTCGCCCCAGAACCCGGCGAGTCCGGGCAGCCCGAGCGAGGCGACGGCGGCGAAGCCGAGCAGCCCGGCGAGCCGGGGCGAGGTCTCCCGCAGCCCGCCCAATTCGCCCAGCGCACCCGTGTGCGTCCGGTCCTTGATCGCCCCGGCGAGGAAGAAGAGCAGGCCGGTGATGAGCCCGTGCGCGATGTTGCCGATCAGCGCGGCCTGGATTCCCGTCGTGGTCACGGTGGCGATGCCCAGCACCACGAAGCCCATGTGGCCCACGCTGGAGTACGCGATCAGCCGCTTCAGCTCGTCCTGGGCCAGACAGACCAGCGCACCCACGATGATCGCCGCGACGGCGAGCACGCCGAGCACCGGCGCCGCCCAGCGGGCGCCTTCCGGGGTGATCCCGACACCGATCCGGATCAGCCCGTACGTGCCCATCTTCAACAGCACACCGGCGAGGACGACGCTCCCGACGGTCGGCGCCTGGCTGTGCGCGTCCGGCAGCCAACTGTGCAGTGGCCAGAGTGGACTCTTCACCGCGAAGGCGAGCCCGAACAGGGTGAACGCCACGAGTTGGGTGGTCCGGGCCAGCTCGCCGCCGCCGGTCAGCTCGACCAGGTCGGCGGTGCCGGCGGCGCTGACCACGACAAAGACGCCGACCAGCAGCAGGACCGAGCCGAACAGGGTGTAGAGGACAAACTTGCGCGCCGCGTGCCGCCGTCGCTCGCCGCCCCAGATCGCGATCACCGCGTACATGGGCAGCAGCACGACCTCGAAGAAGACAAAGAACAGCACCAGGTCGAGGGCGAGGAAGGTGCCCAGGATGCCGACCTCGATCACCAGCAGCAGGGCGGCCAGGGTACGGCCGCGCCCCGGTGCCGGCGCCCGCCACCAGGTGTACGCGCAGCAGAGCAGGGTCAGCAGTACGGTCAGGATGACCAGCGGGTACGAGATCCCGTCCACCCCGAGGTGGAACCTCAGGTCCAGTCCGGGAACCCAGGGCAGGTCCAGCTCGTGCCAGGGGTGCAGACCGGGCGGCCCCTGCTCCGGCACCTGGTGCGCGAAGCCGGCACCACCGACGCCGAAGAAGAGCAGCACCGCGACGACCAGGGTCGCGGCGGCAAAGCCGGTGGCCACCGCCCGCGCGGCCCGGTCGACCCGCTCGGGCAGCGCCGCGACCACCACCGCGCCGAGCGCGGGCAGGCCGAGTACGGCGACGAGTCCCACCTGTCCGGCGTTCATCCGCCGACTCCGATCAGTACGGCGGCGAGCCCGATCAGCAGCGCACCGGCCAGTACGGCGGTCGCCGCCCGGGGCAGCCCGGCCCGGTGCACCCCGTCGATCCGGTCACCGAGCCGGTCACCGCCCCGCCCGACGCCCTCGACCGCACCGTCGACCAGCAACTCGTCACCCCGCCGGCCGATCCGGGCCAGCGCCGTCACCGGTCGTACGACCAGGGTGTGCTGGAGTTCGTCGAGCCAGAACGCGCGGTCGAACGCCGGCCGGAGCGGACCGAGCGCGAGTGCCGGGTCGGCGGCCGGGTCGCGGCGCCAGCGCCACCAGGCCAGCCCCGCGCCGAGCAGCAGCAGCGCCACCGGGTAGACCAGTTGCGGGCCGAAGTGGATCAACTCCTCGTCCAACGGGAGCAGGTTCGGGGGGTGTTCGGTGATGCCGGGCGGGCGCAGCCAGCCGGCGAACGGCCCGGCGAAGGCGACCGCGCCGAAGAACGCGCTCGGCACCGCGAGCAGCAGCACCGGCCAGCGCAGCAGCGCCGGTGGGTCGTGCGGCGCGGCGGTCCCCCGGTAGGTGCCGAGGAAGGTGCGCAGCAGCAGCCGGGCGGCGTACCAGGCGGTGACCGCCACCCCGACCAGCCCGGCGATCCAGACCAGCCAGCCCACCGGAGCGCCGGCCGGGCCGACCCCGTCGAGCGCGGCCCGCTCGGCGACCGCCAGGATGCCGTCCTTGCTCCAGAAGCCGGCCAGTGGCGGCACCCCGGCCAGCGCACCGAGGCCGATCACCGTGCACCAGAAGGTGACCGGCATCCGGGCCCGCAGCCCGCCCATGGCGGACATCGAGTTGGTGCCGGTGGCGTGGATGAGGCAGCCCGCCGCGAGGAAGAGCAGCGCCTTGAAGGCGGCGTGGCTGAGCAGGTGGAACAGGGCGGCGGCGGGTGAGCCGACGGCGAGCGCGCCGGCCATGTAGCCGATCTGGGAGACGGTCGACCAGGCCAGCACCCGCTTGATGTCGTCCTGCGCGGTGGCCGCGAGGGCGCCGAGCAGCAGGGTCAGCGCCCCCATCACCCCGAGCACGGTCAGCGCCGTCGGCGACTGGGCGAAGAGCGGGTAGAGCCGGGTCACCGCGTAGATGCCGGCGGCGACCATGGTCGCGGCGTGGATCAGCGCCGAGATCGGGGTCGGTCCGGCCATCGCGTCCGGCAGCCAGGTGTGCAGCGGGAACTGGGCGCTCTTGCCGGCCACCCCGGCGAGCAACAGCAGGCAGGCGACGGTGAGCGTGGTCGGGTGGAAGTCGTGGGCCAGCACCTCGCTGATCCGGAAGCTGCCGGCGGTGAAGCCGAGCACCGCGATGCCGATCAGGAAGCCGACGTCGCCGACCCGGGTGACCAGGAACGCCTTGACCGCGGCGGCCGGCGCCTCGGGTAGTCCCCGGTCGTGGGCGATGAGCAGGTAGGAGCAGATGCCCATCACCTCCCAGCCGACCAGCAGCAGGAGCAGGTCACCGGAGACCACCACCAGCAGCATGGCGGCAGTGAAGAGGCTGATCTGGGCGGCGTACGGGCCGTACCGGTCGTCGTGGTCGAGGTAGCCGACCGAGTAGACCTGCACCGCGAGCGCCACCACCGCCACGGCGAGCGCGACCAGGGCGGCGGCCGGGTCGAGACGTACCCCGGCGGTCACCTCCAGGCCGCCGAACTCGACCCAGAGGCCGGATCCCTCGGCCACGCGGCCGTCCAGGGCGACGAGGAGCAGCGCCGCGACGACCAGGGTCGCGGTGGCGCCCGCGATGCCGAGACCGGCGGCGCCGGCCCGGGAGCGCTGCGGCAGCAGCAGGCCGACCAGGGCGACCCCGAACGGTACGGCCGGCAGCAGCCAGCCGAGCACGATCGCGGCGGTCATCGCGCCCCCGCCCCGGAGGCGGTCGGCCCGGCTGACCCGGTCGGTGCGGTTCGGCCGTCCGGGTCCACCGCCGGTTCGGGACCGGCGTCCGGTGGGTGCTCGTGCAGGCGTACCTCGTCCAGCGCGACGCTGCCACGCAGGCGGTAGAGCTGGAGCACGATGGCGAGGCCGACACCCACCTCGGCGGCGGCGATCACGATCACGAAGAGGGCGAAGACCTGCCCGCCGTGCGGCAGCGCCGCCCGGGTGGTGGTGTCGGCGGTGACCAGCAGCAGGTTGACCGCGTTGAGCATCAGCTCGACCGCCATCAGCACCAGCACCGCGTTGCGCCGCCGGAGCACGCCGTAGACGCCCAGGCCGAAGAGGAGCGCGGCGGTGACGTACGGGATCACGGGTCGCATCAGCGCCGCCCCGGAATCCGTACGCTGATCGCGATCGCGCCGACCAGCGCCGAGAGCAGCAGCACGGAGAGCACCTCGAACGGGAGCACCCAGCGGCCGAAGATCTCCGCGCCGAGCCGTTCGGCGTTGCCCGGCTCGGGCAGCTCCACCCTGGACCAGCGGAACGCGTCGATCAGCAGCAGGGTCAGCCCGGCCCCGGTGCCGCCCCCGATCAGGGCCGCCGGCCAGCCGGGACGGTCCAGGTCACCGGAGGCGCCGATCGGGGCCCGGGTCAGCATCACCGCGAAGAGCAACAGCACCACCACCGCGCCGACGTAGACCAGGACCTGCACCCAGGCCAGCAGCTCGGCGGTGAGCACCAGGTAGAGCCCGGCGACGGCGCCGAGGCAGACCACCAGGTACAGCCCGGCCCGGACCAGGTGGCGGGTGGTGACCACCAGCGCACCGGAGCCGACGGCGACCGCGCCGAGGGCGAGCAGCAGGACGTCCGCGCCGGTCACGGCGCCGCCGAGGTCGGTGGCGGGCCGGCGGGACGCGGTGGGCGTACGGCCGGGGTGGTCGGGGCTCCGGCGGCCGGCGGCGGGGTCGCGGCCTTGCGCGCGGCGGCGGTCTCCTCCTTCGCCGGCTCGCCGTTGCGGTCGTGCGCGGGCGGCGGCGGTACGGTCGCCATCCACTGCCCCAGGTGGTCCTTGTCGTGCAGCAGGTCACGGATGTCGTACTCGGCGTACTCGAACTCGGGCGACCAGTACAGCGCGTCGAACGGGCAGACCTCGATGCAGATCCCGCAGTACATGCAGAGCGAGAAGTCGATGTCGAACTTGTCCAGCACGTTGCGCTGCCGGGGCCGGGCCGCGCCCGGGACCTGGACCTCTTCCTTGTGCGAGTCGATATAGATGCACCAGTCCGGGCACTCGCGGGCGCAGAGCATGCAGACCGTGCAGTTCTCCTCGGCCAGCGCGATCACGCCCCGCGAGCGCGGCGGCAGCTCCGGCGCGACATCCGGGTACTGCTGGGTGTGCGAGTGCTGGGTCATCGTCTTGAGGGTGACCGCGAGTCCCTTCGCGAGACCCTCGCCGGGCAGCTTCATACCGCCGGCCCACTCTGCTCGCTCATGCCGCCCATCCTGCACTGTCGCCCGCCCGCGCGCGACCACCACCCGGCACTTCGCGCCGTACCGGGGGTAGGCGTTGCCGTACGCTGGGCACCACCGCCCTCGCCGCCGCCCGCCGGACCGCGAGGTACGAGCCGCACGAGGTCGTGCTGGCGGTGGAGATCGTCTCCGAGGGCTCGCAGTCGATGGACCGGATCCTCAAGCCGGCCCTGTACGCGCAGGCCGGCATCCCGTTCTACTGGCGGATCGAGCTGGAAAACGGGCTCACCGTCTACACGTACAAGATCGACCCGGTGCACGAGGTGTACGCCGAGACCGGTCGGTGGACCAAGTTCGTCGACACCGGCGAGCCGTGGCCGATCAACCTGCCGATCAGTCGGCTGGGCCCCCGACACCTGTGAGCGGCGGCAGCATCTCGACCCCGAGTTGCTGGAGGAGCTGGAACAACTCGTTCACGCTCCACACGTCGATGATCTTGCCGGCGGAGTCGAACCGGAGGAACGTCGCGCCGGAGTAACTGACCACCTGACCGGTCGGCGGCACCGGCCCGAACTGCCCGCGCTGGGTGCCGGCGGCCCGCCAGTGCAGGGCGGCCCGCTCACCCGAGACGATCAGGTCGACGATCTTGTAACGCAGGTCCGGGAAGGCCGCCCGCCGCTCCTGGTGCCACGCGAGCACCGCCTCCGGGCCCGAGCCGCCGAGTCCGGGGCACTCGTCGGCGACCAACTCCCGCGCCGTGTCCTCCCGGGCCTCGTGCCAGACGTCCGTCACGAACCGTCGTACCGTGCTGTCGATGTCGACCACGGTCGGTCAGCCTAGCCCCCAACCCCGCTCCGGTCAGAATGCGACGCGCACGGCGGTGGTGAGCACCAACTGCCCCAGCGCGACCGGCACCAGGACCAGCCAGCAGAGCCGTTGTAGCTGGTCCTCGCGTAGCCGCGGGTAGCTCACCCGGAACCAGATCACCACGAACGACACCAGGAAGATCTTGATCAGGGTCCAGAGCCAACCGAGATACTCGTCACCGAACGGCCCCTGCCAGCCACCGAGGAAGAGCACGGTGGTCAGCGCCGCGATCACCACGATGCCGACGTACTCGGCTAGCAGGAAGAAGGCGAACCGCAGCCCGGTGTACTCGGTCATGTAACCGAAGACCAGCTCGGAGTCGGCGATCGGCATGTCGAACGGCGGCCGGCGGATCTCGGCCAGCCCGGCGACGAAGAAGACGAACATGGCCGGCGCCTGCCAGAGCAGCCACCACGGCTGCCACGCCTCGACGATGCCGGGCAGGCTCAGCGTGCCGGCGGCCATCGCCACACTCGCCGCCGAGAGCACCAGCGGCAGCTCGTAGCCGAGCAACTGGGCCGCCCCACGCAAGCCGCCGAGCAGGCTGTACTTGTTCGCCGACGCCCAGGCCGACATCAGCACCGCGACCACCCCGACGCCGATCACCGCGAGGACGAAGAAGAGGCCGATGTCCAGCGGCTGCCCGACCAGGTCGCCCGGTCCGAGCGGGATGACCAGCAGGGCCAACAGGTACGGCACCAGCGCCACCACCGGGGCGAGCCGGAACACCGCCCGGTCGGCCGTACGCGGGATCACGTCCTCCTTCTGCACGAACTTGACCCCGTCGGCGACCAACTGGGCCCAGCCGTGGAACCCGCCCGCGTACATCGGGCCGAGCCGGCCCTGCATGTGCGCCATCACCTTGTGTTCGAGCTGCCCCACCACCAGCGGCAGGATCAGGAACGCCGCCACCACGGCGACCACCCGGATCAGCAGTTCCAGCCAGAGCGGCATCAGCGGTCGCCCCATTCACCCGGTGCCGGTACGCCCGGCGGTCGATTCGGTGCCCGCCGGGCCACTCCCGCCTCCGACTCCCCCGGCTCCTTCGCCCCGGGCCACGGCTTGGCCACCCGGGAGGCGAGCACGAACTCCTTGCGCAGCGGATGTCCCTCGAACTCCGGCGGCAGCAACAGCGGTTGGAGATCGTCGTGACCGGCAAAACCGATGCCGAACATCTCGTACGTCTCCCGCTCGTGCCAGGCCGCGCCGGGGAAGAGGTCCACCACCGAGGAGACCTCCGGCGCCGACCGGTCCACCCGGGTACGCAGCAGCAGCCCGTGCCGGTGTCGGGTGGACCAGAGGTGGGTCACCACGCCGAACCCCTCGGCCAGTTCGTCCACGGCCGAGAGCCAGTCGAAGAAGTCGCAGGCCAGTTCCTCGTCGTCACGCGCGCTCCGGAGCGCGTCGTGCCAACTCTCCGGCGGTACGTCGACGGTGGCGCGGGCGTACGCCTGCCCACCGGACAGCCCGACCGTGGCCCGATCCTCGCCGAGCAGCGCGGCCAGGCGGCTACCGATCTCCTCCGGGGTCATGCCCGCGATCCTATGACCCCGGGTGCCGGATCACCGCGCCCACGAGGCAACGGTGCCCGCCTCGGGGCTGCCGGGGTGCCCCGGCCGCGTTCCGTCCCGGCGGGCCCCGGTGAGGGCTTTCGCTGCGGGAACCGCGCCGGGCACGGGAGAATGACCGACGTGCGCGCCGTGACCGTCACTCCCGGGGTACCGAACTCGCTCCGCCTGGTCGAGGGCTATCCCGAGCCGTCGATCGACGAGGGCGCCGTCCTCGTCGAGGCGATCGCGGTCGGCATCTGCGGCACCGACCGGGAGATCATCGACGGGCACTACGGCGAGGCACCGCCGGGCTCGGCGGAGTTGGTGATCGGGCACGAGTCGCTGGGCCGGGTGCTGGAGGACCCCACCGGGTCACTGCGCCCCGGCGACCTGGTGGCCGGCGTGGTCCGGCACCCCGACCCGGTGCCCTGCCCCAACTGCGCGGTCGGCGAGTGGGACATGTGCCGCAACGACCAGTACACCGAGCACGGCATCAAGGGGCTGCCCGGGTTCGCCCGCGAGCGGTGGCGGGTCGACCCGGAGTTCGCCGTCCTGCTGGAACCGGCCCTGGCCGACGTGGGAACCCTGCTCGAACCGACCAGCGTGGTGGCGAAGGCGTGGGAGCACATCGAACGGATCGGCGTCCGGTCGGTCTGGCAACCGGAGACCGTCCTGGTCACCGGCGCCGGGCCGATCGGGCTGCTGGCCGCCCTGCTCGGCTGCCAGCGCGGGCTGACCGTGCACGTGCTGGACCTCGCCACCACCGGTCCGAAACCGGAACTCGTCCGGGCGCTCGGCGCGCACTACCACAGCGAGGGGATGGCCGCGCTCGGCTTCGCCCCCGACGTGGTGTTGGAGTGCACCGGCGCGCCGTCGGTCGTACTCGACGTGATGTGCCAGGCGGCGCCGAACGGAATCGTCTGCCTCACCGGCGTCTCCACCGGCGGTCGCCTGATCGACTTCGACGCCGGGGCGCTCAACCGGGAGCTGGTGCTGGAAAACAACGTCGTCTTCGGCTCGGTCAACGCCAACCGGCGGCACTGGGACCTCGCCGCCACCGCGCTCGCCCGGGCCGACCAGCGCTGGCTGGCCTCGCTGATCAGCCGGCGGGTGCCGCTGGGGGCGTACGCCGAGGCGTACAGCCCCCAGCCTGACGAGATCAAGACGGTGCTCGACTTCGCCTGACCGGCCCTCCGACGGGTTCGGGGCCGGTCGACCGGTCAGAGGCCGGGCAGCCGGCCGTTACGGAACAGGTCGACGAAGATCTGGTGGTCCCGGCGGGCCCGCTCCCCGTAACCGTGGGCGAAGTCCACCAGGTGCGCCACAAAACCGCTCTCGTCCTTGTCCACCTCCGCGACGATCTCCTCCTCGGTGGAGTAGTCGACCAGGTCGTGGCTGGACTCGTCGTCGGCCACCGAGTGCATCCGGGCCACCGCCCGGCCCAGGTCGCCAATCACCCCGGCCAGCTCCGCCGGCTCGTTGACGTCGGCCCAGTCCAGGTCTGCGGCGTACGGCGAGACCTCGGCGACCAACTGGCCGACCCCGCCCAGCCTGGTGAAGCCCACCCAGGGGTCGGCGTGGGCCTGCAACGCCCGCTGCGACTCGGCGGTGCGGTGTCCCTGGTGCCGGAAGTAGCCCCGGACCCCCTCGTCGTCGACGTACCGGGCCACCGCCGGCACCTGCGCCTGCTTCATGTAGATCACCACGTCGTTCTCCAGCGCCTGGGTGTGCCCCTCCAGCAGCAGGTTGTACGACGGCAGCCCGGCGGAGCCGATGCCCACGCCCTTGCGCAGCACCACGTCCTTGATGTGGGCGGCGACCGGCCGCAGCCCGGCCGTCACCGCCGGCAGGGTGCCGAGGTAACGCTCGAACGCGGCCACCACCTCGGCCCGGACGGCTTCGTCGATCTCGTACACGCCGTCGCCGAGGGAGAACCGGCGCTCGTAGTTGTCGACCGTGGTCTGGGTGGAGAGCAGGTCGACCCGGGTCCGCAGCCGGGCCCGCTGGAGCACCGTACGCAGCACCCCGTCGGCGTTCTCCAGCGTGATCGAGCCGATCGCGTCCTCCCCGCCGGCCGCGATCGCCCGCAGCTCGGTCAGGTACGAGCCGGCGAACCGGGTCACCAGGTCGGTGATCACGTCGTCGGAGAGCGCCTTGGCGTAGGCGATCAGCGCGACGCTCGCCACGAACCGCTTGAGGTCCCAGGAGAACGGCCCGACGTACGCCTCGTCGAAGTCGTTGACGTTGAACACGAGCTGGCCGGAGCTGTTCATGTAGGTGCCGAAGTTCTCGGCGTGCAGGTCGCCGTGGATCCAGACCCGGCTGGTCCGGGTGCTGAGAAAACGGTCGTCGGCGAAGTCGCCGGTCAGGTCGGCGTAGAAGACCGAGGCGCTGCCCCGGTAGAAGGCAAAGGGAGACGCGGCCATCTTGCGGAACTTGCGTCGGAACGCGGCCGGGTCCAGCGCCATCGACTCGCCGAACTCGGCGATCAGGACGTCGACGAGCTGGTCCGCCCGTTGATCACTGTTCATTCTCCGCAGGCTAGTCCGCCCCGACCAGGCGCGGCTGCGGGGTCAGGACAGCGGTGGCCGTACGGGTGGCGCGGTGAGCGAGGCGACGCTGCGCCCGGTGCCGGCGTCGACCGGCGCGGCCAGCGGGTCGGGGCGGGACACGCCGCCGATCCCGGACTGCTCGGCGGCGATCTTCTCCTGCAGGCGCAGGATGCCGTGCAGCAGCGCCTCCGGCCGGGGCGGGCAGCCCGGTACGTAGACGTCGACCGGGATGAGCTGGTCGACACCCTTGGTCACCGAGTACGAGTCCCAGTACGGTCCGCCGCAGTTGGAGCAGGCGCCGAAGGAGATGACGTACTTCGGTTCGGGCATCTGGTCGTAGAGCCGTTTGATCGCGGGCGCCATCTTGTCCGTGACCGTGCCGGAGACCACCATCAGGTCGGCCTGGCGCGGACCGTGGGCGAACGGGATCACGCCGAGCCGGATGAAGTCGTGCCGGCCCATGCTGGTGGCGATGAACTCGATCGCGCAGCAGGCGAGCCCGAAATTGAAGACCCACAATGAGTAACGTCGGCCCCAGTTGAGCACGAACTTGATCGGCTCGCCGAGCACCCCGGGCAGTTGCATGGTCTCCCCCTCCGGTCGGCCACCCGACAGTGAACCACAGCATCCACGCGCCCCTCACCCGCAACCGGTCCCGTCGCCGGCACGTGTTACCGGCGTCCTCGGGCAGGGGCCCGGACGGGGAGGAAAGAGTGACAGTGACGACAGAGCCGGGCGTCGACGCTTCACCACCGGTCGCGGACGCCGGTGTGGCAAGCCAGGGCAGACCCGCGACCATCGACTTCGACGCGTTCTACCACGCGCACTACCGGTCCATGACGGTTCACCTGTGTGCGTACACGGGGGACCTCGGGCAGGCCCAGGACATGGTCCAGGAGGCGTTCTGCCGAGCCTTCGCCCGATGGGACAAGGTGGTCCGCTACGACGACCCGGTGGCCTGGGTCCGCCGCGTCGCCTGGAACCTCGCCACCAGCCGCTGGCGGCGGCTGCGTACGGCCCAGAACTACCTGCGCCGCCAGCGCGAGGAGCACGTCCCCGGGCCGAACCCGGACCGGGTCGCCCTGACCGCCGCGTTGGCCCAACTGCCGCCGAAGCACCGGCGCGCGGTGGTGCTGCACCACCTCGGCGACATGTCGATCGCCGAGATCGCCCGGCAGGAGGGGGTCGCGGAGGGAACGGTCAAGTCCTGGCTGCACCGGGCCCGCGCCGCGCTCGCCGCCGAGCTGACCGACCGTAAGGAGCAAGACCATGGCTGACCAGAACGAGTTCGCCTACGACGACTCCGCGCTGGACGCCGAGTTCGACGCCTTCCGTACGGGCCTGTTCGACCAGGTCGTGCCGCCCGGTCCGGATGCCGTACGGCGCACCGTCCGGCACCGCCGCCGGGTCGCCACCACCGGTGGGCTGGCGCTCGCCCTGGTGCTCGTCGTCGGGCCGGTGACCGCGCTCGCCGCGCTCAACAAGACACCGACCACACCGTCGCCCCCGATCGCGACCACGCAACCCGACCCGTCACCGACCACGACGCCGAGTCCCACCGCCTCACCGACGCCGAGCACCGCCGCCAGCTCGACCGCCCCGAACGGGCGGATCAGCCGGAGCGAGCTGCTCGGGGCGAGACTCGACCTGCCCGCCTGGCGCCCGGGGCCGAGTTGCGCGGACGAGGGTGCGCGACTGAGCGAGAGGTCGACCGGCAACTTCGAGAACGAACTGATCACGGTCGGGTACGGCGACATCGACGACGACGGGGCGACCGAGACCGTCGTGCTGGTCCGCTGCTCGATCAACCAGGGCGGGCCGGCGCAGGTGGTCGCCTTCGACCGGGACGACTCGGGCAGGATCGTCACGGTCGGCCAGGTGGTCCGGAGTGCGCTGGAGAAGCCCCAGTGGCTGCTCGACCTCCAGGTACGCGCCGACGGCGTGATCCGGGTGCAGGTCGCCGACATCGCACCGGGCGGCGGCTGGAACCTGGAGTGGTCACAGAAGCAGTGGCGCGGCTACAAGCTCGACGGCGGCAAGACGGTGGACGACGCGAAGTTCGTCCAGACCGAGGGGGAACGCAGCTTCCCGGACAACCCGTACCAGGTGAACCTCCAGGTCACCGCGACGGATCTGGTCTACGGCCCGGCGGACGAAGCCGGTGCGCGTACCGGGACGGTCACCGTCACCGTGAAGAACGTGGGGCCGGTCAACGCCGCCCGCCCACGGCTCGACTTCGCCCTGCGCCCCGGCGGGGTGGGCACGGCCGCGAGTCCGGGCTGGTACGCCTGCCAGGACGTCCGGATTGAGGGTGAGCAGACCTTCTGCACCCTGCCGGCGCTCGGTCCGGGTACGGAGCGCAAGCTGACCTTCCACCTGGTCAGCACCGGACCGGAACTACCGACCAGCGGGACGATCGAGATCCGCCCCCTCGACGCCAAGGGCAAGGTGGCACCCGAGGGCAACGACTGGGACAACAAGATCAGCATCACGATCAAATAGATCCGGACCATCGGTACGGGGCGGCGCTTCGCCGTCCCGTACCGCCTATCCCAGCAACGCCAGCATCTGGTTGATCTGCGCGGTACGGGACTGGTCGATCCGCCCGGCCAGTCCCTTCGCCGTCGGGTCCTGACCGAACTTGGTCTCGTTGCGGGCCATCTCGACGGCGTTGTGCTGGTGCGCGATGAGCAGGTTGAGGAAGGCCGAATCGAACTCGGGCCCGGTGGTCCGGCCCAGCGCGGCGATCTGCTCGGGGCCGGTGGCCGGGAGTCCGCCGTGGTCGGCGTGCGCGTGCTCGTCCGGGTCCGCCTCGGTCGGCTTGCCCCAGCTCCGCAGCCAGCCGCGCATCGTCTCCCGCTCCTCGGTCTGGGTGACGTCGATCGCGGCGGCGAGGGTGCGTATCTCCGCCCGCTGGGCCCGGCTCTCGGCCAGCCGGACCAGCTCCAGTCCCTGGCCGTGGTGGGTGACCATCATCTGGAGGAACATCACGTCGGCCGGGTTGAACGGGCCGGGCGAGGCGGTGGCGCCGGAGGACGAGGCGGCGCTCCCGGTGGGCGCGGCGACCGGGGGCGCGACCTGCGGGCCGGGGGCGACGGGCGGGCCGGTGGTCGCGGCGGGCGCGCCGCCGCAGCCGGCCAGCATCAGCGCGACCACCGGGGCGAGCAGCGTACGACGGTAACGGGGCATCTCCGTCTCCTCGGATCGGCACAACGGGGCGACCCGACACCTCGGTGCCGGGGCGCGTACGGGCCCGTACCGGGTGGAGACCGGTACGGGCCCGCCCGACGGGCGGTGGTGTCAGATCTGCTGCCAGAGGGCCGGTACGTTCGGCGGCTCCCAGCCGGGGATGGCCGTGTGCGCCTGACGGCAGCGGTAGCTGGCACCGCCGTAGGTGACGGTGCTGCCCACCGCGTACGCGGTGCCGGTGGCCCAGGTGCCACCGGCGGGCGGCGGCGGGGTCGTCGGGTTGGGCGGCGGGGTCGCGGTACGGGTCGGCGTCGGGGTGGGGTTCGGCGGGTTCGGGTTGCCTCCGCCACCACCGATCTGGAGGTCGACGCAGGAGTAGAAGGCGTTCGCGGTGTCGGCGATGTTCCAGATCGCGAGCAGCTTCTGCCGGCCCGAGAACCCACCGAGGTTGACCTGGTGCGACACCGTGGCGCCGGGCTGGCGACCACCGTCGTTGAACAGCGCCACCCGCTGGCTGCCGATGTAGTACTCCCACGTGCTGGTCGCGTGCCGGGCGGTGAGCACCCAGTTGAACGTGACCGAGCTGCCGACCGAGGTGGCCGGCCAGTTACGGCTCTCGTCGCTCAGTACGGCGAAGTGGCCGATGTTGGCGTGGCAGTTGCGCAGCCCCTTCGGCCCCTCGACGCTCTGCGGCTCCCACTGGATCTGCCCGCAGTTGGCGACCCGCCCCTGGGCGCAGTTGGCCTGCCTGCTCGGCGGCGACGAGATGTAGCCGTGCGCCTGCGCGGGCGCGGCGACCACCAGGGTCGAGGCGATGACGGCGGCTGCCGACATCAGGGAGAGTAGGGCGGTTCTTCGCATCGGGGCTCCTTACTCGAACTGTGCAGGGCGCCCTTGTAAATTTATAGTAAACACTATTTACAGTAAATAGCTGGAAACAAGTTTGTCGATGGATTTGTCGCCCCACGCGGCGGCGGCCCGGTCCCCACCCCCGCCCAGGGGTGGCAGACCGGGCCGCCGCGACGGATCGGATCAGGTGGCGGAGATCGTGCCGGTGCCGACCAGGAGCAGCACGACCGTACCGAGGATCAGCCGGTAGACGATGAACATCGTGTACGTGTGCCGGGCGATGAACTTCAGCAGCCAGGCCACCGCCAGGTACCCGACGATCCCACTGACCAGGGTCGCGGTGATGGTCGCCGGCCAGCCGACCCCGGTGGCGATGTTGTCGTACTCGTCCACCACCTGCAGGGCACCGGCGGCCATCAGCGCGGGGATCGAGAGGAAGAACGACAGCCGGGTCACCGTCACCCGGTCCAGGTCGCGCAGCAGCCCGGCCGACATCGTGGCGCCCGAGCGGGAGATGCCGGGGATCAGCGCCAGCGACTGGACGGTACCGATGATCAGCGTGTCCTTCCAGGTCACGTCCTTCTCGTGGCGTACCTGGGTGGCCGCCCGGTCGGCGAACCACATCACCCCGGACCAGCCGATCAGCGCGAACCCGACGAACCAGAGGCTGCGCAGGGTGGTCTCGATCTGGTCCTTGAAGAGCAGACCGATGATGCCGATCGGGATCGAGCCGAGGATGACCGCCCACCCGAACCGGTAGTCGGGATTGACCCGGGCCGCCGGGCTGAACACGCCCCGGAACCAGGCGGTGAGAATCCGGACCAGGTCACGGCGGAGGTAGAGCAGGGTCGCGAACACCGCGCCGACCTGGATGATCGCGGTGAACGCGGTGATGTCAGGGTCGTCGATGGAGTAGCCGAGCAGCTTCTCCAGGATGGTGAGGTGACCGGTGCTGGATACCGGCAGGAACTCGGTGAGCCCCTCCACCGCGCCCAGCAGCACCGCTTCCAGGATGTTCACATGCGCCTCTCGGAGCCGGGATGGAGGCCGGAGGAGGATCGACTGCCAGGTGGATCATCCCTCGACGGGCGTTGACGCTAACGCAGCGCCGACGGTAAGGGTCGGCGAGGGGCGCGGCTCAGTACGTGGGCCGCTGCAACAGGCTCAGGAACTCGACCAGCAGCCGCTCACGCAGCCGTACCGGCGCGGCGTCGAGCAGGGTGTTGACCACGGCCACCCGCTCCGGCAACGGCGCCGCACCCCCGGCCCCGGTTGCATCCGGACCGGCCTGGCCCCCCAGCCCCAGCCCGGCGGCCAGGCCGGCGACCAACTCTGGCGTCAACCGCTCCGGGGTCAGCGAGCCGGCCAGCGCGAGCAACTCGGCCGGCAGCCGGACCGGACCGGCCGCCCGCGCGGCGGCCACCGCCGCCCGCAGGTCCACCCCGAAATCGGCCACCCGGGGCGCCACCGCCGCCGTCACCGTCAGGTGGACGCTCGCCGGCAGGTCGCCGTACGACATCTGGGGTTGGGTGTGCCACCCACGGACGGTGAGTTCGTCGACCAGGACAAACAGGTCGAGCCCCGGGTCCTCGCTGGTGAAGCAGACCACGGTCGCCTCCGGCTCGGCCAGCAGCCGCAGCCCGTCGACACCGGCCACCTCGGCCGCCAGCCCGCGCACCGCGTCCACAGTGGTCCGGGCCAGGGCCAGGTAACCCGCGTCACCGATGTGCCGCATGGTGGCGAAGGCCGCGGCGATCGGGCCACCGGACCGGGTGGACGAGATCACCGGATTGACCATCGTGTAGCCGGGCCACTCGGCGAAGGCGAAGTACTGCGGCCGGCGCAGTTCGGCGTCGCGGTGCAGCAGGACCGAGACACCCTTCGGCGCGTAGGCGTACTTGTGCAGGTCCACCGAGATCGAGGTGACCCCGGGAACGGAGAAGTCGAACGGCGGCACCTCGATCCCGAGCCGGCGCAGGTACGGCAGGGTCCAGCCGCCGAAGCAGGCGTCCACGTGGCAACGTACCCCGGCGGCCGAGGCGATCTCGGCGATCGCGGCCACCGGGTCGACCACCCCGTGCGCGTACGACGGCGCGGAACACGCCACCAGCACCGTCTGCGGCCCGATCGCGGCGGCGACGTCGGCCGGCGCCGGACGCAGCGTCTTCGGCGACACCGGCACCAGGTCGAGCGCGACCCCGAGGTAGTGCGCCGCCTTCGCGAACGCCGCGTGCGCGGTCACCGGCACCACCAGCCGGGGCGCGTCGAGGTCGGGGCGGGCGTCCCGGGCCGCCTTCACCGCCAGGATCAGCGACTCGGTGCCGCCGCCGGTGACACTGCCGACCACCTCCGGCGCACTGCTGCCCGGACCGCCGCCGAGCACCGACGCGGCCGCGCCGACGAGTGCGTTCTCCATCGCCAGCAGCGACGGGAACGCGGTCGGGTCGAGCCCGTTCACCTGCGCCGACAGGGCGTACGCCGAGTGGGCCAGGTCGTCCAGGCCGGGCACCGCCGGGTCGTAGACGTACGCGAACAACCGCCCGCCGTGCGTCGGCCGGTCGCCCGCCCGCAACCCACGCACCTCGTCCAACACCTGAGCAGCAGCCACCCCAACCCCCGGCAACGCCTCCACCATGCCGGCCACCGTACAGCGCAAGGAAGGGCCCCCTGTTATCGGATTCGGTCGAGGAAGGGCCCCTTGTTAACACCGGATCATGCCGCCGACTCGGCTTCGGCGAGGCGGTCGGGGGTGAGGTCGTAGCGGCGCAACAACAACAGCGGCAGGCCGACCAGCACGGCCGGCAGCACGGTGAAGCCGAGCAGCACCCCCAGCCGGGCGGTGTCCGACTGGGCGGCCGCCGTACCGGTGTCCGACGAGACGTAGCCGAAGAGCTGCAACACCAGTCCGTAGATGCCGGGACCGAAGGCCAGCCCGAGGGTCTCCCCCGCCGTCCACACACCGGTGAAGACCCCGGCCTGCCGGCGACCGGTCCGCGCGGTGTCGTACGCGATGCAGTCCGGCAGCATGGCGAACGCGAACACCTGGAGGCCCGCGTACCCGCAACCGATCACCACGACCACCAGGTACGGCGACGGGTACGGCAGCACCGGCGCGGCGACCAGCGCGAACGCCCCCACCGCGAAGACCAGTGAGGCCAGTACGAAGGCCCGCAGCTTGCCCGTCCGGGCGCCGATCCGGGACCAGAGCGGCATCACCAGCAACGCCGGTCCGACAAAGGCGGCGAACACCAGTGTGGTCCCGGTGCCGGCGTCGTCGAGCACCTGCTCGACGAAGTAGTTGACCCCGGCCAGCACGGTCGCGGTGCCGGCCGACTGGATCACAAAACACGCCAGGAGCAGTCGGAACGGCCGGTTTCCGGCCACCACCGCGAGCTGCGCCCGCAGCGTCGGCTCGCTCTCCCCGACCGTGCCGACCGGAACGTCCCTGGTCCCCAGGAAGACGCCGACCGCGCCGACCAGGATCAGTACCCCGACGAAGAGCCCCATCCAGCGGTGTCCCGGCAGGCCCGACCCACCCGCGTCCACCACCATCGGGGCGACCGCGCCGGAGACCAGGATGGCGACCGCCAGCACCGCGATCCGCCAGGTCATCAGGTGGGTCCGCTCCTGGTAGTCGGCGGTCAGCTCGGCCGGCATCGCCACGTACGGCACCTGGAAGAGGGCAAACGCGGTCGCCGCGGCCAGGAAGGTGACCGCTACGTACCAGCCGGCGTCCGTGCCGGTGCCCACCGGACCGGCGAACATCACCGCGAAGAGCACCGCCAGGGCCACCCCGCCGAGCAGAAGGTACGGCCGGCGCGGCCCCCACCGGGACCGGGTCCGGTCGGAGATCCGGCCGACGACCGGGTTCACCAGCACGTCCCACGCCTTCGGCAGCAGCACCAGCAGGGCAGCGACACCGGCCGCTACGCCGAGCGTGTCGGTCAGGTACGGCAGCAGCACCAACCCCGGTACGGTGCCGAAGGCGCCGGTGGCCAGCGATCCCAGCGCGTACCCGACGTGGACCCGACGGGGCAGGCCGGTGCCCGACGAGGCATTCATGGGGCGGAATGCTAGTGGCGCGCTCGGTCCCGGCGTACCCACCGAAGATCCGGTGCTGATCGTCCGGTCAGTTGCCGGATGCGGATCGTCCGCTCGTCGGCGGCTGTCGACGGTTTGCTCAGTGTTCGGGTGACCAGGCGGCGGCGCGCAGGTCCACCCGCTCCCCGCGCATCGCGGTGCCCTCGGCGACCAGCCGGGCCCGCGCCCTCGTCTCGTGCCCCGGCGGCAGCCGACCGGCGGAGTTGACCACCCGGTACCAGGGCACCCCGCCACCGTGCCGTTTCATGATCGAGCCGACCTGACGGGCGGAGTTGCGTCCGGACCGATCGGCGAGGGCGTCCGCTATCGCCCCGTACGACATCACCCGTCCCGGCGGGATCCGTTCGACCAGGGCGAGCACCGCCTCCACGTACTCTTCCGTAGTCACGAATCACCAGCATATGGGAGCCGAACCGCACCTAGCGACGGTCGCCGCGCAGAATGGGCGGGTGCGTGAAGCAGTAACGGCAGCGCGGCGGATCGTGGTCAAGGTCGGCTCGTCCTCGTTGACCACCGCCAGTGGCGGACTCGACACCGGTCGGGTCGACGCCCTCACCGACGTACTCGCCGCGCTGGCGGAGGACGGCCGGGAGATCGTGCTCGTCTCCTCCGGTGCGATCGCCGCCGGCCTGGCCCCGCTGGGGCTGCCCCGCCGACCGCGTGACCTGGCCACCCAGCAGGCCGCCGCGAGCGTCGGGCAGGGCCTGCTGATCGGCCGGTACGCGACCAGCTTCGCCCGGCACGGGCGCACCGTCGGACAGGTTCTGCTCACCGTCGACGACGTGACCCGACGGGTGCACTACCGCAACGCGTACCGGACCCTGCGCAAGCTGCTCGACCTGGGTGCCGTACCGATCGTGAACGAGAACGACACGGTCGCCACCGACGAGATCCGGTTCGGCGACAACGACCGCCTCGCCGCCCTCGTCGCCGCCCTTGTCCAGGCCGACCTGCTGGTGCTCCTCTCGGACGTCGACGCCCTCTACACCGGCGACCCGACCCGGCCGGAGAGCCGCCGGATCGAGGAGGTGCACAGCACCGACGAACTGACCGAGGTCGCCATCGGCCGGGCCGGTCGCTCCGGGGTCGGCACCGGCGGCATGGTCACCAAGGTCGAGGCGGCCCGGATCGCCACCGGCTTCGGTATCCCGGTGGTGCTCACCGCCGCGCCGCTGGCCGCCGAGGCGCTGGCCGGCGCCCCGGTCGGCACGTTGTTCCACCGGGCCGTGCACCGCCCGACCGCACGCCTGTTCTGGCTGGCCCACGCCACCTCGCCCCGGGGCCGGTTGCACCTCGACCCGGGCGCGGTCCAGGCCGTGGTGGGGCGGCGCAAGTCACTGCTGCCGGCCGGCATCACCGCCGTGGACGGCACCTTCACCGCCGGGGACCCGGTCGACCTGGTCGACACCATGGGCACGCCGGTCGCCCGTGGACTGGTCAACTACGACGCGGTGGAGCTGCCCGGCCTGCTCGGGCGTACCACCCTCGACCTGGCCGCCGCCCTCGGACCCGGCTACGAACGTGAGGTCGTGCACCGCGACGACCTCGTGCTGCTGTGAACAAGGGCCCCTTGTTAACGCTATGCGTTAACAAGGGGCCCTTCCTTACACCCAAGAGGGGGTTGGAGTTGAGCGTCACCGAACAGGCGCGCCGGGCCCGTACGGCGGCCGGTGTGCTCGCCACCGCGACCCGTACCGCCAAGGATGCCGGGTTGCACGCGATGGCCGATGCGCTGGTCGCCCGTACGCCGGAGATCCTGACCGCGAACGAGGCGGACCTGGTCGCCGGCCGGGCGGCCGGGCTCTCCCCGGCGATCCTGGACCGGCTGGCCCTGACCGGGGACCGGGTGGCCGGGATCGCCGACGCGCTGCGCGAGATGGCCGCGCTCGCCGACCCGGTCGGCGAGGTGGTACGCGGCTCGACCCTTCCCAACGGCCTGGAGCTGCGCCAGATCCGGGTCCCGTTCGGCGTGGTCGGGATCATCTACGAGGCTCGACCGAACGTGACCGTCGACGCGGCCGGCATCTGCCTGAAGTCCGGCAACGCGGCGCTGCTGCGCGGGTCCTCGTCGGCGGCGCACTCGAACGCCGCACTGGTCGCGGTGCTGCGCGACGCGGTGGCCGGGGCCGGGCTGCCGGCCGACGCGATCCAACTCCTGGACGCCTCCTCCCGGGACTCGGTCAAGGATCTGATGCGCGCCCGTGGCCTGGTCGACGTGCTGATTCCGCGCGGTGGCGCGTCACTGATCCGGACCGTGGTCGAGGAGTCGACGGTTCCGGTGATCGAGACCGGCGTCGGCAACTGCCACGTCTACGTGGACGCCGGGGCGGACCTGGCGAAGGCGATCGGCATCGTGCTCAACTCCAAGACCCAGCGCCTCTCGACCTGCAACACCGCCGAATCGCTGCTGGTGCACGCGGAGATCGCCGACGCGGTCCTGCCGCCGTTGCTCGCCGCCCTCGCCGACGCGGGGGTGACCGTGCACGGCGACGACCGGGTCCGCGCGCACTCGGCCGCCGTGGTCCCGGCGACCGAGGAGGACTACGGCGCGGAGTACCTTTCCGCGGACATCTCGGCCGCCGTGGTCGACTCGCTCGACGCCGCGGTCGCGCACATCAACCGGTACGGCACCCAGCACACCGAGGCGATCGTCACCGACTCGGTCAGCGCGGCGCGGGAGTTCGTCGCCCGGGTCGACTCGGCGGCGGTGATGGTGAACGCGTCGACCCGGTTCACCGACGGCGGCGAGTTCGGCTTCGGCGCGGAGATCGGCATCTCCACCCAGAAGCTGCACGCCCGGGGCCCGATGGGGCTCCCCGAGCTGACCTCGACAAAGTACGTCGTCACCGGCGACGGCCACCTGCGCGGCTGACCCGCTGGGCAAGATCCGGGTCGGCCGCGAGCGGGCCGGGTCAGCGGCAGGCGCGGATGGCCAGTAGCGCGGTGTGCACGTCGAACGTGTTGTTGTCGTCGCTCGGCCAGCCACCGTCGCTGCGCTGGGTCTCGGCGAGCCGGCGACGGGCGGCGACCAGCAGCCGGTCGTCCGGGCCGAGCCCGACCCGGACCAGCGTCGAGGCCATCCAGGCCACGTCGGCCGGGGCCATGCCGGGCAGCCGGTCGCCGAGCACACCCTGGATCCGCGCGGCCTCGTAGAACAACTCCTGGCGGTGGAGCACGGCGGCGGAGAGCCAGCCGGCGGCCAGGAAGGATGGCCAGGTGCCGTCCGCCGCGAGCCGGTCGGCGATCGCCCTCGCGGCGGCCCGCACCGGTCCGGCGTACGCCAGGTCGGACGGGCCGGCGGCGCGGTCGTCCAGCCCGGCCACGGTGAGCCAGAAGCCGGCGTTGGCGGTGAGCAGGAGGGCGGCCTCGGGGTCACCGGGCTTTGCCCAGCTCGGCGCCTCCCGGGCCAGCGACTCGTCCTCCTCCCAGGTGCCGTCCGCCCGCTGACCGGCGGCGAGCCAGTCCAGGGCGCGCCGGGCGGCGGGGCGGTGGAGCGCGCCGAGGTCGTCGAGTTCGGCCAGTCGGAAGCAGGTCGCGTCGACGGAGGCGACCCCGGCACCCCAGACCGCCGGCCAGCCACCTTCGGGAGCCGAACCCATCTCCGCGTCGGCGAGGATCTCCGCCGGAGGCTCCGCACCCGTACGCAACCAGGAGAGCCGAGCCCGGTCCACCGCGTCGCCGTGCGCCACCACGAAGCCGATCGCACCGTCCAGGTCCACCCCGGAGGAACCGCTGCTCAGGTCAACGGGGAAGCCGCCCATGTCCACCACGGGAGAGAAGGCTACCGCCGGGAAACTTCTGCCGCCTCGGTAAGTCAGCCGAGGTCAACCACCCGTCCAGCAGCGGCAACCATCGTCCGTGATCGATCAGAACCGGGCGCACCGACAGCAAAGGCTCCTTCCGCCCCACGGATCCGGGGCGGAAGGAGCCCGCACACGACCTTCGGTACGCGACCACTGACCCTCCGTGGTCACCACTGTGACGAGACGATCAGTACGCCGGCAGCGCCGGGTCGACCTGCTTGATCCAGGCCAGCACCCCACCCTGGACGTGTACGGCGTCCCGGAACCCGGCCGCCTTCAGCGCCGCCAGCGCCTCGGCCGACCGCACACCCGACTTGCAGTGCAGCACGATCTGCTTGTCCTGCGGCAGCTTGGCCAGCGCCTCGCCGGAGAGGATGTCGCCCTTGGGGATGAGCGTCGAGCCGGGGATGCGGACGATCTCATACTCGGCCGGCTCCCGTACGTCGACCAGGAAGTGGTCCTTGCCGGTCTCCTGCCACTCCCTCAACTCGGAGGCGGTGATGGTGGAACCGACCACGGCGTCCTCGGCCTCGGCCGACACCGCCCCGCAGAAGTCCTCGTAGTCCTCGAGCAGGTCGGTCACCGTCGGGTTCTCCCCGCAGAGCACGCAGGACGGGTCCTTGCGGACCTTGATCTTGCGGTACTCCATCTCCAGGGCGTCGTAGACGGTCAACCGACCGACCAGCGGCTCCCCGATGCCGGTGAGCAGCTTGATCGCCTCGGTCACCTGGATCGAGCCGATCGACGCGCAGAGCACGCCGAGCACGCCCCCCTCGGCGCAGGACGGGACCATGCCGGGCGGCGGCGGCTCCGGGTAGAGGCAGCGGTAGCAGGGGCCGTGCTCGGCCCAGAAGACCGACGCCTGCCCGTCGAACCGGTAGATCGAACCCCAGACGTACGGCTTGCCGAGCAGCACCGCCGCATCGTTGACCATGTACCGGGTGGCGAAGTTGTCGGTGCCGTCGAGGATCAGGTCGTACTGGCTGAACAACTCGCGTACGTTGTCCCGGTCCAGGGCGGTGTTGTGGATCTCGATGTTGACCAGCGGGTTGATCTCGCGCACGCTGGCCGCGGCGGACTCCGCCTTGGAGCGGCCGATGTCCGACTGGCCGTGGATGATCTGGCGCTGGAGGTTCGACTCGTCGACGGTGTCGAAGTCGACGATGCCGAGCGTGCCGACGCCGGCCGCGGCGAGGTACATCAGGGCCGGCGACCCCAGGCCACCGGCGCCCACACAGAGCACCCGGGCGTTCTTGAGCCGCTTCTGCCCCTCGACCCCGACATCCGGGATGATCAGGTGGCGCGAATAGCGGCGGATCTCGTCAACGGTCAGCTCGGCGGCGGGCTCGACGAGCGGGGGCAACGACACGGTGAACTCCCCGGAATCGATGGTGGTCTGCCGCGCCATTGTCACTCGACCGGGTAGGCATTGACCATGAGGTGGAACACCCGTCCCGGCAGTCGGGGCGGGAATAGCCGTGCGACCGGCGCCACCGGGACGGGTGGGGGCGTCAGACGGGCGCGCCCTCGTACCGCTCCCCGTCGAGGTACGGCCAGGGGTTGACCGTACAGCCGCTGAGGAAGAGCGTCTGTTGCTGCATCACCGGCGCCGGCCGCCCCTTGCCGGGACACTGCTCGTGCCCGTGCCCCAACTGGTGCCCGGTCTCGTGGTTGATCACGTAGAGCCGGTACACGTCCAGCGGCACCTTGGCCTTGACCATGTGGTCGACCGAGAGCATCCAACGGCTCAGGTTGATGATGACCTTGCCCGGGGTCCGGCACGACGTGTACGGCTCGCCGTCGATCCGGATGTCGGTGCCACCGGCGGCGCACATCCGGCCGGCGGTGCTCCCCGTGGCAAGGTAGACGGTGAAGTCGTAGTTCGCCCCGCCCGGAACCCGCTGCAACCGCAACTGCCCGCTGCCGGTCCAGCTCCGTGGGTCGCTCAGGGTCTGCTCGACCACCTCGGCGAACTTCTCCGCGTCCTGGCCGGAGCCGTTTTCGGTGGCGACCCGGTAGCGCCGCAGCGTGCCCGCGTGCCCGGCCACCTTGCCCAGGCCGGGCGCGAACTCGAAGCTGTCCTGCCCGCTTCGCGGAACCGGCCCCGACTCGCGCAGCAACGGTGGCGGTTGCGGTGACGCGGTCACGCTCGGCTGGGCACTCGGCGTCGCCAGCGGCGTGACGTCGACCGACGGCTCCGGCCCGGCTGCTGCCACCGACTGCTCGTCCGCGGTGAGCCGATCCACCAGCGGCGGCCCGACCAGCCCCGCGAAGACCCCGGTCGCCGCCAGCAGCAACGCGCTGAAGATCGCGAGCGACCGACCGGGCGGCGGTCGCCGCCGCCGGATCCCTCGGTACCGGTCCGAGTCGTTTGCCTTGCTGACCCGAGCGCGGGGCCGGGAACTGGAAGTGGGCATTGCTGACAGCGTGCCATGTCACACTGCGTGGCGCAGTACCCTCGCCTCATCCAGCAACGCGGCCACCGCACGGGCCACCGTGCGGGGAACCTCCAGTTGCGCGACGTGCCCGACGCCGTCGAGGATCAGCAGCCGGCTGTCCGGGATCACGCGTGCGGCCTGGGGCGCCACCCTGATGTCGACCAGCCGGTCCTGCCGGCCACCGATCACCAGCGTCGGCGCCGTCACCAGCCGGGCGATCCGCCACAGCGACCCCGACCCGGGCAGGTACGCCCGGACGAAGCTGCTGACCAGCCCGCGCAGCGTACGCAGGTAGGCCGCCGCGTAGTGGTCGGCGGTGTAGCGGATCCGGATCTCCTCGATCGCCTCGCGTCGCCGCTGCTCGTTGATCCGGGAGAGGTCGGCGACACAGGCCGACAGCACCTGCGTCGCCATCTCCTCCGGCGCCATCTGGGTCAGCCGGCGGTACGCAAGCCGCTCCGCGAGCGGCACCGCCAGCAGCGGCAGCATCCTGCCCTGCAACGATCGGCGCGGGTCGAGGAAGGGCATCGCCGGTGAGATCAGCGTGAGGGTACGCACCAGGTCCGGGCGGAGCCCGGCCACCCGGACCGAGACCGCGCCGCCGAGCGAGTTGCCGAACAGGTGCACCGGCCCCCGGTCGGCGTACTCCAGGTAGCGGATCACCCGGTCGGCGAAGGCGGGCACGGTGTAGCTCCGGCCCGGTTCGCTGAAACCGAATCCGGGCAGGTCGATCGCCTGTCCGTCGAGCCGGTCGGCGAGCAGACCGGCCAGGTCCGTCCAGTTCTGCCCCGACCCGCCGAGGCCGTGCACGTAGAGCGCCGGCTCGGTGCCCGGACCGGTGGCCGGGGTGTCCCGCACGTAGGTCACCAGGCCGTCGAGCAGCACCGGCCGGCCGGGCCAGGGCGGTGGACACCCGCCCTGGCGGAGCAGTTCGTCCGCCCCGAGCGACGCACGCTTCATCCATCAAGTGTGCCGCGCACCCCTGACGTACGGCGGCTTTCGCCGACTCAGGCGAGCAGCGCCTCCAGCCGGCGGTTGACCGCCGCCAGGGTGGCCCGGACGACCGCCTGGCGCGGATCACCCGCGACCAGTGCCGAACCGGCGAGCTGCTCCACCCACCCGTCGCAGACCAGCAGCACGACCACGGTGGCGACCTCGCAGTTGCCGAACGGCACCACCGCCGCGTGCTCGACAAAACAGCGGCCGGTCTCGGTCACCCGTTCCGAGGTGTTCAGCAGTTCGTCGATCGCGGCGGCGGCGGCGACCGCGCAGAGCCTCAGCACGTACCCGTCGACCGCCGGGCCGGTCGCCAGCCCTTCGGCGCGTTGGGCGGCGGCGGCGAGCCGTACCTCGACGGTGGCCTCCAGGCCGAAGGTGCTCACCTGGACGTGGTCCAGCACCACCCGGGGGCCGGGCGGCCCGCCCGGGTTGAGCGGTCGCGAGGGCGCGGTCTCGGTCGTGGTCGGCTGGCCACCGGAGTACGACGCACCGGCGGTGACCGGGCTGCCGGTGGCCGTACCGGAGACGTTGGACATGCCGGAGACGCTGGACGTACCGGAGACGCTGGACGTGTTGGCGGAACTCCCGCCGCGTTCGTCGACGGCGGCCCGGCCCTGGTGGCTGGGACGACGCCGACGCGCCGCCTCGTCCGGCCCGCCCTCGGGCGTGCCCCGACGCCCGTCCTGCTCCTCGGGCACCGGCGGACCGGAGGTCGGCACGGCGGAGACGGGGACACCGGAGACCGGGGCACCCGGCAACATCCCGCCGGGCAGCGGGGTGCCCGGCAACATCGCCCCGGGGACCGGCGTACCCGGAAGTTTCGGCGCTGCGGCGAGCCCCATCCGGTCCTGGAGCAGCCTGGCCACCTGACGGCTCACCTCGGCCGGGTCGGCGCCGTCGGCGAGATCCAGCCGCAGGCTGTGCGCGCCGGCGGGAGTGGTGGTCAGGGACGCGTCGCGCACCCCCGGCACGCCACGGACCGCGGCCAGGATGGCCTTGACGTCGAAGCCGTCCGGGCGCTCCCGAGGCTGGGCCGGTGCGTCGTCCCGGCGCAGGTGCGTCGCGATCCGGGCCAGTTCCGGCGTCTCGGCCGACTGTTCGCCCGCGATCGGCTCCGGCATGGTCGGTACGTCCGGCTCGGCCGGGACCCGCTGCGGCAGCGCCTCCGGCTCGATCTGGTGTCCCGGACCGCCCGCCTCGGCTCCGGACGCGGTGGGGTAGCCCGGATAGGGCGCCTCCCACGGCCGCTCGGCGGCGGGATAACCCGGTGGCCCACTGACCGGCATCGGCTCACCCGGCTCGCCGGGCACCGGATAGCCACCCTGTCCTTGGGACGGATAGCCGCCCTGGCCCGGGGGCGGATAGCCACCCTGGCTCGGGGGCGGACCGTAGCCCGGACCGGGCTCGGACGTCGGGGTCGGTTCTCCCGGCCAAGCCGGGGAGTCGTCGCGGCGGGCCCGCCGCGCCTCCGGCTCCGGGCTTGCCTTGGCCCACGGCGGTGCCCAGCTCGACGCCCAGCCGGGCCGGGACTGCTCGGCCTCGGGCTCGGGCTCACGCGCGGCGCGCGGCCACTCGGCACGGCTCTCGGCGGCCGCTGGCTCGGGCGCGGAACGGGACCAGTCGGGAGCGCCGGGGCCGCTGTTGCCGGCCCCGGCCTCGGACTCCGCCTCGTTACGTGTCCAGGACGCCACGGCGGCTCGTACCTCGCTGCCGGAACGGGCCCAGGCCGGGCGGGTCGACTCGCCCCCCTGCGCGCCGGTCTCCGGACGAGCCCAGGCCGGACGCGGTGGTTCGGCCCCGGAATCCCCGTCGGCACGCCCCCACGGTTTCCTGGCGCCGCCACCGCCCTCGGACATCGCGCTCGCCTGGGCCCAGTCCGGCCCGGCGCTCGCGTTCTCGCCCGTGGTGGTGGTGCGGGCCCACCCGTTCTGCGCACCGGAACTCGACCGGGCCCAGGCGGGACGCTCCTGGCTCGCCTCGGCGGGCGGCTCGGCCTGTCCCGGGTGCTCGTTCTGCTCGGTGGCGCCCCGGTGCCCGATCGGCTGGTCCCGGTCGGCGGGAAGCGTACCGGCCGGGCCGTTGCGGTCGGACTGACCCGGCTCGCCAGGAGCCGGAACCGACCGATTCGGCCGGACCAGGTCGTAGTTGGGTACGGCGCGCAGATTGCGGACCGGCTCGGGACCGCCCGTGCCCGGTGACACCGGTTGGGCCGGCGGGGCCGAGGCCGGGCTGTTCGCCTCCCGCCACCGCGCGGCACGGTCCTGCGCGCCCGGGTCGTCGGGCACGCCGGAGACCGGCGAGAGACCGCCCGCCGCCGGACCCGCCCCGCTGGTCGGGGAGTTTCCGAAGGGGTACCGCGCCGACTCCGGCTGCTCCGGTGTCTCGCCGGCTCCCGGACCCCGGTCCTGGCCGCCGGCCGGTCGGTCGGCGGCGGACCGCTCGGCCGGGGACGGCGGTCGGGGCGCCGGCACCGCGATCCGCTCGGGTCCGAAGTCGTCGAACTCGTCCTGGTACGGGTACGGCGGCCCGCTGGCCGGTGCCCGGTACGGCGCAACCGACTGCTCCGGGTAGTGCTGGTCCGGGTGCTGGTCCGGGTAGTGCTGGTCCGGATAGTGCCGTTCGTCATAGGCGTTGCCGTTGACGGGCTGCCCGGAATCGCGGGACGCGCCCCCGGGCGCCGGGTCGGCGTACCGCGAGGCGGGGTCACCCGCCCACGACGGTGGCGCCGGTGGCTCCACCGGCTGGCGCCACTGCGGCCGTGATCCGGGTCCGCCGTCGGCCGGATTGGCCGCGCGGGGCCAGCCCGAATCGGCGGCTGCCCAACCACTGGCCGGCCGGGCCAGGTCACCGTGCGGACCTGCCCCGTTGCCGTTCTCGCCGGGTGCGGCGGCCCCGGGTTGCCCTGTTTCGTCCACCGTGCGCTCCTTGGTCGCCCCCGCTGAGGCTACCGTGTGGTGACAGTGGCGATAAGTTACAGCGGTGGGCTAATTCGGCGGCACGACGCGGTGCGTCGATCCGCTCTGATTGAGGTCGATGGTTGTGCGACGTGAGACACGGAGGTACCGATGACCGCTGCTGCGGAGAACGGTGCGCAGACAGCAGGCCGACCTACCCGTCTGCCCCGCTCGGCTCGGCGCAAGCAGTTGCTGGCCGCCGCACAGGAGGTGTTCGTCGCTCAGGGTTACCACTCTGCGGCGATGGACGACATCGCCGAGCGGGCCGGCGTCTCCAAGCCGGTGCTCTACCAGCACTTTCCGGGCAAACTAGAGCTGTACCTGGCGCTGTTGGACACCCACGCCGAGGCGATCGTGGCGAGCGTCCGGGACGCGATGGCCTCGACCCCGGACAACAAGGAGCGGGTCAGCGGCGCCGTACGGGCGTACTTCGATTTTGTCGACCACAAGAGCGAGGCGTTCCGCCTGGTCTTCGAGTCGGACCTGCGTAACGAGCCGGCGGTCCGGGAACGGGTCGAACGGGTCGAGCAGGGCTGCATCGCCGCGATCGCCGACACGATCATCTCCACCACCGGCGTACACCGGGCACGGGCCGAACTGCTCGCCTCGGGTCTGGTCGGCGCGGCCGAGACGGCGGCCCAGTTCTGGCTGGCCGGCGGCCGCCAGGTGCCGAAGTCCGAGGCGGAGGCGCTGCTCGCGGCCCTGTCCTGGCGCGGCATCGCCAGCTTCCCGCTCCAGGACGAAACCGGCTTGCCGCAGGACGAGAGCCGGTCCGACCACGGCGGGTCCGCCCGCCACGGGGCGAGTCGCGACCCTTCGAGCGAGTCGGCCTGACAGATACCTCCGCTCATCGGATAGCCTTCGCAACGGCGAAGTATCGCCCTGGATGAGGAGGTCCCGTGGAGGTCAAGATCGGCGTGCAGTACGCGCCGCGCGAGTTGGTGCTGGAGAGCGCGCAGACGCCGGCCGAGATCGAGCAGATCGTGACCGACGCCATCGCGAACGACGGCACCCTGTCCCTGACCGACGAGAAGGGCCGCCGGATCATCGTCCCGGTGACCAAGGTCGCCTACGTCGAGATCGCCGAGGCGTCCCCCCGGGCCGTCGGGTTCGTCGCCCGCTGACCTGGTCCACGCCGGCGCGCTGACGTCCCGACACCGGTCCCGACGGCCGGTCCGGGACGGGCACGCCGGCCTCGGGCGTCGGCTCGGGCACACCGGCTCGGTTCTCCCGGTCCGACAGCACAGCTCACCCGTCCCAGTCCGACCGCGTCGGCTCAGTCATCCAGTCCGACCGCGTCGGCTCAGTTGTTCAGTCCGACCGCCGCCATCCGGTCGGTGTGCGCGGCGGTCAGCCGCTGGAAGAGCGCCGGCACCCCCGGCTCGCCGCCGGCTCCGGCCGAGAGCAGCGCGGTCAACGTAACCCGCTCGCCGGCCAATCGCCCCGCCTGCGACAACCCCTCGCCGACCAGCCGCCGGGCCCACATCGAGAGCCGGTTGGCCACCTTCGGGTCGGCGGCGATGGCGGCCCGGATCTCCGCACCCGCGAACTCGTCGTACCGCGAGTCGTGCAACACCTCCAGGACCAGTCGCCGGTCCGGCTCGCCGAGCCACAGGGCGATCTCCCGCAGGAAGTCGTCCGCGATCGCGTCCCCCACGTACGCCTTGGTCACCGCCTCCAGCCAGTCCCGGGGCTCGGTCGAGTCGTGATATCCCTGCAACGCGGTGGCGTACGGCGCCATCGCCTCGCCGGGCGCCGCCCCGAGTTCGGTCAACCGGTCCGCGATCCGGCGGTAGCTCGCCATCTCCCGCGCCGCCATCTCGCTCAACCTGGCTCGGCGGGACAGGTCAGGGGCCAACCGGGCGTCGGCGGCCATCCGGTCGAAGGCCGCGAGTTCCCCGTACGCCACCAGGCCGAGCAGGTCGGTCACCGCCTCGGCCGGCGGTGCGATGGTCGCCGTACCGGACACCGGGGTCGATACCCGTACACCGGGAACGTGGTACGGGGATTCGCTGGGACCAGACACGGTCGCACGTTACCGCCGATGTAACGCACGCCACAGCTTTACCCCCCGGCGTGACCCCGGTCAGCCGGAGTAGGGGCGACATTTGCCCGGCTCAGGTAACATGGAGCAGTTGCCGCAGGTCTCGAGAGCATCGAGTCAGGTTTCGAGAGCATCGAATTCCTTCCTGCGGCGCGCGTGCGGCCCGGTTCTGCCCGGCATTCAGCCGAGAACCGTGTGGCCCGCGCCACACCGAGACAGCGCCCTACGGACTGACGGGGCGCACCACGAGAGGGCACCCCCACAACCACATGAGCGATCACATCGAAGAAATCATGGCTGGCCAGGCATTGGCCGCCGACGCTCCGGTACGTCCGGAAGCCCCGACCTTCGCCGCCCTGGGCGCGCGTCAGGAGACCGTCGACGCGCTGGCCGCGGTCGGTATCGTGCGCGCGTTCGCGATCCAGGAATACGCCCTGCCGATCGCACTGCGCGGCACCGACCTGATCGGACAGGCGCCCACCGGCACCGGCAAGACGCTCGGTTTCGGCGTACCGCTGCTGGAGCGGGTCACCGCACCGGCCGAGGGGAGCGACGGGATCCCGCAGGCGCTGGTGGTCGTACCAACCCGCGAACTGGGCTTGCAGGTGGCGAAGGACATCGCTGCGGCCGGAAAGACGCGTGGCGTACGGGTGCTGCCGATCTACGGCGGCGTCGCGTACGAGCCGCAGGTCGACGCGCTGCGCAAGGGCGTGGAGATCCTGGTCGGCACGCCCGGCCGGTTGATGGACCTGGCCAAGCAGAAGCACCTGCGGCTCGACCGGGTGCACGCGCTGGTGCTCGACGAGGCCGACCGGATGCTCGACCTGGGCTTCCTCGACGACGTCGAGAAGATCCTGGCGATGCTGCCGGAGAAGCGGCAGACCATGCTCTTCTCGGCCACCATGCCGGACCCGATCGTCACGCTGTCCCGGCGTTTCCTGCGCCAGCCGGTCACGATCCACGCCGGTCACACCGCCGAGACCGGGCCGTCGCCGCAGACCCAGCAACTCGTCTACCGCACCCACTCGATGAACAAGGTCGAGATCGTCGCCCGGATCCTCCAGGCCGAGGGGCGCGGGCTCACGATGATCTTCACCCGGACCAAGCGGGCCGCCGACCGGGTCGCCGAGGACCTGGACTTCCGGGGTTTCGCGGTCGCGGCCGTACACGGTGACCTGGGCCAGGGCGCCCGCGAGCGGGCGCTGCGTGCCTTCCGTACCGGAAAGATCGACATCCTGGTCGCGACCGACGTCGCGGCACGGGGTCTCGACGTCACCGGTGTGACGCACGTCATCAATTACGACTGCCCGGAGGACCAGGACACCTACACCCACCGGATCGGCCGGACCGGCCGCGCCGGTGCCACCGGTGTCGCGGTCACCTTCGTCGACTGGGACGACATGCCCCGGTGGCGGATCATCGACAAGACCCTCGGGCTCGAGATGCCGGAGCCGCCGGAGACGTACCACACCTCCCCGCACCTCTACACCGACCTGGACATCCCGACGAACATCTCGGGCACCCTGCCGACCGCCGAGCGCACCCGCGCCGGGCTCTCCGCCGAGGTCGAGGAAGACCTCGGCGGCCGGTCCCGGGGCGCACGCCGCCCGGAGGGCCGCGACGGCGGCGGCCGGGGCGGGGCCTCCCGTGGCCGGGGACGCCGGGAGAGCGGCGGACGGTCGACCGGCGGCGGCGACGTCGGCGTGGAGACGACCGACGAGGTCGTCCGGACCAGCACCCGGCAGCGGCGCCGTCGTCGTGCCGGCGAGGTTGTCGCCGGGGCGGAGACGAGCGCGACCAGCACCTCCGCGAACGGCGCCGGCACCGGCAGCGCCGTTCCGACGGTCACGTTCAACGACGGCAGTGGACCGGCGGACGGGTCCGCCGACGGCGCCGAGAGCGCCGGCACCGGCCGGACCCGTACCCGGCGGCGTCGTCGCGGTGGGCGCGGTTCACGGGGTACGGCGACCGACACCGGTACGACCGACGGCGGTCAGGGCGACGCCGGCCCGGCCGACGCCTGATTCCTCGACATTTCTCGACATTCCTCGACGCCTGATTCCTTGACGTCGGGCCGATCGGGGACGTCGGGCCGATCGAGCGGGTCGCGGCGGGCGGGCTGAGCCTGGCCGGCCGGAGGCGACCCACTCGATCGGTGCCACCCGGCGTCGGCAATTCCCGAACCCGTGCTGGAGAAGGCCAGGTAGCCGTGCCGGAACAACTCGAACTCGCCCTCGCCGAGGTGCGTGCGCTGCTGCTCGCCCCCGGACTGACCCGGGCGGTGGCGGCCGGCCGGCGTCGGGGACAGGCACCCACCCTGGTCCGCGCCGAGGTCCGACCGGTCACCCTGAAGGCCGGACCCCGGCTTCAGATCGCCACCTTCGACGGGTCCCGGCCGCACACCCGCAACGTGGCACCGGGCCCGGAATCGGACGCGGCCGTGGACGCGCTGCTGGCCGAGCCATTCGGCAACTGGCACGTGGAGACCGCCTCCGCGACGGTCCAGGTACGGGTGACAAAAAAGGGCGACGCGCAGGTCCACCGGGCCGCCGCCGAGCGCGCTCCCGCCCCGCCGGCCGGGAACGACCGGGCGAAGGAGTACCTGCTCGATCCCGGCGACCCGCTCTTCGCCGCCATCGGCGGCAACGGGGCGAAGCGTCGGCAGGTCGACGCGTTCCTGCGGGCGCTCGCGGCCACCCTGCCGGGCGAGCTGACCGGTCCGTTGCGGGTGGTCGACCTCGGCTGCGGCAACGCGTACCTGACGTTCGCCGCGTACCGGTACCTGAGCGGACGGGGAGTGGACGTCGAGGTGGTCGGCGTCGACGTACGCGAGGACCAGCGGCAGCGCAACACCGAACTGGCCGAGCGACTCGGCTACGCCGACCGGGTACGTTTTGTCGCCGGCACCATTCTGGACGCGGTTGTCGAACCCGCGCCGGACCTGGTGCTGGCCCTGCACGCCTGCGACACCGCCACCGACGAGGCGCTGGCCAGGGCGGTGCGCTGGGACGCGCGCTGGGTGCTCGCCGCGCCCTGCTGCCATCACGACGTGGCCCGGCAACTGCGGGGCAGGCCGGCTCCGGAGCCGTACGACCTGCTCACCCGCGAGGGCATCCTGCGGGAGCGGTTCGCCGACGTACTCACCGACGCGCTCCGCGCCGGGCTGCTCCGGCTGCACGGGTACCGGACCGAGGTGGTCGAGTTCGTCGACAGTCAGCACACCCCGCGCAACCTGTTGCTGCGCGCCCGCCGGACCGGCACCGAAGCGACGCCCCAGCAGCGGACGGAGTACGAGGGCCTCGTGTCACAGTGGCAGGTGAAACCACACCTGCGGACCCTGCTCGACCGGCCGACCGCCGACTGACCCGTCCCGCCGACGTCGGTCAGTACTGGCGGTCGCCGTTGCTGTCGCCCGGCGTACGACCGGACGGGCTCGCGGTGTCGTAGACGGCGGTCGGGAACGGTACGACGTTGCCGGTGCTCTCGGGCTCCGCGTTGCCGACGGCGGCGAACGCGTTCCAGGAGATGTCGACGAGCAGTCGCTTGAGCTCCGCGTGCCGTTGCGCGGCGTCGCGTTGCAGCGCCATCCGGACGCCCAGCAGCACCGATACCAGGGTGGTGATGATGGTGCCGGTGGCGGCCAACACGTGCAGACCGGTGGCGTTCGTCCCGGTGAAGACGAGGACCAGCAGCCAGGCCCAGAAGCCGGCCGCGAAGAGCGCGGCCTTGACCACGAAGAACAGGCTGATCGCCCCGGGTCGGTGCGGGAGCGGTGAGGCTGGAGTGGCCACGTGTACCTCTGCATTCGCCTTGCTCGGAAACGCCGATGAATCATCGACGACAGACGACGTGCGCGGTCTCCCCCCGGGCCGGCGGTGGCCGACCGATCCGCGCGAGGGTCGAGCATAGTGGATTCAAACGATCACCAGGAGTGCTGGTCGGCACGGGTGCCACGATCTCCGCGACAGTCCCGGCCACGAGACCGGTCGATGCCTACCTGAGTGGCGACGCGTCCGGTTGGCACTAGGCTCAGGGGGCAAAGGTCGTGCTCCAGCAGGAGGGCTCTCCACCGACGATGGGTGCCGCATCGGATTCGCCCCAGGCGGCATTCGCCCGCTTCGTACGCCGGGCCATCGACGACGCCAAGGACGAGCGCGGCTGGAGCGTCACCGACCTGGCCGCGCACACCGGGGTCGGACGGTCGACGGTGTTCCGCTGGCTGGCCGGCGACTGGCACGACTATCCGGAGCTCGCCAAGGTGCGCGGCTTCTGCATCGCCCTGGACGTGCCGGTGGCGGCGGCGTTCCGGGCCCTCGGCCTGCCCGACGGCGAGCCGCTCCAGCCGGAGCCGGCCGCGCCGCCGGTCGGTCGTTCCCGGGCCACCGGCGCCCGCAGGCGCGCCGACGGCCAGGCCGACGCCGACGTACGGGTGATCCTGTCCCGGCTCGCGGACCCGACCGTGCCGGCGGACGAGAAGCAGCTCATCCGCGACCTGCTGAGTTACCTGGCCCGTCGGCCGGTCCGCCGGGCCGGCTGAGGTCGCCCCGGCCCGCTCGCGGATCAGGCGACGGTCAGGGTGAGCTCGGCGGTCCGGACCACGCCGCCGACCTGGAAGTCGAAGAAGAGGCGGTAGTCGCCGGGACTCGGCGCCGCGAGCCAGAACTTGACCGCTCCGCCGACCAGTTCCGCCTCCGGGTGCACGTGGACGTAACCCATGTCACCGGCGCGCAGCGCGACCAGGTGGCCGTACGAGCCGAGGTAGCGCTCCAGGCCGGCGACCGGGCTGCCGTTGGCGAAGACCCGGAACAGTACGGGCGCGCTGGCGCCCAGTTGTGGGGTGCCCTCGTAGGTCACGGTGAACTCCCCGACCGACGCCTCCCGCGCCGCCGGTGGCAACCCCCGGGGGACGTAGTCGCCGTTGACCACCAGGTCGACCCCGAGCGTGACGGCGGTCTGCTTGCCGGCCGCGTCGGGCGCGGTGAAGTCGGCGTACGCCCGCCAGATGCCGGGAGTGGCCAGCGTCAGCGGAACGCTCCAGGTCCCGTCCGGGGCCATGGTCGGGTGCACGTGCTGGTAGCCGGAGAGGTCCCGCCGGGCCACGATCATGTGCAGCGGCTTCTCGTGCACGACGGCGAAGTTGGTGACCGGCTTGCGGTCGGCGCCGAGCACCCGGAACTGGAACGGCTGGCTCTGCCCGACCTGGAACGCGCCGGTCACCGGGACCATGGTGAAGCCGGCCGAGCTGAGCGCCAGACCGCCCACCTCGCCGGCCGACGGACCGGTGCCGGCGCTCGCCGGACCGTGCTCGTGCGGCGCGGTGCCCGGCGCGTGGGTGTGGTCGCCGCTGGTCACGCCCGCGGGGGCGGAGGTGCCCCCGCTGTCGGTGTTGAGCCGACCGAGGCCGAACCCGCCGACCAGGGCGAGGATCAGTCCGCCGACAAAGAGCGCCATCCGCCCCCCACCGGGTGCCGGGACCGGCGCCGGCTCGATCGCGTCCGGCTCGTCGGTCAGCTCCCGCTGGTCGCGCGTACCGGCCTGCTCTACGGACATCGGCTGGTCTCCTACGAGCGCACGAGTCTGGCGATGGCGTCAGACGCTTCTTTGACCTTGGCGGACGGGTCGCCGCCGTCCCGGGCGGCCTCCATCACGCAGTGCGCGATGTGTCCCTCCAGCAGCCCGACGGCGACCGCCTGAAGCGCCTTGGTCGCGGCCGAGATCTGGGTCAGCACGTCGATGCAGTACGTGTCCTCCTCCACCATCCGGTGCAGGCCGCGCACCTGGCCCTCGATCCGGCGGAGCCGGCCAAGGAGGCGCTGTTTGTCCGATGCGTACCAATATGGACCATGTTCGGACGTCTCGGTGGAAGGCGCGACGGCGTCGGTGACCGGCTCGGGGACGGCACCGGGAGCGGCGTCGGATACGGGGGCGGCCGACGGCTCGTGGGTCATGACGAGCAGGATACCCCGGTGGCATCCATGTCCATCTCGATCGATGCCGTCGCCAACGTCGATGATCGATCGTTGGACAGGTCGTGCCGACAACCGTCGTACCGCGCCGCAGTGCGGCGTTCGCTGCCGGGGTGTCCGTTCTGCTGGCGCTCGCGCCCGGCCCGGCCGACGCGCAGCCGTCCGACCGGACCACCGAGCAGCAGCTCGCCGCGGCGACCGAGCAGCTCGAAGTTGTCATCGAGCAGCACAACGACCTGCGGGTGGAGCTGGGCGAGACCCGGGACCGGGCGGCCGGGCTGGACCGTGAGCTGGCCACGCTGACCCAGGATCTGACCGTGCAGCGCGAGGAGGCGGCCAGGCTCGCGGCGCAGGCGTACCGGGGACACGGCGGGCAGCCCCTCGCCGCGGTCTCCGCCCTGCTCACCGCGACCACCGACGACCTGCTCGGTTCCCTGCTGATGCTGAACCGACTCAGCCGGGACCAGCGCCGGGTGATCACGCGGCTCGCCGACACCCACGAGCGGCTCTCCGCCGCCAGGGCGACGGCACGGGTCCTCGACGTCCAGCAGCGCACGCAGGAGCGCCAGCTCGCGGCGCGGCAGCAGCACATCGAGCAGGAGATCCGCCGACTGAGCCGACTGCGGGACGCGGCCGGCGAGCGGGAGCCGGCCGCGCCGCGTACCGCACCCCGCCCACCCGAGTTGGGCAGCGGGGCCGCCGCGACCGCGGTGCGATTCGCGTACGCCCAGCTCGGCAAGCGCTACCAGTGGGGCGGCGAGGGACCCGACGGGTACGACTGCTCCGGCCTCACCACCGCCGCCTGGCGCGCGGCCGGGGTGCGGCTGCCACACAACGCGGCACGGCAGTGGCGGGCGGTGAAGCGGATCGGACGCGCCGAGCGGCAACCCGGTGACCTGGTCTTCTACTACGCCGACATCCACCACGTCGGGATCTACGTCGGCGACGGCCAGATCATCCACGCCCCCAGAGCGGGCAAACCGGTCCAACTGGACCGGGTCGAGTTCCAGCCCATCCACGGCTACGGCCGCCCCGGCTGAGCCCGCCGGCCGCCCCCTACTCCGGGCGCCTTCTATTCCGACCGTCTTCCTTCTACCCGGGCGGTCCCTACCCGGACGGTCAGCCGGCGACGGCTAGTGCCAGCGGCAGGACGGCCGGGGCGCCGGCCTGACGCAACAGCCGCGCCACCATGGTCATGGTCCAGCCGGAGTCGACCAGGTCGTCGACCAGGAGCACCGGACCGGTCAACCCGGCCAGGGCGTCGGCCAGCGGTGACGGCACGACGAAGGCGTCGTGCAGTGCGCGTACCCGTTGGGCGCTGTTGCCCCTCGGCCCGCCGCCGGGCGCCCCGGGCGGCGCCGGCACCTCGCCGAGCAGCGGCAACCGACCGACGCCCGCGATCCGTTCGGCCAGACTCCGCACCAGCGTCGGGCGGGTCCGGGAACCGATCGCCACCACCGCGACCGGACGCGCCGGCCACGGCTCGGCGCCGCGCGACCAGTCCCGGAGCAGTTCGACCATGGCCGAGGCGACGTCGTCCGGGATCGCCCCGTCGGCGGCCTCCGGCGCGACCAGTGCCCGCAGCCTGCCGCCCCAGCCCAGGTCGGAGAGACGACCCAGGGCTCGACCGGGCAGCGCCTGCTCGCCCGGCGCGATCTTGCCGCGCAGCGGTACGCCCACCGCCTCCAGCCCGGTCGGCCAGAGCTTCTTCGGCGCGAGGTCGACGCCGGGGCGGCCGAGCCACGCCTGGGCCGCGGCCAGCGCGGGCGCGGAGACGGACGGGTCGTACTGGCCGCCGGCACAGTTGTCACACCGTCCACAGGGGACGGCCTCAGGGTCGTCCAGGCAGCGGCGGAGGAACTCCATCCGACAGTCGGTGGTGCTGACGTACTCCCGCATCGCCTGTTGCTCGGCGGTGCGCGCCTGGGCCACCCGGCGCAACCGGGCCTCGTCGTAGTGCCACGGCTCGCCGGTCGCGAGCCAACCGCCGCGTACCCGCCGGACCGCGCCGTCGACGTCGAGCACCTTCAGCATCAGTTCGAGCCGGGTACGGCGCAGGTCGACGATCGGCTCCAACGCGGGTGTGGAGAGTGGACGGTCCGGGTGCAGCGCGCCGAGTACGGACCGCACCTGCGCCTCGGGCGGGAAGGCCAGTGAGGCGAAGTAGCGCCAGATCGCCTGGTCCTCCGGGCCGGGCAGGAGCAGCACCTCGGCGTGTTCCACGGCTCGACCGGCCCGGCCGACCTGCTGGTAGTACGCGATCGGCGAGGGTGGCGCCCCCAGGTGGGCCACGAAGCCGAGGTCCGGCTTGTCGAAGCCCATGCCCAGCGCGGACGTCGCCACCAACGCCTTGATCTTGTTGTCGAGCAGGTCCTGCTCGGCGGCACGGCGTTCGGCGTCGTCGGACTGCCCGGTGTAGGCGGCGACCGCGTACCCCCGGGAACGGAGGAATTCGGCCGTCTCACCGGCCGCCGCGACGGTCAACGTGTAGATGATGCCCGAGCCGGGCAGTTGGTCGAGGTGATCGGCGAGCCAGCCGAGCCGGTGCGCCGCGCTGGGCAGGTCGAGCACCGCCAGCCGCAGCGAGGCCCGGTCCAGCGCCCCGCGCAGCACCAGCGTCTCCCCCGCCTCGCCACCGTCGGGCCCGGCGACTCCGCCGACCGGCTGCCGCACGACCGTGTTGAGCTGCTCGGCGACGTCGTCGGTGACCCGCTGGTTGGCGGTGGCGGTGGTGGCGAGTACCGGGGTCCGCTCCGGCAGCCCGGCGAGGAAGGTACGCAGTCGGCGGTAGTCCGGGCGGAAGTCGTGTCCCCAGTCGGAGACGCAGTGCGCCTCGTCGACCACGAGCAGGCCGGTGGTGGCCGCGAGCCGGGGCAGCACCCCGTCGCGGAACTCGGGATTGTTCAACCGCTCCGGGCTGATCAGCAGTACGTCGACCGTACCGGCGTGGATCTCCCTGGCGATCTCGTCCCACTCGTCCAGGTTCGCCGAGTTGATGGTGCGCGCCCTGATCCCCGCCCGAGCCGCCGCCTCCACCTGGTTACGCATCAGCGCCAGCAGCGGCGACACGATCACCGTCGGCCCGGCACCAACCCGCTCCCCCGCCGCCTCGCTCCCGGCCGTCACGGCGCCGGCGCCGGTCGTACCGTCTCGGAGCAAGGCGGTCGTACCGTCTCGGAGCAGGGCGGTGGCGACGAAGTACACGGCGGACTTGCCCCACCCGGTGCGCTGCACGCAGAGCACCCGCCGCTGGTCCACCACCAGCGCCTCGATCGCCCGCCACTGGTCCTCGCGGAGCCGGGCCTGATCACCGGCAAGCCGCCGCAGCACCGCCTCGGCCCGTTCGCGTACCGCCACCCGGTCAACCGTCACCCGGCATTTCTACCAGCGCAGCCGGACTTTCCCACCCAGCCCCGCCCCCTTGTGTCCCATTTTGTCGATCATGAAGTCATCGCACTCGATACAGCATGTAGCGAGCGACAACCTCATGATCAACGAGGTGGGTGGGCCAGGGTCGACGGGGCAGGACGGTCGGGTGGCAGGAAGAGGAGGAATTCCTGGAGGGATCGCACCGCCGTACGGGAGAGATTCGACCGGGCGGCGAAGTCCTCCAGGGAGGTGAATCCACCGCGCTGGGAACGCTCGACGGCGATCTGCCGACCCTGCTCCGAGGTTAACCCGGGCAGATGCCAGAGCACCTGGTCCATGACCCTATTGATGTCGATCAGGCCACCATCGTCGAAGTAACGGAGCAGGTCGGGTCGGCCGATGTGCAACTCGTACCGGGCGGCTGGGTACTGGCCGAGCAGTTGCCGGGCCTGTTGTCGCCGAACGGCCATCTCGGCGTCGGCGCTCCGGCTCCGGCGCAGCCGGTTCAGCCACACCTGAGTCGCGAGCACGTGGAGGGCCCCACCGATCCAGATGGCCATGAGCACGAGGACCCCGGCATAGTCGATCCGGTACAAGTTCTCCTTGTATTCGAGGTTGAGTGCCCACCACAGAAAGAAGCTGGTCAGTCCGACGTACCCGGCGGCCGACGAGCCGAACCACATACTGCGCCGCCGAACCGCGTAGCGCAGCATGACGGCCCAGGTGAGCAGGCCGAAGCTGGCCAGCACCAGCAACACCGCAACGCCGGCCTCGACCCAGTACCCCCAGGACGGCGTGGCCGCAATCGGCTTCGGCATCGTCAGTACGGGCATGGATGGCGGCAAACCCGCCTTCGGACCGGCCGGAACCCGCACCTCCGCGCTCACCGGTCCTGGCACCGGGACGGGCACGGCCGGCGCCACGACAGACACGGCCGGCGCCACGACGGGCGCCATCGCCGGAGCATTCCTGTCCTGGGGCGCGAACCCGTCCGACTCGGCGGTCAGCGCGAGCGTGGGATCGGACCGGAGAATGCGGCGGTGTAGTTTCTGGAGACTTTCGCCCGGCTCTACGCCGTACTCCTCGCTCAGTAGTGCCCGCACCTCACGGAAGGCGGCGAGGGCCTCCGCCTGCCGGCCGGAGCGGTAGAGCGCGAGCATGAGCAGCTCGTGGAGCTGTTCCCGGACCGGGAACCGAGCGACCGCCTGAATCAGATCGGTGACCATCTCCTTGTGGCGCCCGAGGCTCAGCTCCACCTCCGCCCACGATTCCAGGGCCGCCGCCCGACCCTCGACCAACCTGGTACGCGCCGCGTCGAAGAACGTCCCGTTGAACCCGACGAGCGGCTCTCCCTGCCAGAGTCCGAGGGCCTGCCGCAACTCGTTGGCAGCTTCCCCCGGCCTCCCTTGCGCGCGCACGTCTGCCGCCCGCCGAACCCGGCGCTCGAACAGTTCCGCGTCAAGGTCCTGCGCGGACACCCGCAACTGGTAACCAGTGTCGGTGAGGGTCAGCAGTTGCCCCGGACTGCGTGGTGAGCGCTCCGGCTCCAGAACCCGACGCAGCCCGGCGATGTACTTCTGTACGACATTCGGACCGTTCATCGGCGGGTCGTCCTGCCAGACCGCGTCGACTATCTGGGTGGGCGAGACCGGGCGGCCGGCGTAGAGCAAAAGCATCGCGAGCACCGCCCGCTGCTTGCTCGGCCCGAGGTCCAGTTCCCGTTCCCCAGCCCACGCCCGCAGCGGACCCAGCAGTTCGAAGCGGAGGTCCGCTCCCATCCACACCGTCCCTGACCTCGGATTTTCGCCGGCCGCAGTGCCTGTCAGCCGGACGGCAGCATAACGACAGCGCTCCGGCAGTCGATACCAGCAGTCTCGTGATCGAGATGCAGTTGTTCCCCACTCGGCACAGCCGTGCGGGCAGACCAGAGAGTTGAACATGCGGCGACGAAACACCCTCATCAGCGCCATTCGCCGGACGACCGTCACCGCCGCGGTGTTCGCGACATTGGCCGGCGGACTGGTTGGTTGTGGGCAGGGGACGGGAGAGTCGGCGGCCCCGGGACCAGCCGGGACCTCGACAGCACCGAACCCCAAGGAAACCCTGCTCGCCGCCGTACCGGACGAAACGCGGCCGGGCTTCAGTTACACCATCAGAGACTGGGAGACAACGCTCACCGGCGAGGTGGCGCCGGCCGTCAAGAGCATTCACCTGCGGACGTCGTTCAAGGATCCCGAACTGGGCTTCACGATGCACATGGCGTACCTGACGGTCGACAAGGAGGCCTGGGCGAGGATCAACTTCACCGAGACCGAGGGCCTGACCGGGCTGCCGAAGCTGCCGAACAAGTGGATGAGGCTGGACCCGACAAAACTCACCGATGACGACAGCCTGCCGACCGAGTACGACGGCGCCGACGTGGCCAGTCTGAAGCCGGTGCTGGCGAACACCACGATCGTCCAGAGCGCCTCCGGGAACTACCGCGGGACCGTCGATCTGAGCGGGCCGGCGGCGGCCGACATCCTGAGCGAGGAGACGATCGCCGGCATCGGAGACGGGGCAAAGACGCTGCCGTTCCAGGCGACCGTGGACGTCGACGGCCGACTCACCACGTTCGTGGTCAAGGTGCCGGCGGTGGGCAAGACCAAGGCGTACGACTACAGCGTGACGTACGGCGATTACGGCAAAGCTCCGGCCGTGGCCGCCCCCACCGACGCGGTCCCCGCTCCGGCTCTGGCGTACGAGCTGCTCAACGGCTGAGTCTGACGAACCCGTTCGAGGGGGCGGACACACGGGGGTCCGCCCCCTCGAACGATCGGTCAGCGGGGTGGGCGGGCGGGCAACAGGCGGCGGATCGGGGCGATCCGGGTGCTGAGGCTGGCCAGGCCGCCGGGGAAGAAGTAGACGGCCAGGATGAAGACGGTGCCGAGCACGAAGAGCGGCTGGGAGAGCGGACCGCTCAGCACGCCGGGCAGCGCGTCCACCGCCGACGAGGAGCCGAAGTCGGTGAGCCGGTGGTCCAGGTACATGTAGAGGAAGCCGCCGAGGACCGGCCCCCAGCGCGTACCGGGTCCGCCGAGCACCACCATGACCAGCAACGACAGGGTCAGCTCGGACGAGGTGATGTGCGGCGACGCGCCGCCCACGAGCAGGCAGTAGATCACCCCACCGCCGGTCGCGAGGCTGCCGGAGAGGGTGAACGCGACCAGCTTGAACCGGTACGGGTCCAGCCCGAGCACCCCGATCCGCCGCTCGTCGTCGCGGAGCCCGGCGAGCACCCGCCCGGTCGGCGAGGCGGCGACCCGGGCCACCACGAAGACCACCAGGGCCAGGTACGCCAACGCCAGCCAGTACAGGTTGACCGTGTTCGCCACCCCGACCAGCGCGTCCGGCAACCCGGACACGTCCAGCGGCAGCCCCTCCTCGCCACCGGTCAGCCCCTGGAAGTCCAGCGCCACCAGGGTCGCGCCGACCTGGGCGAAGGCGAGCGTGACCATGGCGAAGGCGATCCCGGCCGTACGCAGCGCCACCGCCCCGAGCAGGGCGGCCAGGACGGCACCACCGACCAGGGTGAGCAGCGCCGCCTGCCACAGCGGCAGCCCGCCCTTGGTGACCAGGATGTCGGTGCCGTAAACCCCGGCGGCGAAGTAGAGCGCGTGCCCGAAGGAGAGCATGCCGGTACGCCCGAAGAGCAGGTCGTACCCGGCCGCGAGCCCACCGAAGACCAGGCAGATGGCGAGCAGTTGCAGGGTGCCGGGCGAGTTGAGCGGCCCGTCGAAGAGCCCCGGCAGCGACACCGTCGAGTACGGCAGGATCGCGAAGAGCACCAGCGCCGCCAGCGGCAACCAGGGCCGGACCACCGCGAACCAGCCCCGCCGCTGCGCCCGCGCCGACGTGACCGCCGCCGCCTCCGGAACCGGAGTCTTGACCTCGGTCATGCCGTTACCGCCTTTCCGGCGATGCCCTGCGGGCGGAGCAGGAGGACCACCGCGAGCAGCGCGACCACGCAGAGGTCACCCGCGCCCGAGGCACCGTAGTAGTTGACGAACTGCTGCAACAGCCCGACGACGACCGCCGCGTACGCGGAGCCGACCACCGAGCCCATCCCGCCGATCACCACCACGATGAAGGCGAAGATCAGCAGCGAGCCGCCCTGGCTGGGCGAGACCGAGCCGAAGTAGACGCCACCGAGCCCACCGGCGAGCGCCGCCACCGCCCCGCCGATCACGAAGACGAGGGTGAACGCCCGGCGTACGTCGATGCCGAGCGCGGTGACCATCTCCCGGTTCTCCACCCCGGCCCGGATCACCAGGCCGTAGCGGGTGTAGCGGAGGAAACCGAGCAGCAGGGCGAGCACCACGGCGGCGGCCACGATCAGCAGCAGGATCGAGTTCGGCACCTTCGCGCCGAGCACCACCGTCACCTGCCGGCTCCACTCCGGGCGGGGGAAGTCGCGGGGGTCGGCGCCCCAGGATGCCTGGAGCAGCGCCACCCCGGCCAGCGACAGCCCGACGGTGACCAGCACCTGTTCGATGTTGCGGGAGTAGAGCGGGCGGATCATGACGAGTTCGACCAGGGCGCCGACCAGCGCCCCGGCGGCCACGCCGAAGGCGACCGCGAGCACGAAGCCGAACCCGCCGGGGCCGGCGCCGGGCAGGTTGTTCGCCGCCCACCAGGTGCCGTACGCGCCGACGGAGAGGAACAGCCCGTGGGCGAAGTTGAGCACGTCGGCGAGGCCGAACACCAGGGACAACCCGGCGGCGACGAGGAAGTACAACGCGGCCAGGCCGAGCCCGGTCAGCGTCAACAGCACGATGGTGCCCATCAGGCGTGTACCCCCGACGATCCGACTCCGAGCAGGGACTTGGTCAGCGCCGGCTCGTCCAGCAACCGGCCGGCGTCACCGGTCCAGGCGACCCGGCCGGCGTCGAGCACGACGGCGGCCTGGGCGAGTCGACGTACCACCGCGAGGTTCTGCTCGACGAGCAGCACCGGCACGGTGACCGCGACCCGTTCCAGCACCTCGGCGACCTCGGTGACCACCTTCGGGGCGAGCCCCTTGGTCGGCTCGTCCACCAGCAGCAACCGGTTGTCGTTGAGCAGCACCCGACCGATGGCGAGCATCTGTTGCTGGCCGCCGGAGAGCGAGCCGGCCCGTTGCCGTCCGCGCCGGTCCAGCTCCGGGAAAAGCTCGAAGACCTTGTCGTACGCGGGCGCGGTGCCGCGCCGCTCGGCCAGTCGCAGGTTCTCGGCGACGGTGAGCCCGGCGAAGACGCACCGGTCCTCCGGCACGTAACCGAGGCCGCCCCGGACCAGCCGGTGCGTCGGCTGCCCGGTGAGGCTCCGGTCGCCGGTACGGATCTCGCCGCGTACCTCGCCGTTGCGCGGGGTGAGGCCGATGATCGCGCGCAACGTGGTGGTCTTGCCGACCCCGTTGCGCCCGAGCAGCACGGTCACCCCGGTCGGCGCCACCGTGAACGAGACGCCCTGGAGGATGTGCAGCCCGGCGATCCGTACCGAGAGATCCTCGACGGTCAGGATCGGTTCCGTACTCATAGTGACTCCCCCAGGTACGCCTCTTGCACGGTGGCGTTGGCCATCACGATCTCCGGGGTGTCGCAGGCGAGCAGCGCGCCGTGGTGCATCACCGCGATCCGGTCGGCCAGTTCCAGGATCACGTCCATGTGATGCTCCACCATCAGCACCGAACGACCGCTGTCGCCAGTCAACGACCGGATCACCGCGACCAGTTCCGGCACGTCCTCCGCGCTCACCCCGGCCATCGGCTCGTCCAGCAGCATCACGGTCGGCTCACCGGCGAGCAGCAGCGCGATTTCGAGCTTCCGCTTCTCGCCGTGCGCGAGGTTGCCGGCGAGCGACGTACCCCGGTGGCTGAGGCCGACCCGGTCGAGCGCCGCGTCGGCGGCGGCGGCCACCTCCCGGTCGGCCGCCGCCCGCCGCCACAGCTTCATCGACCCGCCACGATGCGCCTGTACGGCCAGCCGCACGTTCTCCCGCACGCTGAGCGAGCCGAAGACCGAGGACGCCTGGAAGGTGCGGCCGAGCCCGAGGCCGGCCCGCCGGTGCGGCGGCAGCCCGCTGATGTCCTGCCCGTGCAGCAGCACCTGGCCCTCGGTCGGGCGCCGCAGTCCGGAGATCAGGTTGAACAGGGACGTCTTGCCCGCGCCGTTCGGCCCGATCACGCCCAGGAACTCGCCCGGCGCCAGGTCGAAGGAGACGCCGTCGACGATGGCGACCTCGCCGATTCGCCAACTGAGGCCTCGGGTGGCCAGCACTACCTCACTCAGCCCTTCATGGCTACCGCGGGCGGCGCCGTCTCGTCGCTGGTCAGGGCCTTCTGGAGCTCGGCCTTGAGCTGGTCACCGGTGCCGGTCAGCTTGGCCTGGAACATCGGCTGGAGCAGCGCGTGGTCGGCCGGGCGGACGGTGTTCTTGCCCTTGACCCCGTCGAAGCTCCACCCTTCGAGGGCGGTCACCATCTTGTCGACGTCGTCGCCACCCTCGGTCGCGGCCCGGACCACCATCTGGGCGGCGGTGAAGCCGTCCGGGTGGAACAGGTCCAGCACCCCGCCGGGCACGCCGGCCTTGAGCGCCTTGGTGGCGTCGTTCTCGACCGCGCCGTCGAAGAAGTGCGACAGGAACGAGATCTTCGTGCCGGCGGCACCGAAGGTCGCCCACGAGGCGCGGATGTCGAGCCCGGTGACAACCGTGGTGGAGGCGAGCACGCCCTGCTGGTCGAGGGTCTGCCACATCGCCGGGGCGGTGGTGCCGGCCCAGGCGACAAAGAGCAGGTCGGGCTTGGCGCTGTTGATCTGGCTGGCGAACGGGGTGAACTCGGTCGCGCTGGCCGGCGCGAGCACGCTGCTCACGGTGGCCCCGGCGCCGCCGATGACCGCCTGCACGGCCGCCTCGTTGCTCTTGCCGAACGCGCTGTCCTGGGCGAAGACAACAACCTTCTTGCCCTTCGCGTCGCCGATGAACGACTTCGCGGTGACAACATCCTGGTACGACTGCCGCCCGGAGCGGAACGTGTACTTGTTGACCCCGGTCACCGCGTCGGTGGCGGCCGGGCCGGAGATGAAGAGGGTCTTGTTCTGCGCCGCGATCGGGGCGACCTGGAGCGCGACACCGGACGCGGTCGACCCGGCGAGGATCTTGACGCCCTTGCCGATCAGGTCCTTCGCCGCCGACACCGCCTTGGCCGGGTCACCGGCGTCGTCAACCTCGGTCACCTCGACCGGCCGCTCACCGATCTTGTTGGTGCCCTTGGTCGCGTACGACAGACCGGCCTTGAAACCCTCGATGTACTGCTTGCCGTAGCTGGCCAGCGCTCCCGACTGGGAGTAGACCAGGCCGACCTTGACCGGGGTGCTGTTCGAGTCGCCGCCCCCGGTGGCGGTGTCCTGCGGGCTGCCACACGCCGCGGCGATGAGCGCCACGGCCATCAAACTGGCGGCTGCGACGAGCGCTCGCCGGGTGGTCCGGACCGTCATGTATGGCTCCACGTGAGGGAGTAGTGGGAAACTTGTTTGTCGGCTCACGCTAGGAGTGACGTCACCCACGGGCTATGTGGATGAAACCCATAAGTAACAGTGGTTGGGTGGCCTGTAGAGACAGCTCACGCTCACTCCCGCGCCGGGCACGCGCGCCCAGGAAGCCACCCGCGCCCGTACGAGCCAGTGGATCAACCTAACGCCCATGACTTCGCACCGACAGGTGTCGGCCGTGCCCATCGGGCCGCGCTCGCGGTTCGGCGGAGCGCTCGCGGTCCGGCGGCGTTCGCGGTCCGGCGGCGTTCGCGGTCCGGCGGCGTTCGCGGTCCGGCGGCGAGCGGCTGTGAGTTCGAAAATTCGTACACGAAAGAACGTGTAGGCACATCATCTTTCATGTACGACATCAACGCGTCATACGCACCGGAGAGCCGGCCGGACGGCGGCCGGTCACATCCATCGGCGGCGAGGAACGGGCCCGTCGGGGCCGTCGACCCACCGTTGTGGCACCCCGTGCCACCGGCGGCGGCGAATGCCCGGTCATGCGGCCCTGACCTGCGGCGACACGGGTCGAGGTCCACAAAGGTGGGTTAACTCTTCGGCGGCACAGAATGGCCGAATGACGCTGCGTCACCACGCACACACTGTGGCAACGTCTTTCCCGCGCTCCCGAGGCGGATGCCCCGACATAACCGCGGAGAAGATATGAGCACCCCGAACTACCCCGGACAGGAACCGTCGTATCAGCCTGAGCCGGCGCACAACCCGTACCCGTCGTATCCGCCGCAGCCGGGTTACCAGCCGGCCGTCGCCGGTTACCAGCCCGGCCCACCACCGACAGCGGCAAAACCGCCGAAAAAGCGTCGGCGCTGGCTGGTGCCGAGCCTGATCGGGGGCGGGATAGCGGTGGCGCTCTGCTGCGGCGGCACGCTCATCGCGGCCGGCTCCGGCGACCAGGAAGGGACGAACACCTCGGTCGACGCCCCCGCCGCCCTGCCCAGCGGCCCCGGTGCCAGCGAGGCCGCGAAGGCCGCCGAACCGGCCAAGAACGACGCGCCACCCGCCGGCCCGAAGAAGTACAAGGTCGGCGAGACGGTACGCGGCGGCGACTTCGAGTTTGTCGTGCACGGTGTCAAGTGCGGCATCGCGCAGGTCGGCGACTCCTTCCTGACCCGGAAGGCACAGGGCTCGTTCTGCCGGGCGGACGTGTCGGTGAAGAACGTGACCAAGAAGGCCCACCTGTTCCACGCCGACGGCACGGTCAGCGCGCAGGACGCCACCGACCGCGAGTACGCGGCGGACGGCGAGGCGAACATGTACGGCAACAAGGACGGCGCGGGCTTCCTGGACGAGATCAACCCGGGCAACTCGATCCGTGCCTTTGTCTACTTCGACGTACCGAAGAACACCAAGCTCACCACCATCACGTTCGACGCCGGCCTGTTCACCCTGGCCGAAGACGCCGTGGTCGCGCTCTGACAACAATCACAGCCGTACGGTGATCGGCTCGCCCGGAGCGTTCCGGGCGAGCCGACGCAGTGACGGCTCCGGGTCCACCGGCTCGGTGAGCGCCGCCGACTGCTGCGGCACACGCATCGGCTGACCCGGGTCGGACGGTACGGCAGCGTGCAGGGCCGAGCCCAGGTAACGCAGGCAGTGCGCGACCGCCTCGGGCAGGCTCCGATGCGACGGCGGGAAAACCGGGGCGCTGGTGTCCGTCGGGTCAACGGCGCTCACCTGCCAGAACGTCCCCTGCCCCCGGGAAGGATCGTCGGCGTTCGCGGTCAGGTCCTTGACCGTCACCCGGAGTGCCAGCCCGAGGCCGTGGACCAGGCGGATGAGCTGCCCGATCGACGTCTCCGTCCAGGACGTGAGCTGGACCAGCAGCCGGGCACCGGGGCGACCCCGGGCGGCGAGCACCAGGTAGCGTCCGAGCGGGTCCGCCCCCGGCTCCAGCAGGGTCACCACACCGTGGTCGAGGTTGTGGTCGATGACATGGCCGCTGTCGAACTCGGTCAGCGCCTCGCGCCCGTGTCCGCAGAGCCTGGCCCAGGAGCCGAGCCGGTAACGCTCGCCGAGCCGCACGACCGGTTGCCCACCGGCCTCCCGCGCCACCACGGTCCCGGACCCGTCGGCGCCCCGCCCGTCGTCCCCTGCTCGGCCGGGGTTCGGACGCCAGTTGAGCCAGATTGTCTGGTCGGCCAGGTCGGTGACGATCACGGCCACCCCCTGGTGGAGGCGCCGAAGGCCCGCACAGGTGAAACAGCGCCTGGTCCCCTGCCGGGCGGTGCCGGTGCCGCGACAGTCCGGGCAGATCACACTCGGAATCGCGGCACCGAGGTAGGCCGGTGACGGTGGTTGCCAACCACGCCGGACCGCCCGGAGACCGCTGTGCCACCAGCGCCGGTCCCGCCAGACCGCCTGCGCGCCGCGCCCGTCGCCGTCCGCGCAGTCCCGCAGGATCCGCCGTTCGAGCCGGTCGACGTCGGGTTCGTCAACCGGCCGCCCCGGTCCGGCGGGAGGCTTCAGGTAGTGCGCCGGGGCGGTCGCACACCGTTCGGCGAGACCGAACATCGCCTCGCCGACAGTGGTCGCCTCGATCGCGGCGGGCAGGCTGGTCGCGTACCCGTGTGGGGTGGTCGGGAGGGGCGAGCCCGGCACTTCGAAGCGGATGTCCCAGGTGAGGGCGCCGCCGCTCGGCCGGGCGTCGATCACCAGGTCGAGACAGAGCTGGTCGGCGGCCCGACACAGTTGGGCGAGCAGCCGGCCGTGCTGCGGTGGCCCCGGGTCGGTGGTGTCGCCGAGGTAGACCCGCCACGGGCGGTGGGAGTGCCCGGCGAGCGCGGTCGCCTCCAGCGCGTGCCGCTCCGGCTCGGGCAGGTCGGGCTGCCAGGCCCGGGGCAGGTGCGGGCTCAGCTCGCCGTCGGCGTCGAGCGGCCGACTCGGCCGATCCACCTCACGCAGACTCGCCACGGCCGTCCCGGTCCGCGCGGCCAGCTCGCTGACCAGCGGAAACAAGGGCAACAGCCAGCCACCGTACGGGGACCGCGTCGGTTGCACCAACCCCGGCACGACGCTGACCGAGGCGACCGCACCGGTCTCCCGGTTGGCCACCGTGAGTACGAGCTGGGCGCGGAGCCGGCCGTGTTCGGTGGAGTCGACGCACGGTGCCTCGCTCATCCGCAACCACCACCGTGCCCGGCCGCCCGCCCGCAGCGACGGGACGAGCCGTCGAGCCGGCGATCACAGAAGAGCTGGTGCCGTACGTTCTGGTTGTCCTCTTCGGAGAGTTCGGTGCCGTTCGCGTCGATCTGGGTCAGCCAGCCGACCGACCGGGCCAGGACCCGGCCGAGCGCGAGCGCCCCGGTCAGGTCGACGGCGGTGACGGGAAGATGGATGACGTAGCGACCCAGGCGCCCATCCGTGCTGGTCACACGCGTGCCCTCGGCGCGAACTGCGACTGCCAGGCACGCAGTTGATTCTTGATCCGTACGTTCTCGTTCTGTGTGCGGTCCAACTCGCCGTGCAGGGCGCTCAGTTCGTTGGCGACCCGGTGCAGGAAGTGACGAACCTCCTCGGGGTCGAGGCCACGACGGCTGCTCGGAAACTGCCGGTCCCGCACCTGCCCCTCACTCAACGGCGGGTACGTCGCCGCCCGGTAGTAGCCGCTCGCCTGGTTGCCGGACCGATGCCGCGTCGCGGCGACCGGACCGACCGGAACCGCCCCGGACCGCCGCCACGGCATGAGAAACCTCAACAGTCTGCGCACGTGCCAACCACCTCTCGCCAGGACTGGAAGGCGACCCGGCCCGAGCAACGGGGGAAGTCCGGACCGGGCCGCCAACGGGACCGGGACGAGGGCAAACTTCCGGGTGCCCCCATCCCGGCACTACCCGCCCCGCCGATGATTTGCCGAACCATCCCGGTGACGGACGGGCCAAACCTACCTTAGTAACTAGGAACAGTCTAGGCCGTAGCGAGTTTCCTGAGCTATTGCAGTTACTAGAGCAGGTGGGGCATGATCGGAGGTGCCGAACCAACCCGGAGACACCTCATGCCAACAGCACAGCCACCATTCAGGATCATGGCCGCCGAGATCACTGAAAAGATCAAAAGCGGCGAACTCAAACCCGGCGACAAGCTTCCCTCCACCCGGAAGCTCGCCGACCAGTACGGCGTCAGCATGGGCACCGCGTACCGAGCACTGTCACTGCTTCACGAGCGCGACCTCATCATCGGCCAACCCGGCCGAGGCACATACGTCACCGACCACTCCTCGAAGTAGCTCGCCGTGGCAGCAGGGGCAGCCATAACGGCCACAGATACGGCTTCAGCAGCGTCGCCGAGTGAAACTCCTGCAGGTCAAACTAACTCCACACGCCCCCGAGTGGTAAGAGTTCCCGCTCGCGCAGGGAGATCGCGCGTGCAGCGGTCCTCGCCGCGCCTTGTGGTACGCCGAGGAACCGCCGCACACCCCTACAAGACCTGGCGGGGCAAAATGCGTTCCTCCACGCCCTTGGTGCCCAACGGGGAAAGGGTCACAATCCCGGCCGTCTCGTTGTAGTCCACAAGCCGGTCGACATGGAGCCGCCTCAGTACTCGCTTGTAGTTAGGGAGCCGGTCCTGTTCGAGGTACTTTGCCAAGGTTGTGTCGGTCAGTGGCGATGTGGACGAATGCAACAGCAGGAGAGTTGCGTCAGCAAGCTTCATGGCCGGATCGAGCACGCGTTTTACATCGCCAACCTCCCAAATCAGCGGCACAGTCCGTTCAACGAGAGCATCGACAACGCTCGTCGCGGTTTGAAGATCCGTGCCATGGAAGATCCGCACAAACTCCGCCATGACCCACTGTGAGGCGTGCAGCACATACTCGGAATCCATGTGATTAGCACTAACCTCGGCACCCACATGCGATACACCCCGATTGTTACGGATGTCGTAAAGCGCCACAAGAACCCGTGGGATGCTCACTCGGGCCGACTTTGGGTATTGGGCACCGCTTGCCGACTCTAGCTGCCTGCAGGCTTGATCAAACTTCGCGGGCTTGCTGGCCACCTGGGCATAGTTTCCCCCGTTCAGATAGCCGTGCAGGATGGTGTACGCGACTTCAGAAAAACGCCCGCCGTCCAGCTCAGTCGCTTCCCACCGACGCTCCCGATAGTTACGGGTAATCTTGCGGAACTCCTCGACCAGTTCGCTGCGAAGTCCCGGCGGCAGATGCGCCAGGGCAGTCGTCGCATCAAGCGTCACTTCTTGACCTTGCCGGGTAGTGGCATGTCATGTTCGACGGTGTTTCGGCCCCTGGGGGTAGTTTTGATCGCCTTCATGCTGCCCGTATCGATCCATTGCGTTTCGCTCGCCGTGTTGCGAAGCTGCTTGTCAGCCTGGGCCATCTCCCGCCAATTGCACTCCTTATAGGCAGCAACGACATGACCTACCGTGATTTCGGATAGTTCATATACTTGCTCTAGCCAATAGATTGCAAGTAGATTTTTCTGGAAATTCGTTGTCGGTTCTTTTTCGGCTACAAGATCACGGAACGCTTGTTTATCCGGAGGCCGGAAGTCTATGTCACGGACGGGGGACCACGAGCGCCGCCCAGTCACCTTCCGTGGCGTCCCGGCCTTCTTTGTCCTCCGCGACTGACCCCCAGTCGCGGAAAGTTCTTCATACGACTCATCCTCGGTTCCGCTAACACCTCCTTCTTCGGCTGGTTGCCGCGCGACAGACAACATCTCTGCGGAGGCCATCCGCGGAGTCGGCACCCCCTTGAACATGTTGATCAGTTCATCAAAAGCCCTTTCTTGTAATCCATCCGGAAGATCTTTCACCGCCTCCGCAATTCTTGGCATTACTTCAAGCAGCTGCCGGAAGTCTCCCTCGGACATTAACCCCTCCCCGCAAAAGTGATCACGAACAGGATATTCTCTTACGGCAGGACGGCATTGTAAATACCGGTCGATTGAAGCCAGATGATCGGCTATGGGAATTTGGACTTCCGGCCGAGACAGACTGCCAACAGTTCGCTACAACCACACCTCCCATCATGAACCAAGCCGGGCGCCACCCAGCAGTTGTCGGATCACGGCCGCGCTACCCTCTTTGCCTGGTAGGTGCGGTACCGCCAAAAATTGGAAGGCCGGAAGCTTTCGCCGAGATGAAGCTGATGGATTCAATAACACCTCAACGAACGAGATCTCAACCGTACTTTGTACGAATGAAAGCTGGCGGATGCCTGGTTCACCTGGTGAGCGTGTGGTCGAGCACGGAAGGTTTCGATATCGGGTCGCAACCAGAGGGTCATTCGCCGGGTCTCACCGACAATGTCGACAGTTCCCAGAGTGGCCGACAGAGACCCGATTCAGCGATTCGCAGCAGAGTGTCGCAAACTAGACAAAGGTGATATTTGGATCTCATGAAGACCTCGTGTGGCTGGTTCGTGCGTGGCAACCCGGCGTAGACGGGTGGAGTTCTTAGCTGCGTGAGAGTTGATCCGAGCTTCGACACGTTCGTGGAGCAGAAGTCGGCAGCGCTCCTGCGCCTCGCGTACCTGCTTACGGGAGACCGTGGGCATGCCGAGGACCTGCTGCAGACCGCCCTGCTCCGCACGATGCGCCGCTGGTCCAAGGCCCGCGACGCACCCGAGGCGTACGTTCGGCACGTTTTGGTCAACCTGTCCCGTGACCGGATCAGGGCGCTGCTGCGGCGGCCCCGGGAGACGGTCCTCCCCGAGGACACGGACGTCTTCCGCGCCAGCGATCCCGGATTGGACGGGATCGGTGACCGGCGGATGGTGACCGACGCGGTGGCGAAACTGCCGATCCGCCAACGTCAGGTGATCGTGCTCCGCTACTTCGAGGACCTCTCCGTCGAACAGACGGCCGAACTGGTCGGCTGCTCGACCGGAACGGTCAAGTCGTACACCTCACGTGCCCTCTCCCGGCTTCGGGAACTGCTCGGGGACATCAACGAACACCAGGAAGTGAGGGTTTTCCAATGACCGCTCTCGACGAAGAACAGCTAGGTCAACTGCTGGCCAACCGGCTACACGAGGAGACGTACGCAATGACCGCACCGTCGGGTCTCACCGAGACCCTGCACCGTAAGAACAACCGCCGCACCTGGGGCCTGCGCATCGCCGGTGCCGTGCCGGTGGTCGCCGCCGTCGCGCTGGCCGCCTCGCTGACGCTCAGCCCGGACACCTCGACCCCGAGCACCAACGCGGGCGGCACCGGCACCAGCGCCGCCCCGGAGATGCTCACCGTCAGCTTCGTCGCCGAGCGGGCCGGCGCCGCCCTGGGCGACCTCTCCAACTACGTCCAGCACGAGCGCGCCTCGCACGAGGGCCGCGACGGCAAGCCGGCCAGCACCATCGAATACTGGGGTGACCCGAAGTCCGACCGGACGCGGCAGGACATGGTGCTCTTCTTCGGCGACAAGAATGACTACACCACCACGGTGAACGGCTCTGCGGGCGCCCAGTTCGACCACCTCAAGAAGAAGTGGTGGACCTTCGAGGTCTCAAAGCTCACCGCCGTGGACAGCACCAACATCCAGTCGCTGCCGCCCCAGCTCAACCCGACCGAGCTCAAGGCCGCGCTGGACAACGGGAAGCTGAAGCTCATCGGCAAGGAGTCGGTAGACGGCAAGGCGACCGTGCACCTGCAGTGGCTCGGCGGCCCGGAGAGCGCCATGGACAAGGCGAAGGCGCGGGAGGAGTCCATGGAGATCTGGGTCGACAGTGAGTCCTACCTGCCGGTCCGGGTAATCAGCAAGGTCTTCACGGGTATCACCACCAGCAATTACGAGTGGTTGCCCCGGAACGCGGACAACCTGGCGAAGCTGGACGTCACCGCTCCCGCCGACTACAAGAAGCTGGCGTGCATGCCCACGCCGGGCGATGACTGCGGCCTGAACGACTGAGTCGCGGCGTACAAGGCCCCGGAACGCGGTTCGCGTTCCGGGGCCTTTCCTTGACCCGTCGACTCATGAGAACGGGGAAGACCATGGGGTGCCGGGCGTGGCACCATCCCGGCATGGCGACTTCTGCCGGCGTACGAATTCGATGGACCGACCTCCCCGGGCGGGTCCGCTCGGCGGTGGAGGAGATCATCGGCGGGTCGGTCGTGGGGGCTTACTCCCAGACCGGGGGCTACTCGCCCAGCACCGCCGACCGGGTGCGCACCGTCGACGGTCGACGTGCCTTCGTCAAGGCGGTGAGCAGCGCGCAGAACCCGCGTACGCCGCAGATGCACCGCCACGAGGCCCGGGTGACCGCCGCGCTGCCGTCGCACGTGCCGGCGCCGCGCCTGCTCGGCTCGTACGACGACGGGGACTGGGTGGCGCTGGTGCTGGAGGACATCGAGGGCCGGCCGCCACGTACGCCCTGGGACGACGACGAGCTGGAACGGGTGCTCGCCACCCTGCGGATGCTCGCCGAGCGGCTCACCCCGTCGCCGCTGTCCGATCTGCCCACGGCGGCGCAGACGTTGCGCCAGAACTTCGACGGCTGGCAGCGGGTGGCCGCCGACCCACCCGCCGACCTGGCCCCGTGGGCCGCCGAGCGGCTGGACGAACTTCGCGCACTCGCTCCGCGGGCGATGACGGCGCTGGCCGGTGAGACCCTGGTCCACCTCGACATCCGTACGGACAACCTGCTGCTCACGGCCGACGGGCGAGCTGCCGATGGGGTGGTCCTGGTCGACTGGGCGTGGGCGTGCACCGGTCCGGCCTGGTTGGACACGCTCCTGCTGCTGGTCAACGTACGCCTGCTCGACGGTGGTGACGGTGCGCGGGCCGATCGGCTGTTGGTGGAGCTTGCCGGGCGTACCGGCGTCGATCCGGCCGACCTGACCGCCGTACTGGCGGGCTTCGCCGGGTATTTCGTCGACATCTGCCGGCAACCGTCCGCCCCGGGACTGCCGACCGTACGGGCCTTTCAACGGGCCCAGGCCGAGGCGCTCCTCTCCCTGCTCGCGGAGCGCCTCGGGTGAAAGGAAGGGCCCCTTATTAACGCTATGCGTTAATAAGGGGCCCTTCCTTTCACCGCAGGCCGAAGGCGCGGGTGATGGTTTGGGTTACCGAGTTGCCGGTGGTGTCGCGGGCGGTGGCGCGGATGGAGACGAAGCGGGCGCCCTTCGGGGCCCGTAGGTTCGCCTTCCACTGGCCGTCCTTGGCCCGGTCCAGGGACTGACGCTGCCAGTGGGCGCCGTCGTCGTACGAGATGTCCAGCCCGACCGAGTCGATCCGGCCACAGTCGGTGGCGTCCGGCAGGTGCGCGGCGGCCAGGGTCAGTTCGGTTTTTGCCTTCGTGGTCCCGGCGGCGTCGGTGTCAACCTTGTAGTCGAGCTGGAGCAGCGGGAGTACCGCGTTCCCCTCGCCGGTGGGAGCCTTCGAGCGGAAGGTCCAGTCGGTCTCGGTACGGGTCGAGTACGGCCCGGCCGTCGGGTCCTGGCTGGTCTTCACGTTCAGCCGGTACGGCAGTGTCTTCGCACTCGGCGCGGTCCCGGTGACCCGGGTGCCGGTGCCCTGCCCGAGCTGGGTGCCGCCCTGGTAGAGCGTGTTGGTCTGGGCCGAGGCGTTCAGCACCATGCCCACGTGGTCGTCCCCGCCGGCGCCGGGGATGTCCAGGTTGAAGGTCTGGCCGTTACGGAACGGCGGCCGGAAGTTGTTGTTCAGGTACGGGCGCTCGATCGGGGTGAAGAACCGCTCGTGGCCCAAACTGCCCGGCTGGTAACTGATCCGCTCGTCGATCTGGTAGGTGCCGCCCTCGACGTACGCCTCCTGTCCCCACTTGTACAGCTCACCCGTGGAGACCCAGTCGGTGCGTACGGGTGCCAGCGGGCGGTTGCTGGTGAGCCCGATGCCCCAGTCGTTGTAGGACGGCCAGTCGAACCGGAACTCGCCACCCCGGGTGGCACCGGCCGGCAGGTTGAAGTTGACGTCGATCCGGGCCAGGGTCCGCTCGGTCTCCCGCCGGGTCAACTCGCGCGGAATCGTGTTGTGGTGCGTCTGGACCAGGTCGTAGAGGTAGTCGGCGGCCGGTTGGGAGGTCACGGTGAGCTTCGTCGGGCCGCGCCTGATCTGGTCGACCAGGGCCAGGCCCGCGTCCTTCGAGAGCAGTGCCACCTCGATCGGCGTGGGGGTGAAGAAGTCGACGCCGTAGTTGCGGACGTCCCGCCACGGCTGGTCGCTCACCACCAGCAGCAGTTTTGCCCCGGCCGAGGTCGCGGCGGCGGCCTGCGCCCGGTCGGTGACGTCGTCGTTGCGCCGTACCACGGCGATTTTGCCCCGGGCGTCGACCTTGGCGTAGTCGGCGGCGGCGCCGTTGCCGGCGTAGACCGCCGTCAGGTCCCACCTGCCCTTCGGCAACTGGGTGGTGCCCTGCTGGCGGACCAGGTCGTCGAAGTCGTCCCTGCTGCTCGCGACGCTCAGCACCGGCTGCTCCTTCCGCCAGCGGGCGCTGAGGTAGAAGTCGCCGTGGGTGACCTTGTCGCTGCTGGGCACGGCCCAGAAGCTGTCGTAGTAGACGCCCGCGTCGACAAACGAACGCCAGAGTCCGCCGCCCATGGTGCGGTGGTAGTCGAGTCGGGCGTACGTGTCGCCGGTCGAGCGGGGCACCGTCGACTGCACCTGACGGACCTTGGACGCGTCCAGCGCGACCGTGGTGTCCCGACGCAGGTCGATGTCGGGGTCGCCGATCAGGGCCAGGCCGAGCGAGTTCGTCCCGTGGCTGCCCGGGACGTCGACGAAGGACATCGCCGAGTAGACGTCCTCGGGGAGGAGCATGCTGGTCTCACCGTCGACCCAGACGAAGTCCGGTCCGAAGCTGCCCGACCGCATGAGTTCCACGAAGCCGCCGAGAGGCTGTCCGTCGCGGCCGGTCAGACGCAGGGTCAGCCGGTGGTAGGGGGTGACGGTGCCGACCCCGATCGCGGTCCGGGCCAGGACGGTGCCGGCACCGCTCGCCACGACCTGGCCGGTGTACCGGGCGCCGGGGCTGGCCCGGCTCGGGTCCACGGTCAGGGTGACGGTCGCGGTGCCGTTGCCCGGCACGGTGACCCGGTTCGTGGAGAGGGCGAACAGCCCGGTCGGCGCGCTCGCGGCGTCCAGCGCCAGGTCGAGCGTGATCGGCTGGCCGGTGGTGTTGGTGTAGGTCACCGGACGTGACACCGGGCCGGCGGCCATGCTGGTCGCACGGTTCGCGGTCGCGGGCCTTGGGTCGAGGGCGACCCCGGTGTACGCGGTGCCGGTGGCCACGATCGGCGCCCGTACGGCGGCGGCGACGTCCAGCCGACCGGTGCCGCCCTGGTAGGCGTCGTACCGTGGGGTGGCCTTGGTCGTGCTGACCAGCGCGTCCTTGAGTTGCTGGCCGGTCCACCCGGGGTGTTCGGCGGCGAGCAGCGCGGCGGCGCCGGCCACGTGCGGGGTGGCCATCGAGGTGCCGTCCATGGTCTGGTAGTAACCCTCGTCCCCGGCCGCGTAGCGGGAGTGCGCCGCGAGGATGGCGACGCCGGGTGCGGTCAGTTCGGGCTTGAGCGCCTCGTCCGCGAGTCGCGGCCCCTGGCTGGAGAAGTAGGCGAGTTCGTCGTTGCCGTCCACCGCGCCGACGGTCAGGGCCGCGTCGGCGGCGCCGGGCGCGCTGACGGTGGAGGGGGCGCCGAAGTTGCCGGCGGCGACCACGAAGAGCGCGCCGGTCTCGGCGCTGAGCGAGTTGACGGCCTGGCTGATCGGGTCCGAGCCGTCGCTGGGCTGGTCCGAGCCGAGGCTCATGTTGACGATGGCGGCGTCGGCGTCGCGGGCGGCCCACTCCATGCCGGCGAGCACCCACGAGTCGAGCCCGTAGCCCTGGTCGCTGAGCACCTTGCCGACGGCGAGTTGGGCGCCGGGGGCGACCCCCTTCTCCCGGCCGCCGGAGGCGGCGCCGGTGCCGGCGATGGTGGAGGCGACGTGGGTGCCGTGTCCTCTCCGGTCGACAATCTCCTCGTCCGGTACGAAGACGGCCGACTCGGCGATCCGGTCGGTCAGGTCCGGGTGGCTGGCGTCGATCCCGGTGTCCAGCACGGCCACGCGTACGCCCTCGCCGGTGTCGCCGCCGGCCCAGACCTCGGGTGCGCCGATCTGCGCGGTGCTCTCGGCCAGGTCGGGGAAGACCCGACCGTCGAGCCAGATCTTCTCGATTCCGGCGCCGAAGCTCGGCGTACCGTTCTTGCCGATCCCGGCGCCGAAGCTCGGCGTACCGTCCTGGGTGGACTTCGAGCGGGTCGAGGGGTCGGACGAGCTCGACGTGACGGCGGCCCAGAAGTCGGCGGCCCGTCCCCGTTCGGTGCTGACCGCCGCGCCCTGGATGCTGGTGAGCGCCCGGCTCCGGACGGCACCGGGTGGTGTGGCGGCGCCCCGCAGCCCCTGCCCGGCATCGGTGTACTCGACGATCAGCGGCAACGTGGCGGTGTGCGCGTCGTCGTACCCGTCGGCGACCAGCGAGGTGATGTCGAACAGCCGCCGGTCGAGTGTCTTCGCGGCGACGAACGGCAGCACCGCCTCGGGGTACACGTAGAGGCTGTCGCCGGACTCGACGATCCGCGCCCGCGAGGGAGTGCCGTCCGGGCGCCGTACCTGGACGGTGCCGCCGGCCCCGGTGCCGTTCTGCCTGGTGGTGACCACGTCACCGGTGATCAGGGTGACCGTGTGGGTTCCGGGCGGCGTGCTGACCGGGCTCGCGCCGGCCGGCGCACCGGTAGCCGAACCCGTACCGGGGTCGGGGGACGAGCGGGCGGCCGCCGTGGCGGGCGTGGCTCCGGTCACGGCCAGGAGGGTGGAGATCAGGGCGGCGAGCCTGATCCCGCGCGGGCGCAATGCCATGGATAAACTCCCAAGTGTCGATCAACTTGCGGCAGTCGAGGACGTTACGCGCACTTGATCAATTGGGGTAGATCAACTTTCCGGAATGTCGACACGGCACGGCCGAGCGGCTGGGCGGCGGCAGGGCGGCGGGACGGCGGCTGGGCGGACCGAACGTCAGCGGGCGCCGTCGATCGGGTTCGTGCCCCGGCTGACCCGCATCCGGCTGCGCCGACCGGGACGTACGCCCCACGCCATGTCCCCGCAGAGCACCACTCCGAGCAGCACCCACCATCCGCTCGTCTCGCCGTGCAACCAGCTCACCCCGGCGAGCGCCGTGATCGGCGCGACCGCCAGCAGGGTCAACCCGCTGAGCAGGCGCTGCCACCTCGGGCGGACGTGGTAGAGATCCTCCCGGGGCGGGCGCATCGGATGCTCGCGTACGGAATGCACCACCGCGCCGACAAAGCTCAGCCGCTCGGTCCGGATCGCCCCCGGCACCGACTCGGCCCACTCTGTCAGCTCCGCCGCGCTCCGACCGACCGTCTCCACCGGTACGTCCAACAGGCGCCCCAACTCGGTGAGCGCCTCGCCCGGCGGCAGGTCGGTCCGGCGCAACAGCCCGACCACGGTCAACGCCCGCTCCGGTACGCCGAACACCTCGGCCAGTTGCCGACCGGCCCGGGCCGTCGCCTCGGCGGTGGCCGGCGCACCACCGCCCCACTCGTGTGCCCCGGCGATCCGGTTGCGTCTGGTCAGCACAAAACCCGCGGTCCGCTCCGACCACCAGTAGGCCAGCGTCGGCCACCGCCGGTCGGCCAGCACCTGGGCGGCGACCGGCAGGTTCGCCCGGGGACCCCGGCCGTCCCAGAGCTGCACGCAGCGCAGTGGGTCGACCGGCACCGTCCAGGCCGACTGCCGGGTCAGCGGCGCCTCGGCTGCGGCGACCACCGCCGGGGCGTACACCAGGACCACGCCGACCTCCGGTCGGGCCGGCGGCGCACCGACCACGGTGTCGGGTCCGGGCCCGGCCGGGGTCAGCAGTTCCAACGGCAGCCCCAGGCAACGGCAGGCGTCGGCGATCCTGGCCGGGCCGTCGTAGCCGGTCGAAACGCTGGTCAACGCGCGGAGCAGGAGTGGCGCCCCGTCGGGCAGCCCGAAGACGGCGACGGCCGACGCCGCGTCGGCCTCGGTGGCATCGGCACCGATCGGGCCGACCACCGAACCGTCCGGCCCGTACGCGACCAGCCAGAGCCCGTCCTCGTCGAACCCCAGCCGGCAGGCGGGAACCCGGGCGGCGACACCAAGCCCGCGCAAGCCGCTCCCGGTGTCGGTATCGGTGGCGGTGCTGTCGATAGCGGTGCTGACAGTAGCGATGCTCTCGATGCGGGTCCAGCCGTCGGTCTCGCCCGCGACGGCCGGGACGCGGTCGGTGAGCAGAACCAGGCGGTGCACGGTGGCCCGGATCGCGTCGATCGGACCGATCGGGCCGGTGACCCCGGCCGCCCCGAATCCCGCGACCGGGTCGCCGGTCGGCCGGACCACCACCGGCTCCTGCCTCGGCCCGGCCATCAGTAGGACTGGGCCATCAGCCGGCCGAGCACGCCCCGGGTGGTCACGTCGAACCGTTCGGCCTCGTGGAGTCCCGGATCGTCGCCGACGAGCAGGGAACGCCCGACCGCGACGTCCGGCAGCCCGAACACCCGGCACACCTGGCGCAGCAGGTCGGCGACGAGCGGCCGGGGACGGCCCGGCACCGGGTCGTTACGGATCAGCGCCAGGTCGGTCCCGTGTTCCGGCTGGCCGTACGCGGCGGCTATCTCCTCGCAGTACGTGTCCCACGCCTTCCGGTCGGTAAGATACTCGGCCGGGTCCTCCGAGGGTTGCCAGTCCGCCGCCCATTGCAGGCTCCACGGACCACCGGTCGGCGCCAGCAGCATCGCCTCTGCCAGCGCCTCGTTCGCCAGCAGCATCCAGGCCGGCTCGCCGGTCCGCCGGACCAGCGCGGCGGCGGGTCCGGCCAGGCGTCGACTGCTGGACCTCATTCCTCTCGGCGGGTCGAAGAGCACGATCGTGCCGAGCGGGTCGGGTGCCACGAACCCGCCGACCCTGCCCGCGCCCACCGCCTCGCGTACCCGCGCCAACGGCGCCTTGGTCACGACCGCGTACGTCCCCACGGCGGTTCTCCCGTCATCGGTCCTGGCTGCGGAAGCTACCCGAGCGTCGTCGATCGGTCTATGGCCCGACGGCGTAGTAATTGCTCGCTCCCGCCGGACCGCCCCGATAGGGTCGCCCCGGGACGAGAACGGGGAGAGATCGTGGAACAGCTCGGGACGATGAGTGACCGGCGTGACGGACAAGTGTTGATCTTCGATGCGGACGACACGCTCTGGGAGAACAACGCGTTGTTCGAGCGGGTGATCGACGATTTTCTCGAATGGGTGGCGCACCCGACGCTGGACCATGGCGAGATCCGCCTGATCCTCAACGACATCGAGCGGGCGAACGTGGTCACCCACGGGTACGGCAGCGCGATCTTCCTACGCAGCCTGGCCGACTGCCTCTCCCGGCTCCGTGAGCGACCGGCCACCGAGGCGGAGCGGCAGCGGATCGAGGAGTTGGCGGTGGCGCTGGTGCAACGGCGGGTGGAACTCGTGCCCGGGGTGGCCGACACCCTCGCCGAACTCGGCCGGCGGCACCGGTTGCTGCTGCTCACCAAGGGCGACACCGAGGAGCAGCAGCGCAAGATCGACGCGTCCGGGTTGGGACACCACTTCGGCAGCACGCACATCGTGCCGGAGAAGGACGTCGCGGTCTACCGGCACCTGGCGACCGAGCAGGGGTTGGACCTGTCCATCACCTGGATGATCGGCAACTCCCCGAAGTCCGACATCCTGCCCGCCCGATCGGCGGGAATGAACGCGGTCTACATCCCGGACCCGTACCCGTGGGCGTTGGAGCGGGCCGAGATCGACCCGGCGGACAAGCTCGTGCTGACCCTGTCGACCTTCCCCGAACTCCTCCTCCACTTCTGAGTAAGGAAGGGCCCCTTATTAACGCATAGCGTTAATAAGGGGCCCTTCCTTACGCGTCAGCGCTGGGCGGCGCGGGCGGCTACGGCGGTGTCGGGGTGGTCGCTGAAGACGCCGTCGAGGCCGAGGCTGAAGAAGAGCTCGTACTCGGCGGTGATGTCGCCGCGCGCGTTCGGGTCGGCGCCGATCCGGAAGTCGGTCGGGAGGAACTGGTTCTCGGCCCGGAAGGTCCAGGCGTGCACGTCCAGGCCGACCCGGTGGGCGTCACGTACGACGTTGGTCGGGGCGAGCAGCTTGCCGCTGGCGTCCCGGGGAACGAGCAGGTTCTTGGTGGCGCCGATCCCGTCCGCGTACGTGCTGATCCACTTCAGGTTCTCCGGCTTGACCAGATCCTGGTAGGTACGGGCGTCACCGGCGACGGTGAAGTCGTACGGGCGTCCGGTGGCGTCGAGGAGCTGAGCCAGCCGTACGTCGGTCATCTTGCTCAGCTTGCGCAGGTTCGCGGTCTCGAAGGACTGGATGAACACCGCGTCCTTGCGGCTGGTCAGGCCGTTGCGCTTGAGCACCTGGACCAGCGGCTCCTCCAGGGCGAGCCCGATCGACTGGAAGTAGGTCGGGTGCTTGGTCTCCGGGTAGATGCCGATCGTCCGGTCCAGCCGCCGGCTCTCCGACTTGGCCAGGTCGATGACCTCCTGGAGGGTGGGAATCTCCAGGGTGCCGTCGAAGGCGGTGTTGGTCGGGCGGACCTGCGGCAGCCGCTCCTTGGCCCGCAGCGTCTTCAGCTCGGCCAGGGTGAAGTCCTCGGTGAACCAGCCGGTCACCGCCACCCCGTCGATGGTCTTGGTGACCCGGCGGCCGGCGAACTCCGGGTGGTCGGCCACGTTGGTGGTGCCGGAGATCTCGTTCTCGTGCCGGGCGACCAGCACCCGGTCCTTGGTCGAGACCAGGTCGGGCTCGATGAAGTCGACGCCCATCCGGATCGCCAACCGGTACGACTCCAGGGTGTGTTCGGGCCGGTAGCCGCTCGCGCCACGGTGTGCGATGACCAGCGGCTTCGACGCCGCGCGGGACTTCTCCGCGTGCCGCTCGTCCGGCCCGTCGCTGTCGCGTGCGGCGAACGACGAGGTCGGGATCGCCACCACCGCCGTCAGCAGGACGCCGGCCAGGCCGAGGATGGAAAGGGTACGTCGCACCGGGGGTCTCCTGACATGTTCGGGATGGACCCCGATCCAAACGCCGACGGACGACGGTCAGGCGGTCAGTGGTTGACCGAAAGATGAACAACTGTCCGGCGCGGTGCCGCCGGTCCAGGCTCTCAGGCGGTGGCGAGAAGCTGGTCGACCGGTGCGTACTCGTCGGTGAGCACCATCGCGTCGTCGACGAACTCGTCCAGGTCCGCCCCGTCGAGCACCAGGACCGGCTCCACACTCTCGCCCAGTCGGTAACGCAGGGTGTCGAGCGGCAGGGGTGTGTCGGCCGCGACGATGAGGAAGTTGGCGCCCCGGGCACCGCTGATCGCGGCCGGCGGCGCGACCAGCGCGACGTGCTCGAACTCGGCCCGTACGGTGGCCACCTCGGCGCGGATGAACCGCAGCGGCGGATAGTCGATCACGTTCTGCACGTAGAGGCCGCCGGGGCGGACCACCCGCCTGATGTCGGCCGCCATCTCCCGGGTGGCCAGGTGCCAGGGGACCACGAGGTGGCCGAAGGCGTCCCCGACCACCAGGTCGGCGCTGTTGTCGGGCAGGTCGCCGACGAGCATCCGGGCGTCGCCGACCACCGGGCGCAGCCCCGGGCCGGGCGTGATGCCCAGCTCGCGGCGGCCCAGCTCGACCAGCCCGCCGTCGATCTCGAACACGGTGTTCACCGTGCCGGGCCGGGTGGCGCTCAGGTACGTCGGAACGGTGAAGCCGCCGCCGCCGAGGTGCACCGCGTCCAGCCGCTGACCGGCCGGGGCCATCACGTCGGCGACCGCGCCGATCCACTGGGTGTAGGCGAACTCCAGGTGGGTCGGGTCGGAGAGGTCGACGTACGAGTGCCAGGCCGAGTTGAGCACCAGCAGCCGGCCGTCCGGGTTCTGCGCGTCGGCCTCCACCCGGGCGCAGTGGTACGCGGTCTCCACGTCGCACGGATTCGGCACGATCGTGGCGAGTCCCGCCGCGAGCAGCCCGAGGACCGCCACCGCCGCCTTGATGCCGGGTCGGCCGGGCACCGAGGTCCGCTCCTGCCGCCACAGGTAGTAACCGAGCCAGAGGCCGGTCAGCCCGAGCAGCAACGCCAGCCCGATCATGATGACCGTGCTCGGCAGGGCGGCGACCAGCACGAAGCCGGTGCCGAGGGTGGCGGTGATGCCGCCGAGGGTGCCGATGCTGGACAGTCGCCCGACCACCTGCCCGGTCCGGCGCAAGTCGCTGAGCTGCAACTTCACCACCAGCGGGGTGACCGCGGCAAGCAGGGCGGCCGGCAGGAAGACCGCCAGCGCGGTGAGCAGCAGGATGCCGGCGGTGGCCCCGCCGCGCAGCACCTCACCGGCGTACCGGACCACCGGCAGGGTGATCGCGGTGGTGATGCCGGCGAGGACCAGGGCCGGGGCGAGCAGCGTACGCGGGTCGCGGCGGTCGGCCAGCCAACCGCCGAGCCAGGCACCGTACGCGATGGCGCCGAGCGCCACCCCGATCACCGAGCTGGTCACCTGGAGGGTGACCCCGAGGTACGGGCCGACCAGGCGCAGGGACACGGTCTCAAGTACGAGCACCGCGCCACTGGCGACGAAGACCAGGGTCGCGGCGAGCCCGTTGGGCAGTGCGCGCCGTTCCGGCTCGGTAACGGTCGTCCGCGTCACGGGCTCGCGCGTCACGGGCTCGCGCGTCACGGGCTCGCTCGTCGTCAGATCGCTCGTCACGGGCCCGCTCGTCGTACCCGGGCCGTTCGTGGGTGAAGTGTCCATCGCTGGGATGGTACGCAGACCGAGGCCGCCCGCGCGTCAAACCATCGAGAGATGAACATGGTTCGTGTGGTCGCCGGCCGGACTGCCGCCGCCGTTGTACGACCGCCAACCGGTGCCGGGCATCCAGATCTGGCGATACCAGATCACGTAGAGCACACCGAGGGAGCCGGCGTTCTTGACGTAGTACGCGGCAAGATTGTTGCCGTACGTCCGGTCGCCGCCGACGGCGTCGGCGTCCTCGAACCCGTTGGTCGCCGAGGAGAAGTCACAGGCGCGTCCCTTGGGGTGCTCCCCGCCGCCGCTGGGTCGGTGGCAGGAGACGTGCCGCTTGAAGCCGGCGGCCTGGGCCTGCTTCATCGCGTGCAGGGTGCGCGGGGTGATGCAACCGCCGGTGGTCGGGTCGTCGACGTTGCACGACTCCTTGGGCCACGATCCGTCCGAGTTCTTCGGCGCCGGCTTGGCCGAGGCCGAGTTGGCGCTGACAAAGCCCCCGGCGGACTGGCCACCGACCGCGGCGAGCGCCCGTTCGGCGTCCTGCTTGCGCTTGGCGATCACGGCGAGCTGCTTCTGCTGCTCACGTACCTCGTTGTCGATCGCGGCCTTGGCCCGGGTGGCCTCCTCGCGCGCCTCGGCGAGGGCCCGGAGCTGCTTGTCGTCACGCTGGGCCATCACCTCCAGGCCGGCGGCGCGGTCCAGGAACGCCTCCGGCGAGGCGCTGTTGAGCAGGGTGGCGACGGCGCTGAGCCGGCCGTGCCGGTAGGACTGGACGGCCACCTCCGCGACGACGGCGTTCAGCTCGGTCAGCCGGGTCTCGACCTTGGTCAGCTCGGCGGTGAGCTCACCCTGGCGCTTGACCGAGTTGTCGAGTTTCGCCTTCGCCTCGATGTGTCCCTTCGAGACGGCCTCGAAGGTGTCCCGCAGGGCCTTGCTGCCGCCCTCGTCACCGGGGCCGCTGGGGGCGAACGCGAGGGCGCCGGGACCGAGGGCGCGGGGGCCGGGAGCCGCCTCGGCCGGGGTCCCGGTGGCGACCACCACGGCGGCGAGCAGTGCCGCGAGCGTTCCCGACGCGCGGCGCCGGATACTGGCCGTCCTGCGAGGCACGAAAGCCGTTCCTTCCGTCGGGCCGCCTACCCCCCGTTACTGGTAGCTCCTCGGCGGCGGCCACCGCCGGCGCCGGATGCGGCGCCTCCGGGCGGGAGACCGGGGGTCACACTACCGGACCAGGCTGGCGCTGTCGGCCCTGCGCCCCTACCACAGTGGACCGGATCGCGTGAACGAAATGTGACATCACTCTCCGTGTCGCGGGTTAACGCGAAGCGTCCCCGACGATGCCGGGCAGGAGGGTGTCCCGGACCCGGTGCCAGGTGTGTTCGTCGATCGCGACCAGCAGCCCGTCCCGGTCGTCGGCCGGGTGGTAGGGCGTTCCGTCGAGCCGCCGCGCCACCCCGCCCGCCTCGGTCAGGAGCAGCACCCCGGGGGCGTGGTCCCAGGGCAGGGTGCGCCAGAAGAGCGCGAACTGCTGGTGCCCGGCGAGGATGTCGGCGTACTCCCGGCCGGCACAGTGCTGGCCGGGAAGGACCCCGCCGAGCCGGTCGGCACCCGCCTCGACCGAGGCCCGCCAGGCCGGTGGCAGGAACCGCGTCATCACCGCGCCGCGCGGGGCGGTCGGCGAGGCGTCGACCGTGGGCCGCACGGCCACCCCGTCCCGGTACGTCCCCCGCCCGGCCTCGGTGGTCAGCAGCACGTCCGAGATCGGGTCGAGGATCCAACTCGCCCGGATCACCCCGCCGTCGAGCAGTGCCACCATCACCGCGAACGGCTCCCGGCCGGCGGCGAAGTTGCTGGTGCCGTCGAGCGGGTCGACCAGCCAGACCGGCGCCGTACCGTGCAGGAGGTCGAGCAGCGAGGGATCGTCGGCGACGCCCTCCTCGCCCACCACCACGGAACCGGGCAGCAGCGGTGGCAGTTCCTCGGCGAGGATCCGCTCGGCCCGCCGGTCGGCGACGGTGACCAACTCCCCCGGAGCCTTCTCGGTCACGTCGGCCCGGTTCAGGTGGCCGAAGAGCGGCAGGATGACCTCTGCCGCGGTGTTACGGATCAACGACCCCACTTCGTCGATCATCGCGTCACCCCCTCGGCGGGAGCTTCACCACGCTGACGAAGAACTCGTCGATCTGGCGTACGACCGTGATGAACCGCTCGAAGTCGACCGGCTTGGTCACGTACGCGTTCGCGTGCAACTGGTAGCTGCGCAGGATGTCCTCGTCCGCCTGGGAGGTGGTCAGCACCACCACCGGGATCCGGCAGAGCTGTTCGTCGTTCTTGATCTCGCGCAGCACCTCCCGCCCGTCCCGGCGGGGCAGGTTGAGGTCGAGCAGGATCAGGTCCGGCAGCGTGATGTCCGCGTACTGGCCCTCGCGGCGCAGGTAGGCCAGCGCCTCCGCGCCGTCCGACACGACGGTCAGCCGGTTGCGCAGCTTGTGTTCCTCGAACGCCTCCTGGGTCATGAGTACGTCCCCGGGGTCGTCCTCGACCAGGAGTACCTCGATCGGACTCTTGCCGTCCGGCGGTGCCGTCATGCCACGATCTCCTTCGTCCCACCGGTCTGCGGCCCGTCCGGCCCACCGGTCGTTGGGTCGTCCGACCCGATGGATTCCCTCTCGGCGTCGCGCCCCGTCCCGTCCACCCGCTCCGGCTCACGCCCGTCCGGCCCGGTCGGCTGCTCCGGCACGGCCGGCGTGGCGGCCAGTGCCGGCGGGTCCGGTTCGATGCCCACCGGCAGGGTGAACCGGATCCTGGTCCCCTCGGTGACGTCGAGATCGACCCAGATCCGTCCGCCGTGGTACTCGACGATCTTCTTCACGATCGCCAACCCGATGCCGGTCCCCGGGTACGCGTCCTTCGAGTGCAGCCGCTGGAAGATCACGAAGATCTTGTCGACGAACTCCGGCTCGATCCCGATGCCGTTGTCCTCGCAGGTGATCTCCCACTCGTCGCCGACCCGGCGGGCCGAGATCCGGATCCGGGGCGGCACCTCCGGCCGGCGGAACTTCAGCGAGTTGCTGACCAGGTTGACCAGCAGGTTGGTCAGCAACGCCTCCTCGCCCTGCACGGTCGGCAGCTCGGACCAGGTCAGCTCGCCGCTCGCGTACTCCCGGGCGGCCTCGGTCTGCTGGGCCACCTCGCCCATCACCTGGTTCAGGTCCACCTCGGCAAAACCGGTGGTGAGCCGCCCGATCCGGGAGAAGGCCAGCAGGTCGTTGATCAGCCGCTGCATCCGCTGGGCGCCGTCGACCGCGAACGCGATGTACTGGTCGGCGCGCTCGTCGAGCTGGCCGGCGTACCGGCGTTGCAGCAACTGGCAGAAGCTGGCCACCTTGCGCAGCGGCTCCTGGAGGTCGTGCGAGGCGACGTACGCGAACTGCTCCAGGTCGCGGTTGGAGCGGACCAGTTCCTCCGCCTGCTTCTGGAGCTGGCTGTTGACCCACTCGATCCGGGTCCGCGCCTCACGTACCTCGGCCAGGTCGGCGGCGATCCGCTGGCGCATCGCGTCCACGTCACCGGCGAGCTGGGCCAGCTCCGGCGGGCCGGACCGGATGATCTCGCGCTGGTACTCGCCCCCGGCGACCGCGCGCACCTGCTCGGCCAGGGTGGTCACCGGCCCGATCACCACCCGGTTCAGCGAGACCACCAGCGCCACCCCGGCGAGGATCACCACGGCCGCGGCGAGGATCAGCAGGAAGACCAGCGTGTTGCCGGTCTTCCTGGCCTTGCCGGCAACCTCGTTGCGCAGGTCCAGGACCAGGTCCTGCAACCGCTCGGTCGAGCCGCGCAACTCCTCGAACTGCCGCCGACCCTGGTCGGTGATGAGCGCCTGGCCGGCGCTCGGGCCACCACTGGCGGTGGCGTCGATCATCGGGATGGCCACGTCCGCCCGCCACTGGGCCGCCTGGTCGCGTACCAGGTGCAGTTGCCGGCGGATCGCCGGCTGGTCGTGCAGGAGCGTGTCCATCCGGGCGATCAGGACGCCCTCCTGCGCCAGCCCGTCGTTGTACGGCACCAGGTCCGCCCGGTCGCCGCTGACCGCGTAGCCGCGTACGGCGGTCTGCTGGTTCACCAGCGCGGTCGGCAGCGACTCCGCGTCGGTGCGCAGCGGCCCGGTCTTGGTCAGCAGCGTGTCCAGGTGGCTGCGGTTGTCGTTGGCGACCAGCGCCTCGCCGACCGCGAGCAGCCCGAGCACCGTGCCGACCACCACGCAGAGCGCGGTGACCCGGCGGCGCAGGCTCCAGCCGAACTGGCGCCGGGCCGTCGAGCCCGGCTCCCGGTCGATTTCCGGCTCACCATTCATCACCGACCACCACCCCGGCTCACCAGCAGCATCGCCACGTCGTCGGAGAGTGGCCCGCCGTTGAGTTCCTCGGCCCGGCTGACCAGCCAGCCGGGCAGTTCCGCCAGCGGTACGCCGCGTGCCCTCGGATCGCTCACCAACCCGCCGAGCCCCGGTACGTCCAGCCGGTCCGGCCCCTCGCCGACCCGCCCCTCGATCAACCCGTCGGTGTACAGCAGCAGAGACCAGTCCTCGCTGTCGAACGTCAGGTCGAACGCGACCGGGGGCCGGGGGCGCACGCCCAGCAGCAACCCGCCGGGGACCGGCACCGGAGCGACCCGGCCGCCGGAGAGCAACAGCGGCGGCGGGTGACCGGCGAGCCGGAAGGTGGCCCGGTTGGCGGCCAGGTCGAGCCGTACGGTGGCCACCGTCGCGAAGATCTCCCGCAGCCGGCGCTCGCTCATCAGCACCTGCTCCAGGGCGGGCAGCACCTCGTCGTCGGGGACCCGGGCGAGCACCAGGGCCCGCCAGGCGACCCGCAACTCGACGCCGAGCGCGGCCTCGTCCACGCCGTGCCCGCAGACGTCACCGACGATCAGGTCGACCCGGTCCGGGGTGGTCTGGACCACGTCGAAAAAGTCGCCGCCGATCAGCGCCGCGTGTCGACCGGGGCGGTAGAAGGTGTGCACCACCACCTGGTCGGTGTCCATCAGCGGCTGTGGCAGCAGACCCCGTTCCAGCCGGGCCGACTCCGCCTGGCGCAACTCGACCTCGCGGAGCCGGCGGGCGTTCTCGTCGGCCCGCTTGCGCTCGACCGCGTACCGCAGCGCGCGGGACAGCAGCACCCCGTCGACCTGTCCCTTGACCAGGTAGTCCTGGGCGCCCTCGGCGACCGCGTCGACGCCGAGCCGCTCGTCCTGCCGGCCGGTGAGTACGCAGACCGCCGCCCCGCTGGACATGGCGAGGACCTGGCGCAGCCCGTCCAGCCCCTCGGCGTCGGGCAGGCCGAGGTCGAGCAGTACGCAGTCGACCCCGCCGATCTGCTGCCGGGCCTGGTTGAGGCTGGTCGCCACCAGCAGCTCGATCGCCGACTGGGTCTCCGCGAGCAGTTCGCCGACGAGGAAGGCGTCGCCCTCGTCGTCCTCGACCAGCAGGACCCGCAGCCGCTCACCCACCGGGAGGTTGGGGTGACGGCTGAGCCCGCCGTGCGGGTAGGCCCGCTGCGGCACGACGGAGGAGCCGGTCACGCCGGCACTCCGTGGCGCCGGCCCCCGGCCCGGGATTGGGGCTTCTCGATGCTGATTTCCCGCTCCTTCGCGATCAACCTGCTGATCCTGTACCACCCAACGCTGCCACACAACACGGGGAACGCGGCGCCCCGCGCCGGTCGGCCGATCACCCGGAGTATCCGTCCGCCGCGCCGTCGGCCGAGGCGACGCGTACGGCCCGAGCGGCGATCACCTCGCCGAGCACGCCGTGCAGCCGGCCGCAGTCGAGACAGTGCAGGTTGTCGTCCAACCGCCGGCTCCCGCACTGCGCGCAGCGGCCCCGGTCGCCCGGGTCACGGTATCCGGCCAGCGCCCCGGCGAGCGCCCGGACCAGGTGCGGGGTGAGCACGAAGCGCTCGGTGGCACGGCGGTGCCGGACCTCGACCGAGGCGAGCGGGACAGCCGCCGGATCGGGGTCGTACGGCACCACCCGGTCGACGAACTCCCGCAGCACGTCGATCGGATCAGGGTCAGGGACCACGGTCATGCACCCACGCTATGCGACAACGGGGCCCGGCTGGCAGTCACCCACCGAGCCTCGGCAACGGGCAGGATAGGGCCACCGTACGCACCGGTAACCCAACTCACACCCGACCCGATCCCCTTCCTTCCCCGTACCCGGCGCCGGGCCCTCCGGATCCGGGCAACAAGCCGCAACAACCAGGAACCACCCCATTGACGCCAGGAAGACCCCATTCCCCCAGGAGAAACCGTGGGCGTATCCGTCGTGTCACCCCCCGAACCCGCATCACCCGTGCCGACCCGGTCCCCCCGCCGGAGTCTGGCGGCGCTGGCCGCACTGGTCACGCTGGTCGCGATCGGCACCGCCGCACTGCTCGACCTCCGTACCCCCGAGCCGGTCGCCGCCGACGCCCCGCCGGGGCAGTTCAGCGCCGGCCGCGCGGACGAGCACGTACGGGTGGTCGCCGCCGGTACGCACGTCGCCGGCAGCCCCGCCAACGAGCGGGTGCGCGCGTACCTGGAAACCACCCTGCGCGGCCTCGGCCTGGAGACCGAGGTGCAGGACACGGTCGCCGAGGAGGCCGGGCAGCTCAGCGGCGCGGCGGCCGGCGCCACCCTGGCCCGGGTACGCAACGTGGTGGCCCGGCTGCCCGGGACCGACCCGACCGGCCGGGTCTTCCTGGTCGCGCACTACGACTCGGTGCAGTCCGGGCCGGGCGGCAACGACGACGCGGTCGGCACCTCGGCCATCCTGGAGGTGGCCCGCGCGCTGAGCAGCGGTGAGCGCCCGCGCAACGACATCGTCTTCGTGCTCACCGACGCCGAGGAGGCGTGCCTCTGCGGCGCCTCCGCGTTCGCGTCCGGCCACCCGCTCGCGGCCGAGGGCGGCGTGGTGATCAACCTGGAGGCACGCGGCAGCACCGGCCCGGTGATCATGTTCGAGACCTCGCGGGACAACGCCGGCCTGGTCGACGTCTTCGGCCGGGCCGCACCGCACGCCATCGGCACCTCGTTCGCGGTCGAGGTCTACCGCCTGCTACCCAACGACACCGACTTCACCGCCTTCCTCGACCGGGGCTTCACCGGGCTCAACTCGGCCTACCTGGACGGCAGCGCGATCTACCACACCCCGCTCGACACCCCGGCCAACGTCGACCGGGGCAGCCTGCAACAGCACGGCGCCAACACGCTGGCGCTGGCCCGGGAGTTCGGCGCGACCGACCTGGCCGACCTGCGGGCGAGCGGGGACGCCACCTACTTCCCGGTGCCGGGCGCCCTGGTCCGCTATCCCGGCTGGCTGACCTGGCCGCTGGCGCTGCTCGCGGTTGTCGCCGTCGGGCTGCTCGGCTGGTCGACCCGGCGGCGGCGCGGGGTGTCGTGGTCACGGCTGGGTGCGGGGTTCGGCTTGGCCCTGCTGCCGATCGTGGTCGCACCGGTGCTGGCCCAACTGTTCTGGCTGGCGGTCACCACGATCCGCCCCGGTTACGCCGAACTGCTCGACCCGTACCGTCCACTGTGGTATCGACTGGCGGTGCTGGCGCTCGCCGCCACCGTACTGCTCGGCTGGTACGCGCTCCTGCGACGCCGGGTCGGGGCGCATGCCCTGGCCTTCGGTGGGCTCGGTTGGCTGGCCGTACTCGGGGTGCTGCTCGCCGTACTCACGCCCGGCGGCGCGTACCTGGCGACGCTGCCGGCACTGGCCGGCGCGGTCGGCTCCCTGGTCGCGCTCGCGCTCCGGCCGGGCGACCCGTGGAGCGTGGTCGCGACGACCGGCGGCGCGGCGGTCGGCGTACTCATCCTGCTGCCGACGGTGATGCTGCTCTTCCCCGCGCTGGGGATGGCGATGGGCGGGGTCGCGGCGCTCTTCGCCGTACTGCTCGGGCTCGGTGCGCTACCCGTGCTCGACCTGCTCCATCCCGCGCCACCCGCGCCCGATCCGCTCCCTCCCACACCACCCGCACCCGGCCCGCCGCATCCCGCGCCAGCCACGCTCGGCCTCCCCCATCCCCCGCCAGCCACGCTCGGCCTCCCCCATCCCGCGTCAGCCGCGCTCGGCCTCGCCCATCCCCCGCCCGACGCGCCACGACCGGGATCGGGCGGCACGGGTCGGGCGGGGCGCGCTACCGACGCGCTGCCGACCCTGGTGGCGGCGGCAGCGGCGCTGGCGCTCGCCGGGACCGGGTTGGTGGTCGACCGGTTCGACGCCACCCACCCGGTACCCACCCACCTGATGTACGCCCTCGACACCAGCTCCGGTACGGCACGCTGGCTCAGCCACGAGTCCGACCCGCGGCCGTGGACAGCCCGGTACGTCGACTCACCGACCTCGACCTGGGCCGACTTTCCCGGTCTCGGCGACGAGGAGATGCTCGCCGGTCCGGCGGCCACCGCCAGCCTGCCCGCGCCGGCCCTGACGGTGCTCGCCGACCAGACCAGCGGTGACCAGCGCACCCTTCGGCTACGGTTGACCCCGCAACGACAGGTACGCCTCGCCAGCCTGCACGTTGCCGCGTCGACGGCGAGGGTGTCGCAGGCGACGGTGGCCGGCCGGACCGTACCGGTGGACGTGGTCGACACCGGCGGGCCGTGGTCGTTCGGGCTGGTCTTCCACGCTCCTCCGGCCGACGGGATCGAGATCGAGCTGGTGCTTTCGCCCCGGGGCGGTCCGGTCTCGCTGCGCGCGATGGACGCCAGCGACGGCCTCTCCGCACTGCCCGGCTTCCAACCGCGTCCGGCCGGCGTCGGGGTGGTCGGCTCGCACAGCTCCGAGATGGTCGCGGTCGCCCACACCTACTCCTACTGAGCCGAGGTGTAAGGAAGGGCCCCTTGTTAACGCATAGCGTTAACAAGGGGCCCTTCCTTACACCGGTACGTTACTTCCAGCGGAAGTGGACAAAGACGCGGCCGAAGTTGTTCGAGTCCTTCTCCACCCGGTGGTAGATCTGCTTGATCTCCTTCTGGTCGAGAAAGCGCAGCACCCGCTTCTTGAGCTGACCCGACCCCTTGCCGGGGATGATCTCGACCAGGGTGGCCTTCTTCGCCACCGCCTCGTCGATGATCCCGCGCAGCGCACGGTCGATGTCGTGCCCACGGTTGAAGATGTCGTGCAGGTCGAGCTTGAGCTTCATCGCACGCCCCTCGTCACCGCATGCCACCTTTCCTGACCGGACCGCACCCATCGTAGGCAGCGCCAATCAGCGTGATCCGCCCACCTTGGTCTCGACCCGGCGCAGCGCGGTCTGGTAGTCGTCGTTGTCCGAGTGCATCGCCGCCGCGATGCGCAGGTGCCGCAACGCCTCCGGGGCCCGCCCGACCCGCTCCAGGGTCCGGCCGAGCACATGGTGCGCGTAGTGGTCGCTCGGGTCGCGGTCGACCAGCACCCGCAGTTGCTCCTCCGCCCGGCCGAGTTGCGCCGAGGCGAAGTACGCGCGGGCCAGCAGTTGCCGTACGGCGGTGTTGGAGGGCTCCGCCTCGACGATCGGCTCCAGCAACCGGGCCGCACCGGTCGGATCCCCGGTCTCGAAGAACATGGTCGCCCGCCGGTATTCCGCCAGAAGATCCACTTTCCCCACCCCTCCCGTCCGTACCGCGCTGGTCGTCACTGACGCTGACACAACATCGGGTGGAACGCGACTGTTCCCCCGACCGGAAGACACGGGTCAGTCCGGAGAAATCGCCCAAGCGCGGACACCGCCGAGGATGCCGGCCGTGTTCGGTACGACCACCACGTCGTCCCCCATCTTGGCGAGCTGTTCCGGACGGATCAGCCGCGAGTTGCCACCGCCGAGATAGAGCCTGTCCCAGTGGAAGACCGGGCGGAGGCCCTCGACGACCCCGCGTACCCGTCGGGACCAGAACCCATCCCCCAGCCGGCGCCGTTCGTGTTCGCCGATGTACGTGTCGTAGCTCATCCCCCAGCGCACCGGCGCCTGGGACAGTTCAAGGTGCGGCGCGAGCACGCCGCCGTCGAAGAGCGCGCAGCCCAGCCCGGTGCCGAGGGTGAGGACCAGTTCCGATCCGGTCCCCGCCACCACGCCGGCACCGTGCACCTCGGCGTCGTTGAGCACCAGCACCGGCAGCCCGAACGCGTCGCCGAGAGCGGCGCGGGCGTCGAAGCCGGACCACTCGGCGGTCAGCTCCGGGTCCGGCTTGGTCCGGGGACCCGCCCGGGTGACGTAGTGCGGCGTCGCCACCACCACACCGTGGCGCAACATGCCCGGCATGCCCACGGTCACCCGGTCCGCACCGGGCAGCCGCCCGCCGAGGTCCACCAGGGTCTTGACGAAGAGCGAGGGCGGCAACGGGTACGGGGTCGGCACCCGGATCGGCCGGGCCCGCATCGTCCCCGCCTCGTCCAGCACCGACGCCTTCAACCCACCGCCGCCGCAGTCGATCGCGAGAGTCGTCGCCATCGGCACAGTCTGCCCCGCCCTGGCCCCCACTCGCCGCCCACCCGGCCGGATATATCGGCGGCCGGCCGCCGGGGCGGCCAGCTACCATCGGCGTCTCATGAGTGCCACGCTGGTCGCCAAGGACCTCGCCGCCGGACACGGTGACCGTGTCCTGTTCACCGGGCTCGACCTGGTTGTCGCCCCCGGCGACGTGATCGGGCTGGTCGGTGTCAACGGCGCCGGCAAGTCGACCCTGCTGCGTACCCTCGCCGGGCTCCAGCCGGCCGAGCAGGGCACGGTGCAGCTCAGCCCGCCGGGCGCCAACGTCGGCCACCTGCCCCAGGAGCCGGAGCGCCGGCCGGCCGAGACCGTCCGGGAGTTCCTGGCCCGACGCACCGGGGTCTGGGCCGCGCAGGCCGCGCTGGACCAGGCCACCGAGGCGCTCACCGCCGGAGCACCGGGCGCCGACGACGGGTACGCGGACGCGCTCGAACGCTGGCTCGCGCTCGGCGGCGCGGACCTCGACGAACGGGCCGGACAGGTGGCCGCCGAGCTCGGTCTCGGGGTCGACCTCGACGCCCCGATGACCGCCCTCTCCGGTGGTCAGGCGGCCCGTGCCGGGATGGCCTCGCTGCTGCTCAGCCGGTACGACATCTTCCTGCTCGACGAGCCGACCAACGACCTCGACCTGGCCGGGCTGGACCGGCTGGAACGGTTCGTCACCGGGTTACGGGCCGGCACGGTACTGGTCAGCCACGACCGGGAGTTCCTCACCCGTACCGTCACCCGGGTGCTGGAACTGGACCTCGCCCAGCAGCAGGTCCGACTCTACGGCGGTGGTTACGCCGCCTACCTGGAGGAGCGGGAGGTGGCCCGCCGGCACGCCCGCGCCGAGTACGAGGAGTACGCCGACACCCGCGCCGGGCTGGAGGCGCGGGCGCGTACCCAGCGGGCGTGGATGGAGAAGGGCGTACGCAACGCCCGGCGCAAGGCCCCGGACAACGACAAGATCGGCAAGCACCTGCGCGGCGAGACGAGCGAGAAGCAGGCGGCCAAGGCCCGGCAGACCGAGAAGCTGATCGAGCGCCTGGAGGTGGTCGAGGAGCCGCGCAAGGAGTGGGAGCTGCGGATGGAGATCGCCGCCGCGCCCCGCGCCGGTACGGTGGTGGCCGCACTGCGCGGGGCGGAGGTGCGACGGGGCGGGTTCACCCTCGGGCCGGTCGACCTCCAGGTCGGCTGGGCGGAGAAGGTGGCGATCACCGGGGCGAACGGTTCCGGCAAGTCGACCCTGCTCGGCGCCCTGCTCGGGCGGCTGCCGCTGGCCGCCGGGCACGCCTCACTCGGGCCGGGGGTGGTGGTCGGCGAGGTCGACCAGGCCCGTGGACTCTTCCTCGGCGACCAGCCGCTGCTGGACGCGTTCGGCGCGGCCGTCCCGGAGCTGGCCCCGGCCGACGTACGGACCCTGCTGGCGAAGTTCGGGCTGCGGGCGGCACACGTGCTCCGCCCGGCGGCGACCCTGTCGCCGGGCGAGCGGACCCGGGCGGCGCTGGCCCTGCTCCAGGCGCGCGGGGTGAACCTGCTCGTGTTGGACGAGCCGACAAATCACCTCGACCTACCGGCGATCGAACAGCTCGAGTCGGCGCTGGACGCGTACCCGGGAACCCTGCTGCTGGTCACCCACGACCGCCGCATGCTCGACGCGGTCCGGACCACCCGGCACATCGAGGTCGACGGCGGGCGGGTCACCGAACGCTGACGCCGGTCCGCCCGCTCGACGCGCCGTCGCGTCCGCTTGCCGAGCGGCCAAGATAGACGACAATGAGCCCATGGTCCAGTTCGAGTACGCCCTACTCGTGCGGCGCCGGCAGGCGCGGCTAGAGGACACCGGTTGGGAACTGATCTACACCTGGTACGGCCCGGACGGCTCGATGCTGGACGTCTCGGCGTACGGCGACACCGCCCTGGAACACCTCAACCGGGCTGGCCTCCAGGGCTGGGACCTGGTCGCGGTGACCGACGACAGCAGCCTGGAGGGCACCGCCGAGCTGCACCGCTACCACCTCAAGCGGGTGCTCCAGGCGGCGCCGCCACGGCAACGGCTACGCGCCGGTCGCCTCGGTCGGCGTCCCTCCCCTCGCTGACCCGGCCCGGCGTCCCCCCCCGCGCTGCCCCGATCCGACGCACCGGGCGGGAATCCGGGCGGGGACCTCGGCATAACCGGGCGGATCGTGGGTAGCCGGCGCCCGGAGGTGGGCGCATGGTCGCGTTGGCACGCACGGCAATCCCCGGGGAACGGCTCCGGGCGATCGACGGTTTCCTCGCCGGGGCCTTCGCCGATCTCGCCAAGCATGACAACCGGCTGCGCGGGCTGGATGTCGAGGTCCGCTTCGACCGGGGCGTGGCGCACCTGACCGGCGACGTCGCCGACGCCGAAGTGCTCCGCCTGGTACGGCAACTCGTCGGTCAACTCGAAGGGGTGCTCGCGGTCTGGTCCCGGGTACGGGTCGCCGGCCGGGAACCGGTCGTGATGGATCTGGGCTGCGGCGCGGCGAAGCAGTACCCGGGCAACCTCGGTCTGGACCTGCGCCGGGCGGACGGGGTGGACGCGCAGGCGGACCTTTCCGGCGGACTGCCGATCGCCGACAACTCGGTCGACGTGATCTTCACGGTGCACATCCTGGAGCACCTGATCGACTTCCTGTCCCTGGTCGACGAGTGCCACCGGATACTCCGGCCGGGCGGGGTGCTGCACGTCATGAGCCCGTGGTGGGGGCACGTCAACGCGGTCGCGGACCCGACCCACGTACGGCTGCTCGACGTACAGACGATCAAGGGGATCTGCACTCGACCACCGGGCACCCCACGCTGGTACCCGCTGCACGCCGGCTGCGACGGAGCCTCGATCTTCGCGGACATGACCCCGCTGGCGGCGAACGACCCGGAGCCGTCCGAGAGCCACATGGCCCGCTTCTTCGACTGAGCCCACCTGTCCGCCCGAGCCCACCTCATCGACTGAGCCTGCCGGCGGCCCGCTTCCGATCCGGTGGGATATCGATCGATGACGGTAACGTCCGTGAGAGGCTGGTCGGACCGGACCGGGACCGCCCGCATCGCTTCGAGAGGGGACGTGCGCGCTCATGCCGAAGCTGTACGTCATCATCGCCAGCACCCGACCCGGCCGGGTCGGCCTCCCGGTCGGCCAGTGGTTCGTCGACCGGGCGGAGCAGCACGGCGCCTTCGACGTCGAGCTGGTCGACCTGGCCGAGTGGGACCTGCCGATGATGGCCGAGCCGCACCATCCCCGGATTCGACAGTACGAGAGCCAGCAGGCGCTCGACTGGAGCGCAAAAATGGACGTTGGTGACGCGTACGTGCTGGTGATGCCGGAGTACAACCACAGCTTCACGGCACCGCTGAAGAACGCCGTCGACTACCTGCACCACGAGTGGGCGTACAAGCCCGTCGGCCTGGTCAGCTACGGCGGGATCGCGGCCGGCACCCGGGCCCAGCAGGCGATCAAACCAGTCCTGCTCACGCTCAAGATGGTGCCGCTGAAGGAGTCGGTCATGATCCCCTACGTCGGGAGGCTGCGCAGCGAGGACGGAACCGGGATCACGCCGACCGAGACGATGGAGTCGATGGCGACGGCGCTCCTCGACGAGTTGGCCCGCTGGGCACTGGCACTCAAGCCGATGCGCGAGACGCCGTCCGTCCTGACCCGCCCGCAGGGGATGGTCGCTCAGTCGTAGTAACCGGCGTACGCACGCCCGAGCAGGTCGTACGCGTGGTCGGCGGCGACGACGGCGTCGCCGTACTGCTCGTCCGCGGGGCGGCCGTCGACCAGCCGGCGCCAGTTCTCCCTGGCCAACACCCGTTGTACGGCGACCACCTGGCTGGCCGCGAGTCGAGCCGTCATCATCGCCGCACCGGCTGCGTCCCCGTCCCCGATCAGGTCCGCGTGCACGATCGCGTCCCGGTCCGCGCCGAGCGCGTCGGCCAGCGCCCGCTCGTCGCGTTCGGTGTAGAGCAGCACCGCCGCCCGCAGACCGGGCGACGAGAAAATCATCCGGTGGTACGCGAGCACCTCGGGGTGGTCGTTGAGGCCGGTGACGGGGTCACGGGCGCGCAGCCCGTCGAGGAACCGTCGACGCAGCGCTGCCAGCGGCGTCAGATCGGCCGGGCGACGGCGTACCACCTCGGCCGCCTCCTCGCGGTGGTCCGCGATCCGGTGCAGCGCCAACTCCTCCTTGCTGGCGAAATACTTGAACAGGGTCGGCTTGGAGACCTCGGCCGCCGCCGCGATGTCGGCCACCGAGACCTGGTCGAATCCTCGGGCGAGGAAGAGGCTGATCGCCGCCGACGAGATCGCCTGCCGGGTCCGCTCGCGCTTCCGCTCACGCAACCCCATCGCCTCTGTCACCACGTCAGCGTACCGGGCTCGCAACCAGGTCAAAAACTTGACTCGGTACTATTATTAACTCGGTTAAGCTTTTTTGTGGTTGTGGCGGAAACGAGGGGGACACCGTGGGCGACGACCAGCCCGGCCAGACCATCGAGGCGGACCCGTCACCGGCGCTCGACGCAAGCCCTCTGCCGGCGCTCGACGCAAGCTCTGTGCCGGCGCTCGACGCGGAACTTGCCCGGGAGCGGGAGTATCTGGCGCGGTCACGGGTCGCCCTCGCGCGGATGCTCGACACGGCACGGCACCGGGTGGCCACCGGAGCGGCGGTCGCCGGCGACCGCTACACCGCCGAGACCCTCGGCCGGATGCTGCGCACCCACGCGAAGGCGTTGGCTGAGGAGCCGGAGAGCCCGCTCTACTTCGGCCGGCTCGACTTCGGCGACACCGAGGCGGCCGGCGACCACCGGGGGGAGCGCTACTACATCGGTCGCCGCCACATCGGCGAGCCGGCGGAGCAGCCCCGGGTGCTGGACTGGCGGGCACCGGTATCGCGCGCGTTCTACCGGGCCAGCCGGCAGGAGCCCGAGGGGGTCACGGCACGCCGCCGCTTCGGCTGGACCCGTACGCTCGACGGACCGGCCGAGCTGACCGGGTTCGAGGACGAGCACCTGACCGGCGGCACCCCGGGACCCGGGCGCGAGGCGCCCACGACGGACCGGCCGAGCCGGCTCGCCACCACCGACGGCTCGAACCGACTCGCCGCGCCCGACGGGTTGAGCCGGCTCGTCGCGGCGGAGATCGAGCGGCCTCGGGTAGGGCCGATGCGCGACATCGTCGCCACCATCCAGCCGGAACAGGATGCGCTGGTCCGCGCCGCGCTGCACGAGTCGGTCTGCGTACAGGGCGCGCCGGGGACGGGCAAGACGGCGGTCGGGCTGCACCGGGCGGCGTACCTGCTCTACACGTACTCGCACCAGCTCAAACGCAGCGGCGTTCTGATCATTGGCCCGAACCGGGCCTTCCTGGACTACATCTCCGCCGTGCTGCCGGCACTCGGCGAGGTCGACATCGCCCAGCGCACCCTTGACGACCTGGTAGCCCGACACCCGGTCCGGGCCGTCGACAGCGTGGAGGCCGAAGCGGTGAAACACGACGTACGGATGGCAGCCGTGCTGCGTCACGCCCTCTACTCGCGCGTCCGTACCCCGACCGAACCGCTGGTCGTTCCGGACGGGTCGTTCCGTTGGCGGGTCTCGGCCGAGGCGCTGCGCCGGCTGGTCGAGGAGGTACGCCAGGCCGATCTGCCGTACGGGCTCGGCCGGGATCGGCTGCGCAGCCGGATCGTGGACCGGCTGCAACGGCACGCCGAGACCCGCGAGGCTCCCGGACCGGGCTGGGTACGCCGGATCAGCCACTGCCGACCGGTGAACGATCTCCTGGCCCGGGTGTGGCCGGCCGTACGCCCGGAGGAGTTGGTCTCGGACCTGCTCGGCCAGCCGGAGTTGCTGGCGAGCGCGGCGCACGCCTTGCTGGACGAACGGGAACGGGCGGCGATCGCCTGGCCCCGGCCACGTACGGCAAAACGGGCCCGGTGGTCCGCCGCCGACCTGGTCCTGCTCGACGAGGCCGCCGGGCTGGTCGAGCGACCGGAGGGTTTCCGCCACATCGTGGTCGACGAGGCACAGGACCTCTCCCCGATGCAGTGCCGCGTGGTGGCCCGGCGCAGCGGGCACGGCTCGCTCACCGTGCTCGGTGATCTCGCCCAGGCCACCACCGCCTGGGCCGCCCGCTCGTGGCGGGAACAGCTCGACCACCTCGGCAAGCCGGAGGCGCCGGTGGTCCCGCTCACCACCGGATTCCGGGTGCCGGCGAGCGTGGTCGAGCTGACGAATCGACTGTTGGCAACGCTGGCGGTGGACGTACCGCCGACCCGGTCGCTGCGGACCGACGGCGAACTCCGCCTCCGGGCGGTGCCCGACCTGGGGGCCGCGGTCACCGTCGCGGTGGCGGACGCCCTCACCCAGCCGGGCTCGATCGCGGTCATCGCCGCGGGTCACCGTGTCCCGGCGCTGACGGCCACCCTGAAGGCGGCCGGCATCGACAACATGACGGTCGACGGCTCGACCGACGACGGCTCGACCGACGACGACACCGGCCACGGCAGGGACCACGGCGGCGCCCGCGTGACCGTGCTGCCCGCGACCATGGTCAAGGGCCTGGAGTACGACCACGTGATCGCGGTCGAGCCGGCGGAGATCGTGGACGGCGAGCCCCGAGGAGCGAACCGCCTGTACGTGGTCCTCACCCGGGCGGTGTCCCGGCTGGACGTCCTGCACAGCCGCCCACTCCCGCCGGTCCTCGTATCCGCCGGTGGGCGCAGTTGTGGCGGCGGACCGAGTGGCCTCCACGCCACGGTCGCGCCTATCTCGGCAGGGTGAGAACCTCGGCTCCGTCGTCCGTGATGGCGATCGTGTGCTCGCTGTGCGCCGTCCGGCAGCCGGTCGCGCTTCGCAGTGTCCAGCCGTCGGGGTCGGTGACGAGTTGGGCGGTGTCCGCCATGATCCATGGCTCCAGTGCCAACAGCAGCCCGGGGCGCAACCGGTATCCACGGCCGGGCCGACCGTTGTTCGGAATGTGCGGGTCCTGGTGCATCGTCGATCCGACGCCGTGACCGCCGAACTCGGTGCTGATGGGGTATCCGGCCTCGCTGAGGACCGTACCGATGGCGTGGGAGATGTCACCGACGCGGGCCCCCGGCCCGGCCGCCGCTATCCCCGCGCCCAACGCGCGCTCGGTCGCGCTGATCATCGCGACGCTCTCCGGGGGCTTCGAGTCGCCCACCATGAAGCTGATGGCCGAGTCGGCGACAACTCCGCCCTTGGAAACGGCAAGGTCGAGCGTCAGCAGATCGCCGTCGGCGAGCGCGTAGTCGTGCGGCCGCCCGTGCAGTACGGCGTCGTTCACCGATGTGCAGATGTAGTGGCCGAACGGTCCGCGCCCGAAGGACGGCTCGTAGTCGACGTAGCAGGACTCCGCTCCGGCCTCGACGATCATCGCCTTGGCCCACCGGTCGATGTCCCGAAGATTGGTACCGACCGCACTGCGGCCCTTCAAGGTCTGCAATATGCCGGCGACCAGGGCGCCCACCTCCCTCGCTCGCGGCAGCTCGGTGGGGTCCAGGATCTCGATCATGCGGCACCCTTACTCGTACAACCAATAAGTATCCCGGCCATATTATCCCGGTACTACAATCGGCACCATGGTCAGGTTGCCGCTCAGTCCCGCGGAGGTCGAGCGCGGACAGCGCCTCGGCGCCCTCCTGCGCCGGGCCCGGGGGGAGCGTTCGATGCTCCTCACCGCGCTCGCCGCAGGCGTCTCGCCGGAGACCCTCCGGAAAATCGAGTCTGGTCGCGTCGCCACCCCCGCCTTCCCGACCATCGCCGCGATCGCCGACGTCCTCGGCCTCTCCCTCGACGCGATCTGGTCGGAGATCAACCAGTCGGACGGCCGGGTCGAGCTCACGACATCGGGCCACACCGTGGATCAACGCTTGGCCTCGTAGGCCCCGACGCACACGGCTGCCCGGTCCCGAAAGCTCGACCCGTACGGCTCGCTGGTTTCGTAGGCTGCCACCCGGACGGCTCGCCGGTCCGGCGTGGCTAGGTCAGCGCCCGCTCGACCAGCAGACCGGTCGCGCAGAGCAGTTCCTCGCCGTTGACCGGGCCGACAAGCTGGAGACTCGGCGGCACCACCGCGCCCGCCACCGACGACCCCGACTGCGGCACCGGTAGCGCCAGGGCCGGCACGCCCGCCAGGTTGATCGGGGCGGTGAGCTGGGTGAGCGGGAAGCCGACAAAATCGGTCAGCGACGGTGGCGGCGCGACCAGCGTCGGCAGCGCCAACAGCTCGACCTCGTCGAACAGCTCTGTCACCTCCCGCTGCCAGGCACCCCGGGCGGCCAGCGCTTCGGCCAGGGCATCGGCGCTCACCTGGCTGCCCGCCACCAGACCCCGGTTGGCGAACACACCCAGCCCGTCGGCGTCGAGCAGCCTTCGATGGCACCGCCACAGCTCGCCGAGCACAATGGTCTCGAAGGACTCGAAGCTGGACTCCCAACCGCGCAGGCGTACCTCGCGTACGGTCAGCCCGGCGGCGCCGAGCGCGGCGTCGACGGCCTCCTCGACATCCTTCCGTACGCCGGGAATCCGCAACCGTCCGACCACGCCGGCCGGGGCCGGGACGGGTGTGAACCCGGGTTCGAGCAGTCGCATGGCGGCAACGATCCCGGACACGTCGCGGGCGATCGGGCCGACGATGTCGAGGCTCGGCGCGAGCGGCCAGACGCCACCGGTCGGAATCCGCCCCCAGGTCGTCTTGAGCCCGACAATCCCGCAACAGGCGGCGGGGATGCGCACCGAGCCACCGGTGTCGGTGCCGTACGCGAAGTCGACCTCGCCGGTGGCCACCGCGACCGCGCTGCCGCTCGACGAGCCGCCCGGGATGAGCTCCGGCGCCAGCGGGTTCACCGGAGTGCCGAACCCCTCGTTGTCGCCGACCGGGCTGAGGCAGAGTTCGGTCAGGTTGGTCTTGCCCACGATGTACGCCCCGGCCGCCCTCGCCCCGGCCAGGCAGTCGGCGTCGGCGAGCGCGGGTGCGGCAGCGTTCCGTACGGCCACCGAACCGGCCGTGGTGACCACACCGGCCATGTCGATCGCGTCCTTCACGGCCACCCGTACGTGATCGTCAGCCGAGTCGTCCGGCGGCTCGAAACGAGCGATCCAGGTCGTCACGGATTCGAACGTACGGGCACCGACCCGGAGCCGCGAGCCGTTTCCCTGCTCCCCGCTTGCGCTGGCTCAGGAGAATGAGCAGGCCCAGCCCAGCCCAGCCCAGCTCGGCCCGACGCGGCGCCGGCGAGGGCGAGGTCGCCCCACCTGGGAACATCCCGTCAGCGCAGGTGGCCGACCCCGGCGTGCAGGCCGGAACGACGCGGCTCCTCGAAGGCCGGCTCCTGCGAACCTGCCCTCGGCCGCCACTGGCTGATCCACATGAGGCCCGGGTCGACCAACTCCAGGTCCCCGAAGAACTCCGCGACCTGCCCGCGATCCCGAGGTGTCGGCCGAGCCGCCGTCGTCTGCTGGTACGCCGCCTGTAGCTTCGCCACCTCCTCGGCGGTGAACGCCTCAGTCGCCCCGTGTGAGATCGCCAGGTAACTACCCGGCGCCAACTGGTCCCGTACCGTGGCGACCGCGTCCCCGGCGAGCTGCCCGTCGGGGACGAAGTGCAGCACCGCGGCGAGCAGCACCGCGACCGGCTCGTCGAAGGTGAGCACCTTGCGTACGTCCGGCGCGTCCAGCCGACGCAGCAACTCGCCGGCCTGGGTCAGATCCGCCTCCACCACGATCGCCCGGGCATCGTCACGAAGGGCGTCAGCCGCCTGCCGTACGGTCTCCGGGTCGATGTCGACGTACACCACCCTGGCGTCCGGCCGCACCGCCCGGGCGATCTCGTGGGTGCTTCCCACGTCGACCATCCCGGACCCGATGTCCAGAAACTGCCGTACGCCCTCCCTGGCCAGATAGTCGACCACCCGACCGAGCCACGCCCGGTTCGCCTGCGCGACCAGCGGTACGCGAGCGTTGGTCGCCACGATCCGGTTGGCCGCATCGCCGTGCCGGCCGTCAGCGTCAGTCACGTCCCGGTAGATCTGTGGCACGGTTGCCGCCACTTCCTGGTCAGCGCTCACTGCACTCCCTTTCCGGCCGCTGGTTGCCATGGCGAATCCTCGGTCCGTGGCAACTGACAGTCCAGTTTCGCCGTCGGCTCGCGCTCACGCACCCATCGATCGCGCATCCCTAGCCGTCGAGCAGCTCGGGCAACGCCGTCACGTACGGGAACACCTGGATGATGATGCGATGGCGGACGACAGCCCTCCCGTGATCGCGATCAACAATCGCGGGCTGACGCTCAGTGTTGATCCGGAAGGCCGGTGGATCGTCTCGGCGGGCGACGGACGTCGCTGGCCAGCGACGGAAACCCTTGTCTGGCTGCTGCCACTGCTGGAGCGGCAGCACGAAGACCTGAGAGCCGATGTCAACGGCTCGGGCGTCCGATCCGCCTCCTTGGGACGACCTCGTTCGGTACGCAATGTCCAGCGGGTCCGACTACTGGGTAGGCCTCGCACTGGGCTGGCTTGAGGACGGCTATCCCGCTGCCCCGCTTCGCGACGCCCTGCAATCGCTCAAAGACGCGCCGCACCGTACGCAGCCGATCCGGCACCGGACGCTGCGGCTCTGGCGGAAGCTACCCAGCCTCTGAGCGGAGCCCGTCAAGGCACCCTGCCGCTGTTGGTCGAGGCCCCAGGACCGCTGGTCAGGTGAAAGTCTTGCTGATCTTCGAGGTGCCCCCGGCAGGATTCGAACCTGCGACACACGGTTTAGGAAACCGACGCTCTATCCCCTGAGCTACGAGGGCGCAAGCCAACAGGGTACCTGCCTGCGGTCGGTAACCGTCGACGGGGAGCGGTAGGCGTCGTTAGTCGTCGGTAGCCGTCGCAACCCCGACCAGGGACCCCACGCGGACCCCACGACCCAACTGATGATCTTGGCGTGCGGTCACGTCACCGAACAGCGGTAGCCGTCGTCAATCCTCAACGAACGACGGTAATCGCCACGGCCCCCACACCGCTCCCACGCATGATCAACAACTCGCCGCATCGAAGTCATGTCGCCATCGAGCGCGATCGTTGTGGGTGCGGTGTTCTGACACTGCCGGACGGTGCCCGCAGCCGTCATGCCCGCAGCTGCCGCGCGTGGGCGCGGGACGGCGCAGCCCTGCCAGAAAATCTGTCCGCCGCGTCCAGTCCCTTCGTCTCCCGCCGCGTCCACACGCCAGTCTTCGCCAGGGCCATGAGGGTGGCTACGGCACATCCGCCGATGCCCAGGACTCGTTCTTGACGCGTCGACTCAGCGCCAGGATCGAGGCATCCAGCCGCTCCTGGCGAGCCCGATAGCGTCCAGCACCACCTCCTGCAGCCCGAGCGGAAACTTAAGGGTGTCGATCTCGTAGTGGAAACGCCACTACATCGCTCAGATGTGCTTGCGAGGACGCCCACGCTTCGATTTCAGGGGACGCCAACCGCGTAGATCCTCCTCGGTGACAACCCACCGGGCCATCAAGTCGTCCAGCAGCGTGCGGTGGCTCTCGTACTGCTGGTCGCTACACCATTGCTTCACCCACGGCAGCAACTCGAGCAGACCGGCGAGCAGCGGAACGCCGTCATCGCGAGTCGGCGCGGCTGACGCGAGGTTGGACAACACCATTGCCCGGTCCTCGACGGACCAGCCGGCCCACCCCACCATGGCGTCCTTGATGGCGCCTCCCGAGCGAGCATAGGACACGAACCTTTCGCCAGGCACGTCGTACTTGCCACGGTGTCGCCAGTAGCTCACCTTCAGGAAGTCGGCGCTGCTGTATTTCGGTGGTAGCGGAACCGGCATGGTAAGACCCAGGTCCTGTTCCCGTTGCAGCCGCCACGTCTCCTCCCACGCAGCGCGCTTCCCTATGCCTGAATCTCGATAACGTAGGGCGGAGAGGTAGGGGACAACCTCGTCTGCGAACAGGCCCCTCACGACGTCGACCAGCGGTTGGCCTGGTGCGTACAGCTCAGCGGCCTGGATGATCGCCGGGTCCTCGCCCAGCAGCTCGGCGAGCCTCATGATCGTTCGCGGTTGTGCACGCCTTACTCCGTCTGCGTCGTCGTACCAGAGTTCGGCCGTCTCGCACCTGTCGAGCAACCAGGTCCGTACCGCACCGGCCTCCATGACGTCCCAGCCCGGGGAGGCCCATCGTCGTTTGAACTCCGGCCGTTCCAGAGTCCGCAGCCGACTGTCCCGCTGCATCGCGTCGACGCGCCGCTTGACCACCTCACGGTAGGACGCCGGCCAGTGCGCGGGCAGATCGGTGGTCGGAAGGCCGCCGTGCCGCACAAACCAAGCAGTGTCCAGCTCGCCGACGACCAACTGTCGAGCCATGACGATCTCGAAGGCTCGCTCGCCGAAGCTCAATGGCGGAACGGCGGAGGCAGCGGCCAGCAGGCCCTCGTCCTCGGTTACGCCATACCGGAGATAGACCTCCCAGTCCAGCTCCTCCTGCAGGGCCACCATGCGGGCGCGGATAGCTTCCCAACGGGAACGAGCCGTGGAGAAGCCTTCGCGGCTCGGGGACTGGTGGCTGAGGACCGCCGCGGGAGTGGCCTCAGACAGCTCCCGGGCGAGCCGGTCCAACTCATCGGCGTACGTGGTGTGCAGTTTCTCGGGCAATGGGAGCTCACGCAGCCGGGTGGCGGCGATCTCGTAGAAGGCGTCCCAGTGTTCGCCGGTGCCAGTCTGGTCGAGGCCCGGCTTGCCCTTGCTGTTGCTGCCCTGCTTCAGCCAAAAGCAGACCGAAGAACTGTTGAGCCATGCGGTCAGGTCAGTGCGGCGCTGTTCCGGCGCGTCGGGGGGGAGTTCGATGATCGGCGCGGATTGCAGTGGCACCTCATCCCTATGCAGGGAGGCGAAGTGATTGTGGGTGGCAACCCAGGAGTACGTGATCAGCCGGTCGTGCGTGCCCCTCCGACCGACGAACTGATGCCAGTCGTACCAAGGTCTTCCCCTCTTGTCGGGAGATCCCTCGAAACCGGATGGGCGGTTCTGCAGCACCAGACTGTACGGCCACAGCCGTCGTAGATGCGCGGGATGCTGCTCGATCGAGACAAATTCGCCCGATGAATCGTACGGGCAGAAAGCGTAGCGGTCGGCCCGGGCGTTCCAGTCCCGGACCTCGGAGCCGGAGATTACGCCCACGAGGGCGTTGTCAGCAGGAACTCCCAGCGTCGCGAACGTGTGACGTGGCGCGGTGAAGATGTCATCCGATCCCGTGTTGGCGAAGTATCCGATTCGCACCACATAGTCGTCCAGTCGACGTGGCGCGCCGGCGATCTCCGCGAGGACCTCGTCCGCCTCGCTAGTCGCAATCCTCAGCGGAAACGAACGGAGTTGCTCCTGGCTGACGTAGCGAGACGCCGACCACGTGTCGGCGCGACCAGGATGCACCGTCTGTCGCAGCAACGATCGCCAGACCAGGGCCTGAGCAGGATCGGACGGGACAGCCGGCTCGCCACGCAGACCGGCCACGGTGAGCACCGGTGCCGCGGCACGAGGCGGCTCATTGCGGCCGATCAATATCACGGTGGGCGTGCCGTGGCCTGGAATGAACGCGCCCGAAGTGTCGATGATGTGCGTGAGCGCGACCCGGTGCCCGAAGAACTCCTCGACGAGCCTTCGACCGAACTCGCGCTTCATGAACGAGTTGGACGTCAGCTGACCAACATGGCCACCGGGCCGCGCCAACTGGAAGAGCCTCTGCGAGAAGGGGATCGTGAGGGCGTACCTGCCGACGCAGGCGTCGTACCGGGCGCGGTAGACCTCGTCGAGGATCTTGTCCCGCACCGTGGTGTAGGGCGGATTGCCCACCACCACATCGTAGTCGCCACCGAAGGGGTCCTCGACCAGCGAATCGGCGACGGCTACCGAAAACCGCCAGTCGAACCCGGCAACCTCGCTGAGCCTCGTGGCGCCACACGCGCGCACCGCAGCCATGAGCAGGCGGAACCGGGTGATAGCCACGGCGAAAGGGTTGAGATCCACCCCGTGCACGGAGCGCAGCGCACGACCGACCAGATCCTCGACAGCAACCGTGGGAGCGGTCCGCTGCCAGACGGAAAACAGCCGCGCGAATGCCTCCAGGACAAAATGCCCCGACCCGCAGACCGGATCCATCAGGCGGAGGGCCTCATGCCCACGCTCCTGGATGGCAGGTTCAAGCGTGAGATCCAAGATGAACTCGGTGATGAAGGCAGGCGTCTGCAGTAGGGCGTACTGCTTGGTGGCGCTCTCCTCGATGACCTGGTAGAGGTCGCCTAGGAAGGCGGTGTTCAGGTCTGCAGTGGCGAGGTCGTGCGCCTTTTCTCCGTCCGCCTCGGGGCGGTTCCACAAGGCGACCAGGTGGCCGGCCATCTGTTCCGAGACCGGCAGGTCGAAGAGCACGTTCTGCCCGCGGTCGAACAGCCCGGTCCCCGGATCGACCGCCGCGAAGGACTCGAACCGGGAGAGGAGCCAGGGCAGCGGCTGGTCCGGCGCCGCAGTTGCCGATGGTCGATCGATCAGGCGGTTGTCCTCCGCGAACCGCACGAACAGGGTGCCCAGCACCCACCCGACCGCGGCTTGGTCGACCTGCGCGTCCGAGACGTCGCTGGCGCGGGACGCGCGTAAGTCCTCTTCAACAAGCCGCACGAGCCGGCGCAGATGGGTGGATAGCTCCGGGGTCGACACCCTGAGACTCGCCTCCTGAATTTTTGACTCGTGTTAGAACACTGGCTACTCTACCCCCACTGCTTCCCTCCGCCGCACGCCGCTCGCCTTCGACAGGCGCGGACGTGCACCGGTGCCCGACAAGCATCCGGGAACAGCCGGAGGCCACGAAAGGACGGATCGGCAATGACTCCTCCGACGCGCCCCCTCTGGCTCGCGGTGATCCTCGTCTTCAGCCTCATGGTGGGCGCGGCCGCCGGACTGCTGACAGGGATGAGCTCGCGAGATCCGGTGGCCGGGATCTTCACCGGGGCCGCCGGCTTCACCGGCACCGTGCTCCTCTTGCTGGCGATAGCGGCGTTCCTCACCCCTTCCCCCGGCCGGCCCTGAGACTTCGGATACGCAGCCGATGAGCCACACGCGAGCCGCTGGACCGGGCCGGCCCAGCGGCGCTCGCGCGGTAGGCCCCCATGCGGGTGCCCAAATCCTCGTCCGTCCTGCTCATCCCCTTCCTTGATCACCGTGATGAGTACGATGGAGCCTCGAATTCACTCGACCGGACGCGACGGCGATCTTCATCGAGCGCTGGACGAGGATGACCGGTTGTGCCGTCCGACTGACCTACCTCGGCGTGACCAACACCCTCGCATCACTACGGGGAACATGCCGTGCACCGCCGCCTACACCAGCGCCCAGGCCGAAGGCGCGGGAGCCGCAGAAACCTGCGTCCACGAAGCCGCTGCGGCTGCGGCCCGGCTCGCTGGCGACCAGACTCCGACGGGCGTCGTCCCGTTCAACCCCACCACCGTCGGGATCTACCGCATCGGTATCCACATTTCCTCGGCGACACCGGCACCGCCTTACAGAGCGTGTGAGCGTGAACACGGCCCCGCCACCCAACCCCCGGCACTCCACTAACAGTAGGCGGCACGACACACATGGCCACACAGTCCAACTCATATGCTTTGTGGGCAAATGTCTCACCTACCAGGACTGCCGCTGAGACGCTCGACCCTTGGAATCGGCCTCGCCATACTTCGTGACCGATGCCCTCAAATCGCCCATACTGATAACTACCAGTCGAATTCGGAGCACCCACCTCCGCCGCCGAACAGGCTCTACGTCTTCGAGAGAGCGGCTCGAGCCGGACGGCGCGGCCGTCAACATCTACCGTTGCTCAGCCATCCGTCTGTACCCCTCTGACCAATCAGCCAACACGAATCCCGCGGATGTACATCTCCCTCGTAGGACGGCAACTTGCTGAGCGGGGACGATGGCCATCCGATGCTGACCGGATATGCTCCTGCGGCCGGGGAGGTAGGTTCAGGGACGAACCAGGCGCGGTGCGGAGGGTGAACGGTGGCAGAGGCTGGGCAAGACCGGTGGATCGAGGTCTCGCCCTCGCAGTTTCCGCATGAAGCCGAGGGGCTGGCCCTAGTTCGTGCGATCATGCCCAACGAGACGCCGTTTCGCGCCTGGTCGAACTTCGAGTTCCGCGATTCGCGGGGTCGATGGCACGAGGTAGACCTGCTTCTTCTCGGTCGCAAACAGCTCCACCTCATCGAGCTCAAATACTACTCTGGCACCCTCCGCGGCGATGATCAGCGGTGGGCCCGCGACGGTCGGCGCCCCGAAAATTCTCCGCTCAAGCTGGCCCGGCGCAAAGCGCAGTTTTTCGCAAGCAAGCTGAGGGACGAGTTGCGTCTGTGGGCGCAGGAGCAGAACGTTCAGATTCCCGACGAGCGAGACGTCATCCCGTTCGTGCAGGAGGCGGTGTTCCTGCACCATCCCGACCTGCGCTGCGACCTCAGCCGGTCAAGCGCGGTTAACCTCTACGGCCTGGATGACCACAGCTCCCAAAGCAACCTAACCAGCATCTCTGAACTGGTGCTCGAACCCGCGGGGCGGCGGGCAATCGGACCGAACCAGGAGCACATTCTGGTCAAGCTGCTCGAACGCATCGGCCTCGTACAACGCAGGGAGCGTGAGGCAGGGTCCTGGGTTATCGAGGACCAGGCCATCGACTCTGACGAGGGCTGGCAGGACTGGCTCGCCTACCACCGGGTGGTCCAGCAGGACCGTGCCCGGATCCGGTTCCGAGTCCTGCCACCGACTGCTGGCCAGCAGGAGCGCGCGTCGGCCCGGCAGATCGCGGAGCATGAGTTCCGCATTATGTCCCGGTTGCAGCACGACGGGTTGCTGCGTCCGCGTGACTTGGTCGAATCCGAACTAGGCATCGGGCTTGTATACCCTTATGACCAGCAATGGCAGCGCCTCGACCTATGGCTGGCCGGCCAGGATCAGGGTGTGCCGCTGGCAACGCAGTTGTCGATGATTCGCCAGATCGGCGAGGCGCTGCAGTACGCCCACAACAACCGGGTCGTACACCGCGGGCTGATTCCGCCCGCGGTGTGGGTGCGTCCGGTTCCCGGTACCCAGAGCGACGTCAAGGTGCGGGTCGGTGACTGGCGGGGCGCTGGCAGCGTCCAGAACACCTCGGCCGCCAATCCTTCGCTCCACGGGGTGACCTCTCTGGTCGACGCCGCCCTCGCGAATCACGGCTCGGAAGAGGCCGAGGTGTTCAGCGCCCCTGAAGGGGCGTGGAGCGCAGACGCCGACCGTATCCGGCTCGATGTTTTCGGCCTGGGCACACTCGCCTTCTACCTGATCACCGGGAGAGCGCCGGCACCCAGCCGGAGCGCTCTCAAGCAACGACTGCGCGACCAGCACGGCCTCGACCTGGCGATCGAGCTGCCTCAAGTTCCGTCGACGTTGCGATCGCTCGTCCTCAAAGCAACTGATCCGGCGCCCAGCCGTCGGACAGCCGACGTCGCGACCTTCCTGTCGCAACTCGCCGCGGCCGAGCGCGACTCCGCGACCTCAAACGAGGAGACCGATCCGCTTGAGGCGACACCCGATACGGTCCTCGACGGACGGTTCCGGCTGATCCGGCGCCTCGGGCAGGGCTCGACTGCTGTGGGTCTGCTCGTGCAGGATCTACAAGTCGACGGAAACGGCGAGTGTGTCCTGAAAGTGGCCCTCGACGAGACCGCCGCGACCCGTCTCGACGACGAGGCGGAGGCGCTGCGGCGCCTCGACGCCCCCCGCATCGTGAAAATTCTCGAAGGACCGCTTGTCGTCGGAGGCCGGCGTGCTCTCCTACTCGAAAGTGCCGGTCCGGAGACTCTCACGACCGCGCTGCGGGCGCGTACGCGCCTGTCAATCGACCTACTTGAACGATACGGAACGGACCTGCTCGACAGCCTCGTCACGCTGGACAAGGCCGGGATCGACCACCGAGACATCAAGCCTGCCAACCTGGGTGTACGGGAAAGCCGCGGCGACCGCACAAAGCATCTGATCCTCTTCGACTTCTCGCTGACCCGGGCTGCGGCCTCCGCTCTCCAGGCCGGCACCCCGCCGTACCTCGACCCGTTCCTCACGGGCACACGGGACCGGTACGACTCGGCCGCGGAACGGTATGCCGCCGCCGTGGTTCTCTTCGAGATGGCGACCGGCAGCACGCCCGTGTACGGAGACGGCGAAGGCGACCCGGGGAGCATCCAGGACGAGGCGACCATCAGGCCGGAGATGTTCGACACTACGCTGGCTGGCGACCTGGTCGACTTCTTCCGCAAGGCACTGGCCAGCGATGCCAGCACCCGGCACCACACCGCGGAAGGAATGCGGGCCGCGTGGCTGACGATTTTCGCGCAAGACGCCACGACCGAGCCGGACGAGTCCTACGACGAGCTGGCAGCCCAAGCCACACTGACCACGCCGCTGCGTGACTCCGGGCTGACTGCTCGCGCCTTGTCGGCGCTGGAACCCTATGCCGTCCAGACGGTCGGCGAGCTACTGACGGTCGACCCGGTGCAGCTGTCCCGCCTACAGGGCGTCGCGAACGCAACTCGTTTGCAGATCACCTCGCGTATCAAGGAGTGGCGCGCCCGGCTCGGCGCTGAGATCCGCACGACCGAACGTGGCGGTCCGGAGCTGACTCCGACCGACGCCGCAGATATGTTGCTCCGCGTGGTCGCCACACCCCGCTCACCGTCACGCGGCGGAGTCGTCCGCTTGATCTTGGGATTCGACACGGCGATCGATGCCTTTGCGACGCACGCTCAGCTTGGAGCGAACCTCGACGAGCCGGTGCAACAGTCGCGCATCACCACGCTGCTCGGAACCCTGCAAGAGCGGTGGGCCGGGGATCACGATGCGCGAGCGCTTCTCGACCGCCTGGCTGAGTCCGTCTCGGCCCGCCTCACCGAACTCGGCTCGGTCGCGACAGTTGCCGAGTTGACTCGTACGGTGATCGAAACGCTGCGGCCTGGAACGCATCCGGACGAGCGGCTGGCTCGTGGCCTGCTCCGCTTCGCGTTGGAACGTCGCAAGGCGATGAATAAGGCCGACGGCTCGCAGCCGCCCGTCTGGGTACGTCGGCGCGCGGGAGTGGTCACGCTGCTGGCCGAGGAGCAGACGCTGTGCGATGTCGCCGAGTCACTCGCCGCAGAGGCGGACCGCCTGGTCAACGCAACCGGCGGCGCCGCGAATGCGGTCATTCCGGCCCAGCGCGCGCAAGCCCGCCTCGAAGCGGCCGTCCCCACCGAGAGCGGATGGCCGCAGGCCCTCGCCGACCCGCTGCGCCGGGTGACTCTAGCCGCCGCGGCATCGACCTTCGCTGCTGCCTCAGGTGCCGGCGACCTGCACCACCGCGATTTCACCGCAGTCGCGGCCTTGGCCCAGACGTTTGCGGACTTCGGCGGGCAGCAGCTCACTCCGGACGAGATCCGCGAACGAGTACGGGTCCGGTTCCCTGCCGTGCCGGAACTGCCGCGGAGGCCAGCGCTCGACAATCTGATCACGGACGCCGGGCTCGGCTTGACCTTCGACGACCGGCTGCGGGTCTACCGGGCCCTCCACACCGGCGCCGCGACAACCGGGCTGGATTCCCGCTCGGCGACCAGTCTCGCAACGACCACCTCCCCAGTAGGCACCACGACCGCGCTGGGCGCCCGGCTGGAAACCTCGATCGGCAGCCGCTCGTTCCTCGCGCTCGGCACCCGCGCCGATCGTCTGGGTCGGCTGATTGACGCCGCCCAGGCCCAGTACGGGGCGACGACGGTCGACCTCACCGGTGTGTTGCTGGACGCGCTACGCTCGGTGTCCGCGGCTGCCAACGTGCCCTGGGATCTGGTGCGCGCTGCCGACGCCGAACGGGAGTCGAGCCGTCCCCGCCGCGGCCTGGAAGAGCTAATCCGCAGATCCTGGCCCGAGGTCGAGGCCGCCGTCGAGCGGGCGCTCGCTGCGGGACGTGAGGACTCGCCCGTGCTGCTCACGGATGCCTCGCCGCTCGCCCGCTACGACAAGATGGCGCTACTCACCCGCTGGACCGACCTGGCCGCCCCGCGCCGCCGGGCGGTCTGGCTGCTCGTGCCGCAGCTCAACGGCAACCACGGTCCTGTGGTCGACGGCCGGCCAGTCCCGCTCGCCGCGCCCAACCAGTTCGTCAACCTCGACAACGAGTGGATCGACAGCTCGGCTGCCCTGAGCGCAGCCACCCAGAAGGAGCAGTAGCAATGGCGGTCTCAACGGGGTTGACGGCAGCGCTCAAGAAGGTGGTCCTTGATCTGGAGGACGACCTGCGACAGCGCGTTGTTTCGCAGCCCGACGTCTTGGCGAGATGGGAACAGGAGCACAAGGCTGCGGAAAGCCGCGAGCGGACGGCCATGTCGTGGCAGGAATGGCGCGACGACCGGGTGACACAGGCGGCCGTCGCCTGGGTGCTGACCACGGTCTTCGTGCGTTTCTGCGAGGACAACCGCCTACTCAAGCCAGTCTGGATCGCCGGACCCGCCGACCGCCGGCAGGAGGCCCTGGACGCGGAACTCTCCTACTTCCGCGCCCATCCCGAAGACACCGACCGGGAGTGGGTGCTCCAGGCGGTCGAATACTTGCGAAACACGAAGGCGACCCGGGACCTGGTCGAGTCGCATTCGCCGCTGTGGACAGTCTCTCCGTCCGGTCAGGCCGCCAAGCGGCTCATTGCCTTCTGGCGCGAACGCACCGCCGACGGCGATCTCGTCTGGGATCTCGCCGATTCAGACTTGTCGACCCGATTCCTCGGCGATCTGTACCAGGACCTATCCGACTACGCTAAGGATACATTCGCACTGCTCCAGACACCGGAGTTCGTCGAGGAGTTCATCCTCGATCAGACGATGGCACCTGCGCTCGCGGAGCGGCCTCTCGAAGGCTTTAAGCTCATCGACCCCACCTGCGGGTCGGGCCACTTCCTCCTCGGAGCATTCACTCGGCTCAACGATCGCTGGGCCGCGCACGCGCCGGGCATGGAGGTCCAGGCACGGGTACAGGAGGCGCTCGACGCCATCCACGGTGTCGACCTCAACCCGTTTGCCGTCGCTATCGCACGCTTCCGCCTCATGCTTGCCGCTCTCCGGGCGGCAGACCTGAGATTTCTGGAGCAGGCACCTGCGTTTCATTCCCACCTTGCGGCAGGCGATTCCTTACTGCACGGGCGGCCACAGCTAGCGCTGGAGCTGCCCGGCGTAGAGGATTACGACGCTGGTCTCAGCGGTTTCGCCTACGCGTCGGAGGACCTAGCGGCGCTGCGTTCAATTCTGGAGCCAGGCAAGTACGACGTCGTGGTGGGCAACCCGCCATACAAGCCCGTGAAGGACGGGAAGCTCAATGCGGCCTACCGCGTTCTTTACCCGACTTGCAAGGGCGCGTACGCACTGACAGTCCCGTTCATGGAGCGTTTCTTCCAACTTGCCAAACGGGCTGTGGGAAGCCAGCCCGCAGGATGGGTTGGTCAGATTACGTCGAACTCTTTCATGAAGCGGGAGTTCGGCTCCCGATTGATCGAGGGCTTTCTTTCCAGACAAGACCTGAGGCTCATCGTCGACACCTCAGGCGCCCATATTCCTGGGCACGGAACGCCGACCATTATCCTCACAGGGCGCCCGCAAGCGCCCATTGGGGATACGGTCAAAGCAGTCCTTGGCGTTCGAGGCGAGCCGGGGCAGCCGACTGACCCGGCTAAGGGTTTGGTCTGGACGGCTATCGTCGACAACATCGATCTGGACGAGTTCGAAGAAAGTACCTACATAACCATCACCAAGCTGCCGCGGAAGGCACTATTGACCCATCCGTGGAGTCTGACAGGGGGCGGGGCAGACAAGCTCCTTGCCGCCATTGACGTGCCCGACAGTCGCCGACTGCAAGCCGTGCTGGCCGATATCGGAAGCAGCGTAGTAACCAGAGCCGATGATATGTATTTGATTGGGCGGGAAGCCCTGCTGCGAGCAGGCGTGTCGCTCAGCCATGTCATGCCGTTGGCGGACGGGGACGACGTCCGCGATTGGAGCCTTCTTGCGGGTACATCTGCAGTGTGGCCATACAACCCCGAAACCCTTAATGCAGAGATTGAACCAGCCATACAACGTTTGCTTTGGGTTTCTCGAACCGAACTGTCTGGCCGCGTTGCCTACGGCAAGACGCAATTGGAGCGAGGCCTCGAATGGTTCGAATACTCAATGTTCTTTCGAAACAGATTCTCGGGAAATTTAGCGATCGCCTGGTCCGGCCTTGCGACACATAATCACTTCGTCTTGGGTCGAGGTGGCCGCCTCTACAATCGGTGGGCTCCGCTTATCAAGCTGCCAGAAAGCGCAACGGAGAATGACTACCTTGCGCTGCTCGGCGTATTAAACTCCTCAACCGCCTGTTTCTGGCTCAAGCAGAACAGTCAAAACAAAGGAAACGGTGGGATCGGCGGAGGAATTGGCGATGAGAGCTGGGAGCCACGTTATGAGTTCACGGGAACGACGCTGAAAGACTTCCCGTTGCCGACAAGTTTTCCAACCGAACGCGCGACGGTTCTTGACCATATCGCATCGAATGCCGCGAGTCGCTTCAAAGCGGCAATCGCCTCAAGCTTGAAGGTCCCGACATCTTCTGCGCTCGAGAAGTTGCATGCAGACGACAATGCCATGCATCGCAGAATGATTGCCGAGCAAGAGGAACTCGATTGGGAAGTTTATCGCTTGTATGGATTAATCGAGGAGAACCTTACTGTTCCGTCCGAAACGTTACCTGAGCTGCAGTTGGGCGAGCGGGCGTTCGAGATAGCGCTTGCACGTAAGATTGCGACAGGTGAAGAATCGACGCAATGGTTTGCGCGTCACGGATCGACTCCAGTTACGGAGATTCCCAAAAACTGGCCGCAGGCATATCAGGCGGTTGTAAAGCGACGGCTTGATCTGATCGGGTCGAACAAGTTCATCAGTTTGCTCGAGCGTCCAGAGTACAAGCGACGGTGGGTCACCGAGCCGTGGGAGAAGCGGATCGAGAAGGCCTTGCGGGCGTGGCTGCTCGACCGTCTTGAGGCACGCTCGTACTGGTTCGACGCCCAAGGGCGGCCAACCGCGCGATCGGTCGCTCAGCTCGCTGACGTCGTGACCCGCGATTCCGATCTCGTCTCCGTCCTGCAGCTCTGGGACGGCCGCAAGGACCGGTCGGTCACCCAGCAGCTCTCGACGCTGCTGGACACTGAAAGCGTGCCCTTCTTGGCCGCGTACCGACTCAAGGATTCTGGACTTCGGAAGCGTGAAGCCTGGGAGCACACTTGGGATTTGCAGCGCCGCGAGGACAAGGGTGAGGAAGTCGGCGAGATTCCGGTGCCGACGAAGTACACGACCGCGGACTTTCGGAAACAGTCGTGGTGGCAGCACCGGGGCAAACTCGATGTGCCCAAGGAGCGGTTCATTCTCTATCCGCACGCCGGCCGCGAGACCGACCCCACCCAACTGCTGGGCTGGGCCGGCTGGGACCACACTCAGCAGGCCCTAGCCCTAAACGCGGTCATCGCCGAGCGGGAGGCCGAAGGTTGGGCCGACGATAAGCTTGTCCCCTTGGTCGCTGGACTCGCGGAACTCCAGCCCTGGGTGCGGCAGTGGCACGACAAAACCGACCCCACCTATCAGCTCAACCTGGCCGACTACCTGGGAGAACAGCTGCGCGGTCGCGCTCATCAGGTGGGCATGACCGTCGAGCAGCTTGGTGCCTGGAAGCCGCCGGCCGATATGCGCGGTCGTAGGGCGAGGGCTTGAGGGAGACATCGGAGCCATGACGATGCAGTTTGAGGAGAAGGCGTGAACACCCCGCTCCGCGACGTCATCACCATTCCCGAGCGCGCGGGCGCGGAGGACTACGTCCTGCGCCTGACCGACTCGGTGGGGCACAACGCGGTCCAGCGCACGCTCGACGAATACGTCGTCACTGATGCCCTGGTCGAGGCCTTCCATGCGGCGATGGGTCTGGTGGCCGAGGGCATCACCTCAGGTACGAGCCGTGGCTCATTCCTCACCGGCTCATTCGGTTCGGGCAAGTCGCACTTCATGGCCGTGCTGCATGCTCTTCTCCAACACGAGCCTGCCGCTCGCTCCAAGCCTGAGCTTCAGCCCGTGGTGGCGCGTCACGATCCCGACCTGGCCGACCAGAAAATCCTGCCGCTCGCCTTCCACCTGCTCGGCGCGCGGACGATGGAGGAAGCCCTTTTCCAGGGGTACATCCGTCAGATCGGCGAACGGCATCCCGGCGCGCCGCTGCCCGCCGTACACAAGTCCGACGCTCTTCTCGAAGACGCCGAGCGTTACCGAGCCCAACTCGGCGACCAGCAGTTCTTCGCCGGCCTCAACGGCGAGGCAAGCGGCGGGAGCGGCGGCGCGGCCGATCCCTGGGCCGCCGTGCTAGGTAAGGGACAGTGGGATACGGCTCGTTACGCCGAGGCACGTGCGGCTTCGGCTGCGAGTTCCAGTCGGCAGAAGCTGGTGTCCGCCCTGGTCGACACGTACTTCCGCTCGTATACGCAGCAGGCGGAGTACGTCGACCTGGATACCGGGCTGGCGGCAATCTCGGTGCACGCCAAGAGTCTCAAATACGACGCCGTGGTCCTGTTCCTCGACGAACTGGTCCTGTGGTTGGCGTTTGCGGTGCAGGACCGCGAGTTCTTCCGCCGGGAGTCACAGAAACTCACCAAGCTGGTCGAGTCTTCCATCGGCGGGCGTCCTATCCCGCTCATCTCTTTCGTCGCCCGGCAGATGGACCTGCGGCGCTGGTTCGCCGACTCCGGCGCCAGCGGTGCCGAGCAGGACGCGCTGGATCGCGCCTTCCGCCATCAGGAGGGCCGGTTCGGAGTCATCCCGCTGGGCGACGACAACCTCCCGTACGTCGCGAATCAGCGCCTCCTGCAGCCCCGGGACGCCGAGGCTGCCGCGGTCCTCGAGGACGCTTTCGCGACAATCGACCGCCGCCCTGCCGTCTGGGATGTGCTTCTCGACGGCGTGAACACCGACGAGCGGCATCGCGGCTCCGACGAAAAGGCGTTCCGCCTTACCTACCCGTTCTCGCCGGCCCTGGTGTCCACGCTGCGTAGCCTGGCCAGCGTCATGCAGCGCGAGCGGACCGCGCTCAAGGTGATGCAGCAGATGCTCGTCGACCGGCGCGAGACCCTGACCATCGACCAAATCATTCCGGTCGGAGACTCCTTCGACCTCGTCGTTCAGGGCCAGACCGGGCAGGCGTTGGACGCTGAGGCGGCCGCGCTGTTCCGATCAGCCAACAAGCTTTACACGGACAAGCTGCGACCGCTGCTGCTCGGTATCCACGGCATCGACGAGCGGACGCTGCGGGAGGAGCCGGAGAAGGTTCCGCCCGGCTTCCGTACCGATGACCGTCTGGCCAAGACTCTCCTGCTGTCGGCCGTCGCCCCGAGGGTGCCGGCCCTGATGGCGCTGACCGCGGCCCGGCTCGCGTCGCTCAACCACGGGTCGATCGTGTCGCCGCTGCCGGGCGGTGAGGCGGCCGTGGTGCTGTCCAAGGTGCGTACCTGGGCTCGGGACATCCCGGAGATTCACCTCGACGGCGACGACCGCAACCCGACGATTCGGGTGCAGCTGTCCGACGTCGACTACGAGTCGATCGTGGAGCGGGCCAAGGCTGAGGACAACGAGGGCCGACGCCGTGAGTTGTTGAAAGACCTCGTCAGCGACAGTCTCGGCGTCACTTTGGCGTCCCAGGACCTGCAGGGCGCATACCCGTACGACTTCGTCTGGCGTGGCTCGAAGCGCAAGGTCGATGTGCTCTTCGGCAACGTCCGCGACCGCAGCTGGCTGTCCGACGACCACTTCCGCGCCGCGCCGGACACCTGGCGCATCGTCATCGACCACCCGTTCGACGACCCGGGCCACTCCACGATCGAGGATCTGCAGCGGCTGGACGAGATGGTGGCTCGGGGCGTGCAGGCGCGCACCGTCGTGTGGCTGCCGCGGTTCCTGTCGAATGACAAAATCCGCGAGCTGCGGCGCCTGGTCATCCTCAACTGGCTGCTCGACGGCAGCACCGAACGCTGGCAAGGCCACGCCGACCACCTCAACGAAGCTGACCGTGCCCTGGCCCGGTCGATCCTGGAGTCCCAACGCAACACGCTGCGGCGTAGCCTTGAGGACGCCGTGCAGCAGGCATACGGCGCCGCGTCACCGCGCCCGGGCGTCCTCATCGAGGACGCGTCGCACGAACGGACGCTCTTCTCCTTCGAGCGTCTCTTCGCCCCTGTCAATCCGGTCGGCGCCACGCTCGGTCAGGCCTTCCATAACCTGCTCGACCAGGCGTTCAAGGCCCTCTACCCGGCGCATCCGCTGTTCGAGCCGGGCGACGTGGAGGTCAAAGTCCGCGACCTCAAAACCGTTGCTCGGTACGTCGCACAGACCGCAGCGGACAGCGAGAAACGCGTCGAGCTTCAGGCCGACGCCGCCGTGGTACGACGGATCGCAGAGCCGCTCGGCGTCGGCAAGGCCACGGAGATGCACTACCTCTTCGGCGACGATCGGTTCACTCCGTGGGGTCAGGAGATCGAGCGAGCACTCGGCCGACGAGCGCAGGAACAGGGCAAGCCCGCCGACGGTCCGGTGACCGTCGCGGAGCTGCGACGCTGGATTCGGGACGTCTCGCCCGCCCATGGCCTGCGGGATGAGGTCGCCGACCTGGTTGTCATCGCGTGGGCGGCGCTGCGGCAGCGGGCTTGGTTCCAACAAGAGACGGCGCTACCGGTCGTACCGGAGCCTGGCTCGCTCACCCCGGTGATGGAGCTGCGCACCCAGGAACTGCCGTCCGCCGATGATTGGGAGACGGCGCGTACCGTGGCCGGCGCGATGCTCGGCATCACGGCCGGGGCATATCTCACCGCGCCCGCTGTGGCCGATTTCGTCGGGCAGGTCGCCGTCAAGGCAGCAGAACTGTCGAAGACAGCGCCCGGGTTGGTGGGAGCGATCGAGGCGGCGTACCGACGTCTGGCGATTGCAGACGGTAGCCGTCTGAGGACCGCCAAAGCCTGTGCCGCGCTGATGCAGCAACTGCGTCATCTGGACGGTGTCAAGCTCGTCCAGGTGTTGGCGAAGGCGGATCTCGGCGGTGCGACTCCAGTCGCCGCGGGTAAATCGTTGGCTTCGGCGGACGCTGTTGACAAGGCACTCACCGTGTTTCCTTGGCACCGGCTCGACCCGCTTCGCGAAGCGATGAAGGGCGAGGGGAGCCGCGCTATGGACGCTGCTGCCGTCGTCAACGGCCTGCGTGCCGCATTGGAGCAGGACGAGTTGCCAGTCCCGATCGGACGGGCGCTCGCCTCCTGCGAGGACGGGATCTTCGGCTGGTTGGCGGGAAGCACTGCGCCCCCTGCGGATCCTACGCCCAAGCCAAAGCCGCCGGTGGTGGCGGGCCGCAAGGACGGGAGTTCCAGCCGGGCAGGCGGAGCGGGAAACAGAGACATCATGGACCAACTGCAAGCCTTCTTGAACGACAACCCTGACGTCACCGTCGAGGTGACGTGGCGAGTGCTGCCGTGACCGTCGCCATGGCCACAACGCGAGTGAGCGCATCGATGGTGCTCGCTATCGTTGACGAAGCTCGTGGCAAGAACTACCGCACCGGCGTCATCGGCATCCGTGGCGTCCCCGACCGCGCCATCACCGCCGACCTCCAACACCAGGGCCAGACCGTACGAGTCCGAGCGGCCGAGTCGGCGCTGGCCGCCCGCGAGCTGCTCGGCGACCACCGCGACGGCGACTGGCTCGTCGTCGTCACCGACCGTGACAACGACGACCTCGGCGCCGGTATCCTCGCCCACTTCATCTGGCAGCGATTGCGCAGCCCTGACCCGTGGGAGGCAGTGCGGGCTCGATTCGCTGCCACCGGGATCGACCCTGCCCTGACCAGCCGACCGGACAACCGAGAGCTGGCCACCGCGTTGGTCGCTGGAACCCCGCAGGCGGGCTGGCCTGCAGCCCCGGCGGGGGTACTCACCCGCACCCACGCGCTCGGTGCCGTCGCTGCGACCCACCTCGGCTTCGATACGGACACCGCCGACGTCCTCGGCGTCCTCCGCTGGTCGATCGCTGCGCAGAGCGTCGCCTCCCTCGGTGCTCTGCGCCGGAGCGTCGGAGACCTGCTCGCCGACACCACGCTTGACTGGATCGCCCAGCGGGCGGGCTCGGCGGCAGGCCCGATACGCGCGCTGCTGTCTCGCGGCGAACTCGCCGACGTCGTACCGCTCGGTCTGGTCCTTCGCTTGCTGACCGCTGACCGATATGACCCGCCGGCGGCGCATCAGGCCCAACTTGCTCTGGTCCGGCTCGAACCGCGGTGGGGCGATCCCAGCCCTTCGCTGGCCGCGTTGGCCGCACTCGGACAAGCAGCGGACACACTGTTGTCCGACCTGATTCACGATCGGCGCGCCGATGACGATGTCGCGCGCTCCCTCGACCGGGCCGAGGTGATTCTCGCGCAGATCCAGGCGGAGCCACTGGCCCGCTACTCAGAACTTCTCGCCGGTGGATTACGGGCACGATTTGTCGCGCTTGCCGACACCCTGCGTCGGGCAATCGCTTCAGCCGGCCATGTCGACAATACGGACACCGTCGAAACCGCCTGGGCAGCGGTCCAGACGCACCGGCTCGGAGTGACAACGCCGCTTCGCGTTCCTTTCGAGGCCGCGGTACGGCTTGTCCGGTGGCTCGCCGAGGCTGATCCTCCGCTCGGTGCCCCCCCGGATGCCCGTGCGCTCGGCCCTCTCGTGCGCCAGTACCTCGACAGCGCGGCGTGGGCTGACGCGGCGATCAACGACGCGTTCGGCGGCGTTGACGATCCGAGCTTGTCAAGTGCACTCCACGCCGTCGTCACAGTCGCGCAGAAGCGACGTCGCGCACAGGAACGTCGCTTCGCCCGGGCGCTCGCCTCAGCGCCAATCCCTACCGGCCGCGGCGTGCCCACTGACCCGGGAACCATCTGGTACCTGGAGCAGTTACTGCCAGGCTGCGTCATCCCGCTCGCCCGCAAGGCACCCACGCTGCTGCTCGTCCTCGACGGCATGAGCGCCGCCGTTGCGACGGAAATCCTGTCCGACGCGACTACACGCCTCGGCTGGCTCGAGGCTGCCCTGCCAGGAGCCGGCAACCGCCAAAGGTCCGCAGCGCTCGCGGCATTGCCGTCGGTCACCGAGGTGAGTCGAGCCTCTTTGCTCACCGGCCGCCTGACCCGCGGGCAGCAGTCCGAAGAACAGCACGGGTACGCCGAAATCACCGCCAAAGGCGGAAAAATCACTGCACGGCTCTTCCACAAAAAGGCAGTGGATACGACGGCAGCGGGCTGGTCGGTCAGCCCGGACGTCGGCGGCGCCATCGACGACGTCGAGCTGTCGCTGGTGACCGTCGTCTTGAACACGATCGACGATGCACTCGACCGCAGCGACCCTGCAGGAACGGTTTGGACCGCTGACGCTGTCAAACATCTTGAACCGCTGCTAGCGCGGGCCGCCGCCGCAGGGCGGACGGTCGTCGTGACCTCCGACCACGGTCACATCGTCGAACGCCGCCAAGGCGCACAACGTTCGTACCCGAATATTTCCAGTGCTCGTTCTCGCCCGGCCACCGCTCCCGCCCAGGACGACGAGATTGAGGTCAGCGGCCCTCGCGTCCTCACCGACGGCCAACGAGCCGTCCTGGCCGTCGACGAGACCCTCAGGTACGGACCCCTGAAGGCCGGCTACCACGGGGGAGCGAGCGCAGCGGAAGTCGTCGTCCCGGTCGCCGTCCTCGTACCTGATGAGACCAGCAACCGGGCCGGCCTCGACTTGTTGCCGCCGCAGGAACCCGCCTGGTGGCTAACCTCCGCAGCCGCTCCGCAGCCGCCTGCCCAGAAGGCCGCGACCACCAAGAGCCGCGGAGATCGACAGTACAGCCCGACCCTGTTCGACCTGGGCCCACAGGCTACCGAGCAACCGGCGGTGACACTCGGCCGCGCCATCGTGACCAGCTCCGTCTACAAGGTACAGCGGAGGATCACCGGCCGCCTCATCGTCACCGACGATCAGATCGCGAGCATCATCGACGCCCTGGTGGGGGCAGCTGCCAACCGGCTGGCACCCACCCTCGCAGCCCAAGCCCTAGGAGTGGCACAGACCCGGCTCCGGGGTGCGCTGACGCAGGTTCAGCAACTGCTCAACATCGAGGGGTACGCCGTTTTGGCCGCCGAACCAGCAACCGGCACGGTCACGCTCGACGTCACACTCCTGACCGAACAGTTCGAGGTGCCCTCGTGACGCTGGACATCTCCCAGCGGCGTCGACGCGAGGTGATCGACGCGCTTCGCCGTGGAACCGTCCCGGAGAGCGGACTCGACCTGCTCGCGGTCGGCATCGACCGATTTTCCGCCGCTCTCGACGGCGAGCTCGACACGGTCAGTTCTGGTGGCGCCGTGTTCAAGGCGGTGCGGGGCGAATACGGCGCCGGCAAGACCTTCTTTACTCGACACTTGGCCGAGCGGGCTCTTCGCCGCGGTTTCGCCGCAGCCGAGGTGCAGATTTCCGAGACCCAGACGCCGTTGCACCGGTTGGAGACCGTGTACCGGCGCATCACCGAGTCCATGCGGACGGCATCGATACCCCCCAGCGCGTTCCGCGCTGTTCTCGACTCCTGGCTGTTCACGCTGGAAGCCGATGCGCTCGAAGCTGATCCCGCCGCGGAGGCAGACGTGGGCGCGGCGGTGGATCGGCTCCTCGAACAGCGGCTCGCCCAGGTCAGCAAGCACTCCCCACTCTTCGCGCTAGCGTTGCGCGGCTACCGGGCGGCGTTGAGCTCGGGCGACACCGTCGTCGCCGACGGCCTGGCCGCATGGATGGCCGGACAGCCACAGGTCTCGGCGTCGGCGAAACGAGCCGCCGGAATCCGCGGCGAGCTCGACCATTTCGGCGCCATGGCCTTCCTTCAAGGGCTACTCACCGTCCTGCGGGACGCCGGTCATCCGGGATTGGTCCTTGTTCTCGATGAGGTCGAGACGCTGCAACGGGTCCGTGGCGACGTCCGGGACAAGGCACTCAACGCTTTGCGACAGCTGATCGACGAGGTCCATTCCGGCCGCTTCCCCGGGCTGCATCTCGTCATCACCGGCACGCCGGCGTTCTACGACGGGCAGCAGGGTGTGCAGCGGCTCGCCCCGCTGGCGCAACGGCTTGCCGTTGACTTCGGCACGGATCCGAGATTCGACAACCCCAGGGCCGTGCAGATTCGCCTGCCGGGCTTCACTATCGGGTCCTTGGTCGAGCTGGGCGCGCGCGTTCGGGACCTCTACGCCGACGCATCAACTGCTCCCGACCGGATCCGGACTCTGGTCGACGACGCGTATCTTGACCATCTGGCTCGTGCCGTTGCCGGCGGCCTGGGTGGAAAGGTCGGCATCGTGCCGCGTCTGTATCTGAAGAAGCTGGTGGGCGATGTCCTCGACCGGGTCGACCAGTTTCCGGACTTCGACCCCAGACAGCACTACGCGCCGACCATATCGGCAGCGGAGATGACCGACGTGGAACGCAACGCCGCAAGCGCCGACGACATCACACTAGACGTGTGACTGCCGCCGACCTCCTACATCCTGTGCTGCTGCACCACATCGTCAACTCCCTGCAATGGCCGAGTCTGCGACCCCTGCAGGAGGCTGCTGTGGGGCCGCTTCTGGCTGGCGAGGACACGCTCCTCCTCGCCCCGACCGCTGGGGGCAAAACCGAAGCGGCAGCGTTTCCGCTGTTGTCCCGGATGGCAGCCGAGGGCTGGTCCGGAACCTCAGTGCTTTACCTCTGCCCGCTCAAAGCCCTACTCAACAATCTGCTGCCGCGCTGGGAACGCTACGCCGATTGGCTGGGACGGCGAGCCGCGCTCTGGCATGGCGACGTCACCGCGTCGCGGCGGCGGGCCATCCTGGCTGCCCGCCCGGACGTACTTCTGACGACGCCGGAATCCCTGGAATCGATGCTGGTCAGCCGTAACGTCGACCATCGGGCGTTCTTCGCCGGCCTGCGGACCGTTGTCGTCGACGAGGTACACGCCTTTGCCGGCGACGACCGTGGCTGGCATCTCCTCGCTGTCCTGGAACGTCTGACCCACCTGATCGGCCGGCCCGTTCAGCGGATCGGGCTCTCGGCAACCGTGGGCAATCCGGATCGCCTGCTGACCTGGCTGCAGGGCTCCGGCGCGGGTGTTCGGGCCGGACGCGTCATCGCTCCTGACCTGCCGGTCGCCGCGACAGCGACCGCGGCGACACCTCCGCAGGGCCAAATCGAACTCGACTTCGTCGGATCCCTGCAAAATGCTGCCACTGTGCTAGCTGGGCTGCACTCCGGTGAGAAACGGCTGGTCTTCTGCGAATCCCGTCAGGCCGTAGAACAGCTCGGCAGTCTCCTGCGGGAGCGCGGCATCACCACCTTCCTGTCACATGCCTCGCTGTCCGCTGACGAAAGAAGACGCTCGGAAGAGGCGTTCGCCGAGGCGCGTGACTGCGTCATCGTTTCGACCAGCACACTCGAACTGGGAATCGACGTCGGTGACCTTGACCGCGTCATTCAGATCGACGCCCCCTCGACCGTGGCGTCATTCCTGCAACGACTCGGGCGTACGGGTCGGCGGCCCGGCAGCCTCCGCAACTGCCTCTTTCTCACCCGCAGCGGCGACGCCCTGCTGGAGGCAGCGGCCCTGCTGGTGCTCTGGGGCCGCGGATGGGTCGAGCCGGTCGTCGCCCCGCCCGAGCCACGGCACATCGTCGCCCAGCAGATGCTCGCGCTCTGCCTTCAAGAGCACCGAGTGGGAGATCAGAATTGGCCGCAGTGGTGGAACGGTCTCGACCCCTTCGGCCGCGGCGCCACCCCGATCATTCGCCATCTGATCGATCAGGGCTATCTCGACAGCGACAGCGACATGCTATACATCGGTCCCGAAGCTGAACGGCGCTTTGGGCACCGACACTTCATGGGCATGACAGCAGTATTCGTCGGAGCACCCGAGTTCACCGTCCTGGTAGGCCGCGACGAGCTGGGCCGCGTCGACCCCGCGCTACTCACGGAGGAGATGCAGGGCGACCGTCGACTGCTACTCAACGGGCGAAGTTGGCGGGTCACCTACATCGACTGGCGGCGCCGGCGCTGCTTTGTCGAACCCGCCGAGAGCGGCGGGAAGGCTCGCTGGACGACCGGGGGTTGGGCAGGCCTCGGATTCGAGCAGAGCCGCGCCATGCGCGAGGTACTTCTCGGCGCTGACCCCCCGGTAAAGCTCACTCATCGAGCAGCCAAACGCCTCGCCCAAGAGCGGGAAGAGCGATCCGCGCTGGTGCATCCGGGTGGCAACGTCATCCTTCGTGATCGGCACGGCGATGACCTGCGGTGGTGGACCTGGGCCGGCTTCCGCGCGAACGCAACGCTGGCGGCCACTCTGACCGAGGTGGTCGACCCTGTCCAACGCTTCGATGACTGCCAGGTCCGCCTGCGGGCGAATCTCACTCGGGAAGAATGGCGAAGACTCATCGCCGACGCAGATCAGCGTCTGTGCTTGCCCGAGGTCAACAAGAAAGCTCTTGACGGACTCAAGTTCAGCGAAGCGCTGCCGGAGCGGCTCGCGCTGGCGACGTTAGCGTCTCGCCTCGCCGACCTCGGCGGCGCAACCGCTGTCCTGCAGGAGCCGACGCGGTTCGTTCAGACATAGCCTGGCAGTGTGTCAGTCTGGCTGTGTGACTTACTCGAGTTCGGCTTACAAAATTTGTGAATAGGACCTCTCCGATCTCGGACGCGATGGGGACCTCCGACACGACATTCTGGCCCTCCAGCATGCTGACCCAAATCCGCTTGGAGGCAGCGCTGCCTTTCCGACGGCCGACTACCAATTCGCCGTAACCGGCCTCCGCGCGTTGAAGCAGCTCGCGCATCAAGTCACCGACCTCTATTCCGCCCATAGCACGAAGCTGAAGTGCGGCCAGACCCGGCTTGTACTGAAACATGAAGCTAACGACCTTGCGCATGGTTGGCTGACGGTGAGGGGGCTGTGTCGGGGTACCGGCACAAGCACAAAGCCAGGTCCGGCTCGAAGTGCAGACCCTGGGCACGTCAGCCCATCCCCAGTGATCGACCACCTTGCCGTCCATCGGATCTCGGGAGGTGTCCCCGACGATAACCGTGCGTGACGGATCTCCCCGAGTGCCGCGAGCCGCTCGCTTCCGGATCTGGCCGATGAGAGGATGCTTGATCCTGACCACTGCGGAGCACAGTCCGCCACCGCATATCTCGACCTTGCGAAGTCCCTGCCCCATGGGTAAAGGAGAATGGTGCTCGTAGGATTTCAGCGCGGGTGAGACTTCGATACAGTGCCGTTCATGGTGTGCGATGACTAGCATCAGAGGCCGTTTTGAGCATCCCGATGAGCTGACTCCAGGAATGTCCAAAGCAGGTGGACTCCACCAAAATCTGTACAATAGCGACGGTAAGCTCGTTGACCACGGCACGTTCATTCCGGACGGGGACAGCGCCGTGTCGGGGTCAGCAGGGCCGACGAAGGAGTCCTCGGAGTTCAAGGACCTGGTCAAGGCTCTCGCGATGGAAGCCACCATGAGGGCTGCCGTGGCGGCAGCGCCGCACGTCGAGAGGTGGTTGGTTCAGCGGGCGCTGCCGGCTGCGAAGACCGCGCTGACCCAGCAGGCGGTGCCAGCGGTGAAGTCGGCATGGAACAACCAGGCGCTCCCGGCCATGCGGTCGACGTGGAACCTTGTGTCGTGGAAACAAACCTCTCGTGGTGCCATTGCCCCCGAATCGACGCCAGAGGCGGATCCGATCCGGGTTACGGCGACCGTAGGCGAGGAACCGTCGCGAGAACTGGTTGCCGCGCTCGAGAGCTTCAGCGCTGGGACCAGCGATGTGGATGCGCGGGAGCGTTTCGTTGCGGCGTTGATGGCCCAACTGCTCAGTGAGGACGGCCGACTGTTCAACGAGGTGCAGGCGAGAGTGCTGCGCAACGCCGGGGCCGAGAACCTGGAGATGGCGAGCGCGCTCGGCCCGGAGCAGGTAGGCGAAAGCATCAAACGGATCCTGGAAGAGGATCCGGCACTGATCGATGAACTGGTGCGGGCTCTGGGAACGGGCCGAATCGGGGGATGAACGGCTTCGATGCAGGGCGAAACTCGCGCGTCTTGAGAGCAGCGAAGGAGCGCGTGTCCGGACAGCACTTCAATGCCGTAACTCGGTCGCCCGTCGGCTGCTACGCGGCCACCGGTGTCGTCAGCCGGCGGGGTACAAGTGCGGCTACGGCCTCGGCGGCGGCGTGGCTGAGTTCGGGCAGCACGTTGGTGTACGTATCGGCAGCGAGCGCCAACGAGGAGTGACCGAGGGTCGCCTGGATGACTTTGAGATCGACGCCGGCGGCGAGGGCGAGGGTGGCGGCGCCGTGGCGGAGGTCGTGCAGGCGAACACGTGGCAGGTCAGCCGACGCGACGAGCCTGCGGAATCGGCGACTGACGGCGGCCGGATGCCAGGCAAACCCATCGGGGCGGGTGAAGAAGAGTCCCTCATTACGATCACGGGGCCGCCGGCTGCGGTAGGCGCGTAGGACGGCGACGGTCACGGTGTCGAGTCCGATACTCCGATTGCTGGATTCGCTCTTCGGGCGCTTCCGGCGCAGTCCGCGGCCGATGGCGGTGATCTGGTTGGCGATGGTGATCTCGGCGCGATCGAGTGCGGTGTCGAGGTCACGCAGGCCGACTGCCTCTCCGCGGCGCAGTCCCCGGTACGCGATGAGATGGAACAGCGGGTAGAGGTCCTGGTCGTGCTTAGCGGCGTGGTCGAGAAACGCACCGGTCTGCTGGGGCGTCCACACCATGACCGGACCGGGGACCTGTCCGGTGTCTCGCCAGTGGTCGACCCGCTCGTCGGTCCAGAGCAGTGGTCCGGCCGATCCAGCCCAGCGCATCCGAACGTGTATGGCCGGGTTCGTCGCGATCAGTCCCTCCGTGATGGCGTCGTTGAGCGCCTTGCGGAGAGTCGCGCGGATCCGTTGGCAGGTGGAGGGGCCGGCGGGCCTCAGTCCACGGACCGAGGCCCGCACCGCAGCGTCACGCGAAGCCTGCGACAAACGGATTTTCGCACCGTTGCTCTCGATCGCATCGAACATGATCCTGATGTCGTCGACCCGCAACTGGTCGAGGGACAGCTCACCCAGATGCGGAATCAGGTGGACCCGGACATGCCCCTCGTAGGCAAGCAGCGTGTTCGGATCGACCCTGCACCACTGGAGCCAGCGTCGCAGGTAGGTGGCGACCGAGGTGGAACCGCAGAGACTGCGCCGGGCCTCAACTTTGCAACGTACGGCCTCAACGGAGGCAAGCGGCCGCGTCCGGCGGCTCGCGACCAGCAGATCCGTGATCTCGCCGAGCAGGGTGGCATCGCCCTGGGCAAGGTCGAGCAGGGCACGGGCATGGTCCCGGGCGGCGAGCGCGTCGCGCCGTATCCGGAACCCACCCCGGCATAATTGCCGTCGGCGACCACCACTCACCCGGGGCAGTTCCATCTGGTAGTACCAGCTCCCGTGGTCGATGCTCCACGTCCCGCCTACACGGCGCAGTCTCGGGCAGGGGCCCACGGACGATCCCGTCGGGCGGCAGCCGCACCGCTTGAAACAGCCAGTAGTGCCCACCGATGACCCCCATGCTGACAGCAGCGCGACCGCGACGGACTAGGACCGATATCGCCCGCAGTCCACCTGGAGCGGTCCAACCAGCGGGGCGAGCCGTTCAAGCCGTTCAACGCAATTCAGTCCAAAAGGTGCGCCACCCGGAATCAGCAGCCTTCAACTACATGCCCAATGAGCAGGTAATATGGACGACCTACAATGAAATGTGGATCTTGAGCGACTGAATTCCGACAACGGCTCCCACGAGGGGCCCACATTTTGCCCCCGAACTCACTTCTAATTTTGCTAGCCCGCAGGTCAAAGCCTTGATCAAAACTTGGCGGAGAGCAAAATTCTCAGTTTAGGAAACCGATGCTCTATCCCCTGAGCTACGAGGGCGCGAGGCTACAGGGTACCCAGCAGCAGCGGCCGGCGGGCGACAGGGACCCTCAGAATCTATCAACGCCGGTAGCGCCGCCTACGGATCACACACTGAGGGCACACGGACGGCGAGCCGGGCCCAACCGACCCCGACACGCAGGACCACCAGCGCGGCCCAGGAAGGGCCATCGCCCACGCAGCACACACCGCGCACACGTCTGAAGATCATCTGTCGAACGAGACGGCCACTAAAAAAAATGCGGCGGAAGCGGAAGGAAGAATGCGGTCGCATGATGCGCGTATGGCGACGGCGGACCCGCGAGTACGTGAAGGCGTGTCTGCTCAGCGCCGCCCTGATCGAGATCAGGACACTCGCGTACCTGCCCCATACCGCGCAGCACCCCGCCGGGCACCTGGAGCAGATCCGCCTGATCGCGGACGCCTGTCACAACCTGCCCACCGCTGGTCGCGTACGCCGCAACGGGTTCGACCCGTTCGTGTACCTGTGGCAGACCGCCAACGCGTACCAGCGTGCCTGGCTGATCCGCCATCTGGACCAGGCGGGGGTCGACTACCGCTACCTCGCCGAGAGCGCACCCTGGCCACCACCACCGACCCCGCCCGCGCTTCGGCCGACGCTCCGCCGAGGCGGATGGCAGTTCCCCCGAAACCCCGCAGGATTCAAAGCCCTCGACACCCCGACCCTTCGCAGCCTCGAACAGGAAGCCCTCGTACTCGAAGAGCCAACTGACAAGAATCACGAATGGCGGCTGTCCCACCTACACCCGGACGCGAAGCACATTCTGCGTCCCAGCCGCCCCGACGAAACCCTCTTCCGGCCCAACGGACCGGCAGACCTCGTCCAGTACCGCGCCACCGTGACGATGATCGACGGCGCCATCATCGTCGACCATTTCCGGCTCCGGAAGTCCAGCATCGCCGCCCTGCCCGCCAACCTCACCCGCCTACGCCGCTACCAACTAGCCTCCACACCCCGACGCCGTCGAGAGCGCGACACCTACCTCTGGGGCCGAGACCACCGCGCTTCGGAAGAAGCCTGTCCCGCCTGCCAATAGCTCGGCGGCACACCCAGTCCGTTCCGGCCGGAACACGAGCACGTCGAGGGACGGAGGACTCTTGAAAATCGCCACTGCGGCCTCGGCGTACGACAGTCCGGACCACAGGCACAGGGACACGGCCTCGCGTTCCGCTGCCGGCAGGCTCCGGACGACCGCCAGGATCTCGGCCATTCGGCGCTCGTCATCGAGTCGCGCGGCCACCCCGCCGGCCAGGTCGGCGCTTGTCGGCCGTTCCACCGGCACCCGTCGTAGCAGGGCCAGCCATCGGCGGGCCGAGCGCCATTCCGTACGGGTGGAGTTGGTCGCGATGACCAGCAGCCACGGCAACGCCGACTCGTCGACCGTGTTGCGTTCCGAAGGCGGGGATGGCGCACCAGCCGGGCCGGGGCCGAACGGGTACCGCGTCAGCCTTGCGCCGTCGGCCGGATGATCACCTCGCTCACGTCGACGTTCTCCGGCTGGGCGACCGCGTAGCCGATCGCGTCGGCGACGGTCGAGGCCGGGATGGCGAGTTGATCGGACGCGGCCCGTACGGCGGCCCGGACCTCGGGGTCGCCGCCGTGGTCGGCGAGTTCGGAGTGGGTGTACCCCGGGCTGATCACGGTGACCCGGATGTCCCGGCTCTCCTGGCGCAGCCCTTCGGAGAGCGCCCGTACGGCGTACTTGGTGGCGCAGTAGACGGCTGCGGTCGGGTCGACCCGGTGGGCCGAGGTGGAGGCGACGTTGACGATGTGGCCGGCTCCCCGGGCCCGCATGAGCGGCAGCACGGCGGCGATCCCGTGCAGGGTGCCGCGCAGGTTCACGTCGATCATCTGGTTCCAGTCGTCCACCCGGAGCGCGTCGACCCGCGACAGCGGCATCACCCCCGCGTTGTTGACCAGTACGTCAACGCGTCCGTACCGCTGGTGGGCTCGTTCGGCGAAGTTGCGTACATCGTCGATGCTTGTCACGTCGAGCTGCTGGTAGTCGGCGCGGCCACCGGCGGCCCGGATCTTGTCGCTGAGCGCCGCGAGCCGGTCCACCCGCCGGGCGCCGAGCACTACCTGGTGTCCATCGGCGGCCAGGCGCCGGGCGGTCGCCTCGCCGATGCCGCTGCTCGACCCGGTAATCAGGACAATCTTGCTCTCATCGGTTGACGGGCTGTTCACAAGGACTCCTGAAGGGGATGGGCGCTCGTGGCGGTGTCGCCACGACGACCAAGCCTGCGGGGATCGGACGCCCCGGAGAAGGCCGTGTCTTCCGGGGTGTGGCACACCCCGGAAGACACGGCCTTCCGCGTACGCGAGCGTCGGCGCACCGTGGTAACGGTCCGGATTCCGGCAGGTCGGGAGGGAAGCGCGTGGCAAAGGGCGGGGCGGTAACCGAACAACAGGTACGGGAGTGGGTCGCCGGTTACGTGCAGGCGTGGACCACCGGCGAGGCGAAGGACATCGAGGCGCTCTTCACCGAAGATGCCGAGTCGTACGAGTGGCCGTACGAGACGGCGTGGATCGGCCGTCGGGAGATCGTCGAGGGCTGGCAGACCCGGGCGCCGTGGCAGGAGGGCGGTTGGACCTTCGACTGGTCCCCGCTGGTGATCAACGGGGACACGTTCGCGGTCAAGGGCACCGGCGTCTACGCGAAGCTCGGCACCTTCGACAATCTCTGGGTCGTCACCCTCGATCGCAGTGGCAGGTGCACCACATTCCGGATGTGGAACAACGAGGTCTGACTCAGGTCTCGGCGCGTACGGAACCCAGGTGAGCGATGGCCGCCGCGCTGGTACTGCCGGGCTCCGGCGTACCGACGAGCAGTTGCTGACCGGGTGCGTCCCGTACGTCGAAGGTCTGGTAGGTCAGTTCGATCCGCCCGATGTCGGGCAGGACAAAGACCTTGAACGCCCGGTCGAGGCCGCCGACGGTCTGGTCCTGCCAGAGGGTCCGGAACCCGGGTGAGGTGCGCAACATCTCGTCGACCAGTGTCCGGATCTCGGGGTCATCCGGGTAGAGGCCGGCGTTGAGGCGTAGCGCGTGCACGACCGTCTCCACCAGCGTGGGCCATTCGGCGAACACGGTTCGTGCCCGGGGGTGCCGGAACAGCACCCGGACCATGTTTGTCATCCCGTCGAACGGGGCAAGCAGCGCCGCCGCGATCGTGTTGGTGGCGAGCACGTCGAACGCCGGGCCCAACACGTACGCGGCAGAGTTGGGAAAGGTCTCCAGCAGTTGCGACAGCGCCGGGTGCACCACTTGTCGCGAGCCGCCGACGTCGCGCTGTGGATTGAGCCGGGCCAACCGGAAGACGTGCCCCCGAGCGTCGGCGTCGAGTTTCAACGCCCGGCCGATCGCGTCCAGGACCTGCGGGGACGGGTTCCGTTCCCGGCCCTGCTCCAGCCGGGCGTAGTAGTCGACGCTCACCCCGGCCAGCACGGCGACCTCTTCGCGCCGCAGACCGGCGACCCGGCGGTCGCCGCCCGCGCGCAGTCCGGCGTCGGCGGGTTCGAGGCGGGCGCGGTGCGCGCGGAGGAAATCGCCGAGTTCGTTCCCGGATCCGGCGGTCATGACCTCAGCTTATTCTTCACGCCGTCGGCCGGGCCGGGCACGTCGTAAGCCACCCGAGGGCCGAGTCGGCCGGTGGGGCGAAAGCGCCCGAGGTGTCACGGATGGCGGGGGACGGGGCACTACCGCCCGACCGGGTTGGTACCGGACGGGCAATACCGATCAGGGTGTCAGCGGGGCAGGAACGGCTCTCGTGATCAAGAGCAGGCCGACCGGAACGGTCAGCCCCGCGCCGGTCCTCGGCCGCGACGACTTACCAGTAGGACCACGACCAGCACCACGACGACCACCAGCACGAGCAGGCCGACGATCATCGTGAGCACCGACCCGGAGCCGGATCCGCTCTCCCCGGTGGTGTCCACTCCGTCGGCCCCGGCCACCGGCACCGCGCCCAGCGGGTTTGCCTCGACCGGCGGCAGTTCGGCGGTGAGGGCCTTGACCAGGTCGAGCCGGCCGAAGCCGTACTCGCCGTCGCGGCCGGGCGGGCCGGCGTCGGCGGCGGTCTTCACCAACCGGTCGACCACCTGGGCGGCACTCGCCTCGGGGTACTTCGCCCGGATGAGGGCAGCCGCTCCGGAGACCATCGCGGTGGCGGCGCTGGTGCCCCCCTCCGAGGTGAGGTATCCGCCCTCGCGCAGGTCCGGCCAGCGGCCGGCGGTGGTGGAGATCGCGGCTCCGGGTGCGGCGATGACGACCTGGTCCCCCCGCACACCGCCCGACCAGCGGTCACCCTTCTGGTCCGTGGCGGCGACGGCGACCACCCCGGGAAGCCGGGCCGGGTAGAGGACCTTGGTGTCGCCCTGGACGGCGTTGCCGGCGGCGGCCACCACCACGACGTCCTTCGACTGGGCGTAGGCCACCGCCTGGTCCAGCTCGTCGGTTGTGGTCGGCCCACCGTTGGAAAGATTGATCACCTTGGCGCCGTGGTCGACCGCGTAGCGGATGCCCTCCGCCATGTTGCTGCCGGCGAAGGTGTTCGTCGCGATGGTCACCGGCAGGATTTTCGCGCCGGGCGCGATGCCCAGCGCGTGGCCGGCACCGCCACCCCGGGCGGCGATCAGCCCCGCCACCCCGGTGCCGTGGTTGTGCTCGTCGACCTTGCCCTTGTCGTCGACCCCGATCAGCCGCTTGCCGTCGAGCACCTGACCGGCGAGGTCGGGATGTTCGGCGTACACACCGGAGTCGACCACCGCGACGACGACGCCCTCCCCGGTGGAGAGTCGGTGCGCCTCGGTCACCCGCAACGCGGCCAGGTGCCACTGGTTCTTCAGGGGCGGCACGTCGGCGAGTGCCGGCGCCGGCACCCCGACGGCGACGGCCAGCGGCAGTGCGGCGACGATGGCCGCCATGGCACGACGGACACCCGTACGCTGCCCGATCATTTGTTTCCTCCAGCGGCCGACGCGGTGACCAGCCGACCCTATCCAATATCGACCGTTCCGACCGCCCGTGAAACCCCTCCCGCAGGCCCGTTCCCACCCTCACCCGTCGCGGGGAAGTGGGTCGTCCAACCGTCCGCGCCCGGGGAGCCGCCGCGTGGTCGTCACGAGCGTCGTGCCAGCGGTAGCCTGACCGGGTGTACGAGCGACCTGGGACCCGCCGACCCGATCTCGGGCGGTACGACGCCGGATCGTCCCGCCGTGGCTGGCGCCCGGCGCTCTGCGCGGCGGTGGCCGCCCTGCTCGCCACGGTGGTCGTACCGCCCGCACCGGCGGTCGCGGCACCGAGCTGCGGTCCCACCGGGGCGGCCCTGCCCGAGGCGCCCTGGCCGACGCGCAGGCTGGACCCGGCGGCCGCCTGGCGGGTCACCCGGGGCAGCGGCGTGACCGTGGCGGTGATCGATTCCGGTGTCTCGGCCAACCATCCTCTGCTTCAGGGCCAGGTCAATCAGGGGCGGGACTTCAACGGCCTGCCGGAGCAGCAGGGTCAGTGCGACCTGGCCGGACACGGGACCATCATCGCCGGGATCATCGCCGGCAAGGAGGGGACCGGCGCGCCGTTCAGCGGCATCGCCCCCAACGCCAAGATTCTGCCGATCCGCGTTCTGCCGGACACTCAACGGACCAACGACGAGAACCTGCCGCTACAGATCGCCGCGGCGATCCGTTGGGCGGTCGACAACGGCGCCATGGTGATCAATCTTTCGCTGGAGACGCTGCCCCGTGCCGAACTGGCGTCGGCGGTCGAGTACGCCCTCTCCAAGCATGTCGTGCTGGTCGCCGCCGCCGGGAACCAGCAACAGCAGCAGCGGGACCAGCCCGCCTATCCCGCCGGATATCCGGGGGTGATCGCGGTGGCGGGCATCGACGAGCAGGGCGGGCACGTCGGCACCTCGGTCAGCGGCGACTACGTCGACATCGCCGCTCCGGGGCTCAACATCACCGGCCCGGCACCGCAGGGTGACGGTTACCTCAACGAGCCGGACGGCGGCACCAGCTTCGCCGCCGCGTACGTCTCCGGCGCCGCCGCGCTGGTCCGTGCCGCCTTTCCGGAGATGGGTGCGGCGCAGGTTGCCGAACGGCTGGTGAAGACCGCGGACAGCCCGCCCGAGGGGCGTAACGCCGAAGTCGGGTACGGCGTGGTCAACCCGTACCGCGCGGTGACGAGCCTGCTCGGCACCCGGGCCGACCCGCCACTCGGTGCGATGGCGAAGCCGGTTGTCGACCGGGACCCGTGGGGCGACGAGCGGACCGTGGCGCTCTGGGTGGCGATCCTCGGTACGGCCTTCGCCGTACTGCTGTTGTTGGCCCGTCCGATCAGCCGGATGGGCCGCGGACGCGGATGGCGGCCCGGTCGGGGACAACCGGACGGCGTCGAGCCGGCGAGCGGTAGGACGACGGTGGCCTGACCGCCGTCGTCCCACCCCAGGTCGTTCCATCCCAGGTCGTCCCACCCCCGGCATCGTGCGGCACCGGCCGCCGCCGAGCGGCAGGACCCGCGCCGCCGAGCGGCAGGACCCGGGATGGATCAGCTCAGCACGCCCGGTGTGCCGTCGCCACCGGCACCCCAGACGTCGTCGTCCTCTTCGAGCCAGGTGTTGCGAGGTGTCTCCTCCTCGCCGTAGCCGGCGCCCGCGCCGCCGGGGCCGACTCCACCGGCGAAGCCAGCCCGACCGCCGCCGACACCACGTGCACCGGGAGCACCCGCACCGTGACCGCCGGCGCCACGCCCGCCGCCCGCACCGGCGCCGCCGGCCATTCCACCCGCCATGCCGCCCATGCCGCCGCCCGCACCCGCGCCGAAGCGACCGCCGGCACCGAGTCGCCCACCGGCGCCTCGTCCACCCGCGCCCTTGCCACCGGCGGCGGCACCGCCGCCCATCATCGGCGGCATGGTCGGGACGACCGGACGACCGAGCGCGCCGCCGCCCGGAATGGATCCCGCGCCCGCGCCGCCGCCGGAGAGACCGGCACCACCGCCCATGCCCGAGGCGCCGGGCAGTCCCCCGGTCCCGAGGCCGCTGCCGAGGCTGGGCGCGGCGCCGGCCAGACCGGAGCCGTACTCACCGTCGATGCCGCCGGTGCCGGGGATGTTTCCGGTGGTGGGGATCTGGCCCGTGTCGGGCCGTAGGGCACTCGTGTCCGGGCGGTCGATCCGGGCATCAGGCTGACCGATACGCGGATCCGGATTGTCGATCCGGCCGAGGGAGGGGTCCAGGTTGCCGGTGTTGCCGATGTCGGCGGTCTTCGGCACCCGGACGTTGCCGTTGCCACCGCCGCCGTCGTCGAGGTCGGGAATCTCCGGCCGGTCGGTGAGGACCTGCGGCGGCCCCGCCTCACCGGGCATGTTCGGCGCCTGGTTCTGGTAGTCGTTACCGACCCGGGCGTAGACCTGGGCGGCCTCCTCGGACCGGTCGTTGATCCAGTCGGCCACGGCGGTGATCGGATCGAGCCAGCCGAGGAAGTCGGGGGCGACCTTCGCCTCGAAAAAGCCGATGCCGATGGTCAGCTTGCCGTCGCGCGCCTCCAGCACGTCGTTGACGCAGGTGGCCGGGATCGGGAAGTCGCGCTGCGCCTGGGTCAGCTTGTCCGCCGCGTTGTTGAGCGCCAGCACGATGCCGTCGCCCTTCTCGGCGTCCTCGATCATCCGGCCAGCGTCGGTGGCGTGCAGCTCGATCCGTGTCTTGAACGCCTCGTACGCCTCGCCCTTCCAGACCGTACCGAGGTCCTTGATGTTGGTTTCCAGGCTCTCCTTGACGCTGCCCAGGTTCTTCAGTAGCTCCTGCCACCCGAGGGCGGCACTGGCGACGTCGCCGGGTCGGCCGTCGATGACGACCTCCTGGCACATCTCCTCCCAGCTCTTGGCCATCTGTCGCTCCCGCCCTACTGGCTCGCGCGGCCGCGTGCGACGTCACCGAAGATCCGCTGCATGTCGATGGCGGTCATCCGGTTGACCTCTTCGGCCGTCTCGTAGTTCTCCTTGACCTGACGCAGCGCCGCGACGGCCTCGTCGAGGCTCCTGGCCAGGTTGCGCAGGCCCTGCTCGACCCCGGTGTAGAGAGACCCGTGTTTCTGCGCCAACCGGCCCGCCCACTCGAACCCACCGAGCGGACTCTTGGCGCCGGGCCCGACCGCCCCACCCGAGGCGGCCTGCCCACCCATCAGGTCCTGAAGGTCGGTCATGTCGTACGACAGCCGGTTCAGATAGGTCGCGTGCGCCTCCAGCCAGCGGATGGCCGAGTCGAGGCTGGACGCGTCCCACTCGGTCCTGACGCCCGCCTCGTCCGCCCCGGCGACCAGGTCGGACGGGGTCTGCGCCCGGTTGACGTTGTCCAACTCGAAGCCGTTGAGCGTGACCAGCCCGGTCGGATTCAACGGCAGGTCGGGCGTGTCCACCTCCAGCCGCTCCGGCTGGTCCGTCCTGTCTCCACTCATCCGCGTCCTCCCCCGTGAGTCGTCCGATGTCGTGTCGTACTAGCGATGATTGCCGGAATCCGGCGGCCCGCCGCCCGGCCGTGCCGCTCCCGGGTACGGCGGCTGCCCCGCCGGCTGCCCCGGATAAGGCGGCTGCCCCGGATAAGGCGGCTGCCCCGGATACGGCTGCTGTCCCGGGTAGGGCTGCTGTCCCGGGTACGGCTGCTGTCCCGCCGGCTGTCCCGGGTGCGGTGGCTGCCCGGGAGGGTATGGCTGGTAGACCGGGGGCGCCTGCCCCGCCTGCTGATACGCCGGTCCGCCCGGACCCCAGCCCACGCCGGGTGCGGGAGCGCCGACCGACGCGTCGGCCAGGGCTCGCCGCCGACGGGCCGAGCGCCGGTTCAGCACGATCAGGAGGACGACCAGGCCGACCGCCACCAGCAGGCAGAGAGCGACCTGGACGATCGCGCCGACCCGGTTCGTCACGCCGATCTCGATCGCCGGTCCGTCGTCGTCCTTCGCGCCGGTGTCGCCGGCCTGTGCCTCCGGGGCCGCTGCCACCAGGGGGTTGGTCGTCACCGCCGGCACCTCGCGGGTCAGCGCGGCGAGCGGATCGACCGGGCCGAACCCGTACAGCTCGTCACGGCTGGCCGTGCCCTCGTCCTTCGCGGTACGGATCAACCGGTTGACCACGTTCGCCGCGCTCAGGTCCGGGTAACGCGAGCGCACCAGCGCGGCCACCCCGGAGACGATCGCGGCGGAGTCACTCGTACCGCTGGCGACGCCGTACCCGTTTCTCGAGACGGAGTACGGCCGGGGCGTGATGATGTCGTCCATCGGTCCCGCCAGCACCACCTCCGCCCCGCGCACCGAGTCCGGCGAGAACTTGCCGTCCTTGCTCAGGCCGGAAACGGCGACGACGCCGGGGATGTTGGCCGGGGAGGCCACGCCCGAGTCGCCGTTCTTCCGGTTGCCGGCGGCGGCGACCAGTACGACGTCCTTCTCCAGCGCGTAACGCACCGCCGCCCGGTCCTCCTCGCTGGCCGGTCCGCGCGCGCCCAGCGACATGTTGATCACGTCTGCGCCCGCGTCGACGGACCAGCGGATCGCCGCGCTGAGCTCACCGTGTGCGAACTCGGCCCCGGTCGAAACGGGAAGGATCTTCACTCCGGGGGCGATGCCGAGAGCCCGGTTGGCTCCTCCGCCACGCCCGGCGATCAGCCCGGCCATCGCCGTGCCGTGGCCGTCCGCGCCGCTGTCCTTGCGTCCGTCCGGCGCGGCGTCCGACCCGATGCCGTGACCGGCGAGCACCTGCCCCTTGAGGTCGGGGTGGGAGACGTCGACCCCGGTGTCGATCACCGCTACGGTGACCCCGTCACCCTTGCTGATCTTGTGAGCCTCGGGGATGCGCAGCGTGTCCAGGTACCACTGGAGGCCGCGTACGGTGTCGGCGCGCGCCGGGGCGGCGGCGACCAACGAACCGGCGCCAGCGGTCGCGACCAGCACCAGCGCGGTGGCCGCCGATCGCAGGACCGGGCGGAGACCGTTTCTCGAACGCATCGCTCCCCCAGAGGAAATGTCACCGTCGCGCCGATACGAACGCGGCTCCGGACCGGCCGAACCGGACCGGAGCCGCGTCGGGCGATTATCTCAGTGCCACATCTTCGAATTGCTCATTTCGGTGCTGACGTAGTTTTCCCGCGCGATGCCGACGGCCCCGCCGATGTCGTTCAGGATCTTGTTGATGTCCCGTACGGCCGAGTCCCACTGGGCCTGGTGCTGCTCGTAGGAGGTGCGGTCGTCACCCTCCCACTGCAGCTTGGACAGCATCTGACGGAGCGTGTCCAGCTTTTCGTCGATGGTCCGCGAAATGGCCTGCATCTGCTGGTTGCTGGCCTCGAGGACCGCGTAGTCAACTTTGATCGTCACGATCTGCTCCTCTGCTTCCGCCGGCCGGTCACGGGTTGAGCGCGTTGTGGAACTTGCTCAGCATCTGCTGCTGCTCCTCGTCGTTCACCTGGTGCGTGGTGCCCGACTTGTCCAGCAGGTCGGCGATGTTGTCCATCGCCGTGAGCAGCTTGCCGGTGTCCTCGTTCCACTGCCGCATCAAGTCCTGGAAACCGGTGGACGCGCCACCCTTCCAGGCCATGGCCAGGTCGTCGACGACGTTCCAGAGCTTCTTGAGCTCGCCGTCCACCTCGCTGCGCGTCGACCGCACGTCACTCGCGGCGGTATGCAGGCTTCCAGCTTCGACCTCGAACGCCATGCTTCACACCCTTCCGTCTACTAGTGGCGGCCATTGCCGCGCCTGCCCCCCGCGGCAAGGCATGGCACCCTACCGGCGGACACTCATGCATGGAACGGTATCTCACCTGCCCCAACGGTCGCAGCCCTCGTCCGGGCAGATCGGACCATCCGGTATGGATGGTCCATCGCCCGACCATCGGTGGACGCCGATCGGATGAGCCGAGTGGGCCGGACCCTGCGGCAGGCGCGGTCCGACGGGTGTCAGGCCGGGTCCGACCAGGCGGTCTGGATCAGTTGCTGGCCGTCACGGCGCCGTACCAGGGTGCCGCGACCCGGCGGTTGCGGACTCGGCCGCAGAGTGCCGAAGACCGCGCCCTCCTCCCGGTTACCGGACATCAGCAGGCCCGGCGAGTCCAACTCCCGGAGGCGTTGCAGAACCGGCTCGTAGAGCGCGCGGGCCACGCCGCCGACCCGGCGGGCCAGGATCAGGTGCAACCCGATGTCGCGGGCCTGCGGCAGCAGGTCGTGCAACGCGGTCAGCGGGTTGTTGCCACCGGAGGCGACCAGGTCGTAGTCGTCGACCAGGATGTACAGCTCGGGTCCACGCCACCAGGACCGGTCGCGTAGTTGCGCGGTGGTGACGTCCGGTCCGGGCAGGCGGTTGCCGAGCGCGTCCCGGATCGAGGCCAGCCCTTCGCTGAAGACCTTGTTGGACGCCGCGTAGTCGAGCAGGTGGTCGCCCTCGACCGCACCGAGCAGCCCGCGCCGGTAGTCCGCGATCACCAGCCGGGCCTCGGCCGGGGTGTACCGCTCGGTGATGCCCCGGGCGATCAGCCGGAGCAGGTTGGTCTTGCCGCACTCGGCGTCGCCGAAGACGGTCAGGTGCGGCTCGCTGGCCAGGTCCAGGTAGACCGGCGCCAGCGCCGCCTCGTTGACCCCGATCGGCAGCCCGGTCGCCGCCGGGTCGACCACCTGGGCCAGCTCGGCCGTCGCCAGTCGGCGGGGCAGCAGACGTACCTTCGGCGCGGGCTCGCCCGGCCAGGCCGCCGCCACCCGCTCGGCCAGCGCGACCGACGCCTCGCTGAGGTCGTCGGTCGCCCGCGAGCCGTCGATCCGCGAGACTGCGGTCAGGAAGTGCAGCTTGTCCCGGGTCAGACCACGGCCGGGCGACTTCTCCGGTACGTTGACCGCCGCCCGCCGGTCGATCTCCGACTCGGCCGGGTCGCCCAGGCGCAGTTCGAGCTTGGTGCCGAGCAGGTCCCGCATGTTGATCCGGATCTCCGCCCAGCGGGCGGCGGTGAGGACCACGTGTACGCCGAAGCCGAGCCCGCGCGCGGCGAGGTTGGTGACGGTCTGCTCCAGCTCCTCGTACTCCTGGCGCAGCACGCTCCAGCCGTCGACGACCAGGAAGACGTCGCCGAACCGGTCGTCGGGGAACTCGCCGGCGGCCCGACGACGCCGGTAACTCGCCACCGAGTCGATGCCGAGCTGCGCGAACCGCGCCTCCCGCTCCTCGATGATGGTGCCGACCTCGGCGATCGTACGGCGGACGGCCTCGTTGTCCCGCCGACCGGCCACCCCCGACACGTGCGGGAGGGCGGCGAGGCTACGCAGCGCGCCACCACCGAAGTCGAGACAGAAGAACTGCACCTCGCGCGGGGTGTGGGTGAGCGCCATCGAGGCGAGCAGGGTGCGGAGCAGGGTGCTCTTGCCGGAGAGCGGCGCACCGACGATCACCACGTTGCCGCCCGCACCGGCGAGCTCCACCCACATCGGGTCACGGCGCTGCTCGTACGGCCGGTCCACGATGCCGACCGGGACGGTGAGCTGCCCGCGACCGGCCCAACCGGTCGGGATGAGGCCGTACGTCGGGTCCTCGGTCAACGTACCGAACAGCTCGCCCAGGCCGGGTGGGTCGGCCAGCGGCGGCAACCACACCTGGTGCGCCGGCTTTCCCCGCCCCTGGAGCTGGTCGATCAGCACGTCGAGCATGGTCACCGCCTTGCCGGTCTCGACCGGCTCGGCCGGCTCCGGCTCGCTCTGGACCAGGGCCTCGACCGATTCGACCGGCACGAAGTCGATCCCGAACGGGACGATGCCGCGACTCGACGCGGCCCGCGAGGTCGAGCCGCGCCGGCCCGGTGGGCGGTAGGGGCCGGAGACGTACGCGGCGCGGAAGCGCAGCATCGTGGCGGTGTCGGACTTCAGGTATCCGTGACCGGGAGCGCTCGGCAGCTCGTACGCGTCCGGCACACCGAGCACGATCCGGCTCTCCACCGCCGAGAAGGTACGCAGACCGATCCGGTACGACAGGTGCGTGTCCAGCCCGCGCAGCTTTCCCTCCTCCAGCCGCTGGCTGGCCAGGAGCAGGTGGACACCGAGCGAACGCCCGAGCCGGCCGATCATCACGAAGAGGTCGATGAAGTCCGGCTTGGCCGCCAGCAGTTCACTGAACTCGTCGCAGATGATGAGCAGGCTCGGCATCGGTTCGAGCGGCTCACCGGCGGTCCGCGCCTTGTCGTACTCGTACCGGGAGATGTAGTTGCCGGCGGCGCGCAGCAGTTCCTGCCGGCGGACCATCTCACCGGCGAGCGCGTCGCGCATCCGGTCGACCAGCGGCAGTTCGTCGGAGAGGTTCGTGATCACCGCGCTGGTGTGCGGCAACGCGTCCAGCGAGGCGAAGGTGGCGCCGCCCTTGAAGTCGACCAGGACGAAGTTCAGGTCGTCCGAGGAGTGCGTCGCGGCGAGCGCGGCGACCACCGTACGCAGCAGTTCGCTCTTGCCCGAACCGGTCGCGCCGATCACCAGGCCGTGTGGGCCCATGCCCTCGTGCGCCGACTCCTTGAAGTCGAGCTCCACCACGTTGCCCTCGGGCCCGACCCCGAGCGGGATCCGCAGCCGCTCCCGTGGCGCGCGGGCACGCCAGGTCAGCGCGGTGTCGAGGGCGGCGGCGTCGCCGATGCCGAGCAGGTCCGGCAACTCCATGCTGCGCGCCAGCGGTTCCTCGCTCACCGTCTGCCGGGAGAGGCGGTACGGCGCGATCTGCCGGGCCAGCCCCTCCGCCGCCGTGCGGCTCAGCCGGTCCGGGCGACCCAGGCGCGAGGTGGTCTTGCCCCGGACCAGCTCCAACCCGGACCCGTCGGTGACGTCGAGGCAGAGCAGCCAGCGGCCGGCCTCGCGGGGCACCGAGCCGGAGAGGTCGATGACCGTGGTGCCGAGCAACCCCACCCCGACGAGCTGACAGGTCGGCGAGACCTCGCCACCGTCGACGACCACGACGACGTGCGGCCCGGTGAACGGCTTCGCCTCCGACGCGAACCGGGGACGGCTGGTGAGTTCGCCGGCAAGGGCCTGTTCCGCGTCGACCAGGCTGCTGAAGACCAGCCGCCGGGGGCCGGCGGCGTCCGAGTTGCCGACGTGGTGCGCGTGCGGCAGCCACTTCACCCATTCCCACTCCGGCTGGCGGTCGACCGCCGCGACCACCACGACGATCAGGTCGTCCGGGGCATGGAAGGTGACGAGTTGGCCCAGCGCGGCGCGGGTCAGGTCGAGCACCGGTTCCCGCTCGCCCCGGAGCACCACCCGGCTGAAGGCCCGCACCGACATCGCGGTCGGCAGCTCCGGCACCGTCGAGTGGGCCCGGACGAACCGGCGCAGCGCGATCGCGCTCATCGGTTCGAGATCCTCGACCGGCTTGGTCTCCGGCGGCACGATCTGTACGGCGATCGCCTGCGCCCCGGTGGCGACCCGCGCCTCGCCGAAGTCCTCCTCGGTCTGCCGGCGCTCCCACAGCCGCCGCGAGGAGGCGATCGACCAGAGCGCGTCCGGCTCGGGGTGCCGCCACTCCATCGCTTTGCGTTGCTGCTCGGCGGCCCGCCGGGTGCGCTTGCGCACCTGGGTCAGGTAACGCATGTAGTCGCGCCGGTCGGCGTTCAGCTCGGCCTTGTCGTTGCCGCCGTTGCTCATCGAGCCGATCGCCATGCCCAGCATGGAAACCCCGAACAGACCGCCCGCGACCCAGGTCATCACACCGCCGGACCGTCCGGCGTAGAGGAACGCCATGGCCCCCACGCCGCAGACCATCGGCAGGATCATCAGTAGCTGCCCCAGTCCACGGGGTAGCTGCTCGGGCAGCTCGGGCGGCGATTCCAGCAGGACCTCGCCCCGGGGCAGGGTTGGCCCCGCCTGCCGTGGGGGTCGACGGAAGACCACCGTACCCACGTCTGTACCTCCCCGAATGCGGCCCGTGTGCCCAGGTACAACCGACAGGAGTCGTCGGGGGGCATCGTACGTACCCGCCATCGTAGGTAATCTCCCCTGGGCGCCGCGATCCGTGCGGCGGCGTCCATCGCCCGGACCGGTCCGAACAGGTCGGTCGGCGCTGGTACGACGACTGGCGCACACGCGAGCACGAGGAGGCCCAGTGGCGACGAAGACGGCGACCGGCGACCTGAGCCGGGTCACCATCGTGGCACCGCGAACCCGGATGGACCTGGCCCTACCGTCGGACGTGCCGCTTGCCGACCTGCTCCCGACGCTGCTGCGGTACGCCGGCGAGGACCTGGCCGACGAGGGCGTACGGCACGGCGGCTGGTCCCTGGCCCGGCTCGGCGGCCAACCGCTCGACGGCGGGCACACGGCGAGCCAGCTCGGCATCCGCGACGGTGAGGTGCTCTACTTCAACCCGCGCAACGCCGCCGCGCCCGAGGTCGTTTTCGACGACGTCGTCGACGCGGTCGCCACCGCCACCAACCGCCGGGCAGGTGGCTGGCAGGTCGCCACCACCCGGAAGTTCTCCGTCCTGTTCGCCTCGGCGGCGCTGGTCGGCGGCGCCGCGGTGGTCCTGCTCGCCGGGCCACCGAATCTTGTCGGCGCGCTGGTCGCCCTGGTGGTCGCGATCGGGCTGTTGGTGACGGCGACCGTGCTGTCCCGGGCCGCCGGGGACAGCGGCACCGGGTCCGTCCTGGCCACGGTCGGCCTGGTCTACGCGACCGTCGGCGGGCTGCTGCTACTCGCCGGTGACCGGACCCTGGGGCAGCTCTCGACACCGCACGTCCTGCTCGCCGCGACCGCGCTGGTCGTCTTCGGCGCCGCGTCGGCGGTCGCGGTCGGCGACCGGGCGCCGGTCTTCTTCGGCGCCACCACGATCGGTGCCGCGATCGGGTTCGGCGCGGCCCTCGCGATGGTGTTCGGGATGAGCGCGGCGGCCTCGGCCGCGGTACTCGCCACGGTCGCGTTCGCCACCCTGCCGGCCCTGCCGATGGCGGCGTACCGGCTGGCCCGGCTGCCGATCCCGTCGATCCCGACCGGGCCGGACGACCTCAAGACCGACAGCGAGACCTTCGACAGCCGACAGGTGCTCAACCTCAGCGAGCGGGCGGACCAGTTCCTCACCAGTCTGCTCTGGACGGTCTCCCTGGTGGTGCTCGGCGGCGAGGTGATCCTCGCGGTCGACGGCCGGCTGGCGGCGGTGCTGCTCTGCGCGGTGCTCGCGCTGCTGTCGATGCTGCGGGCCCGGCCGTTCCTCGGTCGGGCGCAACGGACCCCGGTGCTCGCCGCCGGCTCGCTCGGGCTCGGCCTGGTCGCCGCGGCGACCTTCGTACCGGCACCACCCATGATCCGACTCGGGGCGATCCTGGGCGGACTGCTGATCGCGGCGGTGGTCAGCCTCGTCTACGGGGCGACCGTGGCGGGCAAGCACATCTCGCCCGTCTGGGGTCGCACCCTCGACATCGTCGAGATCCTGCTGATCGTCTCCCTGGTGCCGCTCGCCGCCTGGGTCTGCGGCCTCTACGGCTGGATCGCCAACATCAGACCCTGATCGGTCCGACCCCGGTCGTCGGCCGCTCGGCGGCGACCGGGGCGGAAGCGTAGACGGCCGGCCCGTGTCTCCCGTCGAGCGGTCGGGAGGTCACCGAGTGCCGGCCCACCACCTCTCCGACGGTGCCGGCGAACCGCGCGATCTCGCTGTCGCCGGCCGCGACCCGCAGCAGCGGCGCGCCCACCGGGCCACCGCCGCCGACGGTCACCGAGAGGGTGTGCGAGACGACCGGAACGGCGGTCACCGCGTCGACGAGTTCGCCGTACGAGAGGTCCGACCGGGAACGCAACGAGAGGCAGAGCTGGGTCAGACCGCCGCCGGTCAGTCCCTTCCAGGTCTCGACCTGCGGTACGTCCACCAGGTCCAGACCGGTCGCGTCGAGGATCGTCGCCCGCAACTCGTCCCGGTCGAGCACCTGGTACGCCAGTCCGGCCCCGGTCAACGCCTTGCCGAGTCGACCCGCCGCCGCGGCCATCGTGCGGTGCACACCCGGGATGCCCCCACCCCGGTTGACCGCCTCCACCCGTGCGTCCGGCACCGACAGACGCAGCGCCACCCAGACGTCGCGCACCAGCTCGGCCGGTACGCCCGGCTCGGCCGCCCGGACCAGGGTCCGCGCGACCACCTGGGCGGACGACCCCGGCCCGGTGTATCCCGCGAGTACCTCCACCGCCCGGTCGACGGTGGACGCCTCGACCGGTTCCGTCGGATCACTCGACTCCGGCGCGACGACGCAGGCCAGGAACCAGCCGTGGTCGTCCTGCCCGACCCCGAAGCGCGATCCCCGGTCCAGGACATCGGTCAGGGTCAGGTCGGGTGCCAGGGCGGACAGGCGGGGATCGTCGGCGGACGGTTTGGCGGTGGCCGCCCGACGGGCACGCTGCCGCAGCCGGCGGCGCAGTCCCAGGTCCTCGTACCACCAACGGCCGCGCCGCCGGACGAAGACCGCCCCGACGGCGAGCACCGCGACCGTGGCGACGATGGCGACCAGCCACACCGGCCGGCCCAGCGTGACACCGACCGCCACGAGGCCGACCTCCACGACGACGATCTGCCCGACGGCCAGCGGTCCGATCCGGCCGCGCCGACGCCGTCCGCCGAGCCGGGTCGGCGATCCGGTACGCGCCACGCCCGCCTGGGCGGGAGGTGCCTGAACCTGCGTCATCGCTGAGCATCCTCTCTGGACCCTCGCACCGGTGCTGCCTTACGCCGTCGACGCGAGGGCGGGGTCCCGCTGACCAACCGACGGACCCTTATCGTAGGGAAGCCCGTGACGGAATTCGGACCTGCTCGTCACGGACCACACCCAGGCCGGAGGTAGCGCATGCGGACCCGCCGCGATCAGGTTCAGGCGTACCGGTTCGTCACCCGCCGTATCGTCTCGGCGCTGCTGTCGGGCGACCCGGAGACGAACAATCTCCCGATGCGCCGGCTGGGGCTCGCCGTCTTCGGCAGTGCCATGGTCGCGGCCATCGTGCTGGCCGGCGCCGGGGTGTACGGCCTGATGACAAATCGCAGTTCGCCGTTGGAGCCGAACACGTTGGTGCTCGAACGGGAGACCGGCGCGACGTACGTCTTCGTCGACGACCGGCTGTACCCGACCCTCAACTACGCCTCGGCGCGACTGATCCTGGACCAGGCGGACCCGCCGGTGCGTACGATGTCGCAGGCGTCGATCCGGGACCGGTCACGCGGTCGTCTGGTCGGCATCGTCGGGGCACCGGACGACCTGCCCGGCCGCTCGTCGCTGGTGGGGCTGCCCTGGTCGGTGTGCAACACCCCGGACCCGGCCGACTCGCGCCAGTCGACCACCCGCCTCGTCGTCAACCAGGAGCTGGCTGGCGGGGTCGACCTCGGCGAACAGGCCGTCCTGGTCGCCAACGGCGATCAGCGTTACCTGCTCTTCAACAACACCCGGATGCAGGTGCTCGGCGGCGACCAGGCGATCGCCGCACTGAAGATGACCTCGGTCCCGCCGATCGGGATCGGCCAACAACTGCTCAACGCCGTTCCGGTGGGGCCGAGGGTGCGCGAGCCCCTGATCCCGGGCGACAACGAACAGAGCCAGTGGCAGATCGGCTTCGGGCCGACCTTCGTCGGGCAGGTCTTCCGGTCGGCGGGACAGCACTACGTCCTGACCCGCAACGGGCTCGCGTCGGTCGGCGAGATGACCGCGCTGCTGCTGCTCCGCGACGGCGGCGGGATCAGGGACATCACGCCGGAGGAGGCGGGCAGGGTGCTCAGCCGGGAGCGGCTGGAGGACGACGGCATGCCGCAACGGCTGTTGGAGCTGCGCCCGGGCGGTGCCGGCCCCACGTCGATCTGTGCCACGTACCGGGGCGCGACCGGTGGTTCGGCCGGCACGACGATCAATGTCTTCGACCGTACGCCGCCGGAGCTGGCCCCGGCCGCGCCCGGCTCGATGGAGGTACGGCAGACCTCGCGGGACGCGGTTCAGACGGCGGAACGGGTGGTGATGCCCGGCGGCAAGGGTGCGCTGGTGCAGGCGATGCCGGGGGCCGGCGACGGCGCCGACGGGGCGATCGGGTCGACCGTCTACCTGCTCACCGCCCAGGGAATCCGTTATCCGCTGGGAACCCGAGGGGGCACGGCGGTCACCGCCCTCGGCTACGGCGACGTGTCCCCGCTCGCCGTGCCGGCGTCGCTGCTCTCCCTCATCCCGACCGGTCCGACGTTGCAGCGCGACGACGCGCTCGCCTACTTCAGCCCGCCGCTGGACCAGCCGGTGCGGTCCGAGCCTCAGGGACAGCCAGCCCAGCAACCGGGCCAACCGGCCACCGGAGGTTGACAGGCGTCCATTCGGCCAGCGGATACGACCACGTCGGACGGGTTGAGCGGGTCGCGGCACTCGACCCGCTCGACTAATCTTGACGAAGGCTACGGGTGTCGGCCGACAACGACCACGGGGTGCTGCTATGAGTCCGCAGACGAGAGTCGACGTACTGTCCTTGGAGGACTTCCACGGAAGGCTGGCGGCCCGGCTGACCGAGGCGGAGCAGGCACTCGGCAAGCTCAACACCGAGATGCAGTGCGAGCCGCCCGCCCTGGGACTGTTCGCCGACGCGACCAGCAACGCGCGCCAGTACACCAACCTCCACCAGGAGTACGTCAACCGGGTGGAGCGGCTCAAGCAGGCCATCACGGCGGTCCAGCAGGCGACCCAGCAGATCCTCGAGAACTACCGCACGACCGAGGCCCGGAACAGGGCCAGCGCGGACGACATCGGTCGTGTCCTCGGTGGGATCGACCGGACGCTCGACCCCGAGGAGTCGCACCGTGTCTGACGAGTACGTGCAGCGTTACCAGCACCTGAGCCATGAGGAGCTCTACCAGGCCGTGCAGGCGGGCGACGCGGAACAGGTCGAGGCGCTGGCCAGCAAGTGGAGTGCGCTCAAGACCACCATCGACGGGCTCGGCCAGTCGCTGCGTCAGGACCTCGACGCGCTGGCCCGGACCTGGTCAAGCGAGGCGGGCGAGGAGTTCCAGCGTCGGCTCAACCTGGTGATCTCGTACTCCAACAGCGTCGCCATCGGGATGGGCGGGGTCAACGAGGGCCTGACCCTGATGGCGGGGCCGCTGCGGGCCGCCCAGAAGGACGCCGAGAGCCCGGAGGAGACCGACGACCACGACCAGGCGCTGAAGGGCGCGGCGAAGGGTGCGATCTTCGGGCCGGCCGGCATAGTCGTCGGTGGTTTCCTCGGCCACCAGCAGGACAAGGAAGAGCAGGAACGAGCCCACCAGCGGATGGTCACGATCGTGGCCGGGCTCGCCGCCGCTTACGACCTCTCCGCATACGACCGGCTGGTGACGCCGCCGGTCGCGGACCCGGACACCCCGGACACGGTCAACCGGACACCGCCCCAGACGCAGAGCGGTCCGGGTGCGACCGCCCCGACGCGTATCCCGGGGAGCGGACCCACCTCGCAGACCGGCAACTCCCGGGCGGAGGTGCCGCACACCCTGGTGGGTGGGCCGGGCACCGGCACGCCTGACGGCAGAGCGCCCACCGGCCGGGGCACCTCGACCGGGAGCGGCAATCGCGATGACGACCGGGCCGACAAGGGCGACGGCACCGCGCTTGCCGGCGCGGGCCTGTTGACCGGCTGGACGGCGGGGGCCGGCGGCATGGCCGGAGCCGCCGCCGGGGTCGGGGCACCGGCCGCCGGTGGCGGCACGGGACTGTTCGCCGGCCAGATGAGCACCCCGGCCGGTGGTGTGCTCGGCAGCGGTGCGTTGTCCGGTTCCGGCTCCTCGGCGGGCTCGCCCGCCGGCCGACCCGGAGGCGGAGGCGCGGGCGCGGAGGCCAGGTCGGCGAGCGGCGCCGCACGGGCCGAGGGCGGGAGCCGGCAGGGAGCGGCCGGTGCCACCGAGCGATCGGCGGCCGGTCGGAGCGGGTCCGGCGGACGAGGCGGAGTCCTCGGCGGCTCCGGCCACGGGCAGCCCGACGACGACGAGGGCGACGAGCGGCTCACCTGGCTGACCGAGGACGACATGGTCTGGCGGGGCGACGAGAGCGGTGCACCGCCGGTGCTCGGCGCCTCCGATCACTGATCTCGGACCGGCGCCGCGACACGAGGACCACACGGAGACGGCCGACCCGGGGGTCCGGGTCGGCCGCCTTCGGGCATCTCCGCGCCGTACGGTCAGGCGCCGGGATAGTCCACGATGGTGCTGGTGCCGTACGAGCCGACGACCGGCGTGCCGGCGTCGTTGATGGTCCGCTCGATTCCGCCGCTGCCGTCGAGGAAGACGGTGATCATGTTGTGGAACTTCACCTTAGGCGTCCGTGGGACCTCGATCCCCCGGTCGGCGCGGATGTCCACCTCCTGGTTGAAGTAGGAGTAGACGCCGAGTCCCCAGGCTTCGTGTTCACGTACGTGCCGAGCGACCTGGTACGACGCGTAGCCCTTGCCGGTCGGGCTGGTCCAGGCGGCCTGGCTCGGCGGGTCGTACGGCAACTCGCTCTGGTAGAAGATCGTCCGGCCGTCCTCGCCGTTCCAGACGGTCTGGTACTTCTGGTAGTGCTCGACAAAGAGCCCGTACGCGGTCACGTCGTCGCCGTTGACCACGACGCCGGTGTCGGCGGTGTTCTGCGACCAGCCGATGCCGTTGCCGTGGTCACCGCGCCAGGCCCAGATGTTGTCGATGATCGTGTCGTCGCTGTTCACCACCAGGCTGGTCTTCGCCCGGCCGACCCAGGGGCCGCCGATGCGGAAGAAGACGTCCTGGAGCGAGATCGGGTTCGCCGAGTGGTTTCGGCGGCTGTGCCGGTCCCCCACCTCGACCAGTACGTCGGACTCGCGCGGACCGGCGTCCACCAGCACACCGGCGATCCGGACCCCGTCGACGTCGTCGATCCGCAGCGCCGCGTCGCCCCGGTCCGGGGCGAGGCTCGGCATGCCGAGGCCGAGCACGACGGTGTTCGGACGCTTGACCCGCAGTGCCCGGTCGAGGTGGTAGACACCGGGGGTGAGCAGCAGGTGCTTGCCGCGCGCGAGGGCTTGGTTGATCTTGTGCTCGCTGTCCGACGGCTTCGCCACGAAGAAGTCGCCGATCGGCAGCGAGTAGCCCTGCTGACGCTTGCCCTCGCCCCAGGTGGTGCCGGAGGTGTTGTGTCGCAGGGTCGGCACGAAGACCCGGTAGTCGCCCCGGCCGTCGACGTACAGGTAGGGCTTCTCCCTGGTCACCGGGCTGGTCGGCAGCGTCGTGTACGGCGGGTTCGGGAAGCCCTGCTCGGGTGCGCCGACCACACCGGAGAAGACCTGGTTCCAGACGCCGTTGGTCCAGACGTCGCCGAGTTCGCTGTCCCGGGTCAGCCACTGCTGCTGGGAGCCGTTGATGGTGATCCCGTCGACCTTCGAGTCGGCGATGTACCCACCGCTGGAGAAGCCGGCGTTGCCGGGCTCCAGCCAGAGGGTGCCCCTGATGTGCACCCGGCGCATCGGCGACGCCTGCGACACCGCCCACTGGTTGGACCAGTCGGTCGGGGTGACGGAGAGGTTCTCGGCGGAACGCCAGAAGTTGGTCAGGGCGGAGATGCCGGCGACCGAGCCTGGATCCGCCTGGCCGATCACGCGGATCGCGCCGTTGATGTCGACGTCGTCCGGCGACTGGCCGAGACCCGCGACGCTGGTGTAGTAACCCAGCTTGCCGTTGACGTCGTAGCGGCCGGGCTTGAACAGGATGGCGTACCGGTTGGTACCCATCTCGTTCTCTTCCTGCTGCGCGAAGAGTTCGTCGAACCTGGCCTGGATCTGGGCGACCGGCGTCGACGGGTCGTACACGAAGACGTTGGGCCCGAAGTCCGGGCGTCCGGAGTGCGCGGCGGCGCCGCCGGCCAGTGGGACCAGTCCGGCCGCGCTGAGCGAGACGGCGGCGACGGCCACGGTGAGGAGCCGGCGGGGGGTTCCGGTGCGGCGGGGCGGAAGCTCTCGTGGGCGACTTTCGCGGTTGGGGTTCATCGACCTGCCTATCGGGGACGAGCGGCCGGCGCCGACGACAGCCGACACCCGAAGAGAGCGCTCTCCTCAGCCGCCGGACGTCGCCTCGCCGATACAGGAAGGGATCGGTGTTGTTCTACCCGTCGATCGCGCCGAGCGCCATAGCTCGTCGGGACTTTGCTGCCCCGGGCCAAGCCCGGGGCAGCGGGGATGGCTTACTGAAAGAGCATCAATGACGCTTTGTCCGGCGCGGCCAATCGGGCAGACGACATGCCGACGCGACCGGGTTCGCGGAGGCTCACCCAGACAGAAGGGCCGCCGGATCGCCGGGAATTCGGCGACCTGGCGGCCCTCACGATTGGCGGCCGTCGACCCTATGTCGGCTGCGCCGCCGCCAGGATCTCGTCGACCGCGTCCCGCCGTACCGCGTCGTACAGGGTTTTGGCCTTCGCCGGGTCCGGCAGCACCACGCTCTGGTCACCGATCATTCCGGTGCCCTTGGTCGGGCTGGTGTAGAAGCCGAGCGTGTCGCTGCGCAGGTGCCGCAGCTCGCCGGCCATGTCGAGGATGTTCAACTCCTTGTCGACCGAGACCGTGTCCGTCGTCGCCCGGACGAAGGAGTTCAGTTTGGCCGGGTTGGTGAGCGTCCCGCCGGAAGCGGCCTTGTCCAGGATCGCCTTGATCACCTGCTGCTGGTGCCGGATCCGGGCGAAGTCACCGTCGGCGAACGCGTAGCGCTCCCGGGCATAGTCCAACGCCGTGGCCCCGTCCATCTTCATCGGACCCTTGACGAACTTCCGCTGCTTGTCGAGGTAGTGGGTCGAGGTGAAGGCGACGTCGACGTCGACCGTGACCCCGCCGAGCGCGTCCACGATCTCCTTGAAGCCGGCGAAGTCCACCATCGCGACGTGGTCGACCCGGACGTTGGTGTACGACTCGACGGTCTGCACCATCAGCGAGACCCCGCCCCAGGAGTAGGCAGAGTTGATCTTGGATTCGACGCCGCCGTGCCGGCCGTCCTTCGACTTCGGCACCTTCACCCAGGTGTCGCGCGGGATCGAAATCAACTGTGCGCTCGACCGGTCCTTCGGGATGTGCGCGAGGATGATCGTGTCGGTACGGGATCCGGAGCTGCTGTCCGGGTCACGGGAGTCACTTCCGAGCATCAGGATGTTCATGGCATCCTTCGCCGCCACCTCTTTCTGTGGCCTGGCCTCCTCCGGAACGCTCTCGAACGCGTCAACCCGCTCGATTCCCGATTCCACCGACCGGAGGTACAGGCCGATGCCGACAACGCCGACACCGGCGAGGAGCACCACCACCAGCACGACGATGAGGGCAATGCGTCGCCCCTTGCCGCGCTTGCGTGGATTCTTCCCATCGGGATCGGCTTCGGGAGACGTCTCGACAACCGCCGTGGCATCAGTCATCGCGGATTGTGGGTGGCGTGCCATGCGCCCGATGGTACTGACTCACCTAAAGGCACGCGGACCCTCGCCAGCGGACCCCGGGTAACTTCCACGTGCGCCATGTTTCGGTATAACCAAAAACACCACCGACGGTGACAGAACGTAGTTTATGACATTAGATTTCAACCGCTTATCGGCCCAGATCAAGCCAACACATGCGGGACCGGACACATTGCTCATTTGCCGCCGCGAGCAATAGGTCGATATTGTCGAGCACCGGCGTGATCGCCCGCAACCGCGACAACCAGCGCGCCGACGAACCACCCCGCACGACCCGCGTCAGCCCGCGCGCCCACCCCGCACCCGGAGCCGAAGCACCCCGGGCGACAGGGCCGACGAAGTGACTTGGGACACGAGAGTCGGCCCGGAGGTTGAGTCGGACCAAGCACCCATCAGTCCCCTTAACCTACGCAAAGCTGCTAATCGTGTATAAGCCAAAAAAGCCCCTTGACAAGTCACAGGCAAGACTGTTTTCTACAGTTGGACACCGGCGGGGTCGCCGTACGTGATCACGCATCGCCTGGGATTTCCCAGCACGAGCAGGGGATGTTGGTGCATTCGTCAAAATTGGGCCGTCATCAGGATGTGACTCGAGGTAATGGCGGTGTCGGATGACGGCGCACATCGGAGACATGACCAGCCAGGCGGCAAACAACCCATCGCCCTTGCTGTCGGGAAAATCCGTCGCCCTCGTTCACGAGTGGTACGGATCGACGGGCGGCTCGGAAAAGGTCTTCCTCAACATCGCGGATCTCATTCCACACGGCGAACGTTTTGTGCTTTGGAAGGATGACGACGCGACCGAGGAGTTGTCCCTCCGGCAGTCCTGGATGGCCCGTACGCCGCTGCGCGCCTCGAAGGCGCTCGCCCTGCCGCTCATGCCGCTGGCCTGGCGTACCCTCTCCCGGTCGAACTTCGACGTGGTCCTCTCTTCGAGCCACGCGTTCGCGCACACGGTCAAGGTGGGATCTTCCGAACAGACGCGGTACCTCAGCTACGTGCACTCCCCCGCCCGCTACGTGTGGAGTCCGAACTTCGACGGCCGGGGCTCCAATCCCGTCCTGTCCGGCCCCCGCAGGGTGCTGCAAGCGGCCGACGTCCGGCTCAGCCGGCACGTCCACAGCTACGCCGCGAACTCGCGCGAGGTCCAGGCACGCATCCGTCAGTACTGGCACCGGGACGCCCACGTCATCAACCCCCCGGTGGACGTACGGTTCTACACCGCCGCACCGGACGGCGACCGGCAGCAGAACCGGGACTACCTGCTCGGCGTCGGACGCTGGATCAGGTACAAGAACTTCGACCTGATGATCGAGATCGCGGCGTCGGCCGGGCTGCCCCTCGTCATCGCCGGCAAGGGCCCCGAGGAGGAGGCCCTGCGCCGGGCCGCGGCCAAGGTGCGGGTGCCGGTCACCTTCGAGGTACGGCCGAGCGACGAGCGCCTTCGCCAGCTCTACTGGGGCGCCCGGGCGTTGCTCTTCCCGACCCACGAGGATTTCGGCATCATCCCGGTCGAGGCACAGGCGTGTGGCACCCCGGTCATCGGCTTCAGTCACGGTGGCCTGCTGGAGACCGTCGTCGACGGCGAAACCGGTTTCTTGATCGACTCCACCGACCCCGGGGCCTTCGCACCGCTCGTCGCCCGGCTGGCGGAGTTGGATCCGGCGCGGGTACAGGCCAACGCCGCCAACTTCTCGCCCTCGGTGTTCGCCGCGAAACTCTCGACGTGGGTGACGGATGCCACCGCGTAACGGCTCCGGAACGCGGATCCCATGAGGATGCTCGGCATCGTCATCGTCAACTACCTGAGCGCCGCCGACACCGCCGGCCTGGTCCGGTCGCTCGCGGCCCACCACACCGATCCCGGCGTCGCCGTCACGATCGCCGTGGTCGACAACAGCGACCAACGTACGGAGCTCGAAGCGGTCGTCGAACTCGCCCGACAGCACGGCATCTCCGGCCGGGTGCTGCACGGCCACGGAAATGTCGGGTACGCGGCGGGCAACAACCTGGGTGCCGCCTGCCTGTTGGAGGCCGGCGCGGAGGTCGTCTGGGTGCTCAACCCGGACACCCGGATCACCGGTGGCAAGGTCGGCGCGGCCCTCGACGTGGGACAGCCGGACGACCGCGCGATCGGTGCGACCACCAGCGTCGGCGCGGACGGCGTCGGCCACCCCGACCTGGGCGCACTCGACCTCTGGACCGGTCAGAGCGGCCAGCCCGTGACCGGCGGGACGGGCGGGTCACGCACGCTGACGTACGTCGCCGGCCACTCCGTGCTGGTGACCCGGCGGGCCTGGCTCGACCTCGGCGGCTTCTCCGAGGACTTCTTCCTCTTCTACGAGGAGGCCGACCTGGCCGTACGCGCGGCCGGACTGGGCATCCCGACGGTGGTGATCCCCGATCTGGTCGTGCGGCACGCCGGTGGCGGTGCCACCGGGGCGACCAGCGACCTCAGGGCAAAATCCACGATCACCTACCTGCACGCCAGCCGGAGCTGCATGATCTTCTTCCGGAAGCACCACCCGCTGCGCCTGCCACTGGCGCTCACCGCCCGCCTCGGGTATGCCGGGAAGGCGCTCCTGGTCGGCGGACCGCGCGCCGCGTCCGCGATCCTGCGGGGCATGGTCGCCGGGTTGCGGGCATGACCGGGGTCTCGCCGATCGCCGGCAGAGTTCGCGGCGCTATCGGTAGCGCCACCACGATGTACCTGGCGGCGCTGGCGATGTCCGGAATCGCCATCCTGCTGAGCGTCGCCCTACCCCCTGGCGAGCGCGGCCTGCTGGTCGCCACCACGACCAGCGCCACGGTCGGCGTCGCGATCGGCGGACTCTCCCTGGAGTCGTTCCTGCTCGCGCAGGGGCCTCGCTGGCTGCACGAACTGGCCGGACGGCGCAGTCTGCTGCTCTACCTCGGCACGGTGCCGCTCTCGGCCGTACTCGGCTGGCTGTTCGCCCTGTACTCCGCCGAGGCGTCCCCCGGCCTCTCCGCCGTCGGCGCGGCTTGCATCGCGGCGAGCACCCTTCCCGCCGCGGCCGGGCTGAGCCAGGGACAGTTCCTGAGCGTCTACCGGTGGCGGGCGGTGTTCGCCACCGTCGCCCCGGCGCTCTACCTGGTGCTGATCTTCACCGGGGTCGACGACGCCGACGTCTGGCTGCTGGCCTGGCTGGGATGCCAGGCGCTGATGGTGGTGGCGCTCTGGACCAGCCACGGCGGCCCGCTGAACCAGATGGCCCGTCGCGTCTCCGCCGAGCCGGAACGTCTCGCCCGACTCGGTCTGACCCACACCGGAGCGGTCGCGCAGATCGTGCCGTTCCGCTTCGACCAACTCGCGCTCGCCCGCTACCAGGGCCCGGCCGAACTCGCCATCTACTCGCTTGCGGTGGCGGCGATCGAGTTCTCCCAGGCCGGCGCGGTCATCGCGGCACAACGTACCCTCGGGGACCACGAGGAGGGCGCCGCCGACCGGCTGCGTGGGTGGTTGCGCAAGGCCGTCCTCTCGGCGGTCGGCCTGGGCCTGCTGGTCCTGGTGGGTCTGGCCGGGATCGGCCTGCTCACTGACGACTACACGGGTGCCCTGCTGCTCGGCGCGCTCCTGCTCCCGCGCAGCGTGGCGGTCGCGGTCGACAAGGTGCTCAGCGCCCGGCTGGTCAATCTCGGCGGCGAACGGAGTACGGCGGCGGTCTCCATCGGCACCGGTCTGGCCGCCATCGTCGGCTACACCCTGCTGGCCCCGGAGTACGGCGCGGCCGGCATCGCGGCACTCTCCGGCGTGCTGTTCGCCGTACACAGCACCGTGATCGCGCTGGCGCTACGCAAGCGGATCCGACTGCTGGCGACGCGGGCTTCCCGCCCGCGTACACCGACAACAACGGGGGTTGGCGAACATGCGTGACGACGTGGTGGCAGTGATCCTCAACTGGAACTGCGCGGACGACACGATCCGCTGTCTGCGGGCGGTCGCCTCCGGTAGTACCGTGCCGGAGATCGTCGTCGTCGACAACGGCTCGCAGGACGATTCAATCGCCAAGCTGGAGCAGATCGACGATTCGTTCTCGTTGGTGCCACTCGACCGGAACTACGGCTTTGCCGGCGGTATGAACGCCGGTATCCGGGAGGCGCACTCCCGGGGGGCGAAGTGGGTGTGGCTGCTGAACGCGGACGCCGTACCCAGGACAGACGCACTCAGTGCCCTGTTGGAGCACTCCGACCAGTTCGCGGTGTCGGCATCGCTGCAGACCTCGTCGGACCGGCCGGAGGACACCGACGCCGAGCCGTACCTGGTCGCCGCGATGCTTCCGAACGGCCGGGTACGTCCCTTTGTCTGCCCCGGGTGCGACGAGGGCGCGCACGAGGTGGACGTGGTGACCGGTGCCGCCATGTTCGTCGGGGTCGACTGGGCGATGCGGGTCGGCCTCTTCGACGAGCGGTTCTTCCACTACAAGGAGGAGTTCGACCTCGTCACCCGGATCGGCGACGCCGGCGGTCGGGTTGGCCTGGTCTGCTCCTCCGAGGTGTGGCACCAGCGTGGTGGCAGCCTCAAACTGTCGAGCCCGCGAGCCCAGTACTATCACTACCGCAACGAGGTTCTCTACGTACGCAAGCACTACGCCCGGCCGTTCGTGCGGCTGCTGAACGAGCCAATCCACTACAAGACGGTGACAACATCGGTGTTGCAGGTCGCCGTCGGTGGACGGGAGCGGCGCAGTCGCTCCCTCGCGGTGCTGGCGGGGTACTGGGACGGGTTGCGCGGCATCCACGGGGCCACCGAGAGGTTCTGAGATGCACATCCTGTTCATCAGCCACTCGGCCGACCTGATGGGCGCGGAACTCTCCCTCCCGCCCGTGGTGCGCGAAGCGGTACGGGTCCGTGGACACCGGGTAACGGTCACCGTACCGGCGGAGGGGCCCCTGTGCGCCGAGCTCACCGCCGCCGGGGCGGCGGTCGTGGTGCTGCCCACCAGCCTCTGGATGGGACGCCGGTTCAACCCGGTGGTCGGTGGAATCCGTCTGCTCCAGGCACTCTCCTCCTTTCCCAGATACCGCCGGTACGTGGCCCGGAGCAAACCCGACCTGGTGGTGACCAACTCGGTGGTGGTGCCGGCGGGAGCCTTCGCCGCCCGGCGCAACCGGATCCGGCACGTCTGGCTGATCCAGGAAAGCCTGCTCACCAACCCCAGCCTGCGGTCCGCCCTGCCCCGCCCGACGATCGCCCGGATCATCGCGAGCCTCTCCGACGGCGCGGTCGTGGTGTCGGAGTTCGTCGCCGGTCAGCTACTCGGCGTCGCACCCGCCCTGCGCCAGAAGGTACGGGTGATCCCGCCGTCGATCGACCCGTGGGGGGCCGTGCCGGAGCCCGACCCCCGGCGGGACGGGACAAAACTGGAACGGCTGATCCTGCTCGGCCGGTACAGCGCCGAGAAGGGACAGGCGGAGGCGATCGAGGCACTCGGGCACTGCCTGAAGCGCGGACGAGCCTTCGAACTGAAGCTCGCCGCCGTCGGTGACCACACAAAACAGCAGGCACTCCGGGATCTCGCCCGCGCACACAGGGTGGAACACCTGGTCGAGATCTCGGAATGGACCTCCGATCCGCTCGCCCTGTACGCCTGGGCGGACGCGACGCTGATGCTGTCACGCAACGAGGCCTACGGCCGGGTGACGGCGGAATCCCTGCTGGCCGGGACCCCGGTGATCGGTTACCGGGCGGGCGCCACCACGGAGATCGTCGCCGACGGTGGCGGCCTGCTGGTCGAACCCCGGGCGGAGGCGCTGGCGGAGGCACTGCTGAACCTGGCCGCCGACGGCGACTCCTACGCCTCCCTCCGGGCCGACGCGCGGCGGCGGGCAGGAGCGCTCGGCGCCGAGCCACCCTCGGCCACGAAACTCGTCGACTATCTCGAATACCTGCAAGCGAAGCACTAGTGGCAAGATCCGTGGGAATCGTCGCCGGGGGCGGCGTACTGGCCCTGATGCTGGGTGTCCTGGCCGGCTGGCAGCCGGTCGCACTGGTGGCCCTGCTGCTGGCCGTGCTTCTGGGCTGGGGGCTCTGGACCCCCGAGCGGTTGAACTACACGCTGCTCGCGGTGCTCTTCTTCGTACCGGCGACGGCGAGCCTCGGTTATCCGGTCGAGCCGGTGTGGGTGATCCTGCTGGCGGCGGTGCTGATCACGCTGTACGGCCGGCTCCAGCGTTACCACCCGAGCACCCCCCTGCTCTCCTCGGCCATGGCTGGCCTCCTCCTGCCGGCGGTCTGCCTGCTCGCCGCGCTGGCGAACTGGAGCAGACCGCAGGACCTGGTGTCCGCGCTGGTCCCGCTCGTCTCCTACGGCATCATCACCTGGCACCTGGTGGACGAGGCGCGACGCGACCCCGACGGCGTCCGGCGCCTGGCCCGCGCCGTGGCCTGGTTCGGGGTCCCGCTGGCGATCCTCTCGATCTACCAGCGAGTGAGCGGCACCTGGCCGGTGCTGGATCAGTTCGCGATCGACGAGGGGTTCACCGCCAGCGCCGGGCCCGGTCGTTCGGTCGGCACGATGGGACACCCCATCGTGTACGGGACGTACTGCATGTTGGTGATCTGCATCGCGCTCACCATGCGTGGCCGGCTCTGGCAGATTCCGTTCGCGGCCGGCGCCATCGGGCTCCTGCTCTCCGGCTCACGCAGCGCCTGGATCGGTACGGCCTGCGCGCTCGCCATCTGGTACCTCGCCCTGGAGCGGAAGTTCACCCGACGTGGCGTGCTGACGGCGCTGTCGTTCGTCGCCGTCGGCGGCGGGCTGGTCTTCTTCGGCCCGAAACCGATCCAGGACGCGGTCACGATCCTGCGGGACCGGTTGACAAATCTGACCGGTTCGAGTTCGGCCACCGCGCGCTATCGACGCACCGGCGAGGCCTGGTCCGGGGTGTGGCACGACCTCGGCACCGTGTTGTCCGGTCACGGGCCGGAGGCGCACGTACGGTTCTTCCAGCAGTTCAGTGTCGGCGACGGGCTGGCGCCGACCTTCGACAACACCTACCTCACCCTCTGGTACGACTTCGGCCTCGTCGCGTTACTGGTTCTGGTCGCCCTGATGGTGCTCCCGCTGTTCCGGTTCCGATCCCTCGCCGCGCGCATGATCATCCTCGGGTTCGCGGTGCAGATCTGGTTCTTCGACGTCTACCTCTGGCCCGCCGCGGCAGCCACCCTCATCCTGGCGGCCGGCATCGCGGTTGCCGACTCGGCCGCTCCGAAACCGACCACACCAGCGAGCCCGGGACCGCATCCGAGCCACCTGGTGCTGCTCAGGTAAGCAAGATCGACCAAGTTTGGATGACTGCTATCATTTCCCGGCCCGCCATCGGACATCGTGTTTTGTTGGGTGTATGCGAGCCGGAAAGCATGTGAGGATCAATAGTGGGGCTTTCACGGGGATCGGCGTCGATCGGCGTGCGCGGCTTGTTCTCACGGCCGACGCGCCCCACGGACGCAGAGGCGTCAACGGCGAACCGGGCGTCACGCTGGGTGCCTCCGCAGTGGACCCAGTTGACCCTCCCGCATCAGCTCCAGGCCCTGCGCACGTTCCGATGGCTGGTTGTCGGACTCATGCTCGTCGGCGGCGCCGGGGCGGCGCTCTACTCGACTCTCCAGACACCGCAGTACAAAGCAAACACACAACTGCTCTTCTCCCCTAATTTTGCGAACACGGACATCAACGGACTCAACGAAGGCGGTAACTACATCCTCCAGCGGGTCCGGTCCTACGTCGAAATCGCGAACAACCCCGGGGTCACCTCGGCGGTGATCGATCGCCTCGGACTGCCGTATTCGCCGGATCAGCTCATGTCACGGGTGACCGTCACCTCCAAGGCCAGTTCCGCGGTGGTGACCATCGAGGTGACCGATTCGTCGCCCGAGCGGGCACGGGACATCGCGAACGCGATGGCCGAGGAGGTCCCGCCCTTCATCGACAAGCTCGAGACCCCGACGGGGATCAACACCTCCCCGGTGAAAACCTCGATCGTCCGGCCGGCGACCACCCCCGGCTCAGCCTCCTCGCCCCAGACACCGATCAACGTCGGACTCGGCCTGGTCGGCGGTCTCGCCGTGGGTCTGGTCGGCGCGGTCGTCGGATTCGCGAGCCGGCGCACCGTACGGGACGAGGCGCACGCGACCGAGGTCGCCGATCTGGCCCTGCTGGGCATCACCACGGCCAACCCGAAGTCGCCGGACGGTGGCACCGAGGAGCTGACCATCCCTTCCGAGACCTTCCGGCAGATCCGCACGAACATGCACCTCCGGGCGGCCGGTCAGCGCCTCACCAGCGTGACGGTCACCGGGTCCGTGCCCGACGAGGGCAAGGGCCTCGTGGCGGCCAACCTGGCGGTGGCGCTCGCCCGGGCCGGCGAGACAGTGGTGCTGGTCGACGCGGATTTCCGGAATCCGAGCGTCGACCGGCTGTTCGGCGTACCGAACGAACTCGGGCTCGCCGACCTCCTGCGCGACGAAACCTCGTTCGACCTGGCCGGGAGGCATTGGCGTACCGACCTCTCCCTGTACCTGCTGACGGCCGGAACGGTCGGCGGTGGCGCGGGTGGCGTCAGGCCGGCCGAGCCCCCGCTCAGGTCGGACCGGCTGGTCGCGCTGCTGGAGTCCTTCCGCGTCGGCGGCGCCTTCGTGGTCGTCAATGCCCCGCCGATGCTCTCCGACGCGGAGGCGATGACGCTGGCGAGCACGACGGACGCGACCATGGTCACCGCCCGGATCGGGTACACCGAGGCCGACCGCCTCGCCGCCGCCGTCCAGGTGCTGCGCACGACGCGGGCCAACCTGCTCGGGCTGATCGCGGTGCGCGACCGGCGGTGACCCTGCCCGGGGCAATCTCCCCCGCCGGGCCAACCGCCAGGTGGGGAACAGCCGCGGGCCGGCTGCCGTCCCCCACCTGGTCGGCGTAGGACAACTCTCTCCCGTACGGGCGAGGGCTCGACGTACCGATTGTGCGATCGCTCGACTACTCAACGGCGCGATCGACCGATAGCATGACCCACAGCGGGCCCGGCCGCCCAGGGCCAAGGTGCTGGGCGTACGTCGACAACTCAGGTGGGCGTGACCGCCGTCGCACGTACGTGGATGACCACCTCCGGGTTCGCCGAGCCGAGCCGTCGGGCCCAGGAGGAGCTGATCCGGTCCATCTCGGCCCCGCTGATCACCTCCGCTCCGGTGACCTGCCAACCGCAGCCCGCCAGCCGCTCGGCGAGGACCGCGTCGACGTACTCCGGGGTGAGTTCGGGCAGTTTCCGGATCTCCAGCGGTACCGGATCCCGCCAGATGCTGGTGCCGACGGTGATCTCGAGCGTGGCCCCGGCTCGGGCAACGCTACGCAGCCCCGCGCAGACGTCGGGCTCGCCGTGCACGACCCCGCGCAACAACTTGCCCCACGGCATCAGCACCAGCACCTCGTCGGCGATCCCGTGCAGGTCGTCCGGGACGGTCTCGATCGCCGCGTTGACCAGGAGCAGATTCGGCGTACCGCCCTTGGCCGGCTTGCGGCTGGCGCGCAGGCTGGTCGGCGTCATCCGCTGCCAGGCCGGGTCGACCCCGATCACCAACCAGTCCGGCTGAGCCTTGGCCAGTCGGTACGCCGTGCGCGCGTCACCGGTGCCGACGTCGACGATCACCCGGTCCGCGCCGGACCGGAGCGCGGCGAGCGCGTCCGGGTCGGCTGCGACCAGGCGCTTACCCTGTACGACCTGCATCCGGCGATTCTGTCAGGCGCTCGTCGCCATCCGCGCCAGCGCCAGCGCCACCGGTACCAGCAGCGGAGCGACCGGTGCCAGCGGTAGAGCGACCGGGACCACCGGTCGAGCGACCGGGACCACCGGTCGAGCCACCGGGACCACCGGTCGAGCCACCGGGACCACCGGTCGAGCGAGCGTTGTCGAGGGCGTCGTAGACCCGACGCCGGTTCAGCCCGAACGGGGCCAGCGCCTCACCCAGCGTCCTCGGGGACACCCCGGCGCCGGCCAGTGCCCGGACCAGGGCATCGAGGTCGACCGGCTGGTCGACGACCGGGGCCGAGGCAAGCACGATCGTCACCTCCGGCGTGCCGACCCGGCGTACGGCCGCGCCCGCCCGTTCCGCCGTCGTCCAACTCATCGCCGTGCCGACGTCCGGCTCCCCGTCCGGTACGGCGACCCGGCGGCCGGGCGTCGCCGCCAGCACGTGTTCGAGCACCGCGTCGACCTCCTCGGTCGGCAGTGTCAGCACGGTCGGCGCCAGGGCGGACCGGAGCGCGACCGCGACCTCGGGCCGACGGACCGCCCGCCGGTCGACCCGACCGAGCGTCAGCGCCGGGGTCGGCGGCAGCCCGGCGGCGTAGAGCACACCGGTCACACCGACCGGCGTGAACAGCGCGAACCGCGCCCCGCCCCGGGCCGCGTCGGCCAGCCACGACGCTGCCTCCGGCGACGGTTCGTCGAGTGGTCCGGCCAAGGTGACGGCGATGACCCCGGAGCGGTCGAGGAGCGTACGGGCATCCGCCGGCTTCCGGGCCGTACCGAGGTCGACGGTCTCGTCGGCGTTGTGCCAGAGCAGCCCGAGCCGCCCCTCCGGTACGGGCTGTCCGACCTGCCGGAGCAGGACCAGTGGCGCCGGCGGGGCCACCTCGACCACGGTGAGGGTCACCGCCGTCTCCGGATCGGTCAGCGCGTCGACCAGGTCCCGGTCGAGATCCTCCGCGGTGAGGGTCGCCGCCACGGCCAGCGTCCCCGGGTCGGCGTGTCGGCTGCGGCGCAGCACCAACCCGTCGCGTACGTCGTGCTCCGGGTTGATCGTCGCCTCACCGGTCGCCTGGTGTCCGGCCGCCTCGACGGTGAACCGGACCCGACCGCGCAGCAACCCGAGTTCCGCCGGATCCAGTTCGGTACCGACCCCGACGACACAGGTGGCCCGCTGGGTCACGTCGACGTCGTGGGTGAACTCCAGCGTCTTCGCGTGGGTCGCCCGGATCTGGGGATGACCGTGACCCCGCACCGACGCACGGCGCCTCGTCCTCGCCACCGGCCACTCCCGTCGATCGTCACACACCGGACACCTCCGGTGCCGTTCCGGGAGGTCCGCCGGCCCGACGGCCGCCCCCCGGCCGGGCCAACCGAAACGATATCCCGTGCGGCATCCGGTCCCCGCCGCGTTCCCCCCTGCCGCACGTCGGCCCATCGATCCCGGAGGCGGAAATCCGACTCGAACGAACGCTGACGAAATGTGAACGGCATGTCATATTCACCATGACCGTTGCGTGACATCCAGTGGGCAGGGATCGGCCGTACATGACCTCCTCCGAAGTGACCACGGCGCCACCGACCGGCGTACGTGTGCTGGCGTCCCGCCTCGGCCAGACCGTACGCGGTGGTCGGCAGATCCTCCGGGACGTCTCGCTGACCGTCGAGCCGGGTGAACTGGTGGCGATCATCGGTGCCAGCGGTGCCGGCAAGACAACCCTGCTCGAGACCCTGGCGGGCGTACGTCCGGCCGGGTCGGGCACGGTGGACAGACAGGCCCACGGGGCGGTCGAACACAGCGGGTCGGTCGACGTCGGCTACGTACCGCAGGACGACATCATCCATCGCGAGCTGCCGCTGGAGCGGACCCTGCGTTACGCGGCCCGGCTGCGCCTGGCGCCGGGCACCGACCCGGCCGCCCGGGACCGCCGGGTCCGTGAGGTGATGGCCGAACTGGGGCTGACCGAACGGGCCGGGGTGCCGGTCGGGCGACTCAGCGGCGGCGAGCGCAAACGGGCCAGCATCGCCGTCGAGCTGCTGACCCGTCCCGGGGTGTTCTTCCTGGACGAGCCGACGTCCGGGCTCGACCCGGCGATCGCGGTCGAGCTGCTGCGGGTGTTGCGCGGGCTCGCCGACTCGGCCGCCACGGTGGTGCTGACCACCCATCAGGTGACCGACGTGGAGTTCTGTGACCGGGTGGTGGTCCTCACCCGGCAGGGCGCGCTCGCCTTCGCCGGCACCCCGTCGGCCGCCCGCGAGTTCTTCGGCGTGACCACGCTCGCCGAGGTCTACCTCCGGCTGGACGAGCCGACGGACCCGGACGCCTGGCCCGATCGGTTCCCCACCCGCGACGCCGCGCCGGTACGGGCCGACGCCGCGCCCCCGGTCGCCCCTCGGCGAGATCCGGGGCAGGAGCGACGGCGGCAGCGGGTCGGCCCGCTGCGGCAGTGGGCGGTGCTGGCCGCCCGCAACGTCGAGATCGTCGCCCGCAACCGGCTCACCCTGGCCATCCTGCTCGGCTCGCCGCTGATGGTGCTCGGCATGTTCGCGCTGCTGTTCCAGCCGGGCGCCTTCGATCCGGCCGATCCGAGCCCGAACGTGATGGTGATGATCCTGTTCTGGATCGCCTTCGGTGGTTTTTTCTTCGGTCTCACCTACGGGCTGCTCCAGATCTGCACCGAGTGGCCGATCCTGCGGCGGGAACGGCTGGCCGGCGTACGCGTAGGACCGTACCTGTCGGCCAAGGTCGCGGTGCTGCTGCCGCTGCTGGCCCTGGTCGACCTGGCCCTGCTCGGTGTGTTGCGCGGGATCGACCGGCTGCCACCGGTCGGGTGGGGCGAGTTCGCCGCTCTCTACGCCACCCTGCTGCTCTCCTCGGCCGCCGCGCTCGCCCTCGGCCTGCTCTGCTCGGCGTCGGTGGCGGACGCCGCGCAGGCGACCCTGATGCTGCCGATGCTCTGCTTCCCACAGGTGCTTTTTGTCGGCGCGATCCTGCCCGTGCCGGTGATGGCGACCGGTGGCCGGTGGATCAGCCACGCGATGTCGAACCGTTGGGCGTTCGAGGGTCTGGGCCACACCGCCGAGTTGGAGCGGATCTGGCGCGACGGGGCGTCGCCGCTCGGTCCACCCCTGCTCGCCGCCTACGGCGACAGCTTCGCCCGGCCGGTCTGGGTGAACTGGGTGATCCTCGCCGGTTTCCTGCTCGCCTTCCTCGGCGTCACCTGGACCGTGCTGGCCCGGAAGGACCGTCGTGGCGTCCGGGTCTGACGCGCTGACGGCCGCGAACCCGGCGTACGCCGCGACCGGCCGGATCGACCGGCTGCGCGCGACCGAGTACGCCCACCTCGACCAGGACGGGCAGGTCTACCTCGACTACGCCGGTGCCGGCGTCGCCGCCCGAGCCCAGATCGAGGCGCACCACCAGCGGTTGACCTCGGGCCTCTACAGCAACCCGCACTCGGAGAACCCCACCTCGTTGGCGGCCGGCACGCTGGTGGAGTCGGCGCGCCGGGCGGTGCTCGCCTTCCTCGGCGCCGACCCGGCGCGGTACGCGGTGATCTTCACCCCGAACGCCACCGGCGCCTGTCGACTGGTCGGCGAGGCGTACCGGTTCGGACGGGGTGTTCCACTGGTTCTCACCGCCGACAACCACAACTCGGTCAACGGCATCCGGGAGTACGCCCGCGTCGTCGGCGCGCCGATCCGGTACGTGCCCACCCGTGGGCCGGAGCTGCGGGTCGACGCCTCCGACGTGGAGTCCGCACTCGCCGACTCGCGGGTACGTCGACTGCTCGGCCCGCCCGGAGGTGGTGGGGGCCGGCGGCGGGGTCTGTTCGCTTTCCCGGCCCAGAGCAACTTCAGTGGCGTACAGCATCCGCTGGAGTGGGTCGGCCTGGCCCAGCGGCACGGCTACGACGTGTTGCTGGACGCGGCCGCGTACGCGCCGACGAACCGGCTCGACCTCGGCACCGTACAGCCCGAGTTCGTCTGCCTGAGCTGGTACAAGGTCTTTGGCTACCCGACCGGAACCGGCGCCCTGGTCGCCCGCAGGGACGCGCTGGCCCGGCTGCGTCGGCCCTGGTTCGCGGGCGGCACGATCCGGGCGGTCAGCGTGCAGGGCGACTGGTACGAGCCGATGGACGACGAGTCCGCGTTCGAGGACGGCACGCTCAACTTCCTCAGCATCCCCGACGTGGAGTTCGGGCTCGGCTGGGTCGACTCGATCGGCGTCGACGTCATCCACGCCCGGGTCGGTCTGCTCACCGGCTGGCTGCTGGAACGGCTCACCGCGCTGCGGCACCGGACCGGTGAACCGCTGGTCCGGATCTACGGGCCGGCGACAAACGACCGCCGGGGCGGCACCATCTCGTTCAACTTCCTCCACCCGGACGGCACGGTGGTGGACGAGCGTCTGGTGGCCGCCGAGTCGACGGCAGCCGGCCTCTCCCTGCGTACGGGATGCTTCTGCAATCCCGGCGCGGGCGAGGGCGCCTTCGGGATCACGAAGCGGCGGCTGGCCCGAACGCTGATGCGCGACATCCGTACGGTCGACGAGTACCTCGACGTGATGCGGGTGCCCACCGGCGGTGCGATCCGAGTCTCCTTCGGACTGGCCTCGAACGCCGCCGACGCCGAACGCTTCCTCACCTTCGCCGAACAGACCTATCTGGACCGGGATCGGCCCGAGGTGGCCCTCCCCCCTCGGATCCGGTGCTGATCCGGCACTGTCGTTCCACCGGTGACCTGGCCGCCCGCCTTACCGGGCACCGGAACAGGGGTCGTATCCAGTACTGTCCAGCCGGCCGTGACACGCGGCACCGGCCTCCGGATCCGGACTTTACAGTGGAGGAAGCCGTATGGCGACGCAGCAGGTGGCCCCCACCAGCGCGGTGGATCGTACGAGACGCATCGCGTTCCTCGAGGGCGTCCGCGGAATCGCCGCCTTTCTGGTTGTCCTGCAACACCTCCTGGCGACCGAGTACCCCGCGTTCGAGCAGTGGACCCAGCAGAACGTCGATTTCGGACGGGTCGGCGTGGTGGCATTCTTCCTGGTCAGCGGTTATGTCATCCCACTCAGCCTGGCCGGACAAACCCTGCCCACGTTCGCTGTCCGCCGCTTCTTCCGGCTCTACCCGGTCTACTGGCTCGCCCTCGCGGTCTACGCGGTCATCCACGCGGACGAAATCGTCGGACACGTCGGCGCCCCCGTGGTGGGACTCAACCTACTCATGTTGCAGGGTCTGATCGGCGCGGTCAGCATTCTGCCCACCGCCTGGACCCTGAGCATCGAACTGCTCTTCTACGCACAGTCCGCCGTTTTCAAGGCCCGGCGACTGCTCGACGCCTCGGTGTACGTCGGCTGGGCCTGGCTCGCGCTGTACGTGCTCCTCTGCGTCGGCGAACGAGTCACCGGGAAGGACCTCCCGACCACACTGCCGCTGCTGCTCTACATCGCCGGGGTCGGGCACGCGCTGAACCTGCGCGACAACGCGGGGAGCCGGGCCTGGATGCCACTGCTCGCCGCCGGTGCGGTCGTCGTTCCGGCCGGCGCGTACGTCGGAGTGGACGGCAGTGGGGAGTGGCCCCCGTTCACCTACAGCGCGTCATTCCTGGTCGGCCTCGCCCTGTTCGCCGCCTTCTACCTCGGTCGCTCCCGTGGACTGGGACGGCCGCTCATCTTCCTCGGCGCGATCAGCTACGCGGTCTACCTCTCCCACCCGATCGTCGCCGACATCCTGCACGACGTGCCCGGGTTGGACTCGCGGCTCGCGCTGGTCGCGGCGAACCTGGTGGTCGTCGTTCTTGTCTCCTGGGCCGCCCATCGCTTCTTCGAGCTGCCGTCGATCCAGCTCGGCAAGCGCCTGACCGGGCGTCGTCCACGCAGCACGCCGTTCCCCGGCGCGGAGGAGCAGGCCGTTCCCTGACCCAGGGTCCATCCGGCCCGGGGTCCGTCCGGACGGCCCAGGCGCCCAATCCCGCTACAGCTCCTGTAGCCGGGGCAAAAGGGTGTCCCGGGCCCAGTCGAGAAACATCGTCTGACTGCCACCACCGACCTGGATGAGCCCGACGTGGGTGAAGCCGGCGTCAACAAAGCGCTTCACCGCCGCCACGTGTCCCTCCAGGTCCGGCCCGCAGGGCACCGAGGCCGCCACGTCCTCCTCGCGTACGAACTGGGTCGCGGCGGCAAAACTGGCGGGTTCCGGCAGCTCGGACATGACCTTCCAGCCGAGGCCGAACCAGGCCCACTGGTCGTACACGGTCCGGCGGCACTCGGCCTCGTCCGGCCCATAGCAGATCGCCACCTGCCCGTAGCGCGGTTTGCCCCGGCCGCCGGCCCGTTCGAACATCTCGACCAGCCGTCGCTCCGGCTGCACCGCGATCAGGCCATCGCCGTACTCACCGGCGAGCTCGCACGAGCGCGGCCCGGACGCGGCCATCGCGAACTTCACCGGTACGTCCGGCCGGTCCCAGACGTACGCCTCCGGCACCTCGTAGTGGTTCCCTGAGTAAATCAACTTCTCGCCGTCGAGCAGCGGCCGGATGATCTGCACCGCCTCCTCGAACATCTCGTGCCGCTGGGTCACGTGCGGCCAGGCACCGACCACGTGCTCGTTCAGGTTCTCGCCCGCGCCGAGCCCGAGCGTGAACCTGCCGCCGGAGAGCACGCCGACCGTGGACGCCTGCTGCGCCACCATCGCCGGGTGGTACCGCCGGATCGGCGAGGTCAGGTACGTCATCAGCTTGATCCGCGAGGTCGCGTGGGCGACGGCACCGAGCACCGGCCACGCGTTCGGGCTGTGCCCCTGCTGCTCCACCCACGGGTTGTAGTGGTCCGAGATCAGAAGATGGTCGAAGCCGGCCGCCTCGGCCCTGATCCCGTGGTCGACCAGATCCACCGGACCGGCCTGCTCGCAGAGCAACGTGTAGCCCACTGCCACCATCGCGGATCCCCGCCTTCCCGTACGCACGCTCGGCCCATCGCGCCCGAAATACCCGATACCGACGAAACCACACATGAAGGGCTGTCGGCGGGGATCCACCGGTACTGGGCAGCGAACCCGGGAAGGCGGGGAGGGGAACGTCTAGCTGTCGCAGCCGTACCCGTCGCCGTCGTTGTCGAGCCCGTAGATGTCGTCACCGATCACCTTCACCGGGCCGGTGACGTACGCCGGTCCGTTGCCACTGCCACCGGCACAGTCCACGTCACTGGCGATCGGTACGCATCCGCCGTAGTTCGGGTCGCACCTGCTCGCGGCCTTGGTGCCCACCGCCACCACCTGGGTCACCGGCGCCTTGGTGACCGTCTCCTTGACCAGCTTCTTGCCGGTCTGCTTCCCATCGGTCAGGGTCAACTCGTACGTGAGCGTCTTCACCCCGGCCACACCCTTGGTCTTCGTCTTCTTGGTGCCCTTGGCGAGCGTGGCGTCGTTCACGGTCCTGGTGCTGAACGGAATCTGTTTGGTCTCGGTAACCGTCCTCCTCTCCACCGTCGGCGGTTTTGTCGTGGTGACCGCAGGCTGCGCCGCAGCCGTCGCCGAGGGCTCGGTCGCGTCCGGCGTGCCTGTCGCTCCCGACGATCCCTCGACGGTGGGTGTCGCGGAGAGCGTGACGCCGGCCGGAGCAGGCAGCGACACGGGATCGAGCTGGGGACCGCAGGCCACCACCAGGCCGATCGTCGTCACGGCAACCATCCAACGGGTTGGCCTTAGCAGGTGCCCAACGCCAATTGACGGGATGACTCGCGATGATCGCATCATTGCACTCCCAGCCGACGACAACGCGTCTGAAGAACGGCAGTTGACCCGTAGCAGTCTGACGACGAACCGTAATGACGCACACCGGCCGCCGGTGCCCTCAGCGGGATCAATCCGGTTGGCGCCCACAACAAGGGCGCTCAAAACAGTTGGCCACTTTCCATGATCGTGAAGAATTCGGCCGGCCATAGCGAGCCAAACTCTTCACGATCTTTACCGAGCGGCTGCGCGGATCACCGATCCGGCGGTCGAGAGCGGTCGCTCGTGGTTGGGCGGGCAACCGGTCGTACGAGCGGCAGGCGGACGCCCTGCCACAACTTAGGGATCGGACAGGCCCAACTCGGCAAGCAAGCCGCTCACATCGGACGCGCCGGCCAACTGGCGGAGGTCGTCCCACTCACGCAGGTATACGTGGCAGCCAGACGGAACGAAGTGCACCACCACCTGCTCACCTGAACGATCTTTGCCGAGCCGGCAAAGTGCCGGCTCGGGATTGTCGACCGTGACCGGGTCGACGCAGGCCGGCACGGGGCTCGGCTGGGCGAAGTCGGCCGGCACCTGGTCGGCGAGGGCGGCCTCCAGGTATTCGAGGCTGTAGGCGATCGCCGCCGGCAGACTCGGCCGTGTCGGCGGGTCGATGGTGACGGTCGACGGGTCGGCGGGCGTGACCTCAACGTGCCACGCCAGCCCATGCGGGCGGGTCGGGTCATCGGCGCTGATCCGGTTGTCCCGCAGGCCAAGGGCTGGTGGCACGCGTACGGCGACGCCGTCCCGGAGTGGTTCGAGATGTACGTCGGCCTCGAAGCCGCCGCCTCCCACATCCGGCGCTACGACGAGACGCTGGTACCAGGGCTGCTTCGAACCAAGGACTACGCCTTCGCCGTCTACCACCACCGGACGGAGATTTCCTTTGAGAATCGGGATCGCCTGGTCGAGATCCGACTTCCACGGCAGTCCCTGCTGACTCGTCGCCTACCGGCCGCGCCCACGTTGGAAGTCATCATTCACGAGGCGGCTCTGCTACGTATCGTCGGCAGCCGGGAAACCATGGCCGAGCAGCTACGCCACCCACAACAGCTCGGCACGACACCCCTGGTCTCCGTCCGGGTGCTCCCGCACGCGACCGGGCTGCACCCGCTGCCGTTACCGGGACATTCATCATGCTCAGCTTCCCGCCCGGCAACCGGGCGACTCCAGAGCCGCCGCTACCGACCGGGGTGCATGGTCGAGTCAGATGACCGATAGCCCTCCGACGCCAAGAATGCTTACCTTGCTCCGGCGTTACCACAGACGTACGGAGGGTGAGCGTGGCAAAAAATCGGACGACAAGTGCCGAGAGACTCAGCATCGGTGGCGGCATCCTGGCGCTGATCGGGCTTTTCTGGATCGCGGACGAGCCGAGAGGAGCACTTTTCGCCGTACTATCGCTCCTTATCCCCTATTTCGCGTTCATGCTGCCGCTGCGCTGCAGGGAAGAGACGAACCGTGGCACGGCTTGCAAGAAGTCGCGTTGGGGCTGGCTGATCGGTTGCAACGACCATCGCTGGCAGCGACTGCAACGGGTCTTCTCGGTCGCCTCGGGAGGACGAGTCGCCAGTGAGGCGCCCATACTACGGGGCGCCAGGCAACGACCAGCAACCCATTCACGCCGTGCCCCGGTGCCCGCGACCACCGCCTCCGGCGGAATCCCGAGCCCCAGCGGCGCTCGCTCCTGGTTCGACCGGCTCAGTCTGCTGTTGGCCGCCATCAGTTGTGTCGCGGGTGTCGCGCAGGTTCTTCTGCCGAAGTGAAGTGACCTGGTTGCGCCTTTCGATCTGGCACCTTGGTCGACGGGCGACCTTCCCTGATCCGATGGACGCCAGCATGTTCCTTACCGACGGCGGAGCGCATCACACGCGGAGGACCGACCAGATCGGCTAGGAAACGGCGGGTCTGCTCGTCGGTCGAGTAGAGCAACACCCCCTTCAGGCCACGCGTGAACAAAACCTTGTACGTGTTCCGGATGAGCCGACCAGCGTCGTCCCCCGACAACGGGTCCTTGCCGTTGAGTGCGTAGTCCCGTGAGGCGTGGAGCCGGCTTGTGAATCGACCACCACGCACCACGAGGTCCGGACCCATGATCACGCCATTCCAGTCGTACTCGAAGCCCTGCGCTGTGTAGATACAGCCGATCTGTCCAAAGCCTGCCGGGTCCGTCGCCCAGTACGCACTCGTCGGTATCCCGCCCCTGGGATAGTCCTCGAACGCGTTCCACGGTCGCTTCCAGTCACCGATTTCGACATCACGCACCAGGTTGCCGTCGGGCAACGGCTTCTTGCTCCAGGGCCAGCAGAACCCGGCGGTCATGCGAGCGGTGGATTCGTCCCCCTGTTGCCGGGCGAGCAGCGACTCCAGCGCCTCGGGCGTCTCCACCACACCGACATGGAAGCGCTCGTCTCCGGGCCAGGGATACGGATCCCCGTCGGCCAGCCCGAGCAGGTGGTCCACCCACCGCTCGAACTCGGCACTGCCGCCGCAGCGGTGCTGACCATTGAGGTTGATCACCTCGACCTCGTACCCGACGTCCCGGGCGCGGCGGCTGATCGTGTCGACGCTACCCATCTCGCCGGGACGCACGACCTGACGGTCGTCGAGGAAGAAAACCGGCACCTTGGCCGCGTCGAAGAGTTCCTCGACCTGGGGCACCTGTCCACGTACGTCACCCTTTTTCGACCACTCGCGAATCCGGTGGGCCTCGTCGCAGACCAGTACGTCGAGGTTGTCCCTCGGGGCATCCATGTAGTCGTAGAAGTAGTTGAACAGCGGCGCCTGACGTGGTCTGCGAACCTCAGGGTCACGACCCGCGTACCGCTGCATACTTCTGGTGAATGCCCGAGAGCCGGTGGCGTGGGCAACCAGGCGTCCCTCCTTCGCCAGCGCGGCGAGCAGTGACAGTGCGATGACACTCTTGCCGCTACCTGGCCCACCGGCAACGATCACGATCTTTTTCCTACGCCCGGCCTGCGCCTGTCGTACCGCCAGGCGTACCTGCTCGAATGCCTCTCGTTGCCGGCCGAGCAGGACAAAGTGACTGCGGTCGGCGAGTTCGTCGGCCGCGTGCGCCAGCAGCTGCCGGCTCGGCCGTACGGCGCTGTCGAGCAGCCGCTCGGCGGCACCCCTTCCCGGTGCCGCACGAAGGTGCGCCTTGACGAACCGGATGAATTGGTCCCGGTCGTCCCAGGCGAACAGCCGGCTCTGCTCCGTCTCGGCGAGTCGCGGAAATTCTTCGGCCTGCCGACCGCGTAGGTTGTGCAAGAACACGGTTCCGCGTAACGCCTCGGGCCACTCCCACAGCACGGCAAGGAAGTCGGCCAGGTAGTCGCAGTAACCGAGAACCTGCGTTGTCGGGTGCAGTTGCAGCCTCTTGGACCCTCTCGCCTCGACCAGGTGCTCCGCATCGTCGACAGCCGCCGCGCCGGACCACTGCTTCAGCTCTATGACGAGGTACGAGTCCCGGCCCGTGTCGGGATGGGCGCCCGCGAGAATGACGTCCACCCGACGACTTGTCTGCGGTAGCTGGTACTCGACCAGCATGTCCAGGTCACCGAGTCCGGCGGTTCTCAGCAGTTTCGCCAACACGTAGAGACTGTTCATCCACGAGGTCTTCTCGGCCTGCTCCGACCGGTGACCGCCGGCGAGCAGGACGGCTTCGATCGCCGGTACCAGCTCGCGGGACTTGATCAACTCCGCGACCTGCTCCGGCGAGGTACGGAACGCCGACACCGATGGGACCCCCGACAGCACGAGTACTCGTGCGGTGGGGGCGTGTCCATGTCGGTCGGAAGCCCGTCGATCCGCCTAACCGGTCAGACTGTAGCCAGCGAGGCCACCTACCGCTACCTCTTCGACACGCGGTGAACCCCGGGGGCGACCGGTTCGTGGACCGTCTCCACCCGGTGCCGCGGCTGCACCAGTTTTGCCAGATAGTCCCGGGTCTCGGGGTCGGTGGAGTAGATCAAGGTGCCCCGCATGCCCCGGGTCAGCAGAACCTTGTACGTGTTGCGAATCAGCAGGTCCGCTTCCTCGTCACTCACCGTCTTACGGCTCTTGAACGCCGGGTCCTTCGACTCATCCCGCTGGGTCACCAGTTGCCCGTCCCGCGCCACCAGGTCCGGACCGATGATCACGCCTGACCACCCGTACTCGAAGCCCTGAGCCGTGTAGATGCAGCCGACCTGACCGAAGCCGTTCGGGTCGGTAGCCCAGAACGCGCTGCCTGGAGCGTCGCCCACGCTCCGTTCGCTCTTGACGTTCCACGGGCGGGACCAGGCACCGAGCTGTACGTCGGCCACGAGGGTGTCGTCGGGCCGAGGATCACTCCACGGCCAGCAGTAGCCGGCCGAAATTCTGGCCGTCTCGCCCGACTGCTGCCGGTCGGCGAGGAACGACTCCATCTCCTCCGGTGATCCCGCCAACCGCAGATCGAAACGGCCGTCACCCTGCCAGGTCGTCGGTCCGTCACCGGTCAGCCCCAGCAACTCCAGCACCCAGCGCTCGTACACCTCGCTCCCGCCGCACCGGTACTGGTCGTGCAGTGACACCACCTCGACGGTCAGGCCGAGCTTTTGTGCGTGCGACGAGATCACGTCGACACTGCCCAGCTCACCCGGCTTCACCACCTGGTGTTCGTCGAGCAGGAAGACCGGTACGCGGGCGGCGGCGATCAGCTCCTCGATCTGTGGCCGGGCGACGTCACGCTTTGCCTTCTGGGTGTAGCGGTTGACCGAAGTCTCCCGAATCCGGTGCGCCTCGTCGCAGATGAGCACGTCGAAGCCGTTGCGCTCGGCGTCCATGAAGCTGTTGAAGTACTTGAACATCGCCTGGAGCCGGGTCGATCCACGGCCGGCATATCGGCGCAGCGTCTGGGTGAACGACCGCGAGCCGGTCGCGTGCATCACGCCACGCTGCTGCCGGGCGAGTTCGCCGAGCACCGAAAGCGCGATCACGCTCTTGCCACTGCCCGGCCCGCCGGCCACGACCACGATCCGCTTGTGGTCCGCCGACCGCGCCCGCTCAACCGAGTGCAACACCAACTCGTACGCGACCCGCTGCTCACCCAGCAGAACGAAGTTCGAACGTTCCTTGAGTTCGGTCGCCGCGTGGCTGAGCAGTTGCTTGCTCGGCCGAACGCTGCTGCTCAGGAGGCAATCAGCGGCCGACGCGCCGGGGACCGGGGCGAGGCGCTCCCGGAGGTAGTCGAGAAGCTGGCCCCGTCGCTGCTTGGTGAAGATCAGGCTCTGCTCGGTCGGTGGGCGGTCGAACAGGTCACTCACGTCCCGGTCGACCGCGTTGTGCAGGTACGCCAGCCCGTGCACCGGGTTGTGACCCTCGTCGAGCACGCCGAGGAAGTCGGTCAGGTATGTGCAGTAGCCGGCGACCTGTTCACCGGGGTGCAGTCGCGGTCCGCTGACGTGCTCGACCGCGACCAGGGTTCGCGAGTCCTCGTAGGCGGTTGCGTACGACCACTGTTTGAGCTCCACCACCACGAACGAGTCGGCACCGGTACGGGGATCCACTCCGGCCAGGACCGCGTCGATCCGCTTGCTGGTCAGCGGCAACTGGTACTCGGCGAGCACCTCGACCTGACCGAGTCCGGCATCGACCAGGTCCTGCGCCAACACGGAAAGACTGCGCGACCAGGATCGCCGCTCCGCCTGGCCGGCACCATACCCGCGTGTCATCCGGACCTGCTCGTTCACCCGTTCGGCGAGGGTGCCCTCGGTGGCCAGGCGTAGTAGACCAGCAGCGGACATGCGGAACGCCGACATAGACAGTTGCCCCCGGGCAGCACGAATCGATCGTGCGGATGGGGGGCATATCCATGGTTCGGAAGCCCGTCGGACCGCTTTGTTGCCATGACTGTAGCCAGAAGATCAACCGAGGGCTACAACCCCGACGGTTGAGTGGGTGGGACCTTGGCGACCGAGCCGCGTGACCGTTCGACCGTGTAGCGGCGGGCCGAATCGTCGAGCTTGTCGTGTGCCGCCCGCACCAGATCGATGTCGAGTACGTCGGCCAACCGGGTCAGGTAGATCATGACGTCGCCGATCTCGGCCCGTACGCGCGCGCCGGCCGCCTGGTCGTCCATCACCCGGGCCGCCTGCTCCGGGGTGAGCCACTGCAACTCCGCCAGCAGTTCGCCCACCTCACCGGCGAGTGCCATGGCGAGGTTCTTCGCGGTGTGGAACTGCTGCCAGTCCCGCTCGTCGACAAACGTACGCAGGCGGGCGACCAGCTCGGCCAGTTCGGGTCCGTGAAGGTCAGCGGAGGTGGGCTCGATGTGCATAGCTGCCGACACTATCCGCCGCTCAGGCTGATCATTTGCGGCGGGCGCACTTACCAGAGATCGGCGGAAGTCAGCTAACCGGACATGTCCGGCCGCGTTCTGTCGGCAATTCTACTGAGCCATTGATGCGAGCCACCCCACTGCCACCATGTGTGCGACGTCGACGGTTCAACCGAGCGGGACAGGTGACCATGACGGATATCCAGCCGCCGAGCGGTCCCGGTTGGGCCCGCCTGATCGCTGCACCGGCAGAGGTCGTACGGCAGTTGAAGGGTCAGTATCTACTGCTCGTGGCGATGGGATCGGCGGTCCTGCTCGTCCTCATCGGGTTCGTCATACCGTCGGCCGGCCAGTTCTACGCCTGGCTGCTCGCCGGCCTGGTGTTCGCGCTCAGTCTGCTCTGGGCCCTGACCCTCCGCCGCCGTGAGCCGACCACGACGCAGAAGACCGCCAGCGGCAACTTCATCGAGACTCGCAGACTCCGCGCGCGGAACGTCAAAATGACCGCTTCGAACACCAACTCGATCAAGAGCCGCGGCGGCGCGGTGATAGAGGGCTTGACGATGTCGAGCGGCAGTCAAGTGCCGACCGAACCGACCACACTGCCCGCACCATCCGAAACCGATGCCGGGGAGCGGTGATGCGGCACTTTGTCGGGCGGCAGGCCCAGATCGAGGAGACCTTCCAACTCCTCGCCAGCAGTGACGACGGTGCTCTGCTGGACCTGACCGGGGTGCACGGGATCGGCAAGTCGAGTTTTCTGCGGCGCCTGGCCGAGGAGTCGGTGCCTCGTCGCGTACGGATCTTCAACCCCCTGCTCAAGAGCGTGGGTGAGGGTTACATCGACGACTACGGGCCACACGCGAGTGCCGCCGTACTGCGGCAGACGCTGGAGTGGTCCCGGCAGATGCTCGGGGGCATCGCCGCGCGGCTCGGTGACGAGTTCAAGCGCTACCGTTTGGTCTCCGAGCAGCAGGGCAAGCAGACCGAGGACTTCCTGGTCCAGAACCAGATCAGCCTCGGGGCCAGGTCCACCGTGACCGATGTCGAGATGCACAGCACGGTGAACATCAGCGTGGAGGCGGTCAGGGACCAGTTGCGCCGGGCGCAGGCGGCGATGGACGAGGAGTTCGTCAAGGCGTGGACCAGTTACACCAGCGCGGGTCCGGCGCTGGTGACGATCGACCAGTTCGAGTTGATCGCCGACGACGAGATGGGTCACTGGGTGGTCCGGCTCGCCCAGCAGTTGCCGAACACGCTGGTCGTGGTGGCCCGTACGCCGAGCGCGCACAACTTCACCAGCGTCGGCGACCGGCTGCACCAACGCCGGTTGCCGAACTTCACCCCGGCGGAGGTGGCCACCTACCTCGATCGGCACCTCGGCGCGTACGCGGTGACCGCCGAGGTGGCGGACGTGGTCTACGAGTTCACCGAGGGGCATCCCGGTGGGGTGGACCTCGCCACCCGGTTGATCAGCGAGTCCGACGTGTCCCGGCGTACCGCGTCCCGCCTGCGGCGGGAGTTCGCCCGGTTGCCGGAGAGCGTCGACGCCCGCTGGGCGGACCTGGTCGGCATGATCCTGCGTACGGTCAAGGATCCGGTGCTGGACCGCGCCGTCGAAGCGGCCGCGGTGACGACGGTCTTCGACGAGCCCATGCTGGCCGACCTGCTGACCGAGGAGGACCAGCAGCGGGTCGACGCGAGCCAGGCGATCTCCGCGCTCAGCGCCCACGCCCTGATCCAGGAGGTACGGTCCTCCTCCGACGACCGATCCGGCCGGTTCCGCCTGCACGAGTTCATCCGGGTGTCCCTCGGGAGCCGGCAGCGGGCCGTTGCGCCGAGGCGGTGGGAGGAGTTGCACGGTCGCGCCGCCCAGCACTGTTTCCGCGTACTCCAGGCCTGGGACGACGTCGGGGAGGACAGCGACGAGGACCCGGTCGGCGCGTACGGTCGCTGGTACCGGTACGAGAACCCGGAGTGGCAGGACTACATGCGGGAGTGGCTCTACCACTCCGCTCAGCTTCCCGGGAAACCGGAGGTCACCTTCGGACGGTTCGTCCAGGTGTTCCTCGACGCGTTCTGGTGGTGGGGTTACTACCACCCGTTCCCGTTCAACCGGCGGCTGCTGGAGGACTGGGAACGTACGGCGGTGTTGTGGGGCAGTCGGAGCGGGAAGCGGACCGCCTTCGGGCGCCCGCAGGAGGACGCCCAGGAACTCGCCGAAGCGCTGTTGTTCCTGTTGGACCACTATCCGGTCGGCTACCTCAAGAACACCGACGCGCCCTGGGATGAACTCTTCTCCAAGCTGCTGCTCGTGCAGGAGCTCTGTGGCCTGGCTCCGGGTTCCCGTACCCGGTTCAGTTCCACCGAGGCGGCCGAGCTCACCCGTACCAATGGTTTGATCAAGATCTTCCTCGCGCACACCCGGCGGTACGCCGACCCGGGCGACCCGGAGGCGGACGAGTACTACGACCTCGCGGTCGAGGACTTCGAGGACGTCGCCGACGAGTGGACGATCGCCTGGATCCTGTTCGAGCGCGCCGACCTCGCCGTGGAACGCGGCCTGACGGCGCAAGCGCGGTCGCTGCTCGCCGATGCGGCCGGCAGGGCCAGGGAGCTGAGCGAAGTCGACGGCGAGTGGGACTACGAACTCCTGGCCAGCCTGCATCGGGTCGCCGCCGACCGGTACTGGCTCACCGGCGACCGGGGCGCGGCCGCCGCCCAGTACGCCGCCGCCGTGACCAACGCCTACCGCTTCCAGGGCAGCCCGCACCCGCCGGACGGTTACACCCGGCGGTTCTACGCCGAGGTGACCGCCCGGACCGTGGACAAGATCATCTCCTTGGCCGCCAGCGGGGAACTCGATTCGGCGGTGGATTTTGCGATGGCCGCCAGGCCGCTGCCGGTCCACGCGGGGGGTGCCGATCGCGACGGGCTGCGGTCGATCCTGGCGGCCACCGATCGGGATGCGTTGGCGGAAGGGTTGTTCCCGCGCGGGCCCGAGGTAGAGGAGCTGGACAAGCGGAGGAGCCCGTTCATGGACCGGATGCGGCGGCACCTACGGCACGTCGGTCCTCCGGAGGGCGACCTGGAGAGTCTGATCACGACGGAGTGAGCCCGAGCCGATCCGCGATCCACCGGGCCTGCCACCGCCGTTCCGCCAGGTAGGGATCGTCGTCCGGCCCGGAGCGGCGCTGGTTGGCGGCTCGGGCCGCGATGTACATGATCGACGCGACCGGGTAGGTGGCGATTCCCTCGGCCGCGTCGGCCACGTACAGGCAGAGCGTCTCGGCCTGCCGGCGCCGGCTCGCGCCCGCCGCCCGGGCCAGGTCCGCCGCCCGCTCGGGCAGCTCTCCCGTCGGGGTCGACTCCAGCATCGTGGCCCAGCTTTCCAGATCGGTGGCGCGCAGCTCCGCCGCCGCGTGCCCGACCGTGCGCTCCAGGCACGCGGTGGCCAGGGCGGTGGCGGCCTCCGCCCAGCCGGTAACCGGCCCGACCAGCCGCGCCTCGGTGGCGCTGACCTTGTGCTCGCCCTCCACCACCGTGCCGGCGAGTTCCACCGCCCACAGCTCGTCGCTCGGCCAGTACGGCAACTGTTCGAGCCGGCAGGCGTGGAGACCGTCGCGACACGGGTCGGCCGCGCTGGCGCGTACCCACTGCCCCGCCTCCGGCCAGCGGAATCCGGTGAACGGGCTGACCCTGCCCCGGCGGAGGAACTTCCAGTGGTTCATTCCGGGGCCGTCCGGGACAGGACACGGTCGAGGACGCGCCGACGTACCTCGGGTGCGGGTCGGCTCCGCCCCGCCTCGGCCAGCCCGAGCAGGGCGATCCGCACCTTGTCGTTGTGGGCGAGACAGGGCGGGCAGAACATCAGGTGCTCCTCGAACGCCTCCCGGTCGGATTCCAGCTCACCGACGCGCCAGCGCCCCATCAGGCCGACCACGACCGCGCAGCTCACCTCGGACGCGCCCACGTCGCGGCCTCCCCCAGTTCCGGCTCCAGGCAGCCGACCAGCCAGTCCCGCGCCGATTCGAGGAGCAGCGACAGCTCCTGCGGCGAGTGGCCGGAGACCCGTGCGGCATCGTCGCGCGACAGCCCGGCCGCGTCCCGCAGCACCAGGACGATCCTGGGCTGGATCGGCATCCGCCGCAGCGCCCGGACCGCCTGGTCCACGGTCGGTACGGCCTGCTCCGGCCAGCCGACCACGTCCTCCTGCCACCAGCCGGCCCACCGGTCGTCCTCGGGCAGGAACGGTCCGGCCGACGGTGGTGGGCCGACCGGCTTCCGGTCCAGCCACCCGCTCCCGGAAAGTTCCCGCAGTACGGCCGCGAGCAGGGCCGGGCGGAGTTCGGGCTCCGCGTACGCGTCGAGCCGTAGCGCGCGAATGGCCGACACCACCGCCCGCTCCGGTACGTCGACTTCGGCATCCGCCGCGACCGCGACCCTGGCCAGCAACAACGCGACCGGATAATCCCGGTCGACCAGCAGCTCGACCGCGTCCGGTGTGCCGGCCGCATCCGTTTCGCTGACCGCATCCGGTTTGCCGGCCGCATCCGTTTCGCTGACCGCATCCGGTGTGCCGACCGCATTCGGTTTGCCGGCAGCGTCCGTTCCGCCGACCACGTCCGCCCCGCCGACGGCGAGTCTTCGCCGCGGCGCCCCGTCGCTGCCGGAGCCGGTCATGGATGCATTCTTGTCTCTCCCGTACCGGCCGCACCAGAGCCGGACGGTCGACGTACGCCGATCCGCCCGGGGTCGCGTCTCCCTCGGGTCGACGTTGACCGAACCAGACCGACCGGACCAGGCCGTTGCGTTCGCGACACCTCGCGACACCCAGCCCCAGACGTGTCAGCGGGCGCCGGACGGGGTAATCCGGCGCTTACTGGCGAGCACGACGAGAGGGACGACGGTGATCAACGTGGTCGACCGGCCGGGCACCGATGTCTGACGGCACGGCGGCGCCCGACCCGGACGACGTCGGGGCGGAACCCGGAAGGAACCCGGACGCCGTCGGGGCAGAGCCCGGAAGGAACCCGGACCAGGGCGATCCGGAGCGGGACGGTTCGCCGTCCCGGGGGCGGGTCCACGGCCGGTTGGAGCGGATCCAGGGCGCCCAGGAACGAGTGCACAGCACCTGGGAGAGCCTGCCCTGGTTCCTCCGTTGGGCGGTCGTCTGGAGCGCCTGCCTACTCGTGGTCGCGGCCGGGATCTACCTGCTCGCCACCGTCGCCGCCCGGCTGGCGCCACTGACGATCGCACTCGCCGCGACCCTCTTCCTGGCCGCCATGCTCGACCCGCTGGCCGTACGGCTGCGCCGGTGGCGGCTGCCCCCGGCAGTGGCGGCGCTGCTCTCCCTGTTCCTGCTGCTGGCGGTGATCGGCGGGGCGGCGTACCTGGTCTGGACCCTGACCGCCGATCAGTTCTCCAGCCTGAGCAAGCAACTGGACGAAGGGCTGGACCGGACTCGGGACTTCGTCACCAACTCCCTGCCGGTCAGCCCGGAGCAGTTGGACCGCTGGACCAAACAGGCCACCGAGGGGCTACGCCGGTCGACGCCGGACCCGATCGCCGGTGCCCGTACGGCGGCCGAGGTGGCCGGTGGCGTACTGCTGATCTTCGTGCTGCTGTTCTTCCTGCTCAAGGACGGTCGCCCGATGTGGGGCTGGGTGCTGGGGCGGGTCGGCGACCGGTCCCGGCCGGCGTTCGTGCAGGCGGGACGGAACGGCTGGCACACGCTGAGCGCGTACACCCGGGGCACGGTGGCGATCGCGGCCATCGACGCCATCGGCATCGGTCTCGGGCTGGTGCTGCTCGGTGTGCCGCTCGCCCTACCGCTGGCGGTGATCACCTTCCTCGGCGGGTTCATCCCGATCATCGGTGCCACCGTCGCCGGCAGCGTCGCGGTGCTGGTCGCCCTCGCCGCGAAGGGGCCGACCACGGCACTGCTCACGCTGGTCGTGGTGATCGCGGTGCAGCAGCTCGAAGGCAACCTGCTCGAACCATTGATCATGAAACGACAGGTACGCCTGCACCCGGTGGTGATCCTGGTGGCGGTCACCGCGGGCACCCTCTTCGGCGGCATCCCCGGCGCGTTTGTCGCGGTACCGGTCACGGCGGTGGTCTACCGGGTGGTCGACACGGTCTCGGCGCTGCGGCAGGGCAGGGAACCGACCTGACGTACGTCCTCCGCGCGGATGACCGCGACCAGGTCAGCGGTTTTCGCGCAGTGCCGCCGCCAACTCCTCGGCGGTGAAGTCGGCCTCGTAGGTCACGCTGCCCGGCTGCTGCTTGCGCCCGCCGGTCGCCAGGTCACCGGCGTCCACCGGCTCGAAGCCAAGCTCCTCGACCAGGTCGGCGATCGCTCGTTTGGCCTGGGGGTCGTCCCCGGACATGGGGATGCCGTACCGCTCCTGGGCCGAGGACTGACGGGCATGGTCGCGCATGTTCTCCGCGTGCAGGGTGTTGAACGCCTTGACGACGTGCGCGCCCTTCAGGTGCTGCTGCACCATCTCGCTGGAGGTGGTCTGGTCCTGGTCCAACTCCGGGATGTGCCCGTCCCGATCCGGGTAGTAGTTCCCGGTGTCCATGACCGGTTTGCCCTTCAACTCCGCCGTCGGCAGTTCGTTGTACCGACCGAACGGCACCGCGACGATCACCAGGTCACCGAAGCGGGCCGCTTCGGAGGAGCTGACCGCGTGCGTACGGTGTCCCAGTTCGCCCACCAGGTCCTGGAGTGTCTGCGGTCCCCTGGAGTTGGCGATCGCGAGTTCGTGGCCCGCCTCGGCGAGCCGACGGGCAAGCGTTCCGCCGACATTGCCGGCCCCGATAATCCCGATGTGCATGCCACGGGTTACCCGCCGAGGAGCGGCCCGAACAACGGGCGCCGACCCCGGAACTAGGGCGCGGCCCCGAAACTGGGCAGGCGCTCGGCGAACCAGTCGGCGGCCTGGTCCGAGACCTGTTCCAGCGCACCCGGCTCGGGGAACAGGTGGGTCGCGTCGGGGATGATCCGCAGTTCCACCTCCCCGCCGAGCGCGTCGCGGGCCTGCTGGTTGAACTGGATCACCTGCTCGTCCCGCCCGCCGACCAGCAGCAGGGTCGCCGCCCGTACGCGGGAGAGGGCCGGACCCGCCAGGTCGGCGCGACCGCCCCGGGAGACCACGGCCGGTACGTGCTCCGGCCGCTCGGCCGCGGCCACCAGTGCCGCCGCCGCGCCCGTGCTGGCCCCGAAGAGTCCGACCGGCAGGGCCGCCGTGTCGGGCGACCTCCTCAGCCAGTCGATGGCGCTGACCAGCCGTGCCGCCAGCCGCGCGATGTCGAACCGCAGTTCGGCGGTCTCCTGGTCGACCCGGTTCTCCTCTGGGGTGAGCAGGTCCACCAGTACGGTCGCCAGCGCGTGCCGGTGGAGCACCCGGGCGACCGCGACGTTGCGTGGACTGCGCCGGGAACTTCCGCTGCCGTGGGCGAACAGCACCACGCCGACGGCCCCCTCGGTAGGGGTCACCAGGTCCGCGGCGAGTTCCACGTCTCCGGCCGGGATAGCGGTTTCGGTCGTCTCTGTCTCCACCCGGTCTCCGATACCCCGAGTCGGGACGAACAACCGGGTGTTGACCACCTCGTCCGGTGGGACGAGGTGGACCGCGCCGCGGCCTGGTGCCCCCTACCGAAGGGGCCGTTTGCCATCGCGCCGTTCGGGAAGGCCAACGGGTGAGCAGGGACACGACCACGGTGGCCGCGGCAGCGGCCCGCGTCGAGCGATCGTGAGGAAACCCATGAGCCGCCAGAAATCCGCGAAGTCGGAGTCCGGACGTACCAACGCCAGCCCGCCGCAGGACAAGCGCGACAAACGTGACAACGCGGGGCGAGACTGGGCGGACGACGCGGCCCAGGCACGGGCCTCGGACGACCCACGACGGGTCACCCCGCACGACCAGAACGGCGTCCCTTCCACCGGCGACCGCTTCTGACCCGACAGCCGGCATCACGTGGACGACGCCCCGTCGGACCCTCGCACGAGGGCCCGGCGGGGATTTTCGACCGGGTCCAACTCCCCGGTCAGCCACGCTCAACTTTCCCATCCCATATCGTCCCGTCTCATACCAGAAGATTTCGCTCGTGGCGAGTGGAGATTTGGCCCTGAAAAGTCCAACTGATCCGGTAATGTCACCCTCGGTTCCGACCCGGTGGTTACCCCCTCGAGCTGTCGGCGACGACCGCCGCCCAATCGCTTCGTGCGAGCCGGGGAACCAGGTAGGTGGGGTGAATCCGCACTCGCGGTAGGGGTCGTTCCCGTCCCGAACCCGTCAGCTAACCCGGTCGGCGGCCGACGGGAGGAACGTGCGTGACGACACCCATGCGTCAGCGGTTCTCGCTGGCCCTGACCCTGCTCACCGTGGTCAGCGTGCTCGCCGGTACGGCAGCCGCCGGGCCAGCCTCGGCCACACCCACCGGACCGGCCACCACCGGCGACGAGGGCGGCAATCCCCTCTTACGTGACGTCCTGGAGTCCACCGGTCGCGGCTTCGCCGCGGCGAGCAATGCCGTGCGGAACGCGCGGGAGCGCCAGGCCGCGTACGCCGACGAGCTGCGGCGGATAGAGGAGCAGCTCGACTCGCTCGGCCCCGAGGTCGGCGAGGTGGCGGTCAGCGCCTACCGGATCGGCCGGATCGGACCGATCAGCGCGTTGCTCGCCAGCGCCGGCCCGGACGAGTTCATGGAGCGTGCCGAAGGTCTCGACCTGATCGCCCAGCGTGACAACAGCAAGCTGCGCAAGCTTCGCGAGGCCCGCGACCAGGCCAGTCGGGCAAAGGCCGCCGCCGACGCCGCCCTGGCCGAGGAGCAGCGGCAGCTCGCCGTGATGGCCAAGCAACGGGAGGCGGCGGAACGGGCCCTCTCCCTCGTCGGTGGGGCCAGCACCGAGGGCTTCGTCAACACCTCCTCACCCGTCGCGAGCCCCGCCCCGCGCAACCGGGACGGTTCCTGGCCGGCGCAGTCGTGCAACCGGGGCGATCCGACCACCCGGGGTTGCCTGACCCCGCGTGCGTTGCACGCGCTCAACGAAACCCGGCGGCTCGGCTTCACCCGGCACGTCTCCTGCTACCGCAGCGGCGGACCGTTCGAGCATCCCAAGGGGCGGGCCTGCGACTTCTCCGCCGAGCCCGGTGGCTTCGGCGGTGACGCGAAAGGCGGCGACCGGACGTACGGCAACAACCTGGCCGCGTTCCTGGTCCGCAACGCCGACCAGCTCGGCGTCCTCTACGTGATCTGGTACCGGCAGATCTGGTTCCCGGCGACGGGCTGGAAGGCGTACTCCTCCGCGCAGGGCGACCCGTCCAGCGACCACACGAATCACGTACACCTGTCGCTGCTCTGACGGTCCGACGGGCGTCAGCTCCCGGGTTCGTCGGGTGCCGGATCCTCCGGCCGGGTCGCCGGTCCCGGACCCCGGGCCTCGGTCACCGACGCCCGGCGGGCGGGCGCGCGGCCGGGCGGCTGCTGTGGTGCCGGGCCGACCGGATGCGGCTCCGGGTTCGCCCTGCTCACCGGCTCGTCACAGGTCACCACGAACCGCTCACCGTGGTGGATCACCTCCACCGACCCGGTCCGGTCGGTGTTGCGCAGCGCGTACGTCGTCTCCCGCTCGCGTACGTCCACCCGCAGCCGGTGCCCGCGCCAGACCAGTGAGAACTCCAGCCGATCGATCCGGTTCGGCAGCCGGGGGGCGAACGAGAGGATCTCGCCGTGGTCCCGCATCCCGCCGAACCCGGCGACCAGGGCGATCCAGGCGCCGGCCAGCGAGGCGACGTGCACCCCGTCCCGGGTGTTCTGGTTCAGGTCGTGCAGGTCCATCAACGCGGCTTCGCCCAGGTAGTCGTGGGCCAGTTCGAGGTGCCCCACCTCGGCGGCGAGGACCGCCTGGGTGCAGGCGGACAGGGACGAGTCGCGGACCGTACGCCGTTCGTAGTAGGCGAAGTTGCGGGCCTTCTCCTCCGGGGTGAACGCGTCCCCGCGCCAGTGCATCGCGAGCACCAGGTCGGACTGCTTCACCACCTGCTTGCGGTACAGGTCGAAGTACGGGTAGTTGAGCAGCAGCGGGTACTTCTCCGGCGGGGTGGCGGCGAAGTCCCACTCCTGGAGCCGGGTGAACCCGTCCACCTGCTGGTGTACGCCCAACTCCTCGTCGTACGGGACGTGCATCGCGTTTGCCGCGTCGCGCCAGGCGGCGGTCTCCTCGTCGTCCACGCCGAGCCGCCAGGCGTGGTCGCTGTGCCGGGAGACCGCCTCGGCCGCCGCCAGCAGGTTCCGCTGGGCCATCAGGTTGGTGTAGACGTTGTCGCTCTTCACGGCGGTGTACTCGTCCGGGCCGGTCATGCCGTCCAGGTGGAAGTGGCCGTCGCGGTCGTGGTGCCCGAGGGAACGCCAGAGCCGAGCGGTCTCGACCAGCAGTTCCAGCCCCACCTCCCGCTCGAAGTTCTCGTCGCCGGTGGCCTTGACGTAGCGGCGTACGGCGTCGGCGATGTCGGCGGCGATGTGGAACGCGGCCGTCCCCGCCGGCCAGTACGCCGAGCACTCCTGCCCCCGGATCGTCCGCCACGGGAAGGCGGCCCCGTTCAGCCCGAGGGTCCGGGCCCGTTCCTGGGCCATCGACAGGGTCGAGTGCCGCCACCGGAGCCCGGACGCCACCGCCGACGGCAGGGTGTACGTCAGCACCGGCAGTACGAACGTCTCGGTGTCCCAGAAGACGTGCCCGTCGTAGCCCGGACCGGTCAGCCCCTTGGCCGCGATCGGCCGCAGCTCGGCCCGGGCACCGGCCTGGAGCACGTGGAACAGGCCGAACCGGACCGCCTGCTGCACCTCCGGGTCGCCCTCCACCCGTACGTCCGAGGTGTCCCAGAAGGTGTCCAGGTAGTCGCGCTGCTCGCGGAGCAGCCCGTCCCAGCCGGAGAAACGGGCACCGGCGAGGGCGGCGCCGACCTGGTCCCGCAGAGCCGGCCGGGAACGTTGGCTGGACCAGCCGTACGCGACGTACTTGTCCAGCCGGACCTTCTCCCCGCCGGGTGCGAGGATGCAGGTGACGGTGGTCCGGGCCCAGTCGTCGAAGGTCTCGGTGCTCAGCGTGGTGCGCTCCGGCCCCTCGAGCTCGTGCCCCATCGCGGCGGCGAGCCGCAGTCCGCTGGCCCGGGTGCGGTGGATCAGCAGACCGCCGTCCTCCAGCGCCAGGTGCTCCTCGGCCTCCAGCGGGGACTCCAGCACCGCCGCGACCCGGGGGTCCCGGCTCTGTGCCGGCAGCACCTCGTTGGCGACCAGTTCCGACTGCACGATCAGTCGCAGCGGCTCGTCGACCGCCTCCACCTCGTACCGGATCGCGGCCACCGAGCGTTGGGTGAACGAGACCAGCCGGGTGCTGCGGATCCGGACCCGTTTGCCGGCCGGCGAGCGCCAGGTCACCGACCGGTGCAGGGTGCCGGCACGCAGGTCGAGCACCCGTTCGTGGTCGAGCAGTTCGCCGTAGCGGACATCGAACGGCTCGTCGTCGACCAGCAGCCGGATCAGCTTGCCGTTGGTGACGTTGACGATCGTCTGGCCGGACTCGGGGAATCCGTACCCGGCCTCGGCGTACGGCAGCGGCCGTAGCTCGAAGAACGAGTTCAGGTACGTACCGGGCAGCCCGTGCGGCTCGCCCTCGTCCAGGTTGCCGCGCAGTCCGATGTGCCCGTTGGCGAGCGCGAACACCGACTCCGCCTGGGCCAGCACGTCCACGTCGAGCCGGGTCTCCCGGATGTGCCAGGGCTCGACCGGGTAGGCCCGTTCGCGGATCATCGGGCCTCGTCCCCGGTGAGCAACTCGGCCAGGTCGGTGACGACGGTGTCGGCACCGTGGGCCCGCAGCGCCTCGGCCTGCCCGACCCGGTCGACCCCGACCACGTGGCCGAACCCGCCGGCCCGGCCCGCCTCGACCCCGGCCAGCGCGTCCTCGAAGACCGCGGCCTGGTCGGGTTTGACCCCGAGCAGTTCGGCTGCGGCCAGGAAGGTGTCCGGGTACGGCTTGCCGCGCAGTCCCCTGCGCGCCGCGACGATCCCGTCGACCCTCACTTCGAGCAGGTCTTCGAGACCGGCGGAGGCGACCACGTCCCGGCAGTTGGCGCTGGCCGAGACGACCGCCCGGCGCAGGCCGGCCCGGGCGGCGGCCCGCAGGTACGCCACCGAACCGTCGTAGACCTGGACGCCGTCGGTGTGGATCCGCCGGAGCAGGATCTCGTTCTTCCGGTTGCCGACGCCGTTGACCGTGTTCGCCTCGGGCGGGTCGTCCGGGTCGCCCTCGGGCAGCACGATGTCCCGCGAGGCGAGGAACGTACGGACACCGTCGGCCCGGGGACGGCCGTCGACGTACCGGTTGTAGTCCGGCCCGGGGTCGTACGGCTGGAACCGTTCGTGGTGGTCGGCGGCCCACCGGCGGAGGAACGCGTCGAAGGTCTCGGCCCAGGCGGCGTTGTGGACCCGGGCGGTCTGGGTCAGCACACCGTCGAGGTCGAAGAGGCAGGCGGTCACATGAGCGGGTAGGCCCAGCACATCATCAACTTATCCGGGTGGACGGGCCGGATAAACGTCTTTGCCGCACGTGGTTGCCCGACCGTGCCCGACGTCACCGTGTGCGCAGGGTCCAGACCACGGTCATCTCGGCGGTGGGCTCGCCCGCGTCGGTGCCGATCTCCACCAGCACCGGGAACTCGGGCCGGGTGCCGCCGTCGAACTCGGCGATCACCTCGGTCGCCGGGCGACCGAGCCGGGCGACCGCCCGGACCGGCCCCATGGCGAGTTTCCGGTAGCGGATGTCGGCGGTGACGGCGAGCGGCACCGCACGGTCGAGCAGGTTGCCGAAGGCGGCCAGCACCACCGCGCCGGACGCGGTCTCGCCGAGGGTGAACAGCGCCCCGGCGTGCGGGCCGCCGACGTGGTTGTGGGTGGCCGGCGCGTCCGGGAGCCGGACGGTCGACCGGACGCCGGCGGCGCCGTCCGGGGCGATCTCGACAAATTCGAAGCCGAGGGTACGGGCGAACGGCACCGCTTCGAGCATTCCGGCGGCGATCTGACGCGAATCGATGGTCATGGAGCGGATGTTACTCGTTGGTAACTTGCCTCGGCAATGGCCCGTCAGAGGTTGGCGATGGTCCGCAGGATCTCGGCGTAGAAGTTCCCCTCGATGCTGCGGAAAAGCGCAAAGTCCTGCCCCGGGCTGCCGAAGAACGGGCGCAGCGTCCAGGCGAGTTGGGTGCCGACAAAACCGAAGAGCAGGATCCAGATGTAGAGCAGGGTCATGCTCGCCGGCCGTTGACCGGAACCGGTCTCCCGGGCCGCCGGCTGTGGGCGGTAGAACCCACCCGGCGGGAACGTGTGCACCGGCGGGTACGGCTGGACCGCCACCGGCGCCGGCACGACCTGCGGAGCCGCCGCCGCGACCGGAACGGGTACGGCGACCGGCGCCGTACCGTCACCGTTGACCGCGCCGACCGTGGCCGGCACGGGCTGGGCCACGACCGGCTGCGCCGGGACACCGTCGGCGGGCACCGGCGTGCCGGTCGTCGCCTGGACCGGGGCGGTTGTCGGAGCCGTCGCCGAGGTCGCCACCAGTGCCGGCTGGGCCGGAGCGAGCAGGCCGTGTTCGTTGAGCACCTGCATGCCGCCGGTCAGGAACTTCAGGCCGACGAAGGCGGAGAGGGTCAGGATCGCCACGTTCAGCAGCTTGAAGAAGCCGTAGTCCGGCGCGGTGATCAGGAAGAAGAGGCTGATCGGCGCGAACGCCACCGCCAGCATCGCGGTGACCGTGATCGCGACCATCACCATCGACAGCGCCTGGCGTACCGACAGGCGGGCGCCGAAGACCAGGTTGAACAGGTAGAGCGTGGGCAGGCAGATCGCCAGCGTGACCAGGAAGAGCAGTGGCAGCTTCACCGCCGAGGTGAGCGCCATCAGGAAACTGTGGAACGCTCCGAGCACCGCGCCGTAGCAGGCCAGGGCGATCGCGGAGGCCGCGAGCATCTTGCCGGTCAGCGCGTTGAGGTCCCGGTCCTCGACCACCTGCTGCCAGATGCCGTGTCGATCGCGGAGAATGCGCTCGATCACGAGCGGGCCGGAGCCGTCGGTTGCCACGGATGGTTCCCTTCGATGGGCGAGTACTTCCATATGCGTACTTCGCTGGGCGCGTACGGAGCGTATTGACGCTAGGCGGTGAACCCGTCTCAGCGCCACCCCACATCGATGCGGTCGCCACGTTCGTCGAAGAAGTGCAGGGCGTCCATCCGTACGGAGATCGCCAGTGGGTGCCCCGCCGCCACCGCCGGGTACGGCGCCAGGCGTACCGCCAGTTCGGCCGGTCGCCGGTGATGGCGGCCGGGATCGTTGAGCACGCTGGTCCGCGCCCCGGGGCGGACCGTCTCCCGGGCCTGGTCGGACTGGTTCGGCACGGTGGCCCGGCCGGTCAGACGCTGTACGGCGTGCCCGAACCGGCGCAGCCGACTGCCCGGCTGGTTCTGCCCGCGTGCCGGGCCGCCGAGTTCGTCGACGACGATCGCGGTCGCGCCGATGTCGAGAAAGGCCAACGACTCGTGCCCGTGGTGCTCCAGGTAGCGGATCCGTCCCTGGAGCACGTGGCCGGGAGCGTCCGGCGCGACCGGGCTGAGCGCCTCGGCCCGCATCCCCACCACGATCCGCTCGCCGTGGTAGTGCGCCACCGCCCGGGACCGGATGTCGTCCCACGGCAGGTAGAGCGCCTGCTCACCGAGAGTTAGGGTGACGTACCGGTCGAGGTGGACGTAGACCGACGCCTCCAGCAGGTTCATCCGGGGGCTGCCGAGGAATGCCGCGACGTAGAGCGTGGCCGGTCGGCCGTAGACCTGGGTGGGGGTACCGACGTCCTGGAGCACCCCCTTGCGCATGATCGCCACCCGGTCGGCCATGGTCAGTGCCTCGGCCTGGTCGTGGGTGACGTAGATGGTGCTCACCCCGAGTTCCCGGACCAGCCCGGAGATCTCCGCGCGCAACTCCGCCCGCAGTCCGCTGTCGAGATTGGACAACGGCTCGTCCATCAGGAACAGCCCCGGGCGGCGTACGATCGCGCGTCCCATCGCGACCCGCTGCCGCTGCCCACCGGAGAGCTGGCTGGGCTTGCGGGCCAGTACGTCGCCGATGCCCAGGGCGCTGGCCACGTCGTTGACCCGCTCGCCTCGTGGCGCCGGCTCGACCCCGGAGAGCCGCAGCGGGAAGGCGATGTTGTCGCCCACCGTCATGTGCGGGTAGAGCGCGAAGTCCTGGAACACCATGGCGATCCGGCGGTCCCGGGGCGGCAGGTCGTTCGCCAGCTCGCCGTCGAGCAGGATCGCCCCGCTGCTCGGCTCCTCGAGCCCGGCGACCATCCGGAGCACGGTGGACTTACCGCAACCCGACGGGCCGAGCAGCACCATGAATTCACCGTCGTTGACGTCGAGGTTGACACTGTCGACCGCGATCGTCCCGTCGGCAAAAACCTTTGTCACGTCCTTGAGCGCGACGGTTGTCACCGTCACCTCCCCGCAGCATCGAGCCGGCCCCCGAGATGACTGTGACGAGGATCATCGCCTACGCCCATCGGGTAAACGTGCCATGCTCAGACCGTGACGGTTTGGTAACTCGTCCGCAAAGGCGTTCTGCTAACCCTGGTGTGTCGACTCAGGACGGTCAGCGGCGGCGCGCCACCCACGGCTCGGCCGCGTCGGCGACGCCCATCGCGGTCAGCCCGGTCAGCCCGGACTCGGTGCCGAACTCCCGGTGCCGGGGCAGTCCGGACCACTGCATCCCGCCGCCGCGCAGGAAGTACTCCAGCCCCGGGTCCCAGGTGTGCCCGTCGGATCGACGCTGGTAGACGTACCCGAGCGGGTGGGTCCGGTAGATCAGGCCACCGTCGCGGCGGACCCGGTCGAGCAGGCCCCGGTCGATCGAGCGGGGCACCGGCCGCCAGCCGCCGACCTGTTCCAGGTCGCCCCGGCTGATCAGCATCGTGCCGCCGGCGACCACCGAGACGTACTCCTCGATCACCCCGGCGTCGCGCCGTACGGTGGTGTCGAGCGTTTGCAGGTAGACGAACTCCGCACCCTTGCCGACCAGGGCGGCACCGGAGTAGTGCCGGGCCAGCACCAGGTCCCAGACGTGCTCCGGGCCGTAGGTGTCGTCGTCGTCGAACTTGGTGACCAGGCTGCCCCGGGCACGGGCGGTGGCGGCACCGATCGCCTCGCCGAAGCCGTGCTCCGGCGGCAGGGTCATGATCTCGATCGGTCGTGAGCTGCGGGCCACCCTGGCCCGCAGCTCGGCCGGCAGTTCCACCCCGTGCAGGCAGAGCACGATCTCCAGGTTGGGGTACGTCTGCGCCTCGATGGCACTGACCACCTCGACCACGTGCTGGATCCGCTTGGTGACCAGCAACGCGCTGACCGACGGCACCTGGACCAGGCTCGGGAAGGTGTCGGCGGTCAGTCGGGGCAGCGCGAACCCGCTGGCGTGCAGACGCATCGCCGAACGCCGGAGGGCGACCGTCCGCACCTCCCACTCCAGGTCCTGCTCACCGCGACCGGGCAGATCCGCCCGGAGACCGTCGCGGACCTCGTCGGCGAGATGCGCCCCGACCGCGTCCGGCAGGTCCGGTACGTGCACCAGCAGCCCGGCCAGGATCAGGTGCACCAGGAACGCGGCCTCGGCGACCGGGTGCCTCGCCGGGACCCGCGCGCAGTGCACCACACCGGTCGTGGCCAGCGCGGTCAGCGCCTCCTCGTCCAGCCACGGCCGGTCGATCCGGCCGACGCGGAGCACCCCGTCCGGGCCGGCGAGCCGGTAGCCCCACCCGTCCTCGGCATCGGTGAAGGTCAGCTCGGCCCGGCCGGCGGAGGCACCGAAGGGTCCGTAGCGGCCGGTGACGACCGCCTGTTCGAGGTCGACCAGGACGGTCGCGGGACGTCCCGCCGTCCCGGCGCCGTACCCCCCGGCCGCCAGCGTCGTCGCGTAGAGGTCGGACGGCCGCGGCGCGGCGACCGTGGTGGCGTCGGCGCCGACCACGCTGGTCTCGGTCGCGGCCGGCGGCTCCAGCGGCGCCGGCTCGCCGGTCGCGGTGAGCACCAGGTCGTGCGCCCGGATGTCGTTGTTCGGCGGCAGCGCGCCGGAGACCGTGGTGACGTTCTGTCCCGGACCGAGCCAGGTCGGCAACACGTCCTGTGCGGCGACATCGGCGCTCGCCGTGCGGGGCATCGGCCGGATCGGGGTGAGCAGCGGGATGATCGCGGCGACCACGGTCCGCAGCGGGGCGGACCACTTCAGCTCGATCTCGACCACCGCGCGGCCCCGCGCCGCCCGGGGCAACCGGACCTGATGGGTGAGTACGTGCCGCAGCGGCCCGAGCCGACCGGACCACCCACCCTCGGGGATCCGCCAGTTGTCCACCTCGACGGTCAACCGACGCACCTGGACCAGGGAGAACGGGTGACCGAGCAGTTGGCGGAGCCAGTCGACGGACTCCGCCGCGACGGCCATCCGGACCACCCGGTCGCCGGGCTGCGGTCCGGTCCGTCCCCGGGGTCGCCGGCCCGGCAGCTCGGTCAGACCGGATGCCACCATTCCGCTGGGCCAGCGTCGGCGGCGCAGACCCGGTCGGTCACCAACGACCAACCGCCAGCGGCCAAACTTCTCCGACGCTTCCTCGCTCGACAAGACCCGGTCCCTCTCTCCGTCGGGTGGCGACTGAGGGCGGAATCGCCCGCAACTGTCCGTGACGTCGGACAGACACCGCCACAACCGTACTGACGACCTCGAAACTTCCACGATAGTCGCTGAAAAGCCTACGGGCCGGTCGGGGCCACGAGCTAAAGCCGAATCACACCCCCTCCTCACCACGTCTTAACCAACTGTTCGTCACCGTCGTCCGGTACCGCAGGGAGAAGCCAGATCGTCACCGTGCGTTACGTTGACGACGGTTTTCCCGGCTGTGACGCGGAGCCGGCGAAAGCCGTCGACCGGAGAGCACCGACCGGTGGATCAGCGACTCGTCGTTAGACTGTGGCTCGTGTCTGCCCGGAACAGCGTCCCGTCGGGCGCGCACCCGAACCAGGTCAGGTTGGTCCGCAACGATTGGAGCCCCCTCAGGCCAGGGAAACTAGGCGAATGGCAGCCGACCAGGTCGGTCTCGGTGGTCATCCCCGCGTACAACTGCCAGGAAACGCTGAACCTCACGTTGGCCTCGCTGAGCCACCAGACGTACCCCGACCACCTGCTCGAGGTGATCGTGGCGGACGACGGCAGCGAGCCTCCGATCGAGCTGCCGAAGATCCGACCGACCAACTGCCGGATCGTCCGGGTCCCCGACCACTCGACCAGTTGGGGCCGTTCCAATGCCCTGCACGTCGGAGCGATGAACAGCGACGGCGAGATCCTGCACTGGCTGGACGCGGACATGGTCGTCTTCCCCGAGCACGTCGAGGCCCAGGTCCGCTGGCAGCACGTCTCGGAGGAAGCGGTCACCCTTGGCTACAAGCGCTTTGTCGCCGACAACTTCCCCACCCCGGAGGAGGTTTCCGAGCGCTGCGCCGCCGGCACCATCGACAAGCTCTACCGGGTGCAGGACACCGAGCCGCACGACTACGTGGAAAAGCTGATCAACGAGACGGACCAGCTACGCGGTGGCGACCACCTCAACTTCCGCGCACACGTCGGAGCGACCGCCGCACTGACCCGCTCGCTCTACCTCGCCGCCGGTGGGCTCAACCCGGAGCTGCGACTCGGCGAGGACACCGAGTTCGGCTACCGGCTCACCCAGCAGGGGGCGGTCTACATCCCCGAGCCGCAGGCCGGGAGCTGGCACATGGGCGCCACGCACATGATGACCAAGGGCGACGCGCTGCGCCGCTACAACCACCCGTACCTGGCCGAGCTGATGCCGTACCCGCGCTACCTGCGCCCCGCGGCGAACCGGTCCTGGGCGGTGCCGCTGATCACCGCGGTGGTCCCGGCCGAGGGCTCCTTCGAACTGGTCCGCACCTGCGTCGACCGGCTGCTCGCCGGGGACCAGACCGACCTGCGGGTCAAGCTGGTGGCGGACTGGGACGCGGTCGAGGACAACCGCCGTTCGATCCTCGCCGACCCGCTGCTCGACCGGCGACTGCTCCAGGTGACCTACCGCTCCGACCCCCGGGTGGAACTGGTCCGGCACGCGCCCACCACGGCGTTCCCGTCCCCGTTCCTGCTGAACGTTCCGCCGCACCTCGGGGTGGACGTCAACACCGTACGGCGGCTGGTGCAGGTGGCCGACGAGTGGCAGGCCGGACTGGTCCGGCTCCTGCCCACCGGGGCGAAGTCACCGGCCGAGGCGTTGGCGCTGTGGCGTACGTCGGCGCTGAGTCGGGCCGAGCGGGTGGCCCAGCCTGGCGAGCCGCTGGACAAGCTGGTGGCCGAGGTGGCGGGCGAGCGCTGGGTCAGCGGCGAGGAGTACGGCGTGGTCGACCTCGGCCTGCTCTCCCCGGCGAGCCTGGCCTCGCCCCGTCCCCGCCTGGTGCACCCGGCCGGCAAGCGGGCCCGGCGATCCTCGATCGGCGATGCCGAGACCATCCCGGTCGGCGGGGTCCGGTCCCTCGCCAACGCCACCCGGTTCGTCGCCCGCCAAGCCGCGATCGGGGTGGCCCGGAAGGTCAAACGCCGGGTCAGCCGCCCCACCCCGCCCCCCTCCAACTGAGGTGTAAGGAAGGGCCCCTTGTTAACGCTATGCGTTAACAAGGGGCCCTTCCTTACACCTCGGACAGGCGGAGCAGTTCGCGCTCGCGGTCCGGCAGGAGTTCCAACCGTCGACCGGCGAAGCCGGCGTCCCGTGGCAGCGACCGTCGGGCGGCGATGTCGAAGGGCAGGTCGAGCGGGTCCGAGGCGGCACCCCAGCGGTAGAGCAGCAGCCAGTCGCCGTCCGGCACCGCCTCCGGACCGGCCAGCGGAATCCGGACCCGCCACCCGGCCGAGACCTCGGTCGGCAACTCGATGTCGGGCGGCGGCACCTCGCTCGGGTCCGCGCCGCTCGGCCGGCGGAGCACCAGCCACAGGTCGCCCCCGCCGGGCTGCCCGCTGGGCAGGCCACCGCCGATCAGGAGGGCATTGTCGGTCAGCTCGGCGGCGCTCACCACCGGCCCCGGCGGGAGCACCCGCAACGACAACACCTCGTCGTCGGCGGGCTGGGCCACCACCTCCACCTCGCCGACCACCTGCCGGGAGCCGATGAAGCCGGCCCGGACCGGCAGTTCCGGTGCGACGCCCTCGCCGTCGGCGAAGGCGACCCGCCACCCGGAGCCCACCTCACCGACCAGGACCGACCAGCCGGCCAGGCCCGCGCCGGAGACCAGGTCGGCCAACGGAATCCTGGCCGTCCAGGGCACCCCGGCCTCCGCGCCGTCCGATCCGCCGTCCGACCCGCCGTCCGATCCGCCGTCCGACCCGGTGGCGACCGGGTCGGCGGCGACCAGCGCGGTCGACTCCGGTCCGCCCGACGCGACTCCCGGGAGCGCCGGACCGGCCGGCGACGTCTCGACCGGGTAGGAGCGCCAGAAGACACCGGTGGTCCGGGCCAGCCGCAGTGTCGCCGCCGCCGGACGGGTGACCGCCCGGCCGGCGACCAGCAGCGTGCCGCCCTCGATCCGGGTGCTGGTCGCCCACGCCTTCGGTCGTTCCACCCGCAGCCGCAGGCCGGCGCGGTGCGGGAAGGGCACGATCCGTACCCCGTCGTCCACCCATCGGGCCGGCAGCGCCGGCCGGGCCTCGCCCAGACCGAGCGTGCGCCGCTGCGGACCGCCGGAGTTGACCAGGGCGATGTTGAACACCCAGTCGCCGGCCCGCCAGCCGTCCCGGCCGCGCAGCCGGCGCGGATCGAGCACGGTGGAGAAACCCGACCAGCCGTACGGCACCGAGCCGGCCTCCTCGGCGACCCGTCGCGGGCGACTCGGCAGCCGTAGCACCCGCCGCCGTCCGGTCGCCTCGCGCAGCCAGAACACCCGGGCCGAGGCCCACGGTTGGGCCGCTCCCCGGGCCACGTCGTAGGCCAGTCCGCGCAGTTGCAACCGGCCGTCGACCCAGCGGGCCTCGTGCACCTCGGTCCGTACGCCGGGTCCGGCCTGGAACGCCCGACGGGGTACGGCCGGGTGCCCGGCGTCGAGCAGCGGGAGTTCGACGTAACGCCCGGCACCCCGGCGCACCACCGGCGGGTTGGCACCGAGCCGGCTCGCCGCGACCACCTCCACCAACTCGGGCAGGGCCCGGGCCCGAGCGAGCCGCCACGCCACCCGAAGCCGCGCGACCAGCCGGTCGAGCACCCGCTCGTCGACCCGACTGAGAAAGTCGGCGGCCAGATCGACAAAGCGCTCCCGGTACGTCTGGTCGACGTCCGGCAGCAGGTCCAGGAAGATCCGCAGGTCGTTGACGAGCGTGGTCTCGTCGTACCAGTCCTTGAGCTTGCGGTCGAGGCCGCCGAGCGACCGGCTGGCGCTGTCCACCGCGGCGAACCGGTCGACCAGGTTTTGTACCTCGTGCTGCCGCTGGGTGATCGACAGCTCGGCACCCGGCTCGCGCTGGCGCCAGTAGTAGACCGGCAGGTCGAGCACGTCGACCCGGTCGGCCAGCGCGTACGCGGGCACGGTCAGCGGGATGTCCTCGTACCGCACCCCCTCGGGGAAGCGCAGCCCGTGCCGGTCCCAGAAGGACCTGCGGAAGACCTTGTTGCAGGCGAGACGGTCGTAGACCAGGTTGCGCTGGGTCCTGAGGTTGGTCCGCAGGGCGGTGAACCGGTGGGTGCCCCGGTGCAACGGCGACTGTCGCAACCCGCGCGAGGTGAGCAGGGCGACGTTGCCCGAGGCGAAGTCGGAGCCGGTCTGCTCCAGGGCGCCGACCAGCAGTTCCAGCGCGTACGGGGGCAGCAGGTCGTCACTGTCGACGAAGGTCAGGTAGTCCCCGGCCGCCGCGTCGATCCCGGTGTTACGGGCGGCGCCGAGCCCCCGGTTGGGTTGCCGGACGTACCGGAACCGGTCGTTGGCCGCCGCGTACCGCTCGGCCAGCTCGCCGCTGTCGTCGGTCGAGCCGTCGTCGACCAGCACCACGTCCAGGTCCGGATACGTCTGGCCGGCGATCGAGTCGAGACAGTCGACCAGGTAGTCGCGCACGTTGTAGATCGGTACGACCACACTGAGTAAAGCGCCCAACCCCTGCCTCCCAGGCAACCGTGTCAGCCGGGCTCGCCGAGCAGGGTCCGGCGCACCACCCGCTCGGCCGCCCGACCGTCGTCCAGAACGCAGAACCGCGCCCGGAAGTGACCACGGGCCTTCGCCGCCGCGTCGTTCTCCACCGCGCCGCTCCGGAACAGGTCGAGCAGGTCCGGGAAGGTACGCGCGACCGCTCCCGGCGGCTCGGCGGTGACGTCGAAGTAGACCCCACGGGCGAGCCGGTACGCGTCCCAGTCCGGAGCGTAGATGACGATCGGTCGATCCAGCGTGCCGTAGTCGAACATCGCCGACGAGTAGTCCGTGACCAGTACGTCGGCGGCGAGGTAGAGGTCCTCGACGGACGGGTGCGCGCTCATGTCACGTACCCGGCCGGCGGTGCTGACCGAGCCAGCCACGTCCCGGTCGTGGAAGTAGTGGCTGCGCATCATCAGCCGGGTCTGCGGGCCGAGTGCCTCGACGAACTCGGCCGGGTCGAACGGTGGCCGGTAACCGGGCAGGTGCTCGCGGTGGGTCGGCGCGTAGAGCACCACCCGGTCGTCCGGCCCGAACCCGAGCCCGGCCCGGATCGTTGCGATCTCCTCGGCGGTGGCGGTGACCAGCCGGTCGTTGCGCGGGTAGCCGGTGTTGAGCGCGGTGTAGTTCGCCGGGTAGGCCCGGTCCCACATCTGGGTGGAGAAGGTGTTGGAGCTGACGCTGAAGTCCCAGCGGTCGATCCGGTGCAGCAGCTTGGAGAACTCCATCCCGACCGCGCCGGTCGGGTAACGCTGCTGGTCCAGCCCCATCACCTTGACCGGGGTGCCGTGGTGCGTCTGGATGTGCACCGAGCCGGGCCGCTTCACCACGAAGTCGGGGTAGTTGACGTTGTTGACCAGCCACTTCGCCCGAGCGAGGGCGCGGTAGTAGGCGGCCGAGCCGGCGACGACGTACTCCACGCCGGGCGGCAGGCTCGCCACCCGGTCCCGGCGTACCACGAAGACGCCCCGGATGTGCGGGGCCAGCTCGCGGGCCTTGGCATGGATCGCGGCCGGGTTGCAGGCGTAGCCCCGGTACCAGTAGGCGGCGTAGAGGGCCAGCTTCTGGTCGATCGGCAGCCGCAACTGCGCCTGGTAGTAGCCGCGCAGGACGGTGTCCCGGCCGAACCGGGCGGTCTGGCGGGCCCGGGGCAGCACCGCCCGCCGCCCGGCCCGCGCGCCGTCCTGGAGCCGGCCCCGGACCAGGTGCACGGTACGCAGGGCGCTGAACGTACGCCACTGGCCCTTTGCCACCAGCCTGTGCTTGACCCCCTCGGCGCCACCCGGAACCGGGTAGCCGCCCGGCGGCAGCCAGCGCCGGTAGTCGGCGGCCATCCGGGCGAAGAACGCCGGCCGCAGCTTGGTGCCGATCCGGTCGCCGTTGCCGAGCACGGTCAGGTAGTGCCAGATCATCCGCCGGAAGATCAGCGGGCGCAGGTCGTCGACGCTCGGCGCCCACTCGTCCATCAGCTCGAACACCCGCTGCCAGTGCGGGAACACCTCGAAGTGCCGGTCCCCCCGGGTACGGGTGATCGCACCGGTCCGGCGCTGCCGGTAGTTCACGCAGACCAGGTCCAGTACGCCGATCCGCTCCGCCGCCAACAGCAGCGGGTACGTGAACGACACGTCCTCGTACCAGCCCGGACCGAAGCGCAGTCCGAGTTCGACCAGGAAGTCCCGGCGGACCAGCTTGTTCCAGGCGGTGTGCAGCAGGCCGACCAGTTCGGGGCGCTCGCGGAGGCTGAACGTGACCGCCCCGGGCGGGTTCGGGAAGAGTTCCCGCATCGCGCTGCCCAGCACTGAGTTGTCCCAGTACGAGCGGACGTGGTCGACGATCAACAGCTCCGGGTTCGTGTCGCGCAGCCGTCGCGCAACCGCCGGCAGGCAGTCCTCGGCCAGCCAGTCGTCGCTGTCGACGAACCAGACGTACTCGCCCGTGGCCCGGTCCAGCCCGATGTTGCGCGCCTCGCCCAGCCCCACGTTCTCGGGCAGCGCGACCACCGTGACCCGGGGGTCGCGGGCGGCGTACTCGGCGAAGATCTCGCCACTGCTGTCCGGCGAGTGGTCGTCGACCCCGATCACCTCGATGTCGGTGAACGGCTGCCCGAGGATCGAGTCCAGGCACTCCCGCAGGTAGCCCTCGACCTTGAAGGCCGGCACGACAAAGCTGATCAGGGTCATCGTTTCCGCTCCTCCGCCGCCACCACCGGGGCCCGTCCGTCGACGCCGACGGCACCGCCGTGGCTCGGGCCCGCCGACGCGGCCGGCAGCATCCATCCGCTGACCGCACCGAGGGTCAGGATCACGAAGAGGTACCCGGCGAGCGTCGCCTCGCCGGCCGCCGGCACCCCCGCCAGCACCACAACGACCAGCAGCAGCAGCCGCCCGTCCCAGCCCAGCCCGTACGGGCGCAGCTCGGGCGCGGCGCTCCGCTTCTCCAGCCGGGCGGTCAGGTCGTAGTGGTGCAGGGCCAGCACGAACAACAGCGCGAAGGTCACCGGGCCGGGGATGCCGGCGGCCACGTCCACCGCGATCACGAACAGGTACTCGGCCGCCCGCAGCGCCGCCGGGATCAGCCAGTCCAGCGCCCCGGCGTGCGACCGGGCCGACGGCAGTCCGGCGGCGAGCACCGCCACCACCCCGGTCACCAACACCGTCACCCGCAGGGCGGTGTCACCGACCCCGGCCAGGCTCACCGCCAGCAGCGTCGCGCTGGCCAGCACCGCGACCACGGCCAGCGGCAGCGGTCCGGCCCACCGGGGCAGCAGGCGGCGTCCGGCCGCACCCAGCCAACCGGCGACCGGTCCGTCGTCGCGGTAGAGCGTGGTGTCGACCCCGGCCAGCACCGACACCCGCATCGACCGGGCCCGCAGGGTCCGCAGCGCCAACGTGTACGCTGCCGCGAGCCCGCCCCAGACCAGCACCGCGACCAGGCTCACCAACGGGTTGAACAACGCCACGGTCAGCGCGATCAGGGCCCATCGCTCACCGATCGGGAAGACGATGGTGCGCTTGAGCCAGTACGACACCGAGCCGGTGTCCGCCTGCACCCGGTTGGACGCCTGGCTCAACCGGTCGCCGAAGCCACCGCCCGCCCCGCCGCCGGCCCTGGGCCGCCGGGCCGCCTCGTCGTGCAGCGCGCCGTACCAGGTGTCGGTCATGTGGCGGGCGGTCTGCAGGGTCAGCGCGGCGATCGCCAGCGTCCAGCCGTTGCCGAGTCCGGCCCGGTCCACGCCGACCGCCAGACCGGCGTAGACGACGTACTCCTTCGCCCGGTCGGCCATCGTGTCCAGCCAACCACCCCAGGGGCTGAAGTGCCGGGTGTATCGGGCCAACTGCCCGTCCACGCAGTCGAGCACGAAGCCGAGGTAGAGCAGGACCGCGCCGAGCACCGCCGCCGTCCGGCCCCCCAGACCGAAGAGCACGGCGGCGGCGACGGCGAAGAGCACCGAGAACGCGGTCACCCCGGTGGGGCCGAGCCCGATCCGGGCGCACGCCTTGGTGACGTACGGGGACCAGGTGCTGACGAAGTACGTGGTGAAGAAGTCGTCCTTCTCCTTGACCGACAACCGCAGCTCGGCCCGGTCCTCCTCGACCGAGGCGACGGCCGCCACGGCGGCGGCGATCCCGTCCGGGTCGGTGGCCCGGTGCGCGACGAGCAGTCGTACCCGGTGGGCGAAGACCGTGGCGTCGGTGCCGGCCAGGGCCGCGAAGACCCGGTCCGGGGCGGACCCCGGGCCGACCGAGACGACCGCGGACCTCGCGGACGCGGCGAGGATCGGCAGGTCCTCCACCCCGACCCGGAGCGCCCCGCCGAACGTGCCGGTGGCCTCGCCGAGCCGCACCGGGTCGAACCCGGCCGCGACCACCTGGCCGCGCTCCTCGCGCAGCGGCGCCTGCCCGCTGCCGGGTGGGTCGGTCAGCACCAGCGCGACCGTCGGGCCGACCGGGCTGGTGGCCAGGTGCCGCAGCACCGCGGCGTGCGCGACCAGGTCGTCGGCGCAGAGCAGGACCTGCTCGGTCGCCCGCTCGGCCAGCGCGGCGACGTCGGCCGGGTCGGCGGTGACCAGCACCTGCCGGGCCCCGGCCCGGGTCAGTTGGGCCCGCAGCCGGTCGACCGGCGGTAGGCCGTCGACCGGCGGAACCGGGCCGGAGTGGGCGGAACGGGTGAGGATGACGGCCAGCGTCACGTACGGACCACGTTGTTGTACGCGTCGAGTGCCTCACGCACGGTGCCGTCGATCAGCAGCTTGCCGGCGCTGAAGTAGAGCCCCCGGTTGCAGAACCGGGTCAGGTCGCTCTCGTTGTGCGAGACCAGCACGAGCGAACGTCCCTCGCCGAGCATCCGCTCGATGGTGGCGTAGCACTTCTTCCGGAAGTCGGTGTCGCCGACCGCCATCACCTCGTCCATCAGCAGGATCGGGTGCTGGAGGTGCGAGATGACCGAGAAGCCCAGTCGGACCTTCATACCGGACGAGTAGTGCCGTACCGGTGTGTCGATCGCCTTCTCCACCTGCTCACCGGCGAACGACACGATCTCGTCGAACTGGTTCTTCAGGTACTGCGGGCTCAGGCCGTGCAGCGAGCCGACCAGGTGGACGTTCTCCCGCCCGGTGAGGTCGTTGCTGAACCCGGCCGAGAGCTCCAGCAGCGGGGCCACCTCACCGCGTACGGTGATCGAACCCTCGTCCTGGATCAACACCCCGGCGATCAGCCGGAGCAGGGTGCTCTTGCCGGTGCCGTTCTTGCCGATGACGCCGACCGCGTCACCCGGCTGGACCTCGAACGACACGTTGCGCAACGGCCAGAACTCGTTCGCGGTCGGCTGACGCCCACCCCGGTGGATGAACATCTCGCGCAGCCGCAACTGACGTCGCCGGCCACGGACGAACTGGATGCCGAGGTTGTGCGCCTCGATGATCGGCTTGCTCACTACAGCTCCTTGAGCACGGCGGGCTCGAGCCGGCGGAATACCCACCAGCCGCCGAGGAACAGCACCAGACTGCCGACCACCGAAACGGAGAGCAGCCAGGCGTTGGGGAATTCCGACGGGTACCAGATGGCGCGGAACAACTCGAAGATGCCAACCAGCGGGTTGAGTTCATACAGAGTTCGCGCCCAGGACGGCAGATTCGAGTCCTGTACGAGCTGCAACGGGTAGATGATCGGGGTGCCGTAGAAGAGCAGCCGGGTGAAGAGCCGCATCAGCCGGTCCACGTCCCGCAGCAGCACGTTCAGCGAGGACAGCAGCAGCGCGACACCGGTGAGCAGGATGGTCTGGAGCAGCACCGCCAGCGGCAGCGCCAGCAACTCCCAACCGAAGTGCAGCTCACCGAAGTAGGCGGCGAGCACCACCAGGACCGGGAGGCCGGCGACGTACTCGGCGAACCGGCCGATCACCCGCCCGATCGGGAAGACCTCGCGCGGCACCTTCATGGTGGTGATCAACCGGGCCTGCCCGGTGAGCGCGCTGGTGGCCTCGCTGATCGCGGAGTTCGTCCACATCCAGGCGAAGATCCCGGTGATGAGGAAGAGCGGATACGAATCCTTCGCCGGACCGGTGTGGGTGCCGGTGCCGTAGAGCACACCGAACACGAACCAGTAGATGGCTCCCATGGCGAGGGGCTCGAGCAACGACCAGAAATAACCGAGGAACGATTGCTGGTACTTGACCGCCAGATCCCGTCGGACCAGCAGCCGCAGCGCGTTGCGATGGCTCCACACACCCGCGACGCTCGTTGTCATGGCCGCCTTCCCGAACCCAAGAATGATCGAGGGCGGCTGCGCCGGAGAGATCCACCAACGCATCCGGTACGGATCACGTGTTGGCCTCTCCCGGTCACCGTCCGCGACCGCCCTACAGCTATTGTGCTCCCGCGTCTCATGCCAAAACCCGGACACGGCACCCAGACGGCCGCTGCGGGCCTCGCCTGGGCGGGCCGCTGACGCGCCATAGGTTAGCAGTCGGTCAGCACGCTCGGTAGGCGGTGCCGGGTCTGCGGCGACCTCCCCGGACGCGGATCAGCACTCGATCACATTGACCGCGAGCCCACCCCGTGCGGTCTCCTTGTACTTCACCTTCATATCCGCGCCGGTCTCTCGCATGGTCTTGATCACCTTGTCGAGCGAGACCGTATGTACGCCGTCCCCGCGCAGCGCGAGCCGGGCGGCGGTGATCGCCTTGATGCTCGCCACCGCGTTCCGCTCGATGCAGGGGATCTGCACCAGCCCGCCGACCGGGTCACAGGTGAGCCCGAGATTGTGCTCCATGCCGATCTCGGCCGCGTTCTCCACCTGGGCCGGGGTGCCGCCGAGCGCCTCGGCCAGCCCGGCCGCCGCCATCGAGCAGGCCGAGCCGACCTCGCCCTGACAGCCGACCTCGGCCCCGGAGATCGACGCGTTCTCCTTGAACAGCACGCCGATCGCCGCCGCCGCGAGCAGGAACCGGACCACCCCGTCCGGCGACGCCGTCGCGACAAACCGGGTGTAGTAGTGCAGAACCGCCGGAATGATGCCGGCTGCCCCGTTGGTCGGGGCGGTCACCACCCGGCCGCCGGACGCGTTCTCCTCGTTCACCGCGAGCGCGAACAGGGTCACCCAGTCCATCACCCGCAACGGGTCCTCGGCACCGCCGGTGCCGGTCGAGCCCGGGCCACGCTCGGCCGACAGGGCACGTCGCATCTCCGCTGCCCGGCGGCGTACCTTCAGCCCGCCCGGCAGCACCCCGTCGCGGTGGCTGCCCCGCTCCACGCACTCCTGCATCACCCGCCAGATCTCCAGCAGGCCCGATCGGATCTCGTCAGCGCCGCGCCGGGCCCGCTCGTTGGCGAACATCACGCCGCTGATCGACAGACCGGTCTCCTCGGTCACCCGCAACAGTTCGGCGCCGGTGCTGAACGGGTACGGCACCCGGGTCGGGTCGACGATGATCCGGTCGGCACCGGCCGCCGTCTCGTCGACCACAAACCCGCCACCGACCGAGTAGTACGTCCGGCCGCGTACCTCCTCGCCGGAGTCGTCGTACGCGGTGAAGGTCATCCCGTTCGGGTGGTACGGGAGCGCGCGGCGGCGGTGCAGGACCAGGTCACGGGTGTGATCGAAGTCGATGGTGTGGGCACCGAGCACGGCGAGCCGGCCGGTCTGACGGATCTCGGCCACCGTGGCGTCGACCCGGTCCGGATCGACCGTCTCCGGTGCCTCCCCGGTCAGCCCGAGCAGGACCGCCCGGTCGCTGCCGTGGCCGTGGCCGGTCGCGCCGAGCGAGCCGAACAACTCGGCGTGGATCCGCGCCGTACCGGCGAGCAGGCCGTCGGCCTTGAGCCCGCTGGCGAAGGTCCGCGCCGCCCGCATCGGCCCCACCGTGTGTGAGCTGGACGGGCCGATGCCCACCGTGAACAGATCGAAGACGCTGATCATCGATCCTCCTCCTGCCGCTCGCGCTGCCGCATCCGGCTCCGTTGCCGTCGGGTCAGGCCAGCACCGACGGGCGAGCCTACCCGGCACCTCCAGCATGCGTCCGGCGCGGCCAACCCGGGTAAGCACCTACGGGTACGGGTGCGCCGAATCAGCCTGAGGGCGGAGGGCGTCCTGGATGTCCGTTCGTACCGTGGAGTTCAGACGCGGCGGACCGCCGCAGAGTTGGGAGACGACGACCACCATGAGTCGCAAACTGGTACGCCCCCGGGACCACCGCATGATCGCCGGTGTCTGCGCCGGCCTGGCCCGCCGCTTCGGCCTCTCCACCGGACTCGTCCGGCTCCTGTTCGTGCTCTCGATCATCCTGCCCGGCACGCAGGTGCTGGTCTACCTGGTCCTGTGGATCATCATGCCGAACGAGGACCGGCAGGCGTACGTCGCCCACTGAGCGGTTCACCATCGGGTGAACGTCGACTGACGCGAACCGGGGCCGCACCCTGTCGGGTACGGCCCCGGTCGGGGTTCCTCATCGCGTGGTCAGCGCCGGATGGCCACCACGACGTCCCGGGGCAGTCCGTCCACGACGGTCCAGTACTGGGACGAGAACTGCTCCGGGTCGAAGCGCTGGCTGCGCCAGCCCCAACCGTCGGGCATCTCACTCAGCACGAAGACCTGGATCGGCCCGAACCCGTCCATCTCATCGGCCAGGGCGGCGAAGGCGGCCGGGTCCTTGGTCCCGGCCAGCTTCTGCACCTCGGCGAAGCGGTCGTCCCACCGGGACAGGGTGCTGCCGGCGGTACGGTCGTTGTCGATGAAGCCGGGCCAGGGCAGGAACGAGAAGACCCGGTCGTCGGTGGCGATCGTGATCGGCCGCGCGTTCGGGCCGAGCACCCCCTCGACCGCCTGCTCCACCTCGGTGATCGGGAAGCCGGAGCGACGACCCTCCTTCGGCGCGTACGTCGGGTAGCCGCCGCCGGGCAGCGGTTCGACGTGCGCCATGGTCGCGTACTTGCTGCCGGTCTCCGGCATCCAGGCGTTGGTGAAGCCGGTCGCCGTCCAGGCCAGAATGATCGCGAGCAGTCCGGCCCCGGCCACCCGGGGCGGGGTCAGCCGCAGCCGTCGCAGCACGATCGGCGCCAGGTGGGCCAGCACCAGCACGCCCGCGATGGTGAGCAGCACGCCGTAGAGCCGGGCGGTGTAGTGCAGGAACCCGGTGTGCTGGGTCAGCACGTAGCGGAGCATGGAGATCAGCCGGTAGCCGTACGCGGAGATGACCAGCAGCATCAGTGGGCGGGCCCACCAGACCGAGCGCCACAGCCACACCAGACCCACCAGGCCGACCAGTTGCAGCAGCCCGAGCGGGTTGACGTCGAGGAACGGGAAGAGCCCGGAGTTCAGCGAACCGGAGACGTACAGATCGGAGATGGACTGGCCGCCCTTGGTCAGGGTGCCCCAGCCGAACGGCACGATGTACCAGGACGCGACCACGAACGAGACCAGCACGATCAGGCCGAGCCGGCGCAGGTACGCCCACCGGTCCGGCTCGGTCCGCCAGGCGATCACGATCAGGGCGATCAGGCCGATCGCCGCGTAGACCATCCACGCCTGGTAGGTGATCACGATGAAACCGCCGAGCACGCCGGCCGGCAGCCAGTGCATCCGCCGCCGGGCCGGTCGCGCGAAGACCTCCAGGGCCCACGGTACGAAGATCGCCAGCGTCAGCACCTCGAACGCCTTGCGCGGGTCCGACCAGGTGGCCAGGGTCAGGGCGGCGATGGCCAACGCCACCCAGGAGCCGACCAGCCGGCGCCAGAGCAGGAACGCGGCGAGCACCGCGGCGGAGCTGAACAGCACCTCCGCGTCGGCGAGCAGCCGCCACGCCGGCACGTCGAGGATCACCGAGGCCCGGCCGACCAGCCAGGCGTAGAACGGCGGGTACTCCGAGGGCAGGCCGTGCACCAGGGTGTCACTGCTGGCGATGGTGGTGGTGTACCGGGTCGCCGCCGCCGACATCCGGCCCATGTCACCGACCAGTCCGGCGAAGCCGAACGGGGTGCCGTTGAGCGCGGAACGGAGCATCAGCACGGTCCAGGCGGCGCCCAGCCCGGCGGCCAGGCCGGCGACCGCCTCGCCGGACCAGCGCAGCGCCAGCACGAAGAGCCCGACGATCAGCAGGAACGCCGCCACGAGCGGAATCGTGGAGGCGCCGGCCGAGAACGGGTTCCGGTCGATCACCTTGGGGATCAGGATCGCGACCGGGGTCGCGACCAGCCAACTGAGCACCGCGACGGTGCCGCTGTTGCCCAGCCAGCCGGGCACCCGGCGCCCGGGGTTGCCCCCGGGCGTACCGGCTCCGGCGGTCGCCGGAGTGGTCGTGGACGCCGCCGGCAGGGCGGACGTGGCCGCTTCGCCGGGCTCCGCCGAGGGCTTCGCGGCGCGCTCGTGTTCTTCGCTGGGCACGTCAGCCTCGTCGGATGTCTCGACCAGGTCGGTCCGGGCCGGGCCGCCCGAGTCGCCGGGTGTCGTCTGGAGCGTCACGAGGAGTTCAGCTCCGGGCCGAGGCGAGGTCGCTGTCGCTGCGGGCGTCGTCGGACACGGTCGCCACGACCGTCGCGGCCGGGCTCACCCGGCGCAGGTTCAGCAGGCTGGCGAAGAGGCCCGAGAAGAGCACGGTCATACCGAGACCGATCACGGTCGAGGAGGGGAGCACCACCCGCAGGGTCTCGGCGAGATCCTGCTGGCCGAAGCCGGTGGTCCCCCAGGCGGTCACGGCGAGGATCGAGCCGGCCAGCCCGAGCAGGACCAGGAAGAGACCGGTCGCGGTGCAGGTCTCGAAGCGCACCCAACGACCCCAGAAGGCCGCCTGCCGCTGCGTGGTGATCCCTTCGGTGTGCCCGTACAGCAGCGCGAAGACCCCGAAGAGCAGTAGTTGCGCGCCGACCAGAATGGCCAGGCAGGTGTAGACCATGGTGCTGATGTCGAAGCCGACCCCGGCGACGTCGAGCGGCCCGAAGGAGAGCGTCGCGGTGCCGAGCAGGCCCAGGACGAAGAGCACCATTCCGGGCCAGATCAGCGTCTTGCGCGGGGCGAAGACGAGCAGGAAGCGCAGGTGCCGCCAGCCGTCCCGCCAGGTACGCAGGTGCGGCGGCCGGCTGCGGCCGTCCTTCTTCAGGGTGGTCGGCACCTCGACGATGTCGTACTTGTTCAGCGCCGCGCGCACCACCAGCTCGGAGGCGAACTCCATGCCGGGCATGCAGAGCTGGAGGTCCCGGATCCGGTCCCGGTTGAAGCCCCGGATGCCGCAGTGGAAGTCGCCGACGTTGTTCAGCCCGAACAGCCGCCGACCCAGCCAGGAGAGCACCGGGTTGCCGAGGTAGCGGTGCAGCGGCGGCATGGCTCCCTTGGCGATGCCACCACGGAACCGGTTGCCCATGACCACGTCGTGCCCGGCACGCAGCTCACGGATGAACGGCTCAAGGTTGGACAGATCGTACGAGTCGTCGGCGTCGCCCATGATCACGTACTTGCCACGGGCCTGCTCGATGCCGTTGAGCAGCGCGCCGCCGTAGCCACGGATCGGCGCGTGCGAGACCCGCGCACCCGCCCGGGTGGCGATCTCCTGCGATCCGTCGGTGGATCCGTTGTCGCTGACCAGGACCTCGCCGACGACACCAAGTTCGGCGAGGGCCCGGACAGCCTTGGTGACGCAGATCTCCAACGTCTCGGCCTCGTTGAGGCACGGAAGCAGGACGGTAACCTCGATCTCGTCTCCGGCAACAGAAAGTGCCACAGGCGTTTCTCCCGATTCGATTCTCTGTGTATCGATTGGCGAGGGCCGGCGACGAGGGCAATCCGGTGCACCATCGGTCGCCTTCTCAAGACGCCGCTGGATACTACCGTCCATTCCCGTTCGTGTTCAGGTGCCACCGGTGGATGCTAGGAGAATACCTGGCACACCGCCCTGACCTGCGATGACACCGAGTGATCGAAGTCCTACGCTCAGGGAGCGGTATAGGTGACAGTCACCGTCTCGTAACCGAGCGAACGGAGCAGGCCCTCGAGCATCTTCCGGGTGTTCTCCTGCGCCCTGTCCCCGAGTCCGCTGTCCCGGGCCGCCGCCGCAATGCTCTCCTCGGCCTTCTGGTAGACCTCGCGCTGCCGGTTCGGGTCGCCCCGGAACACCTCACCGAGTCGGTTCAGCAGGCCCCGCTCCTCGGCGAAGACGTAGCTCTTCTCGAGATCGAGGTTGGTCTCGCCGAGTTGCGGGGCGGGCAGTCGGATCTCGACCGACTTCCCGTCGGCCGACTCGATCACCGCTCCCTCGGAAATTCGGGAAAAGTCGACATATGACTCAACAGAGCCTGCTCCCACGAAAAGAGTGCGCTCGTTGAGCAGGAAGTCCGGCACGTACTTGCGGTCCTGCTGGAGGTCGATCACGACCTGGAAGTTCCCCTCGGCCGCGACGTAGCGGCTCAGGTCCTGGATCGACTTCAGCAGCGGCGGCTGGCTCCGGTCGGTCGTCTCCTGCGCGAACGGGTTGCGCCAGGTCGGCCAGAGGCCGGTGGCCCGCACGCCGAGGACCAGGACGAGCGCCACGACGAGCGCGCCGGCCAGCCAAACCAGCCCGCGACCGCGCGCCGGTTGGGTGACCAGTACGGGTTCGGGCCGGGTCGGGTCCGCCCCCTCACCCTTGCCGGTCGGTTCGCCTACCAGCTCGGCGTCGCCGTCGGCCGCCCAGCGCCGATCAGGGGCCGGCGCCGCGGGTGCGGCCTGACCCTTCGCGTACTCCGGGAACTCACGCGTGGGCTCGTTGACATCTCCGCCACGGGACATCTGCCCTCACCGTCCTCATCAGACCGTTTGCCTGCCACAAACGGTACGGGTCGGGTGCGACAACTCGACCACTGCCCGTTGCTGTACCCGTTCGGGGCGTCGCCGCAAACCGGTCGCGGGAGGTCAGCCGAACGCGGAGATGCCGGTCAGGCGCTGGCCGATGACGAGTTGGTGGATCTCGGAGGTGCCCTCGTAGGTCAACACCGTCTCCAGGTTGCTGGCGTGGCGCAGCACCGGGTACTCGCCGCTGATCCCGTTGGCGCCGAGGATCGTCCGGCACTGGCGGGCGATCCCCAGCGCCTCCCGTACGTTGTTCAGCTTGCCGAGGCTGACCTGGTCCGGTCGCAGCGCCCCGGCGTCGGCCAGCCGACCCAGGTGCAACGCCAGCAGGTAGCCCTTCTGCAACTCGACCGCCATGTCGGCGAGCTTCGCCTGGGTGAGCTGGAAACCGGCGATCGGCCGACCGAACTGGGTCCGGTTGACCGCGTAGTCCAGGGCCACCCGCAGGCAGTCCCGGGCCGCGCCGAGCGCGCCCCAGACGATGCCGAACCGGGCCTCGGTCAGGCAGGACAGTGGCGCCTTGAGTCCGCTCGCCTCCGGCAACCGGGCCTGCGCCGGCAGCCGCACGCCGTCCAGCACCAGCTCCCCGGTGGAGGAGGCGCGCAGCGACATCTTGTGCTTGATCTCGCGGGTCGTCACGCCGGGGCTGTCCAGCGGCACGACAAAGCCCCGAACCCCCTCGTCGGTCCGGGCCCAGACCACTGCCAAGTCGGCCAACGGGGCGTTCGTGATCCACATCTTGGTGCCGGTCAGCACCCAGTCCGTGCCGTCGAGGCGGGCCCGGGTCGTCATCGAGGCCGGGTCGGAGCCGTGGTCGGGCTCGGTCAACCCGAAGCACCCGATCAGCTCGCCGGTCGCCATCCCCGGCAGCCAGCGCTGCTTCTGCTCCTCGCTGCCGTAGCGCCAGATCGCGTACATGGCGAGCGAACCCTGCACCGACACCAGCGACCGCAGGCCGGAGTCACCGGCCTCCAACTCCAGGCAGGCCAGCCCGTACGCGACCGCCGAGGCACCGGCGCAGCCGTAACCGCTCAGGTGCATGCCGAGCAGACCGAGCTTGCCGAACTCGACGGCCAACTCGCGGATCGGCGCCTGACCGGCCTCGTACCACCCGGCGACGTGTGGGCGCACCCGGTCGTCGACGAGCTGGCGCACCACCGACCTGATCTGCCGCTCCTCCTCGGAGAGGAGAGCGTCGAGGTCGAGCAGGTCCAGCGAGGACCCGGGGGTGCTCACGACGCCACCGGCAGCACGAGCACCCGGGCGTGGATCTGGTTGCGCTGCTGTAGCGCCGCCCGGAGCGCGCGGTGCAGCCCGTCCTCCAGGTAGAGCCCGTTGTTCCACTGCACCACGTGCGGGAAGAGGTCGCCGTAGAAGGTGGAGTCCTCGGCGAGCAGCTTGTCCAGGGCGAGCTCCCGCTTGGTCGTGATCAGCTGGTCGAGCCGGAGCGGTCGCGGCGGGATCTCCGCCCACTGCTTCAGGGTGAACCCGTGCTCCGGGTAGGGACGTCCGTCCCGAACCGCTTTGAAGATCACGACGGTACTCTCCCCTCCCCGCGGCCGAGCCGGCCTGCCGTTGCGTCCTGCCCCACCGCGTTCGAAAGCGCCGGCACCAATCCGATGGACCGTGTCAGCCTAGCGACCGGTGACGACATCGCGGTTTGTTCCCGGATGTCGATTTCGTTACTGCCGCTCCGGCGCCTGACCGCCGAACGGTCCGCCCCATTGACCGCGATGGACGACCTGGTCGATCGGGCGACGCCCACGCGACAGTGACGCCGAGCGATGGTCGGGCGCGCGATACCCGACGGTCAGTGCGCCGATCGGGGTGAATTCATCGGGTACGCCGAACTCCGCGCGATAAGCGGCCAGGCGCTCGCGCGGGATGCCGAAGAAGCAGCCGCCGAGCCCCTCGTCCACCGCCGTGAGCAACATCAGCAGTGCCGCGAACCCGGTGTCGACGTGCCAGTACGGCACCGGCCACCGGTCCGGGTCCCGATCGGTCCAGCCCTTGTCCGGTTCGGCGTACCGGTCGAGATAGGCCGACTTGTTCGCGTGCGGAACCACGATCAGCGGTGCCCGGCGCATTCCGGTCAACCAGCGCCCCCGGGCGTGGGGGTCGGGTGCCGTGGCGGCCCAGAAGCGCGCCCGGTCGGTCGGGTCGTCGAGCACCAGGAAACCCCACCCCTGGGAGAACCCGGCCGACGGCGCGCGTACCGCGTGGTCCAGCAGCCGGTCCAGCACCTCCGGCGGGACCGGCCGCTCCGGGTCGTAGTTGCGCACCATCCGCCGGGCCCGTACGACCTGCGCGAACTCCATCCGGCTGGCCCGACCTAGGCGTCGGCCGAGGTGGGGCGGATCCCCCAGCTCGCCCGCCAGGTGGCGCCGGGGGCGAGCACGATCACGTCCCGGCCGGAACGGAACGCGTCCGGCGGGCAGGTCATCGGCTCGACCGCGACCGAGCGACGGTTGCGGTCCCCGAGCAGGGTGTCGCCGGTGAACACCTGCCACCAGCCGAAGGCCCGGTCGGCCCAGATGCTGACCGCCGGCTCGCCGGCCGGGCCGGTGAGCGTGACGCTGGAACCGTCGGGTCCCTGGTCCAGGTCGCCGAAGGTGACGTCGAGCACCGCGTCACCGATCTGGCGCGGTCGGGTGAAGTCGTACTCACCACCGGTCACCTTCACCGCCCCGATCGGCAGCAGCCGCCCGTCGGCCAGCAGTCGGCTGCGCCCCGGGACCCGGAGCCGTACCTGCTCGACCGGGACCCCGGGCAGCCGGAAGTACGGATGCACGGAGAAGCCGAACGGGCACTCCTGGGCACCGAGGTTGGTCACCTCGTGCTCGGCACGGAGCCCGTCCGGTCCGATCCGCCAGTGCGTGGTCAGCCGCAGCGGCCACGGGTAGCCGACCTGCGCCGGCAGCTCACAGGCGACCGTGACCGCGTCGGGCGCCTGCTCGACCAGACGCCAGGGCAGCCAGTTGACCAGTCCGTGGATCGCGGTGTGCTTGTCCGGCTCGGTCAGCGCGAGCTGGTACGACCGGCCGCCGAAGCTGTACCGGCCGTCCCGGATCCGGTTCGGCCACGGGGCGAGCACCTGCCCGGCACTGCCCGGGGAGACCTCGTCGTCGGCGTACCCGTCGAGGTAGTCGACCCCGCCGACCCGGTAGGCGCGCAGACCCCCACCGACCTCCACCACGACGGCCTCCTGGCCGCCACCCGTGATCGTCCACTGTGTTCCGGACAGCGGGCGGGGTCCGGTCTCCACGTTCTCCATGCCCGGACGATATCGGTTGCCCCGACACTCCGCCCGTTCACCCGGCAACCCCGGCCACCAGCGGCGCAGCCCCGTCGATGGGTCAAGGAGCCGGGCCGATCGGTCAAGAAGCCGGGCCGGCGGGTCAGTGAGGCGGTGGCTCAGTCGGCCGGCGGTCAGTCGGCCGACGGCTCCGGTGTCCGGTAGCGCAGCAGCGCCGGGAAGGCGAGCGCCAGCAGCGGGGCCAGTACGACCACCGCCAGGCCGCCGCCGACCCAGGCGACGCCGACCCCGAGCGACGAGGCCATCAACCCGGCCCGGAGATCACCGAGCCGGGGACCGCCGGCCACCACCGTGATGTTGACCCCCTGGAGCCGCCCGCGCATCCGGTCCGGCACGTAGACCTGCAACATCGACTGACGGAACACCGAGGAGACCAGGTCGGCCGCCCCGGCCAGGGCGAGCAGCCCGACCACCAGCCAGAGCTGGTGCGCGAGTCCGGCCAACGCGATGCTGATCCCCCAGCCGACCACCGCGACGACCAGGGCCAGGCCCTGCCGCCTGATCCGGCCGATCCAACCCGAGGTGAGGCCGCCGAGCACCGAGCCGATCGCGATCGCGCTGTACAGCAGGCCGATCGCCGCGCCGCCGCCGAACCGCTCCTGCGCCACCTCGGGGAAGAGGCTGCGCGGCATGGCGAGCACCATCGCGATCAGGTCGATGCCGAAGGAGAGCAGCAGCAGCGGCGTGGTGGCCAAGTAGTGGAAGCCGTCCGCGATGGTGCGCAACCCGCCCCGACGGGCGGCCGGCGCGGTCTCGGCGCCCGCTTCGCCGCCCTCGGCGAGCGGGGGCAACGAGGGGAGCCGGTAGGTGGCCCAGAGCGAGACGGTGAAGAGCACGGCGTCCGCCCCGTACGCCAACGGCAGGCCGGTCTCCGGCGCCCAGGCGGAGAAGATCAGACCGGCGGTGAGCGGGCCGGCCACCCCGGCCGCCTGCGAGGTGGTGAAGCCGAGGGTCAGCGCGGCCGGCACCAGCGAGGTCGGCACCAGCCGGGTGATGATCGCCTGGCGGGCCGGCGAGCTGATCCCGAACGCGGCCGACTGGACCGCGACCAGGGCGAGCAGCAGCACCGGGCTACCCACCCGCAACAGTGCCTGGAGCAGCAGGCCGAGGGTGGTGAGCCAGAGCAGCGTGGTGCTGACCATCAGCAGCTTGCGCCGGTCGACCAGGTCGGCGACGGCGCCGCCCCAGATGCCGAAGATCACCAACGGGACCAGGGTGGCGAGCCCGAGCATGCCCACCCAGAACGAGTCACGGGTCAGGCTGTACATCTCCACCGGTACGGCGACCGCGGTGAACTGCATGCCGTACATCGAGACGCCGTTGCCGACCCACAACCGGCGGTACGCGGGCACCCGGAGCGGACGTACGTCGATCGCCCACCGCGACGGTGCCTTCTGTCGCTGCTGTTCCCTGAGCTGTTGCTTCTGTTCTGTGAGTTCCCGGTCTTCGAGGATCTGCCCGGAGTCGTGCGTCGCACCCGGCTCGGAACTCATGGTGCCAGTCGTTCGATGATCCACCCCTGTTCGTCGCCTCGACGGTAGCGCAGACGATCGTGCAGCCTGCTGGTCCTCCCCTGCCAGAACTCGACGGTCTTCGGGACCACCCGCAGACCACCCCAGTACGGCGGTGGCGGAACCGGTCCTTCGGCACCGAACCGGTCGGCGACCGCCCGGAACCCGGCGTCCAGGGTCTCCCGGTCCGGCAGCACCCGCGACTGTGGGCTGGCCCACGCCCCGAGCCGGGAGCCGCGCGGCCGGCTGGCGAAGTACTCCTCGGTCTCGGTCCGGTCGACCGGCTCCACCGCGCCGCAGACCACCACCTGCCGGAACATCGGAAACCACGGAAAGACCAGGCTGGCGTACGGGTTGGCAAGCGCCTCGCTGCCCTTGCGCGAACCGTAGTTGGTGAAGAACACCAGCCCGCGCTCGTCGTACCCCTTGAGCAGCACGGTTCGGCCACTGGGCCGACCGGCGGCGTCGGCGGTGGCGACCATCATGGCGTTCGGCTCGGGCAGCCCGGCGGCGACCGCGTCGGCGAACCAGCGGTCGAACTGGGTGTACCAGTCCGGGGCCAGGTCGGACCGGGACAGTCCCCGTTCGACGGCGTAGTCGCTACGAATTCCCGCTGGTCGCACTGTGTCTGGCGTCACGTGGTCATCCTGACGTACCCGGGCCTGCCCGGATCAACCGGCACTGGCCAGGCAGTTTGCCGACGGTCGATGGACCGGCCGCGTCGCATCGACGGAAAAGGTGTCGCGCGCAGCACAGCGGGAGCGGGTCGCAACTTAGTTACTCACCAGGCAAGATGGCACGAATACATCCCTGAGGGTCGCCTAAGGAGCTCTCCGGTTTCACCGATGAGCCCCGGGTGTACGGACGAACCAGATCCAGGAGAGCAAAATGTCCGACTTCAAGCCGGGGCTGGAAGGCGTGATCGCCTTCGAGACCGAGATCGCCGAGCCCGACAAAGAGGGCGGTTCGCTGCGTTATCGAGGCGTTGACATCGAGGATCTGATCGGACAGGTCTCGTTCGGCAACGTCTGGGCGCTCCTGGTCGACGGCCGGTTCGGCCCCGGCCTGCCCCCGGCGGAGCCGTTCCCGGTGCCGGTGCACTCCGGCGACATCCGGGTGGACGTGCAGTCCGCGGTCGCGATGCTCGCCCCGTACTGGGGTCTCAACCAACTGCTCGACATCAACGACGAGCAGGTCCGCGAGGACCTGGCCCGGGTCTCGGTGACCGCGCTCTCCTTCGTCGCCCAGTCGGCCCGTGGCCTGGGCCTGCCGGCGGTCCCGCAGAAGGAGATCGACAAGGCGCAGACGATCGTGGAGCGCTTCATGAAGCGCTGGCGTGGCGAGCCGGACCCCCGCCACGTCAAGGCGGTCGACGCCTACTTCATCTCCGCCGCCGAACACGGCCTGAACGCCTCCACCTTCACCGCCCGGATCGTCGCCTCGACCGGCGCCGACGCGGCAGCCTGCATCTCCTCCGGCATCGGCGCGCTCTCCGGCCCGCTGCACGGCGGTGCGCCGTCCCGGGTGCTGCACATGATCGAGGCGGTCGAGCGCAGTGGCGACGCCGAGGGGTACGTCAAGGGCGTACTCGACCGGGGCGAGCGGCTGATGGGCTTCGGCCACCGGATCTACCGGGCCGAGGACCCCCGCGCCCGGGTGCTGCGGCGGACCGCGAAGGAGCTGGGCGCCCCCCGCTTCGAGATCGCCGAGGCACTGGAGAAGGCCGCCCTCGCCGAGTTGCAGGCCCGCAAGCCGGACCGGGTGCTCGCCACCAACGTCGAGTTCTGGTCGGCGGTCGTACTCGACTTCGCCGAGGTGCCGGCGCACATGTTCACCTCGATGTTCACCTGCGCCCGGATGGGTGGCTGGAGCGCGCACATCCTGGAGCAGAAGCGACTCGGTCGACTGGTCCGCCCCGCCGCCCGCTACACCGGCCCCGGCACCCGCAAGCCGGCCGACGTCGAGGGCTGGGACGCCGTCGTCCACAACGTTTGAGGTGTAAGGAAGGGCCCCTTGTTAACGCATAGCGTTAACAAGGGGCCCTTCCTTACACCTATGGGTGGGACACGTCCGTCCGGGCGCCGGGACGGCACCGCCTCGGAGCACCGGTAGTGCGAGGATGGGTGCTCGGCAGCGTCGCCGGACAATCACGGATCCGGTTCGCGGCGCCTCGGCGCGCGACCCGGAGCCCGTTCGCCCAGCTCCCGGGCCCGCCGGCCCACCGGAAGGATCGTCGATCACCGTGGCTGACCCATCGACCATTCGGATCCCCGACGCGTTGAAACCCGCCGACGGCCGCTTCGGCGCCGGCCCGTCCAAGATCCGTCCGGCGGCGGTCTCCGCGCTCGCCGACGTGGCGACGACGTACCTCGGCACCTCGCACCGGCAGAAGACGGTACGTGACCAGGTCGCCCGGTTGCGGCGCGGCCTGGCCGAGTTCTTCTCCCTGCCCGAGGGATATGAGGTCGTCCTCAGCAACGGCGGGACCACCGCGTTCTGGGAGGTCGCCGCGTTCGGCCTGGTCCGGGACCGGGCGCAGTTCGCCGACTTCGGCGAGTTCGGCGCGAAGTTCGTCAAGGCGGTCAAGGACGCACCGTTCCTGGGCGAGCCGACCGTACGCAGGGCCGAGCCCGGCTCCGCCCCGGCCCTGGTCGCCGAGGCCGGGATGGACGTCTACGCCACCCCGCAGAACGAGACCTCGACCGGCGTCGCGGTGCCGATCCACCGGGTGTCCGGCGCCGACCCGGACTCGTTGCTGCTGGTCGACGCCACCTCGGCGGCGGGCGGACTGGACGTGGACGTACGCGAGAGCGATGTCTACTACTTCGCCCCGCAGAAGTGCTTCGCCTCCGACGGCGGCATCTGGATCGCGCTGATGTCGCCGGCCGCGATCGCCCGCGCCGCCGAGATCAAGCAGTCCGGTCGCTACATCCCGGCCTTCCTCGACCTGGTCACCGCGATCGACAACTCGCGACTGGAGCAGACTTACAACACCCCGGCGCTCGCCACCATCTTCCTGGCCGCCGAGCAGACCGACTGGATGAACGCGCAGGGCGGGCTGGCCTGGGCCGCGAAGCGCACGGCGGAGAGCGCGGCGATCGTGTACGGCTGGGCCGAGCGCTCCGAGGTGGCCGCGCCGTACGTGATCGACCCGGGGCTGCGCTCGAACGTGATCGCCACGATCGACTTCGTCGACGGGGTGGACGCCGCCGCCATCGCCCGTACGCTGCGGGCGAACGGGATCGTCGACGTCGAGCCGTACCGCAAGCTGGGGCGCAACCAGCTCCGGATCGCGCTCTACCCGGCCGTCGAACCCTCCGATGTCGAGGCACTGACCGCCTGCGTGGACCACGTGGTCGCCGCGCTCTGAGTTCCTGACGGCCCCGCTCGACCGGGTCCGGCACCGGGGCCGATATCGTACGGTCCGGACGCGTACGAGCTGGACGCGTCCGGGCCGCCGGTCGACCGGTTCCGGCCCGTTCGGCCGGGTCCGCCGGCACCACCCGTCGTTCATTGATCATTCGCGCAGCTCACCCACGACATGCGGGCGTGGCATCCCCCACGGGCGGGCGTACGGGCGTACCGTGTGTCGAGGACGCCCGGGTGGCTGGCTCGTGGCGTGTGCCGAGCGGGACGGAGGCAACGCGATGCGACCGGTACGCTTCGTCGCCCTCTCCGAGGACGGCCAGGCCCTGGTGCTCGCCGACGAGGTGGGCCGCCTGCTCGCGCTCCCCATCGACGAGCGGGTGGCCACGGTTCTCCACACCGAACCGGGCGGAGCCCCCCTGTCCGTGGTCGCCCCGGTCAACGACCAGGTGGCATCCCTGTCCCCACGGGACATCCAGGCCCGGATCCGGGCTGGTGAGTCTGCCGAGGACGTGGCCCGAATCGCCGGTGTGCCGGTCGACCGGGTGCTGCGCTACGCCGGGCCGGTGTTGCAGGAGCGGGCGATGGTCGCCCAGCACGCGCGGCGTACCCGGCTGAAGAACTCGGAGAAGAGCGTGCCGCTCGCCGAGGTGGTCGACGGCCGGCTGGCCCAGCACAGCATCGACACCGAGAAGATCTCCTGGGACGCGTACCGGCGCGACGACGGCACCTGGCGGATCATCGCGAGCTGGCCGTCGGGCAAGGCCACCGCGCAGGCGGTCTGGGATCTCGACAAGACCCGGCAGATGGTCTCGCCGCACGACGACATGGCGCAGTACCTCTGCGCCGAGCGCCCCACGCCGATCCTCGGTCAGGAGCCGTCGCCGGAGCGTGGTGGGCACGGGCTGCCCGGTCCGTCCCGGGTCGAGTCCCGTGGTGGACACGGGCTGCCGGCACCCGCCAGCGAGCAGCCCGCGCCTCCCCGTCCGACCCGCGACCCGATCCGCGCCGGCCGGGACGCGCTGCTCGCTTCCCTCGACCGTCCACTCGGGTCGAGCGCCGGACGTGGACTCGAGCCGGTCTCCCCGGCCGCCCACTCCGGATACGAGGCACCGAGGCCCCGACCGGTCGCCGGTGGCGCCGCCGCCCTGCTCGGCGGCGGCCAGGGGTCGGCCTTCGACGACGACGCGGACCTGCCCAAGGAGGTCCCAGCGGTGCCGTCGCTGGCGGTGCTGCGTCCCCGGCGGACCACCGCACCGGCCGCCGCGACCGAGTCCACCGACCAGAGCGGAAAGCCCCGCAAGCGGCTACCGAGCTGGGACGACGTCCTCTTCGGCAGCGGCCCGGCCGCCGCGCGCGAAACCTCCTGACCCGCCGGTCAGCCCACAGGGCGGTGACCGAGCGGACGTGACACGCTCCGAGTCGGGCCTGACCCGCCGGCTGGCCAAAGCAGCCAGGCGGACGCGACGTCTCCCGGGCCCGACCCGCCGGCTGGCCAAAGCAGCCAGGCGAACGCGACGCCTCCCGGGCCTGACCCGCCGGCTGGCCTAGAGCGGCCAGGCGGCCAGGCGGTCGTAACGCGTTCCCGGGCCGGGGCGGTTGGTGCGCACCAGCACCAACTCGTCCGCCGACCAGGCCGGTCCCAGGTAACCGTCCAACGCGCTCCGGTCCGCCTCGACCTGTTCGGGCGGCAGTCGTCGTCCCGGACGGGCCAGGGTGACGTGTGGCGCGTACGGCCTGGGGTCGTGCGGCAGCCCGGCGAGCGTGAGCTCCCGCCGGGTGGCCAGGCTGATCGCGTGCAGCGCGTCGACGTCTCCCCGGAGCCCGGCCCAGAGCACCAGGTCCGGCGCGGCGCCGAAGAAGCCGCCCCCGCCGATCCGCAGCCGGGGTACGCCCACCAACTCCACCGAACCGCTCGTCCCGACCGGCGGTCGCCAGCTCCGGGCCGACCGGGCGAGCGCGTCGTGCACCTCGGTCAGTCGGGCGTCCGCCATCTCGCCGACGAAGACGACGGTCAGGTGTGTCTCGTCCCGTGGGGTCAGCCGTACGTCAAGCCCGGCCGCCGCCGACGTGCCGACGCGTAGCCGGTCGACCTGGTTGGCGAGATCGTCCAGCGCCTCCGGCGACGGGTAGATCGCTACGAACAGCCGCACCGGGCCACCCTTCCGCTCCGCGTCACCGTCGGCGCGCTCCTCCTCACCGTCCCCGCCCTCCTGACGCTCGCCTTCGCCCCGTCCCCGCCCTCCTGACGCTCGCCTTCTGCCCGCCCGCGCGCTCCTACCGCTCGGGGTACGGATGGCGATCGGCGGTCGGCAGGATGAGCCCGGCCGCCTGCAACTCGCCCTCGACCCGGACCCGCTCGATCTCCCGGTCCAACCCGTCGAGGTCCGCCAGGTGCTCGGCCACTCCCAGGTAGCGGCTGGCGATCCGGAGCCGCTCGTCGTACGCCCGCAACACGTCGCCGTGCCGGGAGCGGGACTGGTGGGGCAGGTCGAGCCGCTGCCCGCCGAGCCGACGCAGGTCGGCGGCGACCTGCTCGATCGCGGGTCCGCCGGGCCGGTCCAGGGCCGTCGGATCGAGGCGGCCGGGTACGGCTCCGTGGTGGAACGTCCGGTCGAGACGGTCGAGCACGCGTCGGTCCCGCCGTTGTGTCCGCCGGGCGTCCACCTCGGCCGCGAGCCAGTGCACCAGCTCGTCCGCGCAGATCATCGCGGCGACCAGTGCCGGTACGCAGACCAGCGCCAGGAGTGCCAGTGCCAGCACGAGCGCGTGCATGACGGCCATATCCTCCGACGCTAGGCCCCGTGATCGGGGTACGCCACCGAAATTGAACCCTAGCTCTCCCGAACGGGTTCCGGCCGCAGGTCCGTCCTCTCGAACCGATGCCCGCGGCAGATCCTTCTCCCGTACCGGTGCTCGTCGCGGACCTCGTGCTCGTCGCGGATCCGGCCGTTCACCGCCGCCCCGGCCACGCCATCCGCTAGTCCGTGACGACTCGGATCGCCCGGCGGAGCTGGTCGACGGCGTTCCGGTCACCGGTACGCCGGACCGCCTCCTCGGGCAGCCGGCGCCAGAGCCAGAGCAGTACGTCGACCGGGGTGCCGCTGATCGTGGCGTGCACCGGCTGGTTCGCCGAGCCCGGCCCGGTCATCGCGCCGGACGGGTCGAGACCGACCAGCCAGCTTCGCTCCCCGGTGTCGACCAGCACGCGGACCCCGGGGTCGGGCAGCAGTCCGACGAACGCGTCCGCCCACACCCGGGTGACGTACGGAAGCATCATGCCCAGCACCTCGTCGACCCCGTCGTCGGCAAGGTCGTCCGGGATGTCGGCGCTGGATGCCCCGACCGCCTGCTCGGCGTCCACCCGGTGCACCACGGTCTCCAGTGCCATCCGGCGGATCCAGAACGCCACCGTCTGATCCGGCTCGTACCAGGTGTAGGCGGGCGATCCGGGATCACGGGCGGTGAACTCCGCGACCAGCTCCGCGTACGCCCGGTCGAGCAGCGCGAGCGGTTCCTCGCCGGTGAGGTCCGGCGGCCAGACCTCGGGCGCGACACCGTCCCGCATGCAGGCGACCTTGTGCAGGTAGACCTCGGCCAGGTGCCGGACGAGTTCGCGCACGTTCCAGTCCGGACACCCCGGCACGGCCTCGCCCAGCCCGGTCACCGCGACCGCACCCAACCGCGCGCGGTCTGCGGCGAGACACTCCAGATAACGCGACACATCCATGCCGACCACCAAATCAGACGCCTACGACACTCCCCGCCCCCACACCGGGTTAGGAAGGGCCCCTTCCTATACAAAATCCGATAACAAGGGGCCCTTCCTTCAACATCAGCGGGCGTCGGCGGGGACTACGTAGAAGCGGGGGCGGGGGGCGAAGCTGAGGCGCAGCCGGGCTCCGTCGTGACGTAGCTGCCAGAGCAGCGCCAGCAGGGCGGCGGCCAGCGAGATGAGGCCACCGATCCAGATCGCGGCGCTGGCACCGGCGTGCTCGGCGACCCAGCCGATCAGCGGCGCGCCGACCGGGTTGGTGCCGAGGAAGACCAGCACCCAGAGGGCCATCACCCGACCCCGGAACGCGGCATCGACACCGAGCTGGACCCGCTGGTTGGACGCCTGGGCGAAGTAGACCATGAAGAAGCCGGCCGGGACCAGGAGGATCAGGACCAGCCAGTACGTGGTGGCCACCCCGACCAACGTACCGGCGACGGCGCAGGCCACCGCCGCGCCGAGCACGACCCAGACCGAGGGACGACTACGCCGCCCACTGCCGGCCAGGGCGCCACCGAGCGCGCCGACCGCGAGCGCGGTGGTGAAGAGTCCGAACGAGGCGGCACCGGTGTTGAAGACTGTCTTGGCGAGCGCGGCGAGGGTGATCTGGTAGTTGAACAGGGTCATCCCCACCACCGACATGAGCACCATCGGGACGATCAGGTCGGCGCGGGCCAGGACGTACCGGAGGCCGTCGACGACCCGGGCCGGGGCGCGTTCCTCACGCGGCGGCAGGGCGTCCCGGTGCAGTTCGTCGGCGCGCATCCGGACCAGGCCGACCAGCGGCGCGAGCGCGCCGAAGACGCTGATCAGGAAGACCGGGCCGACGTCGAAGGCGGCGATCGCCACACCGGCCACCGCCGGGCCGATGATCCGGGCGGAGTTGAAGGTCGCCGCCGAGAGCGAGAGGGCGTTCGGCAGCAGCGGGGTGCCGACCAGTTCGGAGACAAACGACTGGCGTACGGGTGTCTCGACCGCGTTGGCCGTACCGAGCAGGGCGGCGAAGACAAAGACGTGCCAGAGTTCGATCACGCCGGTGACCACCAGCAGGCTCATGCCGAGCGCCAGCACGCACCAGGTCGCGTTGGCGACGAAGAGCAGCAGCCGCTTGTCGTACCGGTCGGCGAGCCGCCCGGAGAAGAGGGTGAGCAGCAGCACCGGCGTGAACTGGAGCGCGGTGACCCAGCCGAGGGCGGTCGCCGAGTTGTCGGAGAGATCGAGTACGAGCCAGTCCTGCGCGGTGAACATCATCCACACGCCGATCAGCTTGGTGAGCTGACCGATCGCGAACAGGCGGTAGTTTCGGACCTGCAGGGACTGGAAGGTGGTGCCTAGTTTTGCCCGCACTCGGGGTGCGCCTCCTCGGGTCGTACGCGTCATCCACAGCGGACGAAGCGGACCCGATGAATGGCGCCGGTCAGGCGCGGGCCACCTTCTGCAGGATTACCGCAGCCTGCCGCAGCGTCTCCCGCTCCTCGGGGGTCAGCTCGGCGAGCCGGTGCCCCAGCCATTCGTTGCGCGCCCGTTCGAACTGGGCGAACACCTCACGGCCGGAGTCGGTCGTCGAGAGGATGACCTGACGACGGTCGGTCGGATGGGGGGTGCGGCGCACCAGGCCACGCTCCTCCAACTTCGCGACGATCTTGGTCATGGTCGGTGGCTGCACCCGTTCGGTGTCGGCGAGTTCCCTAGGCGTCAGCGCGCCCGCCAGCTCGAGGCTGGTCAGGGCGGAGAGCTGCGTCAGGGTGAGCTCGCCGACCGGGCGGGACTGCCGGACCCGTCGGTTGAGCCGGGTGATCGCGTCGCGTAGTTGGCTCGCCAACTGCGCAGGCGGCACACGTTGCGCCATCACCGTCCGCTCCGTCACGATAGTTAGCCTAACTAATGAGCTTGGCTAATGACTACTGTTATGACCACTGTCACCCGTGGCTCCCGGCCGGGTGGGGACCAGTGGATGCTAGTCTGCCCCGCCCGCGCCGGCTCACTCAGCCGATCAACGACCCGATCCAGGTCAGCCGATCGACGACTCGATCAAGCTCAGCCGATCAGCGACTCGATCGGGCCGCGCAGGAAGTAGAGCGTGAAGAGCGCGGCCACCCCGTACAGCAGCGGGTGGACCTGGGCGGCTTTGCCCCGGGCCAGCTTGAACAGGACAAAGGTGATCACGCCGGCACCGATCCCGTTCGAGATCGAGTACGTGAACGGCATCAGCACGATGGTGAGGAAGGCCGGCACCGCGATCTCGTAGTCGGTCCAGTCGATGCTCCGTACCCCGGTCATCATCAGGAACCCGACCACCACCAGGGCGGTCGACGCCGCCTCGAACGGCACCACCACGACCAGCGGGGCCAGGAACATCGCCAGCAGGAACAGCGACCCGGTGACCAGGTTGGCCACCCCGGTTCTGGCACCCTCGGCCACCCCGGCGGCGCTCTCGATGTATGAGGTGTTGCTCGACGTGCTCGCCGCGCCACCGGCCGCCGCCGCGATCGAGTCGACCAGCAGGATCTCCCGGGTACGCGGTGGCGTCTGGTTCTCGTCCAGCAGCCCGCCCTCCTGCCCGACCGCCACCATCGTGCCCATGGTGTCGAAGAAGTCGGTGACCAGGAGAGTGAAGACAAACATCAGCGCGACCAGCCAGCCGGCCCGCGACCACGAGTCGAGCACGTTGAAGTTGCCGAGCAGGGAGAGGTCGGGGGTGTCGACGACGGTGGCCGGCAACTCCGGCACGTTCAACGCCCAGCCGCTCGGGTTGGGCTGCCCGTTCACGAACGACGGGCCGACGTCGGCGATCGCCTCGACCACGATCGCCAGCGCGGTCGAGGCGACGATGCCGATCAGGATCGCGCCGCGTACCTTGCGCACGACCAGGATCAGGGTGAGCAGCAGACCGAGCACGAAGACCAGCGCCGGCCAGGTCACCAGCTTGCCGTTGATGCCCAGGCCGACCGGGACCGTGGTGCCGGCGGCATCCGGGATGCGCCGCACGAAACCGGCGTCGACCAGGCCGATGATGGTCAGGAAGAGGCCGATGCCGACCCCGATCGCGGTCTTGAGCTGGGTCGGCACCGCGCGGAACACGGCCGTACGCAGCCCGGTCAGCACCAGGATCGCGATGACCACACCCTCGATCACCACCAGCCCCATCGCGTCGGCCCAGGTCATCTGCGGCGCGATCTCGTACGCGACCAGCGCGTTCACGCCCAGCCCGGCGGCGAGCGCGAGCGGGAACCGGGCGACCACCCCCATCAGGATGGTCATCACTCCGGCGACCAGGGCGGTGGCCGCGGCGAGTGCGGTGATGGCCAGCTTCTGCCCGTCACCGTCGACCGCGTTGCCCAGGATCAGCGGGTTCAGCACCACGATGTAGGCCATCGTGAAGAAGGTGGCCAGTCCGCCCCGTACCTCCCGGCTGATGGTCGAGCCCCGGGCCGAGATCTCGAAGTAGCGGTCGAACCCGTTGGGCGGGGGTGTGCTCGTCGGTGGCGCTCCGGTCTTCGCGGAGGTGGTCGTCATCGGGACCTCGCATCATGATCATGAACGATTTGCTGGGCGCATCGTCCCAGACGGCCTGTTACCGAAAAAGTCCATCCCGGTTACGACGTTCGATGCCTCGTCCCGGACCGGGCTCGACCGCCACTCGCGGCGCCGGTCGGCAACCCCCCACGGGTACGCTGACCAGGTGCCGGAGCAGGAGCAACCGCGGCCGGAGCCGCTGGACCCACCGATGGTCCCGTTCGCCGTTGGCGGCATCGTGATCTGGGCCGTGATCGGCCTGGTCCTGCTCGTCTTCTTCCGCGACTGGCTGGTCGAGCACGATCACGAGGACTGGCTCTGGACCTGCCTCGCCGGTTTCCTGATCGGTTTCCCCGGGCTGGCGGTGATGCTCCGGCACGACGCGAACCGTCGTCGTCGCCGCGCCACCGAACAGCGCCGAGCCGCCCAACAGCGCTGAGCCCGGGGCGGCGCTCACCCGCCGCAGAGCCGGTACGGCGTACGCGGCTCAGCCGTGGCCGTACGGCTCAGCCGGCTCGCCGGTCTCCACCGAACCCGGCGCCCGGCTCACCGAGACCGCCTCGACCTCGTTGTCGTCGTAGATCGTCGGCAGCTCGTCCACCGGCGTCTCGGGCGTGTCGAGCAGGGTCTCGGAATGCGCGCCGCAGCCGTGGTCGGCGCTGACCGCCCGGCCGTCGTCCGGGGCGTAGAAGTTCCCGCAGACCCCGAACGCCTGGCGCATCGCACCGGCCAGCGGGAGATAAAAGCCACAGGTGCCGCACCGGGCGGTCCGGGGAGCGGCGGCCGAGATCGGCGCCGCCGGCCCGTGGTCGCCGTCGTACCAGCGCTGGGCGGTCTCCTGCCGGCCCTCCAGCGACATCACCCGGGATCGGCCCAGCCCGAGCTCCCAGGTGGCCTCCTCGACCGCCGGGTCGTCGGAGAGGACGTAGCCAGGGACGAGACGGTCGTCGTCGGCCGGGGTCGGCAGCAGGTCCCCCACCCCGAGGTCCCCCGGTTGCAGCCGCTCCTGCCAGGGCAGCCAACTCGGCGCCAGCAGGGCGTCCGGGCCGGGCAGCAGGACGGTCTCGCAGATCGTCACGTGCTTGCTGCGCGAGACCCGGGTGACCGTGACGGCCCAGCGCCAACCACGGTAACCGTCGAGCAGACATTCGAAGAAGTGGGTAACGAGGCGCTCACCCTCGGCGATCACCTCCAGGTGTTCGCCGACGTCGGTCGGCTCCACCTCGGTGATGCCTGCGCGGGCCACCTCGACAGCAGCGGCACAAACCTGGTCGAGACGGGCTGCACGAGCGCCGGCGGTCCTGGTCACGCGCTCATTCTTCCCTATCCGAGCGGCCCGCCGGCAGGGACTCCCCGTACACGTTCTCGCGCCACATCCTCCGGGCGTGCGCCGGATGGGCGAGGATGGTGCACATGCCGCCGTTCACCCGCCCCAAGCGGTCGTTCCTCGGGCGCGCCCTCGGTACGACGATCCGTGGCACCCGCGCGCTCGCCCGGGGCACGTTCCGTGGCGGTGCCTGGATCACCCGGGGTGCCGGACGGGCCCGTACCCGGGGTGCCGGCGGCGAGACCGGCATGGTGCGCCTGTTCGACCTGCACGCCGCCTCCTGCGCCGGGGACGTACTGATCACGATCGGCCTGGCCGGGACGATCTTCTTCAACGCCCCGCTCGGCGAGGCGCGCGGCAAGGTGGCGCTCTACCTGCTCGTCACCATGGTGCCGTTCGCGCTGCTCGCCCCGGTGGTCGGCCCGCTGCTCGACCACTTCCGGCACGGCCGCCGGTACGCCCTCGCCGCCACCATGCTCGGCCGCGCCTTCCTGGCCTGGTTGATCTCCGACTACATCCACGGCTTCGGGCTCTACCCGGCCGCGTTCGGCGTACTCGCCCTCTCCCGGGCGTACGGCGTGGCCCGTTCCGCCGCCGTACCCCGGCTGTTGCCCGAGGGGATCGGTCTCTCCCAGGCCGGCGCGCGAGCCAGTGTCTACGGCACCATCGCGGGCGCGGTCGTGGCGCCGCTGGGGCTGGCCGCGTTCTGGGTCGGTCCACAGTGGCCACTCCGGGTGGCCTCGGTGATCTTCCTGGTCGGCATGGTGGTCGCGCTGCGGCTGCCACCGAAGGCCGACTCCGAGCCCCCCGAGGCGGTGCCCCGACCGGTCCGGGCGATCTTCCGGCGACGGGGTGAACGGGCCCTGGGACGCGGCGGGCCGAGCGGCCGGCTGGTGATCGCCACCCTGGTCGGCGGTGCCGCCCTACGCGGCCTGTACGGCTTCCTCCTGCTCTTCCTCGCCTTCGCGATCAAGGCCGGTGACATCACCACCGTGGTCCTCGGCCGGAACCTCTCCGACCAGGCCGCCCTGGGTCTGGTCGGCGGTGCGCTGGCGGTCGGCACGTTCCTGGCGACCGCGCTCGGCACCCGGCTGCGCATCCACCGCCCGACCGCGATCCAGTCCAGCGGCCTGGTCATCGTGGCCGCCCTGGGCGTGCTCGCCACGGTCAGGTTCTCGCTGCTCACGGTGGCCCTGCTCTGCCTGGTGACGGCACTGGTCAGCGGTATCGCCAAGCTGGCCGTCGACGCCTCGATCCAGGAGCGGATCCGGGAGCGGTCCCGGGCCAGCGCCTTCGCCCACTCGGAGACCGCCCTGATGCTGGCCTTCGTCGCCGGTGGCGCGCTGGGGCTGGTGCCGTTCGACGGCCGGGTCGGCATCGCGGTCCTGAGCGGCCTGGCCATCCTCGCGGCCGTACGCGGCGTGGTGGTGGCCGGGCGGTTGCGCGGCGAGCGGCTGCACGGCCGGGCGATCCCGGACGCGGAGCAGGAGGCCGCCGAACAGGAGGCTGCCGCCACCCAGGCCGCCCGGCAGCGGCCCGACGGCGTCGCCGAGCCGGCAACCGCGTCGGCCCCGGCCGGAGGGACCGGAGGCGACCACCCGTCGGCGCCACCGGGTTACCACATCTACCGACCCTCGTCGGCCGTACCCGGATCGGGCTCCGGCGACGACGCGCGCCAACCACGTGAACCCCGGGAGCCGAGCACATGAGCGCTGGACTGCTGATCGTCACCGCCGTTCCGGCCGAGGCGGAGGCGATCCGGGCCGGTCTGACCAGCAGCACCCCGACCGTCGCGCCGGTCGGTGTCGGACCGGCCGCGGCGGCGGCCGGTACCGCCCGGCTGCTCGCGTTGGCCGAGGCGGACGGGCACCCGTACCAGGCGGTGATCAGCGCCGGGATCGCCGGCGGCTTCCCGGACCGGGTGGCGCTCGGCACCATCGTGCTGGGCACCCGGAGCATCGCCGCCGACCTCGGCGCCGAGTCACCGGACGGCTTCCTCCCGCTGGACGAGTTGGGCTTCGGACCGTCGACGAGCAGCGCCGACCCGGCACTGCTCGACCGACTCCGGGAGGCGCTGCCCCGGGCGACCGTGGGCGCGGTGATCACGTGCAGCACGGTCACCGGGACCGCCGAGAGCGCGCTCGCGCTCGCCGCCCGCTATCCGGACGCGGTGGCCGAGGCGATGGAGGGATACGGCGTCGCCGTCGCAGCCGGTCAGGCCGGCGTCCCCTTCGCCGAGCTGCGTACGATCTCCAACCCGGTCGGGCCCCGGGACCGGGGAGCCTGGCGGATCAACGAGGCGTTCGAGGCGCTCCGGTCGGCCGCCGCCGCGCTGGGCTGATCCGGCGGGGTCTACGGTGGGGGTCGTGGCACTCTCGCTGGCGTTCTCCCCCTGCCCCAACGACACCTTTGTCTTCCACGCCCTGGTGCACGGGCTGGTGCCCGGGGCGCCGCCGGTCGAGGTGACCTACGCCGACGTGGACGTCACCAACACCGCCGCGCAGCAGGGCGCGTACGACATCGTGAAGGTGAGTTACGCCGCACTGCCGTGGCTGCTGGACGACTACCAGTTGCTGCCCTGCGGCGGGGCGCTCGGGCGCGGCTGCGGGCCGCTGGTGCTGACCCGGGGCGACCGGACCGACCTGACCGGCGCGACGGTCGCCGTGCCGGGTGACCGGACCACCGCCTACCTCCTGTTCCGGCTCTGGGCCGCCGAGCAGCGCCCGGCCCGGATCGAGGTGGTGCCGTTCCACGAGATCATGCCCGGGGTCGCCGCCGGTCGTTACGACGCCGGCCTGGTCATCCACGAGGCCCGGTTCACTTACCACCGGCACGGGCTGACCGCGCTGGTCGACCTCGGCGAGTGGTGGGAGTCGGACACCGGCCTGCCGATCCCGCTCGGCGCCATCCTGGCCCGCCGCGGCACCGTCGACCCGGTGGCCGCGGCGGAGTGGATCCGCGCGTCCGTACGGCAGGCGTGGGCCGACCCCGCCCGCACCCGCGAGTACGTGCTGGCGCACGCGCAGGAGATGGAGCCGGACGTGGTCGACCAGCACATCGCGCTCTATGTGAACGAGTTCACCGCGGACCTCGGCGAGGACGGTTACCGGGCGATCGACGCCCTGCTCCGCCGGGCCGCGTCCGCCGGGCTGACCCCGGCGACCCCTCAGATCTCCAGCTCGTTGGCGACCGCGTGGACGAGCTGAGCGACGGTCTGCGCGGTCTTCTTGTCCGGGAACCGGCCGCGCCGCAGATCGGGCTGGATCTTCGCCTCCAGCACCTTGATCATGTCTTCGACCAGACCGTGCAGCTCCTCGGCGGGCCGGCGGCGCAGTTCCGCCATGGACGGAGGGGCGTCCAGCAGTTTCGCGGCGTGCGCCTGGGCGCCCTTGCGACTGTCCACCACACCGAACTCGATCCGCTGACCCCCCTTGAGATCGGTGACGCCAGCGGGCAACGCACTCTTGGGTAGGAACACGTCGCCGCCCTCGTCACTGGTGACGAATCCATAACCCTTGGCCGCGTCGTACCACTTCACTCGACCCGTCGGCACCTGATTGACCTCAACTTCGTATGTGGCTGATGACCCTCACAAGGCTAGCCGCAACAGGCCCGACAGCGCCGCTGGGAATCCGGTGAGGTCGTCCAGCACCAGTTCCGCCCCGGCGGCACGCAGCTCATCCACATCGCACGGCCCGGTGGCGACGCCGACCCCGGGCACCCCGGCGATCCGGGCGGCGGTCATGTCGGCGACGTGGTCGCCGACGTAGAGCCGGGAGCCGTGCTCGCGCAGCGCGGTCGCCTTCTGCTCGGCGAACAGGTCACCGACCACCTCGTCCACCGGCAGGCCGAGATGCTCCACGTGCAGCCGGGCCAGCCGGCCGAGCTTCGAGGTGACCACCAGCACGCGCAGCCCGGCCGCGCGGACCGCGGCCAGCGTCTCGGCGGCGCCGGGCAGCGGCAGGGCCGGTTCGATCGCGTACGTCGGATAGAGCGACCGGAAGGTGGTCACCGCCGACTCCACCTGCTCCGGCGGGAACCAGTGGGCCAGTTCGTGCCGCAACGGCGGGCCGAGCCGGCCGACCGCCACCTCGGCGTCGACGTGCACCCCGGTCCGGGCGGTCAGCTCACGGTAGGTGGCGGCGATGCCGGGCCGGGAGTCGATCAAGGTCATGTCGAGGTCGAACCCGACCGAGGGGGTGGTCGCCATCAGATCATCGTCGCACGCCGGCCGGTCCGTGGAGTCCACCCGGCCGACCGAGGGGCGGCACCGGCACCCGGCCGGCTAGCGTGGAATGACGATGACCACCTCACTCGCCGACCACCTGCGCTCGCTGCCGGACGAAGCTCTGGCGGCGCTGCTCCAGCTCCGCCCCGACCTGGTCCTACCGGTGCCGACCGACCTCGGCGCGCTCGCCGTACGGGCCCAGTCGCGGGTCTCGGTCGCCCGTGCCCTGGACGGGCTGGACCAGTTCACCCTCCAGATCCTGGACGGCGCCCGGCTGACCCGTGACCCGGCCGACGGGACCACCTCGGTCGACGCGATCCTGGCCGTGGCGGCGGTGCCCACCCAGGGCGCCGACCCGGCCGCCGTACGCGGCGCGCTCAACCGGCTCCGCGCCCTGTTCCTGCTCTTCGGGCCGGAGCACGCGCTCCAGGTGGTGGCCGGGGTGGACGAGGTCAGCTCGCCGTACCCGGCCGGGCTGGGTCGGCCGGCGCTGGACCTGGACCCGTCGGCCGCCGCGCTCTGCGCCGACCCGGCCCGGCTGCGCCGTACGGTGCTCTCCGCTCCCCCGGCGGCGCGGGCGATCCTGGACCGGCTCGCCGCCGGCCCCCCGGTGGGCACGCTCCCGCCGAAGGCGCTGGAGACACCGACCGAGGATCCGACCGCCCCCGGAGCCGGCTCACCCGTGCGCTGGCTGGTGGAGAACGCCCTTCTGGTGCCGATTCCGGACACCGACGCCGGATCCGGCGCGAGCGCGGTCGAACTTCCCCGCGAGATCGGGTTGCTGCTCCGCCGCGACTCCGGGCCGCTCGGGCCGATGCAGCCGCTCCCCCCGGCGCTGGGCAGTGCCGCCCTACGGGAGCCCAAGGCGGTCGACTCGGCCGGCGCCGGACAGGCGATGGAGGTGGTCCGGCAGGCCGAGTCGGTGCTGGAGGCGCTCGCCGCCGAACCACCCCCGGTGCTGCGCTCCGGCGGCCTGGGCGTACGTGACCTGCGGCGGGTGGCCCGCACCGTCGGGCTGGACGAGTCGACCACGGCGCTGCTGCTGGAGGTGGTCTACGCCGCCGGGCTCTGCGGCGAGGCGGACCTGGCCGGTGCCACCACCACCCGGGCCGGTGCCGACCAGCAGGTGCTGCCGACCGCCGGGTACGAAGCCTGGCGGGCCGGCTCGCTGGCTCGGCGCTGGGAACAACTCGCCCTGGCCTGGCTCTCGATGACCCGCCAGCCGGGGCTGGTCGGGCAGCGCGACGACCGGGACCGGCTGATCACCGTGCTCGCCCCGGAGGTCGAACGGGCCGGCACACCGACCGCCCGGCGGGCCCTGCTGGGCGTACTCGCCGGGCTGGACCCGGGGACCGCGCCGGGGGTCGACGAGGTGCTGGCACTGCTCGCGTGGCGGGCGCCCCGGCGCAGCCGGGGGCGGGAGACGGCGCAACGGGAAGTGCTCGGCGAGGCCGCCCGGCTGGGCCTGACCGGGCTGGGCGCGATCACCTCGTACGGCCGGCTGTTGCTGACCGACTCGGCCGCCGCCCTGGACCGGCTGGCCGGCGGCGGGGACGACCCGTTGGGGGTCCGGCCGGGCGCCGACGAGACCACCGGCGAGGCGTCGACGGCGGTCCGGGCACTGGACGAACTTCTGCCCGCCCCGGTCGACCACTTCCTGCTCCAGGCCGACCTGAGCATCGTGGTGCCGGGGCCGCCCGAGCCGACCCTCGCCGCCGAGTTGGAGGTGCTGGCCGATCCCGAGTCCGCCGGCGGGGCGAGTGTCTACCGGGTCACCTCGACCAGCCTGCGCCGGGCCCTCGACGCCGGGTACGCGGCAGACGACCTGCACGCGCTCTTCCAGCGGCGGTCTCGGACCCCGGTGCCGCAGGGACTGACGTACCTGGTCGACGACGTGGCCCGCAAGCACGGTGGGCTGCGGGTCGGCTCGGCCGGCGCGTACCTGCGCAGCGACGACGAGACGTTGCTCTCGGAGGTGGTCGCCGACCGACGGCTGAGCAGCATGTCGCTGCGCCGGCTGGCCCCCACCGTACTGACCAGCCCGTTCCAGGTGGGCCGGCTGCTGATCATGCTGCGGGAGGCCGGGTACGCCCCGGTGCCGGAGGACGCCAGCGGCGCGGTGGTGCTCACCCGGACGAAGGCGCGCCGGGCACCGGCCCGGGTCCCGGTCGCGAGCCGGGGCGCCGACCCGCTCGCCGCCCCCCGGCTGAGCACCCCCCGGGTCCTCGGCATCGTCGAGCAGATGCGCCGTGGGGACGCCGCGGTGCGCGCGGCCCGCCGGGCGCCCGACCCGGTACGCGGCGGGGCCGGCCGCAACGGCGGTGCGGTCACGGCACACGCGCACACGCAGGCACTCGCGGTGCTGCAACAGGCGATCCGGGACAAGGTGCCGGTCTGGGTCGGGTACGTGGACGCGCACGGCGCCACCACCTCCCGCCTGGTCCGGCCGGTCTCGATCGGCGCCGGTTACCTGCGGGCGGAGGACGAACGGACCGAGATGCTGCACACGTTCGCGCTGCACCGGATCACGGCGGCGGTGTTGGACGAGTAACGGGGTACGGGGGCGGGTCAGTGTCGGCTGCGACGTACCGTGCCGACGATCGCGATGAAGAGCAGCAGGGAGAACGCGGCACCCGCCGACTCACCGACGGAGTTGACGAAGCCCTGCCGCTCGACCAGCCACCCGAACAGGAACCACCCGAACAGACCGATCGCGACCAGCGCGTACCCGACCTGCGCGGCGAGCGGGACCCTGGTGTCCCGCTCACGATCCACGGACATCGTCGCCTCCCCACCCGGGCCCGCCCGGCCTCTCCAGACTCGCATCCGGGCGGCGCCGACGACAGGGGGAAACTGGTCGGACGCCGGCGAGCCGTTCGCCCCCGTTGCCTTCCGCCCCCCGGACCGGCCGGTTCACCCCGGCGGTACGGCCCGCTGGCGGATCGAACGCGCAAACACCGGCGCCGACCAGCATGACCACCGCCCGGGTGGGGTGGACCGGTCGATCCCGGCGCCCTCCGCTCGAGCGGTTGTCGCTTGCTAGACGCCGGGGAGGTTGGCCCGGTTGCTCGAGATGAAGACTTTTCTCGCTTCGTTATGCGCCAAGCAGAAATCGTTACCGAGCGTGCAACACTTGAGGGTCTTGTTCCGCGCTGTACGCCCGGGAACAGCCCGGATCGGCGCTGTCGAGAGGAACCTGAACGTGAGCAGTGGCCCATTGATCGTCCAATCAGACAAAACGCTGCTGCTGGAGGTCGATCATCCGGACGCGCTCGCCTGCCGGATGGCGATCGCACCCTTCGCCGAGTTGGAACGTTCCCCCGAACACGTGCACACCTACCGGCTGACGCCGCTGGGGCTCTGGAACGCCCGTGCCGCCGGACACGACGCCGAGGGGGTGGTCGACGCGCTGCTGAAGTTCTCCCGTTACCCGGTGCCGCACGCGCTGCTGGTCGACATCGCCGAGACGATGGACCGCTACGGCCGGCTACAACTGGCCAACCACCCGACGCACGGGCTGGTGCTGCGGGCACTCGACCGGATGGTGCTGATCGAGGTCGCGAAGAGCAAGAAGCTGGCCGGGATGCTCGGCGCCAGGGTCGACGAGGACACCATGGTCGTCCATCCGTCCGAGCGGGGCCGGCTCAAGCAGGGCCTGCTCAAGCTCGGCTGGCCGGCCGAGGACCTGGCCGGATACGTCGACGGGGAGGCGCACCCGATCGAGTTGGCCGAGGCGGGCAAGGACGTGCCGGCGGACAAGCAGCACCCGGCTCGGCACCAGTCGGCCTGGACGCTGCGGTCGTACCAGCGGGAGGCGGTGCAGCACTTCTGGGCCGGCGGGTCGGGCGTGGTGGTGCTCCCCTGCGGGGCGGGCAAGACCCTGGTCGGTGCCGCCGCGATGGCCGAGGCGAAGGCGACCACGCTGATCCTGGTGACCAACACGGTCGCCGGCCGGCAGTGGAAGCGCGAGCTGATCGCGCGCACGTCGTTGACCGAGGAGGAGATCGGCGAGTACTCGGGCGAGCGCAAGGAGATCCGACCGGTCACCATCGCGACGTACCAGGTGCTCACCGCGCGGCGGGGCGGCGCCTTCACCCACCTCGACCTGTTCGGCGCCCGCGACTGGGGCCTGGTCATCTACGACGAGGTGCACCTGCTGCCGGCCCCGATCTTCCGGTTCACCGCCGACCTACAGGCCCGCCGCCGGCTGGGGCTGACCGCGACGCTCGTCCGCGAGGACGGCCGCGAGGGCGACGTCTTCTCACTGATCGGCCCGAAGCGGTACGACGCGCCGTGGAAGGACATCGAGGCGCAGGGCTGGATCGCCCCGGCGGACTGCACCGAGGTACGGGTGACGCTGACCGATGCCGAGCGGATGGCGTACGCGACCGCCGAGCCGGAGGAGCGCTACCGGATGGCGGCCACGGCCCGGACGAAGCTGCCGGTGGTGAAGGCGCTGATCGACCGGCACCGGAACGACCAGGTGTTGGTCATCGGCGGTTACATCGATCAGTTGCACCAGTTGGGGGAGTACCTGGACGCGCCGATCGTGCAGGGCTCGACCACCAACAAGGAGCGCGAACGGCTCTTCGACGCGTTCCGCTCGGGTGAGATTCCGACCCTGGTCATCTCGAAGGTGGGCAACTTCTCCATCGACCTGCCGGAGGCGGGGATCGCGATCCAGGTCTCCGGCACCTTCGGCTCCCGTCAGGAGGAGGCGCAGCGGCTCGGCCGGGTGCTGCGTCCGAAGGCCGACCGCCGGCAGGCGCACTTCTACACCGTCGTCTCCCGGGACACCATCGACACCGAGTACGCCGCACACCGGCAGCGCTTCCTCGCCGAGCAGGGGTACGCCTACACGATCGTCGACGCCGACGACGTACTCGGGCCGCCGCTGCCCAGCATCGACTGAGGCTCGTCAGTCCGACCGCACGCCGCTCGCCGCCCGGGTACGCGCCCGGGTGGCGATCCGGGCGATCTGCGGCTCGTCCCGCTCGACCTCGATCAACGGCCGGACCGACAGCAGCCGGCCGGACGCGGTGACCGCGACCCCGGTCGGCACCCCGGGCAGGAGCCGCACCCGCAGTTCGCCGTAGGGGGTCATCCAGCGGAGCGGGCCGGGCCGCAGCGGGCTGATGTCGTAGCCGCCGAAGTCCCGCCACCGCTCGACCCAGCGCAGGCAGTTCGGGATCGCGCGGATCCACTCGTCCAGGAGCGCCAGGTCGTCCTCGGCCAAGGCGAGGTCGAGCCGGGTCGGCCGGATCGGCACCCCCTGCAACACCGCCGCCAGCTCACCGTCGACCAGGTACGTCAGCTCCGGCGGCGCCCACCGGTGCAGCACGCCCAACTCCCAGATCCGGTCGTCGACGTCGTCCACCTCCACCTCCGTGCCGTCGTCGTCCCGGTAGGCGGTCACGTCTCCCCGGCCGGCAACCGCGTCCATCGCCGCGTCCAGATCGGCGTCGCGCTCCTCGACGTCCAGCCGCAACTGCTTGCCGAGCGCGCCGAAGAGTCGCTCGACCAGGGTTGTCGTCGGTGCCGAGGTGCCGCGCTCGAAGTGCGACACGCACTGCTGCGAGACACCCGCCCGAGCGGCGAACCGGGCCTGGGTGAACCCGGCCGCCTCCCGCTCCGCCCGCAGCAGCCGACCGAGTTGCCGGGCGAGGGATTCGTTCGACACCAGCCGATGGTGACGCTGTGCTCCACCGACCACCACCCCGTCACACCCAACTGTGGATAACCCTGTGGACAACCCGGAGCTGGAGACACATTCCAAGTTTTTTCGTACATGTTTTTCCATGTAGCTACATGGAAAAACATGTAGAAAACTTTCGAGTGTCATTCCCCCCGACGACCAACGGCGGTGGAGCGGCTAGCGGGGCACCTCGGGACCGGGCACGAGCAGGTCGGCCATCAGGTCGCCGTACTCCTGGGTTCTGTCCAGCAGCTCGGCGGCGGTGAACTGGCGCACGGCGCCCGCCTCCCCGGCGCTCGCCGCCTCCACCTCGTCCCAGGTGAGCGGCGTCGACGCGGCCGGCACCGCCCCGGCCCGCAGCGAGTACGGCGCCACCGTCGTCTTCGCCGCGTTGTTCTGGCTCCAGTCGATGAAGATTTTGCCGGGCCGCAGCCGCTTTGCCATCTTCGCGGTGACCAGGGACGGGTCGGCCTGTTCCAACTCCTCGGCGACCCGCCGGGCGTAACCGGAGACCCGGTCGGCCGACTGGGTGCCGGCGACCGGACAGCAGAGCTGCATCCCCTTCTTGCCCGAGGTCTTCGGGTAACTGGCGATGCCGTCCTCGGCGAGCCGATCGCGCATCCGCACCGCCACGGTGCAGCACTCCGGCAGCGCGGCCGGCGCACCCGGGTCGAGGTCGACCACCATCAGGTCGGGGCGGGGCTCACCCCGGCGACGGCCGCCGACCCGCCACTGCGGCGTGTGCAGTTCCAGCGCGGCGAGGTTCGCCAGCCAGACCAGGGTGGGCAGGTCCTCGGCGACCACGTAGTCGAGCTGGTCCCGGTCCTTCGACGAGCCGGGGGCGGGCAGCCGGGCCAGACGTACCCATTCCGGGGTGCTGGCCGGGGCGTTCTTCTCGAAGAAGAACGACTCGTCCACACCGTTGGGATAGCGGATCCTGGTCAACGGCCGGTCGCGCAGGTGCGGCAGCAGCACCGGGGCGATCCGGGTGTAGTAGTCGATCACCTCGCCCTTGGTGAAGCCAACCCCCGGATAGAGCACCTTGTCCAGGTTGGAGACCTCCAGTGTCCGGCCGTCCACCTCGACCCTGATTTTCTCAGCCGGCATCGTCGACATCCTCCGCCGCCTTGTCGGGGCGCAGCCGACGCAGGCGTGGGAACCGCAGCCGCCCGTCCGGGGTGCGCTGGCCGTACTTCACTTCGACCACGATCTCGGGACGTACCCAGATCGTGCCCCGGGCATCCTCACGGGGCACGCCGCCCACGAACGGCGGCTCCGCCGTACGCAGCGGTTCCAGCACGGCGAGCAGTTCACGTTCGGCAGCCGCGCCGATCCCGCCGCCTACCCGTCCCCGGAAGACCAGCCGACCCTCCGGCCCCGGCACGCCGACCAGCAGCCCGCCGAGGCGCCGGGCCCCGGGGCGCCAGCCGCCGACCACGAAGTCGCCGGTCACCTCGATCTTGATCTTGATCCAATCCGGTGACCGCAGACCCGGCCGGTAGACCGAGTCGAGCCGCTTGGCGACCACGCCCTCCAGGCCGTGCTCCTCCGCCGCGTCGTAGGTCGCCGGGCCGTCCTCGAAGACCGGCGGCGCCGCCCACCGGGCCCCGGCCAGACCGAGGCCGTCGAGCGTGCCCCGGCGCTCCCGGTACGGCTGCCCGGTCAGGTCCGCGCCGGCCAGTCGCAGCACGTCGAAGATCAGGTACGTCACCGGCACGGTCGCCGCCAGCCGGGCCGCCCGCCCCGGTTCGCGTACGTGCATCCGCTCGGCGAGCGCGGTGAACGACGGCTGCCCGCGCTCGGTGAGCACGACCACCTCCCCGTCGAGCAGCGCGTCGGAGACCTGGGCGCCGAGCGGCGCCAACTCCGGGTAGGCGGCGGTGATCTCGGCACCGGAACGGGCCCAGAGCCGGACCGAGCCGCCGGTGATCCGGGCCAGCGCGCGTACGCCGTCCCACTTGAACTCGTAGCCCCAACCGGCACCGCTGGGCAGGTCACCGCTGGTGGCTAGCATCGGTCTGAGCGGTGCGCCCGGCACGACATCACTCTAGGTCCGCAGCGAAACACTCGCCCCACCTTCTAGCAGATGCAATCCTGGTCAATACCGGGGAAGGGAGTCGGGGAAGGAGCGGGGGAATGCGGGCTATCTGGCGGGGCGCGGTCTCGTTCGGTCTGGTCTCCATCGGCGTACGGCTCTATTCGGCGACCGAGGAGAAGGACATCCGGTTCCATCAGGTCCACCGGACCGACGGCGGCCGGATCCGGTACAAGCGCACCTGCTCCATCGACGGCGAAGAGGTCAGCTACGACGACATCGCCAAGGGCTACGACCTCGGCGGCGGCGAGATGGTGATCCTGACCGACGAGGACTTCGCCGAACTGCCGCTGACCTCCTCGCGCGCGATCGACGTACTCGAGTTCGTACCGGCCGAGCAGGTGGACCCGATCCTCTACAACAAGGCGTACTTCCTGGAGCCCGACGGCGCCGCGACCAAGCCGTACGTGCTGCTCCGCGACGCGCTGACCGACTCCGACCGGGTGGCCATCGTCAAGGTGGCCCTGCGCCAGCGCGAACAGCTCGCCACCCTGCGGGTCCGCGAGGGCGTGCTGCTGCTCAACACCATGCTCTGGCCGGACGAGGTACGCGTCCCCGACTTCGGCTTCCTCGACGACGACATCACCGTCCGCCCGCCGGAGCTGGCGATGGCCAGTTCGTTGATCGACTCGATGGCCGGCGAGTTCCAGCCGGACACCTTCACCGACGACTACCGGACGGCGTTGCAAGAGGTGATCAACGCCAAGGTCGAGGGGCGCGAGGTGGTGCAGCCGGAGGAGGCCGAGGAGGCCCCGGCGGCCGCCGTCGACCTGATGGCCGCGCTCCGGGCCTCGGTCGACCGGGCCCGGGCCGCGCGCGGTGAGGAGCCCGCCGGCCGGGGCGTCGCGGAGGCCACGCCGATCTCGGCGGCAAAATCCGCCCAGCAGGCGGCGAAGGCGGCGAAGGCGGCCAAGGCCCCGGCCAAGAAAACCGCCCAGAAGAAGGCGACCGGCACAAAATCCGCCACCGCCAAGTCCACCGGGACGAAGTCTGGTGCGGCGAAGTCCACCTCGGCGAAGTCCACCGGCGCCAAGAAGACGACCTCGGCGAAGAAGACCCCCCGCAAATCCGCCTGAGCACGTCGGGCCGCTGGCCGAGTACCGTATGCAGAGCCCTTCGATCGGAACACACCCGGGCGAGGCCGCCCCGCCCCGACCTCTCTTGCAGGAGCCGACACCAATGAGCGATCAGGTCCAGAGCCGCCCCGCCAACGCCCATGGCGACGAGGCGCCGCTGACCAAGTCCGAGAAGCGCGCCCTGGCCAAGGTCGCCAAGGCGAAGGCCGCCGCCGCCAAGCGCCGCAGGCAGGCGCTTTCCGGGGTACTCGCCGGTCTGGCCGTGGTCGCGGTGATCGTCATCGCGTTCATCGCCCTCGACAACAGCGGCGAGGACGACTCGGCCGAGAGCACCGCTGGCAACCCCGGTGCCAGCGCTCCGGCCGACCCGGCGGCACCCCCGGCCGACCCGGCCGCGCCCCCGGCGAACGCGCAGTTCCCGCCGCTGCCCGACGGCGCGGACCCGGCGCTGGCGCAGAAGCCGACGGCCACCAAGGGCACCGGTGAGGTGACCAAGCTGACCCCCACCACCCTGATCGAGGGGACCGGGCCGGCGGCCCAGGCCGGTCAGCAGATCACCGTGAACTACGTCGGTGTCACGTACGCGGACGGCACCGAGTTCGACTCCTCCTGGAGCCGGTCCGAGCCGTTCGCGTTCCAGCTCGGCGGCGGCCAGGTCATCCCCGGTTGGGACCAGGGCCTCGTCGGCGCGAAGGTCGGCAGCCGGATCCAGCTCGACATCCCGGCCGCACTCGCCTACGGCGAGAACCCGGGCAACGGCGCGCCGGGCGGAACCCTCCGCTTCGTGGTCGACGTACTCGGCGTGCAGTAGGCGTCGCGCCGGCAGGCGCAACTCATCCGGAACGGCGAACGTTCGCGACATTCGCGGCGTTCGCCGTTCCGCATCTCCGGCTAGGGAGTGAGCACGACCTTGCCGCGTACCCCGCCGGCCTCGACGATCCGGTGCGCCTCGGCCGCGCGGGCCAGCGGCAACGTGGTGGCCACCCGGGTCCGCAGCCGCCCGCCGGCGACCTCGACGATCAGCTCGCGCAGCAGCGCCTGGTCGAAGCGGATCAGGACGACCTGCTGCCGGATGCCCCGGGCCGGATCGACCGGTGGGGTCGGGCGGGTAGTGATCAGCACGCCCCCGTCGGCGACCGCCTTCGCCGCCGACTCCGCCAGCGGAACCGCGTCCAGCACCGCCGGCACCTGCCCGACGTCGGCCAGGTCGGCGTCCTTCGGTACGACCTGCGCCACCCCGAGGTCGCGCACCCAGTCCTCGTCGTCCCGGCCGGCGACGGCGAGCACCCGGTGCCCGGCCCGTGCCGCCAGTTGGGCGGCGAATCCGCCGACCCCGCCGCTCGCCCCGGTGACCAGCAGGGTGGCGGCCGGCGGCAGCTCCATCAGGTCCAGCGCCTGTCGCGCGGTCAACGCGTTGAGTGGCACGGTCGCGGCCACCGCTGGGCTCAGCCCGTCCGGCAGCGGTACCACCCAGCCGGTGTCGGCGGCGATCAGCTCTGCGTACGCGCCGACCGCGCCCCGGGTGACGTACCACGGCACCATGCCGACCACCCGATCCCCGGGCCGGTAGTCACCGCCGTCGTCACCGACCTCGACCACCTCACCGGCGAAGTCCCAGCCGGGCAGGAACGGCGGCTCGATCGGTCCACCCGGGACGAGCCCGAGCCGGGCCGCCACGTCCGCCGGATGTACGACCGCCGCCAGCACCCTGACCAGCACCTGTCCCGGACCGGGAACCGGATCCGGCCGCTCGACCACCCGCAAAACCTCTGGACCGCCCTGTGCGGTCACCGCCACCGCCTGCATTGATCGGCCTCCTCAAGACTCAGGGGTATCGTCGGCAATCAACGTGGTGATCGCAACAACCGATCAGCCCTCACCGCACGCGATGTGCGGCGCCCGGCACCACCGGAGAAGCCCCCATAGCAGGCATCGGGAAAGAAGCGCCGGGAATCGCGGATGTCGGGACGCGATCGGCACGGCATTCGATACTGCGAACATGATGCCTGTGCACCACCGGACCGCGACGGTCGACGGCTTCGATGTCTTCTACCGCGAGGCCGGGCGACCCGACGCGCCCACCCTGGTACTGCTGCACGGGTTTCCGAGCAGTTCGTACTCGTTCCGAAACCTCATCCCGGCGCTGGCCGACCGTTACCACCTGGTCGCCCCGGATCACCTCGGCTACGGCTACTCCGCCATGCCGGAGATGGACAAATTCCCCTACACCTTCGACGCGCTCACCGATGTCACCGACAAGCTGCTCGACCAGCTCAAGATTCGCAAGTACGCCGTCTACATGCACGACTACGGGGCGCCGATCGCGCTGCGGCTGTTCCTACGGCACCCCGAGCGGATCAGCGCGATCATCACCCAGAGCGGCAACGCGTACATGGAAGGCTTTGTCGACTCGTTCTGGTCTCCGCTGTTCGCGTACGCGAAGGCGCCCGGACCGGATACGGAGCAGGCGGTACGAACGGCACTGACCCCGGACAAGATCCGCTGGCAGTACGAGCACGGCGTGCCGGACGTGAGCCTGATCAGCCCAGACCCCTACGTGCACGACCAGAGTCTGCTGGATCGACCGGGCAACGACGAGATCCAGCTCCAGTTCTTCCGGGACTACAAGACAAATCTCGACGTCTACCCGGCTGCCCAGGACTGTTTCCGGCGTACCCAGGTGCCGCTGCTCGCGGTGTGGGGCGGCAACGACCAGATCTTCGGCCCGGACGGCGCCCGCGCCTTCCAGCGCGATCTGCCGGACGCCGAGATCCACCTGCTCGACGCCGGCCACTTCGCGCTGGAGAGTGCCCTCGACCCGATCGCCGGTTACATCCGGGGCTTCCTCGGCCGCACCCTCGTCTGACACCGGTCCCGCACCGGAACGGAACCGCCGCACATGGCCCTCGACCCGGCCCGGCCGAGGGTTCACCAGGTGCGCTCCCGCTAGTTGACCAGGAGACTTCCGCAGCCGGCGCACGCGGCGACCAGGGCCGCGACCGTACCGATGATCGTCGCTGCCAGCATCAGCCACCGTTCTCCGCGCGGCGGCAGGGAGTTGGGGTGCTCGCTCATTGCCGGGAAAAGCTCCTCTCGAAGTCGGGCAGGCAAAGACCCCCGCCGACCAGCAAACAGGGGGCCGCTGGTCCGGCGAGGGTCTTACCTCCATGGGCGTACCGGATGGTCACCCTCGTGAGAAACGAACGTGAATGCCGTGGGTGACGGACCGGCCGGCAAATCCGGAACAGCTACGAAGAACCTCGTCAGCGGGAAAAATGGGGTGATCCGCGCCAGCCAGGGGGACCACCATGAAGGCAGCCGTCTACACCCGCACCGGCGATCCGGGAGTGCTGGAGCTGGTCGACCAGCCGGTCCCGGAACCGGAGGCCGGCGAGGTGTTGGTCCGGATGGCACTGGCCGGAGTCAACCCCACCGACGTCAAGTCACGCTCGGGCGACGGCAGTCCGCCCCCGTACGGCTGGCAGATCCCGGGCGAGGACGGCGCGGGCGTGATCGAGGCGACCGGACAGGGGGTCGACTCGACCCTGGTCGGCGAGCGGGTGTGGATCTGGGAGGCCGCCGCCGGCCGGGCCTGGGGTACGGCAGCCGAGTACGTGCTCGTACCGTCCAGCCACATCGTGCTGCTCGGATCGGCGCCGTTCGAGGTCGGGGCGGTCCTCGGCATCCCGTTCCTGACCGCCCACCGCTGCCTCACCGTCGGCGAACTCATGCCACGCCACATCGACCTCGGCAGCCTGACCGACCACGTGGTGCTGGTCCAGGGCGGCGCGGGCGCGGTCGGCAACGCCGCCATCCAGCTCGCCCGCTGGGCCGACGCCACCGTCATCGCCACCGTGAGCACCCCGGAAAAGGCGCAGCTCGCGGCGGCGGCGGGCGCGTCCCACGTGATCAACTACCGGCAGCAGGACGTGGTCGCGGAGGTGCGGAAGATCGCCCCGCACGGGATCGACACCGTCGTCGAGGTGGCCGGTGACCAGAACGCCGGCATCGACATCGAGGTGCTCGGGCCCGCCGGGGTGGTCTCGGTCTACTCGTTCCACGGCGGCAGTGACCTGCGACTGCCGGCGGCCATGCAGCTCGTGCCGCCGAACGCCCGCTGGCAGTTCGTCAGCGTCTACCAGGTGCCGGCGGCGGCGAAGGCGCAGGCGGTGCGGGACGTGGCGACGGCGGCCACCCAGGGCGGCATCCGGGTCGGCGCGGACGCCGGCCTGCCCCTGCACTTCTACCCGCTGGCCGAGGCCGCCGACGCCCACGCGGCGGTGGAGAACTCGGCGATCGGCAAGGTGCTGATCAGCGCCTCCGAGGAGCTGCCCGTGTAGCGGCCGGGCTACCGGCCGGGCCGCTCATCGGTCAGGCGTCGGCCGACGTCGCTCGGGGCCGGGCGTCGGTCAGCCGCTGCGGCGGTTGCCCCACTGGCGCGGACCCTGCACCGAACCCCGGCCACCGAAGCTCTTGCTCTTGGACTGTGGCTGCTGCCGGGTGGTGCTCTTGCCCTGGGCCCGACGGGCGGCCCGGTTAAGGAAGCCGGGTTCGGCCTCCTCGGCCGGCTGGTCGGCCTCGGCCGGGTCGGCACCCTCGGTCAACTCGGCCTCGACCGTCTCGTCGGCGTTCTCGCGTCCGGCCTGATCCGGCATGACTCTCCCCCTGCAACTCGTGGGTACGGGTCACTCGACAACGCCGGACCCCGCACTGGGAAACGATTGAAGCTTACGGCCATCCGATGCCGGGAGACGCGGCGGACCCGCACGTGCGGCCCCGGGCGATGCGACCCGAACCTCGTACCGGACCGAGAACATATGGTAGATCGTCGATTAATTTCGCCTTTGCCCCCTACCGCACGCGGGCATCGACTGCCGAGGATGGACCACGCCCGCACACCCCAGCGGGACAACCGGCACTGGAGGCCCCACGATGACCATCACTGCCCCTCTCCCCTCGGCCGTACGGTCGCGACCGCAGCGGCTGCTCGCCAGCCTGGCCCTGCTCACCGCGATGATCGCCGCGATGCTGGTCGGACCGGCCGTGGTCGCGCCGTCGCACACCAACTCGGCCTCGGCCGCCGTCTACAGCTCGTGCACCATCGCCCGGTGCGCGGACGCCCGTACCGCCCGCAGCGGCTGGGCGAGCCGGAACTTCCCCACCACCCGTGGCTGGGTCTCCTGGAGCGGTGGCCTCTCCAACTACGCGGGTGGGCGGCACATGAACTACGAGGGCCAGTTGCCGGCGAACGCCACCTACTACGAGTACGACGTCTACCCCCGCACCCAGGGCGCCGCCCGGGACGCGTACCGGATCGTGGTGAACAAGGCGACCGGCGCAACCTGGTTCACGCCGAACCACTACGCCGACTTCTACCGGCTCTGACCTGGGCGTACCGTCGGGCCGGGCGGAAGTCGTCCGGCCCGACGGGCCCCGCTCGATCCAAGGGACAGTGATGTCAGAGGGTGAACTCCCGTCGTGGCTGACGGTGTCGACCGGCTCGCCACCGCCGACTCGCTCGGCACCGTCCACCGGCTCGCCACCGCCGACCGACGCTGCACCGCCGACCGACGCGCTGGTGGTCGACGGGACCGGGAGCCGTACCCGGGCCGGGTTGTTCGCCGGCTGGGCGGTGGCACTGTCGTTTCCCGACTACTTCGGCCACAACTGGGACGCGCTCTTCGACTGCCTGCGCGACCTCACCGACACCGGGCCGCTGACGCTGGTGGTGACCGACGCCGCCGACCTGCTCGCCGACGAACCGCCCGCGCAGCTCGGCATCCTGCTGGCCGTACTCGGGACGGTGGCGCGGGAGCCGGGGCGGCGGTTGCGGGTGGTCCTGCGTACGGACGCGGAGAGCGCGACCGGGCTGCGTCGCCGGCTCGCCGCCGCCACGGGCTGAGCCGGGAACCGGCCGTCCCGGGCGGGCCGGGAAGCTACGGCAGGTCCATCGTCTGGGCGACGAAGATCTCGGCCAGCGCCGCGTCCAGGTAGTCGGCGAGCGGACGACCGGTGACCGCGAGCAGGTCGGCGACAAGCAGCGGCGCGTGCCGGGCCATCGCCGCCGCGTCGACCGGCGGCGCCTCCTCCTCCGAGGGGTGTACGCCGAGCGCGGCGGTCAGGAGCAGCACCAGCACGGTCGGGTCGAGCTCCGGCAGCCAGCCGAGCGCGCCGCCGACACACCGCTTCAGCACCACCTGAAGGTCGTCGCTGTCCAGCCCGTCGGGATGCACCTCCTCCAGCAACATCCTGACCACCACGCCGAGCACCAGGCCGACCTGCTCGGGGTTACGGGTCGACAGCTCCGTGGCGGCCCGCTCGTACCCCTGCGCATCCCGGGCACCAGCGGCCGCGACCGCCTCCCCCGCAGCCGTCCTGACCCGCCGAACCACCCCACCCGCGTCCATGGGGGTCCATTCAAGCAGGGGACCGGGTCAGGTGAGGTACTGGACGGCCAGGGTGCCGGCGGCGTGGGTCGAGCGGATCCGTTTTTTGTCGAACTTGCCGACGCTGGTCTTCGGCACCTCGGGGACGAAGGTCCAGCGCTCGGGCAACTGCCAGCTCGCCACGTGTCCGGCCAGGAAGTCGCGCAGCTCGGTCGCGGTCGCGGCGGCGCCCTCGTGCAGCACCACGGCGGCGAGCGGACGCTCGTCCCAGCGCTCGTCCGGCACCCCCACCACGCACGCCTCGCGTACCGCCGGGTGGGCCATCAGGTGGTTCTCCAACTCGACCGAGGAGATCCACTCCCCGCCGGACTTGATCACGTCCTTGGCCCGGTCGGTGAGGACCAGGTAGCCGTCCGGGGAGAGGGTCCCGACGTCACCCGTACGCAGCCACCCGTCCCGGAACTTCTCCGGGTCGGGTTCGTCCTCGCCGACGTACCCGGCGGTGACCCAGGGGCCACGGACCTCCAGCTCGCCGACCGCCGTGCCGTCGGCGGGCATCGGCTCGCCGGTCGGGCCGACGATCCGGGCCCGTACCGCCGCCGGGAGCCGCCCCTGGGTGTAGCGGTATCGCCAGAGTTCGTCGCCGGAGACGCCGGCCGGAGGACGGGCCACCGAGCCGAGCGGCGACATCTCGGTCATGCCCCAGGCGTGGATCACGTCGATCCGGTGCCGCTGCGCGAACGCGTGCATCAGCGCGGGCGGGCAGGCCGACCCGCCGACGATCACCTCGGTCAGCGAGGAGGTGTCCACCGGGTTGGCGTCCAGGTGTCCGAGCAGGTCGTTCCAGATGGTCGGCACCGCGCCGGCCAGGGTGGGCCGTTCGGCGGCGATGATCTCGGCGATCGGGCCGCCCTGGAGGAACCGGTCCGGCATGATCAGCGAGGCGCCGGACATCAGCGCGGCGTACGGGATGCCCCAGGACATGGCGTGGAACATCGGCACGATGGCCAGTTCACGGGTGGTCGGGCCGAGGCCGAAGCCCTCCGCCATGCAGATCTGCATCGAGTGCAGCCAGATCGACCGGTGCGAGTAGGCGACGCCCTTGGGGTGGCCGGTGGTGCCGGAGGTGTAGCAGAGGGCGGCGGCGTCGCGCTCGTCCAGCTCCGGCCAGTCGTACCGCTGCGGCTTGTCCCGCAGCAGGTCGGCCCAGTGGTGTACGCCGACCGTCCGCCCGCCGGCGGCAGCCGCCTCGACCAGCGGCGTGGGATCACCGCCCCCGACCACCACCAGGTGCTCGACGGTGGTCAGCTCGGGCAGCACCCGGGCCAGCAGCGGGATCAGGGTGGAGTCGACCAGGATCACCCGGTCCCCCGCATGGTTGGCGATGTAGGCGACCTGGTCGGGAAAGAGCCGCAGGTTGAGGGTGTGCAGCACCGCCCCCATGCTCGGTACGGCGAGGTAGGCGACCAGGTGCTCGTTGTTGTTCCACATGAACGTGGCGACCCGCTGGTCCCCGGTCACCCCGAGGTCGTCGCGGAGTGCGTACGCGAGTTGTGCGGCGGCGGCACCGACCTCGGCGTACGTCATCCGCCGGCTCGGTCCGCCGGGCGCGTCGGCACCGGTCCAGGTCACCACCTCGGAGCCGCCGTGCACCGTGCTGCCGTGTTCGAGAATCCGCGAGACCTGGAGGGGAGTGTCCATCATGGTGCTTCGCATGTGACACAAACTAGTGTCCCAGTTCACATTTTGGAAACCCTCGCGCGTTCCCGTTCCGATCATCCGCTAAGCCGACGGCTCCGGTCGTCCGTCCCGCCGGCCGCGCACCCGGCGTAGCCGGCACGACGGCGGCGTCCGCTGTCCTAGAGTGATCGGATGAGCAGCATTTCGTGGGCCGAGTCCTACCTCGGTCAACTCCGGACCCTGGCCGGCGACCGGACCCTGATGTTCGTCGGCGCCCGGGGCGTGGTTCGGGACGCGGCGGGTCAGGTCCTGCTGATCGAGCGTTCGGACAACGGCGACTGGGCGATGCCGGCCGGCGCCATGGAGCTGGGCGAGTCGATCAGCGACTGCGTGGCGCGCGAGGTGTGGGAGGAGACCGGGCTGCGCGCCGAGGCGGTCACCCCGTTTGCCTTCTACACCGGGCCGGACCGCACCTTCACCAACATGTACGGCGACACGTACCAGCTCTTCGTGGTCGCGTTCCGGGTCGACACCTGGTCCGGCGAGTTGCTGACCAGCACCGACGAGACCACCAACGCGGGCTTCTTCCCGCCCCGCAGCCTGCCGGCCCCGATCTCCCCGACCGTGCTGGAGACCCTGGACGACCTGGCCGTGTTCGAACGGACCGGCCAACTGGTCCTGAAGTAGCCGGACGGTCAGAGGTACGTCTGGGTCCGGGACTCCATGTCGATCGCGGCCTCGTCGTGGGTCTCCTCCTCCAGCGACTTGCCGGACCGGTTCTCCGGCGCCGGCCCGCGCAGTTCCTCGTTCGGCACCAGCAGACTGAGCACCAGACCGACCACCGCGATCAGCCCGGCGACCAGGAAGACCAGGTGCAGCGCGCTGACGAAGCTCTCCTGCACCGCCGCCCGGAGCGGATCCGGCAACGCCATGATCTTCGCCGGCTCGTTGATCGAGAAGGTGCTCGGGTCGATCGGTGCCCGCTGCTCCGGCGGCAACTCGGAGAGCGCGGCCGGCAACCGGTCGGTGAGCCCGCCGGTCAGCCGGGTGGAGAGCAGGGTGCCCAGGATCGCCACCCCGAACGATCCGCCCAGCGACCGGAAGAACGTGATCGCCGAGGTGCCCGCACCGAGGTCGCGTACGTCCACCGAGTTCTGCACGCCGAGAATCAGCGCCTGCATGCTGAGCCCGAGCCCGATGCCGATGATCACCATGTAGAGGAAGGCCAGCCAGAGCGTGGTGGTGACCTGCAACTGGGTGAACAGCAGCAGGCCGAGCACCAGCATCAGCGCCCCCGCCACCGGGAACCACTTGTACCGCCCGATCTGGCTGATCGCCCGCCCGGCGAGGACCGAGGTGACGATGATCCCGGCCATCATCGGCAGCATCAGCAGACCGCTGTTGGTCGGCGACGCGCCCTTGACCAGTTGCAGGTAGAGCGGGATGAAGATGATCGACCCGAACATCACCAGACCGAGGATGAAGCCGGCGCTGTTGAGCAACGCGAACGTACGCCGCCGGAACAGTCCGATCGGCAGGATCGGCTCGTCGACCCGGGCCTCCTGCACGATGAACAGGGCGGTGAGCACCGCGCCGGCCGCGAAGAGCCCGAGGATGAGCGGCGACGCCCAGGCGTACTCGTTGCCGCCCCAGCTCAGCGCGAGCAGGATCGCGCTCACCCCGGCCACCAGCAGCAGCGCGCCGAGCCAGTCGATGGCGTGCCGGCGCCGGGCGAACGGGATCAGCCGCATGACGTAGTAGCAGACCACGATCGCGACGATCGCCAACGGCACGTTGATGTAGAAGATCCAGCGCCAGTTGTGCTCGGCGAAGTAGCCGCCGAGCAGCGGGCCGGCGACCGAGGCGATGCCGAAGACCGCACCGAAGAGCCCCTGGTAACGACCGCGTTCGCGGGGCGACACCACGTCCGAGATGATGGTGAAGGCCAGCGTGAGCAGACCGCCGGCGCCCAGCCCCTGGATCGCCCGGGTGATGATCAACTGGGTCATGTCCTGGGAGATCCCGGCCAGCACCGAGCCGAGCAGGAAGGTCCCGATCGAGAAGAGGAAGACCGGCCGGCGGCCGAACAGGTCGGCGGTCTTGCCGTAGAGCGGGGTCGAGGCGGTCGACGCCAGCAGGTACGCGGTGACCACCCACGAGTAGTGGTTGATCCCGCCCAGCTCGCCGACGATGGTCGGCAGGGCCGTACCCACGATCGTCTGGTCCAGCGCGGCCAGCAGCATGCCCAGCATCAGGCCGGTCATCAGCAGCCGGATCTGCCGGGGATTCAGCGCCGGCCGGGCGCTCGGGGCGGTCGTCATCCTGCTTTCTCCCCCCACCAGCCCGGAACATGCTTCTTCCGGCAGGGGCAAACCCACTCGGCCCAGCGAAACAAAACTCGACCCTCCGGGACAAAACACGACCCGGCTGGCAAAACCCGGTCGACGCCGCCCAAGCGATCCGGCACCATCCGCGGGTGACCACCAGCCTGTTCCGGCGCCTGGCGTTGGACCTCACGCCACTGCGTACCTCCCGGGACTTCCGGCTGGTCTTCTCCGCCGCCGGGGTCTCCGGTTTCGGTTCCTTCATCACCTACGTGACCGTGCCGTACCAGGTGTACGAGATGACAAAGGATCCGCTGCTGGTCGGCCTGCTCGGGGTGGTCGAACTCGTACCCCTGTTGGTGATGGGCTTTGTCGGCGGTGCCCTCGCCGACTACCTGGACCGGCGCCGACTGGTGCTCGGCGGCGAGGTCGGGCTCACCCTGCTCTGCGGCGTGCTGCTGCTCAACGCGCTCTCCGACCAGCCCCACCTATGGCTGCTCTACCTGGTCGCCGGGCTGACTGCGGCGGTGGACGGGTTGCAGCGCCCGGCGATGGAAGGGCTCACGCCGAGACTGGTCACCCCGGCCGAGATCCCGGCGGCGAGCGCGCTCAACTCGCTCCGGATGCAGGTCGCCCAGCTCGCCGGTCCCGCCCTGGCCGGGGTGCTGATCGCCTCGGTCGATCTGGTCTGGGTGTACGCGATCGACCTGGCCACCTTCGCCGTCTCGCTCGCCTGCCTGGCCTGGGTCCGGGCGGTCCCGCCACCGCCGGCCGCCGACCGCCCGTCGGTACGTTCGGTGCTGACCGGCCTGCGGTACGCGCGCAGCCGCCCCGAACTGCTCGGCACCTACCTGGTCGACATCAACGCGATGTTCTTCGGCATGCCGCAGGCGCTCTACCCGTTCATGGCCGGCAAACTCGGCGGACCGGCCGTACTCGGGCTGCTCTACGCCGCCCCGGCGGTCGGCTCGCTGCTCGCCACGCTCGGCTCGGGCTGGACCCGGCAGGTGCACCGGCACGGCCTGATGGTGGTGCTCGCGGCCGGTGCCTGGGGGTTGGCGATCCTGGCCTTCGGGCTGGTCGACTCGCTCTGGCTGGCACTGCTGCTGCTCGCCCTGGCCGGTGCCGCCGACATGGTCTCCGGACTGTTCCGCATGATCATCTGGAACCAGACCATCCCCGACCACCTGCGCGGCCGGCTGGCCGGGATCGAGATGCTCTCCTACTCGACCGGCCCGCTGCTGGGGCAGTTGCGCTCCGGGCTGGCCGCCCGCTGGCTCGGCGTGAACGGCTCGATCGTCTCCGGCGGACTGCTCTGTGTCGTCGGCACGGTCGTCCTGGCCGCCGCGCTGCCCAGCTTCCTCCGCTACGACGGGCGCGAGGGGTTGGCCCGCAAGGAGGCCGAGGACGCCGCCTGGGCCGCCGCCTCCCCTGCCACCCCCGCCGCCAGCCGGGGATGACCGGACACCCCGGGTGAGCGGTGCCGAGTGACGCGTTAGGGCACGAACGGCACCAGACCTCCCCCGGTGCGCGTACCGCTCCGGTTTGGCGCCGGGCACAGTGGGGACCCGCCGGTATGGCGATCGGAGCGGAAGAGGAACGGCGACTCGCCGACGTGGTGGAGAGCTGGCTCGGACGCGGCGTACTGGTGGTCGGCGACGCGATGCTCGACGAGTGGCGGTTCGCCGACTCCGACCGGCTCTGCCGCGAGGCGCCGGCTCCCGTACTCACCCTGCGGCGCCGGATCACCGCCGCCGGTGGCGCCGCGAACACCGCCGTCAACCTGAGCGCGCTCGGCGGCCGGGCCGCGCTGGTGGCACCGGTCGGCGCGGACGTGGCCGGCGACGAGTTGCACGACTGCCTGGACCGGGCCGGGGTCTGGGACCGTACGGTCTCGCAGACCGGCCGGAGCACGCCGGTGAAACGTCGCCTGCTCGCCGCCGACCAGATCCTGGTACGCGAGGACGAGGGCGACCGCGACGACCGACTCTGCGCCGACGGGGTGCAGCGCCTGCTCGCCGCGCTGGCCAGCGCCACCGAGGAACTGCACGAGGTGACCGGGCACCCGCCGACGCTGGTCATCTGCGACTACGGGCTGGGCGCGCTGCCCGAGCCGATCCGGGGCTGGCTGGTGGAACATCGCGACCTGTTCGGCACGGTCGCGTTGGACGCGCACGACCTGGCCTACTGGCGTGGACTCGCCCCGACCGTGGTGACACCGAGCTTTGCCGAGGCGACCCGACTGCTGAACGCGCCCGCGCCGGAGGCCGAGCAGACCGGCCCCCAGGTGCCGGACGTGCCGACGTCCGACGTGCCGACGTCCGACGTGTCGACGTCCGACGTGTCGACGTCCGACGTGTCGACGTCCGACGTGTCGACGTCCGACGTGTCGACGTCCGACGTGTCGACGTCCGACGTGTCGACACTGGACACACCTACGGTGATGACCACGGCCGTGGTGCCGCCACTGCCGGAACGCCGGACGGGCTTCACCGAGGAAGGTAGCCGTGACCACACCGACCGGGCGGGAGTGGCCCGCGCCCGGCTCGCCGAGATCCGGGAACGTACCGGCGCGGACGTGGTGGCGGTGACCCTGGACACCGACGGGGCGATCGTCGGCGGGGCCGATGGGGAACACCGCCGCAGCCACACCACCCCGGTTCCGGCCAGCCACGCGGTCGGTGCCGGAGACGCGTACCTGGCCGCGATGACCCTGGCCCTGGCCGCCGGGGCGCCGCTGCCGACCGCCGCCCAACTGGCCCAACTCGCCGCGACGACAACCGTGGCGGGGACGGGCACCTGTGTCTGCGTACGCGAGGACCTGCTCTCCGCCCTCGGCTCAACCGACGACGCGGCGCACCCGCCGTCGGTGGTCGACCACGGCGGACTCGACGCGCTGATCGCCCGGCACCGGCGCGAGGGGCGGTCGGTGGTCTTCACCAACGGCTGTTTCGACGTGCTGCACCGGGGCCACGTCCGTTACCTCGACCAGGCCCGGACGCTCGGCGACGTGCTGGTGGTGGCGGTGAACTCGGACCACAGCGTACGGCGGCTCAAGGGCGCCGACCGGCCGGTCAACCCGGTCGAGGACCGGGTCGCCGTGCTCGCCGCGCTCGCCTGCGTGGACCACGTGGTGGTCTTCGAGGAGGACTCGCCGGCCGCCCTGATCGAGACCGTCCGTCCCGACGTGTACGTCAAGGGCGGCGACTACCCACCCGAGATGGTCCCGGAGGCCCCCCTGGTACGCCGTCTCGGCGGCCAGGTCCGCACCCTCGGCTACGTCCCGGACCGCTCCACCTCGGCCATCATCGACCGAATCCGCGCCCAGTCGACCACCCCCCAGCCCACCGACCCGGCAGCACGGGTCGCCGATCCGGCAGCACGGGTTACCGACCCGGCAGCACGGGTTACCGACCCGGCAGCACGGGCTACCGACCCGGCGGGGACGGAAAGCGGGAGCCAGGGACCATTTCTCACCGGCAGTCCGTCATGAACCGGCCGTCGTCGTGAACCGGCCGTCGTCGTGAACCGGCCGCTGGCATCGGACGACGCGGCGGAGTTCCGTACCGACCGGCTGCTGGACGTGCTCGTTCCGACCCGGAACCGGCCGGCCGAACTCGCCGTCACGCTGGCCGGACTGGCCAGTCAGACCGGACCGGACGGGTTCGGCGTGGTGGTCAGCGACCAGTCCGGCGGCGGACCGCCGTGGAGCCAACCGGCGGTGGCGGCGACCGTACGCGTACTGCGTCACCGGGGACATCCGGTGCTGCTCACCCGGCGGCTGCCCCGGCGCGGGCTGGCCGAACACCGGGCGTACCTGCTCGACCAGTCACGGGCCCGGTACGTGCTCTTCCTCGACGACGACGTCTGGCTGGAACCGGACGCGGTCGCCCGACTGGTCGACGCGATCCAGGAGCTGGGCTGCGGATTCGTCGGTAACGCGGTGCACGGACTGTCCTATGTGGATGACGTACGCCCGGAGACCCATCGGCACTACCAGGAGTGGGACGGGCGGCCGATACCGGAGGAGATCCGTCCCGGCACACCGGAATGGGACCGGGCCCGGATCCACCCGGCCGCGAACCTGCTGCACGTCACCGAGACGGTCGGGTTGGCGCCGGGGCAGTGGCGGGCGTACAAGGTCTCCTGGATCGGTGGCTGCGTGCTCTACGACCGGGCCAGGCTGCACGACTCGGGCGGCTTCGACTTCTGGCACCGGTTGCCGGAGAAGCACCAGGGCGAGGACGTGGCCGCGCAGCTCGCCGTGATGGGCCGGTACGGTGGCGCCGGCATCCTGCCCAGCGGCGCGTACCACCTGGAGGCGCCGACCACGGTCACCGACCGGCCGGTCGAGGCGTGGGAGATCGTCCTGGCCGAGCAGTCCGACGACGAGGCGACGGTGACCCTGGAGCCACAGCCCGAGTCCCTGGAACCCGAGGCCGCCTCCCTACCCACCCAAGCCGCCCTCGAACCCACTTGAGGTGTAAGGAAGGGCCCCTTATTAACGCATAGCGTTAATAAGGGGCCCTTCCTTACACCTCAAGGTCGGTGATTGCCTCCAGCACCTCGACCACCGGTACGTCGGTGACAAACGAGACCCGGTGCGCGCAGTCTCCGGCGCCGGGCCGGGCCGGATAGATGCCCCGGCTACAGTCGACGCCACATTCCGGGCAGTGGATCGTCCAGGAGCCGATCGGCCGGTGCCGGGCGCGCAGCGGTGTAGCGCAGTTGATCAGGTTGCCGACCCAGAAGATGCCGACCGTGGGCGTACCGACGGCGGCGGCGACGTGCACCGGACCGGTGTCGTTCGCCACCACCACGGCACAGTCGGTGTAGAAGCCGAGCAGCCCGCCGAGGGAGAGTTCCCCGGCGAGCGACCTGACCGGGGTACGCGCGGCGGCCACCACCTGGTCGGCCAGGTCCCGCTCCTGCGCGGTGCCGGTGACGAAGACCTCGTACCCGTCTGCCGCCAGGGCGTCCGCGACCTCGGCGAACCGTTCCGCCGGCCAGCGCCGCCGAGGGTCGCTGGCACCCGGGTGCAGGGCGATCCTGGGGTGGTCCCGACCCGGCTCACCGACCACGGAACGGGCCTCGGCCAGGTCGGTGGGGGTCACGTGCAGCCGTGGCGTCACCGTGGCCGGGCTGGCCCCGACCAGTCCGGCTACCTCCAGGTAGCGGAAGACCTCGGGCTGGTAGAAGACGTACCGTAGCCAGCGGTCGAGTTCCGGGGCACCCTCGGCGCGCAGCCCGGCGGTGATCCGGGCGCCCATTCCGGCGACGATCGGGTTCGAGTTACCGCCGCCCCCGTGCATCTGCAGCGCCAGGTCGAACCTCTCCCGGCGGGCGGCGGCGAGCCAGTCCGCCATGGTTCCGGCCGACGGTGGCGGCTCGTCCGGCCCAGCCTCCCGGATCCCCTCGGCCGGTGGCACCACCAGCACCCGGTCCACCGGTCCGGGCCGCTCCGCGAGCAGCTTCGCGTGCCAGGGCGCGCCGATCAGAACCAGTTCGGCGTCGGGGTAGCCGGCCCGCAGCGCCTCCAGCGCGGGCAGCGCGAAAATAAAATCACCCAGGGCGTTGGCCCGGAGTACGGCGATCCGCTCGACGTCCGGCACCAGGTCCCGTACCCGTCCGACCATCTTCCCGTACGCCGCTCAGCCGTGACGGCGACGTACGGGCTGACTCGACCCCGCCTCCGGCTGGTGCAGTTCCCGGTCGGCGGCCGGGTCACTGGTGCCCCGGGTGAGGCCACCGCTGGACCGGGCCGAGGCACCGGCGGTCACCGCTGCCTCGCCGACCCGACGCGCGGCGGCACCGGCCGGCATGGTGGTGCTGTTGCCGTCGACCCGGCCGTCGTTCGGGTTGCCGCTGATCGTGCCGACGGTGGGCTGGTTCGACGGATAACGGCGGCCGATCGTGATCGTCCGGCGTCCCCCGGACCGCTCCGACTTCGGGATGGCGACGGTGAGCAGCCCGTGGTCCATCACCGCGTCGATCCGGTCCAGGTCCGCCTCGCCCGGCAGGCGCAGCCGGTGTTCGAAGGCCCGCGCCCGGGAGCCGGTGCCGGGCAGCCCGGCCCGGTCCGCGTTGACCTCCTGCTCGGAGCGAGCGCGTACGCACAGGTCGCGACCGTCGATCTCGAGCGCCACCTCTTCCGGGGCGACGCCGGGCAGCCGGGCGACGACGTACCAGCCGTCGTCGCCGTCGACCAACTCGACCTCGGGCGGGCCGCCGGTGACCCCGGAGAGGGCCGAACTGACCCTGCGGCCCAGCTCGGCGCGGAACGCCCGCAGCCCGGTCACCGCTTCCCGGCTCCGGTCCAGGCCGCCGGCCATCGCCTCCCGACCCCGGTCCAGGCCGCCGGCCATCGCCTCCCGACCCCGGTCCAGCCCTGCCTGCACCGGCTGACTCATCTCGCGTCCCCCATCCGGCCCATCTGGTCCGCCGGGGCGGAACTCAACGAACTGGGGGCGTTCAGACCGGCGTTTGTGTCCACCCCGACCCCGAGCCGGTCGACAAGCTCACCGCCGAACCAGGCACCGAGACCGACCCCGGCGAGGGCCACCACCTCGATCGCGAAGATCGCGCCACCGGCACCGCGCTCGTCGGCGGCCATGCGTACCGCCCAGATGGCGGCGAAGAGCAGGATCACCGCCAGGTTGACCGCCGCGTGGCTGATCCCGATCCGTTTGGCCCGGGTCCCGCCGGGGATCGCCAGCAGGTCGACCGCGCCGACCGCCGCCGCGAGTACGCCGCCGATCAGCCCGATCAGGATGTTCCAGTACGCCACCTCACCCAGGAATCTGGGACCACCGACGATGTCGGCGAAGTCGAAGATCACCGCGGTCACGAAGAGCGCGACCGGGAACATGACCAGCATCGGGTGCACCGGATGACCCAGTGACTTGATCCGGCTTTCCATGGCCGCCTCCCAGGCTCCCGCGGGGCTTTCCCGCGCTGGGCCCGTACCCCGGACCGGAGGTCGGCAAACCTGCCGTCGGCGCCCGCGTCCGCGCGCCGCCGTGGCACGGACCCCGCGCGACGATCGTGCAGAAGCGGCCGTGACCCGACATGTTGCCTGGTCACGGCTCCTCCTACACAACAGCTCGTGCTGGCCAGCGCGAGGCTTTCGCAGTGCGGGCCTACGGACCGTCAGGCCGAGGCCCCACTGTCGATGACCAGGTCGTTGCCCACCACCGCGCCGGCTGCCGGAGATGCGAGGTAGAGCACCGCTGCCGCCACCTCCTCGGCCTCCGCTACCCGGCCGAGCGGGTTTTCGGTCTTCATCCGCTCGGCGCGCTCGGCCTCGGTCTCGCCGGGCCGCAGCGACATGGGAGCGGCGGAGGCGCCGGGGCTGACCGCGTTGATGCGGATGTTCTGATGGATGTGGTCGAGAGCGGCGGCACGGGTCAGGGCGGAGACCGCCGCCTTCGAGGTGATGTACGCGGCGGCGTTCGGGATCCGCCGGTGTGCGCCGAGGTTGGCGGAGATGTTGACGATGGCGCCGCCGCCGTGCTCCTTCATGTGGGCGATCTCGTGCTTCATCGCCAGCCAGACGCCGGTGACGTTGGTCCGCAGCACCAGGTCCCAGTCCTCCTCGTCCACCTCCCCGACGGGTACGGTGCCGCGCAGTACCCCGGCGTTGTTGACCGCGATGTCCAGTCCGCCGAAGCGGGTGACGCTCTCGCGTACGAGGTTCTGGAGCTGGGCGGAGTCGGTGACGTCGGCGGTGACGGCGGTGGCCGTGCCGCCGGTGGCCCGGATGAGACCGACCGTCTTTGCCAGCGGAGCCGGGGTGCGTCCCGCGACGACCACGGATGCGCCCTCGGTGGCGAAGGCGAGCGCGATCGCGCGGCCGAGGCCGGAGCCGGCACCGGTGACGAGCACGGTCTTGCCGGTGAAGCGGTTCATTTCGGTGACTCCCTTGGGTGACGGACTACTTCGTTCGACGGAGCAGGAGGGGCCACGACGGCGGCCGGGCCCCGGAGGCCGAAAACCGTCACTCCTGCGGCTGCTGCGGTCACGCCTTCCTCCGAATAACAGAACGATCAGTTCATTATTTGGGCATACAAAAAGGGGGCCGACGGCTCCCCTGCGGATCAGTCGAGCAGGGCCAGCGCCTGCTCGACCGCGCCCCGGACCCGGGCGGGATCGCCCGACGCCTTGCCGACGACCCGTACGCCCTGGAGCAGGACGAGCAGCATGCGGGCCAGCGCGCGCGGGTCACGACCCTCGGCAAGCTCACCCTGGGCCTGAGCCCGTACGAGCGCGGAGTGCAGTGGGGTTTCGAGGTGATCCCAGCTGATCTCGACCCGGCGGGCCGCCGCCGGGTCGTGCGGGGCGAGTTCAGCCGCGGTGTTGGTGATGAAGCAGCCGTTGCGCCGCACCGCCGGAGAGGTGGCTTCTGCGGCGAAACGGCGCACCACCGCTCGCACCACGGGCAGCGCGGGACCCGGTTGGGACAACTCGACCAGCAGGAGCGGGTCACGCATCTCGGCGTACCGGTCCATGGCCCTCAGATAGAGCTCACGCTTACTGCCGAAGGTCGCGTAGATGCTCGCGCGACCGATACCGAGATGCTGGACGAGATCCGCCACCGACGTCGCCTCGTAGCCGCGCCGCCAGAACAGTTCGAGTGCCGACTGGAGCGCGGCGTCCGGATCGAATTCCTTGGTCCTGGCCACAAAAAGACGTTACGCGATTCCAGAACGCCCGGTCAAATAACAGTGAGACCGCAAGCCGAACCGGGCCACAACCAAACAGACAACAACGGTCACCCGATATGTCCCGTAATGCCAAGTCTGTTGACAAAAGGACGGTTTCCAGGGCTACCTCGGGGGCGACTCGAGACCCCATGGATAAAGATCAGGCCCTGACCAGCATTTCCACTGGTCAGGGCCTGATCCCTGGAGCCGCCTGACGGAATCGAACCGTCGACCTACGCATTACGAGTGCGTCGCTCTAGCCGACTGAGCTAAGGCGGCAACGCCCGTCGAGCATACGGCACGCCCCACCACCCCCTCACCCGGGTTTCCCCCACCCCACCCCACCACCCCTGCCCCCTCCCCCGACCCCCTCCCCCGCCTCGTCGATCTAGGGCAAATCAACGCGGATGTAGATCAACTAGTGACGATTAGCCCTAGATCGGCGGGGAGGGGATATGGGTCGCGGTTCGGACAGCGGACGCAGCGACTCCCGGCTATGCTTCCGTCGCGTGATTGACGCGCACGGAGATCGGGGAGAGCACGGAGATCGGGGAGAGCGGGGAGACGCGCGGGGAGGGCAGGGGGAGACGGCGAGTCCGGCAGGGACGGACGGTGTCGTGCAAGCTCCTGTGCCGCCCCGGCCGCGCAGCCTCGATCCGCAGGAACTCGGCTTCACCCCGGCTCGACCGGTGCCCTGGCTGGCGCCGTTACTGCTGATCAGCACCGGTCTGCGTACGCTGCTGGCGCTGCTCTTCGGCGCCTATCTGGACAAACGCGAGTTGCAGAACTCGCTGCCCAGCGAGATCTACCGGGAGCCGGAGACCGGTGGTGAGCTCTGGCTGGACTTCGTGGCCGACCTGGGTGACGGGTTCGACGCGACCTACTCGGTGGCGTACCTGCTGGCCCAACCGGAACTCGTGCTGGACGATCGTCGGCTGCCCCGGGGGCAGATGCTGATGATGGGCGGCGACCAGGTCTACCCGACGGCGAGCAGCGACGCGTACGAGAACCGGTTCAAGGGGCCGTACCAGGCGGCGCTGCCGTGCGCCCCGGCCGAGGGTCCGGCGCCGAGCCTCTACGCCATCCCCGGCAACCACGACTGGTACGACGGTCTGACCGCGTTCCTGCGCCTGTTCGCCCGCTCCCGGGACGGCGACATCGGCGGCTGGCGTACGCCGCAGGCCCGTTCCTACTTCGCCGTCGCGCTGCCGGCCGACTGGTGGCTCTTCGCGCTCGACGAGCAGTCCGGGACGTACCTGGACGATCCGCAGTTGCGCTATTTCGAGCAGGCCGCCGCCGAACTCGGCCCCGACGCCAAGGTGATCATCTCGGTGCCGGCGCCGAGCTGGGTCAAGGCGGTGGACAACCCCAAGGCGTACGAGTCCGTGGACTACTTCGTCCGTACCGTGCTCGGTCCGAGCGGCGCCAAGGTCCGGCTCATCCTCTCCGGCGACCTGCACCACTACGCCCGCTACGCCAGCGCCGAGCGCCAGCTCATCCACTGTGGTGGCGGCGGCGCTTACCTCTACCCGACCCATCACCTGCCGGAGCGGATCGAGGTGCCGCCCCGGGACACGCTCGCCCGCAGGGCCAGCGAGACCCGCGAGTACGACCTTGCCGGGCGCTACCCCGAGCCGGCCCGCTCCCGCCGCTACGGCTGGGGCATCTTCGGCCGGCTGCCGTTCCGCAACCCCGGCTTCGTGACCCTGCTCGGCGCCCTGCACGTGCTGCTGATGCTGCCGATCGCCGGGGTGGCCACGCAACGGGCCAGCTCCACCGACCAGGGCCTGTTCAGCATCCCACTGGTGATCATGCTGGTGGTCGTGCTGGGCGCCACGGCGTTGTTCGCCAAGCCGCCGACGGCGAGCAGCAAGCGCCAGATCCGGCACTACCTGCTCGGCGTCGGTCACGGCGTCGCCCACATCGCCCTGGGCGCGCTCGGTGCCTGGCTCTGGCTCCAACTGCCCTTCCGGGACTGGCCGTGGCCGTTGCCGGCGGCGACCGCCGCGCTCTTCTACGGGCCGGTCGTCGGGCTGGTGGCGAGCCAGCTCACCGCCACGTACCTGCTGGTGGCCGGCGCGTTCGGGGTCAACCTGAACGAACTCTTCGCCGGACAGGGCATCGAGGACGCGAAGAGCTTCCTGCGGATGCACTTCGCCGAGGATGGCACGTTGACCATCTACCCGGTCGCGGTGGACCGGGTAGCCCACGAGTGGCAGGTCGGCCCGGATGAGCGCCCGGAGAGTTCGTGGCTGGTCCCGAAGCGGCCACTGCGCGCCCGGCTCGCCGAACCACCGATCGTCCTGCGCTGAACGCGAACGAGGAGCCCGCTACGCCACGCACGGCTAGCCCGCTACGCGTAGCGCTCCTCGTGCGCCTGACGCGAGCCGCAGACCGAGGCGCGGCTGCACGACGTACGCGAGCCGTCGGCGTCCATCCGGACCACCACCGAGTCGCGGGGCACGCTGTGCCCGACCACCCGACCGTTCCCCTCGGGGGTCTCGACCCGCGTCCCGATCGCCGGGGCGGACGCCTGGAAGCTCTGGTACAGCGGGTGCTCGTACTTCAGGCAGCACATCAGCCGACCGCACGCACCGGAGATGCGCAACGGGTTGAGAGGCAGGTCCTGGTCCTTCGCCATCCGGATGGTGACCGGTTCGAAGTCGGTCAGGAAGGTGGCGCAGCACAGGTCACGCCCGCAGGAACCGATTCCGCCCTGGACCCGGGCCGAGTCCCGGGCCGAGAGCTGGCGCAGCTCGACCCGGCAGTGCAGGGTGGCGCCGAGGTCACGGACCAGGGAACGGAAGTCGACCCGGTGCGGCGCCGTGAAGTAGATGGTCGTACGGGAGCCGGACGAGGTGCCGGCACTCGATTCGAGTACGTGGTCGACGGCGATCACCTTCATCGGCAGCGCGTGCTCCCGGATCAGCCGCTTGGCGGCCACCTTCGCCTCCGCCTTGCGTTTGCGTTGGAGCTCGTCGCGGCGCAGGTCGGACTCACCGGCGATGCCGACCAGGCGGGGGAATCCGTCGGTCTCCTCGCTGACCCACTGGGCCGCCCAGACACACTCGGCGACCTCGGGGCCGTCGTCGGTGGGGACCAGCACCCGGTCTCCGACCGCCGGCCGCAACTCGCCCGGGTCGAGGTAGTAGAGACGCCCGTACCGGGTGAAGCTAACCGCACACAGCATCCCCATGCGTCCACCCTACGTCCAAGTGAGCGTTAACTCCCCCACCCTTTTTCGGCCGGATCGATCGACACCGGCCACGGTGGCGGGACGGTCAGCCGCCGACCCTGGTGGTGGTGTCGAACCTGCCCGTACCGACCCCGGTCGGCGTCGGGTAGGGCAGGCCGGTCAGCTCGGGCGCCCACCGGTGCAGCACCGCGTACGCCCGCTCCCGCGCCTGCTCGACGGTGGCCAGCACCCGGGCGCCGATCTCGGCAGCGGCGGCGGCCGGCTCGGCGGGCGGTCCGGCGACGTGGTCGGCCGTCACCACGAGCACCGCCTCGGCCGAGCCGAGCAGCTCGGCGAGGGTCCGGGCCAACGTGTGTCGGGTGTGGACCATCCAGTCGGCAACGGCGTCCGCGTAACTTGCGGTCGCGTCGAGCCGCCCGGTGAGACTCTCCGCGCCGTCCCCGCCCAGGTACGTCGCGAGCGCGTCCCGGTGTGCCGCGTACGCCTCGGCCCCGGCCCCCTGCCACGGCTCACCACCGGTCAGCGGGTGCCGCGCGTGGTCGTACCCGCTGGAGAGGGTGCGTAGGGCGGGCCCGGCGGCGGCCAGCGGCGCCGGCTGGAGCGCGACCACCTCGCCGAGTACGGCACCGGGCAGCGCGCCGGCCCGGCGCAGCAGCGGCCAGATCGGGTGGTCGTCCGGCGCGCCGACGGCGGTGAGCAGTTCGTCGACCCGGCCGAGCAGGTCGGCGGCGGGTCCGGCGAGGTGGTCCAGCGAATCCATCACGCCTCCTCGGCGTGCCGGCGCCGGGCGGCGTCGTCGGTGTCGGCGTAGCCGTCGGCCACCTGCCGCAGGGTCGCGGCCAGGTCGGCGAGCCGGTCCGCGCCGGTCGCGGCCTCCTGCGCGCGGGCGGTGGCGGCGGCCGACCACTGCTCGAACAGTGCCCGGGTGACCTCGGTGAGCCGGCCGGTGCCGGCCTCGCCCGGGGACGGTTCTGTCCGGCCGGCGGCGGTCAGGGCCGGGCCGGCGGCGGCGAGCGTCGCGGCGGCCTCGTCCAGCCGGTTGGCGAGTTCACGCAGACTCTCCACTCAGCCCTCCGTCAGCCGCCGGTACGCGCCGAACGTCTCGGTGTGCAGTTTCTCCCTGGCCCAGCGGGCGGCGTCGGCGGCCGCGCTTACCGCCGCCCGGACCGACCTGGCCAGTTCGGCGTTCGTGCGGCTCTGCACCGGAGCCAGGAACCGTACGTCGGTGACGGTGCCGGCGGCGGTGACCACCACCTCGACCAGCCCGTCCGGCGAGCGGACGCTGACCTCGACGGTGCCCACGGCCTGCTCGAACTCGGCCTGCAACGCCTCGATCCGGCGGTACCGCTCGACCGCCTCCTCGATCCAGACCTCGTCGATCTCGCGCGACATCGATGAACTCCTCCGGGGTCCATTCACCGAACGTGTCGTCCCTGTTGCACCAAGCACCGCACGGTACCGGCTGGTGATCCGAAACGGAACCCTGTGCGCGGGCCGGAAGCGGGCGTGGGCGATCCGGTCAGCCGCGCCAGAGCGCGAGCATCATCGCCTCGACGGCGATCTTCGGCTTGACGTTCACCTCGATCGCCGTACGGCAGGCGAGCACCGCCTCCAGCCGGCGCAACGTCGCCTCCGGGGTCCACTTCGCCGCCGCCGCGCCGGCCAGCGTCGCGGTGTCGGTGTGCACCGGCGCGACCTCGGCGCCGAGCGTCCGGGCGAGTACGTCGCGGTAGAAGCCGGCCAGGTCGACCAGGGCCCGGTCCAGCGCGTCCCGCTGGGCCCGGGTGGCACGCGACTTCTGCCGGCGTTCGAGATCCTTGAGCTGCCCGGCCGAGCCCCGGGCGGCCCCGGCCGCGCCCTTGCCGGTGCCACCGGCCCCGAGCGCGGTCTGCAACGCGGCCCGTTCGCTGGCGTCCACGTCGGCCACCGCGGCCTCCGCCTCGGCCTCGGCGGACTCGATCAGCGTGGCGGCGGCGTCGAAGCAGGCACCGACACTGGTCAGTCGCCGGGGCACGGCGAGCACCGCGTCCCGCCGCTTGCGGGCATCCGGGTCGCGGGCCAGCCGGCGGGCCCGGCCGACGTGTCCCTGTGCGGCGGCGGCCGCCCAGCCGGCCAGGTCCGGGGCCACCCCGTCCCGCTCCGCCAGTACGGCGGCGACCGCGTCGGCGGCCGGTTGACGCAGCGGCACCAGCCGGCACCGGGACCGGATCGTCACCGAGATGTCGTCCGGGTGGGTCGACGGGGTGCAGAGCAGGAAAACGGTCCGGGGCGGCGGTTCCTCGATCGCCTTGAGCAGGGCGTTGCCGGCGGCCTCGGTGAGCCGGTCGGCGTCCTCGATCACCAGCACCTGCCACCGCCCGCCGGACGGCGTGCTGCCGGCCCGGAGCACCAGGGCGCGCATCTCGCCGACGCCGATGGAGAGCCCCTCGGGCACGACGAACCGTACGTCGGCGTTGGTCCCGGCGAGCGTGGTGTGGCAACCGGCGCACTCGCCGCAGCCGGTGCCCCGTTCGCACTGCAAGGCGGCGGCGAAGGCGCGGGCGGCGACCGACCGACCCGATCCGGGCGGCCCGGTGAAGATCCAGGCGTGGGTCATCGCGCCACCGCTGACGCTGCCGGGCGGGGCACCGGCGGCACCGGCGGAGACCACCTGCGCGGCGGAGGCGGCGGCGACCCGCAGCGTCTCGATCGCCTCGTCCTGGCCGACCAGGTCGGCGAAGACGCCCACGGCGGCGTCGGCTCGCGGCATCAGGACCGCCTCCCGAGTTCCAGGCCGCCGGCACCGTCACCGGCGGCGCTCGTACCGGTGTCCGCGTCGGCGGCGTCGGCGTCCGTACGGTCGGCATCGTGGTCCGGTTCCGGTGCGTCCGTACGGTCGGCAGCGTGGTCCGGTTCCGGTGCGGCGGGACGGTCGACCGGCCTCGGCTCGACCGAGACGTCGATCGGCTTGGCCGGGTCGGGGTGGACGATCGTGTCCGGGTCGCTGAGCATCGCACCGACCCGTGCGGCGATCGCGCCGGAGATCTGGTCGACCGGGCCGGAGCCGTCGAGCACCAGGTAACGCTTCGGGTCGGCAGCCGCCAGGTCGAGGAAGGCGTCCCGGACCCGCTCGTGGAAGTCGAGCGACTCGCCCTCCAACCGGTCCACGCCCGCTCCCCGGGCGGCGGCGCGGGCGAGCCCGGCCCTCGGGTCGACGTCGAGCAGCACCACCAGGTCGGGCTTGAGCCCGCCGGTGGCCCAGGAGGAGAGCCAGGAGACCTCGTCGACCGGGAGCGTACGGCCGGCGCCCTGGTACGCCAGGGACGAGTCGACGTACCGGTCGCTGATCACCACCGCGCCCCTTGCCAGCGCCGGTCGCACCAGGGTGGCGACGTGATGGGCCCGGTCGGCGGCGTAGAGCAGCGCCTCGGCGCGCGGCGCCAGTGGGGCCGAGCCGGTGCTGCCGTCGAGGACCAGGGAGCGGATCCGAGCGCCCACGTCGGTGGCGCCCGGCTCCCGGGTCACCACCACCTCTCTGCCCTCGCGCCGGAGCGTTTCGGCGAGCGCGGCGACCTGGGTGGACTTGCCGGCGCCCTCGCCGCCCTCGAAGACCACGAAGGCGCCGGTCGAGGCGAACGGCTCGGCCGGGGAGAGCGGGCGTCCCCGGATCGATCCCCAGAGGTCCGGCAGGACCGGAACGCCCGGCTTGTCGTCCATCTGGCGGAAGGCGTTGATGCCGGCGAAGATGCCGGCGACCCCGGCGACCAGCAGCAGGAGTCGGGTGGAGGAGACCGAGATGCCCAGGTCGGCGATCCGGAGTTGGCGCGAGCCGCCGACGCCGACCAGCAGGCTGCTGACCGAGATGGCCAGGATCAGCACCAGTCGGGTGCCGGTCTGCACCACCGCGAAGACCCGTCCGCGTACCTCGTCGGCGACCTCGCCGCCGAGCAGGGTGGTGCCGGCCAGAAAGGCCATCCCGGCGCCGGCACCGACCAGCACCGCGCCGAGGATCGCCATCGACAGGTGGATGGCGGCGGCCAGCACCAGCACCGAGGCGCTGGCCAGGACGATGCTCATGCCGAACCAGCGGCGACGGGACATCTCCCGGACGATCATCGGACCGAGCCCGATGCCGACCGAGAGACCGATGAAGATCGAGCCGAAGAGCAGGTAGAACGCGGCTTCGCCGGCGCTCAGCGACTTCGTGAAGAAGTTCGCCGTGCCGATCACCACGCCGCCGCCGGCAAAGGCGCCGAAGATGCCGAGGACCAGGCCACGGATCAGCGGGGTCTTGCCGATGAACTTCCAGCCCTCGACGAACTGCCGGATCATGCTCTGCCGCTCGCCCGGCTCCGACGCGAACGTGCGCCCGCTGATCTCCTTGATCCCGAAGAAGACCACCAGCGCGGTGGCGAGCCGGCTCAGCGAGTTGAAGTAGAGCGCGAGTTGGGTGGGGTCGTTCCAGCCCTGCGGCGGCCCGCCGGAGACCGCCCGTACGCTGCGGTCCAGCACCGCGATGCTGATCGCGGCGAGCACCGGGGTCAGCCCGTAGGTGGTGATCAGCGTGAGCTGGTTGGCCACTTCGAGCCGGGTACGCGGAATCAGGTTCGGGACCGCGGCCTCCTTGGCCGGGATCCAGATCAGGGTGACCGCCTCGATCAGGAAGGTGGCGATCGCCGCCCAGCCGACCACCAGGCCGCCGCCGATGTCGAGCAGCGCGGCCAGCGGGATCGAGGCGAAGAGCACGAACCGGAGCAGGTCGCAGACGACCATGGTGAGGCGCCGGTCGAACCGGTCCGCCAGCACCCCGGCCACCGGGCCGAGCAGCAGCGCCGGCAGCAGCCGGACCGCGATCACACCACCGAACGCGAGGCCCTTCGCGGTGTCGCCGCTGACCTGGGTGGCGGCGAAGATCGACGTTGCCAGCAGGCCGAGCCAGTCGCCGAACGAGGCCGCGCCGAGGACCAGCCAGAGCCGGCGGAAGGGCCGGATCCGCAGCACCGACCGGAGGGCCTGGTAGCCCGTGCGGTCGACCTGGGCGTTGGAGGCAGCCGGGGAGGTTGTCCCCGGCTCGGGTGTCGCCCCGGGCTCGTCGCGATTCGTGTCGATGGCCGTACCTCCCCGTGCCGGCCCAGCGCTGGGCTCCCCCGGACACACTCTAATCGCGGCCCGAACCGGCCCCACCCCGACATTCCCCTGATCCCGAGCCCGGAGCGGTCGGGGTAACCGGCGCGACACGGCAAGACGCGAGGGTGTTTCGCATTGCCGGGCTGCCGGTTAGCGTGCACATGTGCACAGCGACGTACGAATCGACCGAGACGCCCTGCGCGACCGCCTGGACCGGGCGACCGCGCACCTCGACCCGCCCTTCGCGGCGGTCGACCTGACCGCGTTCGACGCCAACGCCGACGCGCTGACCGAGCGGGCCGCCGGCAAGCCGGTGCGGGTGGCGAGCAAGTCGGTCCGGTGCCGCGACCTGATCACCCGCGCGCTGTCCCGGCCGGGCTGGCACGGCGTGATGGCGTACACGGTGCGCGAGGCGAACTGGCTGGTCCGGGCGGGCGTCAGCAACGACGTGCTGGTCGCGTACCCGAGCGCGGACCGGGCCGCGCTGGCCGAGCTGACCGGCGACAACAAGCTGGCCGAGGCGGTGACGCTGATGGTGGACAGCCTCGAACAGCTCGACCTGGTCGACGCCGTCGCCCCGCCGGAGAAGCGGGCACCGGTCCGGGTCTGCCTGGATCTCGACGCCTCGTGGCGACCGGCCCGGGGGCGGCTGCACATCGGGGTCCGCCGTTCACCGATCCACTCGGCCGACGACGCCGGCACGCTCGCCGCCCGGGTCGCCGCCCGGCGCGGGTTCCGGCTGGTCGGGCTGATGTCGTACGAGGCGCAGATCGCCGGACTCGGTGACGAGCCACCCGGGCAGGCGTTGCGCGGGATGGCGATCCGGGCGTTGCAGCGCCGCTCGTACCCGGAGCTGACGGCCCGGCGCGGCGCGGCGGTGGCCGCCGTACGCGAACACGCGGATCTTGCCTTCGTCAACGGCGGCGGCACCGGCTCGGTGGCCGCGACCAGCGCCGATCCGGCCGTGACCGAGATCACGGCCGGTTCCGGCCTGTACGGGCCGACCCTCTTCGACGGCTACCGGGCCTGGCGTCCGGTGCCGGCCGCGTTCTTCGCCCTCACCGTGGTACGCCGCCCGGCGCCGGCCGTGGCAACCGTGCTCGGCGGCGGCTGGATCGCCTCCGGTCCGGCCCACCAGAGTCGGCTGCCGGAACCGTGGCTGCCGGCGGGGCTGCGCCTGATCGGCTCCGAGGGGGCCGGCGAGGTGCAGACCCCGCTGACCGGTACGGCGGCCGACCGGCTGTCGATCGGTGACCGGGTCTGGTTCCGGCACGCCAAGGCCGGCGAGCTGAGCGAGCACGTCAACGAGCTGCACCTGATCGAGGGGGATCGGGTGGTGGCGACGGTGCCGAGCTACCGGGGCGAGGGTCAGGCATTCCTCTGACCCCGTCCCGGCGTGGGTCGGCCGGCGGCGCCTGCCCCGGGACGCCACGCCAGGCCGGCACCCGCTCTAACCGGCCGGGTTCTCCGCCGGTTCCCCGATCCCGACGGTGGCCGGGACCGTCCCGACGGCGGCCGGTTCGGCACCGCCGGCCACCGGGCCGACCTGCCGGTGCAGATACTCCCGGATCAGCGCCTTGGCCTCGACCAGCACCCGCTCGTCGCCGTCCTGGTCGCGCCGGAAGGCCAGCTTGATCAGGGCGTCGGCCGCCTCGACGGCGATCTCCAGCGCGAAGCGCAGCGCCGGCCCGTCGGCGATGCCGAACTGTTCCACCAGCACCCGGGCGAGCTGTTCGGCGATCACGCCGTTGTTGTCCCGCTGGTCGTCGAGCAGGTGCACGTCGACCACGTCGCCGAAGTGCAGCGTACGGAAGCCGGGCACCAGCCGGTGCATGGCGATGTACTCGTCGATCCCGGCGTCGACCCCGTCCCACCAGTTGGCGAGGTCGCCCTGGGAGAACCGGTCGGCGAGGCGTTCGAGGTACGCCTCCATGTTGCGCAGCGTGAGCGCCTGGACGATCGCCCGCTTGTCCGGGAAGAACTGGTAGACCGAGCCGATCGCCACCTCGGCCCGCTCGGCCAGCAGGGTCGTGGTCAGACCCTCGTAGCCGACCTCGTCGACCAACTCGGCACAGGCGTCGAGCATGCGCTGGACCCTGGCAACACTACGGCCCTGCACCGGGACGCGGCGTAGTGGACCACTCGTGGCGGTTGATGTGGACACGCGTCGCCACTCCCCCTTCGCGGATGAGATGTGTCTGCACGTCGCGAGTTCGAAACGTTACCTGGATTAACGATCGGACCTGGTGTGCGATGTTTACTCATCGCATCGAAGCCTGATATGAATGCTACTCATATTCGGCACTGGAGGCTGCATGGCCAGCACCCCATCGCCGTACGGCGCGGTGTCGCCGGCCGGCGGGACGCCACCGACCAGCGCGCCCGGCACCGGTTGGACCAACTGGGCCGGTAACCAGCGAGCCACCGCCAGCGCCGTGCTCCGACCGTCGGGCGTGGACGAACTGGCCGCCGCCGTACGTGCCGCCGCCTCGGCCGGGCGCCGGCTCAAGCCGGTCGGCAGCGGCCACTCCTTCACCGACATCGCCCGCACCGACGACCAGCGGGTCGAACTCGACGACCTGACCGGCCGGGTGCTGGTCGACCCGGCCCGGCGCCTGGTCACCGTGCCGGCCTCGATCGGGCTACGGGACCTCAACGGACTGCTGGCCGGTCACGGCCTGGCGATGCCGAACCTCGGCGACATCGACGCGCAGACCATCGCCGGCGCCATCTCCACCGGCACCCACGGCACCGGCGCCGGCTACGGCTGCCTGGCCACCTTCGTCGAATCCCTCACCCTGGTCACCGGGACCGGCGAGGTACGACGCTGCTCCGCCGAGACCGACCCCGACCTGTTCGCCGCCACCCGGGTCGGGCTCGGCGCGCTCGGGATCATCACCGAGGTCACCCTGCGCTGTGTGGACGCGTTTGTGCTGCGGGCCGACGAGCGCCCGGCACCGTTGACGGCGGTCCTCGCCGAACTGTCCGACCTGATCACCGGCAACGACCACTTCGAGTTCTACTGGTTCCCGTACACCGACCGGGTGCAGGTCAAGACGAACAACCGGGTGCCGCTCGACGACCGGCCGCTGCCCCGGTTCCGGGGCTGGCTGGACGACGAGTTCCTGGCCAACACCGTCTTCTCCGGCGCCTGCCGACTGGGCCGGGCGGTGCCTGGGCTGGTCCCGCCGATCAGCGCGATCTCGGCCCGCGCGCTCACCGCCCGGACCTACACCGGCCGCTCGGACCGGGTCTTCTGCACCCCGCGCCGGGTCCGCTTCACCGAGATGGAGTACGGCCTGCCGCGCGCCGCGCTGCCCGAGGCGCTGGCCGCGCTGCGCCGGGTGGTCGACGGGCTGCCGTTCAAGGTGCTCTTCCCGGTCGAGGTGCGGTTCACCGCGCCGGACGACATCTGGCTGTCGCACGGCTACCAGCGGGAGTCGGCGTACCTGGCGATCCACCAGTACGTGGGCGCACCCGACGAGCCGTACTTCCGGGTGTTCGAACAGGTCGCCATCGCGCTGGGCGGTCGGCCGCACTGGGGCAAGCTGCACTACCGGGACGCGGACTCGCTGCGTACGGTCTATCCCCGGTTCGACGACTTCGTCGACGTACGGGACCGGCTCGATCCGGGGCGGGTCTTCGCCAACGCCTACACCGAGCGGGTGCTCGGCGCCTGAACACACCGGCCGGGTCAGCCGGTCGGCGCCAGCACCCTCAACCCGTCCCCGCCGGCTCCCCGCGCCTTCAGGTAACCGCTGACCCGGTCGTACGCCCCCTGATAGACGGTCCGGCGATCGGCCGGCAGCGCCGGGTCGGCGAGCGCGGCGGGCAGATCGACCAGCCGGATATCGGGACTTATATCGGTCCAGGTCGGAATTGCCGCCGCCTCGGTAATTTTCCACTCTTTCGGGGCTGTTTCCGTGAAGGTGATCCTCGCCATAACACCCTCGCGGTTATCGTCGATCGGATCGGCATGCCGGGCCAATTGATTGCCCATGCCATATACCACCCATTTATCGCCAAACTCCTCGAACGGCTGCACCACGTGCGCATGGTGCCCGAGGATCAGGTCGATGTCGGGTGAGGAGACGAGCGGTTCCACCCAGTCCAACTGGTTGGCGTCCGGCTGGTGCCGGTATTCCGTACCCCAGTGCAGGCTGAGCACGACGATCTCGGCACCGGCCGCGCGCAGCCGCTTCGCCGCGGCCAGGATCTTCGCCGGCTCGATCAGGTTGGCCATCCACAGCTTCCCGGCCGGGCGCTCCAGCCCGTTGAAGTTCAGCGTGTACGACAGGTGCCCGACCTTGACCCCGGCCTGCTCGTAGATCCTCGGCGCGTTCGCCTCGGCCGCGTTCCGGGCGCTGCCGGCGTGCCCGAGACCGGCCTTGTCCAACGCCTCCAGCGTCCGGGTAACGCCCTGCGCGCCCTGGTCCATGGTGTGGTTGGAGGCGGTGGAGCAGGCGTCGAAACCGGCCCGCTTTAGCCCGTCGACCACCTGGGGCGGCGCGCTGAACCGGGGATAACCCTGGAACGGTCCGGCCGCCGGACCCAGCGGGGTCTCCAGGTGGCAGATGGCCAGGTCGGCCGCGCCGATCGCCGGGGCGACCCGCTCGAACATCGGGAAGAAGTCGTAGCCGCCGGCCTGACCGGTCCGGCCCGCGTCCCGTTTTGCCTGCTGCGAGACCTCCGGGTGGACCAACACGTCACCCGCGCCGAGCACGGTGAACAGGCGCCGGCCCTGCGCGTCGACCCGGGCGCCCGGCGGAGCCGGGGTGCCTCCGTCGGAGCTGGCCCCGCCCGCCGCACCGGACGGCTCCACCCAGGACGACACCCGGGGCGATCCGCCCCACCAGTCCGCCTGGTAACCAATTCCGCCGACAATTACCAATGCGCCCGCCAGAATGACTGAAAACAACAGCATTGTCTGGCGGTGCCCACCCAATATCCCCCGTCGCACCACCGGTGGAGCGTAAGGCATACCGCCGGATCGGAAAATATGATCCGGCGGTCACCGTCCGAAAGAGCTACTCGGCCCGGTCGGCGGCCTTTGCCGGCGCTGCCTTCTTGACCGCTTTGGCGGCCGTAGTGGACTTCGCGGCGGTAGCCTTCTTCGGCGCGGCCTTGCGCGGTGCGGCCTTCTTGGCGGCGGTCTTCTTCGCCGGGGTCGCCTCCGAGGCAGCCGCCGTCTTCTTCGCCGGGGCCTTCTTCGCCGCCGCCTTCTTCTTCGGCGCCGGTCCCTTGGCCCGCTTCTCGGCGAGCATCTCGGACGCCTCTTCCAGGGTCAGCGCCTCCGGGGTCTGGCCCCGCCGCAGGGACGCGTTGAACTCTCCGTCGGTCACGTACGGGCCGAACCGGCCGTCCTTGATGACCAGCGGCTTCTCGGTCAGCGGATCGGCGCCCATCTCCCGCAACGGGGGCGCGGCGGCCCGCCGCTGCCGGGTCTTCGGCGCCGCCAGCAGGGCCAACGCCTCGTCCAGCGTCACCGTGAAGATCTTGTCCTCGGAGTCGAGCGAGCGGAACTCGTCCCCCCGCTTGACGTACGGGCCGTAGCGACCGGCGGCGGCCAGCACCTCCGCGCCGTCCGGCGCCAGCCCCACCACCCGGGGCAGGCTGAGCAGCCGGAGCGCCTCGGTGAGCGAGATGTCGTCCGGCGACTGCGACTTGAGCAGCGACGACTTGCGGTCACCACTGGAGACGTACGGGCCGAAGCGGCCGGACTTGAGCAGGATCGGCTCGCCCGTCTCCGGGTGCTCGCCGAGCTTCCGCTCGCCACCGCCGCCGAGGAAGAGCTCGTTTACCTTCTCCGGGCTCAACTCGTCCGGCGCGACCCCCTCCGGGATCGACACCCGGTCGCCGGCCGCCCCGCCGTCGGCACCGCCGTCCTCGGCCGCGTTGCCCTCGCCCTCGGCCACCGGCGCCGCCTCGACCTCGGGGCCGGGCAGGGTGCGCTGGAGGTACGGCCCGTACCGGCCGACCCGGACCACCACGTCCCGGCCCTCGTCGTCCCGGAACAGCGGGATCGAGTTGACGCTGCGCGCGTCGATCTCGCTCAGGTTCTCGGTGACCATCTTCTTCAGCCCGCCGGAACGGGCCACCGAGTCGTCGCCGGCCACGTCGCTGCCGAAGTAGAAGGAGGTGAGGAAGTCGACCGCCGCGTGGTCACCACCGGCGATCTCGTCCAGCTCGTTCTCCATCGCGGCGGTGAAGTTGTAGTCGACCAGGCGCGGGTAGTGCCCTTCGAGGAGACCGACCACCGCGAACGCCAGGAAGGACGGGATCAGCGCCTGACCGCGCTTGCTGACGTACCCCCGGTCCTGGATCGTCTGCATGATCGAGGCGTACGTGGACGGCCGCCCGATGCCCAGCTCCTCCAGCGCCTTGACCAGCGACGCCTCGGTGTAACGGGCCGGCGGCTGGGTGGTGTGCCCGGCGGCGGCCAGCTCCTCGGCGGTCAGCGGCTGGTCCTTGACCAGGTTCGGCAGCCGCCGCTCGGCATCCTCGGCCTCGGCGTTCTCGTCGTCCGACGACTCCACGTACGCCCGCAGGAAGCCCGGGTCGGTGATGGTCTTGCCGGTGGCGCCGAAGTCGGCTTCCTCCCCGGCGTCGGTGACGGCGCGGATGCGTACCGAGACGCTGGAGCCGACCGCGTCGGTCATCTGCGACGCGATGGTCCGGCGCCAGATCAGCTCGTAGAGCCGGAACTCCTCACCGGAGAGCTCGTTGGCCAGCTCGCCCGGGGTACGGAAGTGGTCGCCCGCCGGCCGGATCGCCTCGTGCGCCTCCTGCGCGTTCTTCACCTTGCCGGTGTAGCGGCGGGGCTCCGGCGGCACGTTGCGCTCGCCGTACAGCTCGGCGATCTGCCGGCGGGCCGCGGCGATGGCGGTCTCGGACAGGTTGACCGAGTCGGTACGCATATAGGTGATGTAGCCGTTCTCGTACAGCCGCTGCGCGGTGCGCATCGTCTGCTGGGACGAGAAGCGGAGCTTGCGGGCCGCCTCCTGCTGGAGGGTCGAGGTGATGAACGGCGCGTACGGGCGACGCCGGTAGGGCTTCTCCTCGACCCGGGTGACGGTGAACGGGCGCCCGTCGAGGCGGGCGGCGAGCCCACGCGCCCCGTCGCCGTCGAGGTGGGTCACCCCGGCGCCCGGCTTGACCCGGCCGGTGGTCGGCTCGAAGTCGCGCCCGGTGGCGATCCGGTCCCCGTTCAGCCCGATCAGGGTGGCGTGGAAGGTACGCGGTCCCTCACCGGCGTCGCGTACGGCGAGGGTGGCCTGGATGTCCCAGTACTCGGCGGTGCGGAACGCCATCCGCTGCCGCTCCCGCTCGACCACGATCCGGGTGGCCACCGACTGGACCCGGCCCGCCGAGAGCTTCGGCATGACCTTCTTCCAGAGCACCGGCGAGACCTCGTAGCCGTACAGCCGGTCGAGGATGCGCCGGGCCTCCTGGGCATCGACCAGGTCCCGGTCGATCTCCCGGGGGTTGGCCACCGCCGCCTGGATCGCCGGCCGGGTGATCTCGTGGAAGACCATCCGCTTGACCGGCACCCGGGGCTTGAGCGTCTCGACCAGGTGCCAGGCGATCGCCTCGCCCTCGCGGTCCTCGTCGGTGGCGAGGTAGACCTCGTCCACCTCCTTGGCCAGCTTGGTCAGCTTGGCGATCTGCTGCCGGCGGTCGGCGGAGACGACGTAGAGCGCGGTGAAGCCGTGGTCGACGTCGACGCCGAGCCGGGCCCACGGCTCCTTCTTGTATTTGGCGGGCACGTCGGCGGCGTTGCGGGGCAGGTCACGGACGTGCCCCAGGCTGGCCTCGACGATATAACCCGGGCCGAGATAGCCCGAGATCGTCTTGGCCTTCGCCGGTGACTCGACGATGACCAGACGGGTGCTCTTGGCATTACTCGGCACGTCTCTCCCCGACCTCACTCGCTACTTCTCGCCCCGCGGACCACCGTGGTCCGCCTTACCGCCGGGCCGCCACCAGTAGCCGGCTCGCTGGACGTCCAACGTAACGCGCTGCACGGCACACGGGTTGCGCGGGCCGCGAAGAGCCCTCCCACGCTGCGCGAACACCGATCCCGGTCGGGCGCGACACGGTTGATCCCGGTCGGCGACACCGTACACCGAGGATGAATCGGCCCGGATCCATTCCCGGCGGCGATCTTCCGCTGATCTCCCCCAGCGGGTCGATTATCTCCTAAATCTCCGGTTGGTTGTCCGGCATCGGACAGTCGACCGGATTATCTCTGAATCAGCATGATAAATGGTGAAAATGGTCGAAACCTGACTTAAACGAATTGACCAACGACGGCCGCTCAGCCCCCGGTGGTCGGCCAACTCGACGGCGGCGCGGCCGGTGGCCGCTCACCCACCAACTCCGCCAGCCTGGCCCGCCGACGACGCCCGGTTATCCGGTACGCCGGACCACCCGACCCGGGCGCCAGGAGTACGGCACTCAGTCCCACCGCCGCCAGCGCACCGCCCACCGGCTCCCAGCAGTTCTCCTCCGCCTCGCCCAGCCGGAGCAGGAAGCCGGTGGGTTCCGACAGGCCCGCCGCGGCCACCCAGAGCCGCAGCCGACGCCCGTTCAGGTACAGACCGGCCGGTGGCCGTTTAGCCGTGCCGCGCAGCCAGCTCCGGGCCAGCGGCGCGAGCGTGGTCGAGTACGACGTACGGACCTCGTGCCGCTCGTCGGCGGTGCCCTCCCAGGTGACCGGCAGCCCACGCAGGGCCAGCTCGGCCGCGAGCACGTGCACCCGCCAGGCGGCGTCCACCAACACCGACACCCTCGCCGTGCCACCCATCCGGACCACCTGCCCCGGCCCGGCGAGCAGGCCGGCGAGATCGGCCGCCGACGGCTCGGTCGCCTCGACCCCGAACAGCGACAACTGCCGCACCGGCACGCCGTCCGGCCTCGACGGCACCGCCCCGGTGCCAGGCACCGCCTCCGTCGGTGGCGGGTCCGTCGGTGGCGGGTCCACTGGGGGCGTGGTCAGCGACACTCCGGGACCTCGTCGAAGGCCTGCTTCAACTCGGGCGAGTTCAGTTTGCTGGTGTCCAGGCCGCTGGCGTCGTACTCCTTGTTCAGGGTGTCCACCGCGGCCTCGACCCCGTCGTAGAACGGCTCGGGACGGCCGGTGTCCAGTTGCTCGATCGACCGCTTGGCCCGGCCGTACGCGTCCCGGACCTGGGTGAGCGAGTCGAGGAAGCCGTCCGAGACCAGGTCACCCTGGGACACGTCGGGCACGCCGGCCTCCGCCACCCCCCGACGCGCGTCCTCGCTCGCCCGTTCCGCGCCCGCCATCATCCGGACCAGGTTCTCCTTCGCCTGTGCCGGCGTGGTCTGCGCCGTCATCTGCTGCTGGGCACTGCTGGTCAGTTCGTCGATTTCGAGCCGCCACGGGGACAGCGCGTCACAGACCGAGGCGGCCCAGGCCGGTGCGGTCGGCCCCCCACCACATCCACCTACCAGCAACACGAGAGTGCACAGAACCACGGGGAGAATCCCGGCGGCCGGCGCGCGGGGCGTACGCATGCGTTGCAGCGTACGGGTTGGTACGGACGGTGCGGTGGCACAGCCGTACCGGTTGGGCTGCTCATCACCGGTACGGCCGAAGGTGGGACCCCCTGTCGACGGAAGTGTCGCCAGGGGGTCCTTCCGCTTCCGGCCCGGGATCAGGCGGTTACGGTCTCCGGGCGGTGCTCGGTGCTACCGGTGGCACCGGGGCCGGAGTCGTCGTCCGACATGGCCACCGGCTTGCGCTTGCTGTAGACCACCGCCGCCACCACGATCGCCACCGCGACCAGCGCGACCGTGATCCGCAGCGGGGTGTTCCGGTCGTCGCCCACGCTCCACGCCACCACGGCCGGCGCGATCAGCAACGAGACCAGGTTCATCACCTTGATCAGCGGGTTGATGGCCGGACCGGCGGTGTCCTTGAACGGGTCGCCGACCGTGTCGCCGATGATGGTCGCCTCGTGCGCGCCGGAGCCCTTGCCGCCGTGGGCGCCGTCCTCGACCAGCTTCTTCGCGTTGTCCCAGGCACCACCGGAGTTGGCCAGGAAGACCGCCATCAGGGTGCCGGCGCCGATCGCACCGGCCAGGTACGACGCCAGCGCGCCCGGACCGAGGCCGAAGCCGACCGCGATCGGGGCGAGGACCGCCAGCAGGCCCGGGGTGACCAGTTCACGCTGGGCGTCCCGGGTGCAGATGTCGACCACCTTGCCGTACTCGGGGCGCTGGGTCCGGTCCATGATGCCGGGCAGGTCGCGGAACTGGCGCCGTACCTCCAGCACCACCGCGCCGGCCGAGCGGGAGACCGCGTTGATGGCCAGCCCGGAGAAGAGGAAGACCACCGCGGCACCGATGATCAGGCCGACCAGGTTGCGCGGGTTCGCCACGTTGAGCGCGCCCAGGATCTCGCCGGCCACGTCACCCACCCCGGCGTCGGCGTACGCCGCCCGGAGCGTGTCGGTGTACGAGCCGAAGAGCGCGGTCGCCGCCAGTACGGCGGTGGCGATCGCGATGCCCTTGGTGATCGCCTTGGTGGTGTTGCCGACGGCGTCGAGCTCGGTGAGCGTACGGCCGCCCTGCTCGTCGATGTCGCCGGACATCTCGGCGATGCCCTGGGCGTTGTCGGAGATCGGGCCGAAGGTGTCCATCGCCACGATCACGCCGACCGTGGTGAGCAGACCGGTGCCGGCGAGCGCCACGGCGAAGAGGGAGAGCGTGATCGAGCTGCCGCCGAGCAGGAAGGCGCCGAAGACCCCACCCGCGATCAGCAGCGCCGAGTAGACCGCCGACTCCAGCCCGATGCTGATGCCGGCGAGCACGACGGTCGCCGGTCCGGTCAGCGAGCTCTTGCCGATGTCCTGCACCGGACGCTTGTTGGTCTCGGTGAAGTAGCCGGTCAGCGCCTGGATGGCGGCGGCGAGCACGATCCCGATGAGCACCGCGCCGATGGCGAACGACTGCGGGCCGAGCGGCAGGTCGCCCTCGACGCCGAGCCGCTCACGCCAGCCGTCGCCGAGCAACTCGCCCCAGGTCGGCTTGAGGTACACGAAGGACATCGCGGCGACCAGGATCGCCGAGAGCACCGCCGAGGCGTAGAACGCCCGGTTGATCGCGCTCAGCCCGGACCGGTCGGAGGTGCGCAGCCGGGTGATGAAGACCCCGACGATCGCCACGATCACCCCGATGGTGGAGACGATCAGCGGGAAGACCAGCCCGGTCTCGCCGAACGCCGCCCGGCCGAGGATCAGCGCGGCGACCAGGGTCACCGCGTACGACTCGAACAGGTCGGCGGCCATGCCCGCGCAGTCGCCGACGTTGTCGCCGACGTTGTCGGCGATCGTCGCCGCGTTGCGTGGGTCGTCCTCGGGGATGCCCTGCTCGACCTTGCCCACCAGGTCGGCGCCAACGTCGGCGGCCTTGGTGAAGATGCCGCCGCCGACCCGCATGAACATGGCCAGCAGCGCGGCACCGAAGCCGAAGCCCTCCAGCACGGTCGGCGCGTCGGCCCGGAACAGGACCACGACCAGCGCCGCCCCGAAGAGTCCCAGCCCGACGGTGAGGAAGCCGACCACGCCACCGGTCCGGAAGGCGATCCGCATCGCCTTCTCCCGGCCGCCCTGGTGCTCCCGGGCGGCGGCGGCCACCCGCAGGTTGGCCCGGGTGGCCAGGGCCATGCCCGCCCCGCCGATGAACGCGCTGAACACGGCGCCGACGACGAAGAAGGCCGACCGGCCGATCTTCACCAGGGTCTCGCTGCCGTCGGTCTGGTGCACCGGCAGCAGGAAGAGCAGCACCACCGCGAGTACGACAAAGATGGCGAGCGTTCTGAACTGCCGGAAGAGGTAGGCCGAGGCACCCTCCTGGACCGCTGCCGCGATCTCCTGCATGTTTGTGGTGCCCCTACCGGTCGCCAACACCGCTTTGGTGAGGGCGGCGGCGAAGCCGAGCGCCACCAACGCGATGACCGCGGCGATGATGACGTACGACAGGTTCGCATCGGTGAGGGACAACCCGCCGCTTTCGGCGGCGAAGGTCGTGGACATCTATGTCCTCCTGTACCCAGCACTCGCGCCGGCCGGCGGACGAAACCGGACCGGCGTCTCCACGCGTGGAGCGACGGTTCGCAAGCGTCTCCGCCGGGCCAAGGCTTCAGCTCAGCGGTGACCACCCGGTCACGCGAGCGCGCGACCAGGGCACTTGCTGATAACCCCGGGTACTCTAGCCGCCCGCAGTGTCAGAGGTCACAGTTACCACCCACCGTGTCGCAATGATCTTCATCGCTGTGCAAGCGAAGTTGATCTGCTATGGAGCTTCGTCGATCGGCGGATCACAGGGTCGACGGCGACCGGCCGAACCGGTCGTGACGGGTCAGCGGCCGACCGGCCGAACCGGTCGTGACGGGTCAGCGGCCGACCGGCCGAACCGGTCGTGACGGGTCAGCGGCCGACCGGCCAGACCATCCGTACCTCGGTGCCGATCCCGTCGTCCACGGGACGCACCTGGAGGTCCTCGACAAAACCGGCGAGCAGCGCGAAGCCCACCCCCACGGTGAGTGCCTCGTCGGTCAGCGACTCGTCGGCCAACTCGTCCGGGGGGAGCGCGGCCAGACCCAGTCCGGCCTCGATCGGCGCCCGGTCGGTGACCCGGACCGTGTAACCGCCGCCGTCGGACATCTCGACCTGCACCAGGTCGGCGAGGCCGTACTGGCGGTGCAGGGCCACCGCGCGGGTGCACGCCTCACCGATCGCCAACCGCACCTCGTCGAGCAGTTCCTCGGCGACGCCGGCCCGACGGGCCACGGCGACACCGACCAGGCGCGCGGTGCGAACATGCACCGGCGCGGGTGAGAAGGACAGCCGGACCGTCGACATCAGGCGCTGGGGTTCGCCGCGCCCGGGGCGGTCGCCGCCTCGATCGAGGGGTAGAGCGGGAACACCTGGTCGAGCGCGGTGATCCGGAAGATCTTGAGCAGCGGTTCCTTGTCACAGACCAGCCCGAAGGTGCCGCCGATCACCCGCAGCCGCTTGTGCGCGCCGACCAGCACGCCGAGGCCGGTGGAATCGAGGAAGTCGACCCGGCCCAGATCCACCACGACCCGACGGGCACCGCCGTCGATCATCTCGACCAGTCGCTCCCGGAGCCGAGGGGCGGTGTAGACGTCCACCTCGCCACCGACCTCCAGCACCGCGTGCTCGGCGATGGTGCGGGTCGTCAGCGACAGCTCCATCCGTCCTCCTCGGCTACCTCTCCGGCTGATGCCGGCCCGGCTGGAAGGGTCCGGCCAGGAATGCTCATGGGCATCTAACCATCGTCCGCCCGGCGCCGCACCGAGCCGGAGCGTCGCCTACCTGACCCGGGACCCCCGGCCAGGCTGCTCCGGGGCCCCTCGTGCCCGGTCGACCCGCGCCCCGGCTTTCCGGTTCCGGCCCGTCGGTGCGAGAGTGCAGGGCGTGACCACCGCAGCCACAGTATCGGCCCAGGCCGACCGGCCCCCACCCTCAGGTGGCCCGGCGCCGACCCCGGCGGAGTTGCTGCACCGGTTACGGGCACGCACCCGGCACGATCCGGTCACCCACGTCGAGCGGGTGCCGGCCAGCGCCGGGCAGGCCGTACCGTGGCCCGGCTGGGTGCCCGAACCACTGCGGGCGGCGCTCGTCGGACGCGGCGTGGTCGCCCCCTGGCGGCACCAGGCCGAGGCGGCAGATCTGGCGTACGGCGGCCAGCACGTGATCATTGCCACCGGCACCGGTTCGGGCAAGTCGCTGGCGTACCAGTTGCCGGCGCTGGCCACCCTGCTCACCGACCCGCGCGCGACCGTGCTCTACCTGGCGCCGACCAAGGCGCTCGCCGCCGACCAGTTGCGCGCCGTCGCCGCCCTGGACCTCGACGACGTACGCCCGGCGAGTTACGACGGCGACACCCCGCGCGCCGAACGGGAGTGGATCCGCAAGCATTCCCGGTTCGTGCTCACCAACCCGGACATGCTGCACCACGGCATCCTGCCCGGACACGCCAACTGGGGTACGTTCCTGCGCCGGCTCGCCTTCGTGGTGGTCGACGAGTGCCACACCTACCGGGGGGTCTTCGGCTCGCACGTCTCGCACGTGCTACGACGGCTGCGCCGGCAGGCCGCCCGGTACGGCCGCACCGTCGCGGGCGTACCGCAGTCCCCGGTCTTCGTGCTGGCCTCGGCCACCTCGGGCGACCCGGCGAACGCGGCCGAGCGGCTGACCGGCCTGCCGGTGACGGCGGTGACCGAGGACTCGTCGCCCCGGGGCGGGGTCACCTTCGCCCTCTGGGAGCCGCCGCTGCTCCCCCCGCCGGCCGACGCGGTCGAACTCGGCGAGGCCGAACCGGTCCGCCGCTCCGCCCTGCGGGAGACCGCCGACCTGCTCAGCGACACCGTCGCGGCCGGCGTGCGTTCGCTCGCCTTCGTCCGCTCCCGGCGCGGCGCCGAGGTGGTGGCGAGCAGCGCCCGGCGTTCACTGGACGAGGCGGTGCCCGGCCTCGGCCAGCGGGTCGCCGCCTACCGGGCCGGTTACCTGCGCGAGGACCGGCGCAGGCTGGAACGGGCGCTGCTCCACGGTGACCTGCTCGGACTCGCCTCGACCAACGCCCTGGAACTCGGCGTCGACCTGGTCGGGCTCGACGCGGTGCTGATCTGCGGCTGGCCGGGCACCAGGGCGTCACTCTGGCAGCAGGCCGGGCGGGCCGGCCGGGCCGGTGGCGAGGCGCTCGCCGTGCTGGTGGCCCGGGACGATCCGCTCGACACCTACCTGGTGCACCACCCGGAGGCGCTCTTCGGGCGCCCGGTCGAGGCGACCGTGCTCGACCCGGCGAACCCGTACGTGCTCGGTCCGCAGTTGTGCTGCGCCGCCGCCGAGGCCCCGTTGACCGAGGCCGACCTGCCACTGTTCGGGCCGGGTGCGGCCGAGGCGGTGGAGGGGCTGGTGCAGGCGGGCGCGCTGCGGCGACGACCGACCGGCTGGTACTGGCGGCACAGCGGCCGTCCCGACGTCGACCTGCGCGGCACCGGCGGTACGCCGATCGCGGTGGTCGAGTCGGCCACCGGGCGCCTGCTCGGCACGGTCGACCCGGGCTCGTCCCACTTCATGCTCCACTCCGGGGCGGTCTACCTGCACCAGGGCGTGTCGTACGTGGTGGACAACCTGGACCTGGAGGACGCCTGCGCGCTGGTGCACGCCGAGGAGCCGGACTGGTCCACCCACGCCCGCGACGTCACCTCGCTCGGGGTGGTGTCGGTACGCGAGTACCGGGACGCCGGACCGGTCGGTCTCTTCCTCGGCGAGGTCGACGTGACCAGCCAGGTGGTGTCGTACCAGCGGCGTCGGCTGGCGTCCGGCGAGGTGATCGACACCCGCCCGCTCGACCTGCCGGCACGTGAACTGCGTACGGTCGCGGTCTGGTTCACCGTGTCGCTGAACGCGCTGGTGGCGGCCGGGGTGGAGGTGGCCGACGTACCGGGCGCGCTGCACGCGGCCGAGCACGCCGCGATCGGCCTGCTGCCGCTGATCGCCACCTGTGACCGGTGGGACATCGGCGGGCTGTCGACCGGGATCCACCCGGACACCGGGGCGCCGACCGTCTTTGTCTACGACGGACACCCGGGCGGCGCGGGCTTCGCCGAGCGGGCGTACCGGGCGGCGGAGCAGTGGCTGCGGGCCACCCGGGACGCGATCAGCGAGTGCGGCTGCGAGTCCGGCTGCCCGTCCTGCGTACAGTCGCCGAAGTGCGGTAACGGCAACAACCCGCTGGCCAAGGCGGAGGCGGTCAAGGTGCTCGACGTGGTGCTGACCAACCTGGTCGAACTCTCCGATTGATCCACGTACATGGATGGCGGACTGACTGGGTACGCTGATGGGAGCGCTTCCAAGCCCTGCCCGTCCAAGGAGGATCGAGTGGCCGACACCATCGCCGAGACCGTCGACCTGCTCTACGGCGTCAACCAGGAAACGCTCACCGTGGAGCAGCAGATCTCGCTCGGTCAGGCGTACGCGACCCTGGCCCAGGCCGAGCAGTTGCACCGGCTCAACGAACAACTGCACGGCATCCACCAGATCCTCAGCGCCTCGGCGCTCCGCGCCGCTGTCGACGGCGGCGGCACCGGCCGCTGACCCTCGACCACCGACCGCCCCGATGGCCGCGTCCCAGCCACCCGATCCGTGGCCGCTGAGCCCTGTTCCACTCGGCGTGTCACAGGCTTGAGCAGCCACGGATCATCGGGGCACCGACCTTGATTGGGGAGTGCGGGTCCAGCCGAGGAAACGGCGGTGCAGGCGACCGGCCGGGACCCACACCAGGTCCTACGTGGCAGAGACCAGGTGCGCACCCAGGTACGGGGCCAGCGAGACCGGTGCGCCCTCGAACGCTGGGTGATCTACTGATCGGGCCAACCCGGGAGTGCCCGCATGCCCGCTTACGTCCCTGACTACCAGCGCATTGCCGACGACCTTCGAGAGCCGATCCGTTCGGGTCGGCTCAAGCCTGGCGACAAGTTGCCCAGCAAACGGGAACTGCGCGAGATTTACGGCACGAGCGCCCAGCCGGTCGACGCCGCGCTGTTCATGCTTCGTACCGAAGGTTTTATCGAAGGTCGACAAGGCAAGGGCACCTTCGTGCTCCAGACCTCTGGGTAACCGCCCCTTCGACTTCGAAGGCTGCTCGTCCGCTGCCCCGCGCAGCGCGGTGCGCGCCCACCGGTGATGGGGATCGATGCTGGTCAGGCTCGGATCGGGCCGGCTCGGGCGACAGCTCTGGCGGTCCGGGTCAGGCCGGGCAGTGGGGTGACGGTCAGCTCGACCACGAGTTGCAGGTCGAGACCCTCCACGGTGCAGTCGACCAGGCGGGCGCCGTTCGCGGCGACCAGTTCGCCGGCCCGGGCGCAGGCGACCGTCGGGCCTTCGAGCGCGCGGGCGGCGCCGGCCAGGGCACCGAAATCGGCGGCCACCCTCGCCTGGTGTTTCGCCACCCGGGCCGCGCCGACCGCCGCCCCGGCCAGACTCCCCGCCACCAGCGTCAACCCGACCGCCAGCAGCCACAGGGAGGCGCTCCCCCGATCCCGACCCTCGGTCGACACCGAACTCACCGACATCCTGGCCGTCCAACTGATTCCGATCGGGTGGACCGCCCTCACGGCACCGGCTCCGGGTCGCCCGGCTCCACGGCGGCGACGGCGGTCGCGCTGACGGTCAGTCGGGGCAGTCGGGTGCCGAAGGCGCGGATCGGCGCGCGTACGGTCGCCACCGCCCGTTCGCCGACGACGGTGACCGAGACCGTGGCCCCGGCCGGGGCGGAGCCGGCTCCGGCCGGCACCCCGGGCTCGCCCCGGGAGGCGGCCAGCGCCGCCTCCCGGGCCGCGTCGACGCACTGCGCCTTGACGGTCACCGCGCCGACCGCGGTCAGCCCGGCGAGCAGCAGCATCACCAGCGCCGGCAGGCCGGCCGCCAACTCGGCGGTGAACGAGCCCCGGTCGTGGTCACCGGGCGGGTCGACGATCGCCACCAGACCGGCCCACCGGCGCCGGATCACTTCAGTGCCCGGTCGATGACGGCGGTCAGGGCCGACTGGACGTTGCCGGACGAGAGCACCTTGAGCAGGATTCCGGCGAACGCGACGGCGGCGAGGGTGCCGACGGCGTACTCGGCGGTGTTCATCCCGGCGTCGCCGCGCAGCCGAGCCCTCAGTTTGCGGATCACGATTGTCTTCCCTTCCTCGTACGGAGTACGGATCTCAGAGCACGTCACCGAGGACGGCGACGATCACCGGCACCAGGCCGGCGAGAATGAAGGCGGGCAGAAAGCAGAGGCCGAGCGGCAGCACGATCAGCACCCCGGCCCGGCGGGCCGCCGCCTCGACCGTGGTGGCCCGGTCGGCGCGCAGGTCGTCGGCGAGCCGGGTGAGCGCACCGGCGAGCGCGGCACCGCTGGTCGAGGTACGCACGGCGGCAGCGCTGAGCCGGTCGGCACCCTCCACCGGTCCGAGGTGTGCCCACGCCTCCTCCGGTTCACCACCGAGCCGCAGGGTCCGGCCGACCCGGTGCAGCCGCTCGCCGAGTGGGCCACCGAGCGCCTCGGCGACCGACAGCACCGCCCGGTCGACCGGGGCGCCCGCCCGTAACGCCGAGGCCAGCATGTCCGCACCGAGCGGCAGGTCGCTGACCTCGCGCAACCGCCGCCGACGACTGCTCGCCGGTTCGAGGCGCCGCAGCAGTCGGTCGAGCAGGATTCCGGCCAGCACCCCGGCCGCCGGGCCGCTCCACCCGCCGAGCACGATCGCGACGGCGACCCCGCCGAGCACGGCACCGAGCCGGATCCTGTCCGGCCGCCGACTGCCGCCGAGCCTCCCGGACACCGGGGTATCGCCGTGCTCGGCGACGGCCGCCGAGCCGACGTCCCGGTGTCGCCGAACGTCGAGATCGAGCCGGACCAGGCGCTGTCGGGTGAGGCGACCGGCGGGTCGGCCGGCGGCCACCGCCATCGCCGCGACGGCCAGCGCGAGCACCACGATGGTCGGGTCCGACATCAGGCCGCCCGCAGGGCGCTTGTGCTGAGCCGGTCGGACCAGGCCAGGCCCGCGAGTTGCAGCACGATCGCACCGACCGCGCAGGCGGCTCCGATCGGCGTACGCAGCAGCACGGCGAGCGGGTCGACGCCGATGCCGTACCCGAGCGCGATCCCGCCCAGCGGCAACCCGGCGAGCAGCATCGCGGTCGCTCGGGCACCCGCCGCCTGGGCTGCCGCCGCCGCCAGTCCACGGTCCATCGCCCTGGCGTCGGCCTCGATCCGTTCGAGCAGATCGGCCAGGGGTGCCCCGGTCTGCTCGGCGAGGCGTACGGCGGCTCCGATCAGCCGGTCGATCCGCTCCGACGGATCGGGACTCGTGACGGGGACTGCTGCCCGATCGGACGACGAGCCGGACATCGCCGCGCCGGCCGGCGGCGGCTCGGCCGTGCCTCCGACGGCGGGCCTGACCGGCAAACCGGCGCGCAGGTCGGCGGCGAGCGCGGAGAGGCCGTCGAGCTGACGGCGGCGCACCCGCACGGCTGCCCGTACGCTGTGCCGCCGCAGCGCCGCCTTGGCCGCCAGCCCGCCGTACGCCAGACCCGCGACCGCCGCCACCGGCCCGCCCAGCACCGCCCCGGCGAGGGCGGTCACCCCGGCCACGACCAGTACGGCGCGTTTCGGCCCGGTCGCGACCCGGTCGAGCACCGGCACCCGCGAATCCGTTCCGGCCAGCCAGCCGAGCCCGGCTCGCCGTGCCGGCCGGGCAGCCTGCGCCGGTCCGTCGACAACCGCACGCCAGCGGGACCGGCTCGCCGTCGGCGACCAGGCGACCACGACGGCCGAGCCGAGCAGGCAGGCGCCGACCAGCCACCACCCGCTGGTCACGGCAGGCCGTCCCGGTCACGCCGGACCGGATCGGTCGGTACGGCCGGCACCGGATCGGTGAGTACGGCCGGCACCGTCTCGGTGAGTACGGCCGGCACCCGTACCGCCCGGTCGGTGAGGAGTCGGGCCAGGGCCGTCGCGGCCGGTCCCGCGCCACCCGTCCGACGCCAGGCGGGCACCACCGTGACCAGGCGCTCCGGCCCGCTCGGCAGGAGCAGGCAGACGGCTTCGAGCACCCGGCCCGCCCCGGTCCGGCGTACCTGTAGCAGCACCTGGAGCGCCGCGGTGACCTGCGCGTGCAGGGCCGCCCGGGGCAGTCCGCCGAGCAGTCCGAGCGCCTCCAACCGGGCCGGTACGTCAGCCGGCGCGTTGGCGTGCAACGTGCCCGCCCCGCCGTCGTGCCCGGTGTTCAGGGCGGCGAGCAGGTCGACCACCTCGGCGCCCCGGCACTCGCCGACCACGATCCGGTCCGGTCGCATCCGCAGGGCCTGGCGGACCAGGTCACTCAGCCCGACCGAGCCGGTGCCCTCCACGTTGGCCGTACGCGCCTGGAGGCCGACCACGTGCGGGTGCACCGGGCGCAGTTCGGCGGCATCCTCGACCAGCACGATCCGCTCGGTCGGCGGCACCAGCCCGAGCAGGGTGTTGAGCAGCGTGGTCTTGCCGGAGCCGGTACCGCCCACCACGAGGTAGGCCAACCGCGCGGCCACCACCGCCGCGAGCAGCGGAGCGGCCGGACCCGGCACGGTGCCGCGGCGTACGAGTTCGTCCAGGGTGAACGGCCGTTGCCGGAAGGTACGCAGCGACAGGTACGGCCCCTCGGTCGCCACCGGTGGCAGCACCGCGTGCAGCCGGGTGCCGTCCGGCAGCCGGCCGTCCACGTACGGGGAGCCCTCGTCCAGCCGTCGGCCGCAGCCGGCGGCGAGTCGCTGGGCCAGCCGCCGTACGTCGTCCGGGGTGCCGAGGGCGAGCGCCACCGGCCGCAGGCCCTGCCCCCGGTCCACCCAGACCCGTGCCCCGTTGACCAGCACGTCGGTGACCTCGGCGTCGGCGAGCAGCGGGGCGAGCGGGCCGGCGCCGACGAGGTTGTCGTGCACCTGGCTCGCCATCCGCAGCACGGTGGTGTCGCCGAGGACGGCGGCGCGGGGCTCGTCGCGTACCGCCGCGACAACGGCGGCCGGGGTGATCGCCGTACCGTCGGCGGCGAACCGGCGGCGGACCAGGCCGGCCAGCTCGCGACCACCGGCCCCGGCGGACGGGGGCGGCGCCCCGCGCAGAGCCGCCGTGGGGACGGGGCTGGTTCGGTCGGTCATGCCACGCCCGCCGCCGACGCGTTGTCGTCGAGTTCGGTGAGCAGGCGTTGGCAGAGGCTGGCCAGTGGACCCTTGCCGGTGGAGGCGGGCGCCTCTCCCCGCTCCAGGCCCCGGCCGAGTCCGGGCTCCGGCCGCAGCGTCCCGGCCAGCGGCAGGTGCAGCGCCCGAGCGACCTCCCGGGCCTTCAGCCGACCGGGTGCCGGCCCGCGCACGACCACCGACAGCTCGGTGCAGTGCGGGAGGGTGGCCGCGACCACCCGGGTCGCGGCGGCGACCGCCCGCAGTTCCGCCGGCACGACCACGTACACCTGGTCGGCGGCCTGTAGGGCGATCACGGCCGAGTCGTCGAGCTGACGCGGCAGGTCCACGACGACGAGGTCGCGACCGCGCCGGCCGGCGTCCAGGGTGGCCGCCATCGCCTCTCCCGGCAGGCTGAACAGCGCACCCCGGTCCCACGAGAGCACGACCAGGTCGCCCCGGCTCGGCAGGGCCCGGACCAGGGCGGGCGCGTCGACCCGGCCGTCGGCCTCGGTGAGCGCGGGCCAGCGCAGCCCTTCGAGCTGTTCCCAGCCGAGCACCAGGTCGAGCCCGCCGCCGAGCGGGTCGGCGTCGACCAGCAGGGTGCGCAGCCCGCCCCGGGTGGCGGTGACCGCGAGCCCGCCGGCCAGCACGCTCGCCCCGGCGCCGCCCCGGCCGCCGATCACCGCGACCACCCGCCCGGTGCCGGTGGCGGTGGCACCCGGTGTGCCCTCGGCGAAGCGGTCCACCAGCCACGGTTCGGCGGCGGGCAGGATCGCCACGTGTTCGGCACCGATCAGTTCGGCTAGTTCCCAGCCGGGGTCGCCGAGTCCGGACCGTCCGACCAGCACCATCCGGGGGCGGCGCGGCAGCCGTGCCCGAAGGCACGGTTGTGCCTGGTCGGTGCCGACCAGCACCAGGGGCGCGGCGGCCCACCGGGACCGGGCGGCGGCCGGGTCGGCGACCACCTCGACCTCGGTGCCACCGGCCGCGGCGAGCCGCAGGAGGTCGTCGAGCAGGTCACCGTCGGAGGTCAGGACCAGCGGGAGTCGCGGTCCGGTGTGGACGGGGGTACGGCGTGGCATCGCGGTCTCCAGCGGCGGGTCGGTACGGGGTGACCGACACACCCTGGACCGGCGGAAACCTCGCCTCCACCGCGTCGGTCGCCGGCTGTGGATAACCGAGTGATCTGTGGAAAACCGCCCTGGGTCGGAGTGGATCTGCTATCCGAACCACCCCATCAAGCAGGAAACCGGACAGGGGCACGCGATGCTCGGGTCGCGATATTCGCCGTCGAATCGGGTAGCCACCGGGGAGAGCAGCCGCTACCGCAGCATCCCGGTGCCGCGTGAGGAGGAGCGACCATGGCTCAGGCAGTCAGCGCGGTCGTACTGGAGCCCGCCGCGCGGGAGTTCGCGAGGTTGACGTCCCAACCGCCGTTCCCGTACCAGATGCCGCCGCACGAGGGCCGGGCCAAGCTGACCGATCTCCAGTCGAGCGGCATCGCCAGACCGGCGGTGGACTCGGAGAACCTGATGGTGCCGGGCGGCCCCTCCGGCCAGGTGCCGGTACGCATCGTGCGCCCACCCCGGGCCGCCGGGACAGACGGCCGGGGCGGGCTCGCCGACCGGGTACGCGGGATGGCGCAGGACATGGTGCGCTCGCGCAGCAGCCAGCGGGGCATGCCGGTGGTGCTCTACCTGCACGGCGGCGGATGGGTGTTCGGCGACTCGTTCACCCACGACCGGCTGATCCGGGAGATCGCCGTGCAGACGGACGCGGCGGTTGTCTTTCCCGAATACAGCCGGGCCCCGGAGGCGAAGTTCCCGGTGGCGCTGGAGGAGTGTTACGCGGTCGCCGCGTGGATCGGCGAACAGGGCGAGCAGTTCGACCTTGATCCGTCCCGGATCGCGATCGCCGCCGACTCGGCCGGCGCGAACATCGCGGCCGTGGTCACCATGCTGGCCAAACAGCGGGGCGGGCCACAATTTCGCCACCAGGTGCTCTTCTACCCGGTGACCGACGCGGACTTCGACACCGGCAGCTACCGCGAATTCGCCAGCGGTTATTACCTGAGCCGGGAACAGATGATGTGGCACTGGGACCAGTACCTGCCGGATCGGAGCAAGCGAAACGACCCGATGGCCGCACCGCTGCGGGCCAGCATCGACCAACTCCGGGGACTGCCGCCCGCACTGATCGTCACCGAGGAGGCCGACCCGCTGCGCGACGAGGGCGAGGCGTACGCGGCCAAGCTGCGCCAGGCGGGCGTACCGGTCGCCCAGGTCCGGTACCAGGGGATGATCCACGACTTCGTCATGCTCGACACGCTCGCCGACACCGCCGCCGCCCGTGCCGCCACCGCCCAGTGCGCGAACACGCTGCGTGGCGTCCTGCACGACGGCCGCTGACCGCCCGGACAGGCAGGCGCCCACAGGCCGCTCGGATACGCGGGCGCTGCCCCGGTCCAGCCGACGGACCGGGGCGGCGCCCCGCCCGTACGTGGGGGCAGCGTCAAGCGAGTTGGCCGAAGGCGCTTGGGCACCGCTACGGATTTCATCCCGAGGTAGCATGCAACCACCCTCACTCCGGAGGGTGTCGGCAAGTCGAGCGGAACACATGACCTTGGAAGCTGTGAACGACGAGGGCGACACCAAGTCCATTCCCTGGCGTCCAGGAAGCTTCCTTCACAGTCTCGGCCCGGATTCCCGAGCGCGCCTGCTACGACTGGGCACCCGGAGGAGATTTCCGGCGAACGACGCCCTCGTTCATTCTGGAGACACCTCCGACAACGTCTTCGTGATCTTGGCGGGTATCGTGAAGATCGAGGCGACGGATCCACTCGGCCGCGCGGTGACCCTGGCCCTGAGAGGACCGGGGGATGCGGTCGGCGAATTGGCCGCCCTGACCGAAGAAACAAGATCTGCGACGATTCGGGCAGCACTAGACACAGCAGTGGTTACCATCACGAATGCTGACTTCCGGCAGTTCCTGATCGACGACCCATTCGCCGGGTTCGCCCTCACCAAGATGATCGCCAAGCGCCTCAGCGCCGCCAACCAGCAGCGGGTGTCCCTGGGGTCCCAGAACGTCATCGCCCGACTGGCCAACGTCCTCGGAATGTTGGCGGACGCGTTCGGTGAACAGCGGGCCGACGGAGTGGTGATCGCCGTCCCGATCAGCCAGTCGGAACTGGCGTCCATGATCGGGGCCGCCGAGGTGTCCACCCAAAAGGCCCTGCGGACCCTGCGCGACCAGGGCGTCGTCCAGGTCGGCTATCGGCGGATCATGATCAGCTCACGGGATCACCTCGACGCCATGGCACACCCAGGGGAGCAGTGAACCCATACATCTATGGGTTTGAAATCCATCGTGGTATGGTTTCTTGGTCACGGCACCTCGCCGCTGCAGTCATCCCGAGGGGCGCCATCATGACCTTGACCTTGGCCGTCGTCGGGGCGGTACTCGTAGCACTCGCGATCCTCGGCGGCGGACTTCGAGTCGGCGGGGTGCACGTCGCCAATCTTTCCCGTCCTCGCATCCTCCTGCTCGCCAGCTTTGGCCTGGTCACGATGGCACTCGGGTGCTACCTGGAACTCGCCTCCACGCGTCCGCACCCTCCTGGGCCGACAAATGTTCCCGTCCAAGCTCCCGCCACCGAAGCCGTCCAGCCCCGCTGATGACCACCGAAAACAAGATCCCGACGGCCGCAGAACTCTGGGCCACACGGGAGCCCACACCATTCCACGCCACCAGCCTCTTCTTCGACATACGCGGGTCCACACACCTGCTCACCCATCTCGGTGAACAGCCGCTGGCCAGGATTCTCCAGGTCTTCTTCGGCGAGGCCATCCCCGCGACGGAGGAAGAGGGCGGGACGGTGCTGCACTTCAGCGGAGACGGGGCGCTGGTCCTCTTCACCGGAGAAAATGCCGTCGACGCCGCCGTACGTGCGGCGCTCCGCCTCATCGACATAGCCCGCCATCGAGTCACCCAAAAAATCCCACAGACCGCCGAGGGCGTGTTCGGACTACTCGGCCACGACGGCATCGACATCACCGTCGGCATAGACACGAGCCTCATATACGGCGTGGCAGTCGGCAGGGCACCGGAACCCCTCGTCTCCTGGACCGGCCGAGGCGTACACACGGCTGCCAAACTTTCCCGCCTCGCCCCTCCCGACACCATCGCCATCACTCAGGAGTCGGTCTCCGCGCGTCGAACGGTCGCACCGCCCGCCGGATCGTCACGGATGAGGTTCGAGGTCGGCGGCGAGGAACGCGTCGTGTACGTCACCTCCGCCGCGAAGCACTGACTTCTGCCAGCGTTCCGCCGCGATCTCGCCACGCCCGCCCCTGGATAAGCGACGACCCCCGTCGGGGGGAGACGGGGGTCGCCTGGGGTTCGGCTCCGGGGGGGTCGAGCCGAACCCACTCGGCGGTCACGGGGGGTGCAACCACCGAGAGCTGGCCGAGCGCACGATATGAAAGTGTGTCGTGAATACAAGCATGCCTGAGCGGACCTGTATACGTCGAGTGGCGCACCCTCCACTCACCGCAAAACCGGGACGGTACGGCGTGATCACGCTCACCATCACCGGTCGCGGAGGGTTGGAGTGTCCGGGGCCACAGTGGGCCTGGTGACCCCGCGCACCCGCCGACCATAGACCATCCGACTAGACTTGCGCGCCGTGGGCCGAAGTGCCGCTTTTTTCGATCTGGACAAGACCGTCATCGCGAAATCGAGCGCCCTGGCGTTCGGCAAGCCGTTCTACCGGGACGGGTTGATCTCGCGCAGAGACGTGGTCAAGTCCGCGTACGCGCAGCTCATGTTCCGGCTGGGCGGGATGAACGACCAGACGATGGCGCGTACCCGGGACTATCTGGCCGCGCTCTGCAAGGGCTGGCCGGTGGACCAGGTCCGCCAGATCGTCGCCGAGACGCTGCACGAGCTGATCAACCCCTACGTGTACGCCGAGGCCGCCGCGCTGATCGAGGAGCACCAGACGGCCGGGCGGGATGTGGTGCTGGTCTCCGCCTCGGGTGAGGAGATGGTCCGACCGATCGGTGAGCTGCTCGGCGTGACCGACGTGATCGCCACCCGGATGACGGTCGAGGACGGGCGCTACAGCGGCGAGGTCGAGTTCTACGCGGCCGGTCCGGCCAAGGTCAGCGGTGTCACGGAGCTGGCCGAGGCGCGCGGCTACGACCTGGCCGAGTCGTACGCGTACTCCGACTCGATCAGTGACCGGCCGCTGCTGGAGTGCGTCGGGCACCCGACGGCGGTCAACCCGGACCGGGCGCTGCGTCGACTCGCCGCCGAGAACGGCTGGCCGGTGCTGGAATTCCGGCACCCGATCCCACTCGGCCGACGGCTGCGGGAGCGCCCGGCGGTGCCGGTGGCCGCCGCCGCGCTCGGCGTCGGAGTCGGGGTCGCGATCGGCATCGCCTGGTACGGCCGACACCGCCGGACCCGCACCAGCTCCGCCCAGAAAGGCGGCTGAGACCCTCCGGGCCGGGGGTGTCGCGACGGGCCGGGGCTCGGTGGCGGAACGGCGCCGCACGCCACTCAGGCTGCGGCAAGCACCTCGTCGCCGACCAGGGTGACCTGATCGGCACCGAGTTCCACCGCCGCCGCGTAATGACGCAGCCACGACCGCACCCCGTCCGGGGTACCGGTGGCGAAGGCGCCGGCCGCGCCGACGTACTCCGGGGCCCGCTCCTGGTGGCCGACGTCGACCGCGACCAGTGCGCGCGGGTCGAAGCCGCTGGAGAGCAGGGTGAGCCGGGCGGCTGCCCTCGCCACCACCCCGGACGGGCCGGCGAACGGCCGCAGGGCCAACAGTTCGCCGTGCACCACGGCCGCGAGCACCAGCGGGGAGACCTTCGTACCGCCGGTGAGCAGTCCGGCGAGGCCGTCGAGCCGGACACCGGTCGCCGGGTCGGCCACCGGACGGCCGAGTTCCCGCTCCGGCACCACCCCCCGGGCGGCGAGTACGTGCAGCTTCGCCAGGACCTGCCGGGGTGCCCGGCCCCAGAGGTCGGCCAGACCGGGTAGTGCCCCGGCGACCCGGAGCGCTCCCTGCACCACCGGATCGGTGACGGTGCCGTCGCGTACGGCTTCGCGCTCGTGCTCGTACCCCTCGATCGCGGCGCTGGCCACCGCGGACCGGAGGCTGATCTCGGCCGCGACCTGGCCGCCGTGCCGGCGTAACGCGCGGTGCCGCAGCGCCTGGTCGACCCGCTCGCGGGCCCGGTCGACGGCCGGTCCGACATCGGCGAGGGCGAGCAGCGGGGCCAGCGGGTCGGTGGTCACGACCTCCACGCTAGCGACCCGGCCGGCAACCGGTCGCGGCAGCCGGGCCACCCCCGTCGGCCGGGTGGACCGGCCGGCGCGCCACGGCGTTCACTCGGCGTGAACCGGCCGGCGCGCGGCGGCGTTCACTCAGCGTGGACCGGCCGGCGCGCGGCGGCGTTCACTCGGCGCGTCGGACGGCCCGGCGGCCGAACCGGCGCTCGCACCACCGGCGACCCCGCCGTTAACCTCCTACCGAGACGCATCTCACGCGACCACGAGGAGCCCCACCTATGAGCGAGCAGATGAGCGAGCACCGCGCATGAGCGAGACCCTGGCGAACCTGTTGCAGGAGACGCGGGAGTTCCCGCCCCCGGCGGAGCTGGCCGCCGCCGCCAACGTCACCGCCGACGCGTACGCCGAGGCCGCCGCCGACCGGCTCGGCTTCTGGGCGGAGCAGGCCCGCCGGCTGGACTGGGCCAAGCCGTGGGACCAGGTCCTGGACTGGTCGAACCCGCCGTTCGCCAAGTGGTTCGTCGGCGGGGAGCTCAACGTCGCCTACAACTGCCTCGACCGGCACGTGGCCGCCGGACGCGGGGACAAGGTCGCCATCCACTGGGAGGGCGAGCCGGGCGACACCCGTACCCTCACCTACGCCGACCTGCACAAGCTGACCTGCCAGGCGGCCAACGCGTTGACCGACCTCGGCGTCGTCGCCGGCGACCGGGTCGCCATCTACCTGCCGATGATCCCGGAGGCCGCGGCGGCGATGCTCGCCTGCGCCCGGATCGGCGCCACCCACAGCGTGGTCTTCGGCGGCTTCTCGGCGGACGCGCTCGGCAACCGGATCCAGGATGCCAGCGCCAAGGTCGTGATCACCGCCGACGGCGGCTACCGGCGGGGCAAGCCGTCCGCGCTCAAGCCGACCGTGGACGAGGCGGTCGCCGCCTCCTCCACCATCGAACACGTGCTGGTGGTACGCCGTACCGGCCAGGAGGTGGCCTGGACGGAGAAGGACCACTGGTGGCACGAGACGGTGGAGACCGCCTCGCCGGAGCACACCGCCGTCCCGTTCGACGCCGAGCACCCGCTGTTCATCCTCTACACCAGCGGCACCACCGCCCGGCCGAAGGGCATCCTGCACACCACCGGCGGCTACCTGACCCAGGCGTCGTACACCCACCACGCGGTCTTCGACCTGAAGCCGGAGACGGACGTCTACTGGTGCACCGCCGACATCGGCTGGGTCACCGGGCACTCCTACATCGTGTACGGCCCGCTCTCCAACGGCGCCACCCAGGTCATGTACGAGGGCACCCCGGACACCCCGCACAAGGGGCGGTTCTGGGAGATCGTCGACAAGTACCAGGTGAGCATCCTCTACACCGCGCCGACGCTGATCCGCACCATGATGAAGTGGGGCGACGACATCCCCCAGGGTTACGACCTCTCCTCGCTGCGGGTGCTCGGCAGCGTCGGTGAGCCGATCAACCCCGAGGCGTGGATGTGGTACAGGGAGCACGTCGGCCGGAACAGCTCGCCGATCGTGGACACCTGGTGGCAGACCGAGACCGGCGCGATCATGATCTCGCCGCTGCCCGGGGTGACCGCCACCAAGCCGGGCAGCGCGATGTCGCCGCTGCCGGGCATCAGCGCCGACGTGGTGGACGACCAGGGGCAGTCGGTGCCGAACGGCGGCGGTGGCTACCTGGTGCTCCGCGAGCCGTGGCCGTCGATGCTGCGCACCATCTGGGGCGACGACGAGCGCTTCGTGGAGACGTACTGGTCCCGGTTCGCCGGCATGTACTTCGCCGGTGACGGTGCGAAGAAGGACGACGACGGGCACCTCTGGCTGCTCGGCCGGGTGGACGACGTCATGCTCGTCTCGGGTCACAACATCTCCACCACCGAGGTCGAGTCGGCGCTGGTGTCGCACCCGTCGGTGGCCGAGGCGGCGGTGGTCGGCGCCACCGACCCCACCACCGGGCAGGCGATCGTCGCCTTCACCATCCCGCGCGGCAACGTCGACACCTCGGGCGAGGCGGGCGAGGCGCTCATCACCGAGCTGCGCAACCACGTCGCCCGTACGCTCGGACCGATCGCCAAGCCCCGGCAGATCATGCTCGTACCGGAGTTGCCGAAGACCCGGTCCGGCAAGATCATGCGCCGGCTGCTGCGGGACGTGGCGGAGAACCGGTCACTCGGCGACGTGACCACGTTGCAGGACTCGTCGGTGATGGACCTGATCTCCTCCGGGCTTCAGTCCGGCAAGTCCGACGAGGACTGACCATCGGGTACGACCAGCGGTGGGCGCGGCTCCGTTCAGGGGTCGCGCCCACTCGTCTTTCCGGACACCGTCACCCATCCGACCGCGATCATTTCTGTCGATTCCTCTGTTCGCCGGGGAATCGGTTCGCACTGGCCGGACGGCCGATTCAGACAGTGAACATTCGGACGACCTGCCACAGCTACGGGGAGTCCGGGTAAACACACGCTTCCCCTCGGATCGACTCTCGTGACATCGGTGCATCTATCTGCAAAGGTAGTCACGATCATGAGTGACAGCTCCGGTGCTCAGCGCCGAGTTCCTGTCACATTCCACGAAGGGAGGAGGACCCTTTGAGGAGAGATGTCTCCGCAGGGATGGCGAGCGTCGCCGCCGTCGTCCTGGCGGCTGGTTTCGTTTCCGCCCCGGCGTACGGCGCTCCCCAGCCGTCGCCCACCTCGTCCGCGCGGGTCGCCGGTGCCGACCAGGACCCGACCGCCGTGCACCGCGAGGACAACCTGCCCCACCCGCTCGGCGACCAGCAGGACGCCCTGCGCCGTGAGGCGATCGCCGACCTGCTCTCCGGCAAGTCCAAGGCGCAGCAGCGCAACGGCTCCGAGGTGGTCCGGGTCAAGGGCAACCGCTGGGTCGAGGTGAAGAAGAAGCCCGCCAAGGTCGACCCGATCTTCTCCATCCTGGTGGAGTTCGGCGACCAGGTGAACCCGCTCTACGGCGGGACCGCCGGTCCCCTGCACAACCAGATCGCCCAGCCGGACCGGACCCTGGACGGCAGCGCGACCGACGACAACTCCACCATCTGGCAGGCCGACTTCAACCGGCAGAGCTACCTCGACCTGATGTACTCCACCAAGAAGGAGTCGATGGCCTCCTTCTACCTGGACCAGTCCGGTGGCAAGTACACCGTCGGCGGAGACGTCAGCGACTGGGTCAAGGTGCCGTACAACGAGGCCCGCTACGGCAGCAACAACGTGCAGGAGACCGAGGGCGAGACCTACTGGCCCTTCGTCGAGGACACCGCGCAGGCGTGGTACGACTCGCAGGTCGCCGCCGGCAAGACCAAGGCGCAGATCACCCAGTACCTCAAGCAGTTCGACCTCTGGGACCGTTACGACTACGACGGTGACGGCGACTTCAACGAGCCGGACGGCTACGTCGACCACTTCCAGGCGATCCACGCCGGTGAGGGTGAGGAGGCCGGCGGCGGTGCCCAGGGTGCCGACGCGATCTGGTCGCACCGCTGGTACGCGTACCCGACCCGGATGGGCGACACCGGCCCGTCGTACAACGAGCGGGGCGGCGTACCGCTGGGTGACTCGGGCCTCTGGATCGGTGACTACACCACCGAGCCGGAGAACGGCGGCCTCGGCGTCTTCGCCCACGAGTACGGCCACGACCTCGGCCTGCCTGACCTGTACGACATCACCAACCGCGCCGAGAACGGCACCGGCTTCTGGTCGCTGATGTCCGGCGGCTCGTGGCTGAACAAGGGCGGCGACAACATCGGCTCGATCCCCGGCTACATGGGCCCGTGGGAGAAGATGTTCCTCGGCTGGCTCGACTACGAGGTGGTCAACCAGGGCACCGGGACGAAGTACCACATCCTCGGCCCGGCCGGTGACAACAACGGGCCGCTGCCGCAGGCCGTGGTGGTGAACCTGCCGAGCAAGCGCAAGTTCATCGAGTACAACACCCCCACCTCCGGCCAGTACGAGTGGTGGAGTGGCAGCGCCGACGACCTGGACGTCAAGCTCACCCGGGACCTCGACCTGACCGGCGCCACCACCGCCTCGCTGGGCGCCAAGGGCTGGTACGACATCGAGGAGGGCTTCGACTTCCTCTTCGCCCAGGTGTCGGTCGACGGTGGACAGAACTGGGTGCAGGTCGGCGACCGGATCGACGCCAACTCCGGCGGCTGGCAGGACCTGAGCTGGGACCTGACCCCGTGGGCCGGTCAGTCGGTCAAGTTCCGGTTCCGGTACTACAGCGACGGCGGCTACCACCTGGCCGGCGCGTTCCTGGACGACATCAAGCTGGTCAAGAACGGCGCGGTGGCGTGGAGCGACGACGTCGAGTCCGGTGACAACGGCTGGACCGCGGCCGGCTGGAGCCGGTTCGGTGGCACCGTGGACGAGCAGGTGCCGAACTTCTACATCGCCGAGAACCGGCAGTACGTCGGGTACGACAAGGGGCTCAAGACCGGTCCGTACAACTTCGGTTTCAACAACACCCGACCGAAGTTCGTGGAGCGGTTCCCGTACCAGGACGGTCTGCTGATCTGGCAGGTCGACTACAGCCAGGAGGACAACAACACCTCGACCCACCCGGGTCAGGGCCTGGTCCTGCCGATCGACGCCCGCCCGGCCCCGATCGCCTGGCCGGGGACGTGCGCGGTGACGCCGTACAACCCGCAGGGGCTCTGCCTGCTGGCCAACCGGCGGCAGCCGTTCGACGCGACCTTCGGCCGGCAGAAGACCGACGCGGTCACCCTGCACCGGCTCGGGGTCCCGCTGACCGTGCCGTCGCGTCCGGCGATCCCGACGTTCGACGACTCGGACCCGAACCGCTACTGGTCCGCGGCGAACCCGACCAACTCGGTCAAGGTCGCCGGCACCGGCACGAAGATCGAGGTCGTGCTGGAGCTGGGCCTGCCGATCGGCACCAGCCTGATCAAGGTGAGCACCCCCCGGCGCTGACCTTTCACGGGTAGACAGAGGGGCCGGTGCCGCGTTCGCGGCACCGGCCCCTTCCGTATCAGTCGGTCACCGGCATCGGTGGGTCCCGGACCCTGGTGGCCGGGTTCGCGAGCCCCTAGTGGGTCACCCGGAGCCAGCCGTACTCGTGCCCGCAGGGCGGTCCGGCGGCGATGCCCAGCCGCAGCTCGTCCAGGTCCAGCAGGACCGAGTAGACCGTCTCGGAGCGGTCCGCGACCACGTCCCGCTCGTCCACATGCCGGCAGATGGCGTGTGGGAAGCTCGCGTGGTCGCCGAAGAGGTCCGCCAGGTCCCCCTCGGTCACCTTCCGGGCCTGCGCGGCCGGGGCGAGCAGTCGCCGGGCGCGGGCCGAGCGGAACATCGACGAGCCGCCGAAGTCCTTCATCGTGTCGTGCACCGGCAGCCCGGACTCCAGGTGGTTGGCGTGCGTCAGCAGGCCGTCGACCGGATGCAGCCAGCCCGCGTCGCCGGGTACGAGCTCCAGGTCGATCAGCTCGCCACCCGCCTCGCCGGCCTGTCCGAGCAACAGGTTGATGGAGCTGTTCCGGCTCCCCCGGATGGCCGCCTTCAGCGCCAGGGCCAGGGTGTCCGCCTCCAACGCGGCCCGCAACAGCACGTGGTACGGCACCCCGGGCGGCGTACCGTCGCGTGGTAGTCCGTCCCGGTCGCAGCCGAGCATGTTGACGCAGACGCCCACCCCGGCCGAGTTGAGCCCGGTCTTGGCGAGCATGCCCGCCTCGGTCAGGGCGAGCACGGTGAGGCCCCGCTCGTCCTTGGTGGCGAGCAGCACCATCGCCTCACGCTGGTCCGGGTGCCAGTCCCAGTTCTGCCCGAGCAGCAGGTTGCCACTTGCCGTGTGGGTGCCGAGTACGCCGGCCGTGGTGCAGCCGCCGTCCCGACCACCTGGTTCGCTACCGATCGGTGCCGGGCCGGCCGCATCGCCGTTCGGTGCCGGCGCGGTGGTGCCGCCGGTCGGTGCCGGCGCGGTGGTGCCGTAGATCAGTTCGGTCCGGGCGTTGAGCGCGTAGATCTCGCCCACCCCGACCCCCGCGCCCTCGGCCACCCCGTCGAGCATCTGGGCCACCCGAGGGTGGTGCGTGACGGTGGTACGACGGAACGCCTCCCCGGCGGTCCGCACCGCAGCCGGGTCCAGCCCCGCCTCGAGCCGGAACCGACGCAGGTAGAGGTCGAGGTTGGCGGCGATGAGCGGACGGGCCGCCACGCCGTAGTCGAACCCGCAACGCTCGGGTGTGCCCTGCACCCGGATCACCGGCACCGGCAGGTGGGCGAAGGTGCCATCGTCGGCGGAAATCATGCCCCGCACCATATCCGTACCGATCAAAGAGATTCACCGGAAAATCCTCGGCCGTTTCCGTGACATCCCCGACGATCCCCTGAACTCTGCCGCCGTACGGGACGCCGGTGCTGGTCCGGGGCCTAGGCTGTGCCACATGAGCGATCAGCGAGGCGGTGGCCGGGGTCCGGGGGTCGACGAATCCCGTGTGCTGGTGGACGGCCCCTGGACGCACCGCTTCGTCGGCGCCAACGGCAGCCGGTTCCACGTGGTCGAGGCCGGCAGCGGCCCGCTGGTGCTCTTCCTGCACGGCTTCCCGGAGTTCTGGTGGGCCTGGCACGAGATGCTGCCCGCCGTGGCGGACGCCGGCTACCGGGCGGTCGCGGTGGACATGCGCGGTTACGGCGCGAGCGACAAGCCACCCCGGGGGTACGACGGCTACACCCTCGCGGCCGACGTCGCCGGCCTGATCCGGGCCCTCGGTGAGCGTTCCGCCGTCCTGGTCGGTTCCGGTTTCGGTGGCATGGTCGGCTGGACCACCGCCGCGTTCCACCCGAGCCTGGTCCGTCGCCTCGTGGTGCTGGGCGCACCGCACCCGCTCCGGTTGCGGACCGCCGTCTTCGCCGACCCGCGTGGCCAGTTCCTCGCCGCCACGCCCACCCTCAAGTTCCAGCTCCCCCGCTACGAACACGTCCTGACCAGGGACAACGCCGCGATGGTCGGCGACTTCCTGCGTCGCTGGGGCGGCGAGCGGTGGGTGAACGGTGACTCGTTCGAGGCGTACGCCGACCGGTGCCGCGAGGCGATGCGGATCCCGCAGGCGTCGTTCTGCGCGCTGGAGGGTTACCGCTGGGCGTTCCGTTCGGTGCTCCGGCTACAGGGCTACCGGTTCGTCAAACTGATGCAGAAACCGCTGGTCACGCCGACTCTCCAGTTGCACGGCGCGGAGGACCGGGGGGTTCTTCCGCGCACCGCACAGGGCTCCGGCCGGTACGTCACCGCCCCGTACGAGTGGCGTCTGCTCGACGGGGTGGGCCACTTCCCGCACCTGGAGGCGCCCGATCTGGTGCTCGGCGAGATCCTCCGCTGGGCGAAGTCCTGACCGGCGCCCAGCGTCCCCGTGGACTTCGTGATCACGAAGAGTTCGGCCGGCTATGGCGAGCCAAACTCTTCGGGATCATTGACGGGGACCGTAGAGCAGGTCGTGATACTGCGGTGAGGTGAGGAAGCGACGCATGACCAGGTCGACGTTGGGGGTCATCGGGCGATCGAGGATCTCGTGCGGGGCGAGGAAGACCATCGCCGCGCCCTCGCCGCAAACCACCTGGTCCTGGGTCGCGCTGGTCGAGGCATAGTAGACGTGCCAGTGGATGTGGTCGTTGCGATCGCTCGAGAACAGGTCCAGCGTGCCGTCGACCCGCAGCCCGGTCTCCTCCAGCAGCTCCCGTCTGGCCGCCTGCTCGGGCGTCTCGCCGGGCTCGACCTGCCCACCGGGAATGCCCCAGAGGTTCGGGTGGGTTGGCGCGAACTCGTCGCGGAGCTGCATCAGCAGCCAGCCGGAGCCGTCGACCAGCAGCACCCCGGCGACGTTGCGCACCTGGTCGGACATGGTCAGGCCCGCTGTTCGCGCAGGTCGGTGACCTCGGCGGCGAGTGCCCAACCCTGGTAGACCCCGAAGTCGAAGGCTTCCAGCCCCATCGCCTCGGCGACCGGCCAGCGCCCACCGGTGTACTCCACCCGCAGCCAACTGTCGTGCTCGGCCAGCACGACAAACGGCTCGCCCTTCCAGCGGCAGGTGGTACGCACGTACGCCAGCTCCTCGACCTCGGCGGCCGGCACCACCCGGACGAACCGGCCCGGGCGTATCTCGGTGAAACCCTCGGCGGGGCGGGTCTGGTAGAGCCGGACCTCGTCCTGGTCGGGGCTGACGTCGTACTCCGCGCCGCGCCAGTTGGCGACGTAACCGTCTCGCATCACGGCGTCTCTTTCCGCTGCCAGCTCGGCGCGTCCGCGTCGAAGGTGGCGATCAGCGACTCGCTGCCGTCCGAGCCGATCCGCCACAGCTCGGCGCCGTGCGGCAACCGGGCGCTGTCCACCTTGAACTCCGCGACCACGTCGCTGCTCTCGCCGGGGGCGAAGCCGTTGCCCCGGAACGGTGGCCGCTCGATCACCCAGCCCTCCATCGCCCGCATCGCGGCCTCGTTCTGGCCGCCGTACGGAATCCGGTAGAGGCTCGGCCGGTACGCCGGCCAGCGCAGCAGGTAGATCTCGTCGGCGTCCCGGGCGAAGGGCGAGTTGGCCCAGCCGAGGCCGAGTGCGGCGTAGAGCTTGGCCGGGGTGTTCAGGTGCGCCACCTCCGGTGCCCGGTGGACGAAGCCGGAGACCCGGTCGTAGCCCCGTTCCAGGTAGTAGATGACCTGGCTGGGCGCGATCGTCTTCTGCATCATCGTCGGCCGCCCCGGGTCCTCGCGGGCCGGAGCGTACGTCGAGCGGGTCGTCTCCTCGACCGTCGGCGAATCGACCTGCTCGATCGGACCGGTGTCGTCGCCGAGCCCCACCTCGGCCGCCCAGTTGGCCAACGCCACGATCTGGGAGCCGGGAAGCTTCGCCCCGACCGGGGTGCCGGGGTTCACCGCGAAGGACCACTCGGTCTCCGGCCACTTGCGGATCACCTGGACGAACTTCACGCTGACCGTCTCGGTGGACGTGGTCAGGTGGTCGGCCAGCCGCTCCGGGGAGGTGAACACCACCACGTACGTCTCGCCGTCCATCCGCTCGGTGTTCCAGACAAATCCCTCGTCACCGGGTCGGGTCCCCGGCAGCGCCGACCCGGAGACCGGCAGCAGCACCCGGGCCAGCAACAGGGTGGAGAGGAAGGTGTCGGTGCTGCCGTCACCGGCCGCCGCGAGCAGGCTCCGCTCGACGTCGTTGGCGGGCACGAAGTCGGGCGGCAACGGCCCCGGCGCGCCGACCGGCGCCGACCCCGCCGGAACAACCTCGGGGTACGCGTCGGTATCCGACAAACCCTCCGGGTAGGCGGTCCCGAGCGGGGTGAAGGCCGACTGCTCCGGCACCGGCCCGCCCGCGACCGAGCCGGGCTGGGCCTCGAACGGAGCAGGCTGGGCCTCGAACGGGGCGGGCTGGGCCTCGAACGGGGCGGGCGAGGTGTCGAACGGGGTGTGCTGGGCCTCGGGGAGGGCGGGCGAGGTGTCGAACGGGGCGACGGCCGGCTCGGTCGCGGCGGGCACCGGCTGCGTCGGCACGTGCACGGGCTCGGCCGAGGCGTAGTCGGGTCCGGGTGGTGCGTACCCGGGCTCGGCCGAGGCGTACCCGGGTCCGGGTGGTGCGTACCCGGGCTCGGCCGAGGCGTAGTCGGGGCCGGTCGGGGCGTAGTCGGGCTCGGTCGGGGCGTAGTCGGCGAAGGCCGGGTCGACCGGGGCCAGTTCGGTGGGGCCGGGGTCGGCGGCACCGTACGGCGCTGGCGACAACGGGACCGACGGCGAAGTGGGGGGCAGCGGCGGCGCGGTGGCGGGCAGCGGCGGTTCGGCCGGCACCCGGTCGCGTACGGATGGCCTCGGCATGGCCATGGTCAGATCGGCCGCCGGGCCGGGCGGCGGCATCGCCATGGTCTGCTCGGCATCGGGTATCGGCGTCGCCGCGGCCAGCCACGGGGTGGGCGCGGGCGGGACCGGTCGCTCGGTCGGCTTCGCCGCTGGCGCCTGCCAGCCCGAGGGCTCCCGGGTCGCGCCGAGGACAGGAGCAGCGGGGCCGGGAGCAGCGGGGCCGGGAGCAGCGGGGCCGGGAGCGCCAGGGCCGGTGCGCGACGAGCGCGGCACGGAGGTGAAGAAGTTCATCGGGGCGTCGGCGCCACGGCCGTTGCCCGGGTGGTGCTGTTCGGGCACGACGGCGCCGGACTGTCCCGGCGGCGGGGCGAACGGAGGGTGGCCGCCGGGCGGGGTGGTGGGCGGGTGGCCGGCGGGCGGCTGCGCGTACGAACCGTCGGGGCGCGGTCCGGCACCCGGGTAGCCACCGTTGGCGGCGGGGTTGTCGGCCGAGGGCATCGCCGACGGTCGGGTCGGGAGGGGTTGCTGCGTCGCCGGGTGTGGCTCCCCGGCCGACTCGGGTGCCTGGGGATGCTGAGCCGGTACGGCGGCGGTGGCCCGCGCGCGGGCGGCGCTCTCGGCCCGCTCCAGCCGGGCACGGGCGCCGATGGTGCGCCCCGGCAGGCGTACGTCGCCCCGGGCGAGTTGGGAGACGAACCAGGCGGGCAGGTATCCCTCGACCGGCAGCCCCGGGTTGACCGCGAGCCACCACTCCAGGTTCGGCCAGTTGCCGGCCAACTCGTGGTAGCCCGTCCGGCGGGTCGGACCGGCGCTGTCACCGAGACAGGCGCGCAGCGCGTTCACGGAGGTGAAGGCCAGGACGTGGGTCCGTCCGTTGGTGGTCCACGTGCCCCAGCCCATCGGCGCGTGCCCGGCGAGCGCGTCGGCGGAGATCGGCAGCAGCAGTTCGGTGCGGGCCAGGATCCGAAAATAACGTTCCTGGTCATTCGCGCGTAGCGCGTCCCGCATAGCCCCCTCGGCCTCGGTGGCCGGCTCCCATTCCGTCACGGCCACCTTCCTTTCCACGAAGAGGCCACAGGCATCGCGTACAACCTACAAGGTTGGCACGAGATCACGCTGTCAGCCCGGCGGTGGGTGCCGTGCGTAGTGACACACCGATAGCATCCGGTCGCGAACCCGACACACATTCGGAGGCGGACCATGCCGGGCCGGAGATTAGGTCTCGCCCTCAGCTGTGCCGTACTGGCCACCGTCGTGCTCCCCGCCGGCCCGGCCCGGGCGACGGCGGTCGGCCGGCTCGCCGCGCCCGAGTGCGAGACCCGTGCCACTCCCGGCACGTTTGTCGCCGAGGAGCCCTGGGCACAGCGACGTTACCTTCCGGACCGGCTGGCCCCGCTGGCCACCGGCGCGGGGATCACGGTCGCGGTGATCGACTCCGGGGTCGACGCCGAGCACCCCCAGTTGCGGGGCCGGGTGGCCGACGGCACGGACCTGCTCGACCGGGGCGGGGACGGCACCGACGACTGCGTCTACCACGGCACGGCGGTGGCGAGCATCATCGCCGCGACGCCCCGGACCGGCGCCCGGTTCCAGGGGCTGGCCCCACAGGCCAGAATCCTGCCGGTACGGATCAGCGAGCAGCAGGACGTCGGCGGCGAGCAGCAGGGCCGTACGGTCTCCGAGGCCGGTTTCGCCCAGGCCATCCGCTGGGCCGTCGACCACGACGCGGACGTGCTCAACCTCTCCGTCGTGCTCTACCAGGACAACCGGGCGGTCCGCGAGGCGGTCGCCTACGCCGTGCAACGGAACGTGGTGGTGGTCGCGGCGGCCGGCAACCGGCACGCCAACGGCAACCCGCGCCCCTATCCGGCCTCGTACGACGGGGTGCTCGGGGTGGGCGCGATCGACGAGAACGGGGTACGCGCCTCGTTCTCCCAGACCGGCCCCTGGGTGGATCTTGTCGCTCCCGGGGTCGGGGTGCTGGCCGCCACCGCCGGTCCCGGACACAGCCGACACGACGGGACCAGTTACGCCGCACCCTTCGTCGCCGCCACCGCCGCCCTGCTGCGGCAGTACCAGCCGAAGCTGCCCGCCGCCGAGGTGGCCGCCCGGATCGTCGCCAGCACCGACCCGGCCCCGGACGGCGAGGGCAGTGACGCGTACGGCAGCGGCGTGCTCAACCCGTACCGTGTGCTCACCGACACCGGCCCCGCCGGTGCGGCGCCGAGCGCCGCGGCGCTGCCGACCGAGCAGGCGGACCCGGTGGCCGCGGCCCGGCAGCTCCGGCGTGACCGGGCCGGCGAGCGCTCGCTCTGGGTGGCCGGGGTGGCCGGCGGGCTGGCCGCGCTGGCGCTGCTCCTGGCGGTGGTGCTGCCCCGGGGCGCGCGGCGGGGTTGGCAGCCGGCCGGGCCGGCGTAGCGACGCCGGCCGGACCGCCAATCCGGCACACCCCTACTGGAAGAGGCTGGTGTTGCGCCGCTCGGTGTTCTGGTAGTCGGCCGCGGAGTCGTCGACGGCGACCTTGATGTCACGGAGCATGTTCTTCAGGTCGAGCGAGGCTGCGCGCCAGCTCGCCTGACGCTGCTCGTACGCCTCCTTCGCCTCGCCGCTCCAGGTGGCGACCAGTGGCGCGGCGTCGCGCTCCAACTGGCCGAGCTGCGAGTCGAGCGTGTTCAGCGCCCGCTGGATGTCCGCGCCGGCCTGCTGCAACGCGGTGAAACTGACGACAAGCACGCCATCGTTCATCGGTTTCGCCCTCCCCCGGGATTCAGAGCGGCAGTTGGATGCCGCGGTTGGTGTTGGCGACCCGGCTGGCCGCCTCGCTGTCGGACGCGTCGTAGTGCTGGCCGGAGGTGCGGATCGCACCGGCGGTTTCGATCAGGGCCCGGCCGAGCTTCGCCTGGTCGGCCGCCCACTGCTGCTTGACCTGCTCGAACGAACGGCCACCCGCGCCCCGCCACGCCTGCTGGAGGCCCTCCAGCTCACGCATCAGGCTGCTGAGCATCGACTGCAACGACTGGTCGACGTCTTCGAACTTCTTCGCGGTCTGTTGCATCACCGCGGCTTCTGCCTGCGTCTGGGACACCCCGGACGTCACCCCGCTTCCTCGATCGTCACGACGACGGCGACCACTGTGGACGCCGTGGTTGATCAGGAGGCCCGCCCGGCGCGACAGCCACGGCGGACGGCGAACTCCGTCGCTGACCGTAGCGGGCCGAGCCCACGCCCGGTAGCCCCTGCCCGCGCCCTGTGGACAACCGCTTCCTGTCGGGACACTCAGTCCTGGGTGGCCGGTGAGCGCGCGGCAGCCGGATCGAGCGCCTTGCCCGCCGGCACCAGGGCCACCAGGTTCGCCGGCAGTCGCACCGGCTTGGCGCTGCCGTAACCGAGCATGCCGAGCACGTCCGGGCCGGTCACCGCGTGGCGCCGGCCGAGATCGGTGACAACGGATATCGCGCCGCCGCCGAGCCCCGGTGCCGCCGACGCCTCCACCACCGCGCCCCGGCCCGGCTCGACCAGGATGTGGTCGGCGAGCGCCGTGCCCTGGGCGGACCGGGCGGCGGTACGGGCGGCGTCGGTCAGGTCCGGCAGCCGCGCCCCGACCAGCACCCGCTGTACGCCGCTGTCGTCGCTGGTCTGGCCGCAGATCCGGCCACCGTCGGCGGCGACCAGCTTCGGTTGGTTCGCCGGTGGCGCCCCCGGGTCGTCGGAGATCAGCGAGTCCACCTTCGGCACCCGGGAGTACTCGCCCTGGGACATCGGGGTCGGGTCGTCCTGCCCCTCGGCGGTCAGGATCAGGCTCGCCTGCACCTGCGTGATGCCGGCCAGGCCGTCCCGCCTGGCCACCGCGTACTGTCGGCCGCCGCCCTGGCTCTCCACCACGAAGACCTCACCGACCCGGGCCCCGTCCACCTCCGCCGACTGCCGACCCCGGTCGGGGATCGGCACCCGCGCCAGGTCGGTCCCGGCGGGCAGCGCGTTGAGCAGTGCCGGCGCCACCGGCACCGGACGCTCGTTGTTCCAGGTGAGGGCCGAGAGCACCAGACCGGTGTCGCGGATCAGGTGCCGGCGGTTGTGCCAGACCAGGTACAGCCCGCCGTCCGGGTGCCGGACCAGCAGGCCGTCGTCGCCCAGCGGTGTGCCGCCGTCGACGTCGGAGCCGACCAGCAGCACCGATCGTGGCGCCTGGGCACCGTCCACGGTGAGCAGGGTCGAGCAGACCGTCCACGCCGAGGTGGAGAGCCGGTTCGCGGCCGGCAGCGAGTCCGGGGCGCCACTGATGCCGAGGGTGTTGCCACGCGGCACCCCCTCGATCGACTTACGCGACACGAGCACCGTCTTCGGCTGGGCGCCACCGACGATCAGCAGCGCCGACGCGTAGTTGAGCACCAGGTGCAGCTTGTCGTCGCGGAAGACGTACCGGGCGCCGGACTCCTTCTCGACGATCACCGCCGCCGGGTCGCGCCAGCTCTTGCCGCCGCCGCCCACGATCGCGCCGTAGACCCCGACGCCGCCGAGCGCGATCGCGGCGATCAGCACGCTGGCCAGGGTCGCCCCGGCCGCCCGCCGGAACGGTGACTGCGCCGGGTCGGTCTCCCGCATCACCAGTGCGGCCACGACACGTTGGACCATGAACTGGTAAGAGTGCAACTGGTCCTGCCGAGACGGCATACGGGCCCCTCCCCGGAGTGTCCGGCCCATACGATAGGCCCCTCGGCGAGTCGCGGGGGGACGCCCGTGGGCGGCCCACGTACGGGAGGCTATCGCGGTGACAGTGGGTGTGGCGGCTGACGTGGCCCGTACCAGCGGGTCGAACCGGACCGGCCCGAGCACCGACCCCGGTCCGGGTTTCGCCAGCACGCCCGGACAGGTCCGCCGCGCCCGCTCCGGGGTCCGGGCCGGGCAGGTGGTGGCCGTCCAGGTCGCGCTCGCGTTGCTGCTCGCCGCCGGTGGGCGCGGCCCGCTGGCGCTCACCGCAGCCATCCTCTGCGCCGTCCTGCTGGTGCTGACCGCCTGGCTCCGGCTGCGCCGCCGCTGGCTGTTCGAGTGGATCGGGGTCGGCACCCGTTACCTGCTGCGCCGGCACACCCTTCCGCCGGACGCGGAGCCGGCCGCCCTGCTCGACCTGCTCGTGCCGGGCGCGCGGGTGGTCGCGGCGGAACTGGACGGTGACACGGCCGCGGTGGTCAGCGACGGGTACGGGCTGACCGCCGTACTCGAACTCGGTGATCCGACCGGGCTGCTCGCCGACACGTCCCAACCGCTCCCCGGCCCGGCGAGCCTGCTGCCGGCGGCCACCGCCCAGACTCCGCCGATCCGGATCCAACTCGTCCTGACCGGCGCGCCGGCCCCGACCCTGAGCGCCGGTGGTGGCACCCCGGCGACCTCGTACCGGCAGCTCACCGACGGGCGGCTGCTCGGCCACGAGCGCGCGCTGCTGGCGGTCCGGGTGTTGCGCGCCGAGGGCTGGTCCGAGTCGGACCTGCGCCGGGCACTTTCCAGCACCGTCCGCAAGGTACGCAAGCGGCTCGGCCCGGTCCCGGCCCGCCCGCTGGGTGACCGCGCCACGCTCGGCGTACTCGGGGAACTGGCCCACCACGACGGCGCGCAACCGGCCCGGGAGAGCTGGCCGGCGGTGCGGCTGGGCGGGTTGTCGCAGACCGTCTTCCGGCTGCGCCGCTGGCCCGACCCGCGCTCGGAGAGCGCCCGGCGACTGGTGCCCCGACTGCTCGCGCTGCCGGCCTCGGCGACCACGGTCTCGGTCAGCGCCGGGCCGAGGCTCGGCGCGGCGGACCCGGTCCCGGTGGATCTCACCGTACGGTTGGCCGCCGAGCACCCGGCCGCGCTCTCCACCGCCATCCAGGCGCTGCGCCGCCTCCTCTCCGCCGAGAACGCCACCGGGCGGCGGCTGGACGGCGAGCAACTCGACGGGCTCGGCGCCACCCTCCCACTCGGTACGGCCACCCCGCCGCCCGACGGCCGGTCACCCGAGGCGATGGCGGACCTGCTCGACCTGCCGTTCGGCAGCGCCGGGCTGATGATCGGCGCGAACCGGCACGGCTCGGCGGTCACCGTACGGCTCTTCCGGGCCGAGGCGACCCGGGTGCTGCTGATCGGGGGCGTGCCGGCCGCGCAACTCGTCGCGCTGCGGGCGATGGCACTCGGCGCCCGGGTGGTGGTGCAGACCGCCCGCCCCCGGGCGTGGGAGCCGTTCGTACGGGCGGTGAGCACACCGGGCGAGAGCGTCGCGCTCATCCCGCCGGGTCGCCCGGTCGCCGGACCGCCGGGGAGCCCACTGCATCCGCTGCTGGTCGTCGTCGACGTCGGGGCGGTCAACGCCGACGCCCAACCCGGACCGGGTTGGCAGGCCAACCTGGTGGTCCGGGACGGGCTCACCCCGGCCGACTCCGACGCGGTCTCCCGCGCCGACCTGGTGATCCTGCAACCGTTGCGGCCGGACGAGGCGACGCTGGCCGGGGTCGCGCTCGGGCTCGGCGACTCGGCGGAGTGGTTGACCCGGATCCGGGGCGACATGATCGGGGTGGTGAGCCGCCGGGTGCTGCGCTGGGCGCTGCTCTCGGCCACCCCGATCGAGGTCCAGTTGATCGGCCCGCCGACCCGGGGCTGACCACCGCTGGACCGATCGTGGCACCATCGCCGGCATGGATTTCCTGACCGGCCTGCTGTTGCGACTCGCCACCACCGCGCTCGCGTTCTGGCTGGCGACCCTCTTCATCCCGGGCATCACCCTGGGTACGGACTCGGTCGGCGAGGCGGTGCTCACCCTGCTCCTGGTGGCGGTGATCTTCGGGGTGGTGAACGGGGTCCTGCAACCCGTCATCAAGACCCTCGGCTGCGGCTTCTACCTGCTCACCCTCGGGCTCATCGCGATCGTGGTGAACGGGCTGCTGTTCCAGTTCACGAGCTGGATCGCCGGTCAGTTCGACCTGCCGTTCGCGGTGGACGGCTTCTGGCCGGCGGCCGTACTCGGCGCGCTCTTCGTGAGTGTCTTCACCTGGGTGCTCGGTATGGTCACCAACCGGGACTGATCCGTCGGGTCGACAAGGCCGGTGACGCCGGTCACTGCTAAGGAGCCGCGAACGAGCCCGCCCCTTACGGTGAGGACGTGAACCAGCTCCGCGTGGGATATCTCTACGGGGTCAGCGCGTACCTGCTCTGGGGATTCTTCCCGTTCTACATCAAACTGCTCCGGCCGTCGGGTCCGGTGGAGATCCTGGCCCACCGGGTGATCTGGTCGGTGGTCTTCGTCGCGCTGCTGCTGGCCGTCACCCGTCACTGGGCGTTCCTGCGGAGCCTGGTTCGCCGGCCCCGGCTGCTCGCCGGCATCGCCGTCGCGGCCGTGCTGATCGCGGTCAACTGGGGCACGTACATCTACGGGGTGAACGCCGACCGGGTGGTGGAAACGGCCCTCGGCTACTTCATCAATCCGCTGGTCGTGGTCCTGCTCGGCGTGACCGTGCTGGGCGAGCGGCTGCGCCCGGCGCAGTGGAGCGCACTCGGCGTCGGCGGGCTGGCCGTGGTGGTCCTCGCCGTCGACTACGGTCAGCCGCCCTACATCGCGCTCACCCTGGCGCTCAGCTTCGGCGGGTACAGCCTGTTGAAGAAGCGGCTGGGGTTGCCGGCAGCCGAGGGGCTCTTCGTCGAGTCCAGCCTGCTCGCGGTCCCGGCCCTGGCCTATCTCGGCTGGCTCACCTGGCGCTCCGAGTCGAGCTTCGGCACCGGTTCGGCCGGGCACACGGTGCTGCTGGTGCTGGCCGGTGCGGCCACCGCGATCCCGCTGCTGCTCTTCGCCGGGGCGGCGAACCGGCTGCCGCTGAGCAGCCTCGGGGTGTTGCAGTACATGACGCCGTCGCTGCAACTGGTCCTGGGCGTGCTGGTCTGGCACGAGCCGATGCCACCGGCCCGGCTGGCCGGCTTCGCGCTGGTCTGGGTGGCACTGATCGTCTTCACCGTCGACGCGATCCGGCACGCCCGCCGACCTGCCCGCACCGCCGTCGCGGTCACCCCGGCCACCGAACCTGTTTGAGCGACCGCCTCACGGGTCAGCGGACGTCGTAGCCGAGAAGCGGGGTGCCGTCGACCCGGAGCACCTCCAGCCGGACCAGGTCCGCGCCGGAGAAGCGGGTCGCCCCGGTGAAGGTCACCTCGTCCCCGGGAGCGGCCAGCCACGAGCCCACCTGCTCGCTCGCGCCGTCCGGGCCGTACGCCATCAGCCGGAACGTGTACGCCTTGTGGTAGCCGGTACGGGCACCGTACGAGCAGTGCATGGTGACCTTGGTGCCCCACTGGGTTCCGTTCAGTCCGATCTCGGCACTGACCGGCACCGCGCCCGCGACCGGCTGCATGGCGACCATCCGTACCCGCAGGTCGGTTCCGGGCAGCGTGCCGGGGGCGCCGAGCCAGGCCGCGCCGATCCCGACCACCACCGCCAGGCAGGCGGCGGCGAGCGCGACGGAGGCGTACCGCAGTCGGGTCCTTCGCTGCTCCCGCGACCGTGCCGACCCGGCGGCCGTCAGCAGGCTGGGTAGCCGGGACTCCACGGTGGGCGAATGCCCGGTGATCCGCGCCAGACCGTCCGCGTCCAGTCGGCCGAGCAGACCCGGCAGGGCCGCGATCTCGGAGACCGCCTCCCGGCAGGCGGGACAGCCGGCGAGGTGCCGCTCGTAGGCGGCCCGCTCGGCCGGGGAGAGCGCGCCCAACACGTACGCGCCGTCGTCAAAGGCAAACTCACACCGCTCGTCGCGCTCGCTCATCTATTGGGTCACCCCCATCTCCGCCAGTACCAACCGCAGGGACCGCAGCGCGTAGTGCGTTCGCGACTTGACCGTGCCCGGCGGTACGCCGAGCCGCGCCGCCGCCTCCGCCACCGACCGGCCCTGGTAGAAGCACTCCACCAGCACCTCACGATGGGTCGGGGAGAGCCGGGCGAGCGCCTCGGCGACCATCCACGCCTCGACCGCCCGGTCCGCCTCGTCCAGCAACTGCGGCGGCTCCGGCAGGTCGTCGGTGATCACCTCGCCGACCCGGGTGTTCCGCCTGCGCCACGCGTCGATGGCCAGGTTGCGGGCGGTGGTGAAGAGCCAGGCCCGGACCGAGCCGCGTTGCGGGTCGAGTGCCTCCGGATGGCGCCAGGCCCGCAGCAGGGTCTCCTGGACCAGGTCCTCGGCCCGCTGTCGGTCACCGTTGACCAGGCGCAGCGAGTGCGCGAAGAGCGCCTCCGCGTGCTCGTCGTGCAGCGCGCGCAGCAACTCGGCGTCCCGGTCGCTGATGGCAACCCCCTCGCTGCCGCACCCGGCGTCGGCCCTCCGACACCCTTGCGCACTGTTTCACGCAGCCCGAACCCGAACGGTTCAGACGCCCGCAGGCTGCCGTTGTTCATGTGAGGTTCACCACGGCGCCGAAAGCCGCTCACGGCGCACTCCTAGCGTGCCGCTCAGGCCCCGCCCGCGTCTCGTTCGCCGAAACGTGGTGTGTGGACACCCGACACCTATGTGAACCAGCCAAGGAGGCCACTCCATATGAACGACCGTCCCCGGCTGCTCCCCCTGCTCGGGCCGACCGGTCATGGCGGCCGCAGCGCCATGACCTGCCTCTACCGCTGCGGTAACGCCTGCGACCACCCGGTACCGAACGAGTCCGACAACGAGTACTTCGGCGACGTCGTCAAGGCGGAGGTCACCCGTCGCGGAGTGGTCCGGGCCGGCGCCGTGGGTGCCCTCGTGCTCGGCTTCGGTGGCGCGGCCGCCGGGGCGCTGGCCGGTGCCGCCCCCGCCCTCGCCGCGCCCGGCGAGGGCGCGACCCCGGCACTGCCGGACGTCGAGTCCTTCACCGCCCGCAAGCCCCCGGCCGGCAACGGCGCCCTGACCTTCAAGTCGATCCCGCCGAACCGGCTCGACACGCTGGTCGTACCGAACGGCTACGACCACTCCGTGGTGATCCGCTGGGGCGACCCGGTCGCGCCGGACGCGCCCGAGCTGGACGTCCACCACCAGACCGCTGCCCGGCAGTCGAAGCAGTTCGGTTACAACAACGACTTCGTCGCCGTCCTGCCGTTGGACCGCAAGGGCGAGAAGGCACTGCTCGTGGTCAACCACGAGTACACCAACGAGGAGCTGATGTTCCCCGGCTTCACCTCGCTGGACGCGCTCACCGTCGAGCAGGTCCGGGCCACCATCGCCGCCCACGGCCTCTCCGTGGTCGAGGTGGAGCGGGTCGGCGGCACCGGTGAGTGGAAGCTGGTTCGCTCGGGCAAGCGGCCGTACAACCGGCGGATCACCGCGCTGAACACCCGGTTCGACTTCACCGGCCCGGCGGCCGGCTCGGCCTGGCTGAAGACGGCGGCGGACCCGCGCGGCATGGTCGCCATCGGTACGCTCAACAACTGCGCCGGCGGCGTCACCCCGTGGGGCACCGTCCTCTCCGGCGAGGAGAACTTCAACCAGTACTTCGTCGGCGGCAACGGCGCCCCGGAGGCGCTCAAGCCGAAGCTGGCCCGTTACGGCATCCCGACCACCGAGCGCTACCCGAGCGGCAGCCGCAAGTGGGACCGTGCCGACGAGCGCTTCGACCTGGCGAAGAACCCGAACGAGGTGCACCGGTTCGGCTGGGTGGTCGAGGTCGACCCGCTCGACCCGGAGGCCAAGCCCCGCAAGCACACCGCTCTCGGCCGGCTCAAGCACGAGGGCGCGAACGTCATCATCGCCAAGTCCGGCCACGTGGTCGCGTACATGGGTGACGACGAGCGGTTCGACTACATGTACAAGTTCGTGTCGGACAAGAAGTACATCAAGGGCAACTCCTGGACTGCCCGGCAGCACAACCTCACCCTGCTGGAGTCCGGCACGCTCTACGTCGCCAAGCTCGACTACACCAGCGCGGACGAGATCGACGGCTCCGGCAAGCTCCCGACCGACGGCGCGTTCAACGGCCGGGGCCGCTGGATCAAGCTGGTCCGGGGCAACACCTCGTACGTCCCCGGCATGACCGCGGCGGACGTGCTCACCTTCACCCGGCTCGCCGGTGACGCGGTCGGCGCGACCAAGATGGACCGGCCGGAGGACGTCGAGCCGTCGCAGGTCACCGGCAAGATCTACGTGGCGCTGACCAACAACACCAACCGTGGTGTCGGCAGCAACCCGAAGGTCGACGAGGCGAACCCGCGCAACGCGAACAAGCACGGCCAGATCCTGGAGATCGTCGAGGACAAGGGCGACCACACCGGCGAGAACTTCGCCTGGTCGCTCCCGATCGTCTGCGGCGACCCGACCGACCCGTCGACCTTCTTCGCCGGGTACGACAAGACCCAGGTCTCGCCGATCTCCTGCCCGGACAACGTGGCCTTCGACGGCGCGGGCAACCTCTGGATCTCCACCGACGGCAACGCGCTGGGCAGCAACGACGGCCTCTTCGCGACCCCGATCGAGGGACCGGAGAAGGGCCACCTGAAGCAGTTCCTGACCGTGCCGATCGGCGCCGAGACCTGCGGCCCGTTCATCAGCACGGACAACCGCTCGGTGTTCGTCGCCGTACAGCACCCGGGCGAGATCAGCGGCGCGTCGATCGAGAAGCCGGCCTCGAACTGGCCGGACGGCGACTTCGCCAAGCCGGGCGTTGTCGTCACCTGGCGCCTGGACGGCGGCCCGGTCGGTAGCTGACCGCCTCCGGTTTTTGTAAGGAAGGGCCCCTTATTAACGCATAGCGTTAATAAGGGGCCCTTCCTTACACCCGGGGGGCTCAGGTCTCGGTGGCGAGCCCGTCGGCGACCGACCGGGCCACGGTCAGCAGCTTGGCCCGGACCACCCGCGCGGAGGTCATCATCTCCGCGGCCGGCAACGCGCAGGCCAGTACGACCCGACGCTCCATGTCCTTGTCCGGCGACACCACGACGGCGGCACAGGCCACCCCCTGGCGGTACTGCCCCAACTCGAGGTGCATTCCGCGCCGGTCACCGGCGGTCAGGTCGGCCTCGAAGGTGTCGGTCGCGGTCAGGGTCGCGGTGGTGAACGGACGCATGCCGTACTCCCGCAGGTAGCGGAAGCGCTGTTCGGGCGTGAGCGTGGCCAGCAGGGCCTTGCCCAGCGCCGTGGCGTGCGCCCCCTCGTCGAAGCCGGGCACCAGATCCTCCAGGTACGGCGACCGTGGACCCTCCGCCACCGCCGTCACCGCCACCTGGCCACCGACAAAGCGACCGAGGAAGTGGCTGTAACCGCTGTCCGCCGACGCCCGCCGCAGCGACTCGCCGACCACCGGCGGTCCCCGGAACGCGGTCACCAACTCGCGGTAGCGGTCGGCCACCTCCAGGCCGACGATGTACGTGCCGTCCTCACGCCGGATTACGTAACCCTCGTACGCGAGGGTGCGTACGAGGTGGTAGGTGGTCGCCACGGTCAGCTCGCACCGCCGCGCGATCTGCTTCACGGTCAAGCCCTTCGGGGCGCGTCCGACCGCTTCGAGGACACGTAGCGCACGCGACACGCTACGGATCAGGTCCGAAGGTTCCGCCAGAGGGTCGCGCACAACCACCTCCGCCGCTGGGGCTTACACCATATGAAAAATCCGCCGACTACGAAATGCCCGTTCGGATCGAGGATGCCAGATCTACAGCGACACTGCGTGCAGCGACAGACACGGTAAGTTCCTCCACTCGGCCCACCCCGGCACACTCCCCGTGTCGGTTGCCCGGAAGTGGGCGGGATCACGTCAACCGGTCGGGACACCCGCCGCGTTCTATCCCCGTACAGCAGGAGGGAGCGGGGATGGGCACGGCCAAGGACCCGGCCGCCGCGCGTGACCAGGGCTTCCGTGACTTCTACCTGGCCCGGGGAACCCGCCTGCGCGGCACCGCCTACCTGCTCTGCGGCGACTGGCACCTGGCCGAGGACCTGGTCCAGGCCGCCTTCACCAAGCTCTACCTGGCCTGGCCCCGGATCTACCGGTACGAACACCTCGACCAGTACGCCCACCGCACGCTGATGCACACCTTTTTCAGCGAACGGCGACGCGGCTGGCGGCGGGAGGACCCGGTACGCGAACTTCCCCGCGAGCCGGCCGACGACAACGGCGCCGCCACCCGTACCGAGGACCGGCTGGTGCTGCTCGACGCGCTCGCCGGCCTGCCCGACCGGCAGCGCGCCACCCTGGTGCTGCGCTTCTTCGAGGACATGTCGGTCGAGCAGACCGCCGACCTGCTCGGAATCACCAGGGGCGCGGTCAAGACACACACGCACCGGGCGCTGGCGACCCTGCGCTCGAGACTCGGCTCGCTGGCGCTGGGCCCGACCGACGCGCTGGCGCTGGTTCCGAAGGAGGAGATCCGATGACCGAGACGCCGATCCGGGAGCTGCTTTCGCGGGCCGTCGGGGACGGTCCGCCGCCCGGAATCCAACTACCGGTCGACGACGTGCTCTTCCGTAACGCGCGGGTGCTGCGCCGCCGACGGATCGGTCAGACGCTCGCCACCGTGGCGGCCCTCGGCGGTGTCGCCGGTCTGGCCCTGTTCCTCCCCGGACGGCCACCGGCGGCACTACCCGCCGCACCGGTGGTGCTCCCGTCGACCACGATGCCCCCGCCGCCCACCGGACCACCACCGCCGACCGGCCCGTCCACCGATTACCAGGTCCGGGCACTGGCGCTGATGGACCGGCTCGTCGCCGCCGTACCGAGGGGCTATACGCTGCCGAATCAGGACAGTGTCCCCGGGCCGGGGGACAGCAGCTACTCGTTGCGCGACACAGCCTGGCGCAACCCCTCCCGACCGGGCAAGGACATGTACTCGGCAAGCGTGGAGGTACAGCTGGACGGCCGGGCGGCGGTGCTGAGCGTCCGGGTCACCGACTGGGTCCCGAGCGGCGTGCCGACGACCGGCGACCTCTGCGCCACCCGGGTCAACTCCGACGAGCAGAGTTGTCGGGTGGTGACCGCCACCAACGGCACCCCGGTACGGGTCGGTAGCTGGAGTCCCGTGACAGGCTCGGTGGACGAGGCCACCTACGTCACCGGCGGCGTGATGATCACGTTTTACCAGGGCGGCCAGCCACGCCCCGGCGTGTACGCACTCGGCCGCGCGGTACTGCCGGACCGGCAGATCGCCGATCTGATCACCGATCCGGCCCTGCTCCCCTAGGTGCCGGCCCGGCACCGCCCGCGAACACAAGACAGAGCACCAGCACGACACGTAACACGAGCACGAGACAGAGCACCAGCACGGCACGTAACGCGAGCACGAACACGAGACAGAACACCACCACGACACGTAACGCGAGCACGAGACAGACCGCGAGCACGAGACAGAACGCGAACACGAGACAGAACGCGAACACGAGAGCGCACCAGCGCCGGTCGCCCGTACCCCGAGGAGCCCGCCATGCCCGCCCGCCGTACCGGAGCACGCCGTCGGCCGTCCAAGCGCCGCCGCCTACTGGTACCCGCCACGGTGATCGCGGTGCTCGGCCTCGCGGTCGGCGTCGCCGGGGTGGTCGAGGCGCTCGGCGGCTTCCCGGCCCCGTCCCTGGCCGACGCGCCACGCGGGCACGCCGCCAACGTGACGCCCTCGGGCGGCATCGCCTCCCCCTCGACGGCCGCCAGCGCCGTCGGCGTCTCGCCGTCCCCCTCGGCCGCCGTGCCGCCGGAGCCGGTGACCTACCCGATGGTCGGCCCTCGCACCTGGCGTACGGCCGGCGGCCGCAGCCCGGTCCTCGGCACCTCCGGCCAGCTCCTGCGGTTCCGGATCTCCGTCGAGAACGGGATCGCGGGGATCACTCCGGAGGAGTTCGCCGACGTGGCGGTCGCCACCCTCGGTGACAAGCGCAGTTGGACCGGAGACGGGCGTTGGCGGCTGCAACGGGTCGGCCCGAACGAGTCTGCGGCCTTCACCATCTACCTCGCCACGCCGGCCACCCGGGACCAGCTCTGCGACGAGGGATTCGACCGCTACACCTCGTGCCGCAACGGCAACTCGGTCGTGATCAACGTGGCTCGCTGGGCACACGGCGTCCCGAACTACGGCGCTCCCCTGGCGGACTACCAGCAGTACGTGATCAACCACGAGGTCGGCCACCGGCTCGGACAGGGCCACCAGCTCTGCCCCGGCCCCGGCAAGCTCGCACCCGTGATGCAGCAGCAGACCCTCGGCATGCACGGCTGCAAGCCGAACCCGTGGCCGATGCAGAACGGGAAGTTCTACGCCGGCCGCTCCGGCCAGTACAACGACCCCATTCCCGACCCGAACTGAACCACCGGGCGCCGCCCCGCCCCTGTTGTTCGCCGATGATTCGGCCTCGCCGATGATCCTGAAGGGTTTGGCTCGTCACAGCCGGCCGAACTCTTCGTGATCAAGAGGACCAGGGCGTCGCGGAGCCAGCCAGCACCACGCGAGCCGCGTCGACGAAGTCGGCGCGGCTCAGCTCGTCCGGTCCGCGATAAAGCAGAGGTCGGCGCAGCTCAGCTCGTCCGGTCCGCGATGAGGAAGAAGTCGGCGCGGCTCAGCTCGTCCGGTCCGCGATGAAGTCGCAGAGGGATTCGAGAGCCAGCCGGGCGGAACAGTCCGGCAGTGCCGAGAGCTGTTCACGGGCGTCCTCGGCGTAGCTGCGAACGGTCTCACGGGCGCGCTTGAGGGCCGGCGACTCGCGCAGCAGCCCGAGCGCCTCGGCGTGCAGGGCGTCGTCGGTGACCGGGCCGGCGGAGAGGATCTCACGCAGGCGTACGGAGGCGGCGTCGGCGTCGTCGGAGGCGAGCGCGTACAGCACCGGCAGGGTCGGCACGCCCTCGCGCAGGTCGGTGCCGGGCGTCTTGCCCGACTGCACCGATTCCGAGGCGATGTCGAGCAGGTCGTCGGAGAGCTGGAACGCCACCCCGATCGTCTCGCCGTAGCCGGCCAGCGCTTCGATGTGCGCCTGGGGAGCGCCGCCGAACATGCCGCCGAAGCGGGCCGAAGTGGCGATCAGGGAGCCGGTCTTCTCGCCGATCACGTTCAGGTAGTGGGCCACCGGGTCCTCGCCGGCCCGTACGCCGACGGTTTCGGCGATCTGTCCGTGCACCAGCCGGGCGAAGGTACGGGCCTGGAGGCGCACCGCCTCGGGGCCGAGGTCGGCGGCGATGTCGGCGGCACGGGCGAACAGGTAGTCGCCGACCAGGATCGCGACCGAGTTGGTCCAGCGCGAGTTGGCGCTGGGGGCGCCTCGGCGGACGGCGGCCTCGTCCATCACGTCGTCGTGGTAGAGCGTGGCGAGGTGGGTCAGCTCCATCACCACCGCCGCCGGCACCACGAGTGGCGAGGTGGGGTCACCGAACTGGGCCCCGAGCGCGACCAGCAGCGGCCGGAACCGCTTGCCACCGGCTTCCACCAGGTGCCGCGCCGCCTCCGTCACCAGCGGGTCGGCGCTTGCCACACTGGCCCACAGCTCGGTCTCGACCGAACCGAGGACCGCCAGGGCCGACGCCTCGACTTCCGCGTCGACAAAGTCGAGCCCAATTCCCGTCAGGCCGTCCGCCGGTCTCCCCACGCTCTCAACCATGCCACACCGGCCCGACCACCCCTGGTTGGGGGCGGTCGGCAACCATCGTCTGCGGATACGGGCGCTGGGCGGTGATCCTGGTCACTTGACGAATTCTGCGGCGCCGTTGGCGAGGTCCAGCAGCGGTGCCGGCACCACGCCGAGGGCGAGCGTCGCGACCACGCCGATGGTGAGCGCGGCCGAGGTGAGCCCGCCCGGGATCGACACCGTCGGGGTCGACTCGCCCGGCTCGGAGAGCCACATCATGACGACCACCCGCAGGTACGGGAAGGCAAGGATCATGCTGGTGAGCACACCGGCGATCACCAGCCAGGTCTCCCCGCCGTCCAGCGCCGCCCCGAAGACCGCGAACTTGCTGGTGAAGCCACTGGTCAGCGGGATGCCGGCGAAGGCCAGCAGGAGGAACGTGAACAGCCCGGCGAAGAGCGGCGAGCGGCGCCCCAGACCGGCCCAGCGGGACAGGTGGGTGGCCTCCCCGTCGGCGTCCCGGACCAGGCTCACCACGCCGAACGCGGCGATCACCGTGAAGCCGTACGCGACCAGGTAGAACATCGTGCTGGAGAGGCCGTCCCGGGTGAGCGCGAGCACACCGACGAGCAGGTAACCGGCGTTCGCCACGGAGGAGTACGCGAGCAGCCGCTTCATGTCGGTCTGGGTGACCGCCAGCACCGCACCGACCAGCATGGTCAGTACGGCAACCGCGCCGAGGACCGGGGTGAAGTCCCAGGCCGCCCCGGCGAACGCCACGTAGAGCACCCGCAGCAGACCACCGAAGGCGGCGATCTTGGTGCAGGCGGCCATGAAGGCCGTGACCGGGGTCGGCGCGCCCTGGTAGACGTCGGGGGTCCAGACGTGGAACGGCGCGGCGGCGGCCTTGAAGAGCAGCCCGATGGCGATCATGGCGATGCCGGCGACCAGCAGGATCCGGCTGTTCGACGACTCGGTGACCGCGTTGCTGATGGTGGCGAAGTCGACGCCGCCCGGCTCGTCACCCGGTCGACCGTTGGTCACACCGGCGGTGAAGCCGTAGGTGAGCGCGATGCCGAAGAGGAAGAATGCCGAGGCGTACGCGCCGAGCATGAAGTACTTGAGCGCGGCCTCCTGGCTGAGCAGCCGCCGACGGCGGGCCAGCGCGCAGAGCAGGTACAGCGGCAGCGAGAAGACCTCGAGCGCGATGAACATGGTGAGCAGGTCGTTGGCGGCGACAAAGAGCAGCATGCCGCCGACCGCGAACATGGTCAGCGGGAAGACCTCGGTCGCCCCGCCCTCCTCGGCCGCCTGCCGGCGGTCCTCCTCGGAGCCGACCGTGACCGCCGCGTGGGCGACGAAGGGGCCGCCGTGCTCCAGCGTGCGCTCACCGATCATCAGCAGGGCCATCGCGGCGAGCACGATGATCCCGCCCTGGAGGAAGAGCGTGGGACCGTCGACGGCGACCGCCGCACCGGCGGTGACCGTCTGGGTGGTCCGCTCCAGCACCACCACGATCAGGGCGGCGACCAGGGCGGCCAGGCCGAGGACGAGCTGCACCACGTGCCGGAGGCGGCGCGGGACGAACGCCTCGACCAGGATCCCGACGCAGGCCGCTCCGACCAGGATCAGGATCGGCGCGAGGGCCGCGTAGTCGATGGAGGGCAACTGCAGCGTGTTCATTTCGCGGCCTCCGGAAGGTGCCCGACCGTCGGAGCGGGGTCGGACTTGCCGACGTTCTCCATCGTGGCCTTGACGGCGGGGTTGATGACATCGGTGACCGGCTTCGGGTAGAAGCCGAGCACGAGGATGAGCGCGATCAGTGGTGCGACGACGACCTTCTCCCGCAGGTTCAGGTCATGTCGCATGCCCTCGACCTCGGTCAGGGCCGGGTTCAGGGTGCCCTGCGTGGTGCGCTGGACCATCCACAACACGTACGCGGCGGCCAGGATGATGCCGGCGGTGGCGATGATGGCGACCGGCTTGTTCACCGTGTAGGTGCCGATCAGCACCAGGAACTCGGAGATGAACGGGGCCGTGCCGGGCAGGGCCAGTGAGGCCAGACCGGCGAAGAAGAGCACCCCGGCCAGCACCGGGACCAGCTTGCCGGCCCCGCCGAAGTCGCTGATCAGCGCCGAGTTGCGACGCGCGACGAACATGCCGACCACCAGGAAGAGCAGGCCGGTGGCGAGACCGTGGTTGAGCATGTAGAGCACCGCGCCGGTGCCGGCCTGGGTGGTGAAGGCGAAGATGCCGACGCCGATGAAGCCGAAGTGCGCGATCGAGGTGTACGACACCAGCCGCTTCAGGTCGTTCTGGCCGACCGCGAGCAGCGCCGCGTAGATGATGCCGATCACGCCCAGGGCCAGTGCCCAGGGTGCGAACCAGCGAGACGCCTCCGGGAAGAGCGGCAGGCAGTAGCGCAGGATGCCGAAGGTGCCGACCTTGTCCATCACGCCGACGAGCAGCGCGGCGGAGCCGGCCGGGGCGGCGCCACCGGCGTCCGGCAGCCAGGTGTGGAACGGGAAGAACGGTGCCTTGATCGCGAAGGCGATGAAGAAGCCGAGGAAGAGCCAGCGCTCCGTGCCGGTGGAGATGTCCATGCTCGGCAGCGTCTGGAGCAGCGTCGCCCAGTCGAAGGTCTTGCCGCCGACGACCCAGAGACCGATCACCGCGGCGAGCATGAACAGACCGCCGACGAGCGAGTACAGGAAGAACTTCACCGCGGCGTACTGGCGCTGGTGCCCGCCGTAGCTCCCGATCAGGAAGTACATCGGGACGAGCATGACCTCAAAGAACACGTAGAACAGGAACACGTCGGCGGCGGCGAAGACGCCGATCATCGTGCACTCGAGCAGCAGCAGCAGCGCGAAGTAGACCGGCACCGAGCGCTTCGACTTGTCCGCGTCGTGCCAGCTCGCCAGGATCACCAGCGGCACCAGGATCGCGATCAGCATCAGCATCACCAACGCGATGCCGTCGGCCGCGAAGGTGAAGTTGACGCCCCAGCGCGGAATCCAGGAGTAGGACTCGCGGAACTGCAACCGGTCACCGTCGGCCTGGAAGGCCACCCACATGAAGATCGAGAGCACCAGTACGCCGAGCGACCAGACGAGCGCGACCCGCTTGGCCAGCTCCGGCTGGCTGCGTGGCAGGAACGCCACGACCAGGGCACCGACCAGCGGCGCCAGCGTCAGTACGGAGAGGAAGGGAAAATCCTCCATCAGGCCAGCCATCCCATCTGCAGGGCCAGGAACGCCGCCACCACCAGCAGGGCGCCGGTGAGCATCGACATCGCGTACGACCGGACGAACCCGGTCTGCAGCCGGCGCAGCCGGCCGGAGCCGCCGCCGACCGCCGCGGCCAGTCCGTTGACCAGCCCGTCGATGCCGCGGTTGTCGAGGTAGACCAGGGCCCGGGTGAGGAAGATGCCGGGCTTTTCGAAGACCGCCTCGTTGAACGCGTCGGTGTAGAGGTTGCGCCGTGCCGCCCGTACCACCGGGCCGACCGGCTGCTGTTGCAGCGCGGTGCCCTTACGGAACAGCAGCCAGGCCAGGGCGGCGCCGAGCACGGTCAGCACCAGCGAGAGCGTGGTGATCACGCCGTGCGAGAGCACCCCGTGCGCACCCTCCTCCGCCTCCGGCAGCACGGCCGGAGCCAGCCAGTCCGGTACGGAGGTGGCCAGCAGCGCACCGGCGCCGAGCGATCCGATGCCGAGCAGGATCAGCGGGATCGTCATCACCGCGGGCGACTCGTGCGGGTGCTCGATGTCCTCGGTCCACCGCTTCGGGCCGTGGAAGGTGAGTACGAACAGCCGGGTCATGTAGAACGCGGTGAGACCGGCGCCGAGCAGCGCTGCCCCGCCGTACAGCCAGGCGGTCCAGCCGTGCCGCTCGAACGCGGCGGCGATGATCGGCTCCTTGGAGAAGTAGCCCGAGAACGGCCACATGCCGATGATCGCGAGCCAGCCGGCGCCGAAGGTGAGCCAGGTGATCCGCATGTACTTGGCCAGCCCGCCGAAGCGGCGGATGTCGACCTGGTCCTTCATGCCGTGCATGACCGAACCGGCGCCGAGGAACATGTTGGCCTTGAAGAAGCCGTGCGCCAGCAGGTGGATGATGGCCAGCGCGTACGCCCCGCCGCCGAGCCCGACGCCGAGGAACATGTAGCCGATCTGGCTCACCGTGGACCAGGCGAGCACCCGCTTGATGTCGTCCTTGGCCGCGCCGATGATGCAGCCCATCAGCAGGGTGAGCGCGCCGACGCTGACCACCACGGTCTGCAGCGTGTGGTCGGCCGAGAAGATCGGGTTCGACCGGGCGATCAGGTAGACACCGGCGGTGACCATGGTCGCGGCGTGGATCAGCGCGGAGACCGGGGTCGGGCCCTCCATCGCGTCCGGCAACCATGCCTGGAGCGGGAACTGGCCGGACTTGCCGGCCGCGCCGAGCAGCAGCAGCAACCCCATCGCCAGCACGGTGCCACCGGCCAGGGTGCCGGCGTCGACGCCGCCGATCACCCCGTTGAAGACCTCGTTGTACTGGGTGGTGCCGAAGGTGGCGAACATGATGAAGATCGCGATCGCCAGGCCGGCGTCGCCGACCCGGTTCATCAGGAACGCCTTCTTACCGGCGGTGGCCGCCGACGGGCGGACGTACCAGAAGGAGATCAGCAGGTACGACGCCAGACCGACGCCCTCCCAGCCGAAGTAGAGCATCACGTAGTTGTTGCCGAGCACGAGCATGAGCATCGCGGCGACGAACAGGTTGAAGTACGCGAAGAATCGACGCCGGCCCGGGTCGTGCTCCATGTAGCCGACCGCGTACACGTGGATCAGGAAACCCACGCCGGTGATCAGCAGCACGAAGACCCCGGACAGCGGGTCGAAGAGCAGGCCGAAGTCGACCTTGAAGTTGCCGACCGAGATGAACTCCCAGAGGCTGCTCTCGACGGACTTGTTGTCCAGGCCGCGCAGCTGGAAGAAATAGGTCAGGCCAAGCACGAAGGCGGCGCCGATACTCGCCACGCCCAGCCAGTGACCCCACCGGTCGGCCCGTCGGCCGAGCAGCAGGAGGATCGCCGCGCTGGCCAGCGGGATGGCCACCAGCAGCCACACGCTGCTCAGTAGCCCCGTGGCCTGGGCGTACTCCACAGTCTCTTCCACTCGAGGGCCCCTTTAGTACTTCAGCAGGTTGGCGTCGTCGACGCTCGCGGAGCGTCGAGTCCGGAAGATCGACATGATGATCGCGAGTCCGACCACGACCTCGGCCGCGGCGACCACCATCACGAAGAACGCCATGATCTGGCCGTTGAGGTCGCCGTTGATCCGACTGAAGGTGACCAGTGCCAGGTTGGCCGCGTTGAGCATCAGCTCGACGCACATGAACAGCACGATCGCGTTGCGCCGGACGAGAACCCCGACCGCGCCGATGGTGAACAGCACCGAGGCGAGGACGAGGTAGTACTCGGGTCTCATTTCTCGGTCCCCTTCAGCGCGGTCTCCGACTCGGTCATCTCCCGGGTCGGCAGGATCTCCGGCACGCTCCGCTCACTGAGCGAACCGTCCGGGAGCCGACCGGGGGTGGCGACGGAACTCGACGTGGCGAAGACACCCGGGCCGGGCTTCGGTCCGGGGTAGTTGCCCGGCGCGAAGCGCGCCTTCATCGTCGCGATCTGGTCCATCCGGTCCTCCTTGCGCCGCTCCACGTGGGCCAGCACCATCGCGCCGACCGCCGCCGTGATCAGCAGCGCCGAGGTGATCTCGAAGGCGAAGACGTACTTGGTGAAGAGGAGCGACGCGATGCCCTGGACGTTGCCGTCCCGGTTCGCCTCCTCCAGCCCCACCGCCGTGGTGCCCTCGACCGCCCGGTAGACCCCGCTCGCCACCAGCGCGGCGAAGCCGAGGCCGAGGGCGATCGCGGCGACCCGCTGACCGCGCAGGGTCTCGATCAGGGAGTCCGAGGCGTCCCGGCCGACCAGCATGAGCACGAACAGGAAGAGCATCATGATCGCGCCGGTGTAGACGATGATCTGCACCATGCCGATGAACGGCCCCGCCTGGAGCACGTAGAACACGCCCAGGCAGAGCATGGTCAGCACCAGCCAGAGCGCGGAGTGCACCGCGTTGCGGGCGGCGACCATGCCGAGCGCGCCGATCAGGGCGAGCGGGGCGAGGATCCAGAAGGTCACCGCCTCGCCGGTGGAGACGTCGCCGGCTGCGGCGAGCACCGTCTGCGTCGTCATCACTTGTCTCCAGTCGAGCCGGCGGCGTCCGCCGTGCCGGTCTCCGACCAGGGCGCCCGCTCGGCACCGGCCGAGGTCCCCGGATTGGTCAGCGCGCCGACGTAGTAGTCCTTCTCGGTGTCCCCGAGCCGCATCGGGTGCGGCGGCTGCTCCATCCCGGGCAGCAGCGGCGCGAGGAGCTGCTCCTTGGTGAAGATCAGGTCCTGCCGGGAGTCGCGGGCCAGCTCGTACTCGTTGCTCATGGTCAGCGAACGGGTCGGGCAGGCCTCGATGCAGAGCCCGCAGAAGATGCAGCGGGCGTAGTTGATCTGGTACGTGCTGGCGTACCGCTCACCCGGCGAGAAGCGCTGCTCGTCGGTGTTGTCGCCGCCCTCGACGTAGATCGCGTCGGCCGGGCAGGCCCAGGCGCACAGCTCGCAGCCGATGCACTTCTCCAGCCCGTCCGGGTGACGGTTGAGGATGTGCCGGCCGTGGTAGCGCGGCGCCGGGGTCGGCGGCTTGAACGGGTAGTCGGTGGTGACCACCTTCTTGAACATGTGCGAGAAGGTGACCCCGAAACCCTTGAAGGTCCCCGAGATGCCCACGTCACACCTCCTTCTCGTCCGCGCCAGCGGTGATGACTGCCTGCTCCCGCTCGGCGACCGCGCGCTTGAGCCGCGGACTCGGCGGGACCACCAGGTCCATGGGGGGCAGCGGGAAGCTGCCGGTCGGGCGCGAGCGCACCTGCTGTTGCAGGGTCTCGGTCGGCTCCGGCTTGCGGTTGGGCCAGAAGAGCACGATCAGCAGCAGGACCGCGACCACGATGCCGATGACGATCCAGCGGTCGGTGGCACGCCAGCCGTCGATCGAGCGGATGCCGGAGAGCGCCAGGATCCAGACCAGGTTGATCGGCAGCAGGACCTTCCAGCCGAACCGCATGAACTGGTCGTACCGGAGCCGGGGCAGCGTGCCACGGAGCCAGACGAAGACGAAGACCAGCAGGATCACCTTGCCGAGGAACCAGAGCAGCGGCCACCAGCCGGAGTTCGCCCCCTCCCAGAAGGTGATCGGCCAGGGGGCCCGCCAGCCGCCCAGGAAGAGGGTGACGGTGACCGCCGACATGGTGACCATGGCGACGTACTCGGAGAGCATGAAGAGCGCGAACTTCAGCGAGCTGTACTCGGTCATGAAGCCGGCGACCAGCTCGGACTCGGCCTCGGGCAGGTCGAACGGCGCCCGGTTGGTCTCGCCCACGATGGCGATGAAGAAGATGATGAAGCTCGGCAGCAGCAGGATCGCGTACCAGGCCGGCGCGGTCGGGTGCCAGCCGAAGATGTCCCAGCTCACCGACGAGTTGCCGGACTGTGCGGCGACGATCCCGCTGGTCGACATGGTGCCGGCGGTCATGAAGACGGCGACGATGGAGAGCCCCATCGCGACCTCGTACGAGATCATCTGGGCGCTCGACCGCAGCCCGCCGAGGAGCGGGTACGTCGAACCGGAGGCCCAGCCGCCGAGCACGATGCCGTAGACGCCCATCGAGGAGCAGGCCAGGATCACCAGCACCGCCACCGGCACGTCGGTGACCTGTAGTGGCGTCCGCTCACCGAAGATGCTCACCATCGGACCGAACGGGACGACCGAGAGTGCCGTCACCGCGCTGATCACCGAGATGGTCGGCGCGAAGAAGAAGACCACCTTGTCCGCGGCCCTCGGCAGGATGTCCTCCTTGAAGGCCATCTTGAGGCCGTCGGCGAGGGTCTGCAGCAGACCGAACGGGCCGACCTGGTTCGGGCCGGGCCGGACCTGCATCCGACCGACCACGCGCCGCTCGAACCAGACGCCGAGCAGGGTGGCCAGCACCGCGAAGACAAACGCAAAGACGATTTTGAGTAGCACCAGCCACCAGGTGTCCTTGCCGAAGTCGGCGAGGGTCGGATCCTGGGCCAGGTAGTCAATCGTCATCGGGTACCACCTCCTGCTGCCGTGTTGAGCAGCGGGCCGGGCCGGTCGGCCGCGTCCGCGGCGACCAGGTGGGACGCACCGGCGGAGAGCCGGACGATCGCGCCCGAGGTGGCGCCGAGGCTGCGCCGGACCGTCGAGCCGGGCGAGTTGGTCGGCAGCCAGACCACACCGTCGGGCATGTCGGTGATCTCCAGCGGCAGGGTGAGCGCACCCCGGTCGGTGCCGACCGTGACCGCGTCACCGTCGCCGACGCCGAGCGCGTCCGCCGCCGCCTTGCCCAGCCGGACCACCGACGGGCGGGCGGTGCCGCCGAGCTGCTCGTCGCCCTCGGTCAGGCTGCCCAGGTCGATCAGGTGGTGCCAGGTCGAGAGCACCGCCTCGGCCGAGCCGGTGGTGGCAACCTCGGCCGGTTCGACCGCCGGGCTGGCCGGGCGGGTCGCCCGGGTCACCGGCAGGCCGCCGAGTTCGCGGCGGATGGCGTTCACGTCGGCCGTACCGAGTTGGACACCGAGCTGCGCGGCGAGCGCGTCGAGCACCCGGGCGTCGGTCATCGCGGTCGTGTTGAGCACGGCCTCGAAGGTGCGCAGCCGGCCCTCCCAGTCGAGGAAGCTGCCGGCCTTCTCCACCACCGGTGCGACCGGGAAGACCACGTCGGCCCGGCGGGTGACCGCGCCGCCCTTGATCTCAAGGCTGATCAGGAACTGGACCTTCTCCAGCGCCTCCTCGGCCAGTCGCGGGTCGGACAGGTCGGACGGGTCGACCCCGGCCACCACCAGCGCGCCGATCTTGTCCTCGGCCACCGCCTTGATGATCTGGTCGGTGTCCCGCCCGGGCTGGCTCGGGATCACCCCGGCCGCCACGTCCCAGGCACCGGCCAGCTCGGCCCGCGCGCCCGGGTCACTCACCGGGCGTCCGCCCGGCAGCAGGTTGGGCAGGCAGCCCGCGTCGACCGCACCCCGGTCGCCCGCTCGCCGAGGCACCCAGGCCAGCTTGGCACCGGTACGTTCGGCGATCGCCGCGGCGGCCGAGAGCCCACCCGGTACGGTGGCGAGCCGCTCGCCGACAAAGAGGATCGCGCCCGGCGTGCTCAGCGCCTCGGCGACCGTGTCGTGCTCGGCCAGCACCCGCGCCTCCTCACCCGGGACGACCCGGGCGAGCTTGGCGCCGAGCTTCTCCAGCCCCCGGCTGGCGAACGGGGCCAGCGCGTAGACCCTGAGGCCCTTCTTCTGGTACGCCTTGCGCAGACGCAGGAAGAGGATCGGGCACTCCTCCTCCGGCTCCAGCCCGGCGAGCACCACCGCGGGGGCCTGCTCGATGTCGGCGTAGGTCACGTCGGTCACGCCGGCCACGTCGCTCGCCAGGAACTGGGTCTCCTCGGCGGCCACCGGGCGGGCCCGGAAGTCGATGTCGTTGGTGTTCAGCGCGACCCGGGCGAACTTCGCGTACGCGTACGCGTCCTCGACGGTGAGCCGGCCACCGGTCAGCACGCCGATGCCGTACGCGCCGTCCCGGGTCCGACGCAGCCCCTCGGCGGCGAAGGCGAACGCCTCGCTCCAGGAAGCCTCGCGCAGCTCACCGGTCTTGGCGTCGCGGATCAGCGGGTTGGTGAGCCGCTCGTTGGCGGTGCTGTAGCGGAAGCCCCAGCGGCCCTTGTCGCAGTTCCACTCCTCGTTCACCGCGGCGTCGTCGCCGGCCAGCCGGCGCTGCACCTTGCCCCGGCGGTGGTCGGTGCGCTGGGCGCAGCCGGCCGAGCAGTGCTCGCAGACGCTCGGGGTGGAGACCAGGTCGAACGGGCGGGCCCGGAACCGGTACTGGGCGCCGGTGAGGGCGCCGACCGGGCAGATCTGCACCGTGTTGCCGGAGAAGTACGAGTTGAACGGGACGTCTCCGGCGCCACCGGCGTCCCGGCCGGTGCCGTCGCCCTCGCCACCGTAGACCTCGTCCCGGTAGACGTTGATCTGCTCACCCGAGGAGCGGTCCATCAGGTCGATGAACTTGTCCCCGGCGATCTCCTCGGAGAACCGGGTGCAGCGCTGGCAGAGCACGCACCGCTCGCGGTCGAGCAGGACCTGGGAGGAGATGTTGATCGGCTTCTCGTACTCGCGCTTCTGTTCGTGGAAACGCGACTCGGGGCGGCCGGTGGACATCGCCTGGTTCTGGAGTGGGCACTCGCCGCCCTTGTCGCACATCGGGCAGTCGAGCGGGTGGTTGAGCAGGAGCAGCTCCATCACCCCCTCCTGCGCCTTCTTGGCGACCGGGGAGGTGAGCTGCGTCTTCACCACCATGCCCTCGGCGACCGTCTGGGTGCAGGAGGCGACCGGCTTGCGCTGGCCCTCCACGTCGACCAGACACTGCCGGCAGGCCCCGGCCGGGGCGAGCAGCGGGTGGTCGCAGAACCGGGGGATCTCGATGCCGAGCTTCTCGGCGGCCCGGATGAGCAGCGTGCCCTTGGGCGCGGTCACCTCGATGCCGTCGATGGTGAGGGTGACGGTCTCCACCGGCGCGGCGGCGCCGGCCGGGTTGACGGCCTTCAGATCGGTCATTAGTGCGCACCTACCAACTGCTTGTCCGACAGCTTCGGCGCGGTGCGCCCCTCGATGTAGTCGAGGTAGTCCTGCTTGAAGTACTGCAGGGACGAGGTCACCGGGCTGGTCGCGCCGTCGCCCAGACCGCAGAACGAGCGGCCGAGGATGTTGTCACAGGTGTCGAGCAGGGTGTCCAGGTCCTCCTGGGTGCCCTGTCCGGAGAGGATCCGGCGGTAGACCCGGACCATCCAGTAGTTGCCCTCCCGGCACGGGGTGCACTTGCCGCACGACTCGTGGTGGTAGAACTCCAGCCACCGGTAGGTCGCGTAGACCGGGCAGTCCTGGTCGGAGAAGATCTGGGTCGCGGTGGTGCCGAGGATCGAGCCGGCCGCCGCCACCCCCTCGAAGTCGAGCGGTACGTCCAGGTGGTCGGCGGTGAGCAGCGGGGTCGACGAGCCGCCCGGGGTCCAGAACCGCAGGTTGTGTCCGGGCTGCATGCCACCGGCCAGCTCGATCAGCTCGCGCAGGGTGATGCCGAGACCGGCCTCGAACTGCCCCGGGTTGTTCACCCGACCGGAGAGCGAGTAGATCATCGGCCCGGAGGACTTCTCCGTACCCATGCTCTTCCACCAGTCGGCCCCGCCGAGCACGATGTACGGCACGCTGGCGATGGTGCCGACGTTGTTGACCACGGTCGGCGCGGCGTAGAGGCCGTGCGTCGCCGGGAACGGCGGGCGCAGCCGGGGCTGGCCCCGGAAGCCCTCCAACGAGTCGAGCAGCGCGGTCTCCTCGCCGCAGATGTACGCCCCGGCGCCGCTGTGCACCACCAGGTCCAGGTCGAAACCGGAGCCGAGGATGTTCTTGCCGAGGTAACCGGCCCGGTACGCCTCGTCGACCGCGTGCCGCAGCCGCCGGGCGGCGTGCACCGCCTCGCCCCGGATGTAGATGTAGGCGCGGCTGGCCCGGATCGCGTACGACGCGATGATCACGCCCTCGACCAGCGAGTGCGGGTCGTGGGTCATCAGCGGCAGGTCCTTGCAGGTGCCCGGCTCGCCCTCGTCGGCGTTGACCACCAGGTAGTGCGGCTTGCCGTCGCCCTGTGGGATGAAGCCCCACTTGAGCCCGGTCGGGAAGCCCGCGCCGCCACGACCGCGCAGCCCGGAGTCCTTGATCAGTTGGATCAGGTCGTCCGGGTGGGCGGCGATCGCCTTGCGCAGCGCGGCGTAACCGTCGAGCCGCTGGTAGACGTCGAGTTTCCAGGCGTCCGGGGAGAGCCAGCGCTTGGTCAGCACCGGGGTCAGCTTTGCCAGCGTCTCCGGCCGAGGCGTACTCATTCTTGAGCCTCCTTCAACGAACGCTGCTGCTGCTGCGCGTCGTCACCGGCCGGCTTGCCATCACTGGCGGGCGGGTTGGTGGCGGTGCCTGCGGCGGCGGCGGCCTGTGCGTCCGCCGGTGCCGGCGGTTCGCCGTCGACCGGGGTGGCTACCCCCGGCGCGTCCGGTGCCGGCGTCTTCGCGTCCGGCGCGCGGGTCTCCGCGGTACGCAACTGCGGCGACTTCTGGTCCGGCGCCGGAACGTCCGGCGCGGTGGTGCCGGTCGCGGCGGCCGGCCGGGTGGTGGCCGGTGCCGGTGCGGCGTCCTGCTTGCGCTTGATCGGGGTGTTCGGGTCGAAGCCCTTCACCGAGATGCCGTGCTGCTCGGCCAGGCGCAGCCCGCGCAGCGTGGGCTCGCCGGCCACGCCGTCGGCCACCGCGCCCTCGCGCTCGTCGGAGAAGCCGGCGAGTTGCAGCGACATCTCCTTGAGCGTGCAGAGCCGGGCGCCCCGGCTCGGCGTCGGCCGGTTGCCGGCCCGCAGCTCGTTGACCACACCGACCGCGCCGTCCGGGTCGACCTGGTCGAAGAAGTCGTAGTTGACCGTCATCACCGGGCCGTAGTCGCACGCGGCCAGGCACTCGGCGTGCTCCAGCGTGATGCTGCCGTCGGCGGTGGTCTCGTCGTGCCCGACCCCGAGGTGCTCGGAGAGGGCGTCGTAGACCTGCTGGCCGCCGAGCACGTTGCACATCGTGTTGGTGCAGACGCTGACCAGCCAGTCGCCGGTCGGCCGGCGCTTGTACATGGTGTAGAAGGTCGCGACCGCGCCGACCTGCGCCTTGTTCAGCCCGAGGACCTCGGCACAGAACGACACGCCGGCCGGGGAGACGTAACCCTCCTCGGACTGGACCAGGTGCAGCAGCGGCAGCAGGGCCGAGCGGGACCGGTCGGCCGGGTAGCGCGCGACGATCTCCCGCGCCCGCCCGTACGTCTCTTCACTGAAGCCCATCAGCGATCACACCCACCCATCACCGGATCCAGAGAGGCACCGCCCGCGATCACGTCCGCGATCAGACCACCCTCGGCCATCGCCGGGATGGCCTGGAGGTTGACGAAGCTCGGCTCGCGGTAGTGCACCCGGTAGGGCCGGGTGCCCCCGTCCGAGACGGCGTGCACGCCGAGTTCGCCCCGGGGCGCCTCGATCGCGACGTAGACCTGGCCCGGCGGCACCCGGAAGCCCTCGGTGACGAGCTTGAAGTGGTGGATCAGCGACTCCATCGACTGACCCATGATCTTCGCGACGTGTTCGAGGGAGTTGCCCATGCCGTCGACGCCGATGGCGAGCTGCGCCGGCCAGGCGATCTTCTTGTCGGCGACCATGATCGGGCCGGGCCGGAGCCGGTCGAGCGCCTGCTCGATCAGCTTGAGCGACTCGCGGATCTCACCGAGCCGGACCTGGTAGCGGCCCCACACGTCGGCGTCCTCCGAGGTCGGCACGTCGAACTCGTACGTCTCGTAGCCGCAGTACGGCATCGTCTTGCGCAGGTCCCAGGGGAGCCCGGCGGAACGGAGCACCGGACCGGTGATGCCGAGCGCGACACAACCGGTCACGTCGAGCACGGCCACGTTCTTGGTCCGCTCGATCCAGATCGGCTGCCCGGAGAGGAGGTCCTCGTACTCCTTGAGCCGCTTCGGCATCATCGCCAGGAACTCGCGGATCTTGACGATCGCCGCGTCCGGTACGTCCTGCGCGACGCCGCCGGGGCGGACGTACGCCATGTTCATCCGCAGACCGGTGATCATCTCGAAGATGTCGAGGATGTACTCACGCTCGCGGAAGCCGTACAGCATGATCGAGATCGCGCCGAGCTCCATGCCGGTGGTGGCGAGCCAGACCAGGTGCGACGCGACCCGGTTCAGCTCCATCATCAGCACCCGGATCGTGGTCGCCCGCTCGGTGACCTCGTCGGTGATGCCGAGCAGCTTCTCCACGGCCAGGCTGTACGCCGTCTCGTTGAAGATCGGAGCCAGGTAGTCCATCCGGGTCACGAACGTCGAGCCCTGCACCCAGTTGCGGTATTCGAGGTTCTTCTCGATGCCGGTGTGCAGGTAGCCGACGACGCTGCGGGCCTCGCGGACCGTCTCGCCCTCGAGTTCGAGGATCAGGCGCAGCACCCCGTGGGTGGAGGGGTGCTGCGGACCCATGTTGACCACGATCCGCTCGTCGGCGATCGGGTCGTGGCCGGCGACGACGGTGTCCCAGTCGCCACCGGTGACGGTGAAGACCCGGCCCTCGGTCGTCTCGCGTTCGGCCGCGTATCCAGGAGTGGTCATTACTGGTAACTCCTCCGCTTGTCCGGCGGTGGGATCTCCGCGCCCTTGTACTCGACCGGCACGCCACCGAGCGGGTAGTCCTTGCGCTGCGGGTGACCCTCCCAGTCGTCCGGCATCAGGATCCGGGTCAGGCCGGGATGGCCGTCGAAGACGATGCCGAACATGTCGTACGTCTCCCGCTCCTGCCAGTCGGCGGTCGGGTAGATCGCGGTGACGCTCGGCAGGTTCGGCTCCTCGGCCGTCACGGCGGCCTCCAGCCGGATCCGCCGCCGGTAGGTCATCGAGGTCAGCTCGTAGATCACGTGCAGCCGGCGGTCGTCGCTGCCCAGGTAGTCGACCCCCGAGACCGAGGAGCAGAGCTCGAACCGGAGCGCCCGGTCGTCCCGGAGCACCTGGCAGACCTCGGCGATCCGCTCGGGGCGTACGTGCAGGGTCAACTCGCCCCGGTCGACGACGATCTTCTCGATCGCGTCGGCGAAGGCGGGGTACGCCTCCTCCAGCGCGTCCCGGACCTCGTCGAAGTAGCCGCCGTACGGCCTCGGGCTGTCGACCAGGCCGACCCGGCGGCGAACCAGCCCGCCGAAGCCGGAGGTGTCACCCGAGCCCTGGATGCCGAACATGCCGCGCCCGGCCGGGCTGGCCGGCGGGTGTTCGGCCGGGGCGCCGCTGGTCGCGCCGACCGGCGGCGCGTTCATCGGTACGCCGCCGCCGGGCTTGTCACTGGGCGTGGTCACGGCTTGACACCCCCGCCGATGTGGTTCTGTGCGTTCATCCAGTTCTCGATCCGGAGCTGTTCCTCGCGGCCCTCGCGCACCGCCTGAGTCCACTCCGCCCGCCGAGCCTTGTCCGACCGGTACGATGAGGGCATCGATCCGTACGGCACCACCGGCACGTCACCGCGGGCCTGCCGGGCCTCGAGCATCTTGCGCCCGTTCGGGCCGAGCGGCTCGTGCATGATCTTTTCGCGGAGCTTGAGGATCGCGTCGATCAGCATCTCCGGCCGGGGCGGGCAGCCGGGCAGGTACATGTCGACCGGCACGATGTGGTCGACGCCCTGGACGATGGCGTAGTTGTTGAACATGCCGCCGCTGCTGGCGCAGACGCCCATCGAGAGCACCCACCGGGGCTCGGCCATCTGGTCGTAGATCTGGCGCAGCACCGGAGCCATCTTCTGACTCACCCGGCCGGCGACGATCATCAGGTCGGCCTGACGGGGCGAGGCCCGGAAGACCTCCATGCCCCATCGGCCCATGTCGTAGTGCGGGCCACCGGCGGCCATCATCTCGATGGCACAGCAGGCCAGGCCGAAGGTCGCGCCCCAGACGGACGACTTGCGGGACCAGTTGACCAGCTTCTCCACCGAGGTGAGCAGGACACCGGCCGGGAGCTTCTCCTCGATACCCATCTGACGTCCTCCCTCAGTCCCAGTCCAGGCCGCCGCGCCGCCAGACATAGGCGTACGCGACGAAGACCGCGACGATGAACAGCACCATCTCCACGAAACCGAAGATCGGCAGCAGATCGAACGAGACCGCCCACGGGTACAGGAAGATGATCTCGATGTCGAAGATGATGAAGAGCATGGCGGTCAGGTAGAACTTGATCGGGAACCGACCACCGCCCGGCGGTTGGGGGCTCGGCTCGATGCCGCACTCGTACGCCTCGAGCTTGGCCTTGTTGTAACGCAGCGGACCGGCGAACCGCGCGGCGCCGACGGAGAACAGCGCGAACGCCGCGGCGAGGGCGAGGAGCCCGATAATGGGTACGTAAGGCGAGAGCGACATCTCTTCTCCTGCTCGTCCTTCCCTGCCCTCGGTGGCTGACAAAATTCACACTATTCACGGTCGACCGGGCGCCTTCGCCCGGGGGCCGCTGCTCACACCGCTGGTGCCACCTTGGTCATCGCGTTGATCACCCGGTCCATCGCGTCCCCACCACGGGGGTCGGTCAGGTTGGCCAGCAGCTTCAGTACGAACCGCATCAGGGTCGGATGCGGCATGCCGTGCTTGGTGGCGATCCGCATGATCTGCGGATTGCCGATGAGCTTCACGAAGATCCCGCCGAGGCGGTAGTAACCGCCGTAGCGAGCCTTCAGCTCGGCCGGGTAGCCGGCCAGCGCCCGCTCCCGGTCGACTCCCTCGGCCCGGGCCAGCGCCTGCACGATCACCTCGGCGGCCAGCTCGCCGGACTCCATCGCGTACGCGATGCCCTCGCCGTTGAACGGGTTGACCATGCCCCCGGAGTCGCCGACCAGCAGCACGCCCCGGGTGTAGTGCGGCACCCGGTTGAAGCCCATCGGCAGCGCGGCGCCGAGGATCGGGCCCTCCGCGTTGGTCTCGTCGGTCATGCCCCACTCCGGCGGCGTGTTGGCCAGCCAGTCGGTGAGCATCCGCCGGTAGTTGGTCTTGCCGAACGCGGAGGAGGAGTTGAGCACGCCGAGGCCGACGTTGACCCGGCCGTCGCCCATGCCGAAGATCCAGCCGTAGCCGGGGAGCAGCTTGTCGCCGGAGTCGCGGCTGCGCAGTTCCAGCCACGACTCGAGGTAGTTGTCGTCGGTCTTGGCCGGGGACCGGTAGTAGCGGCGGACCGCCACGCCGATCGGCCGGTCCTCCCGCTTGGCCAGGCCGAGGGCGAGCGGGAGCCGGCCGGAGACGCCGTCACCGGCGACGATCAGGGGAGCCCGGAAGCTCGCCGGCTCCTTGCCCGGGCCGACCTCGGCCCTGACCCCGACCGCGCGCCCGGTGTCGTCGAGCACCGGTCCGACCACGTTGACCCCGGTGCGCAGCTCCGCGCCGGCACTCACCGCCTGCTTGGCGAGGAGGTCGTCGAAGTCGAGTCGGGTCCGGACCAGTCCGTAGTTGGGGAAGCTGGCCAGCTCCGGCCAGTCGAGCTCCAGCCGCATCCCGCCACCGATCACCCGCAGGCCCCGGTTGTGCAGCCAACCGGCCTCCGGCGAGGTGTCGACGCCGAGCTTGACGAGCTGCTTGACCGCGCGTGGCGTGAGGCCGTCGCCGCACACCTTCTCGCGCGGGAACTCGGTCTTCTCCAGCAGGAGGACACGCACTCCGTGGCGGGCCAGATGGTAGGCGGTGGTGGAGCCGCCGGGGCCGGCACCGACGACGATGACGTCCGCGTCGTGTTCGACCGTGGCCATCAGCGCCTCCTCCCGAGTGCTCGTGAAATGCTTCACAAGCTAATCCGGTGAGGAGTCTAAGACCGTCACGAGGTAGCCACCGGGTTAGGTGAACCTAAGTTACCGAGGTGGGCGCGGTGAGCGCGGCTCGGCGGCGCGTCGGTCGGATCAGCTCGATCCGGTGGGGCGCTCCTCCGACCCGGCGGCCTCCAGATCGGACAGTGCCACCGGAGGCTCATCCTGCCCGGTCAGGCGGTTGGCCGGTGGCCCGTCCGAGTCGGCCGCGTCGCCCAGCTCCGGATACTCGCCACCCCTCGGCAGGTCGACCGGGGCGTTGTCGTACCCGGCCGGCAGGTCGACCGGCGGCTCGGCGTACCCGGCCGGCGGCTCACCGGGACCGTCCGCCCGGGGCAGCCCGTCCGGCAACTGCTCGCGCAGCGCACCCCCGGCCGCCCGGTCGAGCGCGGAGAGCACCTCGGCGACCACCTGCCGTACGCCGGCCGGGTCGGCATCCGCGGCCAACTGCCGGATCTGCTCGATCAACTCGGCCGCGTCGGTGTCGGCCGGCGCGCCACGCTCCGCCGCCGCCGACCAGTCGTCGCCGTCCGGCTGCCGATATGCCCCCGCCATGCGGGCAGCCTACTGCCACAGAACGTACGAATAGGACAAATAGCGGAATCTTGCCGGCTCGGGCGTGGCTCGGTGGGGTTCGGCCGGAGTGACGATGAGTAGCGGGTTACTCGCGTACCGCCCGGTGCAGGGCCACGATGCCGCCGGTCAGGTTGCGCCAGCCGACCGAGCCCCAGCCCGAGGCGGCAATCCGCTCGGCCAGCCCGGCCTGGTCCGGCCAGGCCCGGATCGACTCGGCGAGATAGACGTACGCGTCCGGGTTGCTCGACACCGACCGGGCCACCACCGGCAGCGACCGCATCAGGTACGACAGGTAGACGGTACGGAAGACCGGGTTGGTCGGGGTGCTGAACTCGCAGACCACCAGCCGTCCGCCGGGCCGGGTCACCCGGGCCATCTCGCGCAGTGCCGCCCCGCTGTCGACCACGTTGCGCAACGCCAACGAGATGGTCACCGCGTCGAAGGAGGCGTCCGGGAACGGCAGCCGCAGCGCGTCACCGGCGAGCAGCGGCACCCGTGGCCGGCTGCGCCGCCCGGCCCGGAGCATCCCGATCGAGAGGTCCAGGCCGACCGCGTACGCACCGGAGTGGGCCAGTTCCTCGGTGGAGACGCCGGTGCCGGCGCCCACGTCGAGGACCCGTTCACCGGGGCGCAGTCCGAGCGCGGCCCGGGTCGCCCGGCGCCACCCCTTGTCCTGGCCGAAGGAGACGATCGTGTTCGTCAGGTCGTACCGGGACGCGACGCCGTCGAACATCGCCGCCACCTCGTGCGGCTGCTTGTCCAGGCTGGCGCGCTGTCCGTGTCGGTTACCGGTCACGCCGTACCACTCTGCCAGCCGCCGTGCCCCGGCCCGGAGCGGGGCCGACGACCCGACGGCCGCCCGGTGGTCAGACGGCCGGTACCACCGGCACCAGGCGGCGCTGGCGGGCCACCAGCACCAGGGCGCTCCCGGCGAGGAGCGCGCCGAGTCCGAGCCCGCCGAGCATCCCGGTCGGCGCACCGGTCGACGGCAGACCGGCCGCCGCCCCGGCCCGGGTCACGGTCGACACGGTGAACCGGTCGCTCCCGTCGACCCCGGCGGTGTCGGTCGCGTGCAGCCCGCTGACCCCGTCCGGCAGCGCCGACGTGGGCGGCAGTTGACCGGCGAGCAGCGGCTCGACCTCGACCCGGCCGCCGGCCAGCCGGGCCGGCGCGGGAGCCGACCCGGAGATCCGCACCGGGTGCCGGAACCGGAACGCCGAGTAACTCGTGTCGTCCGCGTGCCGGTCCGCCGCCACCGTGACCAGCGAGAGTTCGGGATAGGTACAGGTGGCGTTGCGCCGGCCTTCGTCGTACGCGCAGCCGGCGCTGTCGCCCGCGAACGTCACGTGCTCCGGCAGGCCGACGGTGACCACCATCCCGCTGACCGGCTCGGCGCCCCGGTTGCCGATCTCGAAACGTACGTCGCCGCTGCCACCGGGGAGCACCGGTGTGATCGTCCCGGTCCGGTCCGCCGGCCCGTCCCAGGCCCGGGCGTAGAGATCGGGGCCGGCGCCCTCGGCGAACCCGATCGCGGCGGTCACGGAGTCGTTCCCGGCCACCGGGTCGGTCCCGGCGTGCGACACCCGTACGGTCACCTCGCCGATCTGGCCGGTGCCGTGCGCGGAGCGGACGATCCTGCTGGTCAGCCGCAGAACCTCGCCGGGTGCGAGGTCGGGCAGACCGCACTCGCCGCCGACCGGCACGTCGAGCGACGGAGCCGTGGTCGACGTGGGATCGGGGCTGGTCGCCGACGCCGGACAGAAGTTGACGCTGCCGGGGTTGACCACCTCGCCGTCCACCCGGCCGGTGAAGCGGAGCCGCAGACCCCGGGCGGTGGTCGTGCCGTGGTTGCTGACGGTGGCGGTGGCGACCTGACTTCGGGACTGGTTGGTCAACGTGGTGCCGGCGAGGGAGACCGCGAGGTCGACGGCGGCGGACGGTACGGCGGAACGTATGGGTACGGCGAACACCGGCCCGGCGACGGCAAGCGCGGTCGTGAGGAGCAGAGCCGCGCAGGCTGGACCGACGAGGAAAAGGTGTGTTCGCATGACTGCGTACTGTAGTCACATATCGGACGCGACGCGCCTGACAGATAGCGTTTCACCTGGAGAAACAACAAATTCTGCGAGACACACCGCCGCCGTGCCGACGGTGTCGCACCCGATGGTCGGGAGATACACCGGGGCGGGGTGTCAGAACACCCCGCCCCGGCGCCTTGCGTTATGTGGACGGCCCCGCTGGGCCGATGGAGTACGACGTCGCCACGGCACGACCGTGGCGGTCGTACTGGGACGGGTGGTCGAAGAGTTTCCCGGATGACGGGAGCTAGGACGGACGTTAGCGATCATCGCGGATCCGCCGCTACCCCGGTGACACATCCGTTATGGCCTGCGGTCCCGCGTTTCAGGAATGTCCCGATTGATCGCCCCGACCGGTCGGACCGGCCGACCGACCGGAGTCGCCGGGCAACCGTCCGGCCACCGTCGCCGCCCGACCGTCGGTGCTACTTCGCCTCGACCAACGGCAGCGATTTGCCGACGCCCCCGCCGGGCAGCGCGATCGAGGAGAAGTGCGAGACCACGCGGTCGTCACGCGGGTCCTCGTCCGGCGTACGGTGCACGGCCAGGTGCCGGTAGAGAGTGTCCCGCTGGGCCGGGATGCGGCCCGCCGAACGGATCATCCAGATCAGGTCCTGGAGGTTCGACCGGTGCCTCGCCCCGGCCGAGGAGATGACGTTCTCCTCCAGCATGATCGAGCCCAGGTCGTCCACGCCCATGTGCAGCGCGAGCTGACCCGCCTCCTTGCCGGTGGTCAACCACGACGCCTGCAGGTGCGGCACGGTCTCGAAGAAGAGCCGGGCGACCGCGATCAGCCGCAGGTACTCCAGGGTGGTCGCCTGGGTACGACCCTTCAGGTGGTTGTTCTCCGGCTGGTACGTCCACGGGATGAACGACCGGAACCCGCCGGTACGGTCCTGCACGTCGCGGATCATCCGCATGTGCTCGATCCGCTCGGCGTTGGTCTCGCCGGTGCCCATCATCATCGTGGCGGTGGACTCGATCCCCTGGCCGTGGGCGAGCTCCATCACCTCCAGCCACCGCTGGCCGGACTCCTTCAACGGAGCGATCGCCTTGCGCGGCCGGTCCGGCAGCATCTCCGCACCGGCACCGGCGATCGAGTCGAGCCCGGCCACCTTGATCCGACGGATCGCCTCGTCGAGCGAGACACCGGAGACCTTGGCCATGTGCAGGATCTCACTCGGCCCGATCGAGTGGATCACCAACTGCGGGTACGCCGCCTTGACCGAGGAGAAGAGTTCCTCGTAGTACTCGACGCCGTAGTCGGGGTGGTGGCCGCCCTGCAACATCACCTGGGTCGCGCCCAGCTCGACCGCCTCGCCGCACCGACGCAGGATCTCCTCGGTCGGGTGGGTCCAGCCCTCGCCGTGCTTCGGCGCCCGGAAGAACGCGCAGAACTTGCACGCCGTGACGCAGACGTTGGTGTAGTTGATGTTGCGGTCGATCAGGTACGTGACGATGTTGTCCGGGTACCGGCGACGACGTACGGCGTCGGCGGCCTCGCCGAGGGCGTGGAACGGCGCCTCGGTGTAGAGCAGCAGCGCCTCCTCGGGCGTGATCCGCCCGCCGTCGGCCCCACGCTGCAGGATGTTGTCGATCTCGCGGCTCCCAGTCACGACTTCGAGGGTACGTGCCCGGCCGGGTCGGGCGCCCGGACGGTGCCCGACCCCACACCGCTCAGCCGTCGTAGTCGACCACCAGGGTGTCCGAGACCGGGCTGGACTGGCAGGTGAGCACGTAACCGGCGGCGACCTCGTCCGGTTCGAGCGCGTAGTTGCGGGCCATCGACACCTCGCCGGTCACCACCTTCGCCCGGCAGGTCGAGCAGACCCCGCCCTTGCACGCGTACGGCAGCTCGCCGCGGACCCTGAGCGCGGCGTCGAGCACCCGCTCGGTGCGGTCCATCCGGAACGACGACGACCGCCCGTCGAGCACGATGGTCACGTCGGTGCCGGCGGCCGAGGTCGCCGTCGACCGGACCGGTGGTGCCGGCGGCTCGTCGACGTGGAACAGCTCCGTGTGTACGGCCCCGGCCGGCACGCCCCGCCCGGCCAGCACCTCCCGGGCGTCGGTGACCAGACCGTACGGGCCGCAGAGGAACCACTCGTCGATCCGCTCGGCCGGCACCAGGCTGTCCAGCAGCCGGCCCAGCCGGTCGGCGTCGACCCGACCGGAGAGCAGCGCCGACTCGCCCGGCTCCCGGGACAGCACGTGGATCAGGTGCAGCCGGGTCGGGTAGCGGTCCTTCAGGTCGGCGAGTTCCTCGGTGAACATCACGCTGCGGGCGTTGCGGTTGCCGTACACCAGGGTGAAGGTGCTGGCCGGTTCGACGGCCAGGGCGGTCGCGACCAGCGCGAGCACGGGGGTGATGCCGGAGCCCGCCACCACCGCGCCGTAGTGCCGGGTCCGGTCCGGCCGCAACGCCGTGGTGAAGTGGCCCAGCGGGGGCAGCACCTCGACGGTGTCGCCGGGGCGCAGCAGGCGACCGGCAAAACCGGAGAAGGCGCCGCCGGGGATCTCCCGGATGCCGACCCGGAGCCGGCCGTGCCCGGCCAGCTCCGTCGGGGTCGAGCAGATCGAGTACGACCGCCGCACCTCCGCGCCGGTCGCCGCGTCCACCCGGCGGACGGTGAGGTGCTGGCCGGGCCGGAACGCGAAGGCGTCCCGCAGCCCGGTCGGGACCGCGAAGGTGACCGCCACCGCGTCGTCGGTGAGCCGGTCCACGGCGGAGACCGGCAACGGGTGGAAGACCGGCCGGCGGCGTACCGGTCGGGTGATCGTCACGCTGCTCATAACGCCTTCATCTGGTCGAACGGTTCACGGCAGGCACGACAGCGCCAGAGCGCCTTGCAGGCGGTCGAGCCGAACCGGCTGACCTGTTCGGTGTCGACCGAGTCACAACGCGGACAGCGGACGGTCAACCGGAGCGGCACCGGACCGCTCCGGGGCGCCGCCGGTCCGGGCGGGGCGATGCCGGCGGCGGCCAGTTTGGCGCGGCCGGACGGCGACACCCAGTCGGTGCTCCAGGCCGGGGCGTAGACGGTCTCGACCTCGGCGTCGGGGTGGCCGGCGGCGGCCAGCGCGGCGCGGATGTCCTGCCGGATCACGTCCATCGCCGGGCAGCCGGTGTAGGTGGGGGTGATCGTGACGACCACCCGACCGGTCTCCGGGTCCTGGCGCACCTCCCGCAGGATGCCCAGCTCCTCGATGGTGACCACGCGGATCTCCGGGTCGACCACGGCCGCCACCGCCGCCCGCGCGCTCACCGTCGACCGCGCCATCGGCTCACCAACGCGCGCCGGGGTGGGCACGGTGCAGCACCTGCATCTCGGCGAGCAGGTACGACAGGTGCTCGGTGTGCACCCCGGCCCGGCCTCCGGTCGGCGCCCAGCCGTCGGCGGGGCGTACCAGGGTGGCCTCGGTCAGCACCGCGTCCACGGTGGACAGGAAGGCGGGGCGGAGCGTGGCCGGGTCGACCGGCGCCGCCGGGTCCGCCGCGAAGAGCTCGTGCGTGTACGGCCACACCTGGTCGACCGCCGCCTGCATCCGGGCGTGCGACTCGTCGGTGCCGTCGCCCAGCCGCACCGTCCAGAGCGAGCCGTGGTCGAGGTGGTACGCCGACTCCTTGCGGGCCTTCGCCCCGATCGCGGCCAGCCGCTCGTCCCCGCACCCGGTCAGCGCGGTGTAGAGCGGAAGCTGGTACGCGGCGAGGAAGAGCAGCTTCGCCATGGTCACCGCGAAGTCACCGTTGGGCAGCTCCACCAGCAGGCAGTTGCGGAACTGCCGGTCGTCCCGCAGGTACGCCAGGGCGTCCTCGTCCCTCCCCGCGCCCTCACACTCCCCCGCGTACGACAGCAGCAGCCGGGCCGCGCCGAGCTGGTCGAGCGCGATGTTGGCCAGCGCGATGTCCTCTTCCATCTCCGGCGCGGCGGCGGCCCACTCGCCGAGCCGCTGGGCGGCGACCAGGGCGTCGTCGCCGAGTTGGAGCAGGTGGTCGACGGAGACGGTCACAGGTGGGCCACCCCTTCAGGGACCTCGTAGAAGGTCGGGTGGCGGTAGATCTTGTCGGCGGCCGGCTCGAAGAAGGCGTCCTTCTCGTCCGGACTGGAGGCGGTGATCGCGCCCGCCGGCACCACCCAGATGGAGACGCCCTCCTGCCGCCGGGTGTAGAGGTCCCGGGCGTTGCGCAGGGCCAACGTGGCGTCGGGCGCGTGCAGGCTGCCGACGTGCGTGTGCGACAGACCTCGGCGGGCCCGGACGAACACCTCCCAGAGCGGCGATGTGCCCTTCGATGACTGGCTCTGTTCGCTCACTGGGCTCTGTTCGCTCACTGGGCCGGCTCCAGGGTGCGGGTGGTGTGCTTGGCGGCGTACGCGGTGGCGGCCTCACGTACCCAGGCGCCGTCGGTGTGGGCCCGGCGGCGGTGCTCGATCCGCTGCCGGTTGCACGGCCCGTCGCCCTTGATCACTCGCATCAGCTCCGTGTAGTCCGGCTGGGTGTAGTCGTGCGCCCCGCGCTCCTCGTTCCAGCGCAGATCGGGGTCGGGCAGCCGGAGTCCGAGGTGTTCGGCCTGCTGTACGCACATGTCGACGAAGCGCTGCCGGAGGTCGTCGTTGGAGAAGCGCTTGATCTTCCAGGCCATCGACTGGGCGGAGTGGGTCGAGTCGGTGTCCGGCGGGCCGAACATCGCCAACGACGGGTACCACCAGCGGTCGACCGCGTCCTGGGCCATCGCCTTCTGACCCGGGGTGCCGTGGGCGAGCGTGTGCAGGATCTCGTACCCCTGCCGCTGGTGGAAGGACTCCTCCTTGCAGACCCGGATCATCGCGCGGGCGTAGGGACCGTACGAGCAGCGACAGAGCGGCACCTGGTTGACGATCGCCGCACCGTCGACCAACCAGCCGACCGCCCCGACGTCGGCCCAGGTGAGGGTGGGGTAGTTGAAGATCGAGCTGTACTTCTGGCGGCCTTCCAACAGCATGTCGACCAGCTCGTCCCGGCTCACCCCGAGCGTCTCGGCGGCGGCGTAGAGGTAGAGCCCGTGCCCCGCCTCGTCCTGGACCTTGGCCAGCAGGATCGCCTTGCGCTTGAGCGAGGGGGCACGACTGATCCAGTTGCCCTCCGGCTGCATCCCGATGATCTCGGAGTGGGCATGCTGGGCGATCTGCCGAATCAGGGTCTTCCGGTATGAATCGGGCATCCAGTCGCGAGGCTCGATCTTCTGGTCCGCCTCGATCACCGCGGTGAAGTAGTCGCCCAGATCACTTTCGCTCGCCTCGGAGAGGTCGACACGGCGCTCGGGGCGAGCCCGCGCCGCAGCCGCGCGCAGTGCCTCCTCGGCCGCCTCAACCTGGCCGATCAAGCCGTCGCCCGGCTCGCCGGACGCGTCGGGAAAGTCATTGCCGTACACCCGTCCAGTGTTACAGCTCCCCTTGAAGGAAGCCAGAGGGTGTCACAAGAAAACCTTTCGGACACGCCGGGTCACCAAGAACTTACATACCGGAGCATTTTGCTCCAAGTTGGACAAATGATCCCAGGAACGGCAACGTTCGGCGCCGAAAAGTATTGCCACATAAGCGGTTAAACCGGTTTGCTTCACAGGAACCTCATCCGCTTCTCATCGGATGCATCGAACCTGGTCACGTACGCTTTTTCCCGGCCGGTCCCCCCGGGTCCCGACTCCTTGGAGCCCCCCGCCCATGCGCCCTCGCCTGATCATGGTGCTCGCCCTCGCCGCCATCGTGGCCGGCGGCGTCCTGCTGGTGCCGGGCGCGTACGCCCACCTCGGCGCCGATCCGGTCACCCGGTCCGGTCCAGCGGCCCAGGTCGATCCGGCGGCACAGGTCGGGGCAGCGCAGGTCGGGGCAGCGCAGGTCGGAGCGGCCGGGACCGGGCGAGTCGCGGCGGCCAGGCTCGCCGCCCCGCCGCCACCGACGCTGGCCGCCGCACCGGTGCGGCTGAAGGTCAACAGCGCCTTCTTCTCCTGGGCGTTGCTCGACCGGAGGACGGGCCGGATCTCGGGCACGCCGAACCGGACCGCCACCAACACCACCGAGTCGATGATCAAGGTCTGGCTCGTCTCGGACTACCTCCGTCGCCTCGGCGACAAGCCGCCCCCGCGGGCACGGCTACGGGACGCGTCGCTCGCGATCGTGGACAGCGACGACAACGCGGCGGAGAAGCTGTTCCGGCTCGGCGGCGGCAGGCCGGTGATCGACCGCATGATCAAAATCTGCGGGCTGACCGGGACCAGGCCGAGCGGCCCGTCCGGCGCCACGTCCGCGTGGTGGAGCTACACCAGGATCTCCGCCGAGGACGCGGTCCGGATGGGCGAGTGCGTCAAGAACGGCAGGGCCGCCGGCCCGAAGTGGACCAGGTGGGTGCTGGACGAGATGACCAGGGTACGAGGCAGCACCGCCGCGAAGGACCAACGTACGACCAGCGGCGGCGGCCGGTGGGGAATCGTCGACGGACTGCCGGCGTACCTCAAGGCGACGACGCCGGTCGCGATCAAGAACGGCTGGACGATGATCAACGCGGACGGTCAGTGGCACCTCAACTGCCTGGCGGTCGCCGACAACTGGGTGCTCGCGGTGCTGCTGCGCTACCCACGCAAGCAGGGCCTCGACTACGGCGCCGAGATCTGCTCCCGGGTGGCCACCCAACTGGTCACCCCGCAGCCCGGTGCCGCGATCAAGGTGCCGCTGCCGGTGGGCCACCGAGCGGTCCCCCGGGCCGGTAGGGACGGTGCGTCGTGACGACCGGAGACCAGTGGCGAAGATGGCTGGATCGGGGCTGGCCGAGCCCCACCCCGTTCCGGGTCTCGGCGGTCGTCGGCGTACTCCTGGTCCTGGTCCTGACCACCCTCTGGCTGGTGCCGGGGTCGCAACTGGTCGACCGCACCGCGATGGAGTGGGGCGAACCCCGGGAGCAGGTACGCTCCACCCGGTCGAGCAGCCCGACGGCCAGCGCGCCGGCCCAACCGACCCCGAGCGCCACCCCGAGCACCACCCCGAGCCCGGAGCTGCCGCCGCTGGCCGTACGCGAGGCCGACGTGGTCGTCCAGGCCGAGGGCTGGTGGGCCTGGGCGGTGCTGGACACCCGTACCGGGGAGAGCTACGGCTCGCCGAACATGATGGAAACCAGCCCGACCGCGTCCCTGATCAAGTCCTGGATCGGGGCGGACTTCCTCCGCCGCAGCGCCGAGGCCGGCAGAAAGCCGACCGCCGCGCAGCTCGAACAGGTGCGGATCATGATCCGCGACAGCGACAACGACGCCGCCACCTCGCTCTACGGCACCGTCGGCGGGGCCGCGTCGATCAAGCGACTGATCAGCATCTGCAAGCTCACCGACAGCCGGGCGGGCACCGGCTGGAGCCGTACCTTGCTCTCGCCCCGGGACGTCACCCGGCTCGCCGCCTGCATCGCCGACGGACGGGCCGCCGGCCCCACCTGGACGAAGTGGCTGCTCGGCGAGATGCGCGCGGTACGCGGCTCCGGCGACTTCGGCATCCGCAAGGCGTGGCCCGCCGCCGAGCAGAAGACGATCGCGATCAAGAACGGCTGGGTGGAGCGTTCGCAGGAGCAGGAGACCCACGTCAACTGCCTGGCCATCGGGGACGGCTGGACGATGGGCGTGATGGCCAGATACCCGATCAACCTCGGGTACGACTACGGCGCCAAGATCTGCCAGCAGATCGCCCAACAACTCCGCGCGGACTGACCCGCCCCACCGGACGGCGCCGGGCGGGCCGGGAAGAGGGCGCAGTCAGCCGGTGAAGAAGGCCGGACCGTGCTCGGGCAGCAGTGGGGTGGCGCCGATCGCGGCGGCCCGGCGGGCGAACTCCCGCAGCCCGCTCACCTGGCGCTCGCCGAGGGAGAAGTCGAGCACCCGGAAGTAGGACGCCAGGGTGGCGGCGTCGAACGGCTCCCAGCGGGCCGCCGCCTCGGCCACCTCGTCCAGCTCGGCCAGGCAGAGGTCACGGGAGCGCAGGAACGCCTCGTGCACCTCCTTGACCAGGCCGGGGTGGGCGGCGGCGAAGTCGCGGCGGACCGCCCAGACGGCGAACACCATCGGCAGCCCGATCCACTCCCGCCACGCCTGGCCGAGGTCGGTGACGGAGAGCCCACGCCCCGGCGCCTCGTAGAGCGCGCGGAGCGCGACGTCGCCGATCAGCACCGCGGCGTCGGCTTCGAGCAGCATCTGGGACAGGTCGGGTGGGCAGGTGAAGTAGTCGGGGCGTACCCCGTACCGGTCGGCGAGCAGCATCTGGGCGAGCAGGACGCCGGTACGGGAGGTGGAGCCGAGTGCCACCCGTACCCCGTCGAGGTCGGCCAGTGGGCGGGTGGAGACCACGTTCACCGAGAGCACCGGTCCGTCGCTGCCGACCGCGAGGTCCGGCAGGAGGAGCAGCTCGTCGGCGTGCCGGAGGTATTCGACCAGCGTGATCGGTCCGATGTCGAGGTCACCGGCGACCAGGGCGGCACTCAGCCGCTCCGGCGTGTCCTTCTGGAGGTCCACGTCGAGCAGGGCGCCGGACCGCATCAGCCCCCAGTAGATCGGCAAACAGTTGAGGAACTGGATGTGCCCGACCCGTGGCCGTTGAAGATCACCCATGGTCTCCACCGTATCCGCCGCCCCGGATCTCCGCTCCACCAGCCGGCGGATAAGTGGCCCAGCCCGCATCGACGGCGGCGGTCGGGGCGGCTGCGCCGGACCGCTCCCGCCGGGTGACCCGGAGCACCGGTACGGCGAGCGCGACGACCACCACCAGCCCGGCCAGCCCGAGGCCGGCGATCAACGGCCGGATCGGCACCTGGTCGGCGAGCAGGCCACCGGCGAGGTAACCGGCCATGCTCGCGCCCTGGATGGCGCCACCGAAGGTGGCGAAGGCGTGCCCGAGGACCCCGTCCGGCACCCGGTTGCCCAGCACCACCCCGGCGAAGACGTTCTCGCCGCCGTTGAACGCCCCGCCGAGCACCCAGAGCGGGATCAGCCAGCCGACCGTGCCGACCACGGACGCCACCGGCAGCACCAGGCACATGCCGCCGAGCAGCACCAGGATCCCGCCGACCAGGGCGGCGTCGTCCCGGGCGCGGCGGGCCAGCCGGGCACAGAACCACGCGCCGGCCAGCAGCCCCGCCATCCAGGCCGCCTCGACCACCCCGTACACGGTTTCGGAGGCGGCGAGCGTCTCGCGTACGAAGAAGACCGCGACCACGTTGATCGCACCGATCGCCCCGACCACGGCGGCGACCGAGACGATCATCGCCCGCAGCAGCGGGTCGCGCCAGATCGACCAGGCGACCGGCGCGGCGGTCGGCCCCGCCGCGCCGGCGGCGGCGGTCGGGACACCCGCGCGCCCACCCCGACGGGTACGGATCACCAGCCCGGCCAGCACCAGCGCGCCGTAGCTGGCGGCGTCCAGGAGCAGTGGCACCCGGGTGCCGAACTCCCCAACCAGCAGGCCGGCCAGGGCCGGTCCGACCAGCGCGCCGACGGTGCCGGCGGTCTGGCTGATCGCGCCGGCCCGGGGCAGGTCCTCCCGCCGGACCATGGCCGGGATCAGCGCCGAGAGCGTCGGCTGGGTCACCGCCAGGCCGCAGGAGAGGAGCGCGACCAGGGCGATCACCACGATCGGCTGGTGGACCAGGGCGAGTGCGACACAGACGGCGGCCTGGCCGATCCCGGCGAGGATCAGCAGCGTACGACTGTCGACCCGGTCGGCGAGGCGTCCGGCGACCGGCGCGAGCACGACCAGCGGCAGCGTGGAGGCGAGCAGGAGCGCGGCGACGGCGAGCCCGCCCGCGCCGGCCGACTGTAGGGCGAGCACCAGCGTGGTGGCGGCGAGGAAGTCGCCGCAGACCGAGACGCCCTTGGCCGTCGCCGCCGCGTACACGTCCCGCCAGGCGCTCGGGGCGATGTCGGGGGCATACGTCGGAGCAGACGTGAAAGACATACTTCGAAAATAATCCTTCACATCTACCCACGCAAGGGCGGGTGAACCCGCGCCGGGGTTCACTCCATCGGCAGGGTCCAGTAGTTCACCCGGACCGGACGCGCACCGGCCGGCGGATCGGCCTGCCGGTGCCGCCGCCGGTACGGCTCCAGCAGGTCGAGCACGGCCGAGTTGAGCCGGGTCAGCTCCTCGGCGGTCAACAGCAGCACACTGCCGTTGACCAGGGCGGCGTCGTACCACTCGGCCGGCTCGTCGTAGGAGCGCCGGATCCAGGCCCGGGCCCGGTCGACGTCCCGGTCCAGGTAGGTGTCGACCAGATCCCGTGCGGCGTCGCGCGCGTCCGGCGTGGCGTCCCGGCCGGCGTCGACCTGGAACGAGGGCTGCACCGCCCGCCACAGCCGCTCCCGGGCGTCCCCCCGGGTCGGCGCCTGCTCGACCAGACCGGTCTTGGCCAGTTCCCGCAGGTGGTAGCTGGTCGCACTCGGCGACAGTCCGACCACCTCGGCGACCCCGGTCGCGGTGACCGCCTCCCCGGTCGACCCGAGATGTTCCATGATCGACAGCCGGGCCGGGTGGGCCAGCGCCCGCATCACCTTCGGGTCGCTGACCGTCGGCCACCGCCGCCCGGGACTCTCATCGCTCATGAGGCCATGATTCCGCCCCCGCCGTGGCCAGCGCTAATCCGTTCGCCCCGGGTCGGGTCGCGGCGTACGATCGATCCTCCGCGCGCGCGACCGCGCGCCTTCGCCACCGGGCACTGCCGGCACCGCATCGACGGAGCGCCGGGCGGCCCAGGTCAGCCGAACCACAACAACGCACCGGAAGGTACGTCGGATGACCCTGCCCGCCCACCAAATCGTCGGACTCGACGACCAACTCGGCGCCGAACGCGCCCACCTCGACGCCTCCCGTGCCGCCCTGCACCGGATGCGGCAGCGCGCCGAGGCACTCTTCAGCACCGGCGAGAACGTCGCCGGTGACTCGTACACGGCCGAGATGCTCGGCCGGACCCTCTCCCGACGGGTGGCCGAACTCGCCGACGACCCGACCACCCCGCTCTTCTTCGGCCGGCTCCACTTCCCCGAGGTCGACTACCACATCGGCCGACGGCACGTCACCGACGACCTGGGCGAGCCGATGGTGCTGGACTGGCGGGCCCCGGTCTCCCGGTCGTTCTACCGGGCCAGCGTCCGCGATCCGCAGGGCGTCGCCACCCGGCGCCGGTTCGGCTTCAACTCCGGGGTGCTGACCAGCTTCGAGGACGAGCACCTGGACCGGGGCGAGGAACTCGGCACGGCCTCCCGGATCCTCACCGCCGAGATCGAACGGCCCCGCGTCGGACCGATGCGCGACATCGTCGCCACCATCCAGCCCGAGCAGGACGAACTGGTCCGGGCCGAGTTGGAGACCTCGATCTGCGTACAGGGGGCGCCCGGCACCGGCAAGACGGCGGTCGGGCTGCACCGGGCCGCGTACCTGCTCTACCTGCACCGGGAACGACTGCGCCGCTCCGGGGTGCTGATCGTCGGGCCGAACCGGGCCTTCCTGTCCTACATCGCCGCCGTACTGCCCGCGCTGGGGGAGGTCGAGGTGGCCCAGGCGACGGTCGAGGACCTGGTCACCGCCGCGTTCCACCGACCGGAGGGCGGTGACCGGCCACGGGCGGTCTTGATCCGAGGCACTGACACGCCGGCCGCCGCCGCGCTGAAGCACGACGTACGGATGGCCGAGGTGCTGCGCCGGGCGGTGGACGCGCACATCCGCAGGCCGGCGGAGCCGATCACGGTCTCCGACGGCTCGTTCCGTTGGCGGATCGGGGCGGAGGTGCTGCGCCGGGTGGTGGACGAGGCCCGCCGCGAACGCCTGCCGTACGGCCTCGGTCGGGAGCGGGTCCGGGCCCGGGTGGTCAGCCTGCTGCAACGCCAGGCCGAGGCACGCCGGGGCGAGTCGCCGAACGACGCCTGGCTGCGCCGGATGGGCAAGTCCCAGCCGGTGACCGCGTTCCTGGACGCGTCCTGGCCGGCGCTGAGCCCGGAGGGGCTGCTGCACCACCTGTTCAGCGACGCCGAGGCGCTCGCCGACGCCGCCGCAGACCTGCTCGACACCACCGAGCGGGAGCTCCTGATCTGGTCGAAGCCACCCCGTACGGCCAAGGCGGCGAAGTGGAGCGCCGCCGACGCGGTCCTGATCGACGAGGCGGCCGGGCTGATCGAGCGGGTGACCAGCTTCGGACACGTGGTCGTCGACGAGGCGCAGGACCTCTCCCCGATGCAGTGCCGGGCCATCGCCCGGCGCAGCGTGCACGGCTCGATCACCCTCCTCGGCGACCTCGCCCAGGGCACCGCGCCGTGGGCCGCGACGGACTGGCGGCAGTCGCTGGCCCACCTCGGCAAGCCGGACGCCGCCGTGGTGCCGCTGACCATCGGCTTCCGGGTGCCCGCCGCCGTGGTCGCCTTCGCCAACCGGCTGCTCCCCGCGCTCGCCGTCGACGTGCCGCCGGCCGAGTCGCTGCGTCGCGACGGCGCGCTCGACCTGCGTACGGTGGACGACCTGGTGGCCGCGACGGTGACCGAGGTGCGGGCGGCGTTGGGTTACCAGGGCTCGGTCGCGGTGATCGCGGCCGACGCCGAGGTCGACCGGCTGGCCGGCGCGCTCGCCGAGGCCGGGATCGCCAGCTCGACCGCCGACGAGGTCGAGGCCGCCGAGCGGGTCACCGTGGTCCCGGCAAGTCTGGTCAAGGGCTTGGAGTACGACCACGTGATCGTGGTCGAGCCAGCCAGGATCGTGGCGGCCGAACCCCGTGGGCTGCACCGGCTCTACGTGGTGCTGACCCGGGCCGTCTCCCGGCTCGCCGTGCTGCACCACGACCCGCTCCCGGCCCCACTCGGCGACCGGTAATTCGGTGGCGCCGTCGTAGGTTCCGTTGTTGCCTGGCAATCGCAAGATCGTCAGGCGGGCGCTCCCGCCCCTGGACCCACCGGGAAACCACATGATCGTCGTCTCCGCCGCGTCCGGCGCCCTCGGCCGGCTCGTGCTCGCACAACTGCTGACCCGGGTGCCGGCCGACCAGGTCGTCGCCGCCGTACGCGATCCCGCCCGCGCGGCCGACCTGGCCGCGACCGGGATCGGGGTACGGCACGCCGACTACGACGACCCGGCGAGCCTGCGCTCGGCGTTCCGGGACGCGGACCGGCTGTTGTTGATCTCCTCCCCCGAGTTGGCACCGGACCGGCGGACCGGGCAACACCTCGCGGCGATCGAGGCCGCCGTCGCGGGTGGCGTACGCGCCGTCGGGTACACCAGCTTCCTCGGCGCGGACCGCGACGGCACCGGGATGAACGCCGCCCACCACCGGACCGAGCGGGCGATCGAGGCGAGCGGGCTGCCGTACACCCTGCTGCGGCACCCGTTCTACAGCGAGGCGTTTGTCAACCCCGGTCTCCGGGCGGCGCTCGACTCGGGCGAGCTGACCAGCGGTACGGGCGGACGGGGGCTCAACACCGCGCTGCGCGCCGATCTCGCCGAGGCCGCCGCCAACGTGCTCACCGACGACAGCCACCTGGGGCGGGGCTACGACCTGACCGGTCCGTTGTGGACGTACCCGCAGCTCGCCGAGGCGTTGAGCGAGGTCGGCGGTAGGCCGGTCGGCTACCGCGAGGAGACCGGCGAGGTGCCGGGACCGATCGGCTTCCTGATGGGCCTGGCCCGGTCCGGCGCGCTCGAACGGCAGACCGACGACCTGCACCGGGTGCTCGGCCGTCCGCCGACCCCGCTGATCGAGGCGGTGTCGAGGGCGCTCACCGCATGGTGAGCACGGGGCTGCGACCACTGACCACGAACGTCGAAAGGGCGAGCAGGCCGTGGCCGGTACGGGCCAGCCGCTGCCGGTGTGCCAGCCACTCGTCCGCCTCCGCCGCCGAAACCGTGCCCGAACGCCGGGCCGCCGCCACGACCGGCACCAGCGCGTCCGCGTACGCCGGCCCGACGAGCACCGCCGTCACCACCTCGACCGAGACGTCGGTGAACCCGGCGTCGAGCAACGCCGACCGGGACCGTCGTCCGGCGAACGGGGCGGGGGTGACCGTTGTGGCCGCCCGCCAGATCCGTTCCGCGACGGGCGAGGAGTCGTCGTCGGTGGCCATCGCCCAGTCCTGGGTGAGCAGGACCATGGGTGCCCCCGGCGCGAGCACCCGCCGGGCCTCGGCCAGCACCGCCACCGGGTCGGTGACCAGGTGGAACAGCCGCTCGGCCCGGTACCCGGCCGCCGATCCGGTGGCGAACGGCAGTTCCTCGGCCGTTCCGGCCCTGACCTCGATGCCCGGACGGAGCCGCACCGCCTCGGCCCGGCTGGTCGGGTCGGGGTCGACGCCGATCACCTCGGCGCCACGGTCGGAGAGTTCCCGGAGGGCGAGGCCGGTACCGCAGCCGACGTCGACCACCGGCCCGGCCGGACGGGGAGCCAGCAGGTGGTACGAACGTTCGCGCATTGCCCGGTGGACGGGGAGGGCGTCCAGCGCCTCCCAGGGGCGGGGTCTGGTCATGCCGGTAAGCCTGTGGCTTCATGTCGACATGAGGTCAAGTCAGCCGGCGGGCACGATGTCGATCGGGGAACTCGCCACCCGTACCGGGGTGGCGGCACACGTACTGCGGCACTGGGAGACGGCCGGGCTGGTGGCACCGGCTCGGGTCAACGGCGTCCGCCGCTACACGGAGGGTGACCTGGTGCGGATTGGCATGATCCGGCGGGCGAAGGCGGCTCAGCTCAGTCTCGCGCAGATCGCCGCGCTGATCGTCCCGACCGGAACCGGTGACTCGGAGCAACGGCGTGCGCCGCTGCGGGCACACCTGGCCGATCTCGACCGCCGCGCCGAGGAACTGCGGATCGCACGGGAGATGGTGGCCCACGCGATCGACTGCGACCAGGCCGACCTGAGCCGGTGCCCGGCGGCGCGGGAGATCGCCAGCCGTGCCGCACCGGCCCCGTGAGTGCCGGCCCGGGGGGGGCGGGATCAGCCGGCCCGCCCCAGGTAACGCAGACTTTTCCTCAGGTAGGTGCGCGGGTTGGTGTCCAGGTGCCGGTCCCAGTCGGGGTCCGGTTCACCGCGCAGTACGGCGTAGCGGGCCAGGGCGTAGCCAAACATCGGCTCGGTCAGGTAACCCGTACGACGGGACTGCCAGCCACCGTTGTCGGCGGAGAACTCGAACGCGGCGTTCGCACCGAACACGCCGAATCCGAAGTAGACGGTCAACAGGTCGGTGAGCGGCTCGGAGTCGCGCCGCTCGGGGGCGATCCGGCCGTCGCCGAGCAGCAGCACGTGGCCCAGTTCGTGGGCGACCGTCGCCACCAGCGAGGTCGGGTTGCCCGCCTCGGCCCTGTTGATCGAGATGACGGCCCGGTCTCCGCGCGGCTGGTAGTGGCCGGCGGCGCCACCCCACGACCCGGCGAACGCCGGCAGGCTCGCCATCAGCCCGGCGTTCAGGTCGTCGTCGAAGAACTCGACCTCCAGCCGGGCCGGGTGGACACCGAACCGTACGGCTAGCGACCCGACGACCCGGCGTACGTCGGCCTCGGTGCCGGTGTATTCGCCGGGGAAGAACTCCGGCGTGGGGAGCGCCACCGGGCGCCGGACGATCTCCTCGCCGAACTCACCGGCGAACCAACGCATCGAGTCCTCGATCCACCGCTGCTCGGTCGGGGAGACCGGGCACTTGGCCGCGAACCACCTCACGAGACCACCGCCACGGGCGGCGACGCCGCCTCACACAATGGCGACGCCACCTGACACAACGGCGACGCCACCTCACGCGACGGCGACGCCAGCTTCCGGGACAGTCCAGCACCGACCGATCGCATCGACCACCTCCGATCACCGCCCAACTGCGGCAAGTGTGCACCGGCGCCGCAAGCACGACGGAACGAGGAGCGGTGGCAACCGGCGGATGAGGACGCTCTCACCCACGGCTCAGACCATCCTCATCGTGGGCCGGCAGGCTGCGGTTTGACCGACAGAGGCAGCCGCGTGCGACCGGATCCCGTACGGGACCGACAGGCGCGGCCGTTAGGTGAGCGAGGTCGTCGTGACCGTTTCCCTGTCCGTACCACTTCTGGTCGCGCTGGTCGTGGCGGCGACCGCCGCGACCAGCGCCGACCGGCCGCTACGCCGACGCTTCCGCCGGCCCCGGCTGATCCAGGTCGTCGCGGTCAGCGCGGCGCTGGTGCTGGTTCCCGCGAACGTGGCCTGTCTCCTGAGCCACCGGCCGGGCGCCGGTCCGGCGGACGAGGTCGCCATCGGCGTGCACGTGGCCAGTCTGGTCGTGCTCACCGGGCTGGCCGGCCTCTGCGCCACCCTCCGGGTCAGCACGCCGCCGGCCCGGCTTCCCCGCCGGGTGCTCGCCATCGGCGCGCATCCGGACGACCTCGAACTCGCCTGCGGCGGCACGCTGTTGCGGCTGGTCGACTCCGGGCACGAGGTGCACGTCCTGGTGATGAGCCACGGTGGGCGCGGGGGCGACGGTGCCGTCCGCGCCGACGAGGCCCGGTCCGCCGGGCGTTTCCTCGGCGCCACCGGAATCGAGGTGCTCGACCTGCCGGACACCCGGCTGGCCGGGCACGAGAACGAGATGGCCGACGCGATCGAGCGGACGCTGCGGCGCCACCAGCCGGACCTGATCTTCACCCACTCCGGCAACGACCAGCACCAGGACCACCGCGCGGTGCACCTGGCCACGCTGCGGGCGGCCCGCCAGCATCCGGCGGTGCTCTGTTACGAGAGCCCGTCGGTCACCGCCGAGTTCCGGCCCAGCGTCTTCGTCGACATCACCGACCAACTCGACGCGAAGGTCTGCGCCGTCGCCACCCACCACGACCAGCGGGCCAAGCCGTACGTCGGCGAGCGGCAGGTACGCGGACTGGCCGCGTTCCGGGGCGGTCAGGCCCGGGTGCCGCTCGCCGAGGGCTTCGAACCGGTCCGGATGACCGTGCCGCTGGTGGAGGAGAACTGATGCCCCGCCTACTGGTGACCGGTGCCGCCGGTCCCGCCGGCCGCGCCCTGCTCGCCGCGCTGGTCAACCGGGGGGTGACCGCTGTCGGCGTCGACATGGCACCGGGCGGCTGCGGGCCGGACGGCATCGAATCGGTCCCGGCCGCCACGGACGAGTCGTTCCTGCCCGAGTTGCTGGCGGTCGCCGCCCGGCACCGCGTCGACCTGATCGTGCCGACGGTCACCGAGGAACTGCCGGTGCTGGCACCGCTCGCCGCCCGGGCCAACCGGCCGTGGGTGCTGGTCGGTACGGCCGAGGCGGTGGCGATCGCCGACGACAAGTGGCGTACGGCGCAGGTGTTGGCGGGCGCGGGAGTGGCCGTACCGCGTTCGGTCCTGCCGGGGGTGCTCACCGCGCCCGCGCTGCGCGGGTATCTCGGCACCCCGTACCTGAGCAAGCCTCGGCACGGCCGGGGCGGGCGCGGCGTACGCGTGCACGACGGCACCGAAGGGCCGCCGCCGGGATCGGACGACGTGCTCCAGGAGTTCGTTCCCGGTACGGAGTACGCCGTCGACCTCTTCACCGACCCGCACGGCCGGGTGGAGGCGTTGGTGGTGCTCCGCAAGACGACGCTCGCCCGGGGCCGGGTCGGCAACGGGTTGCGGGTGACCCGTGACCACTGCCCGGACGTGGCCGACCTGGCCCGGTCGGCGGTACGCGCGATCGGCCTGACCGGTCCGGCGGACCTCGACATCCGACGCCGCCGGGACGGCAGCCCGGTGGTGCTGGAGGTCAACGCCCGCTTCGGCGCGCACAGCGGCGAGGCACCGGAGGTGTTGGACGCGCTGCTCGACGCGAGGCCCGGGGCGGGGCCCGGCGCCGGCCGGGTGTCGCCGTACCGGGCCGGGGTGGCCCGGTGACCGGGGCGCTCTCCGGGGCGGTCGTGCTGCTCACCGTGCCACTGCTGCTGATCGGCCTGCTGGAGCTGGCCTACTACCCGCTCGCCCTGCTCGCCGAGGTACGCCGACGCCGGCAGCCGGTCTTCGACAGTCCACTCCCACTGGTGTCGGTGATCGTGCCGGCCTACAACGAGGAGCGGGTGCTGGCGAGCTGCGTCGAGTCGATCATCGCCACCCGGTATCCACGCAAGGAGATCATCCTGGTCGACGACGGTTCGACCGACCGTACGCTCGCGGTGATGCGCCAGTTCGCGTACCACCCGGACGTGGTGGTGCTGACCCAGCCCAACGGGGGCAAGGCCGCCGCGCTGAACACGGGAATCCGGCTGGCCCGGGGCGAGATCTGCTGCTTCGTCGACGCGGACGGCGTCTTCACCTCGGACACCATCGGCCAACTGCTGCGCGGTTTCGACAGTCCGTCGGTCGGTGGTGTCTGCGGCAACGACGAACCGGTGAACCTGGACCGGCACCAGACCCGGCTGCTGGCCCTGCTGACCCACGCCACCGCGCTGGTCCGGCGCGGGCTGGCGCTGCTCGGCTGCCTGACCATCGTCTCCGGCAACTGCGGGGCGTTCCGGCGCCGGGTGGTGGAGGAGGTCGGCGGCTTCGAGACCGGGACCCTCGGCGAGGACCTGGAGCTGACCTGGCGGGTACGCGCGGCCGGGTACCGGATCAACTTCCAGCCGAGGGCGCTGGTCTACGCGGAGGTTCCGTCGACGGTGGGCGGCCTGTGGCGGCAGCGGATCCGCTGGACCCGTGGACTGGTCCAGACCGCGCGGCGCCACCGTGACCTGGTCGGCAGCCGTCGACACGGCCGGCTCGGTCCGTACCTGGTCTACAACCTGGTCACCATGCTCGCCGTGCCGCCGATCCAGTTGCTCACCCTCGCCCTGGTGCTGCTGCTGGCCGTCACCGGACGGATGCCGACCTCGCCGACCGTACCGGCGCTGCTGCTCTGGATCGGGCTCGGTGCGGCGGCGGCACACACCCTGGTCGCGATCGCGTTCGACCGGGCCTGGCGGGACCTGCGCCTGCTCTACGTGCTCCCCGCCGCCGCGCTCTTCTCGGTGTTCAGCAGCGTGGTGACTGTCCGGGCACTCTGGCTGGAGGCGCGGGGTGCCCCGATGCGCTGGAACAAGCTGGACCGGACCGGCGTACGCAGCCGTACCACCGTGGGTTGACACCCCGGGTACGGCACCGGCCCGGCGGGACACCCGTAGGGGCGCTCCGCCGGGCCGTACCGATCGGCTCGATCAGTTGTGGTGCCCGTGGCCGGGCCGGCACGGAACCGCCCGGTCCAGCGCGGCGAGGTAACCGGCACGGTAACCGGCCTCGTTGGGGTGGAACGGGCCGCTCTGGGCCAGGTTGTTGAGCCACGGCTCGGCGCCGCAGATGCCGTGTCCGGCGAAGGCGGTCCGGACGTCGACGAAGGTCGCCCGGGCGCGGGTGGCCCGCGACGCGATCACCTCGTCGAGGGTGTCGACGGCGGCGTTGAGCGCGGTACGCCTGGTCAGGCTCAGCGGTGCCTGCGCGCAGTCGGCGGTGAGCTCGAAGAAGCGCGGGTAACCGAGCACCACCAGCTTGGCCTGCGGCGCCCGGGCCCGGATGGCCGCGTACGTCCGGTCGAGCCGGGGCGGCAGCTCGGTACGGGAGAACTGCTGGCTGGCCTTGACGACCGCGTCGCAGTCCGCGTCGGTGCCACCGACACAGGCGCTGATCCCGTTGCTGAATCCGGTGTCGTTCCCGCCGATGGTGATGGTGACCAGACGGGTGGCCCGGCCGAGTCCGGTGAGCTGCTTTTCCAGGACGTCGGTGGTGAGCGCACCACTACAGGCCGCGAAATCGAAGGAACTGATGTTGTTGGCGGCGGCGTACAACGGCGCGTACGCCTTTTCGCTCCGTACGCAACCGGTCGGGTCGGAATACGGCGGGGCGCCGACCCCGGAGGAATAGGAATCGCCGAGGGCCACATCGGCGTACCCACGGGAGGCAGCCTGAGCTGGACTTACCGCGAGGGTGACGGCCGCGGTCGCGAGCAGCGACAGTCCCAGGCCGAGCCATACCCGAACACTCCGAACCATCTATGAACCTCCAAAATGTCGTGGTCTGCCAGGGCCACGATGAGGTGATCATCGAGTCTTCCGGGTGTCGACAATAAAGCTGGATCGGGCGGGTTGTCCGATTAGCGTGGCATCGATCACGAATTTCCGGAGGCGCTGAACGTACTCGCGGGTTCGTACGTGTGGGCTGGTTACGCACCCGTTGGAAATGCACGAAAGCCGGGCCGGAGACCCCCGGGATCCCGGTTCGTCAACACGTCTCGTGTCGCATCGGCGACTGGGTCAACCGCGCCATGTACTTTGCGCGGTAAAGTTCTTTGCGTGAACCTGGACGACGACGACCGACCGCCAGCCACCCCGGCCGAGACGCTCCTGCTGATCCAGCGGCAGCAGGCCGAGACGGCACGCCGGCTCAGCCCCGACCCCCGCCTGGTCTACTGGCCCTGGGGCCTCGCCTGGCTGATCGGCTTCGGGCTCTTCTTCCTCCGCTTCGGCCCGGACGACCGGGTCTTCGTGGACCTGCCCGACTGGCTCCCACTGACCGGCCTCTTCGTGCTGCTCACCGCCGCCGCGGTGATCAGCGGGGTCAGCGGTGCTCGGGCGTACGGGCAGGTCACCGGCGACTCGTCCCGCCGGGGTCAGTGGTACGGCCTCGCCTGGTCGCTCGGTTTCTTCAGTTACGGCGCCATTCTCAGCCAGGTCACCGACCACCTGCCGGACGACCTGGCCCGACTGCTCTGGGCCGCGGTCGCGGTTTTCCTGACCGGGGTGCTGCACCTGGCCGGCGGGGCGATCTGGCTGGACCGCAGCCTGTTCCGGCTGGGGGTGTGGCTGATCGTGATCAACGTCGTCGGCGTGTACGCCGGTCCCGGCTGGCACGCGCTGGTCGTCGCCGTCGCCGGTGGCGGCGGCATGCTGATCGGCGGCACCGTCGCCTGGCTGAACAGCAACCGGTCGTGACCGCGCCGCCCGAACTCGACCCGATCATCCACGCCCAGGCGCGGCTGCGGGTGGTCGCCACCCTGGCCACGCTCGGCGACGGCGACCGGATCGCCTTCCCCCGGTTGCAGGACATCCTCGGAATGACCGCCGGCAACCTCTCCGTCCACCTGCGCAAGCTCGAAGACGCCCAGTACGTCGAGGTCACCAAGACCCACCAGGGACGTACACCCGCCACCCTGGTCCGGCTCAGCCGGCGCGGGCAGTTGGCGTTCGAGGAGTACACCGCCGCCCTGCGCGCCCTGCTCGATCCGACCACCACCCCCACCCAGGAGTCGACATGATTCTCGCCCGCGCAGATCGGGCCACCCGCCGGTACGGCGAGGTCACCGCACTCGACCAGGTCAGCTTCGAGGTCCGGGCCGGCGAGGTGGTCGGCCTGCTCGGGCCGAACGGGGCCGGCAAGAGCACGCTGTTGAACCTGCTGGTCGGCGTACGCCGGGTCAGCGCCGGGCGGGTCGAGCTGTTCGGCGGTGACCCGCGCGACCGGGCCAACCGGCAGCGGCTCGGCGTGACCCCGCAGGAGACCGGCCTACCACCGACCCTGCGGGTCGGCGAGGTGGTCGACTACGTGTCCGCCCACTACGCCGATCCGGTCCCCCGGGCCGAGTTGCTCGACCGGTTCGGCATCGCCGACCTGGCCCGGCGCCAGACCGGCGGCCTCTCCGGCGGACAGAAGCGGCGGCTGGCGATCGCGCTGGCCTTCGTCGGGCGACCTCAGCTCGTCATCCTGGACGAGCCGACCACCGGGCTCGACGTGGAGGCGCGGCACAGCCTCTGGGAGGCCATCCGGTCGTTCCACGCCGACGGCGGGACGGTGCTGCTGAGCAGCCACTACCTGGAGGAGATCGAGGCGCTCGCCCAGCGGGTGGTGGTGCTCGGGCAGGGCCGGGTGCTCGCCGACAACACGGTCGCGGCGATCCGGGGCATCGTCGGCGTACGCCGGGTCAGCCTGGCCGCCGCCGAACTGCCGGAGTTGCCCGGCGTGCTCGGGGTCGAGACGAGCGAGGGCCGGACCCACCTGCTGACCGCCGACGCCGACCAGCTCGTCCGTGATCTGGTCCGGTCGGACGTGGCCTTCTCCGACCTGGAGATCCGGCCCACCTCGCTGGAGGAGGCGTTCCTGACGCTGACCGCCGAGCCGACCGAGGCCCAACCGACCGCAGCCCAACCGATCACCGCCTGACCGGGGGAAACCGTCATGCAGCTCGCGCTCGTACACGCCAGGTACCAACTCCTGGAAACGATCCGGATCCCGGTCGCGGTGATCGGCAGCGCCTTCTTCCCGGCCGCCTCGATGCTCTTCTTCGTGGTGCCGTTTGCCGGCGACGATCCGACCGGCGCCACCTTCGCCACCGCCTCGATGGTCACCTTCGCGGTGATGAGCAGCAACATCTTCCAGTACGGCATCGGGGTGGCCGAGGACCGGGCGCATCCCTGGGACCCGTACACCCGGACCCTGCCGGCCGGACCGGCCCCGCGCTTCGCCGGCCGGATCCTCGCCGGCCTGGTGCTGACCTTCTTCTCGCTGATCCCGGTGGTGGTGATCGCCGCCGTCGCCACCGCCGCGACCGTCACGCCGGCCGCCTTCGTCCTCGCGCTCGGCGCGGTGGTCGTGGCCGCGGTGCCGTTCACCCTGATGGGGCTCGTCATCGGGTACGCGCTGCCGAGCAAGGCCGCGATCGTGGTGGCGCAGGTCGTCTTCTTCCCGCTCGCCTTCGGTGGCGGCCTGCTCTCCGCACCCGACGAGGCGCCCGGCTTCATCGAGACCGTCGCGCCCTACCTGCCGACCCGGGGCGCGGTCGAGCTGATGTGGGCGGCGGTCGGCGACTTCCGGCCGGAGCCGACCGCGCTGGTCATGCTCGGTGTCTGGGTCGTGCTCCTGGCCGCCGCCGCCGGCTGGGCGTACCGGCGGGACGAGGGTCGCCGGTTCAGCTAGACCGACCGGCGTCGGACCGCCCGGTCGACCGTCGCTCCGAACGACCGTCGCCCCGCCGACCGGAGAGCCGGCCGACGGGGCGACGCCGTGCGGTGCGATCGAGGCCGCGCTGGGATCAGCCTGCGGTGCGATCGAGGCTGCGCTGGGATCAGGCTGTGCGGCGGTCAGGAGCTGGTGATCGCCACGTTGTCCACACCCGCCTCGACCAGGCTCGCGCCGGAGGCGTCGGTCGCCTCCACCAGGATCCTGATCGACTGACCGGCGTACGCGGAGAGGTTCAGGTTCGCGGCCGTCCACGTACCGTTGCGGTTGCTCGCCGCACCGGCCTGGGTGAGCAGTGCGGTCGTGCCGCCGTTGTGCACCACGCTGACCCGGAAGAAGTCCGCCGAGGACGCGTTCGTACCGTGCGCGAGATACCAGGAGAGCGAGAGCGTCAGCGTGCCGCTGCCCGGCAACGTCACCGCCGGTGACCGGGCGCTGGTGAGCCCGCCGTCGATGTCGTAGTCACCTGCGGCGGTGCCGGCCAGCCGGCCGGTCACCAGGTCGTTGCTGCCACCCGCCGGGGCGAGCTGCTTCGCGCCGCTGGAGTTGGTCGCCTGCGCGGTGCCCCGCTCCCAGACGCCGGAGGTGGCGGTGTCCGTACCGGAGGGGTTGATGGTCCAACCGGTCGCGGTCTCGAAGTTGTCCGACCAGACGGTGGTGCCGCCACCGCCGCCGCCGCAGTACTGCGCCTGCTTGCCGATCGCCCGGTACGGGCAGTCGGCGTACTCGCTGAGGATCAGCACCGCCTCGCGGTTGCGCGAGGTCTGCGCCGGGATGACCTCGTCGGGCGGGTAGAAACCGCCGCCGCCGGAGGAGCCGGGGTACATCTCGAAGGTGTACGCCCAGATCTTGTGCTGCCCCCACATCCAGTCGATGCTGTCGCCGTCGGTGATGTACAGGTCGGACGACTGTTCCGGGGTGTAGCCGTTGGTCGCGGCCATCTGCTGGCCGATGGTGCGGAAGGTCGACTCCTGGTCGGCGTCGAGCCCCGGTGCGGTGTTCGCCGTCGTGTATCCGTACGGCCAGAGCACGAGCTGCGAGTACGTGTGGAAGTCGATGTTCGCCTTGAGCTGCTGCACGCCGCCGACCACGCGGCCGTTCACGAAGTTGCGCAGCGCCTGGGTCTCCGGGGCGGAGAAGGCGGACGGACCCCGGTACGTCTCCGACGAGGTGCTGCCGGACGAGCCGCCGCAGCAGCCCCAGTTGTAGCTCCAGTTGCGGTTCAGGTCGGTGCCGACGTTCGACGAACCGGAGTTCGGCTGCCGGTTCTTCCGCCAGGACCGGTAGGAGCCGGTCGCGATGTCGTACTCGCTGCCGTCCGGGTTGACCGTCGGCACGATCCAGATCTCCCGGGTGTTCACGATGTTGGTGATCCGGGAGTCGGAACCGTAGTTGTCGGTGAAGAGGTTGAGCAGGTAGATCGCCATCTCGACGGTCAGGTGCTCACGGGCGTGCTGCTGGGAGTTGAACAGGATCTCCGGCTCGGCCTCGTCCGTACCGACGTTGTCCGAGATCTTGATGACGGGCAGGTCGCGACCCTCGTACGAGCTGCCGATGCTCGACTTCCGGGCGATCGACGGGTGGTCCGCCACCACCTGGTTGATCACGGCGGTCAGCTCGGCGTAGTCGTGGTAGTTCGAGTCGGCGGGCGGGAAGGCGAAGACGCCGACATCACCGGTCGCCCCCCGGGACGGCGGCGCGGGTACGGCCTCCAGCGTGAAGCCGAGCGCGGTGATCGCCTTCACCTCGGCGGCGGTCGCGGTGACGTTCAGGATGCCGTGCTCGCTGTAGTTGATCGCCACACCCGTCCGGGCGACCGCGTTCCGGTCGTCCAGCGTGCGTGGGCCGATCACCCGGTACTCGGCGCTGGTGGCGGCGCTGGAGGCGCCCGGCTTCGGGTCGGCGGAGACCGGTGCGGTCACCGCCGCGAAGAGTCCCACCGCGAGCGTCGTCGCGAGGGCCAGGGTCCGGCGCCGGGTCGACCGCCGGGGTACGAGGGTACGGAAGGGCATGCAAAACCTCCTGGGGGTGCGGAGATTCCCGCTCTGTACCGCACACTGCACCACCCCTTACATGGTCATATCAATAACGATCACTCTCCGTTCCATCTCAACATCGTCGTCACGCCGACAAAATTTCACCAACGATCGCCCGGCGGACAGAAGAAAAGCGCCACACCCTCGGGCCGGGCCGGCGCGTCACAGCACCTGGGGCAGCTCCCACTGCTTGTCCGCTCCGGTGACCTTGTCCACCGTCGGGCCGAGGGTCGGCTCCACGATGGTCTTCTTGATCACCCAGTTGGTGGCCAGCAACTGGTAACCGGCGCTGGTGGCGTACCGGGCACTGGCCCAGTTCGACACCCCGACCTTGTGGATGCTGGTGAGCTTGTACGCCCGCGCGAAGTCGCTCATCTTCTTCAGGAACGTCGCCACCTTGCGCAGCAGGTTGGCGAGCTTCACCCCGACCGCCGCCGCCCGGGTGCCGGCCAACGCCGCCTGCACCCCGGTCGCCGCCCCTCCGGCCACCACCGAGGCGCCGGCCGTGATCCAGGCCGACGCGAGCGCCACGATGATCGTGATGATGGCCCAGGCGATCAGCTCCCGGACGATCTGTTCGACCAGCTCCTGCGCCTGTCTGGCACCTTCGGCCGACCCCTCCAGCAGCTCGGCGGTCGCCTCGAAGTGGGCGCCGATCTCGCCCAGCGACTGGTTCACCTGGCTCATCTCGGCGTTGAACGACTCCGCCGCCTCGCCCTCCCAGTGGGCGAGCAGGTCGCGCCGCGCGCCCACCTCGTCCTGGACGAACCGGTCCATCCGGTCCGCCGCGTCCCGCCACGCCCTCGCCTGCGCGTTCAACGCGTCGGGATCACCGGTCACCGCGTCCATCGGATGGGACAGGAACTCGACGATCGGCTTGATCACCGCGTACGCCGCACCGGCCGGACCGAGGTACGTCTCGATCCGCTCCGCCCCGCTCGGTGCACGGGTCATCGTCCACCCCCGAACATGTTCGCCGAGGCATCGTCGGAAGCCTGGTAGTTGTCCCGCATCTGGCGGAACGCGTCCCCCAACTCGCCGAACACCTCCTCGCCCGCCCGCAGCACGTCCAAGCCGTCGGTGGTGCGCTGCTCGTACGTCTTCGCCACTTCCCGGGACTCCGGGAGCATGCCGAAGCTGTCCTCGGTGACGTCGGCGTCCACCAGCAACGCGCGGGTGTTGCCGAAGGCCGTACCGAGGTCGTCCATGGCGTTCGCGTACCTGGTCATCGCGTCGAGATAGACCTTCAACGGCTGGGTCATGCCTGCTCCTCCCCAGGGGCGACGGCTGGCGGCTGTGGCATCCCGATCGCCGCCGCGGCCTTCCGGCCCAGCTCCGGCGGGCCGCCCACCAGGGCGCAGGCCGAGCTGTCGGTGAAGACGACGAGGAAACGACCCCGCCGCAGCACTCCGGCCGGCGCCGGAACCGCGCCGACGACGGCGTCCCGGGAGACCGGGTGGACCAGCCGGGCGACCTGCTCCACCGGCCCGAACCACCGCTCGGTGAAGCTCCGACCGGGCCGCTCGACCGTCTCCAGCTCCACCACCAGCAGCCGGGCGTCGGTGACCACCAGGTTCGGCGCCAGCACCCGGTCGACCGCCTCGAAAAGCTGGTGCCCGCCGCTTCCCTCCGCCCCGACCACCGCCCGACCGAAGGTCGCCCGCTGGAGCAACTGCCCCGGATGGCTGCCGAGTCCGATCAGGATGGTCGGGTCGAGCAGGTTCTTCAACTCGTCCGACAGGGACGTGTCCTCGGTCGTACCCGGGTCCTTGATCAGCGGGGACACCGCCAGCAGACGCTCGGTCGGATCGAGCAGTGGGCGTACCACCGGCTCGATGTGGATCGTGTAGTCCTTGGCCACCGGGCAAGGATGCCACCCGGGTGATCCACGTCGCTATCCTGACCACCCTGACGCGCCGTAAGGAAGGGCCCCTTGTTATCGCATTCGGTAGTACTAGGGGGCCTTCCTAACCGGCGGACGAGCGAGGGGATTCGAACGACGTGGCCGATATCCGCAACCTGGACGACCTGGCCGAGTACGCCCACCAGCAACTGGCGCGGATCCAGCGGATGCAGGACGACCTGGCCGACCAGTTCGGCACCGGCGAGTCCCCACGCGGCTACGTCCGGGCCCGTACCGGCCCCGGTGGGGGGCTACAGGAACTCCGGATCGACCCGACCGCGATGCGCCTGCCCGCCGAGGACGTCGCGGCGGAGGTCACCGCCGCGATCACCGCCGCCCAGCAGGAGTACGCCCGGCGGGCCGACGAGATCATCACGCCGGTGATCGCCGCCGCGCCGGACCAGAACTCGGTGGGGGACCTGGAGGCCGGCATGCGCCGACTGGACGGACTCGTCGACGACCTGGACCGGATCGCCCGGCGCCGGGGCCTGGACGGCTGAACCCGACTGGACGGCTGAACCCGACTCGACGGCCGAACCCGACTGGACGGTTGGGCGGTCCGGTGTCGGGGTCGGCTGTCGCCGGCCGACGGGTTGACCGCCGGGAGGCTCAGCGGCTGGTCGGCCCGCCGTCGGTGTCACCACTCGACGGGTTGACCGGCAGGCTCGTCGGCGCCGGCTGGTCGTCGTCGCCGGAGAGCGCGGCCCGCAGCCGCTCCTTCTCGGCCTGACGCCGCTGCACCGCACCGGCCACCTGCTCGGCCATCTGGTCGCGCCAGGTCCGGAGCAGGAAGAAGGAGGCCGCCGCCGAGAAGACCACGGCCAGCATGAGCTTCAGGAAGATGCTCATGGGGACCGGCAGCAGCGCCGCCATGACCACCAGGAACAGCCCTATCCGGCCCAGCGTGTACTTCACCGCGGGACTCACGATTCCGTCTCCGATCAACCCGTCCGGCGGTCGAGCCACCGGACTCCGAAATACCAGATCAGCGTATATACCAGCGCGAACGCGCCAGCCGCCGCCGCGCCCGAGACCAGGGGCGGCAGGCTCGCGGCCAGCCCTGCGGCGAGCAGTCCGGTGGTGAGTCCGACCGCGCCGCCCACCAGCGCGATCACCACCCGGGCCGGACCCGGGCCCCAGGCCCGGTACTCGTCGAGAAAGAGCCAGGCCGGCAGGATCACCGCGAGCCAGCCGCTGGTACGGCCGAAGTCCGCCAGCCCGAGCGTCTCGAAGGCCCAGTCGAAGAGGATCAGCGCCAGCACGCCGATGACCAGACCGGCGAGGACCACACCGGCCAGATCGGGCAAACCGGTGATCCGGCCGCTGGCATCCCGCCGGGGAAAACTGCTCTGCGCTTCGCTCATGACCCGTCGAGGGTACGTCAGGTCGGCGCCCGAACCACGGGCGCGGCGACTCACCTCGTCCGGCGCCACCAGCGCAGGGTCAGATAGACCAGCAACAGCACCGGCAGGAGGAGCAGGCCCCAGGGGTACGAGCGGGTGTGCGCGTAGAACACCTCGGGCTGGTCCGCGCCGAGCAACTCTCCCCGGAGCGCGTACCGGCCCCAGGTGGGGGCGCCGAACGTGACGGGGAGGTCGAATGTCCGCTGCTGACCCGGGGCCAGCAGGTCGACCCTGGGGGCCGGGACGATGACGGTGGTCTGTCCCGGCCGGCCGCTGGTGAGCGCGAGTCGGGGCTCCAGCACGGGCGCCTGGCCGGTGTTACGTAGAGTCACTGTGACCGTACGGTGTGCCGGGCCGCCGAAGAACGCGGCCCAACCCGGGCCCGCCCCCGTGATCCGTACGCCGGACGCGGCCAGCACGGTCGGCGGCTTGGCCACCGGCGCGGCGGTACGCACCGGAACCCCCTTGATCGTCACCGGCGTGGTACGGATCTCACCGCTGCCGACCGGGCGCACCCGCACCACGCACGGGCAGGGAACCGGCGGTGCCGACGCGGTCAGCGCCACCCGCCCCGAGCCGTCGCCCTGGACGGCGGCGCTCGCCGCCCCGCCCACCAGACAGTCGATCGAGCCCCGTTCCGCCCGGTTGCCGCAGACCTCGACCAGTACGTCGCCGGCCGGCCAACCGGCCAGCCGTACCGCGAGCGGGGCGCCCACCGCCACCTCGGTGACATCCAACGTGACGGTCGGCTCGGCCCGCGCCGAGCCGGCCGGCGTGCCGACCGGGAGCAGCCCGACCAGTGCCCCGACGGCGACCGCCAGCCGGATCGCCACCCCCCGCCTAGGCACGCGCGTCGACGGCCGGGGCGTCGTCGACGACAGGCGCCTCCGCCGTGACAGGCGCCTCGTCGGTGACGGCCGCCGCGCGGCGGCGCCACCAGCGCACCAGCAACAGGATGCCGACCACCAGCAGCAGGTAGAGCAGGGTCCACGGCGGGGTGAGGGTGGAATCGGTACGGACCAACTCGGACAACGCGCCCTGGCTGGTGGTCGGCTCGACCGCCACCGCACCGGTGACCAGACCGGCCGGCCACACTCCGTCGAGTCGCCGGGTCAGGGTGACCTGTGCCCCGGGCAGCATCTCTGGCAGGTCGACCTCCTGGGTGCCGGAGAGCGGCACACCGAGCAGACCGGTAGCGCGCAACCGCACCTTGCCGCCGACCCGTACGTTGCCGCTGTTGCGTACCCGGTAGGTGACGCTCATCGTGCCCCGGACGAACGGCAGCACCGGATTGTCGTACCTCACCTGCGCGGACTCGATCTCGGCCGAGGGCGTGAGCGGACCCGCCACCCGCAGGTAGATCCGGGCCGCGACCCGTCGGTCCACGTTGACCCGCTGCCCCTCGCCGTCGACCCGCTGCTCGCTGACGGAGGCGACAACGCCGGCGGCGTGGTCCCCGGGAGTGGCGTCCTTCGGCACGGTCAGCCGGAACGGGACGACGACCCGCTGCCCGGGTCGGACGGTGAGGGGCTTGCGGTCGAGCCCGACCCAGTTGCCCGTGTCGCGCGCCGGTTGGCTCGCCGGCAACAGTGCGAACGCGCCGTCGACGGCGGTGAACGCGTCGGTCGGGTAGACCGTGAAGGTCAGCGGCTTGGCGGAGAGGTTCGTGACCGCGACATGGTCGTCGATCTGCTGGCCGGGTGCCAGGTCGTAGACGAACTGGTTGCGTCCGGTCGGCCCGGTCGGGCTCGACGGCTGCACCGCCCACCGGAACTCGTCCGCGCCGCCCGGGGCGGGAGCTTCCCGCGCCAGAGCGGGCGGAGCCGCCGTGACCAGCGCGGTCACGGCGGCCGAGAGCAGCACGAGGGCACGGACGCGGACGGGGCGAGATGTGGTCATGGGTACGGCTCCCGGGTCGCGGAGATGGATGTGCGGCGGAGGTACCACGGCTGGCGAACCCGTGGTACCTCCGCCGTCGTCATCCCGCCGGTGGTACGGCCACGGCCCCTGGACGGAGTCGCGTCACCGTTCCACCGGCGGGTCCGGAACCTGGGCCGGTCCGATCCGGGGGAATCAGACCAGCGTCAGGGTCAGGGTGGCGGTGTAGCTGCCCGGCGCGGCGGTGTCCGGGATGTCGAGCGTCAGGTCGGCACCGCACTCGAAGACGCCCGCGCTGCTGCCCTGGGCGGCGCTGCAGAGTGCGCGCGCGTCGCCGAGGCCGGTGCCCGGGCTGGCGGCGGCACCCGGCACGACCGTGCCCGAGTTCTCGTTGACCTCGGACGCGTTCGGGACCCAGCCGAGCTGGTTCGCGCCGATCTTGGCGTTGGCCGGGCCGACGAAGTCCTCGACCTGGCCGGTCAGGTTCCAGCCCGCGTTGGTGCCACGCAGGTCGGTCACGGTCGCCTTGTTGAGGTCACCGGTGGCCGAGCCACCGACGACGCCGCCGGTGAGGGCGACGGTGTTGCCGGCGACGGCGAGCGAGAAGGCGCCCGGCGCGATGTCGGCGGTGATCTCCTGCTCGGCGCGGAGCGAGCCCGGCACGATGACCTGCACCGAGACCGCCGACGAGGTGGAGCCCAGGTAGGCGGCCGGGTCGGCGGGGGTGAAGACGGCGGTCAGCGAGTTGGTACCGGCGGCGAGGGTGTTGGTGGTGAGGCTCGCCGTACCGTTCGAGACCGTCGCGGTGCCGAGCGAGGCAGCACCCCGACGGAAGTCGACCGAGCCGGCCGCCGCGGCCGGAGCGACCGTGGCGGTCAGCGTGACGTTGCTGCCCAGCTCGACCGGGCCGGCCGGGTTGGCGGCCAGGGCGGTGGTGGTCGGGGCGGCCGGGTCCACGGCGCCCTTGACCCGCCAGTTGCCGCCGGTGACGGTGACCGCGGTCTCGAACCGGTCCGCGTGCGGACCGTTGACACCGCTGATGCACTCGACCACGAACAGGTAGTCGCCGTTCGCGGGCGCCGGGTTGCCGAGTGCGGTGGCGATCGACCGGTTCGCGTCCAGCGTGAACGGCGCCTGGTCGTAGTTGCCGACGCTGGCGATCTTGTTCAGGTTGGCGACCTGGCCGCCGACCGGGCCGAACCGGAGCACTGCCTGGTCGCCGAAGCCGGCCGGGCAGGCGGCCGAGGTGGTGGCACTGACGAGCGCCGGGTTGTCGGCGACGTTGCCGCTCGTCGGGTTGAGCGTGAGCGAACCCAGGGCGGCGGCCTGGGCGGGCGCCGCGACGCCGACCAGACCGACCACCGACAGCGCGACCGTACCGGCAAGAGCAGCCGCACGGCCGAGCAGGGACTTGGTTGCCTTCATGGATCACTTCCTTCATGAGAAGTGCGGTACGGCGGCTCTCCCCCATCGGGAGCGGTGACCGGCCGCAACGTGGATCAGGCTGCACACGGGCTGTGACCCGCCGTGCAGGCCAACGTCTACGCCGGACATGCAGAAAGCGAATTGCGGGTTACGGCCGAACCGACGCGGGGCCGACAATTCCAGGAATCGAACGGATCCGCCGTGTTAACGGGAGCTGTCGTACCGGGCTTGTACTGGGCGTTTGTCGAAAAGCGCGAATCGCCGACCGGGCGGGCGCATTCCACCGGTCGGCGTGATCGCCTACCCGAACCGTCCGTGAACGTAATCGGAGGTACGAGGATCGGTCGGGCTGTCGAACATGACCTCGGTCGGTCCGTGTTCGACGATCGCACCCGGGGTTCCGTGCTCGGCCAGGAAGAACGCGCACTGGTCGGAAACCCGCGCCGCCTGCTGCATGTTGTGCGTGACGATCACGATCGTCACCTCGGACACCAGTTCGGCGATGGTCTCCTCGATCCGCCTGGTCGAGGTCGGGTCAAGGGCCGAACAGGGCTCGTCCATCAGCAGCACCCTCGGTCGGACGGCGAGCGAACGGGCGATGCAGAGCCGCTGTTGCTGGCCGCCGGAAAGCGCGCCACCGGGCGACCGGAGCCGGTCCCGTACCTCTTTCCAGAGTCCGGCCTTGGTCAGGCACTCCTCGACGAGGTGGTCCTTCACGTCCCGCCCGGCCCGTGTTCCGGTCAGCTTGAGACCCGCGATCACGTTGTCGTAGATGGACATGGTGGGGAACGGGTTCGGCTTCTGGAACACCATGCCGACCTGTCGCCGGGCGTCGGTGATCCGGCGCGCGGAGGCGTACAGGTCCTCGCCGTCGAGCAGCACCTCACCCGCGAGGGCGGCCGAGGGGATCAGTTCGTGCATCCGGTTGAGGATGCGCAGGAAGGTGGACTTGCCGCAGCCGGAGGGACCGATCAGCGCGGTGACCTCGCCGGCCGCCATGGTGAGCGACACCCGGTCGAGCACCTTGTGCTGGCCGAACCACGCGGAGATGGACCGGGCCTCCAGGGCCGCCAGACCGTTTGCCGGTTCCGTGTCTTCGACGGGAAGGGTGAGGGTGTTGTCGGACGTCATGTCGGCTCCGTGGTCAGTTCCGTGGTCAGTAGAGATTGGGCAGGACTCGGGCGATCTGGTCGGCCACGGTCAGGCCGACGGCGGCGAGCAGCGGAATTCCCACCACCCAGGCCTGCCAGCCGCCCCACCGGGCCCAGGCCCAGGTCACCGCGTACGCGGCGATCAGCAACGCCTGGCCCCACAGCAGCAGCGACACCCAGGCTCCGGAGTCGCCGGCCATCGTCTTCTCGGCCGGGGTGAGCGACTCGAACCTCAGGCTCCGTGCCTGCGCCGGTTGGGCTTGCGAGACCAGGTCGGCGTCCACGTACACGACGTCGGTGGGCAGGTACGGCCGACCGGCGGCGGTCACCAGGGTCAGCCGGCCGGCACCGGCGGCCAGCCTCGGCGGCACCGGTTCGTCCGGCCGCCGTACCCCGGTCACCCGGTACGTGTGCTCGCCCTGCCCGGTCACCGCCACGATCTTGTCGCCCGAACGCAGTAGCGGCAGCCCGGCGAACGGACCCCCGTACACGGCCCGCCGCCCCATGATCAGGCTGGTCCCCGCCTGGCCGGGCAGGGGCGTGTCCCGGCGGTGCCCCGGGCCGTCCGCGAGCACCCCCGCGGTCGTACCCTCGAACACCACCTGCTGGGTGCCGAGCACGGGAATCCGCAGCACCGCCACTGACGTGCCCAGTTCCAGCAGGCGCTGGTCGAAGTCGGTCTGCCCGACCGGCGCGACGGCCTCGGCCAGATCCTTGCGGAAGTCGGCGTACGCGACCTGCTGCGCCCGCTCGTACCGCACCTCGGAGATCACCGTCAGGTGTACGACGAAGCCCAGCAGCAGCACGCCGAACAGGGTCAGCACCACGCCGGTGATCCGGACCGCCGGGATCTCGACCCGGGTGCCCGGCCGCGCCGGACCGGTGCCCGGCGGTGCCCCGGCCGCCGCCGGAACGGGTCCGGCCGGTGGCTGGACCGGACCCGCCGCCGGGTCACCGGCCGGCGGCACGGCCGGCGGGTCAACGCTCACGGTCATGACTGGGCTCTCCTTCCACGGCGGATCAGCGGGATCGCGACAGCGGCGGCGACCAGCACCACCGCGACCGCGCCGAGGATCCAGGGCAACACCGGAACATCGCGTGCCGGCCCGGCGGCCAACCGGGTGCCGGCGGTCGGGGTCCCGGTCCCGGCCGACCCACCGTCGGGCGCGGTGGTGCTGGCCGCCGGCCCGCTCGCGGTGGCCGAAGCCGCCGCGCCGGCCGTCGCCGGGGGTGGTGGCACCGCCGACGACACCTGGCCGCCGGGTGCGGGTGGCTCGGCGGGCGGTGCCGGCGGGTTGCCCTGGGCGGCCGGTTTTCCGGCCTGCTTGAGCGCCCAGCTACCGCCGTCGACCACGATCGGGGCGACAAACCGGTCGGGGTGCGGCCCCAGGTCGGCGCTGACGCACTCGACGACGATCTCGTACTCGCCGTCGCGCGGAGCGGCGCCCTGGGAGGTGGTCATCGAACGGTTGGCGGCCAGGGTGAACGGCGCACGGTCGTAGTCACCGGCCTGGCCCGGCCGGACGATGTTGCTGTAAGGGCCACCGGCGGGACCGACCCGGAGCAGAGCGGCCGCGCCGTACCGGGCCGGGCAGGGCGCCGACGTGGTGGCCGAGACGAGCATCGGGTTGCCGTCGACCGTACCGCTGGACGGGGTGACGGTGAGCTGGCCGATCACGGCGGAGCGCCGCAGCGGCGCCGCCTGTGCGGCCGGCGCCGCCGGCCCCACCGCGAGCGCCACGGCCGACAGCAACGCCAGCGCCCTCCGGGTCGCCGCCACTACGACTGCCCGGTACGGCGACGCCGGGTGAGCAGCAACATGCCGACACCGCCACCGAGCAGCACCGCTCCCCCGGTCACCAGCGTCGGGATCGAGGTGCCGGTGAGGGCGAGGTTGCCGCCGCCACCGCCGGACTCACTGCTGGTGGGGGTGGGCGTCGGGCTCTCCGTCGTCGTCGGGTCCGGTGACTCGCTCGGCGTGGCGGAGGTCGTCGGCGTCGGCGTGGGCGATCCGGTCGGCGTCGGCGTCGGCGCCGCGCCGATCCGGTACGGCACCATCTCGGAGTCCGAGGCCTCGAAGAGGTTGGGATCGGTGGGCTCGAACCTGGCCGCCAACTGGTAGTCGCCGGCGGGCAACTGGCTGGTACGGATGCTCGCGGTGCCCGAGGTGACGTCCACCGGGCTGCCGATGGTCTGTGCGCCTCGGTAGGTGAACTTCACCTTGCCCACGGCGTCGGCGGGGGTGACGGTGGCGGTGAGGGTGACCTCGGCGCCGACCTCGGCGGAGCTGCCGGGCTGTACCGCGAGGCTGATCGTGGTCCGGGTCGACTCGTCGGTGATCTCGTACGTCACCAGGGTGGACGTCGACGGCCCGTAACCGGTGCCGGTGGGAACGAAGAGGGCGGACAGCTCGTGCACGCCGTCACCGAGGTCGCTGCCCGGCAGGGTCACGCTGGCCCGACCGTCGACCACCGTCACCGGATCACCGATGCTCCTCGCACCGGTCCCCTCGCCCTGCTGGAACTGGACCGTCCCGGCCGCCTCCGGCGGGCTCACCTGCGCGGTCATGGTCACCTGCTCGTCCACCCGGGCGCTGCCCGTGGGGGTGACGGTCAGGGCCGTCGTCGTCGGGGTGTTGATCGGTCCCCCGCCGCCCTTGACCTGCCAGGTGTTCCCGTCCACCGTGATCAGGGTCTCGAACGGGTCCGGGTGCGGGCCGCTCTCGCCGCTGATGCAGACGATGACGACGCGGTAGTCGCCGCCGGGGAGTGAGGTGGCATTGAACGCGCTGAGGATGGACCTGTTCGCGCCGAGCGCGAACGGCGCCCCGCCGTAGCCCTCTTCCTCCGACGCGATCCTGCTGAGGTTGTGCAGCTCGCCGCCGACCTGGCCGATCTGGAGGACGGCCTGGTCGGCCTTGTCCGCCGGGCAGGCCGCCGAGGTGGAGGCACTGACCAGAGCCGGATTGGCGTCCAGCGTGCCGTTGGTCGGATCGAGGGTGAGGCTGCCCAGCGGGGCGGCCTGCACCGGCGGCGCGAGGCCGATGAGCACCGCGGCGGTCATGGCGGTGACGGCGAAGAGTCCGGCCGCGACCAGCGACACGCCGGTCCGGCCGACCAGGCGGGTGAGCCTGTCCACGGGATTCCTTTCTTTAGGTAGACACGGGCGCGTGGCCGGAGTCCACAGGGGACCCGGCCACCGCTCGTGGGTTGACGCGACGGATCAACCGATCACGATGTAGCAGATCTGTGACTGGGAGGACTTGTGCAGGCGCGGGTCGTCGGGCGTGAAGGTCGCCTTGAGCTGGAGCAGCCCGCCCGGCAACGCGGTGGTCGAGAGGGTCGCCTTGCCGCCGGTCACCGGCGCCGTACCGACGCTGGTGGAGCCGGCGAAGAACTCGACCGAGCCGGCGACGTTCGCCGGGACCGACGCGGTGAGGGTGACCTTCTGACCCTTGAACGCGAACAGGCCCGGCTTCGCCGACAGCCGGGTGGTGGTGGCCGCCGCGCTCTTCACCGCCCAGGTGTTGCCCGAGACGGTGACAAAGGTGGAGAAGTTCTTCGGGTGGGTGCCGATCTCGCCCGAGGAGCAGGTGATCGTGACCTCGTAGGTGCCGTCGGCGGCCGTGCCACCGAGGGCGGTGGCGAGCGACCGGTTCGCCGCCAGGCTGACCGCCGCCTGGTCATAGCCGCCGTCGCTGCTGATCCGGGCGAGCAGTTGGTACGGGCCGCCGACCGCGCCGACCCGGAGCGACACGTTGTCGCCGTACCCGGTCGGGCAGGACGCCGGGGTGGTGGCGGCCGTCACGAACGGGTTGTCGGTCACGCTGCCGGTGGCCGGCGTCAGTGCGATGGTGCCGAGAATCGGGCTTTCCGCCTGCGCGGGCCCGGCCAGGCCGGCCAGCGCGAGGGTGGCGATCGCGGCGGTCGACAGCACTGCTGCCGCCCGGCCGAGCAGGGACTTGGCCTTAGTCACGAAGCACTTCCTCTCTCGGTACTAACTGCGGTTCGGTGGGGCGCCGCGCCCGCGGCGGCTGCTGGCCGGCCGCGGGCGCGAACGGGTCAGGACCGTACGGTCGGGTCGATGATCAGAGGTTGCCGCGCAGCGAGGTGTCGCCACAGTTGGCGGCCGCGCCGAAGCCGTACTGCTGGATCAGCGGGGTCTGCAGGCAGACCAGCGAGTCCGAGCCGGTGAAGACCTGGTCGATGACGCTGTTGCCGAGGTCGGCGGTCGGCACGATGTTGTAGACGTCGCGCCGCAGCGGGAAGTTGGTGTTCAGTACCTCGTTCGGCGGGTTGGTGCCGGTCGCGTACGGCGACACGCCACCGATCCGGCCGAGGTCGGACGGGCCGCGCCGGTCCTCGACGCCCGGCAGGCTGTTGCCCTGCGCGATGTGCTGGGCGATCGAGAAGGGCAGGATGTAGTCGTTGTGTCCGGTCAGCACCCGGCCGTCGTGCTCCTGGATCGGGTCCACACCGGTGCCGCCCTGCGACGGCGGCAGCAGGCACTCGTAGTCACCGGCCGCGATCTCCGCGTCGGTGATGCCCATCTGCTGGTTCCAGAACTGCCGGGTGCCCGAGCCCGCCTGGAGCAGCAGCGGCTGGACCGGGACCCCGGCGATGTCGCCGACCACGCACTTGTAGATGTTGCGGAGCTGGCCGAGGCTCATGTTGAGCGGCAGGTCGCTGCTCTGGTTGATGGCGAAGGTCACCGCGTCCACGCCGAACGGGATCCAGACGCCGTTGCCGCTCGGGTTGTGCGTGGTGGTGCTGGACGAACGGGCGAAGTCGACGCAGCCCTCGATCGGGTTGTTGTCCGTCTCCGAGTCGCGCAGCGAGGTGCGACCCGCGGTCGAGCCGTTCGGGCGGTTGAACGAGCAGTCGGTCGCCTTGGTCTTGATGGTGGCGGTGCCACGCGCGTCCCAGGAGGCGATGACCTTGCTGCCACCGATGGTGATCGCGTCACCCAGACCGTTCATGACGTCCTGGGTGGTGTCCGACCCGGTACCGGCCAGCGTCCGGTAGTCGGTGATCGGGTTCGGGTCGGCGACGGCCGGGTTGGCCACCAGCGCGACGACGAGAGCGGCGCCGAAGGCCACCCCGAACGCCTTGCCGAAGGACTTAACCTGCATTGTTCTCCCTTTCTGAGAGAGACAGGAGGTCGACTCATTCCCCTGTTTAAATGAGCCGGACCCAGCATTCACCGATCTCCGGATGCATCGACACCTGTATTTCGCAAACGTTTCGCGCGTTTTCCTTCGCCCACATGAAGGCCAGATGAATCCGTTTGACTACATGGAGTCACCGGCATTTCGGCGGCATCCCCCGGCGCCGTGCTCGCGGCCGTCGACACGACCGCGAGCACGAACTCAGGGGTACGTCACCGACACGTCGGCAACCGGCACCCGATCGATCAGAGGTTGGCCCGCAGCGAGGTGTCGCCGCAGTTGGCGGCGAACCCGAAGCCGTACCGCCGGATCACGTCGGCCTGCTGGCAGAGCAGCGAACCCGATCCGACGAAGACCTGGCTGAGCGGACTGCTGGAGAGGTCGGCCGTCGGCACGATGTTGTACACGTCCCGGCGGAACGGGAAGTTCGTGTTCAGGGTCCGGTTGGACGGCGTGCTGCCGGCCGCGTACGGCGAGGCTCCGCCGATGCTGCCGAGGTCCGACGGGCCGCGCCGGTCCTCGACACCCGGCAGGCTGTTGCCCTGCGCGATGTGCTGGGCGATCGAGAAGGGCAGGAGGTAGTCGTTGTGTCCGGTGAGCATCCGGCCGTCGTGCTCCTGGACCGGGTCCAGCCCGGTGCCACCCTGGGACGGCGGCAGCAGGCAGGGGTAGTCACCGAGGGCGATCTCCTGGTCGGTGATGCCCATCTGCTGGTTCCAGAACTGCCGGGTGCCCGAGCCGGCCTGCAGCAGCAGCGGCTGGACCGGGGTGCCCGCGATGTCCCCCATGATGCAGCGGTAGATGTTGCGGAGCTGACCGACCGGCATGTTGATCGGCAGGTCGCTGTTCTGGTTGATCACGAAGCTGACGGCGTCCACACCGAACGGAATCCAGACCCCGCTGCCGCTCGGGCTGTTGGCGGTGCCGCTGGACGAGCGGGCGAAGTCGACGCAGCCGGCGATGGCGTTGCCGGCCGTCTCCGAGTTGCGCAACGCCGTACGACCGGCCGAGGACCCGTTGGGACGGGCGAAGTCGCAGCCGGTGGCCTTGGTCTTGATGTTCGCCGAGCCACGGGCGTCCCAGGAGGCGATGACCTTGTTACCACCGATCGTGATCACCTCGGCCAGGCCGTTCATGACGTCCTGGGTGGTGTCCGAGCCGGTACCCGCCAACATCCGGTAGTCGGTCGCCGGGCTCGGGTCCGCGGCGGCCGGGTTGGCCAGCATGGCCACGGTGAGCAACACTCCCATGGCCGTGCCGGCCGCGCGGCCGAAAATCCTCACCTGCATTGTTTTTCCCTTCTTCACCAACAGCACCCACCTCTTCGAATTGGTGGGCCGCCAGGAGCATCAGTCGCCGGATGCCTTTCTCGATACCGCGATCGAGGGAACGTAAAGTGCGTAGTCTTTCGCCAACATGTAGGCCGAATGAATCGATAAGCAGCAATTGGCGTCGGACTGTCTCATCGGGGTCGGCGATAACCGCGAAGCAGCATGGTCGGGCCGGCGACGGCGCTCACCAGCCCCAGTCCGAGCACGACGACCAGCAGGAACCGGACCCAGCCGACGGGTCGCCCCTCGGTCGTCGCCGTCTGCGCGACCGGTGCCGGCGTACCGACGGTGGGGGTCGGGGCCGCACTGGCCGTGGTGCTCGGCGTGGGTGACGTACCCGATGTCGGCGTGTTCGTCGGCTGGCCTGTCGGCGGCGGATTCTGGGGTGGCGGGGGATTTGTCGCGGCCTCTTCGGTGGGAGTGGGGGTCGGCGTCGGGGCGACGTAGTTCTCCACCGTCGCCGCCACAGCGAGTGCCTGGTCCCGCAGCGGTTGCGGCAGCGGGACGTAACCGGCTGGCAGTTGACCCAGCCGGACCCCGGGGGTCTGGCCGTCGGTGGCCGCGTGACGCAACAGCCGGGCGTAGTCGATCCGCTGTTCCTTCGGCAGGCCGAGGTTCACCGCGGCGTAGGTCAGCATCGCCAGCGGGTATCCGCCGGCCACCGGCGTACGGGGGTTGATCTGCGTCACGCCGGCCACGGCGCTCGGCTCGGACGCCCGTGAGACCTGGGTGAGCAGGGCGTCGGGTGTCGGGGCGACAAACTCCCCGGCCCGGTTGCGCAGTTGCGCGGTCGGCAGGGCGTACCGGGTCGCGGATGCCGCGTCGGTGATCGCCAGCATGAACCGCTGTCCCACGGCCTGCGGCGGGTCCGACTTCCAGCAGTCCTTCTGCCCCGGCGGGCAGTCACCGTTGATCACCCAGTTCTGCGCGCCCGACTGGCCGCGCAGGGTCTGGCTGGCGGCCTTGCGGAGCGTGTCGACGTACGGCGAGATGTGTTGGGCGCAGCGCTCCGGAGCCGTACCGCCGTCCGGCTCCTCACCCTCGTCGGGTCCGTCCGGCAGCAGCGGGCCGTCACTGTCGAAGCAGTTCGGGTCCGCCTTGGGGAACCTGGCCGGCGCCTGGCCGTCGGCGAAGATGGGGAAGAAGTTCGGGTTGACCGTCATGCCCGACTCGTCCGCCGCCCCAGCCAGCCAGGCCCGGGCCTCCGGGTCGGCCAGCACCCACTGCCAGACCTGGCGGGCGAGGGCCGAGTTGCCGTCGGTCACCAGGATCCCCGCCGGGTGGAAGTTCAGCTCGAACCGCCCGAAGACCGGGTTGAGGGCGAGGAACTCGGGATCCTGGCGCAGGCTCGGATAGGTCCGGCGCTCCCCGACCGCGCCGAGCACCACCTCCCGCGAGTAGGACTGGGTGAGCAGCTTGGCGACCAGCCGGGGGGTCAGCTTCAGATCACGCAGTTGTACGTTGGCCAGCTCCTGGTCGGCGGGGGGTGCGGTCGACGGGACCCGTCCCTCGATCTGGAAGGTGATCACCGCCGCCCCGAGCGTGACCGGGGCATGGGTTATCGGTGGATCGGACTCGTTGCGCACCACCGGATCGGTGACGTACGCCAGGCCGACCGGTGCCCCGAACACCTCGGTACGCAACTGCTGGCTCGCCTCGACGTCGCCCATCGGGTTGAGCACCAGCGGGGGCCGGGTGCTGTTCGCGCACATCGCGCCGTACCAGGACGCGGCGGCGTCCTCCATCAGGTGCGAGCCGACCGTCTGCCGCAGCTCGGTGGTCTCCGGGCAGTAGTTGCCGACCGGTTCGAACTCGAGCGGGAAGACGATCCGGTTGGCGAAGAAGCTGGGCGACAGCGGTGAGCCGTCCATCACCCGACCACCCTGCGGCACACCGTCGAGCCGGTTGCCGGACCAGTCGTACTCTCCGCGCGGCACGACGACCAACCAGCAGGGCCGTCCCTTGACCGACCCGTCGGGCTGCGGGATCGGGTCCCCGCAGCCGAGGTCGCGCTCCTCGGTCGTGGTCTGCAACTCGAAGGTGGCACGACCGGTGCCGTCCAGTGCGGTACGGCCGAACGGCAGTTCGTTGGTCGTGTTCCGGTCGAAGTAGTTCTCGATCGGCGGGACCCAGGCCGGCTCACCGAACGGGCTGGTCCCCCAGGTCTGCCGATCCCCGTGCACCGACCGGAACGGCGGGTACTCCGCTCCCTCGGGCAACCGGACGCCCTCGGGCAACGTGGCCTCGGCCGGGTCCGTCTCCCGCGTCCCGCCGGAGAGCTGGAAACTCGCCTTCACCCGGCGGTGCATGGCGTCCGGGCCGGAGAAGAGGTCGAGCGGGTTCGCCCCGCTCACGCCCCAGAGGCAGGTTTCCCGGAAGTCCGGTGCCTGCGGGTCGGGGCCCCAGCACTGCATGATCTGGAGGTAGTTCTTGCCGAAGTAGCGGACCGGCTCGGTCGGCTTGCCGCCCTTCCAGGTCACCGTGATCGCCTGGCTCACCAGGTTCTTCGTCTGCGAGACGGTGACCTCGAGCCCGGAGAAGTCCTCGTACGTGCCGGGCCGGCCGTGCTGGGTCATGACCGAGTCGGTCGGTGCGTCCTCGGCCTTGGCCACCAGGGCCGGCTGGTGACCGGCCGGCGCTCCGGTCGCGAGCAGCGCCAGCGGCGCCACCAGCACCGCCAGCAGCGCGGCGGTGAGACGGCGGTGCATCCGCGTACCGGTGGAGACGCGCCTCATCGCCGGCCCCGTTCGTCCCCGCCGGCCGCCGTGGCAACCCGCCGGAAGAGCAGCGGTGGGCCGACGACCAGCGCGATCAGGATCAGCGCCGCCAGCACCATCATCGTGTGCCGCAGTTGCCAGCCGCCCTCGTCGTCGAGCGACACCGGCACTCCGGCCACGAACTGGCCGCCGCCGCCGTCCCCGCTGGCGATCACCTCACCGGTGTCCGGGTCGAACTGCGGCGTGCCGCCGGTGGACGGCCCGGCCGTACCCGGGGTGCTGTTGTTCTGGGTGTTCGTGCCGCCGCCGTTGGAGTTCCCACCGCCGTTGTTCGTGCCGCCGGCATTCTGGTTGCCGGTACCGCCGCTGTTGTTGTTGCCGCCGCCGTTGCCGGTCGGCGTCGCCTGCCGGGCGCCGCCGGTGCCCTCGGCACACTGCGTCGGGCCGCGCTGGTCGCAGGCGGGCGGGTCCTTGGCGTCCCGGGCCAGCAGGTTCGTGCCGTCGGGGGCGAAGGTCGGGTTGTGGCAGGTCTCCAGCTTGATGTCCTCGCGCACCGCGCCCGGGATCCGCTCCACCTGCCGGAAGCCGGCCTGGACCAGGTTCTTCGGCAGCGGCGAGTAGCCGAGCGAGTCGGCGGACTGCTGGCCGGTACAGAGAAAGTAGTAGGCGAACTTGGCCAGGGTGTAGCCCTTGTCCTGGGTGAATCCGGCCTCGGGCTCGGTCGGGATGATCATGTACGAGTACGACGAGAGCGGGTACGACCGCTTGTCCGCGTTGCGGTAGACCCCGTCGAGCCGCTGGGTCAGGTCCGCCGCGATCTCGGCCCTGGTCAGCGCCACCGCCACGCTCGTCGCCTTGGGCTCGATGTAGTAGCCGGCGCTGTTGAGCACCTTCGCCACCGGGAAACTGTTCTTCAACGCGTACGAGTACTCGACGTAGGTGATCGCGCCCTCGGCGTGGTTCTGCGCGACGTAGCCGGAGACGCCGTTGGACTGTGGCTGCGCCACGAAGCCGGAGCCCGGTTTGGTCGGGTAGAACGACAGCACGTTGCACTGCGTCGCCGAGCGCATCGAGGTGCAGTAGGGCCGCCAGATTCCCGGGTGCTGGCTGTTCATCCAGATGACGAACTGGGCGGTGGTGCCGGAGCCGTCGGAGCGGACCACCGGCACGATCCGCCGCGCGGGCAGGTTCAGCCCGGGGTTGTCGGCCTTGATCGCCGGGTCGTCCCACTGCTTGATGACACCGGTGAAGATCTTGGTGATCACCTCGCCGGAGAGCCGGAGGTTGGTCACCCGGCGTCCGCCGATCTTCAGGTTGTACATGAAGGCGGTGCCGCCCGCGACGATCGGCATGTACGCGTACTTCCGGGTCGACCCGTCGCCCTCAAGGCCGTACGGGATCTCGGAGACCGCGTAGTCGACGGTGCCCTCGCGGAAGTTGTTCCGGCCCACGGTCGAGCCACCACCGCTGTAGTTGACCGTCATCCCCTGCTGGCGGACCGCCGCCCGCCACGCCTGGAGCGCGTTCTCGCTCCACGTCGATCCGCTGCCGCTGATCGCGACGTAGTTGCGACCGCCCGCGGGCGCGGCACCGGCCGGGGCACCCGCGACGGCGGTCACGGCGACTGTCGCGAGGGTCAGCAGCCCCGCCAGCAGTCGCCGGTGCCAAGACGTCCGTTCACGCATTTCTGTCCTCGCTGTCGGTTCGGGAGACGGCCGGGTCGGTTGGGCTGTTCCGACCGGCACCGGCCGGTTCGTCGACGGCCGGGGAAAGATCGAAGATGTCCGTCCGCGGCTGGTCGCGGCGGGCGTACCTGGCCTGGTCCTGTGCGGACTGACGGGTCCGGCGGCGCTGCTGGCGACGGGTGAGCTGCCCCGGGCCGCGACCACCGATCAGCCGGGCCAGGATGAACAGGAGCAGCACCAGCAGCATCAGCGTGGCGGCGGTGCCGAACCCACGGGCGACCATGTTGTCCGAGGGCTGGGCCACCGACTTGTACGTCACCAGCGGCAACGAGTTCTGCCAGTCCTGGAACGGGTTGAGGTTGACCGCGTCCGCGCCACCGGCGGTGAGCAGCACCGGCGACGTCTCACCGATGCCCCGGGCGGTGCCCAGGATCACCGCCGTGGTCAGCCCGGACCGGGCGGTGGGGAGCACCACGTGCCAGACCGTGCGCCACTGCGAGGCGCCCAGGGCCAGCGCGGCCTCACGCAGGTTGCCGGGGACCAGGCGGATCACCACGTCGGAGGCGCGGATGATGATCGGCAGCATCATGACGCTGATGGCCAGCGCGGCGGCGAAGCCGGACCGGTCGTAACCCAGGGAGAGGATCAGGGTCGCGTAGACGAACAGCCCGGCCACGATGGACGGCAGCGCGGTCATCGCCTCGGCGATCGTACGGACCGTACGGCTGAACCGGCCCGGGATCTCGTTCAGGAACACCGCGCAGATCACCGCCAGCGGCACCGTGAGCAGCAGCGCCAGTGTGATCTGCTCCAGCGTGCCGGCGATCCCGTGCAGCACCCCGCCCTCGTCGAGCGGGGCGAGCGGCGAGGTGACCGACATGTCCTGGGTGAAGAAGTTCAGGTGGACCATCGCCGACCAGCCGCGCGCCAGCGTGTAGAAGATCACCAGCAGCAGGACGGCGAGCAGCAGGAAGCCGACGCTGTGCACCAGTGCCCCGACCACCCGGTCCCGTACCGCCGGCCCGTCCTCGTCGAACGAGACCAGCAGCGAGTAGAAGCCGAGGAACGCCACGTAGGCCAGGACCACGAAGCCGAGCACGCCGTCGAAGGGGGCGAGCTGGGTGTAGACGAGCGCGGTCAGGCTCAGCGCGGCCACCGCCGCGCCGATCGCGGCGTACAGGTCGGTGTGCCGGATGGTCGCGGTGCTGCGCCGTACCTCGGTCGGCTCCGGGTCCGCGCTCCGCACCGGGATGGTGGTACGCGACGGCCGGACTCCGGTGCCGGCCCGTGGCGGACCGGTTGGTGCCGGCTCCTCCGGCAACGGACTCGTCGGTGGCGGGGACAGCGTCTCGGTCGACATCCGGGACTGCTCCTCGATCGGGTGTTTCGCGCTCACCGCCGGCACCTCCTCACACCTCGCTCGCCGCGCCGGACCGACTCCGGGCGATGATGATCGAGGCGAAGAAGTTGACGATCAGCGTCATGGTGAACAGGGCGAGGCCGGCCGCGAAGAGTGCCGAGATGCCCATTTCGGTGGCGTCCCCGTAGCGCAGGGCGATCAGCGCGGAGACCGAGTTTCCGCCGACCTGGAGCAGGTGCGGCTGGATCTGGAAGACCGGGGAAATGATCATGACAACAGCGATGGTCTCGCCCAGCGCCCGGCCGAGCCCGAGCATGGTGCCACCGATCATGCCGCCCCGCCCGAAGGGCAGGACGACCGAGCGGATCATTCCCCATTTGGTCGCGCCGAGCGCAAAAGCGCCCTCACGCTCACCGGCGGGCGCCTGCGAAAAGACCTCTCGCATGATCGAACAGGCAACCGGGGTCACCATCATCGCCACCACCATGCCGGCGATGAACGTGGACGCGGTGTACACCGATTGTGGTGCCAGTGGGTCCCGGGGATCCACACCGTCGACCGCGAAGATCGGGATCCACCCGAAATAGGTGGAGATCCACCGGGCCAGACCCACCACATTGCCGGTGAGCAGGAATGCGCCCCAAAGCCCGTAGACCACACTCGGCACGGCCGCCATCAGGTCGACCAGACTGATCAGGGTTTGCCGGATTCGGCGCGGGGCGTACTCGGAGATGTACAACGCGGTGCCGGTGGCCAGCGGCACCGCGAACGCGATCGCGACCAGTGCGATGAGCACCGTGCCGGTCAGGACGGCCGCGATGCCGAAGTGGCCGGCACCGACATCCGGCTCCCACGCCTGCTCGGTCAGGAACGACCAACCGGCGACATCGAGGGCCCGCTGCGCCTGCACCAGCAGGAACCCGCCGACCAGCAGCATCACGACCAGGACGACCAGCCCGCCGCCACTGGCCACACCACGGAACACGAGATCCGACGGACCGCGCCGCTGCCGAATCGGCGTGGGCGCGTCCGCCGGACCATCCGGCGTGCCGGGAACGACGGTCCGGCCCCGATTCAAGGTACGCATCAGGGTCGGCTGCTCGTCTCGTTGCCGGCCGACGCGGTACGACGTGCCCCCGCCGGGGCCGCACCCGCCCAGGGCTGGACGCCGCTGGGGCGACGACGGTCGAGGGACGGCTCGCGGTCGCGTACCGGATGACGCCCCCGCCGGACGACGCGGGTGCCCTCCACCACCTCGGCGAGCGGCACTGCGGCCATGAAACGCTCCAGGTTGTAGCTGCACTCACGGGCACGCAGGTACGACCGACTGGAGACGGCGACGGTCTTGTCGTCCAGATCCAGCCGCCAGGCCCACTGCCCGGTGAACTCGTCCGTCAGGGCCACCGCGTCGGCCCGGCGGTGCTCGTCACGCAACCGCGCGACCGCCGCCCAGCACTCGGCGTACGTCTGAAAGCCCTCGTCACCACGACCGAGTTGTCGATTGTTCGGTGATACGAGCATCCACAACACCTCCTCGGCAGCCCCGTCCTCCTGGTCGCCCGCCTGTATCGGCATGGAAAGGAAGACGAAGCGCGACTGCTGCACCAGACCCCTCCCGTCAAGCGCGGAAACGCGCATTTGTCGCCGGTCGCCGTTCGGGGGCGACCACCGCGATCAGGCTCCGTACAGCCTGTGACGGTGGCCATAGCCAAATGCTCACGCCAGACATGCACGGGGTGAACATCAGTTCACCTGGGGTGACCAAATAGGGCGTACGATGCATTGGCTCGATAACGCCCAGTAGAGCCAATTAGCGCCAGCCAGCTCAATACGTCGATAGCGCTCCGGCGGGTCCTGTTCGACATTTATCGCAGGAGTCCGTTAACGGGCTTTTCGGTTTTCGACCCATCGGCGGCAAATCGCGATCAGCAATGCGGACCGTCATCGGTTCCGCGCCACGACCCCGGATTCGAGCTGGGACGACGCTGGTTCAGCCGGACCCGGCGCAGGGCGTTGGTGACGCTCCGTCGACGGACCGACCGGTGCCCGTGCCGGTCGGCCGGCTCAGGCGGTGGCCCGGCGCCGTGCCGACAGCCGCAGGCCGAGTCCGGCCAGGAGCAGGAGCAGGCCGGCACCGAGAATCATGACCAGCGGCAGCCCGGTCCTGGGCAGGTTGCCGCCGGGACCGGAGGGGGCCGGACTTGTCGGGCTGACCGACGGCTCCGGGCTGGCCGACGGGCTGGTGCTGGTGGAGGGACTCGGGCTGCCGGAAGGACTCGCCGACGGACTCGGGCTGCCGGTGGGGCTCGGCGACGCGCTGGCGATCTCCACCGTGATGCTCACCGAGCCGCTGCCGCTCGGCGCGGGCGCCGGGGCGGCCACCGCGGCGCCGGACAGCATGAACATCGCGGTGGCCACCAGGGCCGAGAAGGCGGCGAGCAGGGCCGGCAGCAGGGCGCGACCGTCACCGACCCGTTGTGCGGGGCGGCGGGGCTTCCGGATCCGACGTTCGGTCTCGGCTGGACCACGCTCGGCAGAATCAATCATCACGGTGAATGGAAGCTACGCACGATCCGTGACCCGGCGCGCACGCCAACACGCACGCCGGACATGAGACAGGTTAAGAGCAGGCGACCTGCCCCGGCTCAGGCCCAGACCTGCTGCGGTTCCGCCCGGCGCTGCGCCAGCGTCGGCGGGACGGCGTACTCCCGGACCACGTTGTACCGGGTGTCCCGCTCGACCGGCTGGAAACCCGCGTCCCAGATCAGGTTCAGCAGATCCTCGCGGTGCATGGTGTTCGGGGTGCCGTACGAGTCCGCGTCGTGGGTGATCTTGTATTCGACCACCGAGCCGTCGAGGTCGTCCACGCCGAAGTTCAGCGAGAGCTGGGCCACCGACAGCCCGTGCATCACCCAGAAGCACTTGACGTGCGGCACGTTGTCGAAGAGCAGCCGGGAGACGGCGAACGTCTTCAGCGACTCGGCCGGCGACGCCATCGTGGTCCTGGCCTGGATCCGGTTACGGATCTTGCCGTCCGCCGAGTCGACGAAGTCGTGCTGGTAACGCAGCGGGATGAAGACGGTGAAGCCACCGGTCTCGTCCTGCAACTCACGCAACCGCAGCACGTGGTCGACCCGGTGCCGGGGCTCCTCGATGTGGCCGTAGAGCATGGTCGACGGGGTCTTCAGCCCCTTCGAGTGCGCCAGCCGGTGAATCCGCGACCAGTCCTCCCAGTGGCAGGCGTGGTCCACGATGTGCTGCCGGACCTCCCAGTCGAAGATCTCCGCACCGCCACCGGTGAGCGACTCCAGCCCGGCGTCGATCAGCTCGTCCAGGATCTCGTCCGCCGGCAGGCCACTGATCTTCTCGAACCACTGGACCTCGGTGGCGGTGAACGCCTTCAGCTTCACCGTCGGCAGCGCGGCCTTCAGCTCGCGCAGCACCTTCGGGTAGTAACGCCAGGGCAGGGTCGGGTGCAGCCCGTTCACGATGTGCAGCTCGGTGAGCTGCTCGTCCTGCATCTCCTTGGCCTTGCGGACGGCCTCCTCGATCCGCATCGTGTACGCGTCCTTCTCCCCCGGCTTGCGCTGGAACGAGCAGTACGCGCACGAGGCGCTGCAGACGTTGGTCAGGTTCAGGTGGCGGTTGACGTTGAACATCACCCGCTCGCCGTTGCTCTCGGTCCGGCGGTGGTGTGCCAACCGCCCGAGCCACGCCAGGTCGTCGCTGTCGTAGAGGTCCTCGCCGTCCTGGCGGCTCAGCCGCTCCCCGGCGTAGACCTTTTCTTCCAGCTCACGCTTGCGTCCGGCATCCATGACGGCCCCGTCCCTTCCCTACGATCCAGGGTCGAGCGTACGTGGCCCGCCCGGTGGCGACCGTACGGCCACGGTGGCAGCGACGTAGTTCACCGGACGCCCGCCGGCCATCCGGCACTCAGGCTGCCGTCATCAGACTCTCAGGCTCTTGTTACCCCTTTCCCGATCGACTTCCGCAACGCGGTGCGGTAGACAAAAGTGGGACGCCGGGCACATCGCCGGACACGAGGGCACCGGGGCGGTACGACCGGGCCCTCGATCGCTGGATGGGGAGCGGAATGGCATTGAGAACGGGCAGCCGACGAGGACGACACCGCCGACCGCTGATCAGCCCGGTCCTCCGGCCGATGGCCTGGTCCGCGCTACTGAGCGGAGTGGTCGCGTTCGCCTTCGCCAGCCCGGTCTACGCCGATCCGGCCCTGCCCACCACCGTGCCGGACACCGGCGCCCGCCCCGCGGCGGTCGGCGCGCTGCTGATGCCCGGCGCGACGGCGCCGTCCACCAGCCCCAACGTCCCGCTGCCGCCGCTGCTCAACGGCCCGCTGGCCACCCAGATCCAGGCCAAGGAGACCCAGCTCGCCGTACTCGGCGACGAGTTGCTCCAGCTACGCCAGGACCGGGACACGGCGGCCGGCCTGCTGGTCACCGCCGACACCGAGTGGCGGACCTCGCACGAGCAGTTGCTCAAGGCACAGGCCGCCGCCGACCAGGCCGCCGCCGAGGCGTTCAAGGACGCGGCCGGTCTGCCGCCCGGTGCCCTCGGTTCCGATCTGGAGGGACTGGGCGCGCTCAGCCGCCTACAGAAGGGCGAGCAGTCGGGCGCGGACAGCATCGCCCCGGCGCGTGAGCTGACCCGCGCCCGCGCGGCCGAGCAGGCGGCGCGGGAGGGACAACTGGCGGCCACCGCCCGGGTCACCAGCACGGCCGCCAGCTTCACCGCGAAGGAAGCCAGCTTCAAGACGCTGGAAGCGGACCTGCTGAAGCTCAAGCGGGACAACTCCGATCAGCTTGCCGTGATCGAGCAGGCCCGGGAAGCCGCTGAGCAGCAGCTCAGCCCGTCGGGGATCAACAACGCCAGCATCGCCGGCATGGTGGCCGACCCGCGCGCGTTGCAGGCCGTGCAGTACGCGCTCGCCCAGCGGGGCGACCCGTACGTCTGGGCGGCCGAGGGGCCGGACGCGTTCGACTGCTCCGGACTCATGTGGGCCGCGTACCGCACCGCCGGATACACGCTGGCCCGGGTGGCGAAGGACCAGTACTACACGACCCGGAGCCGTACGGTCGACCGCTACTCGATGCTCCCCGGCGACCTGATCTTCTTCGCCTCCGGCAGTAGCTGGACCACGGTGCACCACGTCGGGATGTACATCGGCAACGGCAAGATGGTCCACGCGCCCAACTCCGGCGACGTGGTGAAGGTGTCGACCGTCTGGTGGTCCCGCTTCTACGCGGCGACCCGGATCTTCGGTGCCGTACCCGCACCGACCACGCCGCCGCCGACCACCCCGCCACCCACCACCCGGCCGCCGACCACGCCACCGCCGACCACCCCGCCACCCACCACCGCGCCACCCACCACGCCGCCGCCGACGACTCCTCCGCCGACGACGCCACCGCCGCCGACCACCCCACCGCCGCCGACGAGCGAGCCGCCCACCACGCCGCCGCCACCACCGACGACCCCACCGGCGACCACCCCGAACGACGAGCCCACGACAACGCCGAACCCGTCCACCGGGACCACCCCGGCCGCGTCGGGCAGCGTGGTACCGAGCGCCACCTAGGGACGCTCGTCCGGCTCGTTCCCGACGGCCGGCGGTGCCGGACAATCCGCTCCGACTGTCCGCCCGTGCGCGAATGTGGCACGGTGAGGATCGAGGGCACTCCCGGTCCGGCGCCACCGGACCGGGTGCGGGCGCGGGAGGCAGAGGATGGGCGAAGAGCAGACACAGCCGGCCGAGACGGCGGGGGGCTCGAATACCGGGACCCTGACCACGACGGCACCGGACGTGAAGGGCGACATCGGGGGGCTGCCCACGCTGGCAGCTCCACCGGCGACCGGCGGTGCCGACGCCAAGCCCGGGTCGGAGTCGCCGGAACCGGCCGAGGATCGCGACGTGGTCGAGGCGACCGCCTCGGCGGGAGCGGAGCCGGCCGAACCGGCACCACCGCTTGCCGTACGCGAGACGCCGAGCAGCGCCCCCCTGCAACGACGTACGCCGAAAGTCCCTCAGGCGGAAGTCCCCTGGTCGGCATTTGGCAACGCCAAGCCCGACGCGGGTTCGCCCGACACGGCGTCGGGCGATACACCCGGCAGCCCGGCGGCCACCCCACCCCGTTCCTCGGACCGTCCCTGGGGCCAGCCGAAGATCGGCTTCACCATCCCCACCCAACGCTCCGGTGAGCCCAACCAGGCTCCGGCCGCGCGAGCCAGCGTCGCCGTACCCGCTGTCGAGCCACCCGAGCCGGCCACTCCGCCGCAGCCCGAGCCGCCGAGCCCACCCGGCCCCGGACCGGCGCCGGCCCCGTTCCCCCCGGTGCCGGCACCAACCCCGCCCCTCCCCGGGCCGATGCCGCCGGCACCCGCACCGACGCCACCACCCGCGCCCGTACCGACGCCACCGCGCCCGACTCCCCCACCGCCCGGTCCGGGCCCCGTTCCACCGCTGCCACCGACCCCGCCCAACCCGCCCGTGCCGGCGCCGGTCCCCCCGTTCCCCCCGCCGCCGTCGACCATCGCCGCGCCCGCTCCGAGCCTGTTCACCACCCCGACGGCGGCGCCTCACCGACCCGGCTCCACGACGCCGACGCCCTCGGACGCCCTCGCCACCCAGCCGATCGACACCTCGCTCGCCACGAACACCACCCAGCGGATCGACACCTCGCTCTCGGCCAACATCACCCAGCCGATCAGCACCGGGCCGACATCGGAGGCGACCCAGCCGATCAGGCTCGCGTCGTCCGGCGGGGTCGCGACCCCGCCGGACGACCGGGGAACGGTGTACGGCGGACCCGGCGCTACGGCACCGGCGGAGATGACGGTTGCCATCACGACCGGGAACCCGGTGGAGAACACCGGATCGTTGACCGGACACATCCTGGCGCAGGGCTGGGCGGACACGCCCACCGGCAGCGCGGGCACCGGCAAGATGATCGGCGTCCTGGCCGCCGGGCTGGCGGTGCTGGTCGCGATCGGCCTGCTGGTGGTCTTTGCCGCCGGCGACACCTTCAGCAGTCTCTTCGGCGGTCTGCTGGGAAGCTGACCCGGCGGCGCCACACCGGACGACCTCGACGGCGACAACGGGACGCCGAGCCGTAAACCCCGCCCGTGGCACCGGCTGCACCGGTAGCCGTGGGCGGGGTGACGCTGCCCACTGGCAGGGGTCGGTCGATGGTGACCATGCGGAGAAGCCGTACACTTGACGCGATTACTGACCTGGCGCGCGCAAAGCGCGCCCCTGGGCGATCTTGCGGGCGATTCAGCGGCGGACGTTTGCCGCAGCGGGCCATTCGCGAAGATGCGCCCCGCTTGAGAGGTTTTTCTTGACGCCCTTCGCTGATCCCAGCACGTTTCCGTCCGTCCTCGAATCCCCGGCCGAGCTGGTCGAGGACGCCGCACAGCCCGAAGCGAACGCCGCACAGCCCGGAGCGAACGCCCTACAGCCCGAGGCGGACGCCGCACAGCCCGAATCGACCGACGTCACCGAGCCGGCCCGCTCGCAGGTGAGCGACTTCGCCTCCCTCGGCCTGCCGCAGCCGCTCGTCCGCGCCCTGGCCCGGGAGGGCATCAGCACCCCGTTCGAGATCCAGCAGGCGACCGTGCCGGACGCCCTGGCCGGCCGGGACGTGCTCGGTCGCGGCCAGACCGGCTCCGGCAAGACCCTCGCCTTCGGCCTGCCGGTGCTGGCACGGGTCGCGGCCGGCGGCCGGGCCCGGCCACAGCACCCCCGGGCGCTGATCCTGGTGCCGACCCGCGAGCTCGCGATGCAGGTCAACGACGCCCTCATGCCGTTGGGCAAGTCGCTCGGCGTGTTCCTGAAGACCGCTGTCGGCGGGGTGCCGTACGACCGGCAGATCGACGCGCTGCGGCGCGGTGTGGAGATCATCGTGGCCACGCCGGGACGGCTCGGCGACCTGATCTCCCGTGGCGTCTGCAAGCTCGACGAGATCGAGATCACGGTGCTCGACGAGGCCGACCAGATGGCCGACATGGGCTTCCTGCCCGAGGTCACCGAACTGCTCTCCAAGACGCCCGCGAACGCCCAGCGCCTGCTCTTCTCGGCCACCCTCGACGGCGACGTCGACGCCCTGGTCCGGCGCTTCATGCACGACCCGGTCACGCACTCGACCGCGCCGGCCACGGCGGCGGTGTCCACCATGGACCACCACCTGCTGCTGATCCCGCCGCACGACAAGTTCGCGATCGCCGCGTCGATCGCCGCCCGCCAGGGGCGCACGATGATGTTCGCCCGTACCCAGATGGGCGTGGACCGGCTGGTCGAGCAGTTGGCCGCGGTCGGCGTACGGGCCGGAGCGCTGCACGGCGGCAAGACCCAGCGGGTACGCACCCGTACGCTCGCCGAGTTCAAGGAAGGCCGGACGACCGTCCTGGTGGCGACCGACGTCGCGGCACGGGGCATCCACGTCGACGGTGTGTCGCTCGTCGTGCACGTCGACCCGCCGAAGGACCCGAAGGACTACCTGCACCGGGCCGGCCGCACGGCCAGGGCCGGCGAGTCCGGCGCGGTGGCGACGCTGGTGCTGCCGAAGCAGCGCCGGACCACGCTGGCCATGCTCGAGAAGGCGGGCGTCGAGCCGGCGCAGACCCGGGTCCGCCCCGGCGACGCGGTCCTGGCCGAGCTGACCGGCGCCCAGGCGCCGAGCGGGGTCCCGGTGGTGGCCGAGCCGGAGCGCTACAACGACCGCCCGCGCGGCGAACGACGCTACGGCGACCGTCCGCAAGGCGAACGACGCTACGGCGACCGTCCGCAAGGCGAACGACGCTACGGCGACCGTCCGCAAGGCGAACGACGCTACGGCGACCGTCCCCAGGGCGAACGACGCTACGGCGACCGCCCGCAGGGCGAGCGCGGGTACGGCGACCGTCCCCAGGGCGAACGACGCTACGGCGACCGCCCGCAGGGCGAGCGCGGGTACGGCGACCGTCCGCAGGCGGAGCGGGGCGCGGGACGTCCGGCGGGTGAGTGGCGTACCGGTGGCGAGTGGCGCTCCGACGAGCGTCGTGGCGGGTTCCGGCACGAGAGCGCGCCCCGGCACGACCGGCCGGGCGACGCCCAGGGCGATCGTGCGCGTACCGGTGGTGAGCGTCAGTTCGGCGGACGCCGCCCGACCCGTACCCACTGATCTTCTCGACGGCTCGACCGATCTCGGCGGCGGGCGGACGGCGTGGTTCGACCACGCCTTCCGCCCGCCGCTTTTTCCTGACCCGTGGCCGGGATGCCGCCTGTTCGCCGTGCGTGGCGTCGCGGCCCGCGCGGAACGGGTGCCGCCGGTAACGTCCCGGGCATGCCGATGATGCCGAGATCGCTGCTCTGGAACCGGACCGACCTGCCGGGCGCCGACCACGCGCTGATCGACGACCGACGCGGGCTGCTCGCCCGGGGCGTCGCACTGGCGGTGGACCCGCTCCCCTACACCTGCCGGTACGAGGTGATCACCGACGAGAACTGGGCCACGGTACGCCTGGAGGTGAGCGTCGAGGGTGCCGGTTGGCTGCGCAGCATCAGGCTGGAGCGGGCCGCCGGACGGTGGCGGGCCAGCACCGCCGAACAGGGCGACCTCGACGTCGCGCTGGCCGCCGCAGGGCGGCCCACGGCCGGTATTCCGGGGATCGAGGACCCGCACCGGCTGGCCGACGCGCTCGACGTGGACCTCGGCGGGGCACCGCTGTTCAACACCCTGCCGGTGCGGCGACTCGGCCTGCGGGGCGCGACGCCGGGGACGACGCACCGGATCACCGTCGCCTGGGTGCTGGTGCCGGGCCTGCTGGTGGTCCCGTCCGAGCAGGTCTACACCGCGCTGGACGGCGGCAACGTACGGTTCGTCGACGACGGTTTCAGCACGGAGCTACGGCTCGACCCGGACGGGTACGTGCTCGACTACCCCGGCCTGGCGCAACGGGTGGGCACCGAGGTACGCCGCTGACGCCGCCCGGCCGGGGCGGATGCCAGCGTCAGAGGGCGTCCGGGGTGGGCGACTGCGGGCGGTTTTCCCACTTGGTGGAGAGGGCGATGCCGGTCCGGGTCGAGGCGACCCCGGCGGTCCGGTTCAACCGTACGATCAACTGCTCCAACTCGGCGATCGTGCCGACCCGCGCCTTGCACAGGAACGACTCGACGCCCGCCATGAAGTAGCACGATTCGATCTCTGGCATCTCCCGGAGCGCGGCGAGGATGTCGTCGCTGTCGCCGCCGGAGTCCTGCACGATGCCGATCAGGGCGGTGACGCCCAGTCCGATCGACTCCGGCTCGACATCGGCCCGGTAAGCGCGAATGGTGCCGTTCGCCTCGAGCTTGCCGACCCGCTCGTGCACCGCGGGTGCCGAGAGCCCGACCTGCCGGGCCAGCTCGGCGTAGGAGAGCCGGGCGTTCGTCTGCAACAGGTTCACGAGTACCAGGTCGATTGCGTCCACGGACTGTAGACACTATCCCGGTGGATGGGACGGCGAACGAGCGGTAGGTGGTGTCCCACGCTCAAAGCAGGTAAAAACCACATATCGGCCAAGCTAACTTCCCACTCAGGGCGTTTTCGCGTTCGCCGGACACGACACTCTGGCGGTGCTGTAATTGCCGTACGTCCCCACCGAAGGCTCTGGCAGGCACTTTTGTCCCGGGGGCGGTCTTACCAGTCCGGGGACTTCGTGGACGCGAGGAGGGGGCTGTGGACACTGGAGATCGTCTGCTGACGCCGGGCGAGGTAGCTGCGCTGTTCCGCGTCGACCCCAAGACCGTCACCCGATGGGCTGCGGCCGGACGGATCGGCAGTATCCGGACGCCGGGCGGGCACCGTCGGTTCCGGGAGTCGGAGGTGCGTGCCCTACTCGAAGGCGAGGGCATGCTCGACGAGGTCGACGACAGCATGGCCAACCGGCCGCGCAACGCCGGCCCGGCGACGCCGACCGGCCCTGGTCCGGCCAGCGCGGGCAACGTCGGAATGCACTGAGGCACCATCCAGCACGACCCAGCACCACCGAGTAGGACCCGAGGATCGGGCCGGGGACCATCGGCCCGAACCACGGCAAAAACCTCTTTCATCCCATTCTGCCTGATTGCGTACTCAACCAGGGCTCTGGTCCTCGCGGCCGGCACCCAACTCGCCCGCCCAGCGCCGGAACAGCGAGTGCGGAACACCGAGCGCGTCGAGCACCTTGCCGGCGACGAAGTCGACCAACTGCCGCGCCGAGGCGGACGCACCCGCACCGTAGAAACCAGGGCTCGCCGGAAGGACCACCGCTCCGGCGTCGTGCAGTGCGATCAGGTGCTCCAGGTGGCTGCGGGTCACCGGCGTCTCCCGGGGCACCACCACCACCGGCCGACGCTCCTTGAGGTTCACCTCGGCCGCCCGTTGCAGCAGGTCCTTCGAGAGCCCGATGGCGATACCGGCACAGGCCGCCGTGCTCGCCGGCACCACCGCCATGCCGCGCACCGGGTACGACCCGCTGCTCGGCCCGGCGGCCAGGTCCCCGGCCGGCCAGTGGACCAGGTCCGCACCGCCCAGGTCACGCCCCAGCCACCCGCTCAGATCCGCACGCCAGTGGGCGTCCCGGAACCCCGCACCGGTCTCGTCGAAAATGGTCAGCCGGGCGGCCCGGGACACCACCAGGTCGACCGCCTCGCCGGCATCGATCAGCCCGCCGATGACGGCCGCCGCGTACGGCGTACCCGATGCTCCGGAAACCCCCACCACCCACGGCCTGCGCATCACCCAAGCGTGCCCGGTGCGGACGGCGGCCGTGGCACCGACCCCACCCGTTCAGGACCCAGATCACCCGGGGGCGGTAGGGGTGGTGGAGCGGAACGGCGGATGAGTCGACCCGGGGCCGGGATTGAGTAGTGCGGGGTCCGCGCGCGAACCGTGGAACTGCCATGCTTCTCGACGGGCCCGGCACCGGTCGTTTCGGGAGGTAACGGCATGGACGGCGACAAGACAAGGTTGATCCGGTTCGATTGTCCGATTCCGTCCAGAATCTCACCCTACGCGGACGCCGTCCAGGACTGGTTGCCCGGGTGGCTCCGACGCTCCGGCCACCCGCTGGACGAGCGCGACGCGGCACGACTGCACCGACACGGTTTCGCCAGGTACGCCGGCCGCCTCTACCCCTCCGCCTCGCTCGCCGACCTACGCACCCTCACCGCGCTCTTCACCTGGTTCTTCCTGCTGGACGACGCCTGCGACGGCAGCGCCGGACCCGACCCGGCGTTCGTCCGGGACCTGCGCGACGGCATCCTGCGGCTGCTCCGGGACGGGCCGCGTACCCGCCACCCCGGCTTCACCGGGCCGCTGCGCCGGATGCTGGTGGACGCCTGGCGGGTGCCGTCCCGACGGCTCTCCCCCGCCGCCCGGGACCGGTTCGTGGACGCGGTCGCCCACCACCTGGACGGCGTACTGGTCGAAGCGAGCAACAAGGCAACCGGTCGGCACCCGACCGTGCCCGAGTACGTGGAACTGCGTCGGGCCACCTCGGCCGCGTACGTGTCGCACACGTTGATCGAGTTCGTCACCGGCCGACCGCTGCCCGACGCGGTCTACCACCACCCGGCGGTACGCGAATACGCCGCCACCGGCAACGACCTGCTCTCCTGGTTCAACGACCTGCTCTCGCTGCGGCGGGACGCGGCCACCTCGGGCGGGCACAACCTGGTGCTCGCGGTGAGCCGCGCGGAGGGGCTGACCGAGCGGGAGGCGGTACTGGCCGTGGTCCGACGGTGGCAGCAGACGATGGACCGGTTCGGCGGGCTGCGGGCCGGCGTACCGTCGTTCGGTCCCTCGATCGACCGGGCCCTGCGTGACCACCTGGACGGCATCGGTCTCTCGGTGCGCGGCACCATCGACTGGTCGCTGGAGAGCAGCCGCTACCGGCAGAGCACCGGACTGACGGTCTCGGTCCCCCCGGTCCGCCCGCCGGACGGCATCCGGGATGCGATCTGAGCCAGCCTGGGCCGCGACCGCCCCGGACGGCGGGCCGATCGCCCCCGGGCCGCTCAGGCTCGCAGGTGCAGCCGGAAGACCAGATCCAGCAGGGCGAAGAGGAAGAGCGCGATCGCGACGAAGCCGTTCGCGGTGAAGAACGCCCGGTTGACCCGGGACAGGTCGGTCGGGGTGACCACCAGGTGCTGGTACGCGAAGGCCGCCACGGTCAGCACCAGGCCGATCCAGAACAGCCAGCCGAGCCCGATCAGTACGCCGAACCAGACGAAGAGCGCGAACGTCACCACGTGCGTCACGGTCGACAGGTGCAGCGCGAAGGGCTTGCCGTAGCGGGCGGGAACGCTGCGTACCCCGATCTCGCGGTCGATCTCGGCGTCCTGGCAGGCGTAGATCAGGTCGAATCCGCCGATCCAGAGCCCGACCGCGGCACCGAGCAGCCAGGCCGGGCCGGAACCGGAGAAGGTGCCGGTCACCGCGAGCCAGGCGCCGACCGGGCCGACCGCCTGCGCGAGCGCCAGGATGGCGTGCGGCCAGTCGGTGAACCGCTTGCCGTACGGGTAGAGGATCAGCGGCGCCACGGCGAGCGGGGCCAGGGCGAAGCAGAGCGGGTTGAGCGCGGCGGCGGCACCGAGGAAGACGAGCACGGCGACGATCGCGCCGGTCCAGGCGGTCCGGACGCTCACCGCCCCGGTGACCAACTCCCGCCCGGCCGTACGCGGATTGCGCGCGTCGATCCGCCGGTCGATGATCCGGTTCGCCGCCATGGCGAAGGTACGGGCGCCGACCATGGCGACGGTGATCAGCAGCAGGTCGACCCAGCGCACCCGACCGCCGTCGACGAACATCGCGGCCAGCGCGGAGAGGAAGGCGAACGGGAGCGCGAAGACGGAGTGCTCGATCATGACGAGCTTCAGGAACGACTTCACCCGTCCCGGCCGCTCGGCCACGGTGGTAGCAGCGGCGGTCACTGTATTCCGTACTCCTTCCAGCGCTTGTCGACCAGTGCCCGGATCTCGGGCGACATGGTCATCTCCTCCGGCCAGCCTCGGGTGTAACCCTCGGTGGGAAGCTTCCGGGTCGCGTCGACGCCCGCCTTGCCGCCCCAGAACTGCTGGTACGACGCGTGGTCGAGGTGGTCCACCGGACCCTGGGTGACCAGCAGGTCGTGCGAGTAGTCGACGTTGCCGAAGGCGCGGAACGCCACCTCCGCATAGTCGTGTACGTCGCAGTCCTCGTCGACCACCACGATCAACTTGGCCAGCGAGAGCAGGTGGGCACCCCAGATCGCGTTCATCACCTTCTGGGCGTGCTTCGGGTAGCGCTTGCGGATCGAGACGATCACGCAGTTGTGGAACACCCCGGCGGCCGGCATGTCGTAGTCGACGATGTCCGGGATCAGCAGCTTGAGCAGGGGCAGGAAGATCCGCTCGGTGGCCTTGCCCAGGCCGTGGTCCTCCTGCGGCGGCTGAGAGGTGACGATCGAGTGGTAGACCGGCTCGCGCTGGGTGGTCATCACCTCGACGTGCATCACCGGGAACGGTTCGACCGGGGTGTAGAAGCCGGTGTGGTCGCCGAACGGCCCCTCCGGCAGCCGCTCGCCCGGCTCGATGTAGCCCTCCAGGACGATCTGGGCGTTCGCCGGCACCTGCAACGGCACGGTCAGACAGTCGACCATCTCGACCCGCTCGCCGCGCAGGAAACCGGCGAACAGGTATTCGTCGATGTCACCGGGGAGCGGGGCCGAGGCGGCGTAGCTGACCACCGGGTCGCTGCCGATCGCGATGGCGACCGGGAGCCGTTCACCCCGGCGCTCGGCGACCGCGTGGTGCGCGGTCGAGTCCTTGTGGATCTGCCAGTGCATGCCGAGGGTGTTCCGCGAGTGCTGCTGCAACCGGTAGAGACCGAGGTTGCGCTTGCCGGTCTCCGGGTGCTTGGTGTGGGTCAGCCCGTAGTTGTGGAAGATCCCGCCGTCGCCGGGCCAGACCTGTAGGCCGGGCAGGCGGTCCAGGTCGACGTCCGCGCCCCGGTAGACAACCTGCTGGCAGGGAGCGGTCTTGACCTTCTTCGGCGGCACCGACTTGAGCTGGAGCACCTTGCCGAGACCGTCCCGGATGCCGGACCAGCCGACCGGCAGCTCCGGCTTGACCAGGGCGCCGATCCGGTCGCCGATCTCGTCGAGCCGGTCCACGCCGAGCGCCATGGCCATCCGGCGTTCGGTGCCGAAGAGGTTGACCGCGACCGGCATCTCGCCCCGGGTCGGGCGCTCGAAGAGCAGCGCCGGGCCGTTGGCCCGGACGGTCCGGGTGACCACCTCGCTGATCTCCAGCGTGGGGTCGACCGGCACGGTCACCCGGCGCAACTCGCCCGCGCTCTCGAGTGCGGCGAGAAAATCCTTGAGATCGGCGTACGGGAAGCCACGGGCCATACCCGCCAGTCTCCCGCACCCCCGGCCCGGTCGACTCAGCCGGGGTGCCCGGCGCGGGCACCGATCGGCGTCACCGGTCAGAGCAGGCCGATGCCGAGCAGGAGCGTGCCGGCGGTGAGGCTGGCGCCGCCCGCCACGACCAGCCAGATCAGCTTGTTCGGCTTGGTGTCCGACGGCCGGACGACGGAGAGGAAGAAGCCGAGCGGCATCAGGATCGGGGCGGCGACGAACAGGCCGCGGACCGCCATCTTCAGGCTGTCGGACCAGTCCGTCTGGTCGACGTAGAGCATGGCCACCAGCGCGAGGAGCACGAGCACTCCGGCGTGGGCATGGCCGGCGGTCCACAGCGCGCGGCGCACCGGGTTGTCGAGGTAGCCGGGGATGCGACGAACCAGGTTCATCAACAGCGACAGCCCGCCGAACGCGATGGTGCCGACGGTGATCAACAGGATGGCGGCGGTGGTACGGGTTTCCGGGGTCACGGCCTGCTCCGGGGTGGCGAGACGAATGAGCTTGTCAGTGTCAAGATTGGCGCCCGCAGGACATCTTGTCAACAGCTAGATCAGTCGATCGCCCGGCTCAGGTAGCCCCGCGATCACGGGGCAGCCCGGCTCTACCGCGTCAGTTCACGCCCGCGTACGAGTGCAGGCCGGTGAAGAAGAAGTTCACCCCGAAGAGGTTCATCAGCATGGTGAGGAAGCCGAGGATCGAGATCCAGGCGACCACGTTGCGCTTCACGCTCGGGGTGGCCCGCGCGTGCAGGTAGCCGGCGTAGACCACCCAGGAGATGAACGCCCAGGTCTCCTTCGGGTCCCAGCCCCACGCCCGCCCCCAGGCCGCCTCGGCCCAGACCGCACCGGCGATCACCGCGAAGGTGAAGATCGGGAAGGCGAACGCGTTGAGGCCGAAGGTCAGTCGTTCGAGCGTCACCGCGCTCGGCGCCTTACGCGCCAACACGTACGGGAAACTGCGCTTGCCGGACTCGTACCTGGCCCGCAGGAGATACATCGCGGCGGGGACGAAGGCGAGCAGCAGGATGCCGGAGGAGAAGCTGATCGTGGTTACGTGGATGTCGAACCAGTACGAGTTCAGCGCCGGCACCAGTGGCACCACCGGGGTGTAGAGCACCAGCCCGGCGATGCCGAGCAGCACCACCATCACCAGGCTCAGCAGCAGCCCCAACTGGCGGATGGCCGGCCAGCGGAAGAGCAGGTAAAGCCAGCCGGCGGCACCGACGAAGGTCACCGACAGCACGAACTCGTACATGTTGCCCCAGGGCAGCCGGTCCGCCGCGACCCCCCGGGTGACCAGTGCGCCGAGGTGCAGCGCGGTGGCGATCAGGGTGGCCACCAGGGCGATCCGGGCGGCGACCACGACCCGGCCGGTCGGCTTCGGCGGCAGCTTGCCGACAAACGCCCCGTCGTCCGGGACATCCGCCGCGCCGCTGTCGTCGGAGGTCGAGCCCCCCGCGCCCACCGAGACGAGTTGCCGGGCCGGACGGGCGATCCGGGCGACCGTGCCGTTGCCGCCGAAGGCGTACGACGCGGCGTGACTGATCATGGCGATCAGGTACCCCAGGATCGTGAACACCAGGAGCTGGTCGGAGAGTGCGGCCATCTACTCGGTCCCTTCTCGGCTCCCGGCACCGCGTTTCACCGCGGCGACGAGTTGGTCGAACTCGTCGGCGAATCCGGCGTAGTCGGTGCGCGGTAGGCCACCGGCCTCGACCAAGCTACTACCGCCCGTCGTGGAACCATTCTCCGGGGCGGCCGGAGTCACCCGGAACCAGACCCGACGGCGCCGGCTGAACAGCGCGAACATCAGGCCGATCAGCAGCAGCACCGAGCTGACCAGCATCAGCGTCGAAGCGGGCGCGTGCCGTACGGAGAGGGTGATGTACTGCTGGGTGCCGAGGAACTCGACCTTCGTGCCGTCGTCGAGGGTCCAGCTCTCGTTCGGGCGGAGCAGCTTCGCCTCACCGACCTGGGTCAGCCTCCCCTCGCGGATCAGCTTCTGGTTGAGGCTGTAGACCGATCCGGGCAGCCCGGCGTCCAGACCGAGGTTGCCCCGGTAGGCGATCAGCATCAGCGCCGGGTTGCGCTCCGAGGGGAACTGCGAGCGTACGAAGGGTGGCTGGTCCGGCGCGGTCGGCAGGTAGATCCCCTCGAACGCGACCTGGAGCTTCGGGTCCCGTTCGCCGGTCTTCGGGTCCAGGTTGACGTCGGGGAAGGTGGCCACACCCTCGCTGGTCAGATTGCCGTCGTTGCTCAGGAAGGGCGATGTGACGGTGATCGACTTGCCGTTGCGGTCGGTGTACCGGATCACCGGGGCGTAACCGTGTCCGAGCAGGTAGACGCTCGCACCGTTGAGCCGCAGCGGCGAGTTGACCGAGAAGTCGGCCGGTCGCTGCGCGCCGCCGTCCTCGTCGACCAGCACCGAGGCGCTGAACGACTCCGGCTGCCCGGAGGGGAGGAACCGGGCCTTGAAGTTGGTCAACTCCAGGCAGAACCCGGGCAGGTCGGTGTCCCGCACCCGGGGCCCGAGGCCGGATTCGCTGAACTGGTCGATGGTGCTACAGAACGAGTGGTCCTTGCCGGCGACCAGCAGCCGGTTGCCGTGCCAGCCGTACCAGGAGCCGAGCGCGACCGCGACGAGCATGGCCAGCAGCGAGATGTGGAAGAGCAGGTTGCCGCTCTCCTTGAGGTAGCCCTTCTCGGCAGCGACGGTGTCGCCGTGCACCGCCACCCGCCACCGCCGCTTGCGCAACATGGCCGCGATCGCCGGCAGCTCGCCGCCCGCCTCCGCGACGGCCTGCCGCCCGGTCCCGTCCAGCTCGGCCAGGACCGCGTGTTGCGGCAACCGGTCCATCCGCTTCGGACCCGCCGGCGGTACGGAGCGCAGCGTGCGTACGTGGTCGCGCATGCGCGGCACGATGCAGCCCACCAGCGACGTGAAGAGCAGCAGGTAGATCGCGGAGAACCAGATCGAGGCGAAGACGTCGAACCCGCCGATCCGGTCGAGCACCGGGGCCAGGTCGGGGTGGGCCCGGAAGTACTCGTCGACCTTCTCCGGACTGATGTTGCGCTGCGGCAGCACCGAGCCAGGGATCGCCGCCACCGCGAGCAGGAAGAGCAGGATCAGCGCCGTACGCATGCTGGTGAGCTGCCGCCAGGAGTTGCGCAGCAGCGCGACCAGGCGGTTCGTCCCCCGTACCCTCGGCGGGTCGACCTCTGTCGTGGTGCCCCGCCCGGCGCCCGTGTCGGTACGTTCCTCGACGCTCCCCATCAGATGCTGACCTCACCGACGCCGAAGGTGGTCTGCAACCAGATCACGAAGTCGAGCCAACCGCCGGTGACCAGGGCGAGGCCGACCACGACCAGCAGCGCGCCACCGATCCGGGTGACCCAGAGGCTGTTGCGCCGGATCGCCTTGAAGACCCCGAGCAGGCGCCGGAAGGCCAGCCCGAAGATCACGAACGGCAGCCCGAGCCCGAGGCAGTACGCGACCGCCAGCAACGCCGCCCGGTCGGTCTGTCCGCTCACCGCGGCCATGCCCAGCACCGCGCCGAGCGTCGGCCCGGAGCAGGGCAGCCAGGAGAGGGCGAAGACCGCGCCGAAGACCGGTGCCCCGATCAGCCCGGCCGCCGGCAGCCGCTGGATCCGGAACTCCCGTTGCAGGCCGGGGATCAGCCCGAGGAAGGCGAGCCCGAGCAGGATGATCAGCGCGCCGATCCCGATCTCCAGCGCCCGCCGGTGGGTGGCGAGCAGTTGCCCGGCGCTGGCGGCAAGGATGGCGCTGAGCACGTACACGATGGTGAAGCCGGTGATGAACAGGAGCGTGCCGGCGAGCACCCGCCCCTTCACCGCCCCCGCACCACGTACGGCCACCGCCACCCCACCGCCGCCGCTCTCGCCCTCGGCTGAGGCGTTAGGAAGGGCCCCTTCTACAACTGAATCCGATAACTGGGGGCCCTTCCTAACCCGGGAGGCGTCGAGGTCGGCGCCGGCGAGGCCGGTGACGTACGACAGGTAGCCGGGCACCAGCGGCAGGATGCACGGGGAGAGGAAGCTGACCAGGCCGGCGAGGGCCGCCGCGCCGAACGCCAGCAGCAGCGGTCCACTCTCGGCGAGGTTCGCGAAGGTGTCGCCCATCAGCGTGCGACCGGAGTCGGGGAGCCGGTTCCGACCGGAGCCGGGGAGCCGGCGTCGACCGGGGTGCCGGTGGTGGACGGGGACGGTGGAATCGGCGGGGCGCCGCCGGTCGCCGGCTTCTCGGCCGCGATCCGGGTCACCACCGGTTCCAACATCGAACGGAGTACGGGCTTGCGGAACACCGCCGCGATCCGGCCGTCCCGGTCGAGCACGATCGTCGCCGGGGTGCTGCTCGGCGGCACCTCGAAGGTGAGTGCGACCCGGTTGCCCGGGTCGAACAGACTCGGATAGGTCACCTTGAGGCTCTGCTCGAACGCCTTGGCCTTGTCCCGACCGTCCTGGACGTTCACCCCCAGGAACCGGACACCGAGGTCCCGGGTCGCCACGTAGGTCGCTTCGAGGTCGTCCGCCTCGGCCCGGCAGGGCGGGCACCAGGAGCCCCAGAAGTTGACCACGACGACCTGGCCACGGTCCTGGGAGACGTCGTACCGGCCGCCGTCGAGCAGCTCACCGCCGAACTTCGGAGCGGGTGCCCGGTCCGCCGGGGCACACTCGAGCGCCTGGTCGGCGTTGGTCGAGCACTTCTCCTCCCAGCTCTCGCCGGAGCAGCCGGCCAACGCCACCACCGCGACGGCGGAGAGCAGGGTGCCGAGCCAGACCCGCGGCGAGCGCCTCATGCTGTCAAGCCCCCTTGGCCGTCCGCGCGGTCGGCGACATGGCGACCAGGTGGGCGGCGGGCTCGGAGTAACCGATACCGACCACCTTGGCGCCCTCGAAGTGGAACGAGGTGAGGCTGGCCAGCCCGCACTGGCGCTTACGCGGGTCGTGCCAGAGCCGCTTGCGTTCGACGTACCGGCGCAGGGTCCAGATCGGGAGCTGGTGCGAGACACAGACCGCCTCGTGCCCCTCGGCGGCCACCCGGGCGGCGTGCACGGCGGCGAACATCCGCTCGGCGATGACCCGGTACGCCTCGCCCCAGGACGGGGTCACCGGGTCGCGCAGCACCCACCAGTTACGCGGGTCGCTGAACGACCCGTCACCCGGCGAGACCCGCTTCCCCTCGAACCAGTTGGCGCTCTCGATCAGCTTGTCGTCGACCGCCACCGGGAGCCCGAACTGGGCCGCGATCGGCTCGGCGGTCTGCTGCGCCCGCTCCAGCGGACTGGCCACCACGTACGCGAGGTCCCGGTCGGCGAGCGACTGCGCCGCCGCCTTGGCCATCTGGACACCCAACTCGGAGAGGCGGAAACCGGGCAGCCGACCGTAGAGGATCTTGTCCGGGTTGTACACCTCGCCGTGCCGCAGCACGTGCACGACCGTCTTGCTCACTCGCCTACCCCCCGTGACTGACCGCCGCGGCCGCTGCCGCCGCAGCCGGCAGAGCCGCCGCGTACTGCTCCAGCGCGGCGTCGTCCAACGCCGCCGACACGAACCACGACTCGAAGGCGCTCGGCGGCAGGTACACGCCGTGGGCCAGCATGGCGTGGAAGAACGCCCGGAACGGGGCCACGTCCTGGGTACGGGCGGAGTCGAAGTCGACCACGTCGTTCTCGGTGAAGAAGATCGAGAACATGCTGCCCGCGTACGACAGTTGGTGGGCCACCCCGGCGGCGGCCAACGCCTCGCTGGCCAGCTTGCCCACGGTGGCGGCGGTGGTGTCCAGCCGCTGGTAGAGCGCGTCGTCGGCGAGCCGGAGCGTGGCCAGGCCGGCGGCGCAGGCGAGCGGGTTACCGGACAGCGTGCCGGCCTGGTAGACCGGCCCGGCCGGCGCCAGCCGGGACATGATCTCGGCTCGGCCGCCGAAGGCCGCGGCCGGCAGGCCACCACCCATCACCTTGCCGTACGTGAACAGGTCGGCGTCGACCGGCTCGTGCCCGGCCCAGCCACCCTTGGACACCCGGAACCCGGTCATCACCTCGTCCACCACCAGCAGCGCGCCGTACGCGTGGGCGGTGCTCGCCAGCTTCGCGTTGAAGCCGTCCCGGGGCGCGACGACGCCCATGTTGCCCGGCGCCGCCTCGGTGATGATCGCGGCGATGTGCTCGCCCTCGGCGGCGAAGGCGGCCTCGACGGCGGTCACGTCGTTGTACGGCAGCACGATCGTGTCGCCGGCCGCCGCACCGGTCACCCCGGGCGAGTCCGGCAGTCCCAGCGTCGCCACGCCGGAACCGGCCGCCGCGAGCAGCGCGTCCACGTGCCCGTGGTAGCAGCCGGCGAACTTCACGACCTTGGACCGGCCGGTGAAGCCACGGGCCAGCCGGATCGCCGACATGGTGGCCTCGGTGCCGGAATTGACCAGCCGCACCTGCTCCACCGGCGTACGCGCGACGATCTCGGCGGCGAGTTCGACCTCGCCGGGGGTCGGCGTGCCGAAGCTGGTGCCGAGTGCGGCGGCGGCCTGGACCGCGGCGACCACCTCGGGGTGCGCGTGCCCGGCGATCAGTGGTCCCCAGGAGCAGACCAGGTCGACGTAACGCCGACCGTCCGCGTCGAACAGCCACGGACCGGCACCCCGGACCATGAAGCGGGGTGTCCCGCCGACCGCCCGGAACGCGCGTACGGGAGAGTTGACCCCGCCCGGCACGATGGCGCGGGCGCGGTCGAACAGGGCTTCGGAGGCCGGGGCCTCGGCCGGGTAGGGGCCGGCGCCGGCAGGATACGTATCGGTCACGGTGCCGCCATTCTGTCAGCGCGGCCGGGCAGCCCGGTAACCACCCCTGCTGCGGTTACCCCGCTCACGTCCACCGCCGGTCGGACCCGACCCGGTTCGCCCCGCAGCGCGGCGGCACGCCTCCACCCGGCCGAGTCATCTAGATCGCGATACGCTGATCCGGTGGAGCGAGCGGAGCTGACCATCGCGGTCCAGCGGACCGCCGACGAGGTGACCCTGAGCCTCGCCGGCGAGATTGACATGCTCACCGCCAGTCGCCTCTCCGGCGCCGTCAACGAGGTGCTCTCGGACGCGCCGCCGCGCGTGGTGCTGGACCTGAGCGGTGTCACCTTCTGCGACTCACAGGGGCTCGGCACCCTGGTCGTGCTCAGCCGCAAGGCGAGTCACGCCCAGTCCCTGCTGGTGTTGACCAACGTCGGCGACTTCCTGCTGCGGGTGCTGGACATCACCGGCCTGCGCTCCGCCCTCATGATCCGCAACGAACCCGCCAACAGCTAAACCCACGTAAGGAAGGGCCCCTTATTAACGCTATGCGTTAATAAGGGGCCCTTCCTTACGCCTCAGGAGGTGGTGCCCCAGCGGGCCTGTTCGAGGAGTTCGACCGCGCGCTCGCGGGCGTCCGCGTCGTCCGTACGGAGCAGCCGGGTCGCCTCGTCCACCGCGTCGGTCAGGTTGCGCCACTGGGCGTTGCGCTCGCGTACCACCTCGGACTGGGCCACGAGTTGCCGGTTCTTGGTCCAGAGGTCGACGAAGACGGAAACCTTCGCCCGCAGCACCCAGGGGTCGAACGGCTTGGTGAGGTAGTCGACCGCGCCGACCGCGTAACCCCGGAGCGCGAGCTGGGCGTCCCGGTCCGCGGCGGTCAGGAAGATGATCGGTACGTGCCGGGTCCGCTCCCGCCGTTTGATGTGGCTGGCGGTCTCGAACCCGTCCATGTCCGGCATCTGGGCGTCCAGCAGGATCACCGCGAAGTCGTCGACCAGGAGCTGTTTCAGCGCCGCCTCGCCGCTCTCCACCGCCACCGAGTGCACCGGAAGGCCCTGGAGGATCGCCTCCAGGGCGAGCAGGTTCTCCCGCCGGTCGTCGACCAGGAGCGCCTTCGCCACCTCGCTCATCGGACTGCCGCCTCGCTGTCGTACTCACTCACTGGGCATCTCCCGTCCACCGCCGTTGACCCACGAGGCCATCAGTTCGATCAGCTCGTCCAGGTCGACCGGCTTGGTGATGTAGTCGCTGGCCCCGGCACCGAGCGCCGACTCTCGGTCGCCCGGCATGGCCTTCGCGGTCAGGAAGACGACCGGCAGGTCAGCGAATCGGTGGTTACGACGAATCGCCCGGGTCGTTTCGTACCCGTCCTGATCCGGCATCATCGCATCCATCAGTACGATATCGACCTCCGGATGCTCGGCCAGCAGCCGTACGCCGTCCACCCCGTTGTCCGAGTAGAGCACCGTCATCCCGTGCAGCTCCAACGCGCTGGTCAACGCGAAGACGTTGCGTACGTCGTCGTCGATGATCAGTACGGTGGCGCCGTCGAGTTGACGGGTGACCGGGGCGTTCATCCGCTCGACCTCGGTCGGGCGGAGCAGCGGCGGCAGGTCGTTGCGGACCGGCGCGGCCGGCAGCGGCATCGGGGCGACCACCGCGTCCGGCGCCAGCACGTCCGGCACGAAGAGGGTGAAGGTCGAGCCCTGACCGGGTGCCGACGACACCGTGATCGTGCCGCCGATGAGCCGGGCCAGGTCCCGGCTGATCGACAGCCCGAGACCGGTCCCGCCGTAGCGCCGGCTGGTGGTGCCGTCCGCCTGCTGGAACGCCTCGAAGATCAGCGACAGCTTGTCGTCCGAGATGCCGATGCCGGTGTCGATCACGGTGAACGCGACCACCTGCCGGGCCGTGGCCAGCGCCGGCACGTCGAAGTACGTGCCCTCCGGTGCCGGCGCGATCCGGAGCGTGACCGCGCCGTTGTCGGTGAACTTGACCGCGTTGGAGAGCAGGTTGCGCAGGATCTGCTGGAGCCGCTGCGCGTCGGTGATCACCGCGGCCGGCAGGTCCCGGGAGACCCGCACCTGGAAGTCCAGACCCTTCTCCTCGGCCTGCGGCGCGAACGCCTGCTCGACGTAGCCTCGGACCTCGGCGAACCGCACCTCGGTCGGCTCCACGTCCATCCGGCCCGCCTCGATCTTGGACAGGTCGAGGATGTCGTCGATCAGCCGGAGCAGGTCCGAGCCCGCACTGTGGATGGTCCGGGCGAACTCGGTCTGCTTCTCGGTCAGGTTCTGCTCCGAGTTGTCCGCCAGCAGCCGGGCCAGGAGCAGCAGTGAGTTGAGCGGCGTACGCAGCTCGTGGCTCATGTTGGCCAGGAACTCCGACTTGTACGCCGACGCCCGGGTGAGCTGCTGCGCCTTCTCCTCCAGACCGATCCGGGCCATCTCGATCTCCCGGTTCTTGGTCTCGATGTTGCCCTTCTGCTCGGAGAGCAGTTGCGCCTTGTCCTCCAGCTCCGCGTTGGTGCGCTGGAGTTCGGCGGACTGCTCCTGCAACTCGTGCGCGAGTCGCTGGGACTGGGCGAGCAGTTCCTCCGTACGCCGGTTGGCCTGGATGGTGTTGACCGCGATGCCGATGGTCAGCACCAGCCGTTCCAGGAAGGTGATGTGCAGTTCGGAGAAGGCGGCGACGCTGGCGAACTCGATCACGCCGAGCAGTTCGCCCTCGAAGAGCACCGGCAGCACCACCAGGTCGGCCGGGGGCGTGGCGGCGAGCCCGGACCGGACCGTGAGCTTGCCGTCCGGCACGTTCACCCGGATCGTGCGCCGGGAGAGTGCCGCCTGCCCGACCAGTCCCTCGCCCGGACCGAAGGTGACGTTGTGGTGCCGCGCGACATAGCCGTACGACGCGGTCAACCGCAGCCGCATCACCGCCTCTTCGGTGTCGGCCAGGAAGAACGCGCCGAGTTGCGCGTCGACCAGCGGGGTGACCTCCATCATGATCATCCGGCAGACCTCGCCGAGGTCGCGCTGCCCCTGCAGGAGGCCACCGATCCGGGCCAGGTTGGAGTCGAGCCAACCCTGCTCGGCGTTCTTCTTGGTGGTCTCCCGCAGCGTGACGATCATCTGGTTGATGTTGTCCTTCAGGTCGGCGACCTCACCCTGCGCCTCGACCGTGATCCGCTGGGTCAGGTCACCCCGGGTCACCGAGGTCGACACCTGGGCGATCGCGCGCAACTGGGTGGTCAGGGTGGAGGCGAGCTGGTTGACGTTCTCGGTCAGGTCGCGCCAGGTGCCGGAAACGCCCTTCACCTGGGCCTGACCGCCGAGCTTGCCCTCGATGCCCACCTCGCGGCCGACCCGGGTCACCTCGTCGGCGAACGACGACAACTGGTCGACCATGGTGTTGATGGTGTTCTTCAGCTCCAGAATCTCGCCCTGCGCGTCCACCGTGATCTTCTGACCGAGGTCGCCCCGGGCGACCGCCGTGGTCACCGAGGCGATGTTGCGCACCTGCGAGGTCAGGTTCGACGCCATCGAGTTCACGTTGTCCGTCAAATCCCGCCAGGTGCCGGAGACCCCCTTCACCTCGGCCTGACCACCGAGTTCACCCTCGGTGCCCACCTCGCGGGCCACCCGGGTCACCTCGTCGGCGAACGACGACAACTGGTCCACCATCGTGTTGACCGTCGACTTCAACTCCAGGATCTCGCCCTGCGCGTCCACGGTGATCTTCTGGCTCAGGTCGCCCCGGGCCACCGCCGTCGACACCTGGGCGATGTTGCGCACCTGCGAGGTCAGGTTCGACGCCATCGAGTTCACGTTGTCGGTCAGGTCCCGCCAGGTGCCGGCGACGCCGCGTACCTGGGCCTGGCCGCCGAGCTTGCCCTCGGTGCCCACCTCACGGGCCACCCGGGTCACCTCGTCGGCGAACGACGACAACTGGTCCACCATCGTGTTGACCGTCGACTTCAACTCCAGGATCTCGCCCCGGGCATCCACCGTGATCTTCTGCGACAGGTCACCCTTCGCCACCGCCGTGGTCACCGAGGCGATGTTGCGCACCTGCGACGTCAGGTTCGACGCCATCGAGTTCACGTTGTCGGTCAGGTCCCGCCAGGTGCCGGAGACCCCCTTCACCTGGGCCTGACCGCCGAGCTTGCCCTCGGTGCCCACCTCACGGGCCACCCGGGTCACCTCGTCGGCGAACGACGACAACTGGTCCACCATCGTGTTGACCGTCGA
>NZ_JBJDPS010000003.1:855537-1050901 GCF_044901685.1 Micromonospora sp. NPDC050397
ACTTCAACTCCAGGATCTCGCCCCGGGCATCCACCGTGATCTTCTGCGACAGGTCACCCTTCGCCACCGCCGTGGAGACCTGGGAGATGTTCCGAACCTGGGAGGTGAGGTTGCCGGCGAGCTGGTTCACGTTCTCGGTCAGGTCCCGCCAGGTGCCGGAGACGCCGCGTACCTGGGCCTGACCGCCGAGCTTGCCCTCGATGCCCACCTCACGGGCCACCCGGGTCACCTCGTCGGCGAACGACGACAACTGGTCCACCATCGTGTTGACGGTGTCCTTCAGTTCGAGGATCTCGCCCTGCGCGGCCACGGTGATCTTCTGGCTCAGGTCGCCCCGGGCCACCGCCGTCGACACCTGGGCGATGTTTCGCACCTGCGAGGTCAGGTTCGACGCCATCGAGTTGACGCTGTCGGTCAGGTCCTTCCAGGTGCCCGCCACGTTCGGCACCTCGGCCTGGCCGCCGAGCTTGCCCTCGGTGCCCACCTCACGGGCCACCCGGGTCACCTGCTCGGCGAAGAGCCGGAGGGTGTCGGTGAGCGAGTTGAAGGTGTGGGCCAGCTCGGCCACCTCGCCCTTGGCCGACACGGTGATCTTCTGCGACAGGTCGCCCCGGGCCACCGCCGTGGCGACCTGTGAGATCGATCGCACCTGATAGGTCAGGTTCGAGGCCATCGTGTTGACCGACTCGGTGAGGTCCTTCCAGGTGCCGGCGACCCCGCGTACGTCGGCCTGGCCGCCCAGCTCACCCTCGGTGCCCACCTCACGGGCCACCCGGGTCACCTCGTTGGAGAAGGAGGAGAGCTGGTCGACCATGGTGTTCACGGTGCGACCGATCCGGAGGAACTCACCACGCAGCGGGCGACCGTCCATCTCCAGCGCCATGTGCTGGGACAGGTCACCGTCGGCGACCGCCACGATCACCCGGGCGATCTCGGTGGTCGGGTTGGTCAGGTCGTCGATCAGTGAGTTGACCGCCCGTTGCCCGTCCGCCCAGGCCCCGTCGAAGCCCTCCTCGTCGAGCCGCTCGGTGAGCCGGCCGTCCCGGCCGACGATCCGGCTGACCCGCCTCAGGTCGAGGTTCTGCCGCTCCTGGAGGGAGACCACCTCGTTGAAGGCGTCGGCGACCTCGCCCGCGACCCCCGCGCGACGCGGCAGCCGTACCTTGAGGTCGCCACGGCGTACCCGCCGCAGCGCCTCGGCGAGTTCGCCGAGAAGGACCCTGTCGTCACTGATCGACGGGTCCGCGGCGGACAGTTGTTTCGCCGTGGTCATACTTCCTCGCTCAGTTCGCCGGGGGTGGGACCGGGGTTCGCCGCAGGTCGGACCGGGCACCTGACCGGCCCGGTGCCGTCGCGGCACCCCCATCATTGTGCTCCGGACGCGTCGAGACCAGCCCGTGCTGAGCTGCTGCGGCGTGCCGGCAGGCTTGGCACCGGCAGGCTGTCGGTGGAGGATGAGATCGTGTCAGCGGAAATCGGGGGGCCGTTCGAGGACGGTACGGACGAGCGCGTCCGGCGGGTACGACTGCCCGCCGATCGCCGCACGCCGGCCGCCGCACGGGCGATCGTGCGGTCGGTGCTCGCCGAGGCGAAACTGGACGAGCTGCTCAACGAGGCACTCCTGCTCACCACCGAGCTCTCCACCAACGCGGTGGAGCATGCCGGGACAGAGCTGGACATCGAGGTCGTGGCGGACGAGAACGGATTGACCGTCACGGTTTCCGACTTCGCCGTCGGGCGGATCGAAAAGGTGACCGCCCGCCCGAAGAACGACCTGACGGACATTTCCGAGGTGTCGGAAAGAGGGCGCGGCCTGCTGCTGGTCGACCACTTCGCCAGCCGGTGGGGCACCACCCACCTACCCACCGGCAAGGGCGTCTGGTTCCGGCTCGACCGCAAGTCCGCACCGCCACCCGTGGCCGCCCCCGGGCAGGGCGACGCGTCCTCTCCCGTCGCCGCGAAGGCGGCCGGCGCGGTGCCGAGTGCCGGTGCGCTGAGCGCACTGATGCAGATCGTGCCCGAGTCGTACGCGGACGACCCACTGCCGGACTTCGCCGGAAACCTGCTGGCCCGGGTCGGCGAGATGGTCGGCGCGGCCGGTGGGAGCGTACGGCTGGACCGGGGCGACGGCAACGGTTCCCAGGTGCTCGCCCGCTACGGCCGGCTGCCCCGGGCCGGGGACGACCTGCTCCGGGTGCCGCTCGCCGTACACCGGCCGTACCACGGGGAACTAGAACTCGACGCGGCCCCCTCGGGTTACGCCCAGCCGCTCGCCGCCCTGGTCGCCGAACGGCTCTCGCTGCACCTGGAGAACGACCGGCTGCGCCGGGCGGACGTACGCCGGCAGACCTGGTTGACCTTTCTCGCCGAGGCCAGCGAACTGCTCGCCCAGTCGCTGGACGTCGACCTGACCATGGCACTGATCCCGCAGTTGGTGGTGCCCCGGCTCGGTCAGTGGTGCGCGGTGCACACGGCCGACGAGTGGGGCCGGCTCAAGCTCGCCGCGGCCAGCCACGCCGACGAGGCGGTCCTGCCCGAGCTGCACAAGGTGCTCAACGACGAGGGCCCGGACTCGGTCCAGGCGCGGCTGCGCGAGGCGTCCCGGAGCGGCTCCCAGGTGCCGATCGGCGGCCCGATGGACGGTTTTGCCGTGCCACTGGTCGCCCGGGGTCAGCGCCTCGGCACCCTCGCCGTCGGCCGGCACCTGCGGCACCGGCACGACCCGGACGAGGTCGCGGTGCTGGAGGACGTGGCCCGGCGAGCGGCCCTGGCGATCGAGAACGCGCGCATCCACGCCGAGCGGCGGCGGGTCGCGCACACCCTCCAGCAGTCGCTGCTGCCACCGGTGCTCCCGGTGGTGGACGGCATCGGTTTTGCCGCCGAGTACGTACCGACCGGCGACGACGCCGACGTGGGTGGCGACTTCTACGACGTCCTGCCGCTGCCGGACGGCCGGTGGCTGGTGGTGGTCGGTGACGTCTCCGGCAAGGGAGTGCAGGCGGCGGCGGTGACCGGGCTGGTCCGGGACGTGATCCGGGTGCTGGTCGGCGACGGCAAGCCGCTGCCCGAAGCCCTCGCCCGGCTCAACGAGACGCTGGTGGAGCGGGGCGGCGGACGTTACTGCACGCTGGCCCTGGCCGCCGTGGGGCAGCGCCACGACGGGCAGCTCTCGGTCGAACTGCACCTGGCCGGGCACGACCGCCCGGTGCTCGTACGCGGCAATGGCCGGGCCTCGTTTGTCGGCACCGGCGGCACCGCGCTCGGCCTGCTCGACTCGATCGCCACCCCGTCGGCCGACGTGCCGCTCGGTCCGGGCGACGCGCTGATCTTCTACACCGACGGGGTCACCGAGCGACGGCGCGGTCGGGAGCTGTTCGGCCTCGACCGGCTCCGGGACGCCGCCGCACCACTGGCCGGTTATTCGGCCGACGTGGTCGCCGCCCGGCTCCGCTCCACCGCGATCGGGTTCTCCGGCGAGACCCCGCGCGACGACATCGCGATCCTGGTCCTGCGCAACGAGGGTGTCCCCGTCTGACCGACGCGCTGCCGTCCGATCGACGTGTCCTGGACTGCCTGGTCCGGACCATTCGCGAGCAGGCGATTTAGACTCACCCGCATGCCATCGATCACCCGACGCGCAACCGACCCCGCCCGCCGGGCCACGATCGAGAACCAGATCCTCGCCGCGACCGAGCGGCTGCTCGCCGAGGGGGCGAGCTTCACCGAGCTCGGCGTGCAACGGATCGCCGCCGAGGCGGGCGTCGCCCGTTCGACCTTCTACACCCACTTCAGAGACAAGAGCGAGCTGCTCGTGCGGCTCGCCAACACCATGCGGACGACCGGCTACGACATCGCGACCACGTGGCGGCTGTCGGATGGTCTCGACCCGCTGGTCGAGACGTTCCAGCGTGTCATCCGGGTCTACCGGGAGTACGCCGCCGTGCTCGCCGCGCTCAACGAGGTGGCCGCGTACGACCCGAGCGTGCGCGAGTTCTGGGTCAGCGGGCACAACCGGTTCGTCGACTTCGGGGTACGGGCGCTCACCGACGCGCAGGCTGCCGGTGAGCTGACGACTGACATCGATGTCCAGTACGCCGTCCGAATAATCATCGTCGGTGGCGACCGCGCCCTCGCCGACCACGTGGCCCTGAACCCGGGCGACAGCAGCGGCGACGCCGTCTTCGCCGCCGAGTTGGCCAAAATCTGGTGGTACGGCGTCTACTCCCGCCGGCCGTAGCCTCCCCTCGGTCTCCCCCCACCCTTCCCCTCCACCCTCCCTCGCTGGAGCCACGGCCGGACTGCCCCCTCCGAGCCATCGCCTCCGAGCCGCGCCCTTCGGGCCACGGCCAGGCTGCACCGCGCCGAGCGAGGTTCGCCGCGTGGCCGAGGGCATCTCCTCGGCGTAACCGGGCATTCACCCCCTGCCGGCACGCGGGAGTCAGCCGGTGGCCCGGCCCTGACCAGCGGATTCCGGAGCGGGGTGAGGTGGACAGCTTCTCGTGCGGGGCGGGTATGGTGGTTCCGCCGGACACACTGTCCGGCAATCTGTCCGGCGAATCGGGTAGGAATTCGAGCCGCCCGAGCGGCGGCGCACTCAACGTGATTACTGGGGAGCAGCAGTGAAATACCGCTTGATGGGCCGTACCGGGCTTTATGTCTCGGAGGTTTCTCTCGGCGCGATGACCTTCGGCGGCTCCGGTCCGGTCTGGGACATGGTCGGAGGTCTGGGACTGGCGGACTCGCGGAAGGTCGTCGACGCCGCGCTCGACGGCGGGGTCAACCTGATCGACACCGCCGACGTCTACGGCGACGGCGAGAGCGAGGAGCAGCTCGGCGAGATCCTCAAGGGCCGCCGCGACGACGTGGTCCTGACCACCAAGGGGCACGCTCGCTCCGGTCCCGGGCCGAACGACGTGGGGCAGAGCCGGACGCACCTGATGCGGAGCCTGGAGGGAAGCCTGCGGCGACTCCAGACCGACTACATCGACGTCTACATGATGCACAACTTCGATCACCTGACACCGTTCGAGGAGACGCTGCGCACCCTCGACGACGCCGTACGTCAGGGCAAGATCCGCTACATCGCCGCCGCCAACCACGAGGCATGGCAGGTCAGCAAGGCCCTGGGGGTCTCCGGCCGACTCAACCTGAACGGCTTCGCCGCCATCCAGAGCTACTACTCCCTGGTGGGACGGGAGGCCGAGCGGGACGTGCTGCCGATGGCGCGCAACGAGAACGTCGGCGTCTTCGTCTGGGCCCCGCTCGCCGCCGGCTTCCTGACCGGCAAGTTCAGCCGTGAGGCCAGTGACGCCACCGGCCGGCGTGGTGCCGAGGGCTTCCCGGACTTCCCGCCGGTCGACCCCGAGCGCGGATACGACATCCTCGACGTGGTCCGGAACGTCGCCGAGCGGCACGACGCCAGCATCGCCCAGGTATCCCTGGCCTGGGTGCTGGCGCAGCCGGGCATCACCAGCGTCACCGTCGGCGCCCGCAAGCCACACCAGCTCACCGACAACATCGGCGCCGTCGACCTGACCCTGACCGAGCAGGACCTGACCGAGTTGGACGAGGTCAGCAAGTTGGCGCCCAGCTACCCGAACTGGATCCAGAGCGGCTACTACCGGGCCGTCCGCTACCCGCAGCAGTGACGGCGGGGCCCTGTCACCCGAGCGGTGACAGGGCTGACGCCCGGCACCCTGCTGGTGGGCGGTGCCGGGCGTCAGCGGTCCTGCGGAGGCGGCCGATTCACAGGCCGCCGGTGTAGCGCCCGGGCGCCAGCCGGTGGCGCGGGTCGAAGCGGTTCTTGACCTGCCGGAGCAGCGGCAGGGTGGGCAGTTGCCCCCAGAAGTCGATCTGCTCGCGGATCCGGGGCGGAGCGGCCAGCACCACGCACCGGCCGTTGCGGGCGAGCAGCACCCGACGCACCACCGTGAGGATCGAGCCGATCTGTTCGGGCGCGACGTAACCGGGGAGCGCGGCGTAGACCACGCCGAGTCCGGCGGAACCCCGGATCGGCACCGGCAGGCCGGCGGCGTCGGTCATCGAGTAGAGCGCGGCGTGCAGGTCGGCTGCGGGCACGTCGATGCGGAGCGCGACGTCGTCGGCGGCGAACGGGTAGCGCCCCCACCAGGTCGGCGCCCTGGTGTCGACCCGGCAGTCGGCGCCGAGCAGCTCGACCAGCCGGGCCACCCTGCCCCCCACGTCCGCCTGACCGCCCTCGAGCAGCACGGCGAGGCTGCCGGCGGCCGACGGGCCGGGGCCGAACCCACCATCGTCGCCGTCCTTCGGCAGGTCGACCTCGATCGCCGCCGGGCTCAGCCAGGCTCCGTGGATGAGCCGGACCAGGTCGTGCATCTCCAGCGGCGACCGGACCGGTCGGGAGACCCAGAGCCGGCTCACCGGGATCGGCTGGACCCGCAGCGTCGCCGAGACCAGCACGCCGAGCGCTCCGTTGGAGCCGCAGAGCAGCCGGGCCAGGTCGAATCCGGCGGTCTCCCCGGCCGACCACCCGCCGACGTGGTGCAGCACCCCGGCCGCGTCGACGTAACTCAGCCCGTGCAGCCGGTCACCGGCCGAGCCGTGGCGGTGTCGCAGCGGACCGGTCTCGTCGGCGGCGACCATCCCGCCGATGGTGGCGTCCGGCGACGGCACGTCGAGCGGTAGTCGCCGGTCGGCTTGAGCCAGCGCGGCCTGCACCGCCCGCACCGGCGTGCCGGCACCGACCTCAGCGACCAGGTCGTCCGCGGAGTGGTGCCACACACCGGCGAGCCGCCCCGTGTCCAGCACCACGTCCACCCGCGACGGCGGCGCGCCCCAGTCCATTTTGGTGCCGGCCCCACGCGGCACCACCGAGAGTGCGTGGTCGGCGGCGACCCGCATCACGGCGCTCACCGCCTGCGCCGTGCCCGGCGCGGCGACCCAGCTCGCCGAGGCACCGGCCACCCCGTCGGCCATCCCGGCCGGACGGACGAATCGTTCTCCACAGATCTCGGCCAGTCGCTGGCCGATCCCCCCACTGGCTGCCCGCTTCACCGCTGTCGTCGATGTCCCCACGGCGCTTATCGTACACATGTTCGAATCTTTGCCAACGGTCGATGCCGGCCCGGGAGTGTCGGGGGCGGTAACGTGGCCGATGTGAGCACTGAGACGCCCGTCGCCCCCGTCGCCAAGCGGGTCCCGACCGAACGCACCCACCACGGCGACACCGTCATCGACGAGTACGCATGGCTTGCCGCCAAGGACGACCCGGAGACGATCGCCTACCTGACCGCCGAGAACGACTACACCGAGGCCGTCACCGCCCCCCTGGCAGCGCTCCGGGAGACGCTCTACGGCGAGATCAAGAGGCGCACCCAGGAGACCGACCTCTCGGTGCCGGCCCGCAAGGGCGGCTACTGGTACTACACCCGCACCGTCGAGGGCCAGCAGTACGGCATCCACTGTCGCCGCCCGGTGGCCGACGACGAGACCGAGCCTCCGGCAACCGCTGACGGCGCCCCGCTGGCCGGGGAGGAGATCCTGCTCGACGGCAACGCGCTCGCCGAGGGGCACGACTTCTTCGCCCTCGGCACCTTCGACGTCAGCCCGGACGGACACCTGCTGGCGTACTCGACCGACTTCGCCGGGGACGAGCGGTTCACCCTGCGGGTCAAGGACCTGCGCACCGGCGAGGTGCTCCCGGACGAGGTGCCGGACACCTTCTACGGCAGCGCCTGGTCCGGCGACGGCTCGACGCTGTTCTACCTGACGGTGGACGAGGCGTGGCGGCCGAACCAGGTGTGGCGGCACGCGGTCGGCGGGGCCGCCGCCGACGACGTCGTGGTCTACCAGGAGGACGACGAGCGGTTCTGGGTCGGGGTGGAGCTGACCCGCTCGGAGAAGTTCATCGTGATCGAGGCACACAGCAAGGTCACCAGCGAGGTACGGGTGATCCCGGCCGCCAACCCGACCGGCGAGCCGGCGGTGATCGCCCCGCGCCGGCAGGGTGTCGAGTATTCGATCGAGCACCACGGGCACCGGTTCCTGGTCCTGCACAACGACGGCGCGGAGGACTTCGCGCTCGCGTACACGTCGGCGGACAACCCCGGCGACTGGGTGCCGATGATCGAGCACACGCCCGGCACCCGGCTGGAGTCGGTCGACGCGTTCGCCAACCACCTGGTGGTCTCGCTGCGCAGCGAGGGACTGACCGGACTGCGCGTGCTCACCACCGGCAGCACCGACACGTACGACATCGAGTTCCCCGAGCCGATCTACAGCGTCGGGCTGGACAGCAATCCGGAGTACCAGACCAACGTCGTACGACTGCGCTACACCTCCCTGGTCACCCCCGATTCGGTGTACGACTACGACCTGGTGACCCGGGCGCTGGTGCTGCGCAAGCGCAAGCCGGTGCTGGGCGACTTCGACCCGACCGGCTACGAGCAGCGCCGCGACTGGGCACTGGCCGACGACGGCACCCGGGTCCCGATCTCGCTGGTCTACCGCAGCGGTACGCCACAGGACGGCTCGGCACCGTGCGTGCTCTACGGCTACGGCTCGTACGAGGCGAGCATGGACCCGTGGTTCTCGATCGCCCGGCTCTCGTTGCTGGACCGGGGTGTCATCTTCGCGGTCGCGCACATCCGGGGCGGCGGTGAACTGGGCCGGCACTGGTACGACGAGGGCAAGATGCTGGCCAAGAAGAACACCTTCACCGACTTCGTCGCGGTGGCCCGGCACCTGGTCAAGTCCGACTGGACGACGGCCGACAAGCTGGTGGCGCGGGGCGCCTCGGCCGGCGGTCTGCTGATGGGCGCGGTGGCCAACCTGGCGCCGGACGCCTTCGCCGGCATCGTCGCGCAGGTGCCGTTCGTCGACGCGCTCAACTCCATCCTGGATCCGTCGCTGCCGCTGACCGTGACCGAGTGGGAGGAGTGGGGCAACCCGCTGGCCGACCCCGAGGTGTACGCGTACATGAAGTCGTACACCCCGTACGAGAACGTGGCGGCGGTGGACTACCCGGCGATCCTCGCGGTGACCAGCCTCAACGACACCCGGGTGCTCTACCACGAGCCGGCGAAGTGGATCGCCCGACTGCGGGCCGTCGCGACGCAGGGGTCGTACCTGCTGAAGACGGAGATGGGGGCCGGGCACGGCGGGCCGAGCGGGCGCTACGACTCGTGGCGCGAGGAGGCGTTCATCACCGCCTGGATCCTGGACCGGCTCGGCCTGGCCGGCTAGCCGGTCGCGTCCGACGCGAGTGACGGCGAGTTGCCGACGGGGGTCCTGCCACCGGCAACTCGCCGTTCTTGCCGGAATTGACTAAGTTATTAGTTAACAACCTTGCCAGATAGGCAACAGTTGTTATAGAAGTATTTCCATGCGTACAAGACGGATCGCCCTGGCCCTCGCCCTGCTCGGGGCGAGCCTGGCCACCCTGCTGACAGCTCCCACACCCGACGCCGCCCAGGCAGCGCCCGGCGCACTCACCTGGAGCGACGAGTTCAACGGCGCCGCGGGCACCGGCCCGGACGGCAGCAAGTGGAAGTTCGACATCGGTGGTGGCGGCTGGGGCAACAACGAGCAGCAGTACTACACCAACTCCACCCGCAACGCCGCCCACGACGGCAACGGCAACATGGTGATCACCGCCCGCCGGGAGAACCCGGCGAACTACCAGTGCCACTACGGCACCTGCCAGTACACCTCGGCCCGGTTGCTCACCGCGGACCGGTTCAGCCAGACCTACGGCCGGTACGAGGCTCGGATCAAGATCCCACGCGGCCAGGGCATCTGGCCGGCGTTCTGGATGCTCGGCGGGTCGCAGTGGCCGGACAACGGCGAGATCGACATCCTGGAGAACATCGGCCGCGAGCCGAACACCGTCTGGGGCACCCTGCACGGTCCCGGCTACTCCGGCGGCAACGCGATCAGCAGCAGCTACAACCTCCCCGGCGGCCAGGCGTTCGCCGACGCCTTCCACACCTTCACCGTGGACTGGGCGCCGGACTCGGTGACCTGGTACGTCGACGGCAACCAGTACGCCCGCAAGACCCCCGCCGACCTGCGCGGCAACCGTTGGGTCTACGACCACCCGTTCTTCATGATCATGAACGTCGCGGTCGGCGGCTACTGGCCCGGTTACCCGGACGGCAGCACCCAGTTCCCCCAGCAGATGCTGATCGACTACGTCCGGGTCTGGGCCTGGAACACCGGCGGCGGTGGCAACCCCGGTACCGGCGGGCCGCTGATCGGGCTCGGCAACAAGTGCGTCGACGTACCCGGCGGGACGCCGACCGACGGCAGCCAGCTCCAGCTCTGGGACTGCAACGGCACCGACGCGCAGCGGTGGAGCTTCCCGGGCGACGGTACGGTCCGGGCGCTGGGCAAGTGCATGGACGTGGCCTGGGGATCGACCGCCGACGGGGCGAACATCCAGTTGGCCACCTGTAGCGGCAACGCGGCCCAGCAGTTCGTCCTCAGCGGTGCCGGTGACCTGGTCAACCCACAGGCCAACAAGTGCGTCGACGTACGCGACTGGAGCACCGCGAACGGGGCCAAGCTCCAGCTCTGGACCTGCGGCGGCGGCGCCAACCAGAAGTGGCGCCGGGGCTGACGTCCGGTACCCGTCGAGCGGTCGCCCGGGCAGTTCCCCGGCTCAGGCGACCGCCGCGGCGGCCAGCACGGCAGGGTCGACATTGCCGCCGCTGACCACCGCGACGGTACGCCCGGACGGCAACTCGGCCGAACGGAACAGCCGGGCGGCGGCGGCCACCGCGCCGCTCGGCTCGACCACCAGCCGGGCTCCCCGCACCAGCCGGGAGGTGGCGGCGGCGATCTCCTCCTCGCTGACCGTGACGATGCCGTCCAGTCGTTCCCGCAGGTGTGCCAGGGTGAGCTCGGCCAGATTCGTACGCAGCCCGTCCGCAGCGGTGCGATGGGTCAGCGCCAGGTCCCAGACGACGACTCGTCCCGCCGCCAGCGAATCCCGCGCGTCGGCCGCGTACTCCGGCTCGACGCCGTACACCCTGGTCCGTGGGCGCAGCGCCCTGATCGCCGTGGCGACGCCGGAGGAGAGCCCACCGCCGCCCACCGGCACCAGCACCACCTCGACGTCGGAAAGGTCCTCGACGATCTCCAGCCCGATCGTGCCCTGACCGGCGATCACCCTCCGGTCGTCGTACGGCGGGATCAGGGTCCGCCCCCGCTCGGCCACCACCCGTTCGGCGGTGGCGAGCCGTTCCGCCGCCGGTACGAGCAGCACCTCGGCGCCGAGCGCCCGCACCTGCTCGACCTTGACCGACGGGGCGCCCTCGGGGATCACCACCGTGCACGGCGCCCCGGCGACCCGGGCCGCGTACGCCAGCGCCTGCCCGTGGTTGCCGGACGAGTGGGTTACCACACCCCTGGCCCGCTCGGCGTCGGAGAGCAGGGCCACCGCGTTCGTGGCGCCGCGCAGTTTGAACGAGCCGACCGGTTGCAGGCTCTCCGGTTTGAGCCAGAGTCCCGAGTCCCAACCAAGAGGCAGCAGCGGAGTACGGACGACCCGCCCGGCGATCCGAACCGCCGCCTCCCGGACATCGTCCAACGTCACCAGGTCCATCGGATCATCTAACCGCAGCGGGCGGCGGTCACCCCGTACGGAAATCACGATCTTGAGCGGACAAAGCTGCACTTAAGCCTAGAATCAGGCAAATTGCTCGTGCGTGATCGGGGGACCGCGATGCCCACGCCCGACCCACCGGAGAACTCCCCCGCGCCCGGTCCCGATTCCGTCCCCGAAGCCGAGCCCGGCACCCACGCCCAGCCCTGGAGCTGGTCGGTGGATCCGGACCCGCCCGTCCGCGAGCCGACCCCCGACCCGGAGGGCGGCCCGACCGTGGACGAACCGCTCCCCCCACCCCCGGTCACCCCACCCGCGGACCACGTGCCGGCCCCAGATCGCGAGCAGCCCGCCGAGCACGTGCCGCCCACAGATCGCGTGCCGCCCACGGATCGCGAGTCGCCCACGGATCGCGAGCCGTCTACGGTCGCCGGGCCGACCGGGGCAGGTCCGCCGCCGACGCTCGGGGACCGCGACGACGGCACCGCCGACCGCCCACCGGACTGGTCCACCCCGGACACCCCAGCCGTCGCCCCACCGATCGGCGGCGGCCCCTTCCCGCTCTACCCCGACCAGCCGTCACCCGACCCGAACCGGTGGCCCGCCGACGGCCCGTCACGCCACCCGGACCAGTGGCCCGCCGACACCCCGTCACCCGATTCGAACAAATGGCCCGCCGACACGCCGTCGACCGACCCGGACCAGTGGCCCGCCGGCCAGCAGCACCCGGACCGGTGGCAGTCCGGCCACTGGCCGACCGAGCGGCCCGATCCGGAGCAGCCGTACGCGGACCAGCCGGAATCCGACCGGACCGACCCGGAGCACCCCGGTCGGGGCCGCCCGGCGTCCTGGCTCGACGAGCCCGCACCGGACCCGTACCCGTACCCGCCCCGGGCCACTCCGGGCCGGCGGCTCTGGCTGGTGCTCGGGGTGAGCGTGGCGCTGGTGCTCTGTTGCTGCGCCGGTGTCGTCGGTACGGCGCTGACCTGGGGCGGTGACCTCTACGCCGAGGTGGAGAACCGGGGTCAGCGGATCGTCGGGCTCAACCAGGCCGGGCGCGACGGCGACCTCGAGTTCCAGGTGCGGAAGGTACGGTGCGGGGTCGACCAGGTCGGTGACCCGCTGGTCAACCAGGCCGCCGTCGGCCAGTTCTGCCTGGTGGAGCTGGCCGTACGCAACATCGGCAAGCGACCGGCGTTCTTCACCGACGCGCTCCAGCGGGCGTACGGGCCGGACGGCGAGCTGTTCAACGCCGACAGCGAGGCGAGCTTGCTGGCCAACACCGACCAGCAGGTCTTCCTCGACGAGATCAATCCCGGCAACCTGGTGACCGGCGCGCTGGTCTACGACATCCCGATCCGCGCCCGGATCGTCCGGCTGCGGCTGCACCACGTACCCTCCTCGCCCGGCCTGGTGGTCCGCGTCGAGTAGCGTCTCGGCCGTCCGCCCCCGGCCGGACCGCCGACCGATGGCACCCCCGGGACCGGCCCTGACCTCGGTCGGAGAGCGGGGCGCACCCCCGCCGGGGAGGACACCGCCAGGGGTGGCTCCCCTGGGCCACCGCCGGGCAGGGAAAATGACGTTTGCCAACCGGGCGTCCCGGTCCTGCCGCCGCGCCCCCCGGTGGAGTACCGTTCGATCGATAACAGGAGGTCGCGAATGTCCTTGACGGTGCAGACGGAGCAGCGCGGCGACGTCGTCGTCGTGGCGGTCGCGGGCGAGTTGGACATGGCCACCGCACCGCAGCTCCAAGACGAGATCACGGATCTGCTCGACCGGGGCAACACCCGCCTCGTCTTCGACCTGACCGAGCTGACGTTCTGCGACTCGACCGGACTGTCCGTGTTCGTCCGGGCGAAGAACAGCTCCGACGAGGCCGGTGGCGTGGTGCGACTCGCCGCCCCGCAGCGCGGCGTGTTGCGCATCCTCGAGGTCAGTGGTCTGGTCGAGGTGCTACAGACCCACCCGTCGGTGGAGCAGGCGATCGAGGCGGACCAGACCCCCGCCTCGTCGTAGCGCCTGGTTAACGAGCTGGTCACCGCCCGACTCCGGACGGTCGCCGCCCGGTTCGCCCGCACGGGGCGGCCGGGCGGCGCTTTTTCCGACGCCCTTGACGGGGCATAGGTTGTCGGTCGACACCGCCAACCTTCCGGAGACGCGAATGCTCAAGGGTTTCAAAGACTTCATCATGCGCGGCAACGTCGTCGACCTCGCGGTCGGCGTCGTCATCGGCGCCGCCTTCACCGGCCTGGTCACCCAGTTCACCGCCTCGTTCCTCAAGCCGCTGATCTCCCTGCTCGGCGGCGACACGTCGGCGTTCGCCGGCACCTGGCGGCCGGTCGGGGATGTCGTGTTCGACTGGGCCGCCTTCGTCAACGCGGTGATCACCTTCCTGATGACCGCGGCGGTGCTCTACTTCCTGGTCGTGCTGCCACTGAACAAGCTGGCCGAGCGGCGTCGGCGTGGCGAGGAGCCGCCGCCGGCCGCGCCGAGCGAAGAGGTCAAGCTGCTCACCGAGATCCGGGACGCGCTGGTCGCGGGCGGGCGGGTGCCGGCGCAGCACCGCGAGTCCTTCGAGAACCTGACCGGCCGGGACTACCCGCCGGCCGGCCGGGAGTACGGCCAGGGCCGCTGACCCGCCGACCAACTTCCCCCTCCCCGCACCCTATCGAACACACGTTCGATAGGGTGCGATCATGGAACAGCGAAAGCACTGGTGGAACGGCAAGTGGGGGCACCTCGCCCGGCGGGACGTCTACCTACGCACCGATGCCGACCAGTGGTATCTGGAGCAGCGGTCCGGCGGCGCCGAGGGCATCTCCCGGTTCTTCGAGTACGACAGCGAGGACGCCGCGTACGAGGCGGTACACGGCCTGCTGGTGGGCCCGGACACGTGGCGCGAACTCTCCGCCCGGCCGCCCGGACTCGGCTGACCGGAGACGGCGGGTTCAGCCGACCGAGCGAAGACGGCGGGTTTAGCCGACCGAGCCGGCGGGAATCGCCCAGACATGCCCAGCGATGTCCCAACCAGTCCCGAACCCATCGCCCAGGTCACCGAGGGAATGCGGGTGATCGACCCGGTCGGCGAAGAGGTCGGTACGGTCGTCGCGGTCCGCCTCGGCGACCCGAACGCCGTGACCGCGCAGGACCCCCCGGACCGTAACGGCCTCCTCGGTGCCCAGGTGCCGCACACGGCGGAAGGGGACGAGCCCGACGTACCGCCGGACCTCGCCGCGCGACTGCTGCGCACGGGGTACCTGAAGGTCGACAGCGAGGGCCTGCTCGCCCGCGACCTCTACGTCGAGGCCGACCAGATCGCGCAGGTGGACCGGGACGTGGTGGAACTCGCCGTCAGCCGCGCCGAACTGGCGTCCGAGATCCACTGAGGCGGCCCGCCCCGGCCGACGGCTCGACGCTCCCGGTCACCGGGTGGGGGCTTCGAGCAGGGCGATGGCGCTGAGGCTGACCTGGTCCCGGATGCGGTTCACCGACGACTCCCACTGCCTGGTGAAACCGGGCCGCCGTTCGAGCGCCTCCCAGACCGCCAGCACCGACTCGTCGAGCCGCGCGGCGGGCATCCACAGGTGCAACAGGCAGTCGATCGCCGGACGCAGCCGGTCGAGCTTCTGCGCCCGGGTGCCCGGCCCGGTGAAGCTGACCTCCATCAGCGAGAGCAGCGTGGTGAGCAGCCAGTCGTGCAGCGCCAGGTCCTCGCACAACTCGACGATCGCGGCCACGTCCCGCTCCGAGGCGGTCAGCTCCAGCGTACGGAGAGTGTCTGACTCGACCCGGAAGGTCCCGGTCAGCTCGGTGTCCGGGTCCTCGGCCGGCGAGAGCACCCAACGCAGGCAGGTCCGCTGGGCCCGGAACGGCGGGCGGTGGTCCAGCGTCGCGGACGCCTGCACGGCGTCCATGCTGCGGGCGCTGATCGCACCGAGGTTGAGCGCCGGGGACTGGTACGCCGAGCCGAGAAATCCCCGGGTGATGTCCCGTACGTCGACCTTGCCGATCGTCTCCACCTGCCCCGGGCGGGACAGGTAGTGCGACCAGACCAGTCGCCGGTTGGCGGCGGCGCGGCCGATGCGGGTGTGAGTGGAGCCCTGTAGCACGTGCCCCCCGGTCACGGCGGCGTGCGAAACCACCGTCCCGACGCCCCGGCTCCGACTGCCCGTGCTGGTGGGGAGCCGACAGTCCACTCCGGTCAGTTGGTCCGGCGAGACCGCGTACGCGATCGGCCGTTCGGACCGGCGGACCCGTTCGCCCACCAGCAGGTCGAGCAGGGTGGTGGTCCGGTCCAGCGACAGCGCGGTCGAGTTCTGGAGCAGCCCGGTGTGGACCTCACCCACGGTCAGCATGGCACCTCCGCAACGTCACGAGCCGCCGACGCCACCAATGGACCGCATTCGGGCACGGCGTCGATCGACCGGTTTCATCCCATCATCGGACCGGCGCGCAACGCACCGGACACGCATGGGCGCGAATGATTATCTTCCGCCCCGGGCCAGCACCCGCGCGGGGGCGTTCCGTCGCGATCACGCACCGGGATCGGGTGCCGGGCGGCAACGTACCACCCCGCCGCGAACCCGTACCGTTTTCGACGGAAGTCCCGGATGCGCGTTTTCACCGAACTTCCACGGGCGGGCCGGGAACGCAATTCGCGCCATAGGCTCAACTGGTGACGGCTGCCAACATAGACGTACTTGTCGTCGGCGCCGGCGTGAGCGGCCTGACCACGGCGGTGTGTCTCGCCGAGAGCGGACGCGCCGTTCTGGTCCGTACCCGTGAACGGCCGGCACAGACGACCTCGTTCGCGGCCGGCGCGATCTGGGGCCGGGTGATCGCCGCGCACGAACGGGCGTCGCACTGGGGTCAACAGACGCTCTCCCTGCTCAAACCACTCGCGAAGGCGGCCGGGACCGGGGTCCGCCTGGTCACCGGCATGGAGGCGACGCGCACCTGGTCGGCACCGCACCCGTGGCTGGCCGAGGTGGACGACTTCGAGCTCTGCCGGCCGGCGGAGCTGCCGGAGGGCTTTGTCTCCGGCTGGCGTTACACCGCGCCGGTCATCGACATGCCGCGTTACCTGGATTACCTGGTAGGTCGACTGCTGCAAGCCGGCGGGCGGATCGAGCGGGCAACCGTCCTGTCGCTGGCGTCGGTCGCGGAGGTGGCGCCGGTAGTGGTCAACTGCACCGGTTCCAGCGCCCGTGAACTCGTACCGGACGACGAGGTACGGCCCACCCGGGGGCAACTGGTCGTGGTCGACAACCCCGGCGTGAACTGGTTCTTCGCCGAGAGCAGCACCGACCTGACCGAGTTGACCTACTTCCTGCCGCACGGCGACCACATCGTGCTCGGCGGCACGATGGAGCCCGAGGGTTCCGACACCACCCCGCACGAGGAGACGGCGGCGGCGATCGTACGCCGTTGCACCGCCGTCGAGCCCGCGCTCGGCCGCGCCCGGATCCTCAGCCACCGGGTCGGTTTCCGGCCGGTGCGCCCGCAGGTGCGGGTGGAGCAGACCGACCTGGACGGCGGTCACGTGATCCACAATTACGGCCACGGCGGGAGCGGGATCAGCCTTTCCTGGGGCTGCGCCTTCGAGGTGCTAAACATGATCGAATCACGTACGGCAACCCCGTCCTGAAAATCATTCCCGCCGATACGTTGACCGCCCGGCGATACCGTTGTCGCGGGGGCGACGACGGGCAAATTATTCTTGCGTCCTATTGATACGGTTACGTCACGTGCCGCTCACGCCGCATAGGAGCCGCCGTGACCAAGGTCTACGTATCAGCAACCTTCCGCGATCTACAGGAATGCCGCGCCGCGGTGCAGCTCGCGCTGCGCCGACTACGGGTCGAGGACATGGCGATGGAATCCTATGTCGCCGAAGATCGGCGACCGCTGGAAAGGTGCCTCGAAGATGTTCGGGAATGTGACGTCTATGTCGGTATCTTCGCCTGGCGTTACGGTTTTGTGCCACCTGGCCATACCCGCTCGATCACCGAACTGGAATACCGCGAGGCGCTGAACATCGGCAAGCCCTGTCTGATCTTCCTGCTTGACGAAGACGCGGCCTGGCCCCGGAGTTCCGTCGACCGGGGACCGGACGCCGAGCGGATCGAGTCGTTACGCGCGGAGCTCGCCGACCGGCACATGTGCAGCATGTTCACCGACGCGGCGGACCTCGCCGCCCGGGTCACCGCGGCGGTGGCCGTACGGCTGGCCGAGACCAACTGGTCCGGACACGGGCTGAACGCGCTGGGGCAGGACACCGTCCAGCGCTACTTCGCCCGGCTCCGCCAGCACTACGGCGTACTCGACCTGGACGCGCTGACCCCGGCGCAGAGCGAGGACTACCTCCAGATCGGGCTCGCCTCGGTCTACGTGGAGCAGACCGTACGCGCGGATCCGCCACCGGCCGAACTGCCCAGGGAGTGGCGGCAGCGGGACCGGGCCGGCGGCGCCCTCGGCCGGGAGGACATCCCGGCCGAGGTGAACCCGGCCGAGCTGGCCCACCTCCAGGACTCGTACCGGGCCAAGCTGCCACAACGCCTCTTCGACGTGCTCGGCTCGCCGGAGCAGCGGGCCGTGGTGCTGCTCGGCGACCCGGGCTCGGGCAAGTCCACTGCGGCCCGCTACCTGGTCCTCGCCCTGGCCGGTGGCCACCCGGACGAGCGGCTGGCCGCGCTCACCGACCACCTGCCGCTGCTGGTCGAACTCCGCTCCTACGTCACCCTCGCCGCCGAGGGCCGGTGCCAGAGCTTCGTCGACTACCTGGACCACCGGGCGCACACCGACGGTCTGGGAATCGATCGGACCGCCCTGCTACGCCACCTCACCCTCGGTCGCACGGTGGCCGTCTTCGACGGCCTCGACGAGGTGTTCGACCGCCGCCGCCGGCAGGAGGTGGTCAGCCAGATCGCCGGCTTCGCCGCCGACTTCCCGGAGGTACGCGTCATCGTCACCTCCCGGGTGGTGGACTACGCCCGCCGCATCCTGACCGACGTCGGATTCACCCACTTCACCCTCCAGGACCTGGACGCCGACCAGACCGCCCAGTTCCTCGACCACTGGTACCGGCTGGCCATCCACGACCGGCCACAGGACGCGCTGGTCCGCCGCACGCGACTGCTCGACGCGATGCGCCACTCGCACGCGATCCGGGAACTCGCCGGCAACCCGCTGCTGCTGACCATCCTGGCCATCATCGGCAAGCACCAGGCGCTGCCGCGCGAGCGGTGGAAGCTGTACGACCACGCGGCGACCGTGCTGGTCGAGCACTGGGACGTCAACCGGCACCTGCGTGACCAGCACCAGGACCCGGACTTCATCGGCACCGAGGACAAGAAGGAACTGCTCCGACGGTTGGCGTACCGGATGCAGTCCGGGGGTGGCCTGGCCGCGAACTACATCACGGCCGGCGACCTGAGCCAGGTCTTCGAGGACTACCTGGTCGAGCGGTACCACCGCGATCCGGCGGCCGCCCGCGCCATCGCCCTGTCGATGATCAACCAGTTCCGGGAGCGGAACTTCATCCTCAGCCGGTACGGCTCACACCTGTACGGCTTCGTCCACCGCACCTTCCTGGAGTTCTTCTGCGCGGACGCGGTGCTGACCAAGTTCCAGTACGACCGGGTGCTCACCATCGGCGAGGTCAAGGACCTGTTCCGCCAGCACTGGGCCACCCAGTCCTGGCGCGAGGTGCTCCGCCTGCTCGCCGGCGCGCTGCCCGAGGAACGTACGGCCGAGATCATCGACCTGTTGACCGGTGAGGTCAACCAGTCCTGGCCACCGGCCGCGTTCAGCCCGCCGCCGTGGAACCTCGCGCTCGCGACGCAGTGTCTCGCCGAGGTCCGCACCGTCACACCGGTGGTGGCGAGGCCAGCCGCCACCCTGCTCCGCAAGCTCGTCCTGCTGCTCGAACACGGCGTCTCGATCCACGACCGGGAGACCGCTGAGCTGATCGAGGCCGAGATCCTGCCGGCGGCCCAGGCGATCGGTGCGAACTGGCCGGGCCGGGAGGCGTACCTGACCTGGTACCGGCGGCGCGGGGTCCGGGTGGCCTGGAGTCCGGTCTCGGCGTACGCCGCCCGACTCGCCGCGACGCTCTCCACGCCCGGCGAGCGGATCGACGAGCTGTTCGACGAGGGGCTCGGCGAACAGGACGACAGCTCCGCCGCGTACGCCTGGGTCGCCGGGCTGGCCGAGGTGGCGCAGCTCGCGACGGCGGCGGCGGAGAGCTCGGCCCACCGGGCGGCGGCGGAGCTGGTCCGGGCCCGGCTGATCCGGCGGGCCCGGGACGACGGACACACCGGGGTGCGACTCGCCGCCGTACAGGCACTCGGCGAGCGCTTCGGCACCGATCCCCGGGTTCGCGACCTGCTCACCGAGCGGGCCAACAAGGACGGGTACGCCGGGGTGCGACTCGCCGCCGTACAGGCGCTCGGGGAGCGGTTCCGGGGCGAGCCGCCGGTCCGCGAACTGCTGCTGGAGCGGGCCTCGGCCGACGAGAGCGCCGGGGTCCGGCAGACCGCGGTACGGCTGCTCGGCGAACGCTGCGAGGGCGAGGACGAACTGCGCGCGATGCTGCTCGACCGGGTGGAGAGCGACTGCGACCCGGAGGTGGTCCGGATCGCGGCCCAGATCCTGGTCGAGCGGTTCGACGGGGCCGGGGAGGCGCGCGACCGGCTGATCGGTCGGGCCCGCGAGGACAACGACCCGGTGCTGCGTCGGGCGGCCGTACGCACGCTCGGTGAGCGGCTCGGCCTCGACCCGGTGGTGCAGACCCTGCTGGTCGACCGGGTCCGCTTCGACACCGAGGCGATCGTGCTCCGCGCCGCCGCCCAGTCCCTGGTGGAGCGCTTCGGGCCGGATGGAGAGCTGCGTGGGCTGCTTGCCCACCGGATCGGTACGGACGCCGACGAGGGGGTCCGGCGGACCGCGCTGCGGGTGCTGGTGGAGTGCTTCTCGGCCGAGGAGCCGGTGGTCGAGCTGCTGGTCGGGGTGGCCCGCGACGACCGGGACGCGGACGTACGGCTGATCGCCGTCGAGTCCCTGGTCGACCGGCTGGGCGGTGCACCGGAGTTGGTCGGCGTGCTGGTGGAACTGGCCCGGCTGGATGCCGAGCCCCGGATCAGACTGGCCTGTGTCGGGGCGCTGGTGCACCGGCTCGGGATCGATCCCGAGGTTCGGGAGGTGCTGGCCGGGTTGGCCGGGGCGGACCCGAGTTCGGCGGTACGGCTGGAGGCGGTGCGGGCACTCGCCGGCTGGGTGGCCGAGGGCGACGTACGTCGACTGGTCATCGAGCGGGCCCGCGACGACAACGGGGCGGAGGTACGGCTGACCGCCCTGCGCGCCCTGGCCGGGTTCGTGGTCTCGGACCCGCGGGTGCGCGACCTGCTGCTCGACCGGGCGCGTCACGACCCCTCCGGCGAGGTCTTCGCCCACGCGGCGGCGGTGGTCGCCGGGCTGGTCGAGGAGGACACCGACGCCGTCTGGGAGTTGCTCAGCGCCCGGGTGGTCGACAGCAGTCCCCGACTGCGGCTGGCCGCGGTGCGGATGCTGGTCGACCGGTTCCGGGGCACCCCGGAGATCGCCGAGATCCTGCTTGACCGGGTCCGCCTCGACCCGGATGCCGAGGTGCTCCGCGCCGTCGCGACGGCGCTCACCACCCACCCGTCGGTCGAGCCGGCGCTGCGGGAGGCGCTGTCGGGGCGGGTCGACGGCGGGGAGACCGAGGTGCGCCGGGTCGCCGTACGGATCCTCGGCGACTGCTTCGGGGCCGACCCGGCCGTACGCGAGATGTTGCTCGACCGGGCCCGGAACGACGACGACGTGCAGGTACGCCGGGAGGTGCTGCGGGTCCTCGGCGAGCGGCTGGCCGAGCACCCGAGGGTTCGGGCCCTCTTCGTCGAACGGCTCTACGACCACGACTGGTCGGTACGGGTGACCGCGGTCCGGCTGCTCGGCACCCGGTTCGGCGCGGACCCGGAGACCCGTACGCTGCTGACCGGGCTGACCCGGCACGACGACGACCCCGACTTCCGCCGCTTCGCCGGCCAGGCCCTGACCTGGCTGCCGGGCGCGGACCCGGACCACCTGCCGGACATCCCGCGATGAGCCGGCACCGAGGGGCGGGGCGTCGTTCAGTCCGAGATGAAGGCGTACTCGATCCGTTCGACCAGGTCCTTGGGGAGGTCGACGTGTTCGTTCCGGCTGCGGGTCTGGATCTGGTCGAGCACCGCCGGTCCGATCGACACCTGGCTGAGGATGGTACGCACGGCGTGCTCGATCGGGAGGAACCGCGACCCGAGCACGGAGAAGGTGCGGTAGGCGCTGAACGGCGCCGCGCGCGCGTTGAGCTTGACCACCGCCGGCAGTTCGTCCCAGTCGTCCGGCCAGTCCTCGATCTGGTACGGGTTGGTCACCCCTTCGCCCTCGTGCCGCAGCAGGCCGAGCCGCATGAGTTGCCACACCCCGGCGAGGAACGGACAGGACCAGACCAACTGTCCGTTCTCGTCGTAGTCCCAGAGCTCCACGTCCATGAAGATGGAGTGCCGGTTCGCCGCGTTCTGCACCGGGGGCTGCCAGGTGTAGTCGCTCATCGCCTGCGCCGGGCCGCTGGCCGGGGAGCGTTTGCCGTTGCAGAGCCACCCGGTCTCGCTCACCGGTGGCCGCTCGCCGTTGGTCTCCGGCACCGGGTCGGAGACCAACTGGTCCACCACGAGCTTGGCCAGCGGGATGTCGTCGGCCTGGGCGCAGCCGGACTCGCGGGCGAAGTAGTCGATGACCAGGCCGGTGCCCTCGGCCGCCTCCTGGAGCTGCCGCACCACCTCGCCCGGCGTGCTGAACCGGGTGAAGTAGTCGTCGATGAGGAAACAGGTGCTGATCCGGGCCCGCCCCTTGGGCACCCGGTCGACGGCGGCCTGCCGGGCGGCGGCCACCCAGGGCGCGACCCGGGAGAAGTGCCGGCGCAGTTGCTCGACACCGCCGGCGAACTCCTCGATGTAGAGGTGGCCGAGTTCGATCGAGAGATGGGAGAGCGGGACGGATTCGACGCTGCGTCTGGCCGCGGTCTCCTCGAAGCTGACATCGGGTTTGGTCACAGGGTCTCCCAGGCCGCGTCGTCGACTATACGTTTGGCCAGGGAGGAGAAGGCCTCGACCGTCTCCAGGTTGGCGATCCGCCGGGCGTACACGTCGTTGTCCGAGATGAGCTGCTCCCGCCATTGCAGCACCGGATCCAACGGCACCGAGCCGATCATCATGGTCCGACCCACCCGGTTGGTGCTCGCCATCTCCAGCAGGTCCTGGTTGCACTCGCGCAACCAGGCCACCTGTGGTGGCTGCAGTCCCTCCAACTCGGGTGAGTCCGGGTCCACCACGGCCGTACGCACGAACCGTAGGTTGTTCAGCAGATCGTCGTACGTGTGGCCGCGTCGCACCCCGGTTTCGAGGATGCCCTTGTCCCCGTAGACCAAACTGGAGGCGGCGAGCACGTGTTGCCGGGTCCAGCGGTGGAAGACCAACCAGCGCGCCTTGACCGTACGCAGTTCGGGCATGGCGGTCGCGGCGAGCACGATGTCGGTGGCGTACGAGCGGCCCGCGCTGAGGTCGACCAGGGTGAGTTCGAACTCCTCCTCCAACCGGAGGAAGAGCCGGACACACTGGCGCACCCGTTCCTCACTGCTCGGGAACTCACCACCGCCGACGTCGCCGGGAAAGAGCGTGAGCCGTCCCGCGCCGGGCGGCCGGTGGCGCAGGCTGGGCCGGTCGGAGTCGGACCAGATGTCGAGGCGGTGCGGCTCGGCGCACTCGGAGTTGAGGTAGTTGTGCAGCCCGGTGTGGGTGGTGGTGCCGTGCACCGCCCGGTCGATGTTGAAGATGGCGCCGGCCGTGGGCGAGCCGAAGTCGAAGTCGAGATAGCAGACGTCGGTGCCCTGCAACGCGCTGCGGTAGAGCACGTTGCTGCTGGTCACGGAGCGACCGGTGCCGCCCTTGTCGGAAGTCGCGAAGATCAGCATGATCAGCCCGCCTCGGAGACGTCACGGCGGGCGGCGGCGAGTTCGTCGAGCGCACGCAACACCTCGGTGGCCAGCGCGGCGGCGGTGCCGGGCCGGTCCTGCACCACTTCCCGGGACCGGCGCAGGTTCACCCGGATCAGGTGCAGGGTCTGCTGCATCTTCGGGCCGCCCTCGGCGGCTCCGCTGAGCAGTTCCCGGTCGTACAGGTGCTCGGCCTCGCTGAGCAGGTCCAACGCGTAGTCGGCCAGCCGGTCGCTGCGCAGCGGTGACCGGCTGAGCATGTTGGCGGTGGTGACCAGGCCCTGCACCACCCGCTCGGTGTAGTACCAGGAGGTTCCCTCCTGGGTGTGTTTGAGCTGACGGAACACCTTCGCCGGCTGGTCCCAGAGGCTGCGACCGGCGCCGACGTCGAGCCGCCGGCCGGAGAGGTGGTCCCAGACCCGGTCGGCGAGGTCGAGCAGGTCGGCGCGTTGCTCGGCGTCGCTGAGCAGGCCGGCGATGAACGCCGTACGTTGCAGCAGCAGCGCGGAGAACTCGCTCACCATCCAGCGCAGTCGCGGGCCGCCGAGTTGCTCGCTGCCGTTGAGGGTCAGCCGTACGCCGGGTGAGTGCAGGGTCAGCGCCGGGTCGGCGTCGAACGGTCGGCGGGTGATCCGCGCCCGGTTGGCCAGCTCGATCAGGGCCAGCCCGACCCGGTTCAGCTCGGCGTCCGAGCCCCGCTGCTGGACCAGCCCCTTCACCGCGAGCGACGTCACCAGCAGGGTGTAGTAGTCCGAGGCGTCCTCGTCGGTGGTCCGCCACGGGATGTCCTCCAGCGGCCACCGGTGACTGTCGCCGAACGTGGCGACCGTGGCCCAGTAGGTCCTGGTCAGTTCCCACCGGAGTTGGAGGGCCCGGGACAGTCGCTGCTGCTCGTCGTTGAGCAGGCCGAGGATGCGGGTACGTTCGGAGAAGAGGTCCTCGATCGCGTCGACCGCGATGACCGTGAAGTAGAGGTACGGCGCGTCCTGCGCCACCCCCTTGGGCTGCTCGCCGACCGGTTCGTTGGTCTCGATCAGCGGGGCGTCGTGGACGATGCCCCAGGACCAGCCACACTCGAACAGCCGGTTCGCGCTCTCCAGGTCGGCGACCTGGCCGGATCCGATCAAGACCTCACGGAACGTCGCCATCGTCTGGCGCAGTGCCCGGCGCAGTTGCGAGACGATCTGCCGTTGCGGCAGTTCGGACTGGTTGACCGTACGGATGAGGGCGCGACCCTCGGTCGAGTCCACGTCGAACACGTTGACCGAGAAACTGCGCAGCAGGCCGACCATGGCGGCGCTGAGCCGGGTGCTCGCCATCGTCTCCAGCGTGCCGATCTCCTGGAGGATCTCCTCGCGGCGGACGGCGTTCCGGAACACCCGCAGGAAACCGATGGTCGCCAGGGAGAGGGTGACCGACATCGCGAACGAGTCGACGATGTCGAGCTGACGCTGCTGCTCGGTGGCGGGCTGCGCCGGGTCGTCGATGCCGAAATAACTGTCACCCGCGAAAATGGGCGTACCGGACGGGTCGGTGTAGCGGCTGAAGTACTCGGTGAGGATCTTCACCAGCACCAGCGGTATCTGGGTCGCCGTACCGAGCGGGCGCAACACCTTGATCATTTCGTCGGCCGTCTCGTCCGGACGGTCGATGTTGAACGCGTCCACCTGGGTGGCCGGCAAGAGCAGGCAGAGCATCTGTTCGGCGTCACTGATCGAATTGGAGCGGTCGGCCCCGCCCCACACCCACCGCTCGTCCCGCCAGGACGACCGAACGACGGCCGTCCAGATCTCCAGAAGCTCCTGACGAGGCTGAATCCTCATCTCTCGTGCACCACCATCCGCCAATTGTCGTGGAACCAGGTGCGCCGAAGGCCCCCGGGAAACGGGCACTTATGGATCATGGTTTGGTACGAATGCGATCGGAGCCAGGTCAGCCGGTGAGGCAAAGACGCTGGTCAGCCCACGGATTAATTGATCTTTCTACAGTGGTGCCACGAATCATGGCGACCACCCCCCTCTCGCGGGCCAGTCCTATCTGCCAATGATGGCGTACGCGTCAAGGGTGGAGAAATCGGGACCAGCCGCTGGGACAATTGATCAATAGGCCGAAGTGGTGGCTGCTCAGACCGGTTGTGTCGGCCCCGTGAGTTGCCGGCGTACGGCCCAGAGGGCGGCCTCCGTACGCGACGCCGAGCCGGTCTTGCGCAGCAGGTTGGAGACGTGCACCGTCACCGTCCGTACGGATATGCCGAGCGAACGGGCCACCTGCTTGTTCGACATCCCCGCCGCCAGGCACCCCAGCACCTCGACCTCGCGCGCGGTCAACTCCGCGCCGACCGGCTCCGACCACCGCTGAGCCGTCGACGCCTGCTCCGACACCCGATGCTCCGGCACCGGCTCCCGGACGAGCCCTTCCGGCCCGTGGCCGCCCTGGGTGGCGAGCAGTTCGGTGAGCCGGTACGGGTTTCCCCCGGTCCGCTCGTGTACCGCCTCGACCAGCGCGTCGGCGATGCCGGTGTCCGGATACACCTGTGCCAGCACCGCCGCCACCTGGTCCCGGGTCAACGGACCGAGGTGCTGTCGGATCGCCCCGGGCGCACCGGTGAGCCGGGCCAACGTACGCGCGGCGAGCTCGGGCGCGACCGCCGCCTCGGGTGGCCGGCTGGCGACCAGCAACAGCGCCCGCAGCCCCGGTGCCGCGGCCAGTTCGCCGATCAGGTTCAGGCTCGCCGGATCGAGAGCGTGCAGGTCCTCGACCACCAGCACCGCCGGACCGGCGCCGACCAGCGCGCGTACGGTCTGCACGGCGAGCCGCAGCAGGGTGCCCGGGGCGTAGCGCTCGCGCGGCGCGTTCGGGTGCTGGGCCAGCCAGGCCAGCGCGTCGGCCGGCAACGGCAGGCCGGCGGTGTCCCGTCCGGTGAGCACCGCGGCCAACCAGTCGTACGGCGCCGGACTGTGCACCCGGGCGGTGCCGAAGAGCACCGTGGCCGGCGCCGGGTCGAACGCGTCCAGGGCGGCGGCGACCAACAGGCTCTTGCCCACGCCACCCGCACCGGTGATCACGGCCGTACGGCGGACCGGCCGACCCGAGCGGGCCAGGCTGGACCAGGCGCGGCCGAGCTCGGTCAGCTCCGCGACGCGCCCGACCATGGCGACCGGCATCATGGACCAACCCTACGCAACAGTGCGTAGAGACGATTCGGTGCTCCGCTTGGCATGCTGCACAACATGAACCTGACCTTGCGTACCGCGCTCGTCAGCGACCCTGGCTTGGTCCGTACGAACAACGAGGACGCGGCCCACGCCGGTGAACGGCTGCTCGTGGTCGCCGACGGCGTCGGCGGGCAGCCGGCCGGCGAGGTCGCCAGCGCGATCGTGATCCGGAATCTGCTGCCGCTGGACCGGGCGCCGATCGGCACCGACCCCGCCGCCGCGCTCACCGGCGCGCTCAACCTGGCCAACCAGCAGATCGCCGAGGCGGCCCGGTCCGACCCGGAGCAGGCCGGGCTGGGCACCACCGTCACGGCGGTGCTGCTGACCGGAAACCAGCTCGCCCTGCTGCACGTCGGCGACTCCCGTTGTTACCTCGCCCGCGACCCGAACTTCTACCAGTTGACCAGGGACGACACCTTCGTCCAGGAGCTGGTGGACCGGGGCGCGCTCACCCCGGCGCAGGCACACCGGCACCCGCAGCGGTCGATCATCACCCAGGCGGTCCAGGGCGGCGACATCGTCCCGAGCACCGCGGTCGTCGCGGTGGCGGCCGGCGACCGGCTGATGCTCTGTAGCGACGGTCTCTCCGACGTGGTGGACGACGACGCGATCGGCGAGGCGCTGGCCCAGCACGCCGAGCCGCAGCAGTGCGCGGAGCAACTGGTCAAGCTGGCCCACCAGGGCGGCGCCCCGGACAACGTCACGGTGATCATCGCCGACCTGGTCGCCGGCTAGCCCCGACCGGGCCACCTGACCGACAACGGATCCGGCCGGCTGGTCGACTACGCACCCGGCCGGCTGGCCGACTACAGACCGAAGACGTCCTCGGCGGCGCCGTCACGGGCGCCGTCGACAAAACCTCGGAACGCCGGATCGTCCCGGTCGGCGGTCACGCTGGTGACGGTCTCCCCGGTGCTCTCCGCGACCGCGTCCACCAGCGGCGGGTAGTCGAGCTCGACATCGCCGAGATCGTCCTCGTCCGCCTCCGCCAGGTCCAGGACCTGCTGCAGGTCGTCCGCCGACGTGTCCTGATCCGTCGCCCAGGCGTGCCCGATGGAGTAGCACTCGTCGTACAGCCCGCGTTGATCATCGGTCCAGTCGTCGTCGTAGTCCGGCACGGTGCGCCTCCTTCGGGGCCGTTCCCACCTGAAGCATGCCCGGCCACGACCGGAGGCGCCGAGGGACGAGAAAAGTCGCCGCGACCTAGCCGCCGAGCGGCGACCCGGCGGCGACCGGCGCGGCGCCCGGGGGTACGGCGGTCAACCGGACGAGTTCCGACAGTACGACGCCGAGCGGCGCGTCGATGTTCAGAGCCGAATAGCCGTCTCCCCGGGTCGGCCCCTGGTTCACGATCACCACCGGGATGCCGAGCTTGGCGGCCCGGATGACGAACCGGCGCCCGGACATGACCGTCAGGGAAGACCCGAGCACCAGCAGCAGCCGTGCGCTCTCCACCAGGGCGAAGCACCGCTGGACCCGGTCGACCGGCACGGTCTCGCCGAAGAAGACCACGTCCGGCTTGAGCGTGTCACCGGCGCACGCCGCGCACTCGACCATCCGGAACCGGTCGACCTCCTGGTCCGACAGGTCCACGTCGCCGTCCGGGTTGATCGCGGTCACCCGCGCGTCGAACTGGGGGTTCGCCCAACCCAGGCGACGATCCAGTTCCGTACGCGAGGTCAGGTCGCCGCAGGCCAGGCAGGTCACCTTGGCCAGGCTGCCGTGCAACTCCACCACCCGGTCCGCGCCCCCGGCCTGGTGCAGGCCGTCCACGTTCTGGGTCACCACGCCGCCGACCAGCCCCCGGCGCTGCAACTCGGCCACCGCTCGGTGCCCGGCGTTGGGACGGGTCTGCGCCATCCGCCGCCAACCGAGGAAGCTGCGTGCCCAGTAGCGCCGACGGGCCACCGGGTCGCCGGTGAAGGTCTGGTAGGTCATCGGGCTGGTCCGGACCAGCGCGCCGCTCGGTCCCCGGTAGTCCGGGATGCCCGACTCGGTGGAGAGCCCGGCGCCACTCAACACCACCACGTCGCCGCCGGCCAACATGCCAGCCAGTTCGGCGCACCTCTCGGCCGTACCCTCATGCACCCGTCCATGCTGCCGCACCCGGCGGCCGATCGCCCAGACGTGGCGACCAACGTGGTTGATCACTCAATTCGGCCCTGGTCCTCAGGGTCGAATGAGCGATTCCTCCGTTTCACGAATGGCTGATCGCGGCACTCCGACACCACGCCCCGGCCGTGGGCGGGGTTAGCTGGACAGGACCGGCCACAAACGCCCGTACGGATCGGAGGAGCCATGCCGTTCACCGGTAGCCACCCCGCCGCCGTACTGCCGTTCGTGCGCTCCGGGCTGGTGCCCTCCGCCCTGGTCATCGGCAGCATGGCACCGGACCTGCCGTACTTCCTGCCCGGCCCGTTCTCGGCGACCACCACCCACACCCTGGCCGGGGCGGTCACGGTCGACGTACTGGTGGGCGGGGTGGCCTTCGGCGTGTGGCAGGCGGTGCTGGCCCCGTTCGCGATCGCGCTCGCCCCGGCGGCGCTGCGCGATCGGATCGACGACCGGCTGCCCCGTGGACTCGCCTTCCACCTGCGCCGGCCGAGGCGGGTGGCGCTGCTGGCCGCCTCACTCGCCCTGGGCGCCGCGACCCATGTGGTCTGGGACTCCTTCACCCACCTCGCCCGCTGGGGACCGAGGCACATCGCCTGGCTGACCGAGGTCCACGCCGGGCTGCCCGGGTACCGCTGGGCGCAGTACCTCAGCGGCCTGGTCGGCGGGGCGGCACTGGTCGTCTGGTTCGCCCACTGGTGGTACACGAGTACGCCGCGACGGCGTGCCGGTGCCTGGCCGGCGCCGATCCCGCGCCCGGTCGCGTACGCGATCTGCGCCCTGATCGCCTTTGCCACGGTCGCCGGGGGTCTGCTCGGTGCCCGGCCCTACCTGCACGAGTCCGGGCCGTACGTCACCGCGTTCCTGGTCGCCACCAGGGGCGGCGGTGTCGGCCTGCTCACCGCCCTCGCCTGCGCCCTCTGCTGGCTCGCCCTGCCCCGCCCCCACGACCTCGCCGGCCGGGTGTAAGGAAGGGCCCCTTGTTAACGCTATGCGTTAACAAGGGGCCCTTCCTTACTCAGGAGGCGAGGCGTTGCGGGGCGGTGAGTGTGTCGGCCAGGTCGTTGAGGTCGAGGCCGAGGACGTCGGCCAGGGCCGCGACGGTGAAGAAGGCCGGGGTGGCGATCGCCCCTCGTTCGATCTTGCGCAAGGTGTCCAGCGAGATGCCGGCGCGCAGCGCGACCTCGGCCGCGCTGCGGGCGCCCCGGGCACGTTGCAGTGCCCGACCCAGCGCGAGACCCCGCTCCCGCTCGTCCTCGGTCAGTGGCGTACGTACCATGGCGTCGATAATAATCCTGGTATTAAAATACCAGGCATGGTTGTCCTGAAATCAGAAGCCGAGATCGCGACGCTGCGCGAGGCCGGCCGAATCGTCGCCACCACCCTCGCCGCGGTCGCCTCGGCGGCCCGGCCCGGCGTACGCCTGATCGAGCTCGACGAGCTCGCCGCCGAGCTGATCGCGAGTGGTGGCGCCAAGCCGTCGTTCCTGAACTACCACCCGTCATGGGCACCGATCCCCTACCCCGGGGTGCTCTGCCTGTCCGTCAACGACGACGTGGTGCACGGCATCCCGGGTCAGCGGGAGCTGGCCGAGGGCGACCTGCTCTCCATCGACTGCGGCGCGTACGTCGACGGCTACCACGGGGACTCGGCGATCACCATCCCGATCGGCCGGGTCGACCAGGCCGCGCTGCGGCTCTCCGACGCGACGGCGGAGGCGCTCGCCGCGGGCATCGCCGCCGCGCGGGTCGGGGCCCGGATCGGCGACATCTCGTACGCGGTCGAATCGGTCGCCCGCGCCGCCGGGTACGGCCTGCCGGACGGGCTCGGCGGCCACGGGGTGGGCACCGCCATGCACGAGGAGCCGTCGGTGCCCAACACCGGCAAGCCGAACCAGGGGCTTCCCCTGCGGGAGGGACTGGTGATCGCGATCGAGCCGATGCTGATCGAGGGCGGTGGCAGCCGGTGCCGCACCCTGGCCGACGGCTGGACCATCGCGACCGCCGACGGCAGCCGCGCCGCGCACTTCGAGCACACCATCGCGGTCACCGCCGACGGCCCGGTCGTGCTCACCGCCCCCTGACCCGCGACCGGCGACGAGCCGTCAGCCGAGCTGCTTGAGCACCAGCGGCCACCAGCCGTCCTCGGCGAAGGCGTTCGGGTCGATGCCGCGCAGGGTCTCCCCCAGGACGAGGGCACGCTCGGCCCGGCCGGGCTGGCCCTCGTCCGCCTCCACGAAGAGGGCGAACTGGTAGAGGAACTCGACGAACGACCGGAAGTCCGAGTTGACCCCCTGGACGTCCTGCTCCTCCAGGTCGAACTGGAGAATCTCCCCGGTGCCCGGATCCAGCACGTAGAGCAGGTTCGTGTTGTCGGCGACCGCGCCGACCACGATCAGCCGGATGTCCAGCGAGCCGTCCTCGCTGCTCAACTGGATCGTGTCGAACAGCCCGATGCTCCCCGGCAGGTACGCCGTGTAGACCACCGCCACATCGAGCGGGATCTGATCGCCGACGGGGAGCATCCGCTCGTCGAAGCCCCCCTCCAGCCACGCGTCGCGCGGGTAGGGGATCAGCTCCTCGGCGTCCCAGAGTTCCCGGAACCTCGGATCAGGTGCCATGACGTTTCCTCGTGATCGGGGTGGTGGCCGCGTTCGGACGCGGTGCGGGGGTCACGCCGCCAGGCCGGCGCGTACGAGCAGTCGCATCCAGGTGTCGGTGTACTCACCGTTACGGTCCCGGTCGTTACGGGCACCACTGCCGAGAACGGTCTCGACCAGGAACGGGTACTTGTCGCCGAGGACAAATTCGTTGAAGAACGTGACGATGTCACCGGCGAAGTCCTCGATCTCGACATCTTCGTCCGGATTCTCGTACAGCATCACGTAGTCGTCGGGCTCGAGGTAGTAGACGCCGCCGTCCTCCGCGTCCATCCGGATCGGGTCGCCGCCGACGATGTCGTCGGCCGCGAACGACGGCACACTGTGGATCTCGTAGCCGATGACGAGCGGGTTGCCCATCGGGTCCTCGGGGTTGATCTCGCGTGCCGCCCAGGCGGCCGGGCCACTGACCTCCGCCGGCTGGACGAAGCGGAAGTAGCTCCCCTCGATCCGCCGGAACATGCCGAACACCTCGGTCACACCGGCCGGCAGCTCCGGCACGGGCTCCAGGGTCGCGGGATCCTCGATAACCACCCCGGAACCATTCTCGGCGGCAAGACGCCGGAGCAGTTCGAGCTTGGACCTGATCTCGCCGAGCTGGCCGGTGAAGTCTCCGTCGCCCATCAGGGAACCACCTTCACTATCACTTTCGTGCCGATCGGTACGTCCTTGAGGGCCTGGCTGATCTCCCGGCCCAGCTCACGGTTGGTCCACGAATCTACCAGCCGGAGATTACGGTAGGTATCCGCTCCGCCGAGCTGCAACTCGTGCACGTGGTCGGGATCGAGCCCCTGCCCCGGCCCGGTCACCGATTTCTTGCCGCCGTAAAGGCGCTGTACCAGACTCTTGTTGTCCTGGTACCTCTTACTGGTCCGAGTAAGCTTTCTGATGATCCGGTCCCGGAACACATTGGTCCTCGACCGCATCTTTCCGGTCGTCTTGTCATATACCGTGGTGCGATTCGGCTTGGTCTTGCTGAGTTTTCCGCGTTCGCCCAGCCGTTTGAGGTCCCGGGCCTTCCGGTCGAAGTCCCGCCGGTCGAAGTCCGGCCGTCGCCGCAGCACCAGCACGGCCGGCCCGGTCGGCGCCGGCCCACCACCCTTTGCCGTACGGAACACCGACGCGTTCTCCAGGTACGCCGACACGATCTTCGCGCCCTGGGCCTGCGTCTGCCGGGGTGGGTTCTTCCGTCCCCTAGCCATTGAGCACCGTCTGAGTGGCCATGCCGATGAGCTGGTCGATGATCATTCCGGTGATCGTCTTGAAGATCGGGATCTGGAGCAGCGAGGCACCGAAGGTGGCGACCGCGGTCGCGATCGCCTGGGCGATCTGGATCGCCAGCAGCACCAACTGCACGATCACCTGAATCTTCAGGGCCAGCACCACTCCGGCGGCGATCATCAGCCCGATGCCGATGACGTTCGCCGGCTGCGCGGTGTCCGCGATGTTGCGCGCCGCCGACTCGGTGTCGTTCCACTCGTCGGCAAAGGCGGAGATGTCGCCACCCGAGTTGTTCTCCAGCACGGTCCGGGCCGCCGTCTCGAGCTCGCCGACCGACCCGGCGATCCGCTCGGCCATCCCGGTCCACTCGCCGGCCAACTGGAAGATCGCGGTCTCGTCGGACTCCGGCCAGTCGTAGCCGACCATGCTGAGCAGGGTGACCAGCTCCGAGGGTAGGTCAAGGCCCATCGGGTGTCTTTCCTTCCGACTCCGAGCGGCATTCGGCCAGGGTCATCCGCCGAGCGAGCCGAGAATATTCTTGAAGATCGAGGTGGTCCGCTCCTCGATGACCTGATACTCCTCGGCCATCCCGTGCAGACTGTCCACGTAGTTCTCCAACTCGACCAGGTTGGTGCTGAAACACTCGATCGCCGCCTCGACACACGCCTGGTGGGCGACGCCGAGCAGGGTCCCGATGTCGTCGCCGCCGAAGGCGTTCGAGTAACCCTGGACCGCCGCCTGGAAGCCCTCGAACCCCGAGCGGACACTCTCCTTCGCCTGCTCCAGGTGGTCCGCGCCACGGTGCAGCGAGTCGACGTCGATATCGATGGCGTCCACGGTCAGCTCCTGTGGATCTTCCGCATGACCTCGCTGATCGTCGCGCTCATCTCCCGCATCTGCCGGATGCTCTGGTCCTGCAGGCGTTCGACGGCGCTGTTGACCGCGTCGAGGTCGGGTACCGGCTCGTCCGTCCGGTAGTCGTCGCCCCGCCCGTCGAGCGCGGCGTTCACCGCCGTACGGAACTCGGCGGCCAGGTACTCGGCACCCTCCCGCAGCACCCGTGGATCGATCTCGACCGCGCCGACCCGACCGTCAGCGTCGACGGTGACCCGGATCCGGCCCTCGGCCGCCTCCGCGACGTACTCCCGAGGCTCCTCGGGACCGCCCTCGGCAGCCGTCCGGCTCGCCTCCCGCAGCAGGGCACGGGCGTCCGTCAGTTGACGTTCGAGCGCACTCTCGCCAAGCATCTCGCCTCCCCGATCACTTCCCGCCGAGGTGGCCACGGCACACCGAGGCTGAGACAGACCGCCATCAGCCTACTGTCCAAGCACCATCCACACAGGCCGTGTCCCGTGTGGAGGCTGCCGGATCCAGGACCAGGGACCCGTCCGCCAACGGGCGCGAGCTATCGGCCCTACTCTTCGTCAGCCGGAGGCGTCGGACGATGTTCCGCGATCCATGCCTCTATGTCTTCGGCGAGCCAGACCTTCATCCCGCGAAGTTCTTGGTACGGCGACGGGAACGAGGGATACCGGACAAGCTGCTGGAACCGCTGCCGCGAGACGCCAAGACGTTCGGCAATCTCGTACGGCCCCATCAGCCGCCCCGGTCCGCGCTCCATGAGCCGAAGGTAGGCAGCCTTGCTTCTAGTCAATTAGGTATAGCCATTTGACTAGCGAAGCCCTAGGGTCGGGTGTATGGGTCCTTACTCTCCGCTGGACGCGCTGCTCAGGCTGCTATGCCGTCGCTACCGTCCGGTCACGCGGCACAGCGTCCCTCTCGTCCCCACCCCTGCCCCTACGTCCCACTCCTCCGTGTTCTGGCACAACGTCCGCACAGATCTCTACCCGACGGGCGAGGTACGACGGCCATACGGCCGGACCAACGTTCGCCGAGCGATGCAATGAGCGGTCGGCTACCGGACGGCTTCCCCATGAGCTGGCCGCTCGACATCCCCGGCAACCCGCGCCACGTCCCCGGTAGGCCGCACTGGCGCTGCCTCGCCTGCGGGAAGGAATGGCCGTGCGTCGCAGTGCAGAGAGAACTGAAGGAGGGCTACCACGGGATGAAACTGAGTCTCAGCATCTTCCTCGCCTCGCAGTGGGTCGACTGCCTCAACGATCTCTACGTCATCCACCCCACAGAGGGGGCAGCACCCACGACCCGAGAGCTTTACGAGCGGTTCTTCAGTTGGGCAGAGCTAGGCATTCCGGACTAGCCCTCAGGCGGATGAGCATCCCCGGCTCTTGCGATCGAGGGCACTTTCGATCACATGGCCGTCCACAGCCGACGCGAAAATGGCTCCGATCTGACCGAAAGGCCAGCTCAGAGCCATGATCAACGTGGGCCGCCTGGGACTCGAACCCAGAACCCGCTGATTAAAAGTCAGCTGCTCTGCCTATTGAGCTAACAGCCCGCCGAGAGCCAAGACTACCGGATGGCTCCATGATCGCGCCCGACCGGCAGCCGGAGCAGGACGTACGGATATCCGACCGCCGGGCCGCTCGGAGGCGGCCCGGCGGTGGCTCACGGAGCTTCCGCCCCGGCTCAGGCCCGCATGACGGTGGCGATCGGAATCCGGGCGGCCCGGATGGCCGGGATCAGGCCGCCGAGCACCCCGGCGACCAGGCCGGCGATCACTCCCGCCACCCCCGCCTCCCAGGGAAAGACGAGATTCTCGAGGAACGGCTCGCGGTCGCCGAAGAGCGCGCTGGCGGCGGTCAGGCCGAGCGCGGAGAGCCCGATCGCGACCGCCGCCGTGAAGAGCCCGGTGAGCAGGGTCTCCGCCAGTACGATCCCGGCCAGCAGGGACCGTGGGGTGCCGACCGCGCGTCTCAGCGCGAACTCCTCCACCCGCTCGCCGACGGTGGCCAGTCCGACGTTCAGGATGCCCGCGACACCGATGAGCAGGACCAGGCCGGCCATGCCCAGGAAGATCCAGCGGAGCAGCGCCAGGTCCTTGGCAATCTGTTCCCGGGCCCGGATGGTGTCGAACCGCACCTGGTCGGCGGGCACCCCCGAGGCCGCCAGCCGGAGCTGGAGCAACCGCTCCGCGTCGGCCGCCGTCGGCGCCAGCATGATCTGGAGGCCCGGCCCGTAGTTGCCGCCCCCGCTCGCCTCCGGCAGCCAGTTGCCGATCTCGTCGGCCCGGGCGTACGCGGTGGGCTGGAAATTGCCGTCGTCGACCACCCCGATGATGCGCGGCGTGGGGTTGGCGGTCGCGCCGTTCATCCGCATCTCGGCCGGCACCCGGTGTCGGCCGAAGCCCTTCGCCGCCTCCTCGTTCAGCACCAGGCCGGGAGAGAGTGACGGCTGCGTGGAGAACTCCAGCCAGTCACCGGCCACCGGCCGGAACGGACGGAACTGGCGGATGTCGCCGGTCAGGGTGAAGAGGGTCAGTTCGATCGCGGCACCCGGCACCGAGACGTCACCCGTCCCGTCCTGCGCCACCGGGTAGCAGTTGCCGTTCTGGTCGCACCGCATCTCGTAGCTCGTGCCGCCGTACCCGCCGGGCTGGTCGAAGGGGCCGCCACCGGGGTTGACCGGGGTGACGTTCGGCTCTCCGACGATCGCCTGGAGGTTGGAGACAACAACCGCGTCCGTCCGGCCCTCCAGCGTCTCCTGGCTGATCCGGGTGCTGGTCGCGGTCCCCTGGAGGTACGCCTGCCGGGTGCCGTCCTTCCCCATCTGGAGTTCCAGGTTCGTCAACTGGGCGGCCTCCGCGATCGAGGCGCCGACCTGTACGACAACAACGGCCAACACCCCGAGGAAGAGGCTGACCATGGAGAGGAACGTACGCGTCTTGCGTGCCCTGATCCCCTGGCCGCCGATGATCAGAGCCGATCGGAACCGACCGGAGAGCCGGATCACCGCTCCACCGCCCCGACACCGATCGCCGTGGCCGAGGCTCCCGGCGCCGTGGCCGAGGTACCCGGCGCCGTGGCCGAGGTACCCGGCGCCGTGGCCGAGCTACCCGGCGCGCTGGCCGCCACGGTCCCGGCCGTTCCGGCGTCGGGGACCGGGTGCAGCACGCCCTCGTCGAGGCGTACCACGCGTTGCATCTTGTCGGCGTGGTCTCGGTCGTGGGTGACCAGGATGAGTCCGCAGCCCCGGTCGGTCGCGGCCCGCATCACCTCGATCACCAGGTTGCCGGTCTCGGTGTCGAGCGCGCCGGTGGGCTCGTCGGCCAGGAGCAGACGCGGTTCGCGTACCAGCGCCCGGGCCACCGCGACCCGCTGCTGCTCGCCCCCGGAGAGCCGGGCCGGGCGGTGCTTGGCCAGGTGCGCGATGCCGACCTGGTCGAGCGCGGCCATCGTCCTGGCCCTGCGCTTGCGCCTGGACATCCAACCCTGACCGTTGACCAGGGCCATCGCCACGTTCTGGGCGGCGGTCAGGTGCTTGAGCAGGAAGAACCGTTGGAACACAAAGCCGAACTCGGCGCTGCGCAGCGCCCCGGCCCTGCGTTCCGGCAGCCTGGTGATGTCCCGGCCGTCGAGCAGGTACTGCCCGCCGTCGGCCCGGTCGAAGAGCCCGATCAGGCTCAACAGCGTGCTCTTGCCCGATCCGGAGCGCCCAAGGATCGCCACGCTCTCGCCCCGGTCGACGGTCAGGTCGGCACCGGCGAGGATCGTACGCGCGACCTGCTGCCCCTTGAGCGTCTTGGTGACGCCGCGCAGTTCCAGCAGTGCCGTCATTTCACGACCGTCGGTGCGTTCGGGTCACCCTCGGCAGGCTTGGCCGGCGGCAGGTTCGGACCGGGTACGGCCACCGTCTCGGTGCCGGTCAGCCCGGACTTGATCTCCACCACCTTGCCGTCGCTCAGGCCGAGCGCCACGTCCCTGGTCTCCCGTACGCCCTGCGGGCCGACCACGTCGACCTTGCCCTGCCCCTGCGTGCCGGCGACCGACTCGACCGGCAGCACCAGCGCGTTCGCCGCCCGCGCGGTGACCACCTCCAGGGTGGCGCTGGCCCCGTTGATGAGCTTGACGGTGCTCGGGGCGGTGCAGACCAACCGGAGTCCGGTCGGCTCGGACGGCTCGGTCGTGTTCCGTTCGGACGGCGGCTGCTGGATCGGACCGGCCGGTGGCGCACCGGACGGGGGCGTGGCGGGCGGTGCGGCCGGAGGGTCGGGGATCGTGCCGGCGGGCAGCGCCGCGATGGTTCCGAGCACCGTGCAGGGAAAAGGACCGGGGCCGTTCTTGATCTGCGCCTGGACGGTCGCGAGACCGTCGGCGATCTGGTACGCCTGGGCACCGTCCAACTCCGCGACCAGCCCGTAGCCGACCATCTTGGCCGAGACGACCGGCATGCCCTCGACAACCGTCGACCGGTCGTCCACCAGACGTCCGGTGAACACCGCTCCGGCCGGCACCTCGATCCGGTGCGCCTTGCCGGAGACCCAGACGTTCGCCACCCTGGTCGGCTTTGTCGGGGTGCTCTGCGGTGTCCGTACGTCGAGATAACGCACCTGTCCCTTGACCGGCGAGACCAGTCCGAACACCGGATCGATGGTCACCTTGCCGGCGAGACTGACCTTGTTCGCCAGTTCCTGGCGGGTCGGTTTGACCGTGGTCATCGTCGTACCTCGGGCGGCGAGTCCGGGTACCTCCGTTCCCGAATTCGCCTCGCTGCACCCGGCAGCGGTTCCCACCACCAGGGCGAGAACGCACGAACGGAGTAAGAGTTGCCTTCGCACCGGTGCCCCCAACTCGATTGCTTCAGGCGTACGTCGCCGTAGAAGTCACGGGGTGAAATCGACTGTCGCACCGACGCGGACGTCCCGGCGACGATCAAAACCCGACAAAGACTACCTTCGACGGCCGCGCCGGGTTGCCCGGTGACAGCGACGAGGGTGAACGCCCGCAGGTCGTCGAACCGCCGGTGACCGGAGAGGTCCCACCACCGTGGAGCGGGCCGAGCGCGTCGGGTCTACCGCCACGGAACGTCCGCGAAGGCGGCGTCGACCAGGAGCCGCTCCAGGTCACGGAGGAAGCGTTCGGCCTCGGCCGGCGGCAGGTGGGCGCTGTCGGCGGTGAGCAGGAGACCCAGCGCTCCCGGCTGGTCGACCACCTCGACCCGGGTACGCCACGGAAAGTCGTCCAGGTGCTCCAACCAGGAGAACCTCGACGCCGCCATGGCTGCCCGTACCTCGGCTTCGGCCGTGGCGCGGCCGAACAGGTCGGAGTCGACGGCCAGCCGGACGTCGTTGAAGTAGCAGTGCGGGCTGGTGCCGGGCACGCTCGGGTATCCGGTCGAGCCAAAGTCACGTCGCAGGTCGGCGGGGTCGTAGTAGGCGTGTCGGTAGGCGTCGAGCGCGGCCCGCCACACGACCGTCAGCAGGCTGGCGAAGCTGGACCGGTCGGTCAGGTCGACCACGACCAGTCCGAGTTGCGCCAGGTTCGCCACCGCGTCCCGGTAGCCGTCCACGGACCGGTTGTTCACCATCGTGTAGACACCAACGACGTCGTTGCCGGAGCGGCGGGCCAGGATCGCCGTTGTCGCCGCGAGCAGTACGGTCGAACTGGTCACCCGGTGACGCTCGGCGACCAGCCGGACGGCGGTGTCGGCCGCCTCGGACACCAGCAGCGCCCGCCGGAACCTCGGTTGCAGCGGTGGCTCCCGCCACGGCAGCGTGTCCGGGCCGAGCCGGCCGAAGCCGGCGCTCCACCGGGCCACGCAACGCTCGCTACGCTGCCGGTAGCGGGCGGCGCCCTCCCGCTCGGCGACATCGATCGACTGTGCTCCGGCCGGCACGGCGAGCGTCGTACGCAGCAACAGCAGGCGCAGGTCCCGCAGGACCACCTCGACCGCGCCGAAGTCCACGGTGGTGTGGCTGAACACGACCACGATCTGCCGCACCCGGCGACCGACGAGTACACAGGCGACCCGGAGCGGCCACTCCTCGGCGAAGTCGAACGCGGTGGCGGCGAGTTGTTCGCCGATCACCCGAGCCGTCGCCGCCCCCTCGTCCCGGTCGGCCCCGGCCCCGACCCCGCGCCCGACCCGACCGGAGTCGGGGCCGGGGTCGTCGTTCGCACCGGGAGCGGTATCCGGAGCGGCGTCGAGGCCCGGGTCGGCCCGGACCAGCAGCACCGGGAGCCGGCCGGCGGCAAAGACGGCCTGTGACCACTCACCGTCGACCACCGGCAACCGGGTACGCAGCGAACTGTGCCGGCCGACCAGGGTGCCGATCGCCCGCAGCACCGTGTCCACCTCCGCCGACGCGCGTCGGGGCACCGGCACCACGCGGCGCATGTTGATCAGGATTCGGTTGCCCGGGTAGCGCTCGACCCCGATCCGCAGTGCCCGCTGCCCCCAGGTCAGCGGCGCGCTCCGGACCACCGGCCCGGTCGAGTGGCCGCCCGGATCCTGGCCGTCCTCGACAAACTCGACGGTGGTCCACTCCTGTCCCGGTGGCCGCTCCGCCGCAGCCACCGGGGCGGTTACGAGCAGCGCGTCCTCGTGTGACGACACTCGACACCCTCGCTTCACGTACGCGTGTGGCCGCACCGGGCGCGACCGACGACCGGCCGGGTCCGGCCCGTGGAACGCCGTCGGCGAGCCCGACCCGCGCGACCAGTATCTGGTCGGTCACCCCGCCCCGGACACCCGCGAGTCAGCGAAGTCGCCGCCCGTTCGGCCGATCCCCGGCGCCCGACGGTCCCCCTCACCGCCCGGTCAACGGATCGGGGAGATCGACGATTCGGGGAAATCGGCGGATCGGGGAGATCGGTGGCTGACCCGGTGAGCGGTCAGGAGGCGTTCAGCGGGTCGAGTTCGGCGGCGGTCGCGTCGTCGTGGTCGGTGGAGACACTGAGCGGGCGCCACCGCACGTCGGACTCGGTGCGAGCCCTCAGGACGTCGTCCGCGTAGCGGACCGCGTCGCTGCCGAGCAGCAGCCGCAGTGGCGGCTCGTCCAGGTCGGTGATCCTGAGCAGGACCCGGGCGACCTTCGCCGGATCACCTGCGGCGTTGCCAGCGCCGCTGCGCAGCAGTTTGGCCATCACGCCGACCGTCTGCCGGTAGGGCTCGCTGATCGGTGGGATCGCCATCGACGAGCCGGCCCAGTCGGTACGCATACCGCCCGGCTCGAGCACGGTGACCTTGACGCCGAACGGGGCCACCTCCTGAGCCACCACCTCCGAGAAACCGCCGACCGCCCACTTCGACGCCTGGTACGCCGAGAGTCCCGCGGTGGCGAGGCGACCGCCCAGCGACGAGACCTGGATGAGGTGTCCCGCACCCTGTTCCCGCAGTACGGGTATCGCTGCCCTGGTCACGTTCACCACGCCGAAGAAGTTCGTCTCGACCTGGGACCGGAAGTCGTCGGCGCTGAGGTCCTCGGTCGAGGCGTAGTTGGCGTACCCGGCGTTGTTCACCACGACGTCGAGCCGGCCGAACGTGTCGACGGCAGTCCGTACCGCCGCCTCGGCGGCGGCGGCGTCGGTGACGTCGAGCGCCACCGGCCGGATCCGGTCGCCGTACCGGTCGACCAGGTCGGCCAACTGCTCCGGCCGACGGGCCGTGGCGACCAGCGAATGGCCGGCGTCGAGCACGGCCTCGGCGACGTGCCGTCCGAGCCCACGTGCGCTGCCGGTGACGAGAAAGACCTTTGACATGCTCCGGTGCTCCTTGTCCGAATCTCGCCCGTACCTTCGCGGACAGGCGGGCAACTGACTGGTTAGTTGAAGTGAAGCACGGCGGCCGGCGCGCGTCAACTAGATGGTTAGTAAGCTAAGCTTGGCGACCATGGTGGGAGATGCACAGGCAACACGGCAACGTCTGCTCGAAGCCGCGAGCAGGGAGTTCGCCGCGTACGGCATCGCCGGTGCACGGGTGGACCGGATCGCGGCCGCCGCCAAGTCCAACAAGGCGCAGATCTACCACTACTTCGAGAGCAAGGACGGCCTCTTCGACGCGGTCTTCAACGCGCTGGTCGCCGACGCCGTCCGCGAGGTTCCGCTCGACGTGGACGACCTGCCCGGCTATGCGGGAAGGCTCTTCGACGGTTACGAGGCACACCCCGAGGTCGCCCGGCTCGCCACCTGGTACCGGCTGGAACGGGCCGGCTCACAGGCACCCCTGGAATCGATCATCGCCAGCAACCGCCACAAGGTCGAAAGAATCGAGCAGGCACAGCGGGAAGGGCTGCTCACCACCCGCTACAAAGCCGTCGACCTGCTCGCCCTCGTGGTGCATCTGGCCTCGCTCTGGACCGCCACCACGCCGGAGTTCACCACGCTGGTCGCCGGTCACTCCCGCGCCGACCGCCGCAAGATCGTCACCGACGCGGTCGCCGCGCTGCTGACGCCGTAACCCGCATCGATCCGGCCCGGCTCCGGAACGCCGCCGAACCGGTCGCCGGGGGCGGAGCCGTCACGGCCCCGAGCGAGGACCTCGCGTTCCGGTAGTGCCCGCCGGAATAATCCGTCGCGGCGGACCGAGTCATCCTGATAGATAGATGGGGTGGTCGACCATCAGTTTGCCGACGCCGACCTCGCCCGGTTGTACGACGTGTTCTACCCCTGGGAACAGCGGGACGACCTCGCCTTCTACCTGCCGCTGGTGATGTCGGCACGGAGCGTGCTCGACATCGGCTGCGGCACCGGGATGTTGCTGCGGCAGGTCCGGGAGCACGGGCACCAGGGGCGGCTCTGCGGACTCGACCCGGGCCACGGGATGCTGGAACGGGCACGCGAGAGAACGGACGTCGAGTGGCTGCTCGGGGATCTTTCGTCGGCTACCTGGGACCGGGAGTTCGACCTCGCGGTCATGACCGGTCACGCGTTCCAGGTGCTCCTCTCCGACGAGGATCTACGGGCGGCGCTGCTGACGATCCGGTCGGCCCTCACCGACGGAGGCCGATTCGCGTTCGAAACCCGCAACCCGTCGGACCGGGCCTGGCGGTACTGGACGCCCGAGCACGGGCGCGAGGTGACCGTCCCGACCGGTGCCGTCGTACGCATGGAGCACGAGGTCGAGCAGCCGGTGCGAGACGGATTCGTAACCTTCACCACGACGTACACCAGTCCCACCTGGGCCGGATCGCGTACCAGCCGGAGCACGCTGCGCTTCCTAGACCGGGACCAGCTCCGCGCCATTCTGGTCGCGACCGGCCTAGTGGTCGAGGAGCAGTTCGGGGACTGGGCCGGTGGTCCGCTCACCGACACCAGCCCCGAGATCATCACCATCGCCCGGCGCGCCTGAACCGACCGGACCGGCCCGTCTGACTGCCGTGAGCAGAACGGGCCCCGGCTCCGCGAGCGCCCTGCCAGGCTGTGCCGATGGACCAGGGGTTGGGTTTTCGGGGCGAGGTCGTTGACTTCTACCACCGCTACCGCCGTGGCTACCCAGCCGAAGTGGTCGAAGCCCTGGCAACCGCGTTCCACCTTGGCGACGACACCGTGATCGACCTCGGCTGCGGTACGGGCCAACTGACGGTACCGGTGGCGCGGCGGGTCCGGGCCGTGATCGGGGTCGACCCGGAACCGGACATGCTGGCGCGGGCCAGGTCCGCCGCGACCGCTGCCGGCGTGACCAACGTGACCTGGGCGCTCGGGGCGGACACGGACCTGCCCGCGATGGCCGCCCTACTCGGGACCGGTCGGTTGGGCGCGGTGACGATCGGCCAGGCACTGCACTGGATGCGCCCCGACAGGCTGTTCCCGGCGCTGTTCCCGCTGCTGCGGGCCGGCGGCGGGGTGGCCGTGGTCACCAACGGGGCACCACTGTGGCTCCTGGACACTCCCTGGTCCCGGGCGCTGCGAGCTTTCCTGACCCGCTGGCTCGGCACGGAACCCACGTACGCCTGCGGCACCGACACCGACAGCGAGCACCGGTACCGCGACGACCTGACCGCGGCCGGCTTCGAGGTGGGCACGACCACCATCGAGTACGCCACCGTGCTGGACCTGGAACAGCTCGCCGGGAACCTCTACTCGGCCTTTTCCGTCGACCTGTTGCCGGCACCGGACCAGCGGCCGCGCTTCGCCGAGGAGTTACGCCACGCGCTGGCGCCCGAGCGGCGGTTCACCGAACACGTCCGGGTACGCGTACTGACCGGGACGAAGCGGTAGGACTGATCGGAACGAAGCGGTAGGCACGAGTGGCCGTGGCCGGTCCCGCGCCGGCATCGGGACGTGCCACGATGACGGGTATGACCACCGATAGCGGCGCCTTGCGGGAGCTGACCGTCGGCACCGGGGCGGGGCTCGACACCGCCGACATGGTGCTGAACATCGGCCCGCAGCACCCGTCCACGCACGGCGTACTCCGGCTCAAGCTGGTGCTCGACGGCGAGCGCGTGGTCGCCTGCGAGCCGATCGTCGGTTACATGCACCGGGGTGCGGAGAAGCTGTTCGAGGTCCGCGACTACCGGCAGATCATCGTCCTGGCCAACCGGCACGACTGGCTCTCCGCGTTCGCCAACGAACTCGGCGTGGTGCTGGCGGTCGAGCGGCTGATGGGCATCGAGGTTCCCGAGCGGGCGATCTGGCTGCGCACCGCCCTGGCCGAGCTGAACCGGGTGCTCAACCACCTGATGTTCCTCGGCTCCTACCCGCTGGAGATCGGTGCGATCACGCCGGTCTTCTACGCCTTCCGGGAGCGGGAGACGCTCCAGGCCGTGATGGAGGAGGCCTCCGGAGGGCGGATCCACTACATGTTCAACCGGGTCGGCGGGATCAAGGAGGAGGTGCCGGCCGGTTGGACCGGCCGGGCCCGGGCGGCCATCGGCGAGGTACGGCGACGGATGCCCGACCTGGACAATCTGATCCGGCGCAACGAGATCTTCCTGGCCCGTACCGTCGGTGTGGGTGTGCTCTCCGCCGCGCAGGCGGCGGCCTTCGGCGCGTCGGGCCCGGTCGCCCGCGCCTCCGGGCTGGACCTGGACCTACGTCGGGACGAGCCCTACCTCGCGTACGGGTCGCTGGACGTCCCCGTCGTGACCCGTACCGCCGGGGACTCCCACGCCCGGTTCGAGGTCCTGCTCGACCAGGTGTACGTCTCGCTCGACCTGGCCGAACAGTGCCTGGACCAGGTCGACCGGATCACCGGGCCGGTCAACGTCCGGCTGCCCAAGGTGGTGAAGGCACCGGAGGGGCACACCTACGCCTGGACCGAGAATCCGCTCGGGATCAACGGCTACTACCTGGTGTCCCGGGGCGAGAAGACACCGTGGCGGATGAAGCTGCGCACCGCGTCGTACGCGAACGTGCAGGCGCTGGCCACCCTGCTTCCCGGCTGCCTGGTGCCGGACCTGATCGCCGTACTCGGCTCGATGTTCTTCGTTGTCGGCGACATCGACAAGTAACGGCTGGCAGGAGCGGTCAGCCAGCTCACCTCCGGGGACAGCCCGGTCAGCGCCAGCGGGCGCCCCCGGCGCGGGGAGCGTCGTCGTCGGGCGGATAGCCGTACGCCTGGTGGTCCTCGGCCCGACGGCGCCCACCCTGGACCGGCGTCGCCGGCGGTCCGGACCAGCCCGTCCCCGCCCCGGCGGGCGCCGGCGGTAGGGCCGGGGCGGCATCCGGACGCCCCGTACCCGGCCAGTGCGGATCCCCGGGGTCGTTGGTCTGCGGCCAGCGCGCGTCCCGGTAGCCTCCCGCACCGGCAGCCGCGTCCGCGCCGCTCCAGTGATCGTTCGCCCGCCGGCCGGTGCCCGCCGGGTCGTCGGCCGACCTCGCCCCCGGGCGACCCGGCTCCTCCCACCGGGAATCGCCACGCCACGCCTCCTCCCGTCGGGGCTCCTCGCGCCACGCCTGCTCACGTTGGGAGTCCTCGCGCCACGCCTCCTCCCGCCGGGGCTCCTCGCGCCACGCCTGCTCACGTTGGGAGTCCTCGCGCCACGCCTGCTCACGTCGGGGCTCATCCCGCCGCATGCTCGCCCAGCGGTCCTCCACCCGCATCTCGGTGCCGGACTCGTCGGCGCGTACCGCCGCTCGACGCTCGCCCATGCGGAGCTCACTGCCACGCTCGTCGGTGCGTACCGATGCCCACCGGTCCCCCGATCGACCGGACCAACGGGGGTCGTCGTCGGATCCGGCGTCGTCCGGCTCCGCCGGGTCGTACCGACCGGCTCCGCGCTCCTCGGCACGCGGGCGCTCGCGCGGCCAGGGGTTCTCCGGGCCGTCGCCCGGCCCGGTCGCCCGCCTCCTACGCCCCGGTCGTTCGGACCACTCGGCCTCGCGTTCGCCCCGACCGCCGTACGCGTCCCCGGTCGGCCGACCGGTGTCGGCGGGGTACGCGTCCCCCGGCCCGTGGTGGGCGTCACCGACGTAGCCGCGTCCGCCGTACACGTTGGCGCCACCGTAGGCGTTGCCGTACTCGCTGCCACCGCCGTAGCCGTTGCCGTACTCGTGGCCCGCGCCGCCGTCGCCGCCCGGCGGCCCGACGATGGTCTGCCTCGTGGTGACCTTCACCGTCTCGGTGTGCCGGACCACGCCACCGCCCAGGTGCGGACGGGGCGGGGCAGCGCCACCGGCCGGCGCGCCACCGGCTCGACCGCCTCGCTCACCCCCGGCGTGCGCCGGACCGGGGGCGGCACCGGAGAACCGGCCGGCGCCGTACTGCCCCGACCCGTCGTACGGGCCGGAGCGATAGGGCTCGGGCTGTTGCGGACCGGCCTCGTAGGAGGCGGAGCGGGCGGCGTAACCGTCCTGGCCGGCGTACGCGTCCCGCCCGGCGTAACCGTCCTGGCCGGCGTACGCCTCCGGCCGTACCGGTTCACGACGGTGGCCCGGTACGGCCCGCCCGGCGTCGGCGGGGTGAGCGGCCGGCGCACCGCCACGGAAATCAGGCACCGCCGCGCTCGCCCGCCCCGGCACGCTCGTGTGACCGGCGCCGTCGACCGGGCCGGCGCCCGGATTTCCGCGCCCGGACGAGCCGTCGAGGCGGACGGCGTCGAGCTGGTGCCGCAACGCCTCGATGTTCTGCTGCATCGCCTGGAGCTGCCCGCCGAGCGACTGGTGGGTCGCGCGAGCGGCTCCGGCGACCTCCTCCCGCAGGGAGCGCCGCAACCGCTCGATCTCGTCGAGCGAGCCCTCGGCACCCGGACGCACGGTCTGCACATCACCACGGAGCGTGATCGAAAGTCCGATCGAGACAACCGCCAGTACGGTCAGCACACCGGCCATCCGCAGCAGCCCGTTGCTCCCCCCGAACAACAGCATCAGCGCAGCCAGGGCGGCCAGGCCGAGACCTACCCGGAAGAGCGTCGTCAACAGTTGCCGGCGGCGCGGCTGCTCGGTGTCATCCCCGGCGGGCATGGCACTGGAGCCTACCCACAGTTGCCGAATCCGGGGAGGGCCGATCACGGGGCGGACCGTACGGAGTCGTACCGCCCCCGGAACCGACCGTGGGGGTCGACGCCGCAGGTGCGGCGTCGACCCCCACGGGCCACGCGAGACGTACGGTCAGCCGGCCGCGAGTTCCCCGTCGGAGGAGAGCACCAGCCCGACGCTGATCGCACCGGTGGTCAGCGCCGACTTGGTCTGCGGGCCGCCGGCGTCCAGCGAGCTGAACGAGCCGGCCTTGAAGTTGTAGACCTGGACCAGCCCGGCCTGGCACTTCGGGCGCTGGGGGCACTCCGGCGGGCCGCCGAGGATGGTGGCCGAGCCCGAGCACTTGGCGGCCAGGTCCGACAGGGTCTTCAGCCCGTGCTGGTCGGCGAAGCCCTGGGTCACCGCGAACGCGTTCTGGTCCTGTGCGGTCGACGGGGCACCGAAGGTCAGGCCGACCTTCTCGCCGAGGCCCTTCAGGTTGGTCACCGTCTGGTTCAGGTCCGAGGAGGCCACCTGGGTCGTACTGCCTTGATTGATCTTGCCGTTGAGGAACGTGGCCAGGGTCGCGGCGTACTCCGGCACCACCTGGATCTCGCCCTTCTCCAGCGCCGGCTCGTACAGCTCACGGTTGCCGATCGTCTGCACCTTCGTGGTGAAGCCGGCGGCGGTCAGGGCGATCGAGTAGAGCTCGCCGAGGGTCTGGTTCTCGCTGAAGTTGGCCACCCCGATCGTGATCTGGCCGCCGGAACCCTTGGTGATCCCGCTGGTCAGGTTGTTCGCCGAGGCGAACTCCTGGGCGGCGACCTTCGCGGTCTTCCGGTCGACGTCGACCGCCTTGTTGAGCTGGATCAGCTTCGGCGTGTCGACGGCCGAGGAGACCTTGTCCAGCGCGGCGATCAGCTCCGGCGTCGCGGCCTTGGCGTTGACCGCCGGAATGACGTTGTCGGTGTCCTGGAGCTTCTTGTCGTCCTCCAGGACGACCAGCTTCTTGCCGGCGACCGGGGCGCAGCCGGCGCCCGCCGCCGCGCTCGGCGGAGCCTCGGTACCGGATGATCCAGACTCACCACAGCCGGCGAGGAGCGTGGCCACGGCGAGCGCGCCCATCGCTCCCGCCGCCAAACGTGTACGTGCGCGCATGACGCCCGCCTTCCGTGTCCCGGCGCGACCCCTGCGGGCCGGCCGCGTGTCCGACGGACGACCTGACGTGGTGATCGCCCGCGACCTCCCACCCAACATCGTCGCGCACGCACCGACAACTCGGGGGCGATGTCGTCACCGGATCGTCACACTGTTAGCGGCTGCGCTTAACGGGTAAGCCGGGTCCGGAATCGGGTCGACCGTGACCCGGGCCGAACCGGACCGCACCGCCGGAAACCCGGGCGGGGCCACGGCCGTACGCGCTCAGGAGCCGCTGATGGCCGCCGCCGCCCGCCGGTTGGCCCGCCGGGTGACGCGGCGTAGCGGACGCGGCGTGACCGCCCGCTCGACGGTGGCCAGGATCACCTCGACCAGCAGTGCGAGCAACGCCACCAACAGGCCACCGGCGAGGATCTGGCCGCCGCCGGTGCCGATGCCGAGCCCGAACCCGGCGCTGATGATCTGCCCGAGGCCGCCCCCGTTGACAAACGAGGCGAGCGCGGCGGTCGCGACCACCTGGACCGCCGCCGTACGGAACCCGGCCGCGAGGTACGGCACCGCCAACGGCAGTTCGACCCGCCGCAGCAGTTGCCCGCCGGAGAGTCCCATGCCCCGGGCGGCGTCCCGCGTCTCCGGATCGACCTGCCGCACCCCCGTGTACGCGTTCGCGAGCAGGGGCGGCACGGCGAAGACCGCCAGCGCGACGATCACCGGGCGCTGCCCGAAGCCGAGCGCGGTCAACGGCAGGATGGTGAGCAACGCGATGGTCGGGATGGCCAGCGTCACGTTCGAGATCAGCAGGACCGCCCCGCCGCCCCGGCCGCTGTGCCCGAGCCAGAGACCGATCGGCCAGGCGACCAGGCAACCGAGCGCCACCGCGGCGGCGGAGATGGTCAGGTGCTCGCCCAGCCGGTCCAGGATGCCACCGGGATTTGTCCAGTTCAGTGGGTCGTTGAGCCAGAGAACCACCTGCTCGAACGCGTTCATCGGATCCTCCTGCGGGCGGCCCACGGCGTGAGTATCCGGCCGATGCCGGCGAGGACGAGGTCGAGCACCAGGGCCAGGACCACACAGAGCACGGTCCCGGTGAAGATCTCGGCCTTGAAGAAGTTGTTCCGGAAGCCGCCGAGGATGAGCTGCCCGAGACCGCCGTGCCCGACCAGCACGCCGACCGTGACCAACGCCACGGTGGAGACGGTCGCCAGCCGTACGCCGGTGAGAATGCCCGGCAGCGCCAACGGCAGGTCGATCCGGAGCAGTCGACCGAACCGCCCGTACCCCATCCCCTCGGCCGCGTCGCGCACTTCCGGAGGCACCTGGTTCAGCCCGGCGAGTGCGTTCCTGATGATGAGAAGCAGCGCGTACAGCACCAACCCGACCAGGACGGTGATGGTCCCGATACCGAGAAAGGGCGCGAGGAAAGCGAACAGGGCCAGCGACGGAATCGTGTACAACACGCCGGACAGTGCGAGAATCGGCCCGGCGAGGGCCCGGAACCAGTAACCCACGACCGCGAGGGGTATTGCTATGACTGCGGCGAGCAACACTGCCTGGGCGGTCAGACTGGCGTGTTCTCGCAGTGCGGCAAGAATGGTGTCAGAGTTGTCCCGCACGTACTGCCAGGAGAACCACGGATTGCCCGGGGCTTCCCGGTAGAGCAGCTGGAAGGACATAGGTGAACGCTACCCCGGAGGACGATTCCGTGGCATCGCACCGAGACGCGGCCGACGCTGGCGACCGATCCGGTGCCACTTCCGGCGGCGCGCCGAGCGCGGCCTCGATCCGGCTGGACGGGGTTCGCAAGCAGTACCCGGACGGCACCGTCGCGGTCAACGAGCTCAGCCTGTCCGTGCCGGCCGGCGAACTGGTGGTACTGATCGGCCCCTCGGGCTGCGGCAAGTCCACCGTGCTTCGCATGATCAACCGGCTGATCGAGCCCTCGGCGGGGCGGATCATGATCGACGACGAGGACGTCACCCGGGCCGACCCGGTCCAACTCCGTCGCCGGATCGGCTACGTCATCCAGAACGTCGGACTCTTTCCACACCAGACCGTACAGACCAACGTCGGCACCGTACCCCGCCTGCTCGGCTGGTCCCGGTCCCGCATCCGGACCCGCGCCGACGAACTGCTCGACCTGGTCGGCCTGGACCCGACGAAGTTCGGGCGGCGCTACCCGCACGAGCTCTCCGGCGGTCAGCGGCAGCGGGTGGGGGTGGCCCGGGCGCTCGCCGCCGACCCGGTGGTGCTGCTGATGGACGAACCGTTCTCCGCGGTCGACCCGATCGCCCGCGCCCGCCTCCAGGAAGAATTCCTCCGGTTGCAGGCGGAGGTGCACAAGACCATCGTGCTGGTCACCCATGACCTGGACGAGGCGGTACGCCTCGGCGACCGGATCGCCATCCTCTCCCAGGGCGGGCGGCTGGAGCAGTACGACAGCCCGGCCACCCTGCTCGGCGAACCGGCCTCGCCCTTCGTCCGGGAGTTCGTCGGCGCGGATCGGGGCATCCGCCGGCTGGCGGTCACCCCGATCACCCGTGACCTGCTCAAACCGCTACCAACCACACCGTCGCAGGATTCGCTGCCCCGGGTGGCGCTCGGCTCGTCGCTCTACGACGCGCTCGCCACCCTGCTCACCACCAACGCGGACGAGACCTGGGTGACCGAGGGCGGTACCCCGGTCGGCCTGCTCGACCGGCACCGCATCCTGAGCATCGACTATCCGGCCGACCCGGTCGGCTGAGAGCATCAAGGACACCGACGACCGACCGGGCGGGCTCGGCGGGCGGTCAGCGGCGACCGCGCCATCCGCCGAGGGTGGCGAGGCCGATCACCCAGCCGACAAAGAGGCCGTACCCGGCCCCGTCCATCGCCGCCCGGAAGGCGCCGAGCAGCGTCGGATCCGCCTGGATCAGCGTGGTGAGCAGCGCCGCGAAGGCACCGGCGAAGACGTACGACGCCCAGCCGGCGAAGAGCTGGCTGAGCGTGCCGCGGGCCCGGGCGAGTTGTGAACCGGGCAACAGATAGAGGAAGAGCGCGGTGAGCACGACAACCAGGATCGCCCTGAGGTCGGCGGCGATGACGTTCTGGACCGAGTCGTCGGAGTCGAACCGCCAGGCCGGCCAGGAGAGCAGCCGCAGGAACCAGCCACCCGCCGTGTTCGCGTCGGTGTTGTCCCGGGCCCAGTCGACGTACCAGGGGCTGCCGAAGACCAGGACCAGAATGAGTGCGGCGAGGGTGCCCGCACCGGTTGCGGTCTTGTAGCGATTGGTGAGAGCCATGCGGCGTTAGTTCCCGGTGCCCGCTCTGCGGCAAACCCGAAAGCCATTCATCCGTTCCAGCGGGGCAGGCGCATAGTCACCAAAGACATCTATTCGGTGAACGACCCGATAACGGTCAATCTCGGAAAGGTGGCTTTCCGGAAACACGACGGGCCACCATCGGCGACAGCTCCGACGGGGTCAGTGCCGCAGCAGATAGTCGATGAAAGCCGCGCGCAGCAGTGGCTCCGACTCGGGATCCGCGTAGCCGTGGCCGGTCAACTGCCGCCAGAGCGCTACCGCCTCGTCCACGGTCGGACCGACCGAGTTCGGTGAACCGTCGAGGATCGTCGCCTCGTCGGCGTTGGGCAGGTGGCGCAGCACCGACCAGAAGAACCCGACGTCGAGACGCTCCCGGGCCCGGGCGAAGGCGCGCTCCCGCAGCTCCTCAGTGGACAGCTCGTCGAGCTGCGCGAACTCGGACTCGTTGGGGCCACCGGCCGACGTTTCGGTCATGCTGCCGAGCCTAACCGGGACCGGCCCACCCGGCACCCGGAGTCGGTACGTGTCGGCGTACGGACCCCGGCGCCGACCAGCCTGCCACCGGCTCGGGTAACGCCCCGGTCAGCGCTCGGTGCCCCAGCGGTCGTCGCCCCACGGGTCGGTCCGGTTGGCCTGCGGCTGGTCCGGCAGCACCGAGGACCACTCGGGTCGCTCCGGCGGCTCCTCGCTCCAGTTCGCGCCCGAGGGGGCGGGTGCCGGGTCCGGCTGCCACTCCTGCCCGCGCTGCCCCGCCGACCGGGGCCGCCCGAGCGACTCGACCAGCCGGGTCACCACCAGTCCGGCGGCGACCGTCACGGCGGCGGTGGCGGCGAGCGCGATGTCCCAGTCCTGCGCGTTCTCGTACGCGAGGAAGAGGGTGAGCGTGGTGACCGCGAACAGGGTGCCGAAGACGCCACCCCGTCGCCCGTACGCGCTGGTGCCACCGACCAGGGCAGCGCCGAGCGCCAGTCCACTCCATTCGAGCCCCGAGGTGGGGACCACCCGCCCGGTCCCGTCGGCGGCCAGCAGCACACCGGCGAGGGTCGCCGCCACCATCGACACGATGATCGACAGGGCGGTGATCGTCCCGGCCACCCCGCCCCGGCGGCGTGCCGGATCGGCCACCGGCCGGAACCGGCCGACCACGCGCCGAATCGCCTTGATCATGCCGAGCAGGCCGCCCAGCAGCGCCAGCGCGGCAAAACCACCGAACAGGTAGAGAGCGTGCTGGCTCGGGTCGTAGTCGCCCTGCACGTCCACCGGCCCTGGACGCTGTTGGACAAAGACGAGGACGCCGAGCGCCACGGCGAGACTCGCCCCCCAAGCCGGTACGTGGAAGCCGACCACCAGCAGCGCCAGCACCAGTCCGGCGGCGACCGCCCAGAGCACCGCCGGGATCATGGCGGCGACCACACCCCGGTCGCCGTTCTCGGCGAAGTGCAGAGCGGCGGCGATCGCGACCGGACCGAGCGCGAGGTTCGGCGCTCCGGCCCGAAGCGTCAGGCCGGCACCCAGCGCGAGCGCACCCAGCGCGGCCCCGTCGACCAGCAGCCGGTCCAGCGCCGCCCCCGCCAGCAGGTCCGGGTCGGCCCGGTAGAGCGCGTACGCCAGCAGGCCCGCCACCAGCAGGAGCACGAACTCCCAGCCGAAGTGCACGCCGAGCCGGTCCCGTCCGGGTTCACCGTGTGCCGGGTCGTCGAAGACGTCGTCGAGCACGGCCGGTGACACTCCCGGGCGGACCGGCTCCATCGGTTCGGGCGCCTCGGAGAACTGGGCGGTGGTCGAGCCCCGGCGGTAGCCGCCGGAGTACTCGTCGGCCGGGTAGTCGGCGGAGTAGCCGTCAGCCGGGTAGTCGGCGGAGTAGCCGTCGGCCGGATAACCACCGGCCGGATAACCGGAGTCGGACCGGGTGGACCGCTCCTCGGGATAACGCCGCTCGTCGTACCAGGAGTCATCCCGCGCACCCGGACCGGCCGGCTCGGAGCCAGTCGGTTCGTGCCGCCGATAGATCGACTCGTCGTACGCCATGTCGCGCGCCTCCCGCGGTCGTCGTGCCGACCATCGGAGCCCCGCGACGGTCGCCGGGGCCCGAACCGGTCACAGCGCCGGACCCGACCCGGTGGCACTCACGTTTTCACCGGTCGCAGGCACGCTACTCGGATCCGGGAGCGCCGTCACCCCCTGCGGCCGGCGCAGACGTACGTCAGCCGCTCACCGCTGGCGGTCGTCGCCCTCGCGCTCGTCCTCGGGACGCTTCGGCACCCGACCGGACCGTTCGAGCAGCAGCGCCGCCACGACCAGCCCCAACGACGCGACCAGCCCCGCGGTGGCCGCCGGTACGTCGTTCCCGGCCGCCCTGGTCGGCTCGACCAGCAGCCAGGCGTCGACACCGGCGTAGAACCCGGCGAAGATCGCCCCGGCCAGCGAGGACGCCTTGGCCAGTACGACAAAACGCGCCACCGCGAGTGGCTCGACCGGGTCCCGTCCGGGCCGACGCTCGATCCTCGCCCGGGTGTCGACGGCGGCATATCCCTCCAGCACCGCCAGCGCCGCGATCGTCGCCGGCGGTAACCAGGGCAGCGGCGGGATGTCGCTGTAGAACAGGCTGATCAGCAGCCAGGCCAGGGCGGCCGAGGCCAGCGCGGCGACCACCAGGGTGGCCAGCCGGGTCGGGCCCATCCTCGGACGTTCGTCCGTCGGCCCGCGCGGCGGGGACTCCCGCTCGGTCACGCCCGTCTCCTCGCTGCGCTCGACACCACACCCGGCCTCTTCGTCACGTCGACTCTAACTGGAGATCCGGCCGGGCACGCACGTCCATGACGTCGGTGGCGACCGGCTCGGTGTTCATCAGATCGGTCAGCCAACCGTGACCCGGGAGCCGGCCGTACGGCTGGATGTCGATCCACGGTCGCAGGACAAACGCCCGCAGGTGTGCCCGGGGATGCGGCAGGGTCAGTTCCGGATCCGCGCTGACCACCGGTTCACCGCCGTCGGTCCACACCCCGACGACGTCGACGTCCAGGGTGCGCGGGCCGTACCGGCGATCCGGGTCACGGGTCCGGCCAGCGGCGTCCTCGATCGCCCGGGCCCGGTCCAGCCAGTCGCGCGGCCCCGCCGCCGGGTCCGCCGCCAGCAGTGCGGCATTGAGGTACGCCGGCTGGTCCGGATCGCCCCACGGCGGGGTCTCGTAGACCCCGGAGACCACCAGCAGTACGTCCCGCAGCGCCGTGACGGCGGAACGGAGGTGCCCGAGCCGGTCACCGAGATTGCTGCCGAGCGAGAGCACCACCTGACTCACCACTCACCTCCGCCGGGTCAGGCTGACGGCCACGTCGGCGAACTCGTGCCGGATCGGCGCCTGTGGCTTGTGTACGGTCACCGTCGCCACCGCGACCCGTGGGTCGGCGAGACAGGTTGCGGCGAGCCGCTCGGCGAGGGTCTCGATCAGGTTGACCGGCTCACCGCCGACGATCGCGACCAGTTCCTCGGCCAACTCCCCGTAGTGCACCGTGTCGGCCACGTCGTCGGAGCGGGCCGCCGGCCCGAGGTCCAGTTCCAGCACCACGTCGACGATGAAGTCCTGTCCCTGCTCCCGCTCGAAGTCGAACACCCCGTGGTGGCCCCGGGCACGCAGCCCGGTGAGCGTGATCCGGTCCGTCATCGGGTCGCCGCCGATCCGGCCAACCGGGGGCGCCCGCTGGCCTCCCAGACGGCGAGCGCGTCGGCGGTGCCGCGTACGTCGTGCACCCGTACCCCCCAGGCGCCCGCCGCCACCGCGAGCACGCTGGTGGCGATGGTCGCGGCGACCCGCTCGTCGGTCGGGCGCGGCTCACCGTCCGACGCGGCCAACAACGCACCCAGGTACGACTTCCGACTGGCCGCGAAGAGCAACGGAAAGCCGAGGGCGAGCAGTTCGGGGAGCCGGGCGGTCAACTGCCAGTTGTCGGCCGCCCCCTTCGCGAACCCGAGCCCGGGGTCGATCACGATCCGGTCGGCCGCGACACCCGCCGCCAGGGCGTCGGCGATCCGCTGGCTCAGCTCGGCCTTGACGTCCGTCACCACGTCGGTGTAATTAGCCAGCTCCCGCATCCGCTTCGCGTGGCCGCGCCAGTGCATCAGGATCCACGGACAACCGGCGTCGGCGACCACCCGGGCCATGTCCGGGTCGGCGAGCCCGCCGGAGACGTCGTTGACCACGGTCACGCCGGCCGCCAGCGCCTCGGCCGCGACGCTGGCCCGGTACGTGTCGATGCTCATCGGCACGCCGTGGGCCGCCAGCTCGCGGATCACCGGGAGCACCCGGGCCGCCTCCGTGTCGGCGTCCACCCGGTCGGCGCCGGGGCGGGTCGACTCGCCGCCGACGTCGATCAACCGGGCGCCCTCGGAGAACATCCGCAGCCCGTGCCGTACGGCCGCGTCCAGGTCGGCGTAGCGCCCGCCGTCGGAGAACGAGTCGGGGGTGACGTTGAGAACCCCCATCACCACCGGCCGGGCCGGACGGAGCAACTCGTCCGGTTCCGCCCCGGTCAACCGGACCTGGTCCGGTGGCGGGCTGGGCAGCGGTGCGGCGGCACCGGGGGTGCCGTGGGCCAACTCAGTCACGGCTAGACGTTACCCAGGGGCCCCGCGCGGACCGTGTCCCACCTGGGCGGTAGCTGGTCAAACGGACCGGACAACCGGGCCGTAACGGTGACACTCCGCTTGGCTTGTTCCAAGCAGGCACGGGCCGTACCCTTTGGAATTGCGTAACAGCCGGACGTAGAAGCTTGAGGAGATGGGCCGAAGCGGACCAAAACGCCCAGAAGCCGTCACCGCTCGCGGTGACGGCCGAGACGGAGGGTCAACCCGGCACCGCATCGCCGACCCCCTTGTTCGGCCGGGTTTGACAACTGCAGTGCCGCGACTCCGGTCGCCGCACCGGGGAGGATTCCGATGATCGCCATGGAGCTGGTGGAGACGGCGTGGGCCAGCACCACGCACGTGCTCCACACGGTCGCTCCCGTTCTCGCCGCCGAACCGGCACCTACGGGTATCAATACGGACGGTGTCGTCAGCTTCTTCGCCAGCAAGGTCGCGCCCATCCTGCTCGCCGTACTCGGAGTGATCTTCATCGGCCGGGCCAGCCGCGGTGAGATCTCGAAGGTACTGACCAGTTCGGCCATCGCCATCGTCGGCCTGGCCTTCATCGCCGGTGCCGCGACGCTGTTCTTCGTCGGCGACTACCTGATCAAACTGATCTTCGAGTAGACCGCGGAGCATCCAGATGCGGCTGCGCACCGACGACGACATCTACCGAGCCCGTCTGGTCTACCTCGGGCCGCCCGGTTACACCCTGCCGGTGCACCTGCCCTACGCCCAGTACGGCCTGTTCCTGCTGCTGGTGCCGCTCTACGTCTTCATCCACTGGCTGTTCACCCTCGAGGTCGAACTCTTCCCGGCCTGGGAAATCGCACTGGCGATCGTCACCACGTCCTTCATCTTCCGGCACGTCGACCCGGACCGGCCGGCTCGGATGGTCATCCGGACCGCGCTGACCGACTGGCGACGTACCCGCGAACCGGGCAAGGAGCAACGCGATCCCCGACTGGTCGCGACCCGCATCCGGATCCGGGAGGACCTGGCATGAGTAGGCAGCGGACGAGCGTAGGGCTCGGGGCGGCGGCCGTAGCGGCCATGCGGAACGAATCGAGGCGGCGCGTGCAGATCTGGTTGATACCCACAACGGGAGCCGTCGGGTCGGGCGAGGCACCGGCATGACCCGCCCCGCCACGCCGGGTTCAGCACACCCGGCCGAGGGTCCGGCCGCCCCGAGGGGTAACGGTACGCGACCGATCAGCTACGCCGAGCCGGATCTTGGCGAGGACGAGACCGTCAACGACGCGCTCGCGGCCACCCCGGGAAACGGTGGGGTGGCCGTCTTCCAGGCTCCCCAGCCGGGCCGGAACCGGCCCGCCGCCACCGGCCCCACCGCTGCCGCCAGCCCCGCGCCGGTCGACGGCCCCGACATCGACTCGCCGTTCCTGGACCTGTTCGGCGGCGCGCTGCCACCCCCGCCGTCGGTGCCCCGGGCACCCGACCGTCCACACCCGGGTCACACTGTGCCCGCACCGGCGGCGCACCAGGACCCACCGCCCCGTCCGGTTCCCGCTGCCCGCGGCGACGGCGAGCCGGTTCGACCGGCAGCGGAAACCCCGTCCCACCCGGACAAGGGCTGGGCCGCCCATCCGGCCGAACTTCCGGCCTGGGAACCCGACGAACTGCCGGAGCCGCCGGCCCGACCACGGCCGGTCGACCCGCTCGGTGGCGTACCCGCCATCGACCCGGCCCGCCGTCGGATCGCCAGCGCCCCGCCCAGCCAACGTGCCGTCTCCTCCACCGGCTCGGCCACCCGTCGACGCATCCCCGAACAGCCGGGACACCCACCGGTCGCACCGGAACAGCGCGCCCCGGCACCACCGGCCGAGCCGGAACCCGACGAGCGCCGTGAGCTCCGCCGGACTTCGGAAGCGCCGTACACCCGTTCGGGAGCCCGGCCGCCGGACGCCCGCTCGGCCCGTCTCGACCAGGACCGGGACACCGGCCAGTTCGGTCCCGACCCTCGACGGGCCGATCCCGGCCCCCGACCGACCGGCGCCGACCCCGGTCCCCGGCCAACCGGCCCGGACCCGCAGGAGGGCGGTCCGCACCAGCGGCAGACCGCTCCCGGCGCGGGGCCGACCCGGGAGAAGGGCGGCTCGAAGGAGAAGTCCGGCCGATCCCGTCGACGCGAGTCGGAACCGAAGCCAACCCAGGTCCGTCCACCCAAGGTGAAGTTCACCGACCGGGATCCCGCGATCGAACTCGCCATCACCGAGATCGCCGGACACCTGACCTTCACACCGAACACGGTGACCGCCTGGTACTGGTTGCCCGAGGTGCGTTGGGCGTTCCGACCGGACGCCGAGCGGGAGGCACTGCTCGCCGCCATCTCCGAGCAGTACGCCGGCCTCGCCGGCTTCCGGCTGCACCTGCGCCGCACCACCCGCCCCTTTCCCGCCGACGAGTGGGCCCGGACGGTCGACGCGCACACACCGCACCCGCTGCCCACCGTCGGCGGTGCCGCGAGTTGGTCCGATCACCTCGTCGCGGCCCAGCGGCACCTGCTCTCGGTCAACCACGCGGAGGGGCAGACCTACCTCGGTGTCACCTTCGCCCGCCGTTCCCTCGGCAACTCCCTCACCGAACGGATCCTGCGTACGTTCGGTCGTGGCGTGGCCGACGGGGAACGACGCAAGCTTGGCCGCACCGTGGAGCAGTTCGACGAGGTGCTGGGCGCGTTCGGCATGCGCGGCCGCCGAGTCACCGCGGGGGAACTCGAATGGCTGCTCTACCGCTCGGTGGCGCTCTGCATGGCGCCGCCCGGCACCCTCTCCCCGGTTACCAACGGACAGTGGGAACGCGGCGACCTGCTCGCCCTGACCGAACAGGTCGAGCGCTACCGCAGCCCGTACGGCTCCACGGTCAAGCTGGTCAACCGGATGACCGGCGAGGAACGGCACGTGGCCGTACTCGCCGTCGGCCGGATGGAACCCCTGGAGATCCCCGAACGGCACGAACCGTGGCTGCACTTCCACGAGCGCCTGCCCTGGCCGATGGAACTCTCCACGCGCGTCGACATCCTCGGCTCCGGTGACTCGTTCCGCAACCTCGAACACCGACTACGGATGATCCGCTCCCAGCAGCTCGACTACGCCGAGCACGGCATCGACGCACCGCCGGAGCTGGAACGCCTGGCCAAGCGGGCGCTGGTGATCGGCGACGAGATGACCACGGGACTACCGGTGGATTCGGCGCGGGCGCACGGCTGGCACCGGATCGCGGTGGGTGGTCGGACCCGGGAGGAGTGCCTGGAGCGGGCCCGTCGCCTCATCCAGCTCTACTCGCGGGAGCTGCGCGTGTCACTGCAGCACCCGAAGAACCAGGACTGGCTCGCCCGCGAGTTCATTCCCGGTGAGCCGATCGCCAACACCGGTTACATCCGGCGGATGCCGGTCAACCTGCTCGCCGCCGCACTTCCCCAGGCCGCGTCCACCGTCGGCGACCGGCGGGGCGACCTGATCGGGCGTACCGCCGGGACCTGCCGCCGGCCCGTCTTCCTCGACCTGCACTTCCCGATGGAGGTACGCGAGCGCTCCGGCCTGGCCGTCTTTGTCGCCGAGCCCGGTGGTGGCAAGTCGACCCTGCTCGGCGCCCTCGGTTACCTGGCCGCCCGACGCGGGGTGCAGGTGACCCTGCTCGACCCGTCCGGCCCGCTCGCCCGGCTCTGCTCGATGCCGGAACTACGACCGTACTCGCGGGTGCTCAACCTGACCGGTTCGGAGCAGGGCACCCTGGCGCCGTACGCGTTGATCCCCACCCCGTCGCGGTCGGAGTTCCCGACCGGTGCCGGCGGTGACCGGGAGTACGAGATCGCCGTCTCCAACTCGCGGGCCGAGCGACGGATGCTGGTCCAGGACATCTGCATGATGCTGGTGCCACCGCAGGTCGCCCGTGAGGCGTCCACCGCCACCCTGCTGCGGCACGCGGTCCGTCAGGTGCCCGCCGAGGAGACCTCCACCCTGGACGACGTGGTCGCCTGCCTGGCGACACTCGACGACGACGAGGGCAAGGAGCTGGCGAACCTTCTGCTGGACACCGCGGAGATGCCGCTGGCCCTGCTCTTCTTCGGCCGCCCGCCGGCCGGGCTCCTCGGCGCCGACGCCGCACTGACCGTGATCACCATGGCCGGGCTCCGACTGCCCGACCTCAAGATCGAGCGTGAGTACTGGTCGGCCGAGGAGGCACTCGCGCTGCCGATGCTCCACACCGCCCACCGGCTCGCCGTACGTCGCTGTTACGGCGGCTCGATGGGCTCCCGGAAGATGGTCGGGCTCGACGAGGCACACTTCATGGAGGGCTGGCGATCGGGTCGGTCGTTCCTGGTCCGGCTCGCCCGGGACTCCCGGAAGTGGAACCTCTCGGCACTGGTGGCCTCACAGAACCCCCGAGACATCCTCGGGCTGGACGTACAGAACCTGGTCTCCACCGTGTTCGTGGGCCGGATCGCCGAGGACGCCGAGATCGCCTCCGAGGCGCTGCGCCTGCTCCGGGTCCCCGTGAACGACGGTTACGAGGCCACGCTCGCCTCGCTGTCCAGCGTGGACGCGTCGTCCGCCGCCCGGCTCGGTTTCCGTGAGTTCGTCATGCGTGACGTCGACGGCCGGGTGCAGAAGATCCGGGTCGACGTCTCGTACGTCGAGGGCCTGCTCGACCACCTCGACACCACCCCGGCCAGCGCGGCCACCACACCGGCCAACCTGCCCATCTCCCTCGCTGACCTGGAGGCTTGACATGGCGCGGGCCGGCGTACGCAGCATCGGGTTCCTCCTCGCCCTCGCCGTGCTCGCGGTGGCGACCGTCTCCTGGCCGTTCTTCGGCGCCGTGGCCAACGCGTCCCCGTCGACCCAGGCCCCGGCGTACGCTCCGACGGACCTCTGCACCACGGAGGAGTGGCAGGCGGACTTCCGGACCTGCGTCGACAAACTCCAGGACGTCACGGGGGACACCGCGGACTGTCTGGATGCCCCCACCCCCAGCACCCCCGACTCCGGCCTCGCCGGATGGTTCGCCGCCCGTCCCGATTCCGTGAAGGAGGCCGGCCCACGCGGGCTCTACAGTGAGTACGGCTACGCCGGATACAGCTACGAGACCTACGACCAGCAGGGTGGTTGCGCATCCAGCGTGGTCAACCCGGCCAGTCTCGCGCTCACCAAGGTCGCCAGCGGCGAGTTGATGGCGGCGACCGCCATCATCGGCGCATCGAACGCGTTGCGGGAGCGCGCCTGGGATCCCCGGACCATGTGGGACTGGGCGAACCCCCTGGTCGAACAGGCGACGAAGGCGGTGTACGACAAGGTCTTCAGCGTCTTCGGCATCATCACTCTCTGTGTTGTCGGGCTCTATCTGCTGTGGCGGTCCCGGCAGTCCGAGATGAGCCACGCCATGACCACGGCGGGGTGGGCACTCCTGGTGATGGTCGCCGTGACAGCACTCGCCGCCTGGCCGGTGCAGTCCGCGAACGTCGCCGACAACGCCTTGATCACCACCTTGAGCGTCGTACACGAGGCGGTCGGTCCGACCCGGGACGACATCCCGCCAGAGGATTGCCAGGCTTTGAATCCTGCAGCGTGCACCGACAAGCGCCCGCCTGCCGTGCGCGCCAGCGATATCTCGACCGAGACCATGCTCTACCGCAACTGGCTACGCGGTCTGCTCGGCTCGGCCGACAGCGAGACCGCCAAGAAGTACGGCGAGGCGCTCTACGACGCGAAGTCGCTGACCTGGGAGGAGACCGAACGACTCCGGGCCAACCCGACCACCCGGGACACGATCTTCGAGGCGAAGAAGAACCAGTGGAACAAGGTCGCCCAGCAGATCAAGGTGGAGGACCCGGAGGCGTACGAGTATCTGCAGGGTGGGCGGGACATGGAGCGGATCGGCGCCGGCTTCATCGCCGCCCTGGCCGCCCTGCTCTTCGCGATGTTCGACCTGACCGCATCGCTGCTGGTCCTGCTCGGGTTCCTGATCTTTCGATGGGCGGTGATCGCGGCACCGGTGCTCGGCACGGTCGGCCTGATGCGGCCTGCCAGCGCTGGGCTGCGGCGGCTGGCCAACGCGGTGGTGGCAGCCGTGTTCAACATCGCCATCTTCGGCACCGGCGCGGCCATCTACCTCTTCGCCGTCGACCTGGTGATGAGCACCGCGACCCTGCCCGGTTGGTTGCAGGTGGTGCTCGTCTTCCTGACCGGCGTGGTGGGGTGGCTGCTGCTGCGGCCCTATCGGCGGATCACCCAGCTCGGCGGCAAGACCAGCACACGTACGGTCGACGCCGAGCAGTCCTGGCACCGCCGGTTCCTGCGCGACCTTCGCGAGTCGTCCCGGTCGGACCAGTCCGACTCGCCCGGCGACCAGTCCGTGCGCAAACGTCGCGAGGTGGTCGCCGAGCAGACGAACCTGCGGCCGGAGGCTCGGCTGGAGGACCCGTCCCACAACGCGGACACGCGCAGCGACGAGCGGCCGGACGGTCGGGAAGAGCCGGGCGGATCGGGCAAGCAGAGCGACGACGCACCGTCGAAGTCGTCGACGGCTCCCCGGCCTCGGCGTGGCGGAGCCGGTGACTGGACCGATCCGGACGTACCGGCCGAGGCGCCGACGTACGTGCTCTACCGGCCCGATTCGGCCAAGCGTCCCGAGACAACCGCCACACCGACCGCACCCCGGATCCGATCCGAGGCCAGGTAGCGGTGCGCCGCGCACTCGAAACCCTGGTCACCGGCATCCTGCGGTCCCGGCTCGGCGTCGCACTGGCACTCGCCGTGGTGGTCCTGGGTGTGGTCGGCGCGGCCCGGCTCGTTTCCGGCATCTCCGGCGACGACCCCGGTCTCTCCGGCGCGCCGGTCGAACCCATCGCCACGGTCGATCCGACCACCGGCAATGACGGCGTACTCGCCACGGAAGCGCCCCCGACGCCACGAACCAGCCCGGGCGCGCCAGCACCAGAGGAGGTTGCCCGAAAGTTCGCGACGGCCTGGCTCGCTCACGACGGGGTCCCGGCCGAGCAGTGGTTCGACAGGTTGCGTCCGTTCTCCACGGCGGGGCTGGCGGAACGACTCAGCGGGGTGGACCCGGCCGGTGTTCCGGCCGACCGGCTCACCGGCAAATTGGAGATCGTCACACGGAGCGAGGAGCTTGTCGAGGTGAACGTGCCGGTAGACGCCGGCACGCTGCGGCTCGAACTCGTCGCGCCACAGGGGCGCTGGTTGGTCGACGCGGTGGATTGGGAGCGGGGATGACTACGTTCCGGAGTTGGCGATGAGCGACGACCACGGTGAGCAGGGGTCATCCACCCGAGGGCGCCGGAAAGGGCTGCCGGCACTGGCCGTCGCACTGACAGCCGCACTGGCGCTGCTCTGCTGCACCGGAGGCACCGGCGCTCTGCTGCTCTCCGAGTTCCTCGACACGTCCGACGAACCGGTCCTCAACGCCTTCGGTTGCGGGCAGGACAAAGTGATCGAGATCAAGGACGGCCTGCCGATCGTGGAGCCGTACGACGCGGCACAGATGCGCAACGCCGCCGTCATCATCAACGTCGGGGCGCAGATGCGTGTACCTCCACGGGGGTGGGTGATCGCAGTGGCGACCGCGATGCAGGAGTCCCGCCTGAGCAACCTGCCTCATCTCGGCTCCAACAACGACCACGACTCGATCGGGCTGTTCCAGCAGCGACCGTCGCAGGGCTGGGGTACGCCGCAGCAACTGCTGGATCCGGAATACACCTCGCGCAAGTTCTACGACAAGCTACTGGGCGTACGTGGCTGGCAGGGTAAGCGGCTGACCGACGCCGCCCAACGGGTCCAGCGCAGCGCTTTCCCCGACGCCTACGCGAAGCACGAGGCGATCGCCACCCAGATCGTGAATGCGCTGACCAGGGGGGCCGCACGAGCCGCCGGAGGCGCCGTTCCGGTCACCGGCGCCGATCTGCGCTGCGCCGCCGGAGCGGACATCGCCGCCTCCGGTTGGACCCTGCCGATCCCGGGATCTGTCGGTTCCGGTTTCCGGACGGCCTCCCGGCCAGCGCACAACGGTGTCGACATCGCCGCGTCCAAGGGAACCGAGATCCACGCGGCGGCGAGCGGCCGCGTTCTGGTGTCCCGCTGCGATCCCGACCACAACGGCGTACACAGTTGCGATGTCGACGGTTCACCGACCAAGGGCGGCTGCGGCTGGTTCGTCGACATCCTGCACGCCAACCAGATCGTCACGCGCTACTGTCACATGGTCAGAAAGCCACTGGTGAAGGTGAACGACATGGTGGAGGCCGGGCAGGTGATCGGGTTGGTCGGCTCGAGCGGCAACTCCTCCGGGCCCCACCTGCACTTCGAGGTGCATGTCAAGGGTGACCGGAGCAGCCGGGGGGCAATCAACCCGGTGCCCTTCATGCGGGATCGTGGCGCGACCTTGCAGGGCAACGGATGAGGTTGGCACAACCAAGTTGTTCCGATCGGCGCGGAGTTCGGCGTGACCGGTGACGGCCTGCCGGACCCGTTCGCCGGGCAGCCGGATTGGGCACCTCGCCCACCCCGCCCGGTGGTGCTCACTCCCAGCGGGGAACAACTCGACCTACGTGGCAGGCGGATCCTGGTCGGTCTTCCCGGGCTCGGCTGGCGGGGCGACCTGCGTTCGGACGAGCGCGTGGTGCAGGGCAGCCGCACCTACGTGCCGGTGATCCCGGAGCACGAGTGGTACCGGGCCGAGGCCGAGCAGGTCGAGGTCTTCGCCCCGCTGGTGCCGGCTGACCGGGTCTGGGTGGAGACCCTCGGGGAACCGGCGCTCGACATGAGCATCAGGGTCCCGCCGACCGATGTGCTCTCACGCCTGGTCTCGCTCGATCGGCCCGCACATCGCACACCGCTCCCGGTGGTCGACGCGGACTCGGTCTCCGGGCGCCGAGTGGTGCACATGGTGGACACGGTCGAGAAGCGCGACCTTCGTGCTGTTACCGAGGTCTACACCAGCGCCGACGGAGACATCTGCGTCCGGGTGACCTCGGAACTCGACTGGTACCGCTGGGGCTGGAGCGGCCAGCCACCGACCACTCTGGAGATCCCGGTACACCTGCTCTGGGTCGAATAGCGCGGCTTTAGCAAGGGACGTCTCACTTGACTCGACTAGCTTCGCAGACTCGCCACTTGTCATGTCGTTCTGTAACAAACCGCCATGACTGACGATCGCCCTGAATCACCCGATTCACGCTGACCCCGATCGTCAGATCGACAAGAACTTCAGCTCTGTCACCCTGCTCGCGTACGTCTAACTTGCCCCATTTGACACGGAACGTGTTTTGGAACCGGTTTTCGCGTTCTATCAGGTCAGCGCGGAGGGCGGCCAGTTCGGCCATCTTGGACGTGTCGTCGCACGCCAACGCCTGCGCCCGTACGTCGTTCCGATCGGACATGTACGCCTGGAGGTAGTTGTTGACCGTGATGTCGGGCGCACTCTGGTCTGGACTGGTGTACCGGTCGTAGAGGACGTAAGCGACGCTCGTCCCGCCGAGACAGAGCACCGCCACCACGCTGACAACGATCGTCAGCACCGTACGGAGCCGGTGGCGTTTCGGAGCGGGTGGAGTCGCGACCGGGTCGGGGGTCTCCTGACCCGGCCTGGTGCGTTGGGCCGGTACCCGTGACACCTGGGAACCGGCGGGGGGCTGCACTGATTCCACACCACGAGGCTAGCGGCTACCGGGTCTACACCCAATGGGCGAGAAGCACAGCTTGATAACTCAATGGCAGCAAAGTGTGACGATACGCAGTTGATGCGACAAGAGCCCCGCCGGAGCACCGCTGTGCGTCCACGAAGATCCGCGACGGCTGGGATAACGTCTCAGATCAGAAGAGGTGCCCGGCCCGGGTGACCCGCCACGAGTGAGAGGTGGAGGGGGTGACCCAAGTGAAGACGCGGACCAGCCAGGCCGCAGCGCTGCACCGGCAGGCCGCAGCCACCGCGATGGCCGCCGCCACCACCTTGGACGCGACCCAGCCTGCCCCCGCCGACCAGCGGGAGCAGTACGAACTCGCCGAGCGGCTGCGGGCCGCCGCCGCGACACTGGTGCCCGGATGGCTGGGCGCACCGTTGGGCGCGCAGGCGGTCGACACGCCGTTGGGCGGCGTTGACGTGCCGGGATTCGTCCGGATCGGGACCGCCCAGCCCCTTGACGACGCACGTTTCCCGGCGGTGGTGCCGCTGCTCGGCACGGGCCATCTCACCATCGACGCGGATGCCCGTGATCCTCGGGTGGCCGGCCTGGTTCGCGCGGTGCTGCTCCGGCTGCTGGCTGCCACACCCGCCGGCGCCCTGCTGGTGCGCGCTGTCGACGCGGCCGCCACCGGCCAGCTCTTCGCCCCGTTCGCGCCGCTGGCCGACGCCGGGCTGATGCCGCCACCGGCGACCGATCGGGCGGGCCTGCGGGCCGTCCTGTCCGAGGCGGAGCAATGGGTCCGACCGGCCCGTCCCGCCTCCGCCCGGTACCGGCGACACGAGCGGACCCTGCTCCTGGTGATCGCGTCACTGCCCGAGCTGACCGAGGCGGCGGACCTGGTCCGTATCGGCGCCCTGGCCCAGCACGGTCCCGCCGCCGGGCTGCACCTGATCATCGCCGGTTGGCCGCCGCCGCCCCTGACCGCGGAGACGACGCAGCCGCCCCTGCCCGACTGCACGATGATCGCGATGCGCAATCCGTACGCGCTGGTCGGTGACCCACCGGGTGCCTCGTTCGGGAACCCGGGGCCGCACCTGCCGTCGACCGGGCTCAACTCACCGGTCTTTCTGGACGAGGACCCGCCGGCGCAACTGTTCCGCCGGGTCTGCCAGGACCTGGCCGCCCAGGTCAACGCCAACTCACGGCCCCGTCTGGCCGAGTTGCTGCCAGACGAGGCGGAGGACCTCTGGGACGCCGATCCGGCCGAGGGGCTGGTGACCACGGTGGGCCGGGACGGTACGAGACCGGTGACGCTGCGGTTCAACGAGCTCACCCCGCACTGGCTGGTCAGCGGCCGACCCGGCGCCGGGAAGTCGGCCTTCCTGGTCGACGTGCTCTTCGGTCTCTGCGCCCGCTACTCACCCGACGACCTGGCGCTCTACCTGCTGGATTTTGCCGAGGGCTCGTCGTTCGAGGAGGTCCTGCCGGGCGGGTCCGATCCGGCGTGGCTGCCGCACGCCCGGGTGATCGGCATGGAGTGCGATCGGGAGTACGGGCTGGCCGTACTCCGGGAACTCGACGCGGAGGTGACCCGGCGGTCCTCGCTCGCCAGTTCCGCCGGGGTCACCGGATTCGCTCAGCTACGTGGCGTGCAGCCGATGCCCCGGCTCCTCTGCGTACTCGACGGTTTCCGGCTCCTGCTCGACGGCACCGACGCCAACGGCCCCGATGACACCAACGGCGGCAACGGCGGTACGTCCCCCGACCCACTCTCCGGCGAGGCGCTGAGCCTGCTGGAGTCACTGGCCCGACGCAGCCGCCCGTACGGCGTACACCTGGTTTTGATCAACCGGGCCGTGTCGGATCCCGACGCGGGGTACGGGCAGCGGGACTCGGTCTACAGCCAGTTCCCGGTACGGGTGGCGCTGCCCGGCGGCGGTGAGGTGCTCGAGCCGACCAACGACGCGGCGGCCGGACTGCCGATCGGGAGCGCGGTGGTCAACACGGCAGGCGGGCTGGGCGGCCCACGCGGGGCGACCCGGGGGCACGAACGAGTGATCCAGTTTCCCGATCCACGGTCCGATCCCGGTGCCCTGAGCGCGCTGCGGCACCGACTCTGGCAGGCCCGGACGCCGGACGCCGTACCGCCGGCGGTCTTCGCCGGTTACGACGCGCAGTACCTGGAGGACGACCCGGGCTACCGAGCGGCCCTGACCGGTCTGAACGCCGGGCCGGCCGCGCTGGTCGGGCGACTGGTCGAGCCGGCCCTCGACACCGCCGTCATCCCGTTCGCCAAGTCCCCGTCGAGGAATCTCGTGGTCCTCGGGCCGGGTGGGGCCGACGTGCTCGACGTGGCCACGCGTAGCCTGGCCGCCCAGCACCCGGCGGGCGCCACCCGGTTCGTGGTCGCGTCGCTCGCCCCGGGCACGGTCGGCCCGGCCAGCCGGCTCACCGCCGACCTGGCCGAACGGCACGAGGCGATCATGGTCGACAGCACCGGCCTGGACCGGGTGCTGGACCGGGAGGGACCCGGTTACCTGGTCTTCTTCGGTCTGGACGGGCTCGCCCCGGCCGTGCTGCCCACCGCGCGGCTGGCGGCCCTGCTGCGTGAGTGGCCGGCGCGTGGGGTGCACCTGCTGGCGTGGGGCGAGCGGGCGGGACGCTTCGCCCCGGTTCTTGCCGCAGGCCCGTCCAGCGCCAGCACGACCGACGACACCAGCACCGGCACCGGCACCGGCACCGGCACCGGCACCGGCGACCGTTCCACCGCGAGCAGGACCGACGGCACCGGCACCACCGACCGATCCACCAGGCGCACGACCGACGGCACCGGCGCGGCCCGAACCGCGCAGACCGACGAAGTCACCGGCACGACGGGCGCAACCGCCGTCGACACCCTCCGGGAGAGCACCCTGCCAGCAGGATTTTCACTCCCCCTGGTCAGCGACGTCGTCCTGCTGGGCCTGCCCGAACCCGAGCTCGTGGAACTCGTCGGCCGCCCGGTCGGCGGGCGGCTGCGGCGGGGACGGGCGCTCTGGCAGGACCGGCTCGCCGACCGGAGCAGCGTGATCGTTCCGTTCGCCCGGCGGGAGGCGCTCCGGTGAGTGCCTGGGAGGACTACCTCGCCGCCGCTCAACGTCTCGACGCGGTCCGGCAAGGGGCCGCGACCGCCGCCGGTGAGCAGGCGGAGGCGGTGCAGGACGCACGTGAGGAGCTGACCGCCGTACGGGCCCGCCTGGTCCCGCAGCAGGCGCGGCTGAGGGCGTTGGGCGTACCTGAACCGGAGCTGGTGCCGGCACCGGCCGAGGTCGCCGCGGCGGGGCAGGCGATGGCGGCCGGTCCGGCGGCGGTGCTGGCCGGGTTGCGCCAGGCGCGGGGTACGGCGGACGTCGCCGACGTCATGGTCACCGCGACCCGGCTGCCGTCGGCCGCGCTCGGCGGCACGAGCCACCGGCGCCGGACCTGGGTGCACGCCCTGGTGGTGTACGGACCGTTCGCCCTCGCCGTGCTGGTGCTGCTGAGCTGTCTGGGCATCGGCGCCTTCGCCCTGTTCGGCTAGGGCGGCCGACGGTGGTGCGCTCCTCAGGAGTGCATGATCAGCGCCATCGCCTCGGCGCGTGATTTCGAGTCCTGCTGGAGCAGGCCCCGGACCGCCGAGGTGATGGTCTTGGCGCCCGACTTCTGGATGCCCCGCATCGCCATGCACATGTGTTCGCACTCCAGCACGACGACCACGCCGCGTGGTTGCAGCTTCTCGGTGAGCAGGTCGGCGATCTGGGTGGTGAGCCGCTCCTGGACCTGCGGGCGGCGGGCGTACACCTCGACCAGCCGGGCCAGTTTGGACAGACCGGTAATCCGTCCGTTGGTGCCCGGGATGTAGCCGATGTGGGCCAGCCCGCGGAAGGGCAGCAGGTGGTGCTCGCAGAGGCTCATCACGTCGATGTCGCGTACCAGCACGAGTTCGCTGTGGTTCGCCTCGAAGGTGGTGCCGAGCACCTGGGCCGGATCGACCCGCAGACCGGCGAAGAGTTCGGCGTACGCCCTCGCGACCCGGGCCGGGGTCTTCACCAGCCCGTCCCGGTCGGGGTCCTCACCAACCGCGATGAGGATCTCGCGTACCGCCTTCTCGATCCGCGCCAGGTCGACGGCGTCCTCCACCGGTGTGCCGGAGAGTTTGCCGTCGACCAGCCGGGCGGCGAGGTAGTCGAGTGCGTCGTCGCCGTCGGGCTCGGTGGACGAGGCGTCCTGCACCTCGTCCACCGGACCGGCGATATCGCTGCTGCTCAGTGCGGGCCGTCCGAGTTCGGCGGGGGCGTGGAGCCACCGCCACCAACGGTCGCCTCGGCGCCGTCGGCCTCGGCCTGCGCCTTGAGCTTGTCCTTCTCGGCCGGGGTGAGCACCGGCGGCTCGGTCGACGGCTGCCGCTTGCCGAACCCGTTGTAAGGGGCGAGCGGCGGGCGCTTGACCACCCGGGCGCAGATCCGGGCCATGTCGGCGGTGGAGAGGGTCTCCTTCTCCATCAGCTCGAGCACGATGTTGTCCAGGACGTCCCGGTACTCGACCAGGATCTCCCAGGCCTCGTCGTGCGCCAGCTCGACCAGTGCCCGCATCTCGGCGTCGATCTCCGCGGCCACCGAGTCGGAGTAGTCCCGCTCGTGGCCCATGTTGCGGCCGAGGAACGGTTCGTCACCGGTGGTGCCGTACTTGATCGCGCCCAGCTTGGAGCTCATGCCGTACTGGGTGATCATGGCGCGGGCCAGCGCGGTGGCCTTCTCGATGTCGTTGCCGGCACCCGTGGTCGGCTCGTGGAACACGAGTTCCTCGGCCGCCCGACCACCGAGCGCGTACGCCAGCGTGTCGACCATCTCGGCCCGGGTCTGGGTGTACTTGTCCTCGGTCGGCAGCACCAGCGTGTGGCCGAGCGAGCGTCCCCGGGACAGGATCGTCACCTTGTGCACCGGCGCCGAGTGCGGCAGCGCCCAGGCGACCAGCGCGTGCCCACCCTCGTGGTACGCGGTGATCTTCTTCTCCTGGTCGCTCATCACCCGGGTACGGCGCTGCGGGCCGGCGATCACCCGGTCGATCGACTCTTCGAGCGACTCGTTGGAGATCGCCCGCTTGTTGCCGCGGGCGGTGAGCAGTGCCGACTCGTTGATCACGTTGGCCAGGTCGGCACCGGTGAAGCCCGGGGTACGGCGGGCCACCGCGTCGAGGTCGACGTCCGGCGAGAACGGCTTGCCCTTGGCGTGCACCCGCAGGATGGCCTTGCGACCCTCCATGTCCGGGGTGTCCACCGCGATCTGCCGGTCGAACCGGCCGGGCCGCAGCAGCGCCGGGTCGAGGATGTCCGGCCGGTTGGTCGCGGCGATCAGGATCACGCCGCCCTTGGTGTCGAAGCCGTCCATCTCCACCAGGAGCTGGTTGAGGGTCTGCTCACGCTCGTCGTGGCCACCGCCCATGCCGGCGCCCCGGTGTCGGCCGACCGCGTCGATCTCGTCGACGAAGACGATCGCGGGCGCGTTCGACTTGGCCTGTTCGAACAGGTCACGGACCCGGCTCGCGCCGACACCGACGAACATCTCGACGAAGTCGGAACCGGAGATCGAGTAGAACGGCACTCCCGCCTCACCGGCGACAGCCCTGGCGAGCAGCGTCTTACCGGTTCCGGGCGGGCCGAAGAGCAGCACACCCTTCGGGATCTTGGCGCCGAGCGCCTGGTATTTCGCCGGGTTCTGCAGGAAGTCCTTGATCTCGTGCAGTTCCTCGACAGCCTCTTCGGAGCCGGCGACATCGGCGAAGGTGGTCTTCGGCGTGTCCTTGGTGATCACCTTGGCCTTGGACTTGCCGAAGTTGAGCACCCGGGAACCGCCGCCCTGCATCTGCGACATGAAGAGCAGCAGCAGGATCACCAGTACGGCGATGGGCAGCAGGTTGACCAGCAGCGTGAGGAAGACGTTGTCGCTGGAGACCTTGGTGTCGGCCGGACCGGTGATCCGGTTCGCCGCCTTGGCCGCCAGGACCTCGTTCCACACCTCGTCGCCGACCTCGGCCGGGAACTGGGCCTGGATCCGGTCGGTGGTGGTGTCGCCGAACTTGGTCTTGTTGGCCAGGTCGAGTTGGAGCGTCTGCTCCTTGTCCTGGAAGACCGCCTTCTTGATACTGGCCGTGTGGAGCTGATCAAGGGCGACCGTGGTGTCGACCTTGTGGTAGCTCGGGCCGCCGGTGAAGAACGAGCTGAGCGCGATCGCACCGATGATCACCAGGATGATCCAGACCACCGGGCGGCGGAAGAAACGCGTACGTTCCATACTGTTGTCGAGCGCCTCGGCGCCCGGACCCTCCTGATCGACGTCCTGACCGTCTGGGTTGGCTTGTCGCCGCGTGCAGCGGCGGCCGGGGCCGCCTTGCGGGCCGGCCTCGCCCTCGACGCCAATATCTCGCCGGGGTGATTCGACGGTACACCGTGAACGCGATGAGTGAGCTTGCGAGCCCAGCAGTCGCGACCCGGTGATGCTCCGTGAGCGCCGAAGGTGACCCTCCGGGGGTGCCCGCGGCTCGACCGCCGTGCCAGCGTGACGGCGGACTCGCGCCCGGTTCCCGACCTGTCCGGTCAAACAGGGCGAAAGACCCGGCGCGGAGATACGTCCGCGCCACCACCGCATACCGTAGCCGGTCTTCCTGAGAGTGCGCTGTACGACCGCTCGATATTTCTCCACGCCGATACCCGGGACCGGAGCGGGTGGACCGGCCGGCGGATGCCGTACGGACGACTGGAAGGTGGGCCGGACCAGGGTCAACGGCCCCGGCGGAGGGTCAGGAGCGGTTGTAGACCTCGGGCTTGAGCACCCCGACGTAGGGCAGCTCGCGGTAGCGCTCGCCGAAGTCGAGCCCGTAGCCGACCACGAACTCGCTCGGGATGTCGAAGCCGACGTACTTCACCGGGACGGTGACCTTGATCGCGTCGGGCTTGCGGAAGAGGGCGACCACCTCGACGCTCGCCGCCGACCGGGACTCGAGGTACCGCAGCAGCCAGGAGAGGGTCAGGCCGGAGTCGACGATGTCCTCGACCACCATCACGTGCCGGCCGGCGATGTCGCGGTCCAGGTCCTTCAGGATGCGCACCACGCCGGAGGAGGAGGTGCCCTGGCCGTACGAGGAGACGGCCATGAACTCCAGCTCGGACGGGGGACCGTGCCGGCCCAGCTCCCGTGCGAAGTCGGCCATGAACATGACCGCGCCCTTCAGGACGCACACCAGCAGCAGTCCGTCGTCCACCGAGGCGTAGTCGGCCGAGACCTGTTTCGCCAGCTCCGCGGTCTTCTCGCGGATCTGCTCCTCGGAAATGATCACGTGATCGATGTCGGCGTCGTACCAGGAGCCGTCAGCCATGCACCTAGCCTGCCGTACGCCGGAGCGGACCTGTCGCCGGGGCGGCCCGTTCGTGACGTGACCACCCCGGCCGGATCCGAGGACAACCGACAAACCAGTCAGCAGGTACGGGATCGCCAGTCACGGCTCCCGTCACCGGGTTGTCCGCCGAGCGAGTCGCGGCTGTCGGCGGTCAGCCCGGAGGCCGACGCGACGGTGAGCAACAGCACGAAGAGCAGGATGAACAGTTCCATGGCGGCGGTACCTCTCAACGGGGGTTCGGTGTGGTTTCGCCACCGGTGCGCACCGGACGTCCCATTCAGTTTCCGCCGAGCGCGAACACGCGGACAGTGGCAGAAATGCCAGTGACCCTCGATTTCCTGCCAGCCCTGGCGTTACCCTCGCCACATGTTGCGCAAGGTGGCGGTGATCGCGCTCGACCCGGTCGCCGCGTTCGAGCTGGGAGTCCTCTGCGAGGTGTTCGGCACCGACCGGACCGCCGACGGCTTTCCCAGCTACCGCTTCGACGTCTGCACGGTCGACGGCCGCCCGGTGCGTAGCCGCTCCGGCTTCCAGGTCGTACCCCAGGCCGACCTCGGCCCGACCGAGGACGCCGACCTGGTCGCCGTGCCGGCGCACTACGACGGATCGCCGATCCCCGAGCCGGTGCTGGACGCGCTGCGCCGGGCGCACGAACGCGGGGCGTACCTGCTCAGCGTCTGTTCCGGCGCCTTTGTGCTCGGCGCCGCCGGACTGCTCGACGGGCGCGAGTGCACCACCCACTGGAAGTACGCCGACCAGCTCGCCGAGCGCTACCCGCGAGCCCGGGTCCGGTGCGACGAGTTGTACGTCCAGGACGGCAAGCTGCTCACCGGCGCCGGCACCGCCGCCGGCATCGACGCCTGCCTGCACCTGGTCCGCCAGGAACACGGTTCGGCCGTCGCCACCAAACTGGCCCGACGGATGGTGGTGCCACCACACCGCGACGGCGGTCAGTCCCAGTACATCGAGGCACCGATCCCGCGTACGCCGGAGGCCCCCACCCTGGCGCCGGTGCTCGGCTGGCTGATCGGCCACCTCGACCAGAACCTGACGGTCGACGAGCTGGCCGCCCGGTCGCACATGGCGCCGCGTACGTTCGCCCGACGCTTCCGGGCCGAGACCGGCACCACCCCGCACGACTGGCTCACCAACCAGCGTCTCCTGCTCGCCCGACGGCTGCTGGAGGAGACCGAACTCGGGGTCGACGCGGTCGCGACCCGGGCCGGCTTCGGCGACGCCGCCACCATGCGCCACCACTTCACCCGCCGGGTCGGCACCACCCCGCACGCCTACCGCACCCTGTTCCGCGAACGCGTGTGACAGGTGTAAGGAAGGGCCCCTTATTAACGCATAGCGTTAATAAGGGGCCCTTCCTTACACCTAGTAGACGACGGCGCAGCCGTCGGCGCGGGGGTCGGAGCCGGCGACGTAGCCGCCCTCGGGCAGGCGCCAGATCGCCTGGCCGTAGCCGAACGGCGGGGAGTCGTCGTCGTCCGCGACCGCCAGGCTGTGGCCGCGCTGGCGCAGCTCCCCGATCGCCATCGGGCCGGACCTGGCGTTGAGCAGGTCCGGCTCGACCAGCACGTCCCGGTCGGCGTGCCAGTACCAGCGCGGGGCGTTCAGCGCCGCCTGCGGGTCGAGACCGTCGTCCACCGTGTGCGACACCAGTTGCAGGTGTCCCTGCGGCTGCATGTGGCCGCCCATCACGCCGAACGGCCCGACCGGCGCGCCGCCCCTGGTCAGGAAGCCGGGGATGATCGTGTGGTACGGACGCTTCTCCGGCGCCACCACGTTCGGGTGCTCCGGGTCGAGGCTGAAGCCGGTGCCCCGGTTCTGCAGCCCGAACCCGAAGCCGGGCAGCACCACGTGCGAGCCGAACGCCATGTAGTTCGACTGGATCAGGCTCACCATCATCCCGCCCGAGTCGGCGGTGCAGAGATAGACGGTGCCGCCCCGTCCCGGGTTACCCGGCTCCGGCGTACCGGCCCGATCGGTGATCAGCTCCCGGCGGCTGGCCGCGTACGCCGGGCTGAGCAGTTCCTCGACGGGTACGGCGACCTTCTCCGGGTCGGCCACGTACGCGTGCGCGTCGGCGAAGCCGAGCTTCGTCGCCTCGATCTGCCAGTGCAGCCGGTCGGCCAGCGACATCCCGGCCAGGTCCACCCCGTCGAGGATGTTCAGTGCGAGCAGCGCCGCCACCCCCTGCCCGTTCGGCGGCAGCTCCCACACCTCGTGGCCCCGGTAGTCGGCCTTGATCGGCTGGACCCAGGTCGACGTGTGCCGGGCCAGGTCGTCGACGGTGAGCAGCCCACCGGTCCGGGTCGCGTACGCGGCCAGCGCCTGGGCGATCTCGCCCCGGTAGAAGGCGTCCGCGTTGGTGGCGGCGATCCGGCGCAGGGTGCGCGCCCCGTCCGGGTTGCGCCACCGCTCACCGGGCCGGGGCGCCCGCTTGCCGTCGACGGTGAAGACCCGGGACCACTCGTCGAACTCCGGGCCGGTCAGCTCGGCGTGAGTCTGCACCGACCGGGCCCAGCCGGCGGCCACGTTCGGCGAGACCGGGAAGCCGTTCTCGGCGTACCCGATCGCGTCCGCGAAAAGGTCGGCGAAGGGCAGCACCCCGAACCGGTCGTGCAGGTCCCGCCAGCCCGCCGGTGCGCCCGGTACGGTCACCGGCAGCCAGCCCCGGCCCGGCATCGCCGGCCCGGACGCCTGTGCCCCGCCGAGCGCCGTCGACGGCGCGGCGCCCAGGCCGTCGGTGGCGGCGAGCACCACGTCCCGGGTGAGCCCGGCCGGGGACCGGCCGGAGGCGTTGAGTCCGTGCAGCCGTTCGCCGTCCCAGACGATGGCGAACAGGTCGCCGCCGATGTCGTTCGAGCCGGGTTGGACCACGGTCAGGGCTATCGCGGTGGCCAGCGCGGCGTCGACCGCGGTGCCGCCCTTGCGGAGTACGGCCAGCCCGGCGGCGGCGGCCAGGGGCTGACTGGTCGCGACCGCGCCGTGCGGCGCGTAGAGGGGTTGACGGGGATGTGCCATGTGCCCTGTCTACCCCCTGCGCAGATGGTCACCGCGCCGAGCCACCGTTATTGCCCCCGGCAGGTGCACCGGCCCCTGTCCGTGCCAGTCCGTGATCAGCGCGTCGAGGGCGGTGACGTGCCGTTCGGCGAGCGCGGCCGGGGTCGCGCCCAGCTCCCGCGCCCAACGGTGCAGCACCCGGGTACGCACCGCGGCCGGCAGCCCGGCGAGTACGCCCACCACCAGCCCCGACCCGTCCGAGCCCGCCGAGCCGTCCGAACCCGCCGAACCCGCCGAGCTTGCCGAACCCGCCGAGCTTGCCGACCCGACCCGGGCGGTGTCGAGCGCGGTCCTGGCGAGCCCGTCCAGCACCGCCGTGTCCTCGGCGACCAGCCGTGCGGTCCGGGCCAGGTTCGCCACCACCCCGGGGCCGAGCGTGGCAACCAGCGCCGGCAGCAGGTCGGACCGGACCCGGGCGCGCGCGTACCCGGGGTCGGTGTTGTGCGGATCCTCCCAGGGGCTGAGCCCGAGCGCCGCGCACGCCTTGCGGGTCTGCTCCCGGCCCACGTCGAGCAGTGGCCGCAGCAGCGTGACGCCGTCGAGCTCCCGTTCGGGCGGCATCCCGGCCAGGCCACGCGGGCCGGCACCCCGGGCGAGCGCGAGCAGCACCGTCTCGGCCTGGTCGTCCCGGGTGTGGCCGAGCAGCACGGCCGCCGCGTCGTGCCGCCGGGCGGTCTCGACCAGGGCCTGGTAGCGCGCCTGCCGGGCGGCTGCTTCGGGTCCGCCGGGGCGGCCGGCGACGGTCACCGTGGCGACCTCGACCGGGGCGAAGCCGAGCCCGGCGGCCCAGTGGGCCACCTCCGCCGCCCGCTGCGCCGAGCCGGACTGTAGGCCGTGGTCGACGGTGACCAGCCCGGCGGCGAGACCGAGCCGGGGGGCGACAAAGGCGGTAGCGACGGCCAACGCGAGCGAGTCCGCGCCACCGGAGCAGGCGACCAGGACCGGTCCGGGTCGGCGTACGGGAGTCAGGGCCGTGCGGACCGCGAGCCGGACGGCGGCGACGGGCGGGGCGAGCGCGGCCACTCCGGGCGGCTCAGCCGGCGGCTGGTGTCGGGCCGGTGGCGCCGTGGACCCGGTTCACCCAGGCGTCCGGGTCGGCGAGCTCTTCGAGCCGGGGCAGGGTCAGCGGGGAGCTGAAGACCCGGTTGAAGCCGGCCATGCCGACCCGGTCCACCACACCGTGTACGAACTTGCGTCCCTCCGCGTACTGCCGCATCTTCACGTCCACGCCGAGCAGCTTGCGGACCGCCTTCTCCAACGGGTTGCCGGACTCGCGGCGGCGGTTGAACTTGGCCCGGATCCGTTCGACACTCGGGATCACCTCCGGGCCAACCCCGTCCATCACGAACTCGGCGTGCCCTTCGAGCAGGGTCATCAGCGCGGTGAGCCGGTCGAGCACGGCCCGCTGACCGGGGGTCTGCACGATGTCGAGCACGCTGGCCCGGCTCTCCGGGTTGCGGATCGAGTCGGAGAGGGTGGCCACCCCGCGACGCAGCCGCTCGGTGAAATGCTCGCCACCGGCCTGGGAGGCGTCCACGAATGCCTGCACCTCGCCCAGGAAGTGCCCGCGCATCCACGGCACCGCCGTGAACTGGGTGCGGTGGGTGACCTCGTGCAGGCAGACCCAGAGCCGGAAGTCGCGCGGCTCGGCCTCCAGTTTCCGCTCCACCTCGACGATGTTCGGTGCGACCAGGAGGAGCTGCCCGGGGTCGGCGGAGAAGACCTCGTACTGACCGAGGACCCGGCCGGAGAGGTAGGCCAGCACGGTCCCGGCCTGCACGCCGGTGAGCCGGGACCCGATCGCGTCGCTGATCGCGCCCGGTTGCTTGTCGCCGGAGAGCCGGGTGACCAGCGGTGTGATCACCTCACGCAGGCCGGCGATGTTGGTCGCGGCCCAGTCCCGGCGGTCGACCACGCGCACCGGCGGGTGCGCGACCTGGGACCTGAGCCCGGTGTACGCGACCACGTGTCCCGCCGCCTCGTCGGTGAGCTGCCGCAGATCGCCCACGACCGCGGTGGCCTCCTCGTACGAGACCTTCGGGCCCGTCTTGCCCAGCGCGCCGGCGGTGGCGGCGGCCAGATCCCAGTCCACGAACTGCGCCATGGCACCCACCGTACCCGCGCCCGCACACCCCCACCCCGGTCGTACGCGGATGGCCGGATTGCCGTACGCGGATGTCCGGGCCGGGTTGCCGGTGACCGGAGCCGGTTGGCGGGACCCCTCGGTTCAGCCGGCGCAGCCGCAGTCGGCCAGCGCGGCGACGATCCGGTCCAACGCCGGCATCGCCTGCTCGGGCCCGACCGGCACCTGGTCCGCCAGTACGGCGAACGCCAGCAGCCGGCCGTCCTTCGTGGTGACGACGCCGGCAACCGAGTTCACCTTGCTCAGGGTGCCGGTCTTCGCCCGGACCACCCCGATCGCGGCGCCCGCGCTGGGGCTGGCGAACCGCTCGGCGAGCGTGCCAGACCAGCCGGCGACCGGTAGCCCGGCGAAGATGCCGGCCAGTTCCGGCTTCGACCCGTCGGCGGCGAGCGCCAACACGTCGGTGAGGAGTGCCGGACTGATCCGGTTCTGCCGGGACAGTCCGCTGCCGTCGCTGACCGCCGTCTGGTCGACCGGCAGCCCGAGTTCACCCACCACGGTGTCCATCGCCGCGGCACCGCCGTCGAACGACGCGGGCTGGTCCCGGGCCAGGGCGACCTGCCGGGCCAGTGCCTCGCCGACCACGTTGTCGCTGTCCGCCAGCATGAACTCGACCAGCCGGACCATCGGTGGGGACTCGACCCGACCGAGTTCGGTGCCCGGGGCAACCGTGCCACCACCGGTCGTCGGGGTGGCGGGCGGGGCCGGCGAGCCGGTCGCCTCCGGCTGGGCGGTCGGCGCGGTTCCCCGGGCCACCGCGTTCACCGAGGCCAGGGGCAGCCCGAGCGCCTTGGCGAGAAAACGGCCCGCCATGATGTCCGGCTTCTCGTACCGGGCGGCGCCCTTGATGTTGTCCTTGGGGTCGACCCGGCCGCCGTCCGTCATCAGCGCCATGATCGGCGCGGCGAACCCGCCGGTGGGGATGTCGTCGTCCCAGCCGGGCCCGTAGACCGGCCCGGGGAAGAGCGACGAGTCGACCGTCACCTTGGTCGGTACGGCCCCGCCGAGCGCCTGTTTGACCTGGGCGGCGAGTTGGTCGAGCCGGCCGGCGCCGGGGTAGATACCGGTGGCGTTGATCGCGAGCGTCGGGTCGCCGCCGCCGACCAGCACCACCTCGCCGGGTGCGGCCCCGGCCACCACCCGGGTGGGGATCCGGTACGCCGGGCCCCGGGCGGAGAGTACGGTCGCCGCCGTGACCAGCTTGGTGGTCGAGGCGGGTACGGCCGGGTCCGCCTGTCCCTTGCCGTAGAGCTGCTGCCTCGTGGTCACGTCGACCACCGACACGTGCACCGAGGGGCCGAGTGCGGTGGCGCCGACCAGCGGGTCCAGGACGGCTCGCAGCCCCTCCTCGGTCGGGGTCGGCGCGGAGGTACCGACGGCGACGAGCACGGGCGCGGGCGCCGGCTCCGGTGGGTCGGCACTGGCCACCGACGACGGCTCGCTCTCGCCCAGCCATCCGGCGACCGGCCCGGGTCGTACGACGACCACTCCGGCCACGGCGAGGGTCAGGACGACGGCCACGGCGAGGCCGGCCAGCATCCTGGTCCGACGCCGGGCAGGTGGATTCGCTGGCGTGGCCGAATCGGGCGGACCGGAAATCGTGGGCGGAGGTAGCGGCACGCTCGCGCGGCCCGGTCCGGCGCTCTCCGGCGCCACCGGCGCCCCGCCCTGGTACTGGGCCGACGACCAGCCCGGGGGGACCGCCTGGGTCTGGCCCGAGCCGACTGTCGGCGTGGCGGCCCGGGTCCGGTCCGGCAGCCCACCCGTCGGGATGACCTGGGTGTTGTCCGACGAACCGACCGCCGGAATCGGCCCGGTCCGATCGGACGAACCAACCACCGGGATCGGCTCGGTCCGGTCCGACGAACCAACCACCGGGATCGGCTCGGTCCGGTCCGACGAACCAACCACCGGGATCGGTTCGGTCCGACCCGACGAACCGACCACCGGGATCGGTTCGGTCCGACCCGACGAACCGACCACCGGGATCGGTTCGGTCCGATCGGACGAACCGACCGCTGGGATGGGCTGGGTCGGATCCGACCCGGTGCCTGGGCCGGTCGGGGTCTGGTTCGGCCGCACGGCCGGAGTAGCGGCCCGGGCCGGAGTAGCGGCCCGGGCCGGAGTAGCGGCCCGGGCCGGAGCCGTGCCGGCCGCCGGAACGGCTGCCCGGCCCGGCAGCGGAGCCGTTGCCTGCTGGTTCGCGCGGTCCACCGGACCAACCTGCGGGTTCGGAGCGGGCGGCGGGACCACCCTGGCCGCCCCGGTGGCCGGCGGTTGCCCGGCCTGCTGCGAAACCGGCGGCGACGGGGCCGGCGGCAGGGGACGTGCCGCCCCGTAGGCGGCCGGCACCCCTACGCCGTACGAGTTGACCGAGGAAGCCGGCGGCGTCGAACCGACCGGAGTCGCCGGGGAAGCTGGTGGTGCCGAAGGAGAGGAGGAAGAAAGAGGAGGAGATGCCGGGGAGGCCGGCTGGGCCGGCGAGACGGGAGCGGCCGGCTGGGCCGGGGAGGCGGGCGGCGTCGGCGGCGTCGAGGAGACGGCGGCAGGGGCCGGCGGCTTCGGGCGGGCCGTTCCGGAAGCCGCTCCGGGGGCCGGGCGGGGTGTCTCCGGCGTTGGGTCGGGCCGATCTACCCCCGCCGGGGCACCCGGCTGGGGCACACTGGCCCTACCGGACGTCGGGCGCCCGCCCGGGGCCCGGTCGGACGGTGAACTCGCCGAAACCCCCTGCTCGGGCGGGGTCGGAGGCCGCTGGTCGGGCGACGTTGGTGCCGGGGTACGCGACTCGTCCATCCAACCCGAGTGTGAATCTTCACTCTCCACCGGCCCCTCCTCCCAGTCGGCAAATGGCTCTAGGTGACACTACTTCCGTCCGAACACTAAGCGGCGCCCGGATCAAGTTGGAGTGGGACAACGCTCCTCCGGCACACGCCGCCTAGATTCCGTTAGCCAGCGTCGGCGAACGAGGGAGCGTGGAAGATGGATTTCGACGTCACGGTTGAGATCCCCAAGGGTCACCGCAACAAATACGAGGTCGACCACGCGACCGGCCGGATCAGGCTGGACCGTACCCTCTTCACCTCGACCCAGTACCCGGCGGACTACGGCTTCATCGAGGGCACCCTCGGCGAGGACGGCGACCCGCTCGACGCCCTGGTCCTGGTCCCCGAGCCGACCTTCCCCGGCTGCCTGATCCGCTGCCGGACTATCGGGATGTTCCGGATGAAGGACGAGAAGGGCGGGGACGACAAGGTCCTCTGCGTGCCCTACGAGGACCCCCGCCAGGAGCACCTGCGCGACATTCACCACCTGGGCGAGTTCGACCGCCTGGAGATCCAGCACTTCTTCGAGGTCTACAAGGATCTGGAGCCGGGCAAGTCGGTGGAGGGCGCGACCTGGGTCGGCCGCACCGAGGCCGAGGCGGAGATCCGGGCGTCGATCCGGCGCCAGCAGGAGGCCGAGGAGAACGGCACCGCCTTCGCGCACTGAGCGCGTACGGGCCCGCCGGCCGCGAGTCGGCCGGCGGGTATCGGACCGGGTGGAACCCGGTCGTTCCGGCAGCCGTGCCGAACACCGGCTGCCCGGGGTGGGCGACACCGGGCGGTCAGCCGAGCAGGCCACGTACCTGGGCGTAGAGGCCGAGCACGGCACAGGCCACCGGCACCACCGAGACCACCATCAGGGTGTCGACCAGGTCGGCGGCCCGGCCGAGGTACGGCGAAGGGGCCCGGTCCGCGTACGCGGCGCCCGCGCCGACGGTCACCAGGGCCAGCAGCAGTCCCGCCCCGACCAGCACCAGCAGCCCGTCCGGACCGGAACGGGCGATCAGCGCCAGCCCGAGCACCACGAAGCCGAGGATGCCGGCGACCACCATCGGCACCCGCTGGCGGACCGTGACGAAGAGCCGGGAGCGCAGCAGCAGCGCCGCCGACGCGACCGCCACCAGGAGGCGGCCGGCGAACCCGCCGGCCAGCACGAGCAGTCCGGCGGCGACCGTGGCGAGCGCGGCGTGCCCGATCAACATGCCGGTGAGCAGTTCCTCGGTACGGGCGACCGCGGCGAACACCCGTCCCCGCTCGGGTCGCTCCCGTGCCCCGTCGAGCGGGCCCCCGGCGGCGGTGAAGCCCTCCGTACCGTCGGTGCCGGCGGGCAGGGTGATCGGCGGCATCGGCAGCTTGCCGAACCGGATCGCCAGCAGCGGTAGCACCCCGATCCCACAGACCAGCACCGACAGCAGGATCGCGGCGGCGCCACCGGCGGAGAGCGCGAACCCGGCCAGCGCGGTCAGCGCGCCGAGCAGGCCGACCGTGGCACCGGCCGCGAAGATCCGCAGCCCGGCGGCCACCCCGACCGCTCCGAGTACGGCGACCAGCAGCAGCGCCACCGAGCCGGCCAGTGCCTCGGGCGCGCCGAGCCAGCGCAGCGGCGCCAGTACCCCGGCCGGGTCACCGGAGGCGATCGTCAGCGCGCCACCGGCAAACGCGTACGGCAGTGCGTAACCGCCGAGCGCGGCGCCGGCCGCGGCGTCGCCGTACGCCCGGGAGGCGACCACCCCGGCGAGCGCCAGCAGTACGGCGATGACCAGGGCGGCGATCGGCCCGAGCCCGCTCCCCGGCCCGCCCGCGAGGACCGCCACCAGCCCGACCGCGAGCAGGCCACCGGCTCCGGCCAGGCTGGCCGCCCGGGTCGCCGGGCCGGACCAGGCGGCACCCCGGCGACGTGCCCCGTCGGCGATCGCCTCCACGACGTCGTCGTACTCGAGTTCCGGCCACTGCGCCTGGGCCGGTACGAGATGCAGCACCTCGCCGTCGCGTACGCCCTGCGGGAGCAGCGCCTGACCGTTCTGCAGGACAGCGCCGTCGGTACGTCGCAGCACCCAGCCGCCGTGCCGCTCGCCGTCGTCGGCCAGCCCGTCCCCGGCGTGTCGGAGGACTTCGGGCAGGAGTTCGGCGAGCGGTAGATGCTCCGGCAGCGCGACGTCCACCCGGCGCTGGGGTGCGCTGATGGTGACCCTGGCCAGTCCGCTACTCATCGACAATCCTCCATCACCGGCCGGCCACGGCTGCGCAGACGACCGCACTTTACCTACCATGAGCCGGGCTTGGCCGACCGAACGTCAGGGGGAGATCGGATGAGCGGGCGCGGTGCCGTCCCCGACGGTGGCGTTCGGACGGTCGCGGCACACTTCGACCGGACGACCACAAGGTACTTCGGCCGGACGGCCGGCACGTACACCTGGAGGGCGGCGGCGTGAGCACGGTCGTGATCAAGCGGCCGCCGCGCCGCCCCGCGCCGGACATCCCGACCGGCGAACTGCCGGTCGACCCGCCGCCGGAGATCCCGGCCGCCACCGGTGGTCGGATGCAGCAGCTCATGATGGTGCTGCCGATGCTCGGCGGCTCGGTCGCGATGGCGATGATGTTCGGTCGGGGCGGCGGGGCGTACTCCTACGTGGTCGGCGCGATGTTCGGAGTCTCGTCGTTGGCCATGCTCGCCTCCTCCTGGGGCAGCGCCTCCGGCACCCCGAAGAAGGCCGAGATGATGGCGGCCCGCCGGGAGTACCTGCGGCACCTGGCCACGCTGCGCCGCCGGGTCCGGGAGACCGCCGGCAAGCAGCGTGCCGGCCTCTTCTACCGACACCCCGACCCGGCCCGGCTCTGGTCCACGGTGGGCAGTCACCGGGTCTGGGAGCGCCGTCCGGCCGACCCGGACTTCGGCGTGGTCCGGGTGGCGGTCGGCCCGCAGACCCTGGCCACTCCGCTCATTCCACCGGTGACCCGGCCGTTGGAGGATCTGGAGCCGATGACGGCCGGCGCGCTGCGTCGGTTCCTGGACGCGTACGCGGTGGTGCCGGACCTACCGGTCGCGCTCTCGCTGCGGGCCTTCGCCCGGGTGTTCGTCCGGGGTGACGCGCCCCGGGCCGAGCTGGGCCGTCCCGAGCTGGGCCGTCCCGAGCTGGGCTGGACCGAGTCCGGTCTCGGCGCTCCGGGGACCGGCGCGGAGGGCGCCCAGGCGTTGGCCCGGGCGATGCTGACCCAGCTCTCCGTCTTCCATGCCCCGGACGAGCTGCTGGTCGCGGTCTGCGCCGGGCCGGAGCGCCGGCCGCTCTGGGAGTGGCTCAAGTGGCTGCCGCACGCCGCCCACCCGAGCCGGGTCGACGCGCTCGGTCCGGTACGCCTGGTGGCGAGCAGTGCCGTCGAGTTGGAGGCGCTGCTCGACGAGGTGATCGGCAACCGGTCCCGGTTCAGCCCGGCCGGGCCGGCGACCGACGGGCCACACGTGGTGGTGGTGCTCGACGGCGGGGACCTCACCGGCGCGACGGCCCTGGTCAGCGACGGCGGCATCGACGCGGTGACGATCGTCGACCTGGACAGCCCGCCGCCCCGCCTGCTGGACCGGTCGATGCTGGTGCTGGAGGTGCGCGCCGGGCGGTTGAACACGTACTCGATGGACGGGCAGGCCGAGGTGGGCACGCCGGACCGGCTGACCGTGGTGGAGGCCGAGGCGGTCGCCCGCCGGCTCGCCCCGCTGCGGCTGGCCGCCGCCGCCAAGGGCGCCGACACCCCGCTGAACGCCGAGATGGGGCTCGCCGAGTTGCTCGGCATCGGCGACCCGGACAACTTCACCACGGCGCAGGGCTGGGCGCCGCGACCGGCCCGGGACCGGCTGCGGGTGCCGATCGGGGTGGCCGGCGACGGCGGCGCGATCGAACTGGACCTGAAGGAGTCGGCGCAGGACGGCATGGGTCCGCACGGGCTGCTCATCGGCGCGACCGGCTCGGGCAAGTCCGAGCTGCTCCGTACGCTGGTGCTCGGGCTCGCCGCCACGCACTCCTCCGAGGCGCTCAACTTCGTCCTGGTCGACTTCAAGGGTGGCGCGACCTTCTCCTCGCTGGACCGGTTGCCGCACACCGCCGCGGTGATAACCAACCTGGCCGACGAGTTGCCCCTGGTCGACCGGATGGTGGACGCGATCAACGGCGAGCTGATCCGCCGCCAGGAGTTGCTCCGCCGGGCCGGCAACTTCGCCTCGCTGCGCGACTACGAGAAGGCCCGGGGCGGTGGGGCGGCGCTCGCCCCGCTGCCGTCGCTGCTGATCATCTGCGACGAGTTCTCCGAACTGCTCTCCGCCAAGCCCGACTTCATCGATCTCTTCGTGCAGATCGGACGGCTGGGTCGGTCGCTCGGCGTACACCTGCTGCTGGCCTCGCAGCGGCTGGAGGAGGGACGGCTGCGCGGGCTGGACACGCACCTCTCGTACCGGATCGGGTTGCGGACGTTCTCGGCACTGGAGTCGCGGGCGGTGCTCGGCGTGCCGGACGCGTACGAGTTGCCCCGCTCCCCCGGACACGGGTACCTCAAGTTCGGCACCGAGCCGCTGGTCCGGTTCAAGGCGGCGTACGTCTCCGGCGCCTTCCGCCGCGACGGGCTCGGCGGGGCCGGCGGTGGCCAGTCCGGCGCTCCCCGCCTGCTGAACTACTCGACCCACTTCGTGCCGGTGCCCGATCCGGTGACCACCGCCGCCCCGGTGCCGGAGGAGGTTCCGGCCGGGCAGAGCCTGCTCGACGTGATGGTCTCCCGGCTGGTCGGGCAGGGGCCGCCGGCCCACCAGGTGTGGCTGCCGCCGCTGGCCCAGGCACCCGCCCTGGACGAACTGCTCGGCCCGGTGGTCAGCGACCCGGCCCGGGGGCTGACCTTCGGCAACCCGGAGCTGCACGGTGGGCTCCAGGTGCCGGTGGCGCTGATCGACAAGCCGTTCGAGCAGCGGCGTGACCTGCTCTGGCTGGCCCTGGACTCGGCCGCCGGCCACGTCGCCGTCGTCGGCGGGCCGCAGAGTGGCAAGTCGACCCTGCTGCGCACGCTGATCTGCGGGCTGGCGCTCACCCACACCCCGGCCGAGGTGCAGGTCTACTGTCTGGACTTCGGCGGTGGCGCGTTGGCCGCGCTGCGCGACCTGCCGCACGTCGGCGGGGTGGCCGGGCGGCTCGACACGGCCGCCGTACGTCGCACCATCGGCGAGATCTCCACCCTGCTCGCCGAGCGGGAGCGGCGCTTCGCCGACCTCGGGGTCGACTCGATGGTGGCGTACCGCAAGCGGCGCGCGGCCGGTGGTGCCGGGCCCGGTGCCGACCCGTTCGGGGACGTGTTCCTGGTGGTCGACGGCTGGCCGACGCTGCGCGGCGAGTACGACGACCTGGAGCCGATGATCACCGACATCGCCACCCGTGGCCTCTCGTACGGGGTACACGTGGTTGCCGCCGCGCCGCGCTGGATGGACTTCCGCCCGGCCATCCGGGACCTGTTCGGCTCCCGGCTCGAACTGCGTCTCGGCGACCCGACCGACTCGATCGTCTCGCGTAAGTCGGCGGCGAACGTGCCGGAGAAGACGCCGGGTCGGGGCATCACCGCCGAGAGCCTGCACTTCCTCACCGCGCTGCCCGGACTGGCCAGCCTCGGTGGCGACACCCCTTCGTTGATCAAGGCGGTGGCCAGCGGCTGGTCCGGCCCACCCGCGCCCCGGGTGCGGCTGCTCCCGCCGGTGCTGCCGTACGCGGAGGTGGACCTGGCCGGGACCATCGGCCTGCGGCTGCCGATCGGCATCGCCGAGGCGGACCTGCGGCCGGTCGCGCTCGACTTCGCCAGCGAACCGCACTTCCTGCTCTTCGGCGACGCGGAGTGCGGCAAGTCGTCGTTCCTGCGCGCGCTCGCCACCACGATCACCAACCGGTTCACCCCGGAGCAGGCGCGGGTGATCCTGGTCGACTACCGGCGCAGCCTGCTCGGGGTGATCCAGAGCGAACACCTGATCGGGTACGGCACCGCGGCCGCCGCCACCGCCGAGTTGATCGAGTCGGCGGCCGGTTACATGCAGCGCCGGCTGCCCGGCCCGGACGTCACCCCCGCCCAGTTGAAGGACCGGTCCTGGTGGACCGGGCCGGAGCTGTTCGTCCTGGTCGACGACTACGACCTGGTCGCGACCGGGCCGTCGAACCCGCTGCGACCGCTGGAGGAGTTCCTGCCGCAGGCCCGGGACATCGGGCTGCACCTGGTGCTGACCCGCCGGTCCGGTGGCGCGTCCCGGTCCCTTTACGAGCCGATCATCCAGCGGCTACGCGAGCTTTCCTCGCCCGGCCTGGTGATGTCCGGGGACAAGGACGAGGGTGCTCTGGTGGGTGCGGTGCGCCCCGGCCCGATGCCACCGGGACGGGGTCGGCTGGTGACGCGCAAGGAGGGCGTACGGCTGATCCAACTCGCCCATCTGCCCCCGGTGTGATCGATTCACCTCGTTTGCCCCGCCACCACAGTGAAAAGGGGTAACCTCCGTGCATCACGTTTCCACCGGGGTGAAATGGCCAAGCTGTGACAGGGCTGGTGTACCGAGACCGTCGTGCCGGAGCACGGGCTGCCGTGTCGGCGCTGCTCGCCATGCTCGGGGTCGGTCTGGCCCTGGCCGGTCCGGCGATGGCGACGGCCGCGCCGCGTACCCGGCCGGCGTTGGCGACCCAACCGGTGGCGATGCCGGTCAAGGCCGACAGTGTCCGGGACGAGCAGTGGCAGCTCGACAAGTTCGACGCCAAGGCGCTCTGGAAACTCTCGACCGGCGAGGGCGTCACCGTCGCGGTGATCGACTCAGGGGTCGACAGCAAGCATCCCGACCTCGCCGGCCAGGTGTTGCCCGGCACCGACCTGGTACAGCCGGGCGGTAACGGGCAGACGGACCCGGTCGGTCACGGCACAACGGTGGCCGGGCTGATCGCCGGTCGCAACGACGACACCCGTGGGGTGGCCGGGCTGGCGCCGAAGGCGAAGATCCTGCCGGTCCGGGTGCTGGACGCGGAGAACCGCTACGACGACGCGATGATCGTGGCGAAGGGTCTGCGTTGGGCGGTGGACAACGGCGCCCGGGTGGTCAACCTCTCCCTCGGCGGCACCGGCACCAGCCCGGCCCTGGCCGCCGCGCTCGACTACGCGTTCGTCCGGGACGTGGTCGTCGTCGCCTGTACGGGCAACAAGGGCGTCTCCGCCTCGACCGACATCTGGTACCCGGCCCGGGAGCCGGGCGTGGTCGCCGTCTCGGGCATGGAACGCGACACCGACCGGCTCTGGTCCGACTCGATCACCGGTCGACAGACGGTGCTGACCGCCCCGGCGACCGGCCTCTACGGGGCCGGTCGGGACGGCGGCTACTGGCGGGTCCAGGGCACCAGCTTCGCGGCGCCGATGGTCACCGCGTCGGCCGCCCTGGTCCGGTCCAGGTGGCCGCACATGTCCGCCGCCGACGTGGTGAACCGGTTGGTCCGCACCGCCCGCGACCTGGGACCGGCTGGCCGTGACGACCAGTTCGGCTTCGGTCTGGTCAACCCGCTCGCGGCGTTGCAGTCCCAGGTCGACGCGGTGCCCCGCAATCCGCTCGACGACAACGACTCCCCCGGTGAGTCCGGCTTCGGGCCGGCACCGGGCGTCAACTCGGCGAGCGGGACGGGCAGCCAACAGCCGGACGAGTCGCACGTCCCCACGCCGGGCAACCGGATCCGTTGGGCGGCTCAGCCAGCCGGCGGCCTGGAGGGACCGGCCGGACCGCCGGAGGTCTGGGTCGGCAGCCTGCTCCTGGTGGTCGTACTCGTCGGCAGCGCGCTGCTGGTGAACCGGATCCAGCACGCGCAGGGCGTACCGGGTCGGGTGTGGCGGCTGCGCGGACAACGGGATCGGACGCTCACCGAGCCACCACCCGCCGGACCGGACCCCACCCCGGAACCGTCAAGCGAATCCTGACGGAATCGCGGTCGGCCCGGGGCTAGTCTCACCCGGTGGTCGAGATCAACACCGAACGCCTGATCCTGCGCGACTGGCAGGAATCCGATCTTCCGATCTGGGCCGCGATGAACGCGGACCCGGAGGTACGCGAGCATCTCGGCCGGCTCCTCACCGCGCAGGAGGCGGCGGACTCGATGCGGCGTTTCCAGGAGGACCTCGACCGCAACGGCTTCGGCTTCTGGGCCGTACAGGTCAGGTCGACCGGCGAGTTCGTCGGGTTCACCGGGCTGGACCGGGTGGACGAGGGTCTGCCCTTCGACGGGGTGGAGATCGGCTGGCGGTTGGCCCGGCCCGGATGGGGACACGGGTACGAGACCGAAGCGGCGCGGGCGGCGCTGGCGTACGGTTTCGGCCCGGTCGACCTGCCCGAGATCCTGGCCGTCACGGCCACCACCAACCTGCGCTCGCAGGCGGTGATGCGCCGGCTCGGCATGACCACCGATCCGGCGGAGGACTTCGACGACCCGGAGCCGGACTCGCCCCAACTGCGCCGCCAGGTCCTCTATCGCAAACGCCGCGACTAGCGGCTCCGCCGGTCGCGACGCCGCTCGTCGCCGTCACCGCCGGACCTCTCCGCCGCCTGCCCCGGGGCTAGGTGCAGGCGCCGGTCCCGGTGGCCCGGGTACGTTCGGCGCCGGCCTCGGCCACCGGCTTGGCCTCCTCGGCGGTCACCGCGAAGCCGGTGTTCGGATCGTCCGCCGCCGCGGCGAAGATGACGCCGAGCACCTGCCCGTTCGGCGCGACCAACGGGCCGCCGGAGTTGCCGCTCTGCACCAGTGACCGGATGGTGTAGATCTCCCGGGTGACGTCCCCGGAGTCGTAGATGTTCGGACCGGTGATCTTGGTGACGTCCCGGACCCGGGCCGCCTGGGCGTTGTACGGCCCGTCCAGTGGGAAGCCGAGCACGATGGCGTCCGCCTCGCTCGCCGCCTGGCGCGGCGCGAACGGCATCACCGGCGCGGTCAGCCCCGGCACGTAGATCACGGCCAGGTCGCGTTCCGGGTCGTAGACGACCACCCGGCCGCTGTGCCGGTCGCCCTCGACCTCCACCGAGACGGTCTTGGTCCCGGCGACCACGTGCGCGTTGGTCATCACCCGGTCGTCGGCGTAGACAAAGCCGGAGCCCTCGATCCGGCGGGAGCAGGAGGGGGCGGACCCGAGCACCTTCACCACCGACCGCTGCCCGTTGACCACCACCTGCGAACCGGCGAGTGCCGGATCAGGCGGGGCCACCTCCCGGGCCCGGGTCGGGGCCAGGCCGCCGAACACGTCCGGGAAGCCGTTCGTGTCGACCGTGTCCCGCAACTGGTTCGAGAGGGCCTGGGCCTGCGCCGGCAACACCTTGTCGACCACGCCGAGCAGTGCGCTGTGGCGTACCGCGCTGGCCAGTCCGGGCAGCGACGACGACCCGAGCGGGACCGCGACCAGCCAGGCGACCAGCAGCACCGCGAAGAGCGAGACAAAGGCACCACCGATGTCGTCGGCCTTGCGCCCCACCGGGCTGCTGATCGCGTGCCGCAGGTGCGAACCGACCCAGCCGGAGAGGGTCTGGCCGAGCACCGCCAGCCCGAAGATCGCGATCAGCGCGACCAGGATCCGCATCGCCTCGCCGGAGAACTGCTCGGCCAGGAGCGGGCCGAGTTGCAGTCCGATCAACGCGCCGACGAAGAACCCGACGAAGGAGAGCGCGCCGATGACAAAGCCCTGTCGATAGCCGGTGATGGCGAACACCAGCATGAGCAGGATCAGGACCACATCCACCACCGACACGGGTCCAGACTACGGGGGCGGCGCCCGGTAGATGACAGCCCGCTCGGAGTGGCCCGGAATCAACGCCCGGTAATGGCGGCTCCGTTCGCCGGTCCGGAGTCGGCCAGTTCGTCCTCGTCGTCCCCGCCCGCGTACGGGGCCGGGGCGGCACCGACCGGTGGAAGCTCGACAATTCGGTCCTGTGGCCAGGGCCGGTCCCACCCGCCCATGCCGAGCAGGGCACCCAGCACCCCGGCGGTGAAGCCCCAGACGAGCATGCCCCGGACCTGGAAGGCGGGGCCGATCCAGCCGCTGGGGTGGCGGACCCGTACCCGGTTGGCCGGGTCGACCAGTTCGGCGACCGGCAGTCGGGCGACGTGCGCGACCTCGTCCGGCTCCCGGGCGTGCACCGGGTGCGGCTCGTGCCACCAGGCGAGGATCGGGGTGACCACGAAGTCGCTCACCGGGATCCAGAGCGGCGGGAGTTGCGCCAGCACGGTCACGGTGGACGGGTCGAGACCGACCTCCTCCTCCGCCTCGCGCAGCGCGGTCGCGACCGGACCCGAGTCGTCCGGGTCGGCGGCGCCGCCGGGAAACGCCGGCTGTCCGGCGTGGGTACGCATTCTCGCGGCGCGCTGGAGCACCAGTACGTCGGGTCCGTGCGCCGGGTCCTCGCCGAGCAGGACCAGCACGGCGCTGGCCCGGCCGCCACTGGTCGGCGTACGGAGTTGGGTGAAGTCCTCGGTGCGCGCGGTCCTGACCCGGCTGACCAGCGGCTCACACCACGGGGGAAGTTCGGTGCTCATGCCGGCGCCACCACCCCGAGGTGCCGCTCGACCAGGGCGGCCAGGGTGGAGTCGTCGAGCGCGCCGGAGACGTCGAGGTGCCGGACCCGCCCCTGCCCGTCGACAAAGACGGTGGTGGGGAGTCCGGGCGCGGCGAGCCCGAGCCGTGCCTTCTCGGCCGGATCGAAGAGGGTCGGGAAGGTCAGGCCGAGTTCGTCGGCCAGGTCCCGGGCGTCGTCCCGGTCGGGGTCCCGGCTGTCCACCCCGATGACGTGCAGCTTCCCGCTGGTCCGGTCGGCGAGCCGTTGGAAGGCCGGCAGTTCCTTGCGGCACGGCGGGCACCAGGAGGCCCAGAGGTTGATCACCGCAGGGCCGCGTACGGCACCGAGCGACACCTCCGCGCCACCGGTGAAGCAGGGCAGCGCCACGTCCGGCAGGGGCTTGCTCGACCCGTCCGGCCGCCCGGCCGACCCGTCGGTGGGTGCGCCGGCCGGCGACTCGGTCAACCCGGCGCAGTCGGCGAACGGTGCCGGCCGCTCGGGTGCCGGAGCGGCCGGACCGGACCGGCCACAGGCCGCCGTGGCGAGCAGGAGCAGGGGCAGCAGCAGCCCGGCGAGTGGTCGTCTCACGGCGCCTCAGCCGCCACCGCCGCCACCGGGACGAGCGTCGGGTCGATGCCGGCCTGGACCGCGAGTTCCCGGGCCCGTGGCCCCTTGAGCAGCTTGGCGGCGGCCGGCGCCTCGGTGGGGCCGAGGCCGTACGACGGGCAGAGCGGGGCGAGGGTGCAGGCGCCGCAGGCGGGCGTACGGGCGTGGCAGACCCGCCGGCCGTGGAAGATCACCCGGTGCGAGAGCATGGTCCAGTCGCGCTTCGGGAACAGCGCCCCGACCGCGTGTTCGATCTTGACCGGGTCGGTCTCCTCGGTCCACTTCCACCGGTGGGTCAGTCGCTGGAAGTGCGTGTCGACCGTGATGCCCGGCACGTCGAAGGCGTTGCCGAGGATGACGTTCGCCGTCTTGCGCCCGATCCCGGGCAGGGTCACCAGGTCGGTCAGCTTGCCCGGCACCTGGCCGTCGTACCGCTCGACCAGCGCCCGCCCCAGGTTGATCAGCGAGGTGGTCTTGTTGCGGAAGAAGCCGGTCTGGTGGATCAGCTCCTCCACCTCGGCCCGGTCCGCCGCGGCGTAGTCCTCGGCCGTGCGGTAGCGGGCGAAGAGTTTCGGCGTGACCTCGTTGACCTTCTTGTCGGTGGCCTGCGCGGAGAGGATCGTGGCCACGGCGAGTTGCAACGGTCCGTCGTGGTCCAACTCGCAGTGGGCGTCCGGGTGCGTCTCGGCCAACACCCGGCCCATCCGGCGGGCCCGTCGCTTGCGGCCGAGGTCGGTCTCGACACGCGGGGCAGGGGTACGACTCACGTCGGTCAGCCTACGTCGGCCCACCGACCTCCCGGTCGATCCTGCCGGTCAGGTGGCCGGAGCGATCTTCCCGGTCGGGTCGAAGGCCGGAGCCGTGCCGGCGAAGTCCGCCTCGGATAGCTCCCGTACCGCCTTCAGCCCGCGCCGCTGACCGTCCGGGGTCGGCTTGCCGGCACCGTTCATGTACGTCGAGACGAACTCGCCGCCGGCCCAGCCCCCGTCGGCGGTGAGCGACACCTTCAGCACCCCGCCCCAGCCCAGTCGACCGCTGTTGTTCAGCGCCCCGGCGCCACCGGCGAAGTTGCCCAGGCTGTACGCGATCAGCCGCCCCCGGTAGAACTCCATCCCGCGCAGCACGTGCGGCCCGTGCCCGACAATCAGGTCCGCCCCGGCGTCGACCATCGCGTGCGAGAACTTGATCGGGTCGCCCCGGTTCTCCCCGAGGAACATCTCCGTACCGGGCCTGACGTGGATCTTGTCGCTTCCCTCGCCGCCCATGTGCGCCTGCACCACCACCAGGTCGGCCATGCCGGTCGCCTTCTTCACCAGCTTCTCGGCCACCGGGATGTTGATCACGCTGTTGTTCCAGGCGTACGCGGAGAAGCCGATCACGGCGACCTGCACGCCCTCGACCTCGAGCACGGTGATCTCGTTCGGCGCCCCGGTGTGCGCCAGCCCCTGCTCCCTGAGGTGCCGCTGGGTGTTGCGGTAACCCGCCGGCCCGAAGTCGTTGCCGTGGTTGTTGGCCTGGTTGAGCAGCTCGAAGCCGGCGTCCTTGAGGTGCGCGGCGTACGCCGGGGGGACCCGGAACTGGTGGCACTGGGTGGCGTCGGCGCCGCACTTGGAGGTGCCGGTGTCGTCCGTTATCGGTTCTTCCAGGTTGCCCATCACCAGGTCGGCGGCGAGTGCCTGCTTGACCGGGTCGAAGAAACCCTTGCCCCCGTTCGGCGGCAGCCGGTCCGGGGCGTTGCCCATGATGATGTCGCCGGTCGCGGACAACGAGATGACCTTGGGGGCGCTCGGGGTGGGACTCGGCGTCTCCGTGTCACCGGCACCGGCGGAGGACTCGACCTGCCACCGGGGCGCGGAGGAGTTACCGCCGAGCAGACGTACGGCGGCCAGCCCGGCGAGCGCCACGCCGAGCAGCAGCACCAGGACCGCCCCGGCCACCAGGACGGAACGGCCGGAGCCACGACGCTTCCGGCGCGGGGCTGACGGGGTACGGCTGCTGTCGTACATCGATCGCGACGCTACATAACCCGCTGACCTGCCGAGGTCCACCATTCGGACGGGGAGGACCGGTCACCTCGGTCGGCAATATTCGGACGTCCGGGACGGACCGGCGGTGAGGCACCCATTGGCCCGGCTGGCCGGGGCGTCGCCGGCCGCCCGGGTGGACGGAGGTGCCTGGCGCGCGGATGATAGCCGTTGTCATGGTCGGACGGGTTACCGTGCCGGATCAAGTTTCCAGGGGTGCACCCCCGGATCCCGTTGACGTGCGCTTAGACTTGGCGGCGCGCGACGGATCATCGGCCGGCGGACCCGGCCGGCGGGGTGCGCGCAGTCGGAGGTGCGCGATGGACGAGGTTTTGGCCCGCAGCGGGATCTTCCAGGGCGTAGACCCGGAAGCGGCCGAGGCGCTCGCCAAGGAGATGGAGACGATTGACGTCCGCAAGGGCGAAATCGTCTTTAACGAGGGCGAACCCGGTGACAGCCTCTATATCCTACTCACCGGCAAGATCAAGGTCGGTCGACGCGCCGCGGACGGCCGACAGAATCTGATCGCCGTGATGGGTCCGTCGGACATGGTCGGGGAGTTGTCCCTCTTCGACCCGGGTCCGCGTACGGCCACCGCTACCGCGGTCACCGACACGAAGCTCGTACGGCTGCGCAAGCAGGCGCTGCGGCCCTGGCTGGCCAACCGGCCGGAGATAGCCGAGCAACTGCTCCGGGTGCTCGCCCGCAGGCTGCGCCGGACGAACGACTCGCTCGCCGACCTGATCTTCACGGACGTGCCGGGTCGGGTGGCGAAGAACCTGCTCCAGATGGCGGGCCGGTTCGGCACCCGGGACGGCGGCGTCCTGCGGGTCACGCACGACCTGACCCAGGAGGAGATCGCCCAGCTCGTCGGCGCCTCCCGGGAGACGGTGAACAAGGCGCTGGCCGACTTCGCCTCGCGTGGCTGGCTGCGGCTGGACGGCAAGAGCATCATCATCCTCGACCCGGAGCGTCTGGCCCGTCGCGCCCGCGTCTGAGCCACACCACGTACGGCACCAGCGGGAATCGCCCAGCGGCGGTTCCCGCTTCTGCTGTCCCTGATCGTCCCCGCGCATGCCCCGAATCCCCGATCGGCTGCCGAGTCGGACTTTCTGCTCTCTGCTAAAACGCCTGGACCGGGTCGCCGGGTGCGGGCCAGGCTGGGGCGATGTGGAAGAGCGTCGCCGTCCTCTCCGACATCCACGGGGTCCTGCCCGCGCTCGACGCGGTGCTCGCCGAACCGGAGGTCGCCTCCGCCGACCGGATCGTGCTGACCGGTGACCTCGCCGCCGGTCCGCAACCGGTCGAGGTGCTGGACCGACTGGTCGCGCTCGGCGACCGGGTGGTCTGGGTGCGGGGCAACGCCGACCGGGAGCTGGTCGAGCACCGGGCCGGCAAGGAGTCCACGATCCGGGACCCGATCGCGCCCTGGGCCGCCGAGCAGCTCCGCGACGACCAGCTCGAACTGCTCGCCGGTATGCCGGAGTCGGTCACGCTGCCGGTCACCGGGCTCGGCAGCGTGCTGTTCTGCCACGCGACCCCGCGCGACGACGAGGAGGTCGTGCTGGTCGACTCGCGGCTGGAGCGGTGGGCGGAGGTCTTCGCCGGGCTGCCGGACGAGGTGGAGACGGTGGTCTGCGGGCACACCCACATGCCGTACGTCCGGCTCGCGCATCGGCGGTTGGTGGTGAACCCGGGCAGCGTCGGCATGCCGTACGGGCGCTCGGGCGCGCACTGGGCTCTGCTCGGGCCGGGCGTGCAGTTGCGGCGGACGGCGTACGACATCGAGGCGGCTTGTGTTCGGGTCGCCGGGGAGTCGGGTTATGCCGAGGCTGGGGCTTGGGCTGACTATTACCTGCACTCGCGGGCTGGGGATGCTGAGGCGTTGGGGGTTTTCGGGGCTCGGGATGGGCGTTGAGGGTTTCGGGTGGGGGTTGGGGGCCAGCGTGCCCCGCTCTGGGCGGTCAGGCTTGATCCCGACGCGGGGCACGCTGGCCCCCAACCCCTGACCTGGTTGCTGCGGGACTTCAGGGTGCGGGCGCGGGCTGAAAAAGTCAGGCTTGACTGTTTGTTTTAGGGGCGGCACGCTGTGCTGGTGTCCGCCCCTACGCGTGTGCCGCAGCAGGAACGGAGTCGGGCGACCCAGGCCCGGCTGTTGGAGGCCACTGTGGAGTGCCTGGTCGAGTTCGGTTGGTCCGGGACCACGAGCACGGTGGTGGCGACTCGGGCCGGCGTCTCGCGGGGCGCCCAGTTGCACCACTACCCGACCAAGGCCGCCCTGGTGATGGCGGCCGTGGAGCATCTCGCCGAGCGTCGGGCGGTGGAGATCCGGGCCGAGGCGGCAACCCTTCCGTCCGGCCCCGACCGGCTCGACCGGGTGATCGACATGCTGGCCGCCGCGTTCACCGGGCCGCTCTTCGTGGCCGCGCTCGAACTCTGGTTGGCCGGGCGTACGGACCCTGGGTTGCGTGGGGCGCTGGTGCCGTTGGAGGCCCGGGTGGGGCGCGAGATGCACCGGCTCACCGTCGAACTGCTCGGTGCCGACGAACGGATCCCGAGCGTACGCGAGTCGGTGCAGGCGACCCTGGACCTGCTGCGCGGGCTCGGCGTGGCGAACCTGCTCTCGGACGATTCGGTTCGGCGTACGGCCTTGTTGGGTGCCTGGAAGCGGCAGCTCGCGGCGATCGTCGAGCCGACCGGATCAACCGGTGGGGAGGCGTGATGGTGGAGATGGGTCGGCTCCTCGACGATCTGGACGAGGAGTCGAGGGGGCTCGACGCGCTGGTCGCCGAGCGGCCGGCGGTGGACTGGGCGGAGCCGACCCCGGCGCCGGGCTGGACCATCGCCCACCAGATCGCGCACCTGGCCTGGACCGATCACGTGGCACTGCTGGCGGCGACCGACGCGTCGACGTTCTTCGCCTCGATCCGACACGCGGCGACCGACCCGGGCGGTTTTGTGGACCGGGGCGCGAACGAGTTGTTGGACGAGGTGATGGCCGCCACGCCGGGCGGGGCGGTGGATCGGGCGGGGGTGCCGACGGCCCTGCTGGAACGGTGGCGGGCGGGGCGGTCGGCGCTGAGTGCCGTACTGGGCACGATCCCGGGCGACACCAGACTGCCCTGGTACGGCACGCGGATGTCGGCCGCCTCGATGGCGACCGCCCGGATCATGGAAACCTGGGCACACGGGCAGGACATCGCGGACACGCTCGGGGTGAGTCGCAACCCGAGCGGGCGGCTGCGGCACGTGGCGTACCTCGGGTTCCGTACCCTCGGGCACAGCTTCGCGACCCACGGCCTGGCCACGCCCGACGTGCCGGTCCGGGTCGAGCTCCGCGCGCCCGACGGTGACGAGTGGGTCTTCGGACCGGCCGACGCGGCCGACCGGGTCGCCGGGCCGGCGCTGGACTTCTGTCTACTGGTGACCCAGCGACGGCACCGGACGGACCTGGCCCTGGTCGCCTCCGGGCGGGTCGCCGACGAGTGGTTGGACGTGGCGCAGGCGTTCGCCGGCCCGCCTGGTGCGGGGCGGGAGCCGGGCGTCGGGCGGGACGTCGCCGGCCGGTTGCGGCGCGTGGGTGGACAACCATGAGTACGCCCACCGCCCCGAAGATCCTGCGGGTCGGCAACGCGTCCGGGTTCTACGGTGACCGGTTCGGCGCCTGGCGGGAGATGCTCGACGGCGGACAGCTCGACGTGCTGACCGGTGACTACCTGGCCGAGCTGACCATGTTGATCCTCGGCCGGGACCGGCTGCGGGACGGTTCGCTCGGTTACGCCCGCACGTTTCTGCGCCAGATGGAGACCTGCCTGGGGCTGGCGGTCGAACGTGGGGTGACCATCGTGACCAACGCCGGTGGGCTCAATCCGGCCGGGCTGGCGGACGCGCTCCGGGCGCTGGCGGCACGGCTGGACGTGCCGGCCCGGATCGGTCATGTCACCGGTGACGCGGTGGAGCAGCCGGGAGCGTTGACGGCAAACGCGTACCTGGGGGCGTTCGGAATCGCGGAGTGCCTGGCCGGGGGCGCGAACGTGGTGGTGACCGGGCGGGTCACGGACGCGTCGCTGGTGGTCGGGCCGGCGGTCGCCCGGTTCGGCTGGTCCCCGGGGGACTTCGACCGGCTCGCCGGGGCGACCGTCGCCGGGCACCTGCTCGAATGCGGGGCGCAGGTGACCGGCGGCAACTTCAGCTTCTTCACCGAGTTGCCGGACGGCGGGCGGCGACCCGGTTTTCCCGTCGCCGAGCTGTACCCGGACGGCAGCTCGGTCATCACCAAACATCCGGGCACCGGGGGTGCGGTGACGCCGGAAACCGTCACCGCGCAGCTTCTGTACGAGATCGGCGGCCCGGACTATCTCGGCCCGGACGTGGTGACCCGGCTCGACACCGTCACGTTGACCGTCGACGGGCCGGACCGGGTGCGGGTCGGCGGCGTACGTGGGACGCCACCGCCGCCCACCCTGAAGGTCGGCGTGAACTCGCTCGGCGGTTACCGGAACAGCGCCACGTTTGTCCTTTGTGGACTTGATATCGAAGCGAAGGCGGAGCTGGTAAAGGCGCAGATCGTCGAGGCGGTCGGGTCGGACGGGCTGGAGTTCGGGTTGGCGCGTACGGACCATGTCGACGCGGTGGAGACCGAAGCGGCGAGCGCGCTGCTGCACGTACACGTGCGCGACGGTGACGGGAAGCGGTCCGGGCGGGCCTTCTCAGCGGCGGTGGTGGAGCTGGCGCTCGCCTCCTATCCCGGCTGCACGCTGACCTCCGTGCCCGGTGACGCCAGCCCGTACGGCGTCTTCACCGCGAGTGAGCTGCCCCAGGAGGCGGTGTCCCACCGAGCCGTGCTCCCCTCGGGGCAAGAGCTGCCGATCCCCGCCCCGCCGGTCACCGCCCCACCCCCGTTCCGGCGTTTGGAAGGGCCCCTTCCTATACAAAATCCGATAACAGGGGGCCCTTCCTTGCGTGGTCCACTGGGGATGGTGGTGGGGGCGCGGTCGGGGGACAAGGGGGGCGACGCGAACCTCGGGGTGTGGGCGCGGTCGACCGACGGGTACGGCTGGCTGCGCGGCTGGCTGACCGTCGAACGGTTGCGGGAGCTGCTGCCGGAGACGGCGGAGTTGACCGTCGAGCGGTACGAGTTGCCGAACCTGCGCGCGGTCAACTTCGTGATCCGGGGTCTGCTCGGCGCCGGGGTGGCCGCGTCGACCCGGTTCGACCCGCAGGCAAAGGCGCTCGGTGAGCTGCTCCGGGCCCGGATCGTCGACCTGCCGGCAAACCTGCTGGAGCCGAGGTGAGGACCGACATCGGGGACGCGGTGAGGGGCGGGGCCGGGGACGCGGTGAGGGGCGGGGCCGGGGGTACGGCGAGGGGCGGGGCGGCGGCGGTGGGGCGCGGTTCGGTGTGTTCGTCGGCGTGGCGGGTTCGCACACCTGTCCAACCGGGGTGGGTCCGTATCGACAGTGGCGAGCGGATCGTTACGGAGTTGGCGATGGCTCGGACCATCGCCTTCGTCATGGCGGGCGTCGATCTGCACCAGGGCGTCCGGGGCGGTCCGGGCAACCGCTCGGGTCGTACGACGGGCGGTCACGGCGGCACCACGGAGATCATGAGCAGGATCATCGCGAAGGGCATGGGAAGCTGACGTGGCCGTTCTGGAGACCGCGATGCAGCCGCGACAGTCGGCGTACCAGGAGAACCGGGCGGCGATGCTGGAGCGCCTCGCCGAACTCGACACCGCGATCAGCAGCGCCCGGGGCGGCGGCGGCGAGAAGTACGTGACCCGTCACCACGCCCGGGGCAAACTGCTGCCCCGGGAGCGGATCGAACTGCTGGTCGACCGGGACTCGCCGGTGCTGGAGCTGTCACCGGTCGCGGCGTGGGGCACGGACTACCCGGTCGGGGCGAGCGTGGTGACCGCGATCGGGGTGGTCGAGGGCGTCGAGTGTGTGATCGTCGCGAACGACCCGACCGTACGCGGCGGCGCGGTGAACCCGTACACGTTGCGCAAGACCGTGCGGGCCGGGGAGATCGCACTCGCCAACCGGCTCCCGATGGTCAACCTGGTCGAGTCGGGCGGGGCGGACCTGCCCAGCCAGGCGGAGATCTTCATCCCGGGCGGGCAGGTGTTCCGGGACCTGACCCGGCTCTCCGCCGCCGGCATCCCGACCGTGGCGGTGGTCTTCGGCAACGCGACGGCCGGCGGCGCGTACGTGCCGGGCATGTCCGACTTCACGATCATGGTCCGGGGCCGGGCGAAGGTCTTCCTGGCCGGGCCACCACTGGTCAGGATGGCGACCGGCGAGGTGACCGACGACGAGTCGCTGGGCGGGGCGGCGATGCACGCGGCCACCTCGGGGCTGGCCGACTTCCTGGCCGAGGACGAGCGGGACGGCATCCGGCTGGCCCGGCAGTGCGTACGCCGGCTCAACTGGCGCAAGCACGGCCCGGCTCCCCGGACCGTGGTGCCGGCGGCGCCGAAGTACGACCCGGAGGAGCTGCTCGCCATCCCGAGCGCCGACCCGAGGGTGCCGTTCGACCCGCGCGAGGTGCTGGGCCGGATCCTCGACGGTTCCGAGTTCGACGAGTTCAAGCCCGGGTACGGCACCGCGCTGGTGACCGGCTGGGGCGACTTGCACGGTTATCCGGTCGGGGTGCTGGCCAACGCCCGAGGGGTCCTCTTCTCCGAGGAGGCGCAGAAGGCGACGCAGTTCATCCAGCTCGCCAACACCGCCGGCACTCCCCTGCTCTTCCTCCAGAACACCACCGGCTACATGGTCGGCACCGAGTACGAGCAGCGCGGCATCATCAAACACGGCGCACTCATGATCAATGCGGTGTCGAACTCGACCGTGCCGCACCTGACGGTCAACCTCGGCGCGTCGTACGGGGCCGGCAACTACGGCATGTGCGGGCGCGCGTACGACCCGAGGTTCCTGTTCACCTGGCCGAACGCCAAGTCGGCGGTGATGGGCCCGACCCAGCTCGCCGGGGTGCTGTCGATCGTGGCGAGGCAGGCGGCCGAGGCGAAGGGGCAGCCGTACGACGAGGAACGCGACACCATGATGCGCAAGATGGTGGAACGGCAGGTCGACACGGAATCGGCCGCGCTCTTCCTCTCCGGGCGGCTGCTCGACGACGGGGTGATCGATCCGCGCGACACCCGTACGGTGCTCGGGCTCTGCCTGTCCGCGATCCACAGCGGCCCGGTCGGCGCCTCCGGCCCGGTCGGCTCGACTCTCCACGACGGACGAAGCCCGGGCTTCGGCGTCTTCCGGATGTGAGGCCATGCGTGAGCATCACGTGCGGCTTGGGTTAACGCTTCGCAGGCTGGGGGACCGGTCATGATTCGCAGATTGCTGGTGGCGAACCGGGGCGAGATCGCCCGCCGGATCTTCGCCACCTGCCGCTCGGTCGGCGTCGAGACGGTCGCGGTCTACTCCGACGCGGACGCCCACGCGCCGTACGTGGCCGAGGCGGACTTTGCCGTACGGCTGCCCGGCCAGACCCCGGCGGAGACGTACCTCCGCGCGGACCTGCTGGTCGCCGCCGCCGGACGGGCCGGCGCGGACGCGATCCACCCCGGCTACGGTTTCCTCGCCGAGAACGCCGACTTCGCCACCGCGGTCAGCGACGCCGGCCTGACCTGGATCGGTCCGCCGGCCAAGGTGATCGCCGTGATGGGCTCGAAGATCGAGGCGAAGGCTCTGCTCGCCGACGCCGGGGTCCCGATGCTGCCCACCGAGACCGACCCGGACCGGGTGACCGAGTTTCCGGTGCTGGTCAAGGCATCGGCCGGCGGCGGCGGACGGGGCATGCGGGTGGTCCGGGACGCGGCCACGCTGGCCGAGGCGGTCGCCTCGGCCCGGCACGAGGCAGCCGCCGCGTTCGGCGACGGCACGGTCTTCATCGAGCGGTACGTCGAGCAGGCCCGCCACATCGAGGTGCAGGTCTTCGCCGACTCGCACGGCAACGTGATGCCGCTCGGCGAGCGGGAGTGCTCGATCCAGCGCCGGCACCAGAAGATCATCGAGGAGACGCCGTCGACGGCGGTCGGCGACGAACTGCGCGCCCGGCTCTCCACGGCGGCGATGGCAGCTGCCCGCGCGGTCGGTTACCTCGGCGCCGGCACGGTCGAGTTCCTGCTCGCCCCGACCGGCGAGTTCTACTTCCTGGAGATGAACACCCGGCTCCAGGTCGAACACCCGGTCACCGAGGCGGTCACCGGCCTGGACCTGGTCCGCTGGCAGCTCCTCGTCGCCGAGGGCGGGGCCCTGCCGCTGGCGACCGGTGCCACGGTCGGCGCGGTCGAGGCGCACGGCCCGGTCGAGGCGTTCGGCGCCGGCACCTCGCTCGCCGGCGCCTACTCGTCGTCCCTGCTGCTCAGCACCGGGCACTCGATCGAGGTGCGGCTCTGCGCCGAGGACCCGGCGAACGTCTGGATGCCGGCGACCGGCACCCTGCACCGGTTCGCCATCCCCGGCGTGACCACCGAGTTCACCCCGGTCCCGACCGCCACCGGCCGGGCCGCGCTGCGCCTGGACTCCGGTGTACGCGACGGTTCGGTGGTCGGGGTGCACTACGACTCGATGCTGGCAAAGCTCGTCGCCTGGGCACCGACCCGTGCCGAGGCGGCCCGGCTGCTGGCCAGCGCCCTGTCCCGGGCCGAGCTGCACGGCGTACGCACCAACCGTGACCTGCTGGTACGTGTACTGCGGCACCCGGAGTTCCGGGGCGGTGCGATCGACACCGGCTTCCTGGACCGGCACCCGGAACTCTTCGCGCCGCTGCTCTCCTCGGTCGAGGCGGTCCGGGTCTCCTGCCTCGCCGCCGCACTCGCCGGGGCGGCGGCCCGACGACGGTCCGCCCCGGTGCTGGCGAGCCTGCCGTCCGGCTGGCGCAACGTGCCGGCCGGCGCCCAGACCAGCGTCTACCAGGGTCCGTCCGGTCCGGTCGAGGTCGGCTACCGGCTGGACCGGACCGGCGCGCTCGACACCTGGTGGGTCCGCCCGGTCGACCCGGACGAGCTCGACCTCGCCGGCCTGCACCCCACCGTCGCGCCGCTGCCCGACGACTCCCCGCTGCCGGTGATCCTCTCGGCCGAGCCGGACCGGGTGGTGCTCGACGTCGCCGGGGTACGGGTGGCGTTCGCCGTACACCGGGTGGGTGCGGTCTCCTTCGTGGACGGTCCGGACGGCTCGGTGACCCTGACCGAGCTGCCCCGCTTCCCCGAGCCCGCCCCCGACCTGGCCGAAGGCTCGCTGGTCGCACCGCTGCCCGGTGCGGTCAGCCGGGTCCTCGTCGTGCCCGGTCAACGTGTCGCCGCCGGTGAGCTCCTGCTCACCCTGGAGGCGATGAAGCTGGAACACCCCGTACACGCCCCCGCCGCCGGCACCGTCACCGAACTCCCCGTAACCACCGGCGCCCAGGTGGAAGCCGGCACCGTCCTCGCCGTTGTTGTGTAAGGAAGGGCCCCTTATTAACGCATAGCGTTAATAAGGGGCCCTTCCTTACACCGCACGCTGTCTCGGAAGGCCCCTCATGGACTTCGACCTCACCCCCGAACAGGAACAGCTCCGCGACGCGGTACGCGCGCTCGGCAACCGCTACGGACACGAGTACTACGTACGGAAGGCCAAGGCCGGCGAGCACACCACCGAGCTGTGGCAGGAGGCCGGGCGGCTCGGCTACCTCGGTGTCAACATCCCGGCGGAGTACGGCGGCGGTGGCGGCGGCATCACCGACCTCGCCATCGTCTGCGAGGAACTGGCCGCGACCGGCTCGCCACTGCTGATGATCGTCGTCTCCCCCGCGATCGTGGCCACCGTGATCGCCCGACACGGCACCGAGGAGCAGCGCAAACGCTTCCTCCCACCGATGGCCGACGGCACCCTCAAGATCGCCTTCGCGATCACCGAGCCGGAGGCCGGCTCCAACTCGCACAAGCTCGGCACGATCGCTCGCCGCGACGGCGACGACTGGCTGCTGTCGGGTCGCAAGTGTTTCATCTCGGGCGTGGACGACGCGGCGTACGTGCTGGTCGTCGGGCGTACCGAGGACGCCGCGACGGGCCGGCTGAAGCCGGCGCTCTTCCTGGTCCCGACCGACGCACCGGGGCTGACAAAATCGAAGCTCGACATGGAGATCCTGTCGCCGGAGAGCCAGTGGATGCTCTACCTGGACGACCTGCGCCTGCCTGCGGACGCGCTGGTCGGTGGCGGGGCCGACGTTGGCCTCCAGGCGCTCTTCGCCGGGCTGAACCCGGAACGCATCCTGGTCGCCGCGCTCGCCGCCGGCTCCGGCCGCTACGCGATCGAGCGCGCCTCGTCGTACGCCTCCACCCGCAAGGTCTGGGGAGGCCGGACGATCGGCTCCCACCAGGGCATCTCGCACCCGCTCGCGCACGCGGCCGTACAGGTCGAACTGGCCCGGCTGATGATCGCCAAGGCGGCGGCCCTCTACGACGCCGGCCGCGACCTGGAGGCCGGCACCGCCGCGAACATGGCCAAGTACGCCGCCGCCGAGGCCGCCGCACTCGCCGTGGACACCGCCATCCAGGTCCACGGCGGCAACGGCATGACCACCGAGTACGGCATAGCCACGATGCTCGGCACCGTACGCGCGACCCGGATCGCCCCGGTCAGTCGCGAGATGATCCTCAACTTCGTGGCGCAGCACGTGCTGGGGCAGGAGAAGTCGTACTGACCCGCGACGTGCCGGTCGGACCGTGAGTGGGGCGGGTCGCCCGAGGACAACCCGCCCCACTCCCCCCGTACGGATGTCAGCCGGTCTGGCCGACCTGGTCCACGACGGCGAGGTCGAGCACGGCTGACGTCGCCGCGATGCCGAGGTAGGCATAGGTCTGGGCGTGGAAGACCAGGACCGTCTCACCCTTACCGCTGGTCGACGGCCAGGCGATCCCGATGCCCGGGCGGCCGGCGCCGTCCTGGGCGTGCTCGACGACCCGCAGACCGGGCTGCCCCGCCGCGGCCTCGTAGAGCGCGGCCCGCGACGCGGGTCGCAAGTACTCCTGGCCGAGGCCGAGCACATCCTTGGCGAAGCTGTTCGTGTCGCCGGGCACGCCGTTGCCGTGCTCGATCAGGTAGACCCGCAGGGCATCCGCGTCGGTCGGCAGGTCGGGGCGGTACGCGGGCCTGGGCGTGCACGGCTCGGTCCGGTTCGGATCCACCTGGCCACCCTTGACAAAAGCGGCCCGTCCGTTCCGGCAGCCCGGAAGCGGGATCTCCTCGCTGCTGCCGGCCGTCGTCTTCCTGACGAGCCCGTCGCGGGTCCCGTCCACCGACCGCCAGCTCTCGTAGACCTCCTGGCCGTCCTGGCTCCGGAGGTAGACGTACTGGTCGGGGTTGGGGATGGTGTCGGGCAGCCGGAGCGCCGCCGCCGCCGCGCTGTGCAGCACCTGGGTGGGATCGGCCTTGGCGACCGACACGCCACCGCCGACCTGGTCGGGAGCCAGGTCGGGCGCCAGCACGAGCACCGAGGCGACCGCCGCCGCGACGCCGACCGCCGCCACCCCGCTGAGCAGCAGTCGCCAGCGGGGCCGGGCCCGATGCCGGGAGTCGGTCAGCGAGGTGACGGCGGGCGTGACCGGCATCGCGGCCAGCAGCCGGGCGCGGGCGGGCGCCAACTGTACGGGGGTGGCCAGCGGAACCTCGTCGCCGAGTTCCCGGACCAGTCGCAGGTCATCCATTGCCCAGTGCCTCCTCGATCGTGGTGGTGGTGTCGGCGTCGCCCAACGCCTCGCGGAGCTGCTTGCGGGCGCGGTTCAGTCGTGACCGCACGGTGCCGACGGGGATCGCCAGCGCGGCGCCCACCTGCTCGTACGTGAGCTCCTCCCACGCGACCAGGAGCAGTACGTGCCGGTCACCGGTGGAAAGCTTGGCCAGGGCGGCGGAGAGCAGTCCGCGCAGTGATCTCGCCGTGACGGCGGTGGCGACCCGGTCGGCGTGGGACGCCTCGCTCGTCGCCGGGACGTACGCCTGCCGTATCCGGTACCGGCGGTCCTCGTCGCGCCGGTGCTGGCTGACGATGTGGGTGGCGATCCCGTACAGCCAGGGCCGGGCATCGCGGTGGGCGGTGTCGAACCGTTCCCGCCGCCGGAACGCGGCCAGGAACGTCTCTCCCACCAGGTCGTCGGCGGCCTCCGCGCCAAGCCGCCGGGCCAGGTAACGATGAATGTACGGTGCGTGCCGGTCGAAGATCGCGGCGAATCTCTCGGGATCCCGCGCTGACCGCTCGATGATTGTTGCGTCGTCCTCCGATGGGCTGATGTCGGCTGCCTCGAGTTGTTCCGATCGATTCATACAGAACCTTCCACGGCCCGGGAATCATCACCTGTTATCCGTCGGCCGTGGAGAAATGGTTCACGCCCCGCTGGCGGTGGCGTCGCCGCTCGGAGTGCTCGCTGTGACCAGAACCATGTCGTACGCGCGAACCGCCGGGACTATCACCCTCGGCGGATCGGTTGGCAGATTCGTACGTACCCCCGCAGGGTCCAGGCACAGGGAGCAGATCAGATGAAGACGTCTGTCGTCGTCGGTGGCAGCAACGGGTTGGGACGGGCGATCGCCGAGCACCTCGCGGCCCGGGGAGACTCGGTTGTCATCGCCAGCCGGGACGAGGCGCGGGCCGAGGCGGTCGCCACGGAGATCGGCGGCAACACCCGGGGCATCGCCGTCAACCTGGCCGAGCCGGCCACGATCGCCGGGGCGCTGGGCGAGATCACCGAGGTCGACCACCTCGTCCTCACCCCGACCAGCCAGACGCCGAACACCCTCGGGAATCTCGACCTGGACGCCGCGATCGCCGCGCTGACCATCAAGCTGGTCGGCTACGCCGAGACGGTACGCGTCCTGCGTGACCGTTTCCGCCCCGGTGCGTCGGTCGTCTTCTTCGGTGGCGTGGCCAAGGAACGCCCGTACCCGGGCTCCACGATCGTGACCACCCACAACGCCGGCCTCACCGGCCTGGTCAAGTCCCTGGCCCTGGAGATCGCCCCGCACCGGGTGAACGTGCTGCACCCGGGCATCGTCGGCGACAGCCCGAAGTGGCGGCACGTGACCGACCACCCGCACCTGGCCCGGACCCCGATCGGTCGGCTGGTGAGCGTGGCCGACGTGGTCGACGCGACCGACTTCCTGCTGCGCAACAACGGGATCAACGCCCAGGAGCTGTTCGTCGAGGGCGGCGTCCTGACCAACTGAGGCGTAGCGGGACCGTTGACGCCTCGCGCGGGCGGCCGGGGGTGACCGGCCGCCCGCGCGAGCACTTTCAGTGGTCAGAGGCGACCGAGCACCGCGAACGGGTCGGCGTCGGTGCCGCTGTCGACGGCGGTGATCCGCCGACGCAGGGTGAACGTCTCGCCCGGGGCGAGCGTCACCTGACGCTGGCTCATCACCCAGTTGTACGCGGCGTAGGCGCCGAAGCCACCCTCGTCGTAGATCAGCCCGTAGGTCTGCCGGTCGGTGCCGGTCATGCCGATCCAGGGCGCGGTCGGCGGGTAGTCGGCCGGGTCACTGGCCTCGATCGTCCCGTGCCCCGCGATGCCGCTGCGCTGGCCCGCACCGTCGTGATCGAGCGCGTCACCGGCCCAGAATGTGCACGGGGCGGTGCCCCGGTTGGTGAAGGCGCTTTCGGCCAGCACCCAGGGCTCGTTCGCCCGGACCGAGTACGTCGTGACCACCTCCAGGTTCGCGACCGTGGTGCTGGCGCCGATCGCCCGTACGCTCGCCACCGGCCCGTTGGCCGAGAGCACCTCGACCGAGGTGGACTTGACGGTCCGCTGCTGCCAGGCGTTTCCGCCGCGCGGCTGCGCCGTCGAGGCGTACGGCAGGTTGATCCAGTCAAGCTGGTCCAGCCGGCCGACCATGGCCATGTCGAGCGGCTTGCCGAGCGCGACCGGGGTCAACTGCGAGTCGTCCGTACCGTTGGAGATTGCCAGCGCGACAAGATCGTTGCTGAGCACGATGTCGGTGGTGGTCGCCGACGCCTGCGGGCCGGGGACCGTGCGACCCGTTCCGGCCCGGGGCACCGCCCGGTTGAGCCGCAGGTCAAGGTTGGTCGGGGCACCGTCGACAACCGTCACCGTACGGCTCACCGGCTCGTAGCCGACCCCGTTGACCGCGACCGTGTAGTTGCCGGGCGGCGCGAAGGCGAGCACCTCGCCGGTCGGGTCGGTGGTGCTCGCCACCAGCCGACTGCCGTCCTCCCGGGTCACGACCACCTCGACGTTCGGCAGCGCCCTCCCGGTGGCCGCGTCGGTGACCTGGCCGACGATGCCGTCGCCGCCGTCGACCCGCTGCGCACCCGGCTTGCCGTCGCGGACCGCGAAGGACGCGATCGTGTACGCCGGAGAGGCGGCGTTGCGGGCGTCGAGCACGATGCGCAGGTCGGCCCGCCAGCGCTTGTTGTTGACGTCGCAGATGACGTAGCCCCGGTAACTTCCGTTGTAGAACTTGACGTGCGGATTCGCCGCAAGTCCCGCCCGTACGTCCGGGTCCCAGCTCGCGCCCGACGAGATCGAGGTGCCGACGAACTCGGTGGCGACGACCATCGCGCGCGGGTCGTCGAAATCGGTCTTCAGGTCGTTGACCCAGTGGGTGTGCCAGTCGCCACCGAGCACGATCGGGTTGCCGATCTGGTGCTTCACGATGTGGTTCAGAATGCGGTTACGGGCCAGCGGGTAACCGTCCCACTGGTCCAGGTTGACAATCTTCGTCGGGCCGAGGTCGTAGTCGAACTGGGCCATGATGGTCTGCTGGGCGATTACGTTCCACTGGGCGGTCGACTCGCGCAGCCCACGGAGCAGCCACTGCTCCTGCTTCGGTCCGGTCATCGTCCGCGCCGGGTCGAAGACCTCACCGGTCGGTTCCTTGCGACCGTCACCGAGCGCCTGGTCGGACCGGTACTGCCGGGTGTCGAGCACGCTGAACTGGGCCAGCCTGCCAAAGTCGAACCGGCGGTACATCAGCATGTCCGCACCGTCCGGGCGGTGCATCGGCCGCAGCGGCAGGTGCTCGTAGTACGCCTGGTAACCGTTGGCCCGCCGCTCCAGGAACGGCCTGCCGTCGCCCGCGCTGCCCGCGACGTCACCGGCGTAGTTGTTCTGCACCTCGTGGTCGTCCCAGGTCATGATGAACGGGAACCGGGCGTGCGCGGCGCGCAGGTCGGGCGAGGTCTTGTAGAGCGCGTGCAGCCGCCGGAACTCGGTCAGACTGCCGTTGGTGGTCTCGTAGATGTAGTCGCCCAGGTGCACGACAAAATCGAGTTCCTGGGCGGCCATGTCACGGTAGGCCGGGTAGGGTCCCCCCACCCAGGACTGGCAGGACGCAAAGGCGAACCGCATGTGTTCCACGCTCGCACCGGGCCGGGGGAACGTCCGGGTACGTCCGGTCCGGCTGTAGACCCCGTTGGCCATGAACCGATACCAGTACCAGCGGTCCGGCGCCAGATCGGTCACCAGAATGTGTACGGAGTGCGCCGACGCCGGGTCGGTCGTCCGCTTGCCCTTCTGCACGATCCGCCGGAACTCCGGATCGGTGGCGATCTCGAAGTCCACCTTGACCGGTTCGGCGGGCATGCCACCGTCAACGGTGTTGAGCGGGTCCGCCACCAGGCGAGTCCAGATCACCACACTGGTGTCGTCGGGCTCGCCCGAGGCGACGCCGAGCGTGAACGGCGCCGGGTCCAGTTCGTCCGCGTACGCCGGAGGAAGTTGCGCGATCAACTGGCTCACGGCGACCGCGCCAGCGGTCCCTCCGGCCAGGGTGAGGAAATGTCGACGGCTGATCGGGAAGGCATCCGACACGGTGCACACCTGCTTCGCTAGGCATGGGTTGTGCCCGACACCCTGTTCATCCCGACTGCCCGGTTCCTGAAGGCGACGTGAAGTCAGGCCGTACGCCAGGTGGCAAGATCTTCAGGCGCGGGCGCGCCGGGGAGACCGCCCGGCGGGTTAGCGTCCACTAATGACGACGGCTCCCGAGGACTTCACCGCCGCCCTGCCGCGCAAGCGGATGGGCGCTGGCGTGCTGCTACGTGATGCGGACGGGCGGATTCTGCTGGTCGAGCCGACGTACAAGGACTACTGGGAGATTCCCGGGGGCGTGGTCGAGGCCGACGAGTCGCCGTACCAGGCCGCGATGCGGGAGGTGGCCGAGGAGCTGGGGCTGTCGGTCACTCCGGGACGGCTCCTGGTGGTCGACTGGGTTCCGCCGCAGATGGGGCGTACCGAGGGGGTCATGTTCGTCTACGACGGCGGCCAACTCGACCCAGCCCGTACGTCCCAGATCACCCTGCCGGCTGACGAGCTCCGCAGTTGGGCCTGGTGTACGCCGGACGAGGCCGAGGCGCGTCTCTCACCCGTACTCGCCCGCCGAGCCCTCGCCGCCCTGCTTGCCGTCACACAGGGGACGACTCTCTACCTGGAAGACGCAAACCCGATTTTTCGATGATCCCCGCGACAACTGCCGCCAGCGATCAGGGCGCTTGACGCTTCCCCTAGCATCCTCATCAATTGCCCTCATCCGTGTATCCGTCGAGGAGCTCAGCGGCGACAGTCGGCGGAAGAATAGTCGACCAGATAATTTCACCGGGCGCCGGCGCCAATCCAACGACCCCACCAGGCTCAGCCAACCAGGCATCACTATCTATACCCGGAACAGCACTCATAATGACGGCGAAGATCTTCGGGCCAGCGATATTCTCCGTCCCAATCGCCAGGTAGGTCTCGCCACCTTCAGCTCGCGCCAACACCGTTATGCTATAACCCTGGAAAACAGCTTGATATGATTGACCAGTGCGAAGCGAACGCACGATCAACAGGCAGACGATCCTGCGGATCTCCCGAATCCAAGCGGTCGCATGTTCAAGTTCGAGCCGCTTCCAATCCCATTCATCTGGCAACCAGCGATCGGAAGACCCGCCCTCCTGATGCTTCCCGTCGCGCCGCGCGGCAGCGGCCATGGACGCGTAGAAATCCGAAGGATCACCATCCCTTCGGTAGCCTCCTGCCCCCAACCACCAAGGAGCCAAGTGGATCTGGGGATCCCCCTGAGGTTGATCACCCTCAGGCAGACGAATTGCTGCCCCCCGCCACCGGCCTTCCTTGACCTTGAACCACACTCGATCAGTGAGGGCAAGAATGCGTTCCACGCCACCGGCCGCGTAGGTGTCTGGAAGCCGCTGCGCTTCCTTGACCAAAAGGTGATCGAGGTCAGACATAGGCACGTCGAGGGTCGGGATTGGTAGGTCGAGTGCTCGGGTGCACGAACGAGTTGGTCGAACAGGCAGGGGCTTATCGCTCATTCGAACGAGCCTAAGGTCCTAAAACGACTAAATTTAGACCCAGCGAATCAGTCCGTCTCAGGCATCCCACCATATTGATCAAGCTCATCCACGGGCACCCCTGTCAGCAACGCGACGGCAGCTTGTGGCGAACCGTCTAGTTGACGCAAAGCAGCCCGTACACCTTCATTGATCTCAGCCCGATGCGCATCGATGTATTCGCGCACGGCGGCGTCAACGACTTCCTTCTTGGCCTTGCCTAGAAAGTGAGCAGCGTGCGAGATGAGTTGGTCAGTATCAACGTCAACCTTGATCGGAGCGGACGTAGCGGCCACATGAGCCCCCTTCCAGCGACCAGAGTACCGTGGTACCAAAGTACCCGACAACACTAGTCGCTAACCCCGACAGACTGCGGCCTCCAGCCGAAAGCCACGGTCAATCGAAGGTTTTGGGCGTTTCGTCACGTCCTAGACGCCATGGGTTCGGCGACGCATACGCCGACGCCTTCGAAGGTCTCGGTGAGACCGGTGGCGCGCAGGATCATCATCGCCTTGCCGACGAGGGTGTCCGAGACGCCGTACTCCGCGCAGAGTTGAGACCGGCTCGGGGGGCTTAGTCTCCGCTGACCACTCGCCTGACTCGATCTCTGCTCGCAGCTCGTCTGCAACCACCTGGTACTGCCGCCTGGGCACGCATACTCCCCGGTGAAGCTCGCTCAACCGAGCGGACGGTCCCGCTACCTCTTCTCGGCGATGAATACGCCTACGCCGTGCGCGCTCTCGACCAAGCCCTCCGTGCGCAACGCGTGCATCGCGTACCGGACCACGCCGTCACCGACGTTGTGTTCGGCCTTGAGCTGGGCGGTTGACGGCAACTGGTCGCCAGGCTTCAGGACTCCGGTCCGGATCTGCTCGCGGACGTGATCAGCGAGCTTCTCCCACTTGGTTGCAGGCACCGCTACCTCTCCGATCTCCACCCAACGATTCGAGGCAGCAAGTTGCTGTCACAGTGGTTGCTGCAGCGTATGACGAAGATAGCGAGGACCGACAGACGTGTCCTCCCTGACCGAGCAAGATATGAAGCTGGCGCTGCGGGAACCACCGCGTAACCCTCGACGAGGCCCTCCGCCTTCAGCTCAGGAGCGCCGACCGGACAGGCTCGGCGGACATGCCGTATCGCGTGATCAACTCGCGGAACGACGGCAGCTTGGCGCGAGGCGTGTACTCGCTGGAGCCGTTCCCATCGTGGAGGTCTTGAGCGATGCGACGGCGATCAGGGAGCCGTGGCGTGCCAGCCCCCGCTCTCAGGCAGACCGATTCATGACATAGACGCCTCTACCCTGCTGACCGTAGACGAGGCCCTGCGCCTTGAGCTGGATCATGACGAAGCGGATCACGGTCTCGCTGACCTCGTACCGCTCCATGAGCTGCTTGGTGCTTGGCAGCCGGTCGCCAGGCTCCAGTACGTCGCTGTTGATCTGCTCGGCGATGTCGTCGGAGATCTGTTGATACAGGGGTGCGGACACGTCGCTCCATGGATTGCCGGCGCCGACACGTGCGGCAGGATGATCTCTTTCAGGACAGCCTTCGACAACTGCCGTTGGTGGCGGCGACATTGCCCACGCACGAGTTCTACTTGGGTCCGGCGACGTATACGCCGACGCCTTCGAGGGTCTCGGTGAGACCGGTGGCGCGCAGGATCATCATCGCCTTGCCAACGACGGTGTCCGAGACGCCGTACTCCGCGCAGAGTTGAGACCGGCTCGGGAGCTTCGTCCCCGCCGGCCACTCGCCTGACTCGATCTTCGCTCGCAACTCGTCTGCGAGCGCCTGGTACTGCTGCTTGGGCATGCTCACTCCCCGGATGGCACGCCCATGGAATCACGTCTTGACCTCCAGTCTCAACCGGCTGGAGGTTCTCCATTGACCTACAACCGGTAGCAATTGTAGGTTGACGACGAGGCCCCCGGATGGCACTTGGGGCACTCGCACAGCGGTCGGGACGGATCGGTCTGCCCAAGTTGGCTGCCCGTCCCGGCCTCCTACCAGCGACTTTGTCGGCGTACGGCGACCCGAGGGGCGTACGCCGACAGAGGCGGGGACGTGTCTGTCCGTGCTCGGTACGCGGACAGGCACGTCCCCGCTCCCCTCGTACCCGAAAGGCAGGTCTGCCCGTGCGTACCTTCCTCCGTCGCCTCTTCGTGTCCCGCTCCGCCCCGCCGCCAACCCCCACCCCGGAAGCAGCACCCGCACCAGCACCGTTCGGCCGGAACGCCCGACCCGCCACCTACCGGAGCGCCGCCCAACTCCCCCTGCGCCCGTGGCACGTACGCAACCAGCGCTTTCTCCCCGCCCGCCTCGGCCGACGCGGGCTCGATCCGGAGGAGGTGCAGGTGTTCCTGGACCGGGTCGCCGACGACCTGCACCGGGTCTACGCCGAGCTGGCCACCAGCCGGGAGGAGACCGTACGCATCAAGAACGCCCTGCGGCAGTGGCAGTCGCAGCACGCGCCGCACCCCCGCGACCTGGCGAGGCAGCGGTGAGCGGCAACCGCCAGCACTTCACGATCCACCTGCCGATCCAGGCCGCCAACCCGCAGACGGCGGCCGTCATCGCGCGCACGATCGGGCACTCGCTCGCGGCGGCGTTCCGCGCGCTCGACACCCGCGACATCACGCTCAGCGCCCAGGACGAACCTGAGGTGGCGCACCGGGTGTTCTGTGGCGAGCGGCTGACCAGCGGGCGGCGTTGCGTGCTGCGAACCGATCACTCCGGCGACTGCAATCCTCGGACCGCCCGGTGACCGACGATCACCTGGTCGAGTGCCCGGACTGCGATGGCACCACGTTTCTCCTGGTCACCTGCCGCTGCACCCAGCTCGGCACCGGCATCCTCGCCACAAACCCCACAACCCAACACCACCGCCCGTACGCCGACTGCCAGCTCTGCCACGGCATCGGTACGGTCGCCCAGCCCTGCCACGAACTCGGCCTCCGCCGCGCCCAGCTCGTCCTCACCGTCGTCAACGTCGACACCGGCGCCAGCGCCTCCACGAGCATCGTCCCCGGCACCGTCGCGCCAACGGTCGACCAGGACGGGACCGCCACCCTCGACCTGACCCAACTCGTACGTGACCTCGCCCGCCAGGTCGGCGCCGCCTCGGTCAGCGACATCGTCACCCCGGACCGCCCGTTCGAGGAGCTGTCCGTCCTGCTCCCCGCCCACTGGCAACCGGACCTGCCCGCGCCGACCACCGCAGCCGAGCGAGTCGGGCGACCCAGAGCGGACGATCCGCCGGCTCGGGCGCCGTCATCCCGCCCAACCGGTCACCGTCCTGCTCGGCCCGACCGGCTGCTCCGTTCACCTGCGACAACCCGACGGGATCACCACCCAGTTCCCCACGGCGGCGACGCTCGCCACCGCCGTGGCCTTGTTCGACCCCGACTCCTGAGCCGTCGCCACGCGGCTCAGGCGCGACCCCGCGACATCCCCCATGCCAAGCACCCAGCCACCAATTATGGTGAAGAATTCGGCCGGCTATAGCGAGCCAAACTCTTCACGATCAAGCTCGCCGCGTGGGTCAGGCGCGGCGGACCGCGTGCAGGATCGTGTCGTTGATGGTGATCAGTTGGCCGTCCGGGTCGGTCGCCTGACGTGCGGGCGACGATATCGTGATCTGCCAGGCGTCCGGGTCGAGCAGGGGCGCGATCTCCTCGGCGGTGTACATGAAATCGAGCAGGCGTGGCCGTCCCATCGAGGTTTCCAGGTCCGACGGGTGGTGACCGACGATGAGCAGGGTGCCGCCCGGCCGTACGGCCTCCGCCAGCCGGCGGTGCAGTGCCGCGATCTCGCCCGGCGGGAGGTACATGAACTGGGCCGAGACCAGGTCGTACCGGTCCGATCCGGGCTCCCAGGTGTGGCCGTCGGCCTGCTGCCAGGTGATCCGTTCGGCAACTTCGGTGCCGACCCGGCGGGCCTGCTCGGCAGCCCGGTCCAACGCCACCTTCGAAACGTCGACCGCGGTGACCCGCCAGCCCCGGGTGGCCAGCCAGATCGCGTCGCCCCCTTCGCCACTGCCCATGTCCAGCGCCGTGCCCGGCGCGAGTTCGGTGGCGGTGGTGACCAGGTGGGGATTGGCGTTGCCGCTCCAGATCCGCTCGGCCGAGGAGTAGCGCTCGTCCCAGAACTCCGCCGTGAACCCCACCTCGGCGTGCTCCTGGTCATGCCTGTGATCGTGCCCGTGCCCGTGTCCATGGCCGTTGTCGTGTCCATGGCCGTGGCCGTTGCCGTGTTCAAGGCCGTTGTCGTGTCCGTTGCCGTGCTGGTGTTCCGTGGTCATGCTGCGCTCCTCTTCGCGTCCACGGCCGTTGCCGTACGCGTGTTGGTCCGGTGGGACGCGACGGCGGCTCTGGTCTCCTCGTTGATCAGGTCGGCGTTGATGGCGGCGGCGGCCGACACGGCAGCGGCGGCGGCCATGACCACCTGCGCGCCGAGGTCGGTGACGTTGCCCGCCACCCATACTCCCGGCATCTCGGTCGAGCCGGTGGGATCGGCGGGTACGAACTCGCCGCCGAACGGGTGTTCGTTGGTACGGATGCCGAGGCTGGCCAGCACCCCCGAGGCGGCGACCATCCGTGGCGCGACCACCACCGCCTGCCGGGGGACCACCGTGCCGTCGACCATGCGTACGCCGCTGAGTCGGTCGTCGGTGATGTCGAGCGAGTCGACCTTGCCGGTGACGATCCGGATGTTCCGGGCCGCCAACTCCTCAGCCTGCTCCTCGGTCAACTGTGGCGCGGTGTGGGTGAACAGCACCAGGTCCGAGGTCCACTGCCGGAACATCAGTGCCTGGTGTACAGACCGCTCCCCGGTGCCGAGGATGCCGATTGCCTGGTCACGTACCTCCCACCCGTGGCAGTACGGGCAGTGGAGCACGTCCCGCCCCCAGCGTTCACGTATCCCGGGGAGGTCGGGGAGTTCGTCGACCAGTCCGGTGCTCACCAGCAACCGCCGGGCGACGACAAGACTGCCGTCCGCGAGCGTCACCTCGAACCCGTCCTCGGTACGCCGCGCGCTCCGGGCCTCTCCGCGACGGAGCTGGCTGCCGTAGCGCTCGGCCTCCTTGCGGCCGATCTCGACCAGCTCGGTCGGGCTGATCCCGTCGCGGGTGAGGAAGCCGTGCACCCCCGCCGCCGGGGCGTTGCGCGGCGACCCGGCGTCGATCACGATCGCCGAGCGTCGCGCCCGCCCGAGCACCACCGCCGCGGTCAGGCCGGCGGCACCGCCACCGATCACCGCGACATCAAATTGTTGGGTCAACCGGTCTGTCGGTTGCCGGGTCATGGTGACCACCTCCGCCACCACCATCCGGCGGCTGCGGCAAATCGGCAAGGATTCTTGCCGCAATGGCAAACAAGGCCGAGCCAGCAGGCGCCGAGCCAGCAGCGCCGAGCCAGCAGGCCGAGTCAGGGAGGAGGGTCAGCGGGCGGAGTCAGCGGGTGAGGCGCCGCGCCCGGGTCGCCAGATCCAGTCCGGGCGGTGGTAGAGCGGCGAGAACCCGGCACGAACCAGGTTGTTGTACGAGGTGACCGACTTCTCCTCGGTCGGCCGTACGGTCGCGGCGGTGAGCCAGCGGCAGCCGGCCTCGGCGGCGACCCTCGCCCTGGCCGCGATCAGGGCCGACTGGGCGCCCCGGCCACGGTGACTCGGCTTGGTGATCCCGGTGATGAACGACGCGCCCTCACCGTGCAGGAAGAGATTGCCCACCGCGACGAGTTCCTCGTCGTCCCAGGCGGCAAACGACCGGAAATGAGGATTGCCCACCACGGCGGCGAACATCGGGGCCAGCTTCTTGCCGTTGGGGCCGAGTTCACTGGCGATCAGCGCCGTCCACTCCCCCAACTCCTCCCGGGAGATCAGGTCGACCCGCAGGTAGGACCCGCCGGGCGTGAAGTCCTCGATGTCGCAGACGAGTCTCACCAGCCCGTCGCCAACCGTCAGCCCGTACGCGGAGCAGATGTCGTCCCAGTCCGGCGGAAGGAGTTCCGGGGCGATCTGGATCAGCGCCTGGGGGCTGCCGTGCCGGCGGTGGAAGTCGATGGTGTCACCGATCAGGTCCCCGGTGACCGGCTCGGTGACGCCCAGACCGATCGATCTGCTCCAGCCTCCACCACTCAAGCTGTCGGTCATGGAGCAGAGCACGCCGCCGCCGAACCGGGCGACCGTGACGCCGAGGGACGACCCGATGTCGTCGGGCAGACCGGCTCCGAACCGGAACACGAGTTCGGCTTCGGTGAGTTCCACGAACGCGCTCATCTGACGTAAGGACATGTATAGATTTCCGCAGGTGTCGGGTGGCTCGATCAAGCGTTGACGGCGGCGTTTTCCGGTTGCCAGACCCAGCTCCGACGATCGTAGAGCGGGGTGAGGCCGGAGCGGATCATGTTGTTCAGTGAGGGGTTCGACGTACCCTCGGCTGGTTTGCCGGTTTCGCTGACCAGCCAGCGGCAGCCTGCGGCTGCGGCGGCTTCCGCCCTGGCGGCCACCAGCGCGGTCTGGAGGCCACGCCGACGGTGGCTCTCCCGGGTGGCACCGGAGTTCAGCGACGCGACCTCGCCGTTCAGGTAGAGGTTGGCCCCGGCGACCATCTCGTCACCGTCCCAGGCCGCGAAGGCCAGGAACTCCCCGCTGCGCACCCCGGCGGCAAAAATCGAGTCGAAGTGCTCGGGCATGCCGAAAATGTCGAAGAGCAGTTTCGCCCACTGCTCGGCATCCTCGACCCCGACCGGTCCGACCCGCAGGTCCGTACCGCCCGGCTTGAAGTCCTCGATCCGGCAGGCGAGCTTCACCAGTTGCTCGGCCGGCGTCAGCCCGTACGCGGAGCAGATGTCGTCCCAGTCCGCCGGCAGGACCTCGGGTGCGATCTGGAGCCGCGCCGAGGGGCTGCCCTGCTCCCGGTGAAAGTCGATCACCTCGCCGATCAGCTTCTCCGTCACCGGCTCGGTGAATCCGAGGCCGAGGGTCTTGTTCCAGTAACCACCACTGGGGTCGCTCCGCGTGACCAGCGAGACGCCGCCGCCGATCCGGCCGCCGGTCATGCCGCGTGCCGCCCGACCGCGCTCGGACATGAGCGTCACGCACTTGAGGTTGAGCTCGGCCTCGGTGAGCTCGGCGATCCTGGTCAAATCAGCTTGCAGCAAGGGGCATCCCAAGGGGTGTACGCAGAGTTGCGGGGGCTATTGGCGATACGGCGCAATACAACCCGGCACCCTCGGTCACGGGTAGAGCCGCGGGGCAAATGTGAGCTGAATCGCCGGCACACCGGTCAGGGCGTCGCAACGAGCAGGAGTCCGGCGAGCGAGGTGGTCGCGAGCACCACGGTTCCCACCGCACCGGTGGCCAGCGCCCGCCCGCTGCCCCTGGTGACCGTACGCAGGTCGACCGAGGTGCCCACGGCGAACATGGCGGCGGCCAGCAGCACGCCGGCCAGGGCCGAGACCGAGCTGACCACCTGGTGCGGCAGTACTCCGGTGGAGCGCACCGCCATCGCCACGAGGAAGCCGACGACAAACCAGGGGAGCACGGGCGGCCGGGAGGAGGATCGCCCGCGCCCGTCGGGGCGACCAGCACCGGGACCGGCGGTGGCGGTGCTGGCGCCAGTGGCGCCGACGGGTCGACGGATGGCGGCGCGGCGGACGGTGGCGACGAGGGCGACCAGGGGCGCGAGCAGCGCGACCCGGCAGAGTTTCACCACCACGGCGGTGGCGAGCGCGGCGGCGCCGATCGCGCCGCCGACCGCCACGACCTGGCCGACCTCGTGGATGCTGGCGCCGGCCCAGAGGCCGACCATGGTGTCGTCCAGCCCGAACAGCAGCCCCAGGGCCGGGATGAGCAGCATGCAGAGCGTGCCGAGGACCGTCACCACGCCGATCGCGGTGACCACGTCCTCCTCCTCGCCGTCGGCCACCTCGTTCATGCCGATCACGGCGGAGGCGCCACAGATCGAGACCCCGGTGGCGACCAGGAGTGAGGTGGCCGGGCGCAGGCCGAGGCGGCTACCGGCCCACCGGGTGGTGAGCCAGGCCGCCGTCACGCTGACCACGACCACCGCGATCGGCCCGATGCCGAGGTCGACGATGTCGGAGGCGACGAGTTGCAGGCCGAGCAGGACGATGCCGGCCCGCAGCAGGCCCCGGGCGGCGAAGGCCAGGCCGGGCCGCATCCACTCGCGGTAACCACCAAGGCTTCGTACGGCGATGCCGAGCACGATCGCCACGATCATCGGGCTTACCGGGGTGGCTAGTTGGTTCACGCCGTACCCGGCCATCGCCACGGCGGCGGCGAGCGCCAGACCGGGCAGGATGGCGGCCGGCCCCGGCCGGAGTGGTGCTGGCTTCCGGCTGACTCGTACCCCTTCGACGACCGCCACCCTGTCGCCCCCCGTTCTCGCGCCCACGGTCTCGGCGCTGCCCTTCCAGGCTGCGCGTACGCAGGTCAGGGCAGTAGTCCTCGATCGCTGTCAACCCCATAGCCTGGAGCTATGGGCGACCTCCCGGATCTCGAGTCACTCCGGCTGCTGGTCGATGTCGCCGAGTTGGGCAGCATCGGTCAGGCGGCGCGGGCGGCCGGGATCGCCCAGCCGTCGGCGACCAAGCGGCTCGCGGCGCTGGAACGCTGGGCCGGGGTGCCACTCCTGCTCCGGACCCACCGGGGCTCACCGCTGACCGACGACGGCAGGGTGGTGGTCGGCTGGGCGATCCGGCTGCTCGGGGCGGCGGACGAGTTCCAGCACAGCCTGGTGGCGCTCCGTGAGGCGCGGGCCGCCCAGTTGCGGGTCGCGGCGAGCATGACCGTCGCCGAGGCGTTGCTTCCCCGGTGGCTGCACCACCTGCGGGTGACGTACCCGGACATCAGGGTCGGGCTGACGGTGATCAACTCGACCGAGGTGGCCCGGCTGGTCCTCGCCGACGAGGGAATCGACCTCGGTTTTGTCGAGGGCCCGACGGTGCCGGAGGGGCTCGACACCCTCGTTGTCGGGCACGACCAGCTCATCGTGGTGGTGGCGCCGGGGCACCCGTGGGCCAGGCGACGCCAGCCGCTGGAGCCGAGCGAGCTGGCCGGCACCCGGCTGGTCGTACGTGAGGTCGGCTCCGGCACCCGGGAAACCCTGGAACGGGCGCTGGCGGACCTCGACCCGCTCCCGCCCGAACTGGCCCTCGGCTCGAACGCGGCGGTCAAGGGCGCGGCGATGGCCGGGACCGCGCCGGCGGTGCTCAGCCGGTACGCGGTGGAGATGGAACTCTCCGCGAAACTGCTGGTCGCGATCCCGGTACGGGACCTGACGCTCAGCCGTACGTTGCGCGCGGTCTGGCCGCGCGGACGGCGACTGACCGGCTCGGCCACCGCTCTGCTCCAGGCGATCGCCCAGGCCAACCGGACCGACTGAACCATGAACTGGCCGGCTGAACCGCGAACCGGGCCGACCGGACCGTGCGTCTGGCCGGCGCAACCATAAGCCGGGCTTTGGTCCGGCCAAGAAGTTGGCTCCTGGTTGGCGCCGTCCCCGGTTCGCACACTGGGACTGGCGGTCCGAGTCGTCGTACCTCGGGCCCGTTGGAGGTACGGGGACATGTCAGCGAACCAACTGGACGACCTGGTCGCGAGCGTACGCGCAGCGGCCAGCCGGGTCTGTCCGCCCGAGCGGACGGCCGAACTGGTCGCCGCCGCCCTGCGGGCCAACCTGCCCAGCCGGGAGATTCTCACCCCGGAGCAGTTGGCCGGCGACCCGGACAGCTACGTGCAGCACGTGTTGCACGTCGAGCCGGACGGCCTCTTCTCGATCGTGGCCCTGGTCTGGCGACCGGGACAGGTCACCCCGATCCACGACCACCTCTGCTGGTGCGTGGTCGGCGTGGTCGACGGCGTCGAGTCCGAGGTCCGGTACGAGATCACCGACCGTGACGGGGACGTCTTCCTCGCCCAGGCGGAGGTGACCGAGAACCCGACCGGCAGCGTCTGCGGCATCGCCCCACCCGGGGACATCCACGAGGTACGCAACGCCGGCACCGCCACCGCCATCTCGATCCACATCTACGGCGCCGACATCTCCCGCGTCGGCACCAGCATCCGCCGCCGCTACCAACTCCCCGTCCTTGTCGCCTGACCCCGGCAACGGGGTTACGGCAGTCACAGAGGGTAGTTTCACCTGGCGGGAGATGGATAAGCGGTGGTTATGCTTCGGACGTGATTGACCTGCGGCAGCTTGAGATGTTCCGTCAGGTGGTGGAGAGTGGCTCGTTCTCCGCCGCCGCGCGGGCGATGCACTGCACCCAGCCGGCGGTCAGCCAGCAGATCAAGGCACTGGAGCGGACCGTCGGCGGCCCGCTCTTCGCGCGGGTGGGGCGTACGCTGCGGCTCACCGAGGCGGGGACCACGCTGGCCCGGCACGCCGCCGAGATCCTGGACAGCATGGCCGTGGCACAACAGCAGGTCAAGGCCGTCGCGACACTCGAAACCGGCACGGTACGGGTGTGCGCCTTCCCGAGCGCCAACGCCACCCTGGTGCCGTACGCGGCTGCCGCGCTCAAGGAGCGTTACCCACAGGTACGGCTGGAGTTGTTGGAGGCCGAGCCACCCGAGTCGTACCAGGTGCTCAGGCGAGCAGAGTGTGACGTGGTGGTCGCCTTCACGTACGAGTCGGATCCGCCGCGACCGGCCGAGGCGGGCATGGCGGAGGCCGGCATGCTCGAAGTGCCGCTGCTGGTCGACTCGCTGGTGCTGCTGGTGCCGACCGGGCACCCGCTTGCCGAGCGGCACTCCGTCCAGCTCTCCGACCTGGCGGAGGAGACCTGGATCGCCGGCTGTCCCCGGTGTCGGAGCAGTTTTGTCCACGCCTGTGCCGGCAGCGGGTTCGCCCCCAGCATCGCCTGTGCCACCGACGACAACCTGGCGTTGCAGGGCCTGGTCGCGGCGGGACTCGGCGTCGCGCTGCTGCCGAGTCTGGTGCTCGCCTTCCTCCAGCACCCGGACGTGGTGGCGGTACGGGTCGAGCCGGTGCTACGCCGCACGGTGTCCGCGTACACCTGGCCTGACCTGGCCCGGACCAGCGCGATCACGGCGATGCTGGAGGCGCTTCGCTCCGCCGCCGACTCGATCGGCCCGACCGCCTTCGCCACCTCCGCCCAGTCGTCCTAGCGGGTGGAGGTCAGGGTCAGCGGGCGAGGGTGGGGCCGTCCAGCACGTTGGTTCCCTTACCGGCGAGACAGCGGAACGTACGCTCGCCCGGAGCCAGTTCGTCACCGGTCGGCGGCAGGATCTGGAACTGCCACCCGCCCGTGGTGCGCAACTGCGTGGTGACCCGGAAGGTGTTGTCGTTGCAGACGCCCTGCACCGCCAGGTCCTTCCAGATCGCCTGGTGGTCGGCGGCGTCGACGGTGGCCGGCAGGTCACCCGTGGCGTACGCCTCCCAGGTGTGCCGCCCCGCGCAGGGGACCCGGCTCGCGCCCGCCTGGGTGCCCTCGATCCGCATCGGGCCGAAGCACTCCAGTTCGTCGGTGCAGCGGACACCTCGGGGCAGCACCAGCCGGCACCCGGGCAGCGCCCCACCGGCCGACGCCACCCCGCTGCTGGAACCGTCCGGCGGCAGCGGCGCTCCGGTGGCGGAGGCGCTGATCTCGGGTGACGCCGTACGGTCGGCGCGGGCCGCGTACCAGGATCCGGTGGCGGTGCCGCCCATCAGCACCAGGACACCGAGACCGCCGAAGAACCAGCGCAGCCGCCGACGACGGGGGTTGGTGCGTACCGTCGGGTGGTCGTCGTCGTAGCGAGCGGTGACCGGCGGGCGGGGCTGGGCTGGGCCGTGCGGGGCGGAGTGACCGCCCGGCCAGGCCGAGCCGGCGGTCGGCGGTCCCGGTGCGGCGGGGTCCGGGTCATGACGGCCGGCAGCGCGCTGCCCGGGAACGGAGGACTGTCCGGGCACGGGAGGCTGACCGGGCACCGACGGCTGGCCGGGGTAGGTCGGCTGACCGGGAACGGGCGGGCCGGGAACGGGCGGGCCGGGAACGGGCGGCTGGCCAGGGTAGGTCGGGTGCCCTGGCCAGCTCGGGTGCCCGGGGGCGGTCGGGTATTCGGGCGGGCTCGGGTAGGCGCCCGGCGGCCCGGAGATGGGCACGCCCGAGGTCGGGATGACCGGCGCGGGTGAGCCGGTGAACGGCGGTCCACCGGAGACCGGCGATCCGGGGAACGGGGTCCCCGAGGTCGGGGCGCCGGAGACCGGCGCACCGGAGATGGGGGCCACCGGGCCGAGTGGCAGCGCGGCGAGCAGGTCGCGCAACTGCGCGGCGGTGGGCCGGGCATCCGGGTCGTTGGCCATGCCGAAGCGGAGCACCTCGACCAGCTCCGGCGGCACCCCGGGCAGGTCGGGGATCGGCTCGCTGAAGAGTTCCATCAGCGTGACCAGGCTCGGGTTGCGGTCGGCCCGCCAGCGTGGCGGCTTGCCCTGCATCACCGCGTAGAGGGTGGCCGAGAGCGCGTAGACGTCGACCGCGGGCGAGGGCGGACTGTGCCGGAACATCTCCGGCGGCGCGTACGCCGGGGTCAGCACCTCCAGGGTGACCTGGGTGTCGCGGACCTCGGCGAGGACCGCGAGCCCGAAGTCGGCGAGCACCGCCGGGTTGAAGTGCGAGTGCAGGATGTTGGCCGGCTTGACGTCGCGGTGCAGCACCCCCATGGCGTGCGAGTGCGCCAGCGCGTCGGCGATCTTCATCCCCAGGTCGCGGGCCTCGGCGGGGCCGAGTGGCGAGGTACGCATCCGCTCGGCGTACGAGCCGTCGCAGAGCTCCATGATCAGGTACGGGTGCTGGTCCTCGGTCACCCCCGCGTCGAAGAGGTCGACGACGTGCGGGTGGGAGGACATCCGGCCGGCGGCACGCGCCTCGCGGAGGAATCGGCGCTGGTCCCGCTCGCTGCCGAGAGTCCGGTTCTCCACCTTGACGGCGACCTCGCGGCCGACCGACCCCTGCGTCGCCCGGTAGACGGTGGCGTAACCACCTCGGGCAAATACGTGCAAATCCGTCAGACCGGGCACCACTGGCTTCGGTAGCGCGCCTGGCGGGTTGTCCGTCACAGTAACGAAAATACCGAAGAGGTCGGACGCGTCATCGGCCCGCATCGGTCGGCGACCGGACAGCACCGGTCGCCGGGGAGGTCGGAGCCGTGGCAGCGCTGCGGCTGTCGAGCCAGAGCCCGACCCCGGTGGCCACCGCACCCACCCCTTCCCAGAGCGCCACCCCGAAGAATTTCCCGGGCGCGGAGCCGGTCAGCACCAGGGTGGTGAACACGCTGAAGGTGACCAACCGGAAGACCACCGTGAAACGGAAGAACGTTCGCCATTCGGTGTACGTGGCAACGAGGTAGTAGACACCCATGTTCACCGCCGCCATGCACGACGCGGCCACGTACGTGCGGGTGTAGTCCCCGCTCGCCCGGTCGGCCGCCGCGATCACCTCGAAGCCCAGCATTCGCAGCAGCGCCTCGGGGTGGATCAGTCCGACCAGACCGAGCACGAGCGCGAGCACCCCGAAGACGGCGATCGTCCAACCTGCGGCGGAACGCGGCAGCCTCATCCGTCTCCTCCAGACAGTCCCCGTCGACGCGGTCACCCGACGACCACCCGGCGCGGCACCCCGAGCGGCACGCCGGTCATCGCGAGTTCGGGCGGGTCCGCTGTGGACCGTGGAAGATCTACGCTAGCGGTTGCGCGGAGGAGCCGGACTCAGCCAGACCGGCAGAATCAGCCAAGCCGGCGGATTCCGCCAGACCGGCGGCGCGGGCCAGCCCCGCGATGTCCGTCAGATTCATGGCCGGGGGACCGACAAGGGGCAGATGCGGTGCCAGTCGGGCGCAGAGCCCGTCCGCACCGGCCCGCTCGCTCGCCTGCTGGGTCGAGTACGCCAACCGCACCGCCTCGGCTGCCGCGTTGCCCGCCTCGGCGTACTCGCCGACGGCGGCCAGGGTCTCGGCCAGCGTCTCGGCCGCGAGCACCGCGCTGCGTACGTCCTCGGCCGGGGCGGCACAGGCCCGCCGGGCCCAGTCCAGCGCCTGCACCGGCTGACCCTCGGCGAGCAGCGCGGACGCGTACCGGGCCAGGGTCTGCTGGCGGGAGAAGAGCAGCGACGGGGTGTTCGCGGTGGTCGCCAGCGGCGCCAGCAACCCGACCGCCGTACTCGGGTCACCGGCGGTCAGCCGGGCGGTCGCCAGCAGCACCCTCGGACCGACCTGCGCCGGGGCCAACGGGTTGTGCGGCTCCACGGCGGCCAGCACCGCGCGGGCGTCCCGCTCGGCCGTCTCCACGTCGCCCCGCTCCAGCGCCACGAACCCGCGCAGCGTGCCGGCGAGTCCGGTCAGCAGCGGGTGCGCCGTCCGCTCGCCGTACGCGAGGGCGTCGGTGAGCAGGTCGGCCGCGTGCTCCGGCTCGCCCAGCCCGCGAGCCACCACCCCGCGTACGACCAGCGCGAAGCCCCGTCCCCAGTCGTCGGACACGGCGTCGAAATCCCGGTACGCGCGCCGGGCCGCCCGGTCGGACTCGGTCAGCTCGCCCAACTCGGCGGCGGCGAACGCCTCGACCGCGCGCAGGGTGCCGACCGCCCACGCCTCGCCCACCCGTTCGCCGAACGGCAGGAAGACCCGGGCCAGCCGGCGCGCCTCGGTCAGCCGACCGGCGAGCAGCCGGGCGAACGCGGTGGTGCCGCGCAGCCACGCCTGCCCGACCGGGTCGTGCGTCTCGGCGAAGAGCCGCGCCGCCCGGCCGAGCACCGCGTCGGTGCCGGCGAAGTCACCCCGGGTGGTGGTCACCCAGGCCAGGTTCTGCAACGACCACGCCTGCCCGCGCCGGTCGTCGGCGGCGAGGTTGACCTGGTACGCCCCGGCGAACCGGCTGCTCGCCTGGCTCAGCCGACCGCCGAAGAAGTCGGACATGCCGAGCCGGCGCATCGCCGAGGCACGCGGCGCCGGCAGGTCGGCGTCGGTCGCAACCCGGAGCGCCTCCTGCCACGAGTCGACCGCCCGGCGATGGTCACCGATCGCCTGGTACGCCTGCCCGGCGACAAGCAGCGCACCGGCTCGCCGGGCGGCGTCGTCACCGGCGTTGGCGCCGATCTTCTCGGCGAAGGCGAGCGCGTCGGCCGGTCGGCCGATCTGCAACAGGGCACGGGCGTGCACCAACTGCTCCGGGCCGGACACCTCGTCACCGGCGAGGGCGGCGGAGCGTTCGGCGTACTCGACCGCGAGGCTCGGCTCACCGGCGGCGATCGCCCTGCGGGCCGAGCGGTTCAGCGCACGTACGCCCAGCGGCGCGACCGTACGGGCAACCGAGTCGGTCCGGAGGCCGACCGCGTCGGCCAGGGCGGCGGCCCGCTCGACGTGTTCGGCGACAAAGGCGTCCCGCAGCTCGTCCGGCAACCCGGACCGGTCGTCCCCGCCGGTGTTGGCCAGCGTGACAACCGTGTCCGGCGGACCGGCGACCCGGAGCAGCCCGTCGGCCGGGGGCGGCGGCTCGGCGGGCGAGGCCCACCGGGCCAGCGCCGCGTGCCGTTCGGCGAGGTCGGCCTTGCCGATGCCGGCGTACGCTGCCTCGCGCATCAGCGGGGTGGCGAAGGTGTAACCGTCCCGGGTCCGGTGCAGCATCCGCCGCTGGAGCAACTCCTCGACCGCCCGGTCCAACTCGACGCCGTCCACGCTGGCCGGACCACCGTCCCGTCCGGCCCGACGGCCGCGCAGCGCCTCGAGTGCGCCCGCCGGCACGGTGTCACCGACCACGGCGGCGTCCCGCAGCACCGACCGGGCGTCGGCCGGCAGCGCGTCGATCCGGGCGGCGAGCACCGCGGCCAGGTCACGGGAGAGCAGCCGGCTGCCCAACGATCCGGGCGCCAGCCGCCAGGCGGTGCCGGCGCCGGTCACGGCGGTGCCGCCGACCGGTCCGGCCTCCGGGTTGCCCACGACGGTCAACGCTCCCCGCTCGATCAGCAGGGTGACGAGTTCGGCCAGGTAGAACGGGTTTCCCTGGGCGGTGGCGAGCAGCCGGTCGGCGTCCGCCTGCGGCAGCCGGCCACCGCCGAGGTACGTGGTGAGCAGGCGGGCCGCGTCGGCACCGCGCAGCGGCGGCAGCGGGTAGACCTCCGCGTCCGCGACCCCGGTCAGCGCCCCCGCCGTACGGACCAGTTCGGGGCGACCGAGCAGCAGCACCAGCACCGGTCCGGTCAGCCGGGACAGCATTCCGCCGAGGGCCTCGACCGTCTCCGGGGTGGCGTCGTGCAGGTCGTCGACGACGACCACCATCGGTGTCTCGGCGGCGAGCGCGCTGAGCAGGTCGGCGACCGCGGCCGGCACCGCGTTGGCGTCGGGCGCGGGACCGCTGGGCGCCCACTCGGCACCGACCGGTACGCCGGGAGCCGGCGCCAGGTCGGCGTAACCGAGCAGGGCGAGCAGGAGGTCGGCGGCGATCGGCGGCTGGTCCGGCCGGAACCGGGCGAGCCGCTGACCGAGCCGGCGCAGCCGTTCCTCGACCACCGGTCGGCTGACCGCCGCGCTGCCGCCACTGGGCAGGCCGACCGCCGCCCGGACCAGATCGGCCAGCGGGGCGAGCCGACGACGTTCGCCGAACGCCGCGCAGCGTACGGAGAGCACCCGTGCCCCGGTGTGTGCGGCGAACCGGCCGGGCCCGACGTCGTACCCGGCGGCCAGCCGCTCGACCTCGGCGGCGAAGCGGGACTTGCCCACGCCGGCCTCGGCGGTCATCAGCAGCACCCGGGGGTCGGACTGGTCGACCACCTCGGCGAGCCGGCCGGCTACCCGCCCGATCTCGGTCTCCCGACCGACGAAGGGTGCCTCGTCGCCGAGCCCGGACCGGGTGCCGGGGGCGTCCAGCAGACCGAGCAGTTCGTACGCCTCGACCGGCTCGCGCTTGCCCTTGAGCCGCAGCGGTCGCAACTGCCGCCACGACGAGACGTGGCGGGTGGCCGCAGCGGTCCCGGCGCCGGCATAGACGGCGCCGATGGCGGACGCGTCCGCAAGCCGGGCGGCGGTGTTCACGGTGTCGCCGATGACGGTGTACTCGATCGCCGCCTGGATGCCGGCGACAACGTCCCCGGTGTTCAGGCCGACCCGCAGACCGAGTGGGGCGCCACCGCCGCGCTCGTCGTCGAGCACCCGGCGGACCGCCCGCTGCATGGAGAGCGCGGCCCGGACCGCCCGCTCGGCGTCGTCCTCGTGCGCGACCGGGGCGCCGAAGACGGCCATGATGCCGTCACCGGTGAGCTTGTCGACGTGTCCGCCGAAGGTCTTGACCGCCCCGGCGAGTGCCGCCAGGACCCGGTCGGTGACCGCACCGACCCGTTCCGGGTCGAGGTCCTCGGACCAGGAGGTGAAATCGGACAGGTCGCCGAAGAGGACGGTAACCACCCGGCGCTCGGCTGCCGGTAGGGTCGCGGCGGCCGGCAGCGCGGCGCCACAGTTGTGGCAGAACCGCGCGCCGGGCACGGCGACGGTTCCACACACCGGGCAGGTCACGGGAGGTCCAACCCACCGGCCCCCGGCCCGGATTCCCGCTCCCGCCCGACCGCCCCGGATTTCTGTCTTCCGTCAACCAGATCCTGACCACCGTCGGCCTGGTTCCGGCCCTGGTCAGCCTGGCTGCGGCCGTCGTCGGCTTCGTTCCGGCCCTCGGCTTCGTTCCGGCCCTCGGCTTCGTTCCGGCCCTCGGCTTCGTTCCGGCCCTCGGTGGCGAGGTAGTCGAGTTGGGCCCGGACCGACCACTCGGCGGCCCACCAGAGCGAGCGGTCAACGTCGGCGTAGACCTCGGCGACCACCTCGGACGCGGTGGTGGCACCGGCCGCGACCGCCTGTCGCACCTGGTCGAGGCGGGCGCGGCGGTGGGCCAGGTAGAACCGGGCCGCGGCGGCGCAGTCGGCCAGCGCCGGGCCGTGTCCGGGCAGGGCCGGCAACCCGTCGTACGCGGTGAGCAGCTCCAGGCTGTCCAGGTACTGCCCGAGGTGGCCGTCGGGGTGGGCGACGACGGTGGTGCCCCGGCCGAGGATGGTGTCCCCGGTGAAGACAGCGGCGGGGGCCTCCCCGTCGACCAGGTTCGTCGGCTCGACCAGGAAACAGACCGAGTCACCGGTGTGCCCGGGAGTGCCCAGGGCGTCGAACTCCAGCCCGTACGCGTCGAAACTCTCGGTCGGGTCGAGCGGCACCGTCCCGACGCAGTGGGTCGGGTCGGCCGCGAAGACCCGGATACCGCCCAGCAGGTCGGAGAGGCGACGGGCGCCCTCGACGTGGTCGGCGTGTCCGTGGGTGATCAGGATGAAGCCGATCGGACCGTGCTCCGCGATCCGGGTCAGGTGACCCTCGTCCGCCGGGCCGGGGTCGATGACGACGCCGGTTTCCTGGCCCGGCGCACGCAGCAACCAGGTGTTGGTGCCGTCCAGGGTCATCGGGCCGGGGTTGGGCGCCCGGAGCAGGGTCACCCAGCTCGGGAGTTGGTCGGCCAACGCCGCTGTCGGCGCGGTCACGTGGCCAGTCATGGCTGGAATGGTACGGCCAGCGGATGACGTCGCCGAGTCACGCGTACCGGCTGGCGGCGCTCCGGGGGCGATCACGCACCCGGAGCGCCGAACGTACCCGGATAAGAGGAATAGTCCAGGCAACTGCCGGGCTCAGGCGACCTCGACGATGACCTCGACCTCGACCGGGGCGTCCAGCGGCAGCTCGGCCACCCCGACCGCGCTACGGGCGTGCCGTCCGGCCTCGCCGAAGACCGCGCCGAAGAGGTTCGAGGCGCCGTTGATGACGCCGGGCTGTCCGGTGAAGCCCTCCGCCGAGGCGACGAACCCGGTCACCTTGACGATCTTGACCACGTTCTCCAGCCCGACCAGCGAGTCGATGGCGGCCAGGGCGTTCAGCGCGCACTGCTCGGCCAGATCCTTGGCCTGCTCGGCGGAGACACCGTTGCCCACCTTGCCGGTGGCGAGCAGCTTGCCGTCGACCATCGGCAACTGACCGGAAACGTACACCTGGCGGCCGGACTGCACCGCCGGGACGTACGACGCGAGCGGTGGCACCACCTCGGGCAGGCTCAGCCCCAGCTCGGCGAGCTTGGCGTGCGGACCGCCGCTCATGCCTTGGGCCGCTTGAGGTACGCGACGAGCTGCTCCGGATTCGGGCCCGGCACCACGCCCACCAGCTCCCAGCCGTCCTCGCCCCAGTTGTCGAGAATCTGCTTGGTCGCGTGCGTGAGCAGCGGCACCGTGGCGTACTCCCACTTCTGCATCGCTGGCTGGCCCCCTCGTTATCGGCTGCTTCGCCGGACGGCGTACGGATGTGCGGGACAGCCTACGGGCATCCGCCCGCCGGTTCCGGTGCAGGCCACCCCGCTTGCTCCAACGCGGTCCCACCGGCAACGGCAACGCCGGATCGCCGGATCCCGCCGCCGCTGCCGCCGCACCGTGACCCGGGTGGGCGGTACACACTGGCTTCACGGGTGGTACGCGACAACTACCCTCGGCCCCGAGCGGGCACGTATGCTCTCTCGCCAAGCCTGATCACTGCGCCAGCTTCGCGCGCCCCCGTCGGTGAACCCAGGGGCCGCCACGGAACCGGCGTGCCGAGGCCCTACGGGGGAGACAATGACTCAACCGCCCAACGGCGGCCCTGCCGAACCGCCGGGCGGTCAGCCGCCCCGGGACGACGATTCCACTCCGCCAGCAGCGGCGACCGCGGCCGGAGCCGAAACTTCGGAACCGACCGCTCCAGCCACCAGCGACGTCCCGGCCGAGAAGAGCACGGCCGACAGCGACGCGACCTCGGACAGCAGGTCCGAGGGTGTCCCGACCACGGACGGCACGTCCGACAGCGACGCGGCCGAGAGCATCCCGGCCGGGAGCGACGCGGCGGGCCAGGGCAGTGTCGCGAGCGTCGAATCCGATTCGGACGGCGCCGAGAAGCCGAGCCCGGAAGCCGTCGCGCGGGACACCGAGGCCGCAGACCCGGAACCGACCCCGGTGCCGCCGGCCACCGAGCCGGTCACTCCGGTCCCGCCGACGCAGCCGGTCGCGGCACAGCCGACGCCCACGCAGCCGGTCGCGGCACAGCCGACGCCCACGCAGCCGGTCGCGGCACAGCCGACGCCCACGCAGCCGGTCGCGGCACAGCCGACGGCCACGCAGCCGGTGGCGACGCCGCCGGTCCCGGGTCAGCCCGAGCCCACTCAGGGGTTCCCTACCCAGGCGTCCCCGACTCAGGGGGTCGGGCAGCAGGGCGTGCCGGGCCAGCCGGTGCCCGGAACCCCGTACCCGGGGCAGCCGGTGCCGGGCGTGCCGGGTGCGTACCCGGGGCAGCCGGTGCCGGGCGTGCCGTATCCGGGTCAGCCCGGACAGCCGCTGCCGCCCGGATACCCGGTGCCCGGGCAGCCGCCGGCGCAGAAAAAGCGCGGGCTGCTGATCGCCTCGATCGTGCTCGCCGCCGCGCTGGTGCTCTGCGGTGGGGGTGGCACCGCCGCGTTCCTGCTGCTGCGTAACACCGAGGTCGGCGAGGGGGCGGCAAACCCGTCCACCGCCGTCGACAGCTTCCTGAAGGCGGTCTACGTCGACAAGGACGCGGAGAAGGCCGCCTCGCTGGTCTGCTCGCAGGCTCGCAAAGAGGAAGACATCGCCCAGAAGGTGGAAGAGGTGGAGAAGCTCTCGACCACCTACAAGGCGCCACGGTTCAAGTGGAAGGTCCCGAAGGTCGACAGCCGTACCGAGGAGCAGGCAATCGTCTCGGTCGAGCTCACCATGACCACCGGCGACGAGAAGACAGTCGACCAGCAGTTGAAGTTCACCGTGGTCCAGAAGACCGGTTGGCGGGTCTGCGAGGTCGGCTAGCCGGCGGGGCTGGTTACGCTTGTATACGTGCGAGCAGGTGATGAGTCGGAGGGGCAGCCCGATACGGGCTGGCCCGCCCGTCTGCACGTGGTGACCGGCAAGGGCGGGACCGGCAAGACGAGCGTCGCCGCCGCCCTGGCGCTCGCGCTGGCCGCCGACGGGCGACGGACCCTGTTGGTGGAGGTCGAGGGTCGGCAGGGCATAGGCCAGCTCTTCGGCACCGGCCCACTGCCGTACGAGGAGCGTCGGATCGTCGCCGTCCCCGGCGGCGGCGAGGTACGCGCGCTCGCCGTCGACCCCGAGGAGGCTCTCCTCGAATACCTGGACATGTTCTACAAGCTCGGTGCCGCCGGCCGGGCGCTGCGCAAGCTCGGCGCGATCGACTTCGCCACCACGATCGCGCCCGGGCTGCGTGACGTACTGCTCACCGGGAAGGTGAAGGAGGCGACCACCCGGACGGCGGAAAAGCGCCGGGTGTACGACTCGGTCGTGCTGGACGCGCCGCCGACCGGCCGGATCGGTCGTTTCCTCAACGTGACCGCCGAAGCCGCCCGGCTGGCCAAGGTCGGCCCGATCAAGACCCAGAGCGAGGGCGTGGCGGCGCTGCTGCGCTCGCCGATCACGTCGGTGCACGTGGTAACGCTGCTCGAGGAGATGCCGGTCCAGGAGACGGTGGACGCGATCACCGAGCTGACCAAACTGCGCATCCCGGTCGGCCGGATCATCGTCAACAGCACCCGGCCACCGCTGCTGGCGGCCAAGGTGAGCCAGGCGGAGCTGCGCCGGGGGCTGTCCGCGGCCGGGCTGAACGCCGACCGGGCCACCGTCGCCGGCCTGCACAGCGAGGCCCGCGACCAGCTCACCCGGCGCGAGTTGGAGGAGTCGCTCCGCGCCGACCTGGTCGAACTGGGGCTGCCGATGACGGAGTTACCGCTGTTGCCGGAAGGGATCGACCGGGCCGGGCTCGATCGGCTGGCGGCGGTGCTGGCCAGCGCCGATTGACTCACACTCGCCCGCCGCCCCGGGCAGCGGGCGGCTCAATCCCGATACGCTCGGAACGTGCCTGCCGATCAACCAGCGCCGCCGCTGGACGTCGACCAGATCCTCGCCGATCCCGGTGTACGGATCGTGGTCTGCTGCGGCTCGGGCGGCGTGGGCAAGACCACCACGGCCGCGGCGCTCGCGCTGCGCGCGGCCGAGGTGCACGGACGGCGTACGGTCGTGCTCACCATCGACCCGGCCCGCCGGCTCGCCCAGTCGCTCGGCCTGACCGAGCTGGACAACACCCCGCGCCAGGTCAAGGGGATCGACGTCGAGGCCAGTGGCGGCGAGCTGCACGCCATGATGCTGGACATGAAGCGGACCTTCGATGACGTGGTGCTCGCGCACAGCGATCCCGCGAAGGCCGCCGAGATCTTTTCCAACCCCTTCTACCAGGCCATGAGTTCAACCTTCGCCGGCACGCAGGAGTACATGGCGATGGAGAAGCTGGGTCAGCTCCACGCCCGGGGCGAGTGGGACCTGATCGTGGTCGACACCCCGCCGTCCAGGTCGGCACTGGATTTCCTGGACGCGCCGGCCCGGCTCTCGCGTTTTCTCGACGGGCGGATGCTCCGGCTGCTGCTGGCTCCGGCCCGGTCCGGTGGGCGGAGCATGTTCAGCCTGGTCACGGCATCGTTCGGAATGTTCTCGCGGGCCGTACAGAAGGTGCTCGGGGCCCAGTTGCTGACTGACCTGTCCGGGTTCGTGGCGGCGCTGGACTCGATGTTCGGCGGTTTCCGGCAGCGGGCCGAGCAGACGTACCGCATCCTGCAGGCCCGAGAGACGGCGTTCCTGCTGGTCGCCGCCCCGGAACCGGACGCGGTCCGGGAGGCGGCGTATTTCGCCGGGCGGCTGGGCGAGGACCGGATGCCGCTGGCCGGGCTCGTGCTGAACCGGGTGCACCGGACCGAGGCGACCGACCTCTCGGCGGAGCAGAGCCTGGCCGCCGCCGACCGGCTGGCCGAGTTGGGCGGCCACGAGACCACGGTGGAGACGCTGCGGGCACACGCCGCGTTGGTGGCGTTGGCGGCCCGGGAACGGCGGGTGGCGGCGGTGTTCACGGACGCGTACCCGGCGGTGCCGACGGTGGCGGTCACGGCGCAGCCCGCCGACGTGCACGACGTCGACGGGCTGCGAACGATTGGCGCCGCGATCAGCCGGTCGTGACCAGAGACTTGTCCTTGTTCTTCAGTGCGGCCTCGAACATCTTGCGCCAGCTGGCCACCTGCGGGTGCCGACGCAGCAGCGCCCGCCGCTCCCGTTCGGTCATGCCACCCCAGACGCCGAACTCGATGCGGTTGTCGAGCGCGTCGGCCAGGCACTCGTAGCGCACCGGGCAACTTCGGCAGATCCGCTTCGCTACGTTCTGTTCGGCGCCCTGCACGAACAACGCGTCCGGGTCACCGTTCTGACATGCCGCCAAAGTGGGCCAGTCTGTGATCATGCCCATCTGTTCACGTCCCCCCTTACTTTCCCGCTACCGACTCGTGCCGATCAGCCGGCCACTAACCCCCCGGCCATCCGTCGCGCCTTCCCCCAGGCGGCACGGACGACGTGCGATTTGCCTCGCCGGACCATCATGCTCTGTAGTCGACTGATTACGCAACGTTGTCGGCCAAATTCATTAATCCGGACACTCCGGGCTTCTTGCCTGGTGCCCGCGCTGTCTACCCACCTGCGATGTACGAAAACGCTGCGGAGATCCGTCAAATAGAGGAGACTCGGCAGCACGGTGCCCGCAACCGCACGCCTGGGTCCGTGCGTTTAGCACAACGAGGCCAGCGCCCGCAGGAAATGGGGAAACTACGCGGAGCGCGACCTCGCTGCTGACTCACGTACCCTGACGAGGTGACCCGGATGCGGAAACGCGACCACAATGTCTTTGCCAACGGCGCATCGCTGCTGATCTGTGGCCTGTTGGCCGGAGTGGTGGTTGCCGCGGCCGCCTTCCCCGCGGTGGCGATGTCCGGCCTGGCCGCCAAGGCCGGCGCCGAGACCTTCGACAAGCTGCCGACCGAGCTGACGGTCAAGATGGCGCCGCAGATCAGCTACCTCTATGCGTCCGACGGCAAGACCGTGCTCGCGACAATGTACGACGAGAACCGGCGCGACGTCCCGATCGCCGACATCGCTCCGGTGATGCAGAAGGCGATCATCGCTGCCGAGGACCACAACTTCTACAAGCACAACGGCGTTGACATGAAGGGCATCGGTCGTGCCTTCGTCGCCAACAACAGCGCCAACGAGACCACCCAGGGTGCCTCGACCCTGACCATGCAGTACGTCCGGCAGGCGATCGCCTACTCGGCGACCCACCCGCAGGACGTGGTGGCGGCGACCGAGGACACCACCGCGCGCAAGCTGCGCGAGATGCGCTACGCCCTCCAGATCGACAGCGAGCTCTCCAAGGACGAGATCCTGGAGCGTTACCTCAACATCGCTCCCTTCGGCAACGGCGCGTACGGCGTCTTCGCCGCCAGCCAGGTCTACTTCAACAAGCACCCGAAGGACCTGAAGATCGAGGAAGCGGCGATGCTCGCCGGCATGGTGAAGGCGCCCTCGGAGAACGATCCGACCACAGAGGACGGGTTCGACCGGGCGCTGAAGCGGCGTGACTACGTGATCACCAACATGCGGGACCTCGGTTACATCACGCCCGAGGAGGCCACCGCCGCGATGGCGACCGAGTTGAAGGTCACCGGCAAGCGGGCGCCCAACGGCTGCGTCGCCACCAGCAAGAACCACTGGGGCTTCTTCTGCGACTTCTTCTACCGCTGGTGGATGGACCAGGAGACCTTCGGCGCGACCGCGTACGACCGGGAGCGGCGGCTGAAGTCCGGTGGCTACAACATCGTCACCACGCTCGACGTCCAGGCGCAGGAGGCGGCGAAGAAGGCGGTCGAGAAGCACCTGAAGACCGGCAAGCCGGAGGCGCTGATGCTGGCCGGCATCGAGCCGGGCACCGGTCGGGTACGCAGCATCGCGGTGAACCGGAACTACAAGCTCGACGATCCGGCGAAGCCGACGAACGGTAAGTCGACCAACCCCAAGGCCCCGAAGGGCACCCGGGGGACCTGGCCGAACACCACCAACCCACTGGTCACCGGCGGTGGCGACATCACCGGCTACCAGGCCGGCTCGACCTTCAAGATGTTCCCGATGGTGGCCGCGCTGGAGAAGGGCTACCCGCTGGCGTACACGATCAACGCGCCGGAGGAGTACGTCTCCAAGTACCCGGTCGAGTACAACAGCCCGGCGGCCTGCGCGGGCACCAGCAAGTACTGCCCGCGCAACGCGAGCAAGAGCATGGCCGGTACGCACAACATGTGGAGTGCGTTCGGCATGTCGGTCAACACCTACTTCGTACCGCTGGAGGAACGCGCCGGGGCGCTCAACTCGATCAACGTGGCGAAGCGGCTCGGCATCCAGTTCCGGTCGTCCGAGGACGCCAAGCGGGCGACCGCCGAGGGCGGTGGGGACCTGTGGGGAGCCTTCACCCTTGGCGTCTCCGCGACCACCCCGCTGGACCTGGCCAACGCGTACGCCACTCTCGCGGCCGACGGCAAGTACTGCGAACCGATCCCGGTGCAGGAGATCCGCGACCAGTCCGGCAAGACCCTCGACGTCGCCAGCCCCCGGTGCGAGCAGCGGTTCAAGCCGGAGATCGCGCGTGCCGCCATCGACGCCGCCCGGTGCCCGCTCGGCGACAACTCGCCGACCTCCCAGTGCCGCAGCCGTACGACCAGCTTCGTACGCGGTGTGGTCGACAAGCCGGTCGCGGGCAAGAGCGGTACCACCGACTCGGACCGGACGGCCGCCCTGGTCGCCACGACCAAGCAGCTCTCCGTGGCCGGCATCCTGGCCGACCCGGACTGGCCCGAGTCGACCGAGAAGATGGAACACTCGAAGGTCGACCCGGCGGTCGCCGAGGCGCTGCGGGACGCGATGAAGGGCAAGCCGAGCCAGCAGTTCACCCCGCCGAGCGGCAAGCTCGTCCAGGGCGACCAGCGGTCGATCCCGAGCGTCGAGTGCCAAGCGGTCGAGACGGCCCGGTCCCGGCTCAAGGGTGCGGGCTTCGAGGTCGAGGTCGACACCAAGCCGATCGACTCGAAGTGCCCGGCCAACACGGTCGCCGGCACCAGCCCGGACGGGCGCACCATCAAGGGCGGCGTCGTGGTGATCAAGATCAGCAACGGCAGGGGCGGCGCGAACCCGCCGAGCCCCGGCGGCAACGCCCCAGGGCTGCCCGGCAACCCGAACGGCCCCAACCTGGGCCGCCCGCCGGGCGAGTGACGATCGAGTAGAACGGACAGTGATGGGCGGGCACCCGAAGGTGCCCGCCCATCGTCGTATCCGTACCGCCTGCGCCCGGCGGGCGCGACCCTGGGCGCGGTCAGGCGCCGAGCTGGCGCCGTACCTCGGCGGCGACCCTGCCCCCCTCGGCCCGCCCCGCGACCACGGCCTGGCTCGCCTTCATCGCCGGGCCGAGCTGAGCCCGGCTCTCGAAGCCCCCGGCGGCGAGCGCACCCCGGACCAGCTCGGCCAGCTCCTCGTCACCGAGCTGCTTCGGCAGGTAACGGTCGAGCACCTCGCCCTCGGCCCGCTCCTTCTCCGCCTGCTCGGCCCGCCCGGCGTCGGCGAAGGCGGTCGCCGCCTCCCGGCGCTTCTTGGCCTCCTTGGTCAGCACCGACAGCACCTCGTCGTCGGACAGCTCCCGCTTGGCCTTGCCGGCCACCTCGGCGTTGCCGATCGCGGCGAGCGCCATCCGGAGGGTCGACGTGGTCAGCTCGTCGCGTGCCTTGAGGGCATTGCGCATGTCAGTGGTCAGGAGGTCCTTCAGCGTGCTCATGACACGTCAAACTACCCTGGGCGCCATGCAGAAGCGCACCGTATTCCGACTGGCCGCCGGCACCGTCGCGGCCGGGGCGGCCACTTTCGCGTACGCCTCACTCGTCGAACGGAACATGTTCACCCTTCGCCGGTTCGACGTACCGGTGCTGGCCACCGACGCGGAGCCGCTGCGCATCCTGCACCTCTCCGACCTGCACATGACCCCCGATCAGCGACGCAAGCAGCGCTGGGTCGCCTCGCTCGCCGCCACCGACCCGGACCTGGTCGTGGTGACCGGGGACAACCTGGCCCACCCGGAGGGCGTACCGGGCGTGCTGCGGGCGCTCCAGCCGCTGCTGGACGTACCGGGCGCGTTTGTCTTCGGCTCGAACGACTACAGGGGCCCGGTCTGGAAGAACCCACTCAGCTACGTCCTGCCCGAGCGGGAGTACGTCCAGGGCGTCGACCTGCCGACCGAGGACCTGCGCGAGGTGCTGGTCGGTGCCGGCTGGGCGGACCTCAACAACGCCCGTACGACGATCAAGGCCGGCGGCCGTACGGTCGAACTGGTCGGGGTGGACGACCCGCACGTCGAGCGGGACGACTACGCCTCGGTCTCGGGGCCGACCTCGGAGCACGCGGACCTCTCGATCGGGCTGACCCACTCGCCCGAACCGCCGCTGCTGGACGAGATGGCGGCCGACGGCTTCCAACTGCTGCTCGCCGGGCACACCCACGGCGGGCAGGTCTGCGTGCCGTTCTACGGCGCGCTGACCACCAACTGTGACCTTCCCCTGTCGATGGCGAAGGGCCTGCACCGTTGGCCGGGCTCGGACTCCTGGCTGCACGTCTCGGCCGGCGTCGGCACCCACCCCACCGCCCCGATCCGGTTCGCCTGCCGCCCCGAGGCCACCCTGCTGACCCTGATCCCCCGCTGACCGTCCGGTGACCAGGTGGGGTACGGATGCCCCTGACCCGCCTTCCCGGACCCACCGGGATACCGAGTTTGACCACCGGAGCGGGTGGGCTACTATTTGTCGGCAGCACGGGGTGTAGCGCAGCTTGGTAGCGCGCTTCGTTCGGGACGAAGAGGTCGTCGGTTCGAATCCGGCCACCCCGACAGGTTGCGAGGGGCACATCCGATCGGATGTGCCCCTCAACCTTTTCCGGCGACCGAACGACCGGTTACCGGGGGGCCGGCAGCGGCTGCCAGTTCAGGCCGTCGGTCGACCGGTAGACCCCGTGGTCGTTCCAACCGAGGTAGAGGTTCTCGTCCACCGGGAAGGGGGGCGAGAAGACCGGGGGCAGGCCGGTGAGGGTCAGCGGGCGATAGGTCTTACCGTCCGTGCTCGACGCGAACGTGACCCTGCCCTTGCCGACGTCCTGGGTGGCGAGCACGTGCCGCCCGTCGGCGAGCGCGAAGGTCTGCCATATCGCTGGCATGTCGCCGGCCTTCGCGTCGGGATTGCTGTGTCGCCAACTCCTCCCACCGTCGGCGCTGCGGTAGATCCGTGCCGGAACCGGCCCGGCGACAAACGTCGCGTACGCCATCTTTCCGTCGGCGGTGGCCACCTCCGGCCTGTACATCCCGGCACGGAATTGGTCGCTCTCGGGAGTTACCAACTCGGCGTCGAAGACGGACAACGCCCAACTGGCACCACCGTCATGGCTGACGGCGATGGCGGGACGGCGGGTGGTCGGGTCGACACCTTCCACCCACACTCCGGCGCCCATCGGCACGTCCAGCAGGGTGGGCTCCGCCAGCGGTGGTTGCGTGGCCAGCGGGGCCACCTGGGCGTTCTGCGGATCGACGGCGTAGAGAAGCCCCGTATCGGTTCCCTCGATGAACAACCGCGAGACAACGCGCCCCGACGGTGGCGCCGACACAACCGGCTTGCTGCTGAATGCGAGGTCCTGCCACGTGGCACCGGCGTCGTTGCTGATCCGCCACGTCCACACCTGGCGGAGATCAACACGCCCCCACTGGCTGAGGCCGTTCCCTGGGCTGGACGGACACCTGGCCGGCTCGGGCGAGCACGATGGCACAGCCGGGGACGACCGGTCGGGAGCCGGAAGCACAGTGGCGACGACCATGAGTGCCGTCGGTCCGACAACCCGCAACCGATCGAACCCGACACCCAGGGTCTTGGGGGCGAGCCGTGGCCGCCATGTCTGCCCACCGTCCTCCGACGCCATCAACCACTGCTGCTGGCATTCGGGGCCCGGCGTCGGGCAGTCGTCAACGAGGACGTACAGGTGACTCGCGTCGGCCGGATAGACCCGCCGTACGTTCGGCAGACCGGTCGACTGCGGCTTGGGCGGCAGGGATGTGGCCACCGGGCCCGGTCTGGTGGTGGCCGGCGCCGAGTCGCCGCCGGAGGGCCAGGCACCGGTCAGCCCGCCCGCGCCGAGCATCACGACGACCGCCAGCCCGGCTGCCGCCACCGTCAGTCGCCGACGGGTACGCAGCCGGCGCGCACGGCGACGTACGGAATCGAACTGGGGTTGTTGGGCGATCCGGCCGATATCGTCCCGGAGTCCGTGGAAGTCGGCCGGGTGCACCTCTTCTCGCTCGCCGGGTTCCGGTCGGTTGGAACCCAGATCGAACTGGTGGTTGTCAGACATGGCTGATCTCCCCCTTTCGGCTGGTGGCCTGGGTGCCTTTCTCGTCCGCGGGCCCGTCGGTCAGTTCGCGGGCCAGCAGGGCACGGCCCCGGGACAACCGGGCCTTCACCGTTCCGACCGGCACGCCGAGCGCCGCCGCGACCTCCGTCACCGGGAGGTCCGCGAGGTGGTGCAGCACCAGCGCCTCGCGGGTCGGTCGGTTGAGCCGGCTCAACGCCACGACCAGGGCGACCCGGTCCGGGCTGAGCCCGGGTACGTGTTCGGCCCCGCCCACCCGGCCGGACCTGATCAACCGATGGAACGCCCACCTGCGGCGGTAGCGACTGCGCGCGAGGTTGAACGCGACCGTACGCAGCCACGACTCCGGATCGACCACCTGGAGGAAACGCTCCGGCCGGATCAGCGCACGCGCGTACGCCTCCTGCACCACGTCCTGCGCCTCGGGCAGGTCACCGGTGAGCCCGTAGACCTGCCCGACCAATCGTTGGTAGTACGCCTTGTACGCCTGATGCACCGCATCGACGCCATCCATCCCTGCTCCCTTCGGCACCGTCGTAGAGGGGACCAGTGACCGGAGGGCGAGGTTGCACTCGGCTGTCCGGACGGTGGTCGCGGCGGCCCGTCGGGGCGGTCTCGCGTACCGCGTAGCACATGTGATCAACATGTGACGGTACCCACACAGCTAGTTGCCAGCTTGCGGACCGAGAGTGATCATCACTGGTCAGCGCAGGGAACCACACCGGCAGTGGTGATCCACTCAGGGGAACTATGCGGGACCCGTGGGTAATCTTGGACCCGCCACCGGGCCTGCCACCTGGTGACCGTCCCTCCCCCGCCCCTCCTGGAACGACAAAAGGTGCCCCCGGAACTCGAACGAGTCATCTCCGCCGTGACGGCCCGCCTACCCGTGGCGTCGACCGCCCTGGAGGCGTGCCAGCTCACCGTCGCCGCCCTCGGGCGGCACACGCCGGCTCAGGTCGCCGTGCTCCTGCCGCTGCACGACCGGCTCCGGCGGGTCGCCGCGACCGGCTCCTGGCAGATCTTCGCCACCGTCGCACTGGACGCGGGCGTGCCCGGTCGGGTGTTCACCTCCGGCCGCTCCGAATCGGTCGACGTGGCCGATGCCGACCTTCCCAAGGACATCGTCGCCCAGGTCTGCGTACCCGTCCTCTCCCCGGCCGGCACCCCGATCGGGGTGCTGACCCTGGACTGGGCCGAAAAAGTCGATCTACGGGCCTGGCAGGGCACCGCCGAGCGGGTCGCCGCCCGGCTCGGTGCCCGGATCGACCAGCTCGGCGGCCCTCCGGTGGAGAGCCGCGACGAGAAGCTGTTGCGGCACGCCACCACGCTGACCGCCGCCTCGGACGAGACGGCACTGGTCGGTGCCGCCACCGACGCCGCCCGGGACGTGTCCGGGCTCGACGCGGCGGTCCTGCTGCTGACCCGTCCCGGCGGGCTCCGACCGGTCGACCCGGGACCTTCCGGGACCTCGGGCGAGTTCGAGTGCCGGCTCCGGGAGAGCCTGACCGGGCCGAGGGCGTACCCGAGGCTGGCCCGGCTGGTGCAGCGGGTGCACCACTGCGGGGCCGCGTACACCATGGCCGAGGACGGGCCGGGCAACGGCGCCGAGCGGGAACTCCCGCTGCCCGAGGGGATCGGCACGCTGATCGCCGTACCGCTGGGTCCGGCCGAGACCGGCGGCCTGCTGCTGGTCGCCGACGAGCGGGTGCGGCGACCGGATCCGACCACGGTGAACCTGCTGGAACTGCTCGCCGCGCAGGCGTGGATCTGCCTGGACCGGCTCCGCAGCCTGGCCGGGCTGCGGAAACGAGCCGGGTCCGATCCGTTGACCGGCCTGCGGCACTACGGCTCGTTCGGGGAGCGGATCACCGAGACCACACCCGGGCGGACCGCGCTGCTCGCCATCGACGTGGACGACTTCAAAATCGTCAACGACACGTACGGCCACCAGGCCGGCGACCAGGTTCTGGTGGAACTGGCGCGGGCGTTGGAGCTGGCGTTGCGCCAGGGCGACGAGCTCTACCGGGTCGGTGGTGACGAGTTCATCGCGGTGATCGAGGTCGGCCGCCCTGAGGAGGCGGCCGGGATCGCCGAACGGCTGGTCGCCGCGGCGCGCAGGATCGGCCGGACGATCAGCGTCGGGGTGGCGGTCCAGCACGACGCCGAGTCACCGGAACGGACCCTGCGCCGGGCCGACGCCGCGCTCTACGACGTCAAGCGCGAGGGCCGCGACGGCGTACGCCTGGCCGCCGCCTGACCTGACCGGCACCTGGTCGCCGCCGGATCTGACGGGCTGGAGCGGGACGGGTCAGCGGGCGCCGCCGGCCGCGTACTCGGCGGCGAGCAGCTCGGCGATCTGGGCGGTGTTGAGGGCGGCGCCCTTGCGCAGGTTGTCGCCGGTGATGAAGAGGTCCAGGGCGCGCGGGTCGTCCATCGAGCGGCGGATCCGCCCGACCCAGGACGGGTCGGTGCCGACCGCGTCGATCGGCATCGGGAACTCGCCCCGCTCCGGGTCGTCGACCAGGATCACCCCGGGCGCGTTGCGCAGCGCCTCCCGGGCCCCCTCGGCATCCACCTCGGCTCCGAACACCGCGTGTACGGCAACCGAGTGCCCGGTCACCACCGGCACCCGTACGCAGGTGGCGGAGACCTTCAGGTCGGGCAGGCCGAGGATCTTGCGGGACTCGTTGCGCATCTTGAGCTCCTCGGACGACCAGCCGCCGTCGGCGAGGGAACCGGCCCACGGCACCACGTTCAGCGCCAGCGGGGCGGGGAACGGGCCGAGGTCGTCGCCGACCGCCTGCCGTACGTTGCCCGACCGGGAACCGAGCCCCCGGTCCCCGGCGATCTTGGTCAACTGGTCGTGCAGGGTGTCCACCCCGAGCTGACCCGCCCCCGACACCGCCTGGTACGACGCGAGCACCAGCTCCCGCAGCCCGTACTCGCGGTGCAGTGGGGCGATCGCCACGATCATGCCGAGGGTGGTGCAGTTCGCGTTGGCGATGATGCCCTTGGGCCGGTTGCGTACCTGCTCGGGGTTGATCTCCGGGACGACCAGCGGCACGTCCCGGTCCATCCGGAAGGCGCCGGAGTTGTCGACGGTGACCGCGCCCCGGGAGACCGCGACCGGCGCCCACTCCGCCGCGACCTCGTCCGGCACGTCGAACATGGCCACGTCGACCCCGTCGAACGCCTCCGGCGTCAGGGCCTGGACGGTCAACTGCTCGCCCCGACAGAGCCGCTGCTGCCCGACCGACCGCGCGGAGGCGATCAGCCGGATCTCACCCCAGACGTTCTTCCTCGACGAGAGCAGATCGCACATCACGGTGCCGACGGCACCGGTCGCTCCGACGATCGCGAGGGTGGGCAGCGGCTGGCCCATGAGGGGTTACCTCCCGGTTCCGGCGTACACGACGGCTTCCTCTGTCCCACCGAGGTCGAACGCGTCGTGCACTGCGCGGACCGCGGCGTCCAGATCGGTGTCCCGGCACACGACGGAGACGCGGATCTCAGAGGTGGAAATCATCTCGATGTTCACCCCAGCCTCGCCGAGTGCCGCGAAGAAGCTGGCCGCCACACCCGGGTGGGAGCGCATGCCGGCACCGATCAGCGACACCTTACCCACGTGGTCGTCGTAGAGCAGCCCCTTGAACTTGACCGGCTCCTGAATCTTGCTGAGCGCGGCCATCGCGGTCGGCCCGTCGGTCTTCGGCAGGGTGAACGAGATGTCGGTACGGCCGGTGCCCTCGGTGCTGACGTTCTGCACGATCATGTCGAGGTTGATCTCGGCACTCGCCACGGTCTCGAAGATCCGGGCCGCCGCGCCGGGCTCGTCCGGCACGCCGACAACCGTGATCTTCGCTTCGCTGCGGTCGTGGGCGACCCCGGTGATCAGTGCTTGCTCCACGGCGGGTTCCTCCATCGATCCGGTGACCATCGTGCCGGTGTTGAGCGAATATGACGAACGGACGTGAATCGGCAGTTGCGCCCGGCGCGCGTACTCGACGCTGCGCAAGTGCAGCACCTTCGCACCGCAGGCGGCCAACTCCAGCATCTCTTCGTACGTGATCTGCTTGATGTGACGCGCGTTCGGCACGATCCGGGGGTCGGCGGTGAAGATCCCGTCGACGTCCGTGTAGATCTCGCAGACGTCCGCGTTCAACGCGGCGGCCAGCGCGACCGCGGTGGTGTCCGAACCGCCCCGACCGAGCGTGGTGATGTCCTTGGTGTCCTGCGACACGCCCTGGAAGCCGGCGACGATCGCGACCGCGCCCTCGTTGAGCGCGCCCTGGAGGCGGCCGGGGGTGACGTCGATGATCCGGGCCTTGCCGTGCACCGAGGTGGTGAGCACGCCGGCCTGGGAGCCGGTGTACGACCTCGCCTCGTAGCCCAGGTTGTGGATCGCCATGGCGAGCAGCGCCATCGAGATCCGCTCGCCGGCGGTGAGCAGCATGTCCAGCTCGCGACCGGGCGGCAGCGGGCTCACCTGGTGCGCCAGGTCGAGCAGTTCGTCCGTGGTGTCCCCCATCGCGGAGACCACCACGACCACGTCGTCACCGGCCTTGCGAGCGGCGACGATCCGCTCGGCCACCCGTTTGATCCGTTCGGCGTCGCCGACGGAGGATCCGCCGTACTTCTGCACCACCAGTGCCACGACGGTCTACTCCTTCCACCGGCGGGCGCCAGCCAGCCGGCCACCTCGCTGCCGTCGGCCGTGTCGCACCGACTCCGCGCAGCCTGCTCCTTTGAACCCGGAGCGTGCCGACGCCGCCGGCACGAACCGGCGGCGCCGTATGAACGACCCTCAGGGTACCGGCCCGGCAGGGACCGGGGGCAGCCACGATCCCACCATCCGGCCGACCGGACACTCGCTCACGCCCCCACGGGAGGTGGCGACCGCGACACACCGGCACGGCCCGATCGGTGGCGACCGCGACACGCCGGGCGCGCTGGCTCGACTGACTGATCAGTACGCGGGAGGAGGGCCGACAATGGCACGATGCGCCCGGCAGCCGACCTTTCCCACACCGACCCGGTCACCGCTCCGCCCGCACCGCCCGTTCTGCCGAACCGAACCACTCCGCCGAACCAAACCACTTCGCTTCCCCGGGGAGCGCCGGCTCGCTGGCTGGTCAACGCGCTGGTGGCCGGCGGGCTGATGGTCGTACTCGGCGGGTGCGGTGGCGGCGAGCCGGCCGACGCCACGTCGACGCCGTCGGCGAGCGCGCCGGCCACCGCGAGCGGCGCCGCGGCATCCGCCGCCGACACCGACGCCCGTACGCAGTTGGCGGCGCTCGCGGCGGCGGCCGAGGACCGGCACCTGCGGGCGTACTACACGCTCTCCCGATCCGGGCGGCCGAACCGTACGGTGGCCGTGACCAGCGCCACCGACGGCACCTGGCGGGTGGACATCCCTGGTGGCGCCCTCGGTGGGACCGCCGACATCGCGATGGCGCAGACCCGGAACGGGATCTACCAGTGCGCGCTCCCCTCGGCCGCCCGTCCGGACCCCAGCACGTGCGTACGGGTGGCCGCGCCGGACAAACCGGTGCCGGCCAGCATCGACCCCCGGGTGCAGCGCGTGTTCACCGACTGGCGCTCGGTGCTCACCGACCGGCAGGCGTCGCTGGCGGTATCGACCACCAAGGCACTGCCGAACTCTCGGGGCACCTGCTTCTCGGTCGACTCGACGGCGGCCTCGCTGAGCGCACCGCTGGAGATCGGGATCTACTGCTTCGACACCGACGGGACCCTGACCGCCGCCCGGGTGGCGTTCGGCACCCTGCTGCTGGTCGGTGACCCCACGCCGGCGCCCGCCACGGTGACCCTGCCCGGCCCGGTGGTGGCCGGCTCCGCGTTGCGTACGGCAGCGCCGCCGACACCCAGCGTCGAGGCGACATCGACCGGCACCCCAACGAGATGATCTCCCTTTACGTTACGGGTGCGCTCGTTCACAACTGGTGACCCCGACGAGTCGACAGATCACCCGATACGGCACACTCGGCACCATGGTGGAGCTAACCCCGCTGCTCGCGGCCAGGTGGAGCCCGCATGCCTTCGATCCTTCGGCGACATTGACCGACACCGAAGTGCTGTCGCTGCTCGAAGCGGCCCGTTGGGCGCCCTCGGCCGGCAACAGCCAGCCGTGGCGCTTCATCGTGGGGCAGCGCGACGACGAGACGTACAAGCGCATCCTGACCAATGTCGGCCCGGCCAACGAGCGCTGGGCCGGGAACGCGTCGCTGCTGCTGCTCGGCGCGCACACCGCGACCGCGACGAGCGGCTGCCCGCCCACCCAGGCCGCGTACGACCTGGGTCAGGCTGTGGCACATCTCACCATCCAGGCAACCGCGCTGGACCTGCACGCGCACCAGCTCGCCGGGGTGGACCTGGCCGGACTCCGGATCGACCTGGAACTGCCGACCGACGTACGCCCACACGCGGTGATCGCGGTGGGCCGGCTCGGCGACCCGCTCTCGCTCCCGGAGGACCTGCGCCGCTGGGAGACCGGCCTGCGCCAGCGCCGCCCGCTGGCCGACCTGCTGCTCAACTGAGCGCCAGCTCCCCACTCGGTCGACAGCAGCCCAAACACGCACCGCGACCGAATGGCGGCGCGGAGTCGACCCGAACGGGGTGGCGCACCCGGCACGGTGGGCCGCGACGCCGGACCGAGCGGCAGCGTACGGCCAACGGCACCCACGCCACCTGCGCGGTTGCGATCCGCATCCCAGACTCCGGACTGGACTTCCGGAACCGAAATCGCTCACGTAGGGTGACCGATGTCATGTGGCAGGCGCTTCTCCTTCGCTGCCGCGACGAGGCCCATCCGGCCGGCACCTCGTCGCGGAGTTGACGCGCGCCGTCCGACCCTCGCCGGTTGACCATCGTCGACCAGCCGGTTCCCGCCCGACACCTCGTCCTTCCCGGCGCTGACGCCGCATGACCACGGGAGTCTTCGACCATGCCCAACCCAGCCGACACCGACACCGATCCGATCGCCCGGCAGCGCCCCAGCCGGATGCCGTACCAGCGCTACCAGACGTACCAGCAGCAGTTTGCCGTTGATCTGCCCGACCGGCGGTGGCCGACCCGGCAGGTCGAGACCGCGCCCCGCTGGTGCGCCGTGGACCTGCGCGACGGGAACCAGGCGCTGATCGATCCGATGTCGCCCGAACGCAAGCGTCGGATGTTCCAACTCCTGGTCCAGATGGGCTACAAGGAGATCGAGGTCGGCTTCCCGTCGGCCAGCCAGACCGACTTCGACTTCGTCCGGCAGCTCATCGAGCAGGACCTGATCCCGGACGACGTGACCATCCAGGTGCTGACCCAGTGCCGGGAACACCTGATCGAGCGGACCTTCGAGTCGCTGCGCGGTGCGAAGCGGGCGATCGTGCACTTCTACAACTCGACCTCGACGCTGCAACGGCGGGTGGTCTTCGGGCTGGACCGGGACGGCATCACCGACATCGCCACCCAGGGCGCGCGGCTCTGCCAGAAGTACGCCGAGATCCACACCCCGGACACCGAGATCTACTACGAGTACTCGCCCGAGTCGTACACCGGGACCGAACTCGACTACGCCCTGGAGGTCTGCGCCGCGGTGATCGAGGTCATCGACCCGACCCCGGACCGGCCGCTGATCATCAACCTGCCGGCGACGGTCGAGATGGCCACCCCGAACGTCTACGCCGACTCGATCGAGTGGATGGACCGTCACCTGCCCCGGCGGGACAGCGTGATCCTCTCCCTGCACCCGCACAACGACCGGGGCACCGGCGTCGCCGCCGCCGAGCTGGGCCTGCTGGCCGGAGCCGACCGGATCGAGGGCTGCCTGTTCGGCAACGGCGAACGCACCGGCAACGTGGACCTGGTCACGCTGGGGCTGAACCTCTTCTCGCAGGGGATCGACCCGCAGATCGACTTCTCCTCGATCGACGAGATCAAGCGGGCGGTCGAGTACTGCAACCAGCTACCCGTGCACGAGCGGCACCCGTACGCGGGCGACCTGGTCTACACCGCCTTTTCCGGCTCGCACCAGGACGCGATCAAGAAGGGGCTGGACGCGCTCGCCGCCGACGCCCGGACCGCCGGGGTGCCGCTGGACGAGTACCCCTGGGGGGTGCCGTACCTGCCGATCGACCCGAAGGACCTGGGCCGCACCTACGAGGCGGTCATCCGGGTCAACTCGCAGTCCGGCAAGGGCGGCGTCGCGTACGTCATGAAGGCCGAGCACAACCTGGACCTGCCGCGTCGGCTCCAGATCGACTTCTCCGGCGTGGTCCAGCAGGTGACCGACAACGCCGGTGGCGAGATCGAGCCGAGCCGGATGTGGGAGATCTTCGCCGGGCACTACCTGGTCGACCACCAGCCGCAGCCGGTGCTCTCGCTGCTGGCGTACCGGACCGGCACGGTCGACGACAAGGTCGAGATCGAGGCCGACGTACGGTTCGGCGGCGAGATCCGTACCCTCTCCTCGGTCGGTAACGGCCCGATCGACGCGTACGTCAACGCCCTGCAGAGCGTCGGCGTACGGGTCCGGGTGCTGGACTACCACGAGCACGCGCTCTCCTCCGGCGGCGACGCCCAGGCGGCGGCGTACGTCGAGGCCGAGGTCGACGGTCGTACGGTCTGGGGTGTCGGGCTGGACGCGAACATCGTCACCGCTTCGGTCACCGCCATCACCAGCGCGGTGAACCAGGTTCGCGGCTGATCGCGAAATCTTCTTTCGGGAGGCGGACGGGCTGAACCGTCCGCCTCCCGCCGTTCCCGGTCGGGGGGAACGTGCTCAATCGTCCGCGTCCCGCCGTTCCCAATCCAGGGGACGGAACTCAATCGTCCGCCTCCCGCCGTTCCCGATCGGGCTGGCGGATCAGGAACAGGGCCAGCAGCGCACCGCAGACCATCAGACCGGCGCACCAGAGCATCGCCGCGCGGAACGCCTGGGCGAGTTCGGTCGGCATCCGGTAGGCGGCGCCGGAGAGCCCGACCAGCAGCGGCAACGCCGCGATCGCCAGCACGCCACCGGCCCGGGACGCCGCGTTGTTGAATCCGCTCGCTACCCCGGCGAACCGGTCCTCGGCGGCGGCCAGCACCGATGCGGTCAGCGGAGCGACCACCATGGTCAACCCGAGCCCGAAGAGGAACACCCCGGGCACCACGTCGGTCCAGAAGTTGGCGTGCGGGCCGATTCCACGCAGCAGCAGTAGGCCACCGGTGGCGATCACCGGCCCGACGGTCAGCGGCAGCCGGGGGCCGATCCGCGCGGCCAGCGCGCCGGCTCGGGGCGAACCGACCAGCAGCAGGACGGTCATCGGCAGGTTGGCCAGCCCGGTCTTGAGCGCGGAGTACCCGGCGACGTTCTGCAGTTGTACGGAGAGGAAGAAGCTGAACCCGTTGAGGCTGGCCCAGACGACCACGGTGTAGATGTTCAGCACCGCGAAGAGCCTGCGGCGGAACAGCCTCGGTGGCAGCATGGCGGCGTTGCCCTTGCGTCGTTCCAGCAGAACGAACGCCACCGCCGCGAGCAGACCGACCCCGCCCGCGACCGGTGCCATGACCTCACTTGCGCCACCACGCTGCGACGCCTCGATCAGGGCGAAGGTGATCCCGGCCAGCCCGACCGCGCCGAGCGCGGCGCCCGTGACGTCGAACCGTGGCCCGGCCCGGCCGCCCGCCCCGACCATCGCCCCGCCGGCACCGGCGGTCGCCCGGCTCGCCGTGTCACCAGCCCGGCTCGCCGTATCGGCCGCCCGGCTTTCCGGTGCCCAGCGCAGCGCGGCGAGCACCACGACCACCGCGAGCGGCACGTTGATGAAGAAGATCCAGCGCCAGGAGAGGGCGTCGATCAGCCAGCCGCCGAGCAGCGGACCGAGCGCGGTCGAGACACCGGAGAACCCGGACCAGGCGCCGATCGCCTTTCCCCGGTCGGCGGGGTGGAAGCTGGCCTGGATCAGGGAGAGCGAACCGGGGGTAAGCAGCGCCCCGCCCACTCCCTGGAGGAACCGGGCGGCGATCAGCCACTCGATGTTCTGCGCCAGCCCGCACAGGACCGAGGCCGCGGTGAAGCAGAAGACCCCGATCAGGAAGACCCGGCGCCGCCCGTAGCGGTCGCCGAGTGCCCCGCCGAGCAGGACAAACGCCGCCAGGGTGAGCAGATACCCGTCAATCGTCCACTGTAGACCCGATACCTCCGCGTCCAGACCCCGCCCGATGTGCGGCAGCGCCACGTTGACCACTGTCGCGTCCAGGAAGACCATGCCCGAGGCGAGGACCGCCGCGAAGAGCAGCCCTCGACCGGCCGGGCTGGCGATTCGGATCGGCATCGACGATTGAGGCACGCTGTCCAACATGCCTCGCGCGATACGGCGAATGTCACGAAACGCCGAAACCAACACCGGATACTGTGCGGATACCCCGAACAGCCCTCAAGCTTGGCTGGTGTCGTACCCGCGTACCAGACCAGGAGCCCGACGGCTCGCCTCGGCCGCACTCGCCTCGACGCTCGCCCTCGGCGCCGCCGCCTGTGGCCCGTCCGGCGCGGCCACCCCGGACCCCAGCTCGACCGGGACCGGCAGCGCGGTCAACCAGCTCGCCGAGCTGACGGTGGCCCAGGCCAGCTCTATGAAGGGGTACGACCGGGACCACTTCCCGCACTGGCGCGACGCCGGCAAGAACTGCGACGTACGCGACACCGTGCTGCAACGCGACGGCGAGGACATCAAGCTCTCCGGTTGCAACGTGGTCGGGGGCCGGTGGACCAGCGTGTACGACAACCGGGCGCTCACCGACCCGGCGGATGTCGACATCGACCACATGGTCCCGTTGGCCAACGCCTGGCGCTCCGGGGCGGACGAGTGGAGCGACGCCGAACGGGGCGACTTCGCCAACGACCTCACCCGCCCCCAGCTACTGGCGGTGTCGGCGGCGAGCAACCGGAGCAAGGGCGACCAGGGGCCGGAGGAGTGGAAACCACCGAACCGCGACTACTGGTGCACGTACGCCGAAGGCTGGATCACGGTGAAGCACCACTGGAAGCTCACCGTCACCTCGGCCGAGAAAACCACCCTCACCGAGATGCTCAGCACCTGCTGAGGTGTTAGGAAGGGCCCCTTCCTATACAAAAAACGATAGGAGGGGGCCCTTCCTTACCCCTAGACGGTGGGGATTAGGTCGCCGGTTTCGCCGGGGGAGGTTAGGTCGGTGGGGCGGACAAGCTCCGGCTCCACGTCGTGCGGACGGATTCGACCGGCCGCGATGTCCTCGGCGAAGTGGCAGGCCACCCGGTGCCCGGTGACCGTCTCCCGCAGCGCCGGCCGCTCGTCCCGGCAGCGGGTCGGCTGGGCCCACGGGCAACGGGTGTGGAACCGGCAACCGGACGGCGGATTGGTCGGCGACGGCAGGTCCCCGGCGAGCAGAATCCGCTCGCGACGATCCTCCACCACCGGGTCCGGCACCGGCACCGCCGACATCAGCGCCTTGGTGTACGGGTGCATCGGCTCCCGGTAGAGGTCGTCGCTGGACGCCTCCTCGACCAGGCCACCCAGGTACATCACGCCGACCGTGTCGGCGATGTGCCGGACCACGGCCAGGTCGTGCGCGATGATCAGGTACGTCAGTCCCCGCTCGGCCTGCAGATCCTCGAGCAGGTTGATCACCTGGGCCTGGATTGACACGTCGAGCGCGGAGACCGGCTCGTCGGCGACGATCAGGTCCGGTCCGAGCACCAGCGCCCGGGCGATGCCGATCCGCTGGCGCTGGCCGCCGGAGAACTCGTGCGGGAACTTGCGCAGCGCCGAGGCGGGCAGCCCGACGGCGTCCAGCGTCTCCCGCAGTCGCCGGTTGGTCTCGGCCTTGTCGTCGGCCAGCCCGTGCGCCTTGAGCCCCTCGACCAGCAACGACTGCACCGACTGGCGCGGGTCGAGGCTGGAGAGCGGATCCTGGAAGATCATCTGCATCCGGCGGCGGGCCCGGCGCATCGACTCGCCCTTGAGCGAGCGCACGTCGGTGCCGTCGAAGATGATCTCACCGGCGGTCGGTTCGACCAGGCGAAGCAGTCCACGGCCGAGGGTGGACTTGCCGCACCCCGACTCGCCGACCAGGCCGTACGTCTCACCCGCCCGGATGGAGAGGGAGACACCGTCGACCGCGTAGACGTACCCGACGGTGCGGTCGAAGAGCACCCCGCTCTTGATCGGGAAGTGCACCTTGAGGTCACGCAGCTCGATCAGCGGCGCCTGCGTCCCGGACTCGTGGGTCGGCGTCCCGGCCTCCGGCGTCGGCGTCCCGGCCTCCGGGATCTGGCTTCCGGCCTCGGGGATCTGGGGCTCGGCCTCGGGTGTTTGCCTCGGCGCGGGGGGCGCGGCAGCGGACCGGGACACGTCTGCGGTGGACTCGGTCACGCCGCCACCTCCTCAAGTACCGGGTTGTTGCAGCGCAGTCGCCCACCGGCCGCGGTGGACTCCAGGGCCGGGGAGCCGTCCAGGCACGCGTCGACCACCCGGTCGCAGCGCGGGGCGAAGGCGCACCCCTCCGACCAGGGGATGTTGTCCGAGACCGAACCCCGGATCGCGTGCAGTCGCTCGCCACGCAGGGAGTCGAGCCGGGGCACCGAACTGAGCAACCCGTGGGTGTACGGGTGACGCGGGCGGGCGAACAGCTCGTGCCGGTCGGCGGTCTCCACCACCTTGCCGCCGTACAGGACGTTGACACTGTCGCAGAGACCGGCGACCACCCCGAGGTCGTGAGTGATCATGATCAGGGCGGTCCCGGACGAGTCGACCAGTTCCTTCAGCAGGGTCAGGATCTGCGCCTGGATGGTCACGTCCAGCGCGGTGGTGGGCTCGTCGGCGATCAGCAGCCTCGGCTTGCAGGCCAGCGCGATCGCGATCAGCGCCCGCTGGCGCATGCCACCGGAGATCTGGTGCGGGTACTCGCTCAGCCGCCGGTCCGGATCCGGGATGCCGACCGCGTCCAGCAGGTCCCGCGCCTCCCGCAGCGCCTGCTTGCGGTCACGTCCCTGGTGCCGTTCCAGCACCTCGGCGACCTGTAGGCCGATCGGCAGGACCGGGTTGAGCGAGGAGAGCGGGTCCTGGAAGATCATGCCGATCTCCCGGCCCCGCCGGTCCCGCATGTCGTTGGGACGAAGCTTGAGCAGGTCGGTCCCCTCGAACATCACCTCACCGGTGACCTTGTTGCCGCGCTTCGGCAGCAATCCCATGATCGCCAGGCTGGTCACGCTCTTGCCGCAGCCGGACTCGCCGACCAGGCCGACCGTCTGTCCCGGTTCCACCGAGAAGCTGACCTGGTCGACCGCGGTGAACGAACGCTCGCCCCGGCGGTTGAAGACCACACTCAGATCCCGTACGTCGAGCAGACTCATGCCGGTTCCCCCTCTGACCCGTGGTGCCCGGGCGAAGCGACCGGGTGTACGTGCGAAAGCATCACGGTCACCGCCGGTTCTTCGGGTCGATCGCCTCGCGCATCGCCTCACCCAGCAGGGTGAACCCGAGCGCGACGACGATGATCGCGAGGGCGGGATAGTAGGCCAGCTCCGGCCGTACCTCGAAGTAGCGCTGACCGTCGACGCCGAGCATCAGGCCCCACTCGGCCCGGTTGATGTCCGGGTCGCCGAGTCCGAGGAAGGAGAGCGCGGCGGCCTCCAGGATGGCGACCGCGAAGGTGAGCGTCGCCTGGGCGATGACCGGGGTGAGCGAGTTCGGCAGCATGTGCCGCAGCACGATCGAGCGCTCCTTGACGCCGAGCGCGCGGGCGGCGAGCACGTGGTCGCTCTCCCGTTGCGCGAGCATCGAGCCGCGCAGCAGGCGGGCGAAGATCGGCACGCTGACGATCGCGACCGCGAAGATCACCGTCCACTGGCTGGACCGGCTGGCGAGCGCGACCAGGGTGATGGCGAGCAGCAGGCCGGGCAGGGCCAGCATGACGTCGGTGAGCCGCATCAGGACGACGTCGACCCAGCCACCGAACGCGCCCGCGATCGCCCCGATCAGCACCCCCAGGGCGAGCCCGATCAGGGTAGCCAGGACGCCGACGATCAGGGTCTGCCGGGCGCCGTAGATCAGCCGGGAGGCGAAGTCGCGCCCCAGCGGGTCCGATCCGAGCGGGAAGCCGTCGCGGGCGCCGGGGATCGTGTCCACGGTCAGCCCGTCGGTGAGTTCCTTGAACCGCTGGGTCGGGTCGTGCGGGGCGATCAGCGGGGCGAGGATCGCCACCAGGACAAAGAGACCGACGATGACCGCGCCGGTCACCGCGACCGGGTTGCGGGAGAGCCGCCGTACGATGTCGCGGAACATGCTCACGCCGCCGGAGTCGGCGCTGGCCCGGGCCAGTTCGTCCAGCCGGGCCTTCTTCCGCTCGGCCAGCGCGGTGACGCCGCGCCCGCTCGCCCCGCCGCTCCGCTCGCTCGGGCGGCTCAACTCGTTCGGGTCGCTCACGCCATCACCTTGCTTGTTCGGCTCGCTCATCGCACACGCACCCTGGGGTCGATGACCGCGTAGGAGAGGTCGACCAGCAGGTTGACCACGATGAAGACCAGGGCGGCGACCAGGATCAGCGCCTGTAACACCGGATAGTCCCGGCTGCCGGTGATCGAGTCGGTGATCAGTGTGCCGAGTCCACCCCAGTTGTAGACCTTCTCGGTCAACACCGCGCCGGCCAGCAGCGCGCCGGTCTGGAGACCGATCGTGGTCACCACCGGCAGCAGGGCGTTACGCAGCACGTGCCGCCCCCGGATGGTCTGGTGACGCAGACCCTTGGCCTCGGCGGTACGGATGAAGTCCTCGTTCAGCACGTCCAGCACACTGGCCCGGGTGATCCGTACGATCACCGCCAGCGGAATGGTGGCCAGGGTGATCGCCGGCAGGATGAGATGCCAGAGCGCGTCGGCGGTGGCGTCGAACTCCCGGGTGAGCAACCCGTCGAGTACGAAGAACCCGGTCACGTTGGTGTTGTCCAGCCCCGTGCTGACCCGGCCGGACGGCGGGAACCAGTGGATGTTCTGGGTGAGCACGTCCTTGAGCAGGTAGCCCAGGAAGAAGATCGGAATCGAGATGCCGAGCAGGGTCGCGCCGACGGTCAGGTTGTCCAGGGTTCGACCCCGGTGCCGGGCGGCCAGGTAGCCGAGCGGGATACCGAGCCCGACCGCGATGATCATCGCGGCGAGGGCCAGTTCTACCGTTGCCGGGAAGGCCCGCCCGAGCACCTCGACCACCGGGTCGCCGGTGCGGATCGAGTTACCGAAGTCGCCGGTCAGGATTCGCTGCATGAACTTGCCGTACTGGACCAGGATCGGCTGGTCGTACCCGAGCGCCTTGGTAAGCAGTTCCCGCCGCTCGGGGGTGGCCCGTTCACCGAGCAGTGCGTCGATTGGGCCACCGGGCAGGTTCCGGAGCCAGACGAAGATCAGCGCGGTCAGCGCGATCAGGGTCACCACCAGCTGTAGCAGGCGGCGAACTACGACTCGCAACATCTCTCACACACCATGTTCTCGATACCCGCAGGAGCGGCCCGAGCCGGACGGAGTCGCCCGGCCCGGGCCGCATCTGTACGCGAGGTGACCGCTGGGTCAGCTGCCGGAAACCGACACCGTGTTGAAGTCCTCGGCGGTCAGGGGGCTGGCGACCAGACCCTTGACGTCCTTGGTGACGACGATCGCCGGCGGCGCGTGCCAGACCGGGATGGCCGGCAGCCACTTGGTGGCGATGTCCCGGTTGACCTGCTCCCAGGCCGTCTTCTTGGCGGCCTCGTCGACGGTCGCGTCGGCGGCGGTGATGGCGGCGAACATGTCGGTCATCTTCTCGTCACCGAACTCCGGCTTGGCACGGCCGAAGAAGGTGCCGACGAAGTTGCCCGGGTCGTTGTAGTCACCGGTCCAGCCGAGGATGTGCAGGTCGTGCTTGCCGAACTGCTGCACGTCGTCCTTGAAGCCACCGTTCCACGGGCGGGGCACACCGTTGACCTTGATGCCGACGGCCTGGAGGTCGTTGGCGAGAACGGTGAAGATCTCCTGCGGGTTCGGCATGTACGGCCGGGAGACGTCCGGCGGGTAGTAGAAGTTGAGCGTCATGTTCTCGGCACCGGCCTCCTTGAGGAGGGCCTTCGCCTTGTCCACGCTGTACTCGTACTTCTGGGCGTCCGGCGCGTAGCCGAGCACGGTGTCCGGCAGGAACTGGCTGGCCACACTGGAGCCACCCGGCGCCTTGGTCTGGACGAGCTGCTCCCGGTTGAGCGCGTGGGCGATCGCCTGACGCACCTTCAGGTCCGCCAGCTTCGGGTTGTTCTTCTGGTTGATGCCGAGGTAGAGGATGTTGAAGGCCGGGCGGTTGAGGACCTGGAAGCCCTCGGCCTCCAGCGCCTTGCGGTCGGCCGGGGCCGGGAAGTCGATGCCCTGGACGGTGCCCGCGCGCAGCTCCTGCTTGCGGGTGGTCTCGTCCTTGATGATCTTGATGATCACCTTGTCGACCTTGGCCTTCTCACCCCAGTAGTCCGCGTTGCGGTTCAGGGTGATCTCGTTCTTGGCCTTGTCCCAGCCACCGAAGGTGAAGGGGCCGGTGCCGACCGGGCTGGTGGTGGCGAACTCGCTGTACTCGAAGGAGTCGCCGTTCTGCGTGACCGTGTCGGCGTTCGACTTCTTCAGCGCCTCCGGGCTGGCCATGGAGAGCGAGGTGAGCGCGAACGCACCCGGGAAGGCACCCTTGTACGTGTTCAGCGAGACGACGGCGGTGCCCTCGTCCTTGGCCTCGCACTTGTCGTAGATCGACTTGCCGGCCGTCTCCGCCTCGTTGGCCGCGAAACCACCGAAGACGTCCTGGTAGTAGAGCATCTGGCTCTGCGCCGCGGCGCCCTTCATGTTGTACCAGCGGTCGAAGTTGAAGCAGACCGCGGCAGCGTTGAAGGGGGTGCCGTCGTGGAACTTGACGTTCTTGCGCAGCTTGAACGTCCACACCTTGCCGGTCGCGTCGTGCTCCCAGCTCTCGGCCAGGCCACCGACCACCTCGGCGGTGCCCGGCTTGTGGGTCACCAGCGTCTCGAACATCTGACGGACCGGCCGGAACGACTCACCGTCATCGTTGAAGATCGGGTCGAAGTTCTTCGGGTCACCGGCACCGGCGAAGACGAAGGTGCCACCGGTGGCACTTCCCTCTCCACCCTCTTCTCGGTCACTCGACGCACATCCCGCCACGCCGGCGGCCATCACGGCAGCGGCCGCGACGGCGATCGCCGACCTGAGCCTTCTCGCCTGCATCTCTCACCTCTGTCATGCGCATGACCTACGCCGGGGTTTTGGCACGGTCCGTGTGCGGCAGGCTAATGGGCTCGGGACCTCGAACGGAACGGCCAGATCGGAATCTCTACCAAGCCGACACCTAGAAGGTGATCTATAACGGCAGCCCGCATGGTCCAACGACGGGTGTCACATCGCCGGGCCTGGTGCTGAGCCGGAGCTCAGCCGCGCCGGTGCCCCGGGGGGCGGCTGGGAGATCAGCGTCGGTGGGTGCCCGGCGGTACGAACCGGGGTGCCGGGTTCGTACCGCTGCGGGGCCAACGCGTCGATCGTGACCGATGGTGCGGGTGGGACGGGCCGAGGGCTCCGCCGACCCGTCCGGCGGCCGAAAAGGGAAAAATCAGACGGTACGCCGACCGGCAAAGGCGCGGCCGAGGGTGATCTCGTCGGCGTACTCCAGGTCGCCACCGACCGGCAGACCGCTGGCGAGCCGGGTGACGGCGATCCCCATCGGCTTGACCAGCAGGGCCAGGTAGGTGGCGGTGGCCTCGCCCTCGGTGTTCGGGTCGGTCGCCAGGATCAGCTCCTTGACCTCACCGTCGGCGAGTCGGGCCATCAGTTCACGGACCCGCAGATTGTCCGGGCCGATGCCCTCGAGTGGATTGATCGCACCGCCGAGCACGTGGTAGCGGCCCCGGAACTCCCCGGTCCGCTCGATCGCGACCACGTCCTTCGGCTCCTCGACCACACAGAGCACCTCGACGCCACGGCGCGGGTCGCGGCAGATCCGGCACTGCTCGGACTCGGCCACGTTGAAGCAACTGGTGCAGAAGCGCACCAGTTCCTTGACCTTGCGCAGCGCCGTCGCCAGCCGGGTGACGTCGGCCGGATCGGCCGACAACACGTGGAACGCGATCCGCTGGGCACTCTTCGGGCCGACGCCCGGCAGCCGCCCCAACTCGTCGATCAGGTCCTGGATCGCACCTTCGTACATCTCCGGCGACTCAGAAACCGGGCAGGCCGAGGCCGCCCATGCCACCGGTGACCGGGCCCATCTTCTCCTCGGTCAGCTTGCGCACCGATTCGCTGGCATTGTGTACGGCGGCCAGCACCAGGTCCTCCAGCGTCTCCACGTCCTCCGGGTCGACCGCCTTCGGGTCGATCTTCACGGCGGTGATCTCGCCGGCACCGGTGATCGTGACGGTGACCAGGCCACCGCCGGCGGTGCCGGTCAGTACGGCCTCGGCCAGTTCCGCCTGCGCCACCGCGAGCTGCTGCTGCATCTTCTGCGCCTGCTTCAACATCTGCTGCATATTGGGCTGTCCACCCGGACGCACGGCGACTCCTCGAAAGAGCGGAAACGGTCCACCCCAGCCTAGGCCATGTCCCGCCGACCACCGGTCGACGGGACACGGCCCGGTACGGCTACCGCGAGCGATTCAGGTCACCCACGACCGCGTGGGACGTTCAGCCCTTGACCACGACCGTCTTGACGATCTTGTCGGCCAGGGTCTGCCGCTTGCTGTCCCAGAGCGGGAAGAGGAAACCGACGTAGCAGATGATGATGTCGACGATGTGCGCGATGTCGCGCAGGAACGCCTTGCCGGCACCGATCGGCTGGCCGGTGGCCTCGCCGACCAGGCGGATTCCGAGCGCCTTCTTGCCCCAACTCTGGCCGGTCTTACCCGCCTGGAACCAGCGGTTGTAGGCGGACAGCGCGAAGCCGAGCACGGCGAAGACCCAGTAGAGCGGCCCCGGGCCGGTGGCCAGGCCGGTCTCCGGGTCGGTACCCGGCCCGTCGAGCACCACGGCCAGGATCGAGAAGGGGGCGACGATCAGACCATCGACGATGTACGCGCCGACGCGCGTGATCCAGTTGGCAAACATCAGGGGTTAACTCCTTGTGGAGGATGCTCAGCCGACGCCGAGCCGAATCAACTGGAAGACCCAGCTCGCCAGCGCGAGCAGGACCACCCCCCGTCCCGCCATCCGGCGGGCCCGGACCGACCAGGCGACCGGTGCGGGAAGCACACCGAGCGCCCGGAGCCCGAGCAGCGGACCCACGGCCAACGCCAGTACGGCGAGGCCGAGAATTACCGGATTTGCCCGGATCGCACCGAGGACGTCACCGTGCACCAGCGCGACCGCGGCCGTGGTGAGACCGCAACCGGGGCAGGGCACACCGGTCAACCAACGCAGCGGACACGGCGCGGCCACTCCGGTGGTGCCGGTCAGCCACGGCCAGACCGCCGCCACCGGAGCGATGGCCACTCCGAAGAGGCCGAGTCGCTCGGGCACAGAGAATTCTCGCCGCACTGGTCCTGACCGTTCTGAAGAGGGGGCGGCTGATCATAAGAGATCCGGGCTCGCCCCGCTGGCCCATTTGCCATCGCTCGCAAATGGACAGTCAGAACATTTATCGCGGTCGTCACCTAACGGTAATCAACGCTCGATTGGTATTTACTTCGTATTGTCGATTTCGCCGATCCGCTCCGCGCCGAGCGTCTGTTGCAGCAACTGCACCGCCTGCTGCTCGCTGGTCTGGCGCGCGGTCCGCTCGTCAACCACCTCGTCCAGCGGTTCGTCACCCGGGTCGAAGCCCTCGTAACCGACGCCCGTCGATCGGACGGGACCGTCGTAGTCCGGGTCGTAGGGGGGCTCGCCAGCCCACTCCCGGTCCGCCGTACGCACCGTGGCCTGCGGTTTTGGACCACGCCCGGCCGCCGCCGCACGGGCCGCCGCGAGACCGCTGCCCGGTTGACCGTTCCCCACCGGAGCACCGGGTACGGAACCGTTCGTCGTCACCGACGCGGGGGCCGGGGCGGTCTGCACCCGGGCCGCCGGTGCGACCGGATCCGCGCTCCCGTTCGCGCCACCGGGCCGGGTCGGCTCCGGCCACTCCTGCGCGGCCGGGGCGGCGGCGGGCACCGCTCCACCCGGGCGCGCCGGCTCCGGCCAGCCGTTCTCCTCCGCACCACTGGCCGGAGTGTTCGCTGAATCACGTACCTGGTTGGCGGGGTTGCCGCCGGCCGGTGACCGACCCGGTGCGGTGCCCCGGGTGTTGCCGGTCGAGGTGTCCCAGGGCGGGCTCTCCGTCGACGCGGACGGTGCCGGCGGCGCGCTCCTGGGTGCCGCGTCCCGTGCGGCGGTGTTCCGGGGCGGGGCGGCCACGGCCGCACGTGGTCCGGCCGAACCGGCTCCCGCCCGCTGGTCCCCGGCCACCTCGCACCGGATCTGCCAGCGCTCCCCGAACTCCTGGTAGATCGCGTCCGACAACACCTCGACGTGACTGACCACCATCTGGGCGAGCACCGGCGACTTGACCGTCAGGACCAGGGTGCCGTTGTCCAGGTCCCGGACCACCGCGTCGCGTACCAGGGCGGCGATCCGCTTGTTGGTCCGATTGATCAGGCCCACCACCTCGCCCCACTGCCGCCGTACGGCGACGGCGTCCAGCACGCCGGGGGTGGCCGAACCGGGGGCCGGTGGGTCGGGGGTGACCGGATCGGGCATCACCACCGAGCGGGTCGGCGACGGGGTCGTCGGTGCCGGGGCCGTCGCTCCGGCCGGGCCGACCTGACCGGCCGGCGGGACGTCCCGCCCGGCCGGTGCCGTGTCCCGCCCGGCCGGTGCCATGTTCTGCCCGGCCGACATCGAGGACGGACCGGAAGGGTCGACTGTTGACGCGGGGGCGGAGGTCGGACGTACCGGTGCGGGGTCGACGACCGGCGCGGAGCCGGCGGCGGCCGACGGCCCCGGGTCACCGACGAGCGTCAGCCGACGCTCCATCCGCTCCAGCCGCTGCAACAGGCCACGGTCGGAGTCGTCGACACCGGGCAGCAGCATCCGGGCGCAGACCAGTTCCAGCAGCAGTCGAGGCGCGGTGGTGCCGCGCATCTCGACCAGGCCGTTGTGCACGATGTCGGCACACCGGGAGAGCGTCGCCGCGCCGATCCGCTGCGCCTGCGCGGTCATCCGCTCGACCTGGTCCGACGGGCCGTCGATCAGGCCCTTCGCCGCCGCGTCCGGCACCTGTTGCAGGACGATCAGGTCACGGAGCCGTTCCAGCAGGTCGGTGGCGAACCGCCGGGGGTCGTGACCGGCCTCGGCGACCCGGTCGACGGTGCCGTACGCCGCCGCGCCGTCCCCGGCGGCGATCGCGTCGCACATCTCGTCGATCAGCGCGCCGTCGGTCACCCCGAGCAGGGCGACCGCGCGGGCATAATCAACCCCGTCCGGACCTGCACCGGCGATCAACTGGTCCAGCACCGAGAGCGAGTCCCGGGCACTGCCACCACCGGCGCGTACGACCAGCGGGAAGACCGCCGGGTCGACCTTGACCCCCTCGGCCTCGGTGAGCTGCTCCAGGTACGGCCGCAGCACTCCGGGCGGGATCAGCCGGAACGGGTAGTGATGGGTACGCGACTTGATCGTGCCGAGGACCTTCTCCGGCTCGGTCGTGGCGAAGATGAACTTGACGAACTCCGGCGGCTCCTCGACCAGCTTGAGCAGGGCGTTGAAGCCGGCCGACGAGACCATGTGCGCCTCGTCGATGACGTAGATCTTGAACCGGCTGTTGGCCGGCGCGAAGAAGGCCCGCTCCCGCAGTTCGCGAGCGTCGTCGACGCCACCGTGGCTGGCCGCGTCGATCTCGATCACGTCGATCGAACCGGCACCGTCCCCGGCCAGGGCCCGGCACGATTCACAGACGCCACACGGCTCCGGGGTCGGCCCCTGCTCGCAGTTGAGCGAGCGGGCCAGGATCCGGGCGCTGGAGGTCTTGCCGCAACCACGTGGACCCGAGAAAAGGTACGCGTGGTTCAGCCGCCCGGTACGCAGTGCCTGCGACAGCGGCTCGGTGACGTGCTCCTGCCCGATCACCTCGGCGAAGGTGCGCGGCCGGTACTTGCGGTAGAGCGCGAGTGCCACTCGTCCCGCCTCCTCTCGACCGAGCCATTCTCCGCCGCACCGCGTCCTACGGCCACCTCGCCCCGCCCTCACCGGGAAGGGAAGTGCCGTGGCGGCTCGGATAGGGGGCTACCGGCCGGGCTGGCGCCCTCTGATCGGCCGTAGGACGGGACGGAGGCACCGGGCCCGGGATGCAAAGGCCCCCCGTGCACCCGCCAGAGCCCGCTTATCCTTGCTGCCTTCCGGCCCTGGGGAGGTTCACAGGTTGACGCCGCACGGGGGGTTGGCCAAGTGTAACCACCCCGGTCTTCGATCTTCGCCGGAGGTACTGGGTTAGGAGATCTCGGCGGGACCTGTACCCTGTCTCACGGAGGATTCGCCTAGAGGCCTAGGGCGCACGCTTGGAAAGCGTGTTGGGTTTACACCCTCACGAGTTCGAATCTCGTATCCTCCGCCGAGAGCGGCATAGCATCAGGCCAGGTCAGGAGCGGTTTTCTGACCCGGCCTGATGATCTTTAGGGGACCGGTAGGGGAACCGACCCAGGGTCCCTCCCGCTCGCCCCGCCATCCGAACCCGGACAGGCATGCTGGAGGCGATCGGCAGCACGAGGGCGACAGGTCGGAGCTTGCCGGAAATGATCTTTCCGCTCAGGTCAGCCGCGCTGCCGACATAGCCGGTCGGCTAGTTCTGGGGGATCATGCACGGAGAGTAGGAGTCTTCCGGCGCACAGAACTGATCCAGACCTCCAGAGCGACCGCCGACATCCCGAGCCCTACCAGATCGTTCGATGCTGAACGGGCAGGGCACCAGAGGACCGCGTGCGAGCTGGTCCTCCATCGCGAAGGTCAGCAGTCACCACCCTCGATCTGGAGTACCGTCGCAAGCCAGACGACCTCGTGCGGGAGGCGGGCCATCATGGACCCTGTCATCGAGCCTGGCGTGACGCCGGGCCAGCGGATCAAGCTCTACCGAGAGCGAGCCGGCCTCACCCAGACGGTGGCCGCCCAACTCAAGGGTGTCACTGTCTCTGGCTGGCGGAAGTGGGAATCCGGCGAGCGGTCGGTCACCTCGCTGGGCGACTGGATCGAGATAGCCCGGATCCTGAAGGTCCGCGACCTTTACAAGCTCACCGGCCTGCCGGTCGGCCACCTGCCCGACGAGCAGGCCGAGCACGAAAGCATCGCGCCCGTGCGCGCGGCGCTCCACGAGTACGCCCCTACGCTCGGCGGTCCGGTAGACCTGCCCGGCCTGAGGCGGGCGGTTGACTGGACCTGGCAGACGTGGTCCACCTCGCCGCAGCGGTACACGCGTACGGCCCCGATGCTGCCCGAGCTGATCCAGACTGCCCGCGCCACGGTGGAGGCAACCGAGGGCGCCGATCGCAGGGACGCCGAACGGGTCGCCGCCGACGTCTACTCGCTCGTCCGCGCCTACGGCAAACGGGTAGGTGCTAGCGACATTGCCATTTTGGCTGCCGACCGGTCCGTAGCCGCAGCCCGTGCCGCAGACGACCCGGTCTATCGGGGGGCTGCCGCTTGGACGATGGCCCAGGTGTTGAGCACCCGGGGTCATACCGAGGAGTCGGCATCGCTCTGCCTCGACGCCATCCGCGACCTGAACAGGCACGACGACGAGGCACATGACCGGCTCAGCGTGCTCGGCGTGCTGCACCTGCTGCTCGCGGTCCAGCACGCACGGTTGCGCGACGAGCGGCGGGCGCTCGACGCCTTGGACGTGGCCGCCAGCGCCGCAGCCGTGACCGGCGAGACTGAGTACCACCACGTCTACTTCGGCGCGACGAACGTCGGCATCCACCGCGCGGCCGTCACGTTGGAACTGTCGAGGCCATCGGAAGCGCTGCGGGTCGGTGAGCGGGTTGACGTGACGAACACGGTCAGCACGGAGCGCCGCTACGCCCATTACCTGCACTTGGCACGTGGGTACGCCACTCAGCGCAACGACCTGGCCGCCGTCCACATGCTCCTGCGGGCAGACCGTGAAGTCCCGGAGGAGGCAACCCTGAACGTGCTGATGAGGAGTCTGCTCCGGGAGCTGGTGGTGCGCGAGACGCCCACCACCCGACCGGACCTCCGCCCGCTGGCCGAGCGCGCCCGCGTGGCCTGAACACCACCCCACCGTGGGGTAGTCCCCCGCTTCGGGGCTCATCTTGCGTGATCGTCGCCGTACCGTCTGCAACAGGCGCGGCGACCTCGTTTCCGAGGGATAAGCAGGTCGCCGCTGCCCTCCCACGTGCCGACCATGCTCTCCCGGGCAGCTCGGCGCCGGGGGCGCGGCGCTGAGGAGACGGGTTGCCGCACCTCCACCTCCCCATCGTTTCCCGGAGGTGAGCGAGCGATGATGAATTGGTACTGCAGACCAGTGGGCACTCCACGGGCAGCCGTACGGACCGAAGTTCCGCTGCCCCTGTTGCGGATCATGCACAACGCGGGCGTCTTCCGCTGGACACGGCGGCGGCGATGAGCGCCGTCGACCAGCATCCGTTGACGATCATGCCTCGGTCGGTGTGGCCGGTCATCCTCGGCATGGCCCGGTCAACGGTGGCCGCGCACGAGGGCGGCGAGGAATGCCGGATGTGTCCGTCCTACCCGGCGGGGCGATGCGCCCGGCTGGTGGCGGCGCTGCGGGCTGTGGTCGACCCGGAGATGTTGGCGGCCGAGCGGCAGGCGGTGGGGTCGTGATCTCCGGTGCCGTTCGGGTGCCGGCCGGCACGCTCCTGCACCTTCAGCCAGGCGAGTGGAACCTCCTCGGCGTTCCGGCCTTGGAGGCGACCACGCTGCGGCTCGTTGCCGTTGATGGCGACGATCCGCGTACCCGTGAGGGTGAGTTGGAGGTCTGGGTATGGGCGCACCTGCCGTCGTGCGGGGATCCGGATCGGCCGGGGCACCGGGACTGCTACGGCGGTTACGTGCGTGTCAGCGCGATCGAGCGGGCGGGGACGGCACCATGAGCCGGAACGACGAGGGCACCGACCCGGCCACCCTGCGGATCGCGGCGGACCTGACCTGGCGGCAGCACCAGCCCGGTGGCAACGCCTGGCGGCCCGGAACCTGCTACCAGTGCACCCCCCACGGGTGCGCCCAGTTGGCATGGGCGGTCGGCATCCGGGCCGGCAGGGACGCCGCGTACCCGGAGGCAGAGCGACGGGCGACGGCCGACGGGCCGGCGGTCGCGTGACCGACCCGGACCGGACCGCGCTGGTCAAGGTGACCGTGAACCTCGTCCCCCGCACGGTCGACGCCCTCGCCACGGCATGCACACGAACCAGAGACACAAAGACAGACACGATCAACCGGGCGCTCTTGGTCTACAACCTGGTCCTGGAGCTGATGGAACGCGGCGGCGGACACCTCGTCCTGCAAAACCCCGACGGCAGTACCGAACGGGTACACCTGCTGTGACGACGTTCCAGCATTGAGAGCGGACGGAAGGCGCGTGCTCGCCGATGTCGCCACCCGTTAGCGCGTTGTCCTGGCGGCGGCGTCTCAGCGGACGACTCAGACCAGGGTTGACGCAGGGGTGAGCGGGGTGCCGCGCAGGCGGGCGGCGTCCTGGCTGGGAGCCGCGCCGAACTGGCGGCGGTATTCCCGACTGAACTGTGACGCGCTGTCGTAGCCGACCCGGGCGCAGACACCGCCGACGTCGTTGGGGTGGGTGGCGAGCAGGAGTCGGGCCTCCTGGAGTCGGATCTGCTTCTGGAACTGGATCGGGCTCATCGCGGTGACCGCCTGGAAGTTGCGGTAGAAGGCGGAGACGCTCATCCCCGCCAGCCTCGCCACGTCCTCCACCCGGAAGGACTGCGCGTAGTGCTCGCGGATCCACCGGACCGCCCGTGCGACGTGGCTGAGGCTGCTGTCGGCGAGACCGAGCTGACGTACGACCGTGCCCTGTTCACCGGCGATCAGCCGCCAGAGGATCTCCCGCTTGATCAGGGGCGCGAGCACCGCGATGTCGCGCGGCTGGTCGAGCAGGCGCAGCAGCCTGAGCACCGCGTCGACGAGTTCGTGGGGTGCGTCGCTGACGGCCATGCCCGACGGCGCAGCGCCGCCGACGGGCGGGAGGTCACCGGGCGCCGCCTGGAGCAGCAGCTCGGCGACGGTGGCCGGGGAGAGGACCAGGCCGAAGCCGAGTGCCGGCCGTTCGGGGCTGGCCTCGGTGAAGTGACCGGTGATCGGCAGGTCGACCGAGGCGACGAGGTACTGCCCGGCGCGGTACTCGTAGACCCGGTCGCCGAGGGCGACGCGTTTCGCACCCTGGGCGATGAGGGCCAGCACCGTGCCGGACATCGCCGGTGACGGCGGATAGGGGCGCTCGACCTTCGAGACCAGGACGCCCTCGATGGCGGTGGTCATGCCGGGTCGGGCGTGCCGGGAGAGCAGGTCACGCAGCTCGTCGAGGTCCACCCGCCGATTGAAGCACGAGCCCGATACTCGCTGCAACGAGAGAATTAGGCAAGAGTGTAGGAGCATCACCCTAACGATCCTGCTGCTAGCGGTGCTTTGATGGGTTGGTCGATATCCCAGGGGCGCGCAGCTCCACGACTGACAAGGTGATCTCACATGACCATCGGGCACGGTTTCCACGCTGTCATGACCGCGCAGCCCGGCAAGGGTGACGAACTGGTCGAGTTCTTGCTCGACGCGCCGTCCCTGTCGAACGACGACTGCGTCGTCTTCCTGGTCAGCCGCTCGGCCAGCAACCCTGATGTTGTCTCCGTCACCGAGGGCTGGACCAGCACGGAAGCGCACGCCAGCTTCTTCCGGACCGAGCAGGCACAGGCCCTGGTCGCGAAGCTCCAGCCGCTGCTCGTCGGCGAGTCCCGGTACGCCGACGAGGTACCGGTGGGCGGCAAGGCCGCCTTCTGAACGTCCCTCACCACCACGCCTCGCCAAAGGAGCCACCGTGACCCAGGTACGCCCCGAATTCGACCCGGAACTCAACACGTTCCTCGCCGACATGCAGCTCATGCCCGAACTCAACCCCGACGTGCTCGCGCAGATCCGCCAGTTCCCACCGCCACCGGTCGAAAGCCTGCTCGAAGGTCACCCGGTCGACCGCCGTGAGGTGACCTTTCCCGCCCCGGACGGCGCGGAGATTCCGCTGACGATCCTCACCCCCGCTCATGCCGGTGTCGGTGCTGGTGCCGATGCTGGTGCTGGTGCTGGTGCCGGTCGTGATCGTCGCCGTACGCCGGTGCCGTGCGTCTACTGGGTCCACGGCGGCGGGATGATCATGGGAGACCGCTACTCGCAGATCGACATCCCACTGGAGTGGCTCGACCGGTTCGGTGCCGTCGTCGTCTCGGTGGACTACCGACTGGCGCCGGAGGTCACCGGCACTACACCGGTCGACGACTGCTACCTCGGCCTGCTCTGGGTGGTCGAGCACGCCGACGAGTTGGGCATCGACCCCAGCCGCATCGTCGTCGCAGGTACCAGCGCCGGTGGCGGCCTCGCCGCCGGGCTCACCCTGATGGCACGTGACCGGGGAATCCCGGCCATCGCCGCCCAAATGTTGATCTATCCCATGCTCGACCACCGCAACAACAGCACGTCGAGCCGGCAGTACTCGGGCGAGCCCGGCGTCTGGACCCGCGAGATGAACGAGTTCGGCTGGCGATCGCTCCTCGGCGACCTCGACAGCGGGGACGTACCGAGTTATGTCTCGCCGGCGCTGGCCGACGACCTGTCGGGCCTGCCGAACACGTACGTCGACGCCGGCACGGCCGAGGTGTTCCGGGACGAGGACGTCGACTACGCGAGCCGGATCTGGGCGGCCGGCGGCCAGGCGGAACTGCACGTCTGGGCGGGCGGCTTCCACGGGTTCGACGCCCTCTATCCGAAGGCACGGGTCTCGGTCGCGGCCCGCCGAGCACGCGTCGACTGGCTCAGCCGGATCCTGGAGCCGCATCCGGAGGTGTAGCCCACCGGTGGGCCATCGGGGCCGTCGGGCACCCCCGCCCGGCGGCCGGGGAGACGAGCGCGAGGCCGTAACCGGATCGGTCGTACACATGTTCTATCCACAGGATGTGGAAACGAGCAGCAACCTTCTGGCTTCCACTCCGTTGTGCTCCCGGAGGGAAACTATATGAAAGCCCGCAAAACGGTACTGATCGGATGGCTGGTGGTCGCGTTGCTCGCTTCCACCGGCGACAGCATCCCGAACCCGCCAACCGGCGGGGACACCGGGAGCTTCGGGCCCGACGTGGTCCATCTGTCCGGCGTACGCAACATCGAGTTCGGCGACACCGAGACCGAGCTGACCAGGCGCGGCGTGCTGCAACCGGAGCCCGCTTCGTGCAACCCGAACCTCACCGGCCTCGCCACCGTGGGTCCGGTCTTCGACCGGGACAGGCTGGTGCTGATGTGGGTGAGCCCGCCGATGCACACCCCGGAGGGCGTCACGGTCGGCACCTCGGTCAACACCGTGCACGCCCGTTATCCGGCGGCGACGGAACTCACCGCTCCACAGGGGACGTACCGGTTCGACGGTTTGATGGCCCAGGAGGGCGACCGCGCCTTCCTCTTCCTGCACGACGGCCTGGTGGTCCGCAAGACCGTCGCCGGGTACGCCGACTACGCCCACAAGCTCTTCGACGAGGGGTTCGGACTCTGCTGACCGAACCCCCGCCCCCTCATCCGGGCTTACGGGCCTCGATCAGGAAGCGCTGGGAGTGCGCGACAAACGGACCACCCGACTCGATCGACAGGTGCAGCGCCCGCAGCCGGTCCGCGTACGCCTCGACGGTGAAGTCGGGCACCGTCCAGAGCACCTTACGCAGGAAGACCACCACGGCGGCGACGTCGAAGAACTCCATCCGCAGCGCCTCCGTACGCAGATCGACCACGTCGAGCCCGACGGCCGTGGCGGCCGCGACCGCCCGGTCGGGTCGGCGGGCCGGGCTCACCGGCTGCGGCCCCATCATGAAGTCGATGAGTTCCCGCACCGAACCGGCGCCGACCTGCTGGGACAGGTAGGTCCCGCCCGGCGCCAACACCCGCGCCACCTCGTCCCACCGCACCATCACCGGGTGCCGGCTGACGACCAGGTCGAACACTCCGCCGGCAAACGGCAGGTCGGCGTCCTCGCCGACCTCGACCACGGTGCCCCCGATCGGGGCGAGCCGCTGCCGGGCGAGCGCCGCGTTCGGCGGCCAACCCTCGGTCGCCACCAGCACCGAGGGCGGTTTCGGCATCCCGGCCAGCACCTCACCGCCACCGGTCTGCAGGTCGAGCGCTCGCCGGGCGGTCGCCATCCGCTCACCCATCAGCCGGGCGTATCCCCAGGACGGCCGCTGCTCGGTCGCCCGACCGTTGAACCAGGAAAAATCCCAACCCCGCACCGGTACGGCAACGCCTTCCGCGACCAGCCGCTCGAAGCTCCCCATCCGACGAGTCTGCGCTGACGGGACGCCCGACATCAACGTGATTCGGGTGCGACCCAACCGAGCCCACAACGGCGAAACGCCCGGTTCGTCCTCGCGGACTTGCCGGGCGTTCTGCCTGCTTACTGGCGGTGGCGGCGGGATTTGAACCCGCGGAGGGCGTAAACCCTCACACGCTTTCGAGGCGTGCTCCTTAGGCCACTCGGACACGCCACCGCCGAGAAGGCTACCGGATGCCCGGGGTGGCCGTCGCGCCGGTATGCCCCGGCCGGACCTGGCAGGATCATCTGCCATGAGTACGCACATCGGCGGGAAGCCGGGCGAGATCGCCGAGCGGGTCCTGATGCCGGGCGACCCGCTGCGGGCCAAGTGGATCGCGGAGACCTACCTCGAGGATGCCAAGTGCTACTCCTCGGTTCGGGGCATGTACGGCTTCACCGGCACCTGGAACGGGGTTGAGGTGTCGGTGCAGGGCTCCGGCATGGGCATGCCGTCGGCCTCCATCTACGCCCACGAACTGATCAACGAGTACGGCGTACGGACGCTGATCCGGGTCGGCTCCTGCGGAGCGCTCAGCGAGGACCTGCAACTGCGTGACGTGCTGGCGGCGAACGGGTCCTCGACCGACTCGAACATGAACCGGGTGCGGTTCGACGGGCTGATCGACTACGCCCCGGTGGCCGACTTCGGGCTGCTCCGTACGGCTGTCGAGGTCGCCGAGCGGCGCGGCATCAGCATGCGGGTCGGACCGGTGCTGGCGGCGGACGCCTTCTACACCGACCGTCCGGACCTCTACGACACCCTGGCCCAGTACGGCGTGCTCGCGGTGGAGATGGAGTCGGCGGCGCTCTACACGATCGCGGCCCGCTTCAAGGCTCGTGCGCTGACCGTGCTGACCGTCAGCGACCACATCAAGACCGGCGAGAAGACCACCTCCCAGGAGCGCGAGCAGACCTTCGGTCAGATGGTCGAAATCGCCCTCGACACCGCAATCGCCTGATCCTTGCCGCTCCCCTCCACCCGCCCTCGAACGGGATCGGGCGGAGGGGAGGGAGTGGGTCACGGGGTGGAGAGGGCTTCGGTGGGGGATAGGCGGGCGGCTCGGATGGCGGGGTAGAGGCCAGCCAGGCCGCCGATGACGAGGGTGGCGGCCACGCCGCCGACCATGGCCCAGGCGGGTACGACGGTCGGCCAGGTCTGGAGCAGGGCGTAGCCGGACGTCACCCCGATGCCGAGCAGCACCCCGCCGATCCCGCCGAGCGCGGAGAGCAGCAGCGACTCGGTGAGGAACTGGGCGCGTACCTGTCCCCGGGTGGCGCCGAGCGAGCGGCGCAGCCCGATCTCCGGCCGCCGCTCCAGCACCGATATGACCATCGTGTTCGCCACTCCCACCCCGCCGACGAGCAGGGCGACCGCGCCGAGACCGAGCAGCAGCCCGGTGAACGCCTGGTCGGTGGCCTGGGCGGCGGCGAGCGCGTCGGAGGGGCGGGAGACCTCCACCTCGTTCGGCGCGGCCGGGTTGGCGGTGGCGCCGAGCACGGCGCGTACCGCCTCGACGGAGCTTTCCACGGATCGGCTGTAGACCGTGGTCGGGTGCCCGTCGAAGCCCAGGTACGTCCGTGCGGCGTCCCAGCCGACCAGCGCCGACAGGTCCAGTTCCGGCGCCAGCGGCACTGGCGCGAGTATGCCGACCACGGTGAACCACCTACCACCGAGGTAGATCTGTACGTCCGTACCGGCGGCGCCGAGGCCGAGCCGTTCGGCGGCGGTGGCGCCGAGCACCACGGCCGGGTATCGGGCGGTCGCGGCGTTGAGCCAGGTGCCGCTCCGGATTTCCGCCCCGACCGTGTCGAGCAGTTCCAGGTTGGCCGCACGGGCGCCGATGCCGCCGGTTTCGGCGGTCGGGATCCGGTCGCTGCGGTACACCCTCGCGTCGCCGAGTTGGGCGGTGGCGGCGACCTGGCGTACCGGGCCGATCCGGCCGATCATCTCGATCGACTCCTCCGGCAGCTCGGCCGCCTCACCGAAAATCGACTGTCCAGGTGACACGGTGAGCAGGTTGGTGCCGAGCGCGTCGAGGGTCCGGTCGAGTTCCGCCCGGGACGACGAGGAGATGCCGACCACTGCGGTCATCGCCGCGATACCGATGGCGATGCCGAGCGCCGAGAGGAACGCCCGCAGCGGGCGGGTACGCAGCCCGACGCCGCCCACCCTGATCACGTCCCGGGGTCGGAGCCGGGCCGGGGCGAGCCGGGGCGGGGTGAGCCGGGGCGGGGTGAGCCGGGGCTGCGTGAGCTGGGACGGGGTGAGCCGGGGCGCGTCCGACGAAGCCCCGCCAGAGCGCCGGTTCACCGGTCACCACCAACCGAGGAATCGGCGAGCACCGAGGACCCGACGAGTGCCGGGGAGTCGGCGACCACCAGACCGTCGCGCATGCGTACCTGTCGGGGCAGGCTGGCCGCGATCTCCCGGTCGTGGGTGATCACGACAACGGTGGTGCCGGCCCGGTTCAGCTCGTGCAGCAGGTCGAGGATGCCGGCGCCGGAGGCAGAGTCGAGGTTGCCGGTGGGTTCGTCGGCCAGCAGCAACGGTGGCTCACCGACCACCGCGCGGGCGATCGCGACCCGCTGCCGCTCTCCCCCGGAGAGTTCGTGCGGCCGGTGGTCGAGCCGGTGGTCCAAGCCAACCCGGTGCAGCGCCGCCGCCGCCCGTCGGCGCCGTTCCCGCAGCGGTACGCCCGCATAGAGCAGCCCGTCCGCGACGTTTTCCACCACCGGTACGCCCGGTGCGAGGTGGAACTGCTGGAACACGAACCCGATCCGGGACGAACGCAGCGCGGAGAGTTCCCGGTCACGGAGCCGGGCGACGTCGTAGCCGTCGATGCGTACGCTGCCGGTCGAGGGGCGGTCCAGGGTGCCGATCAGGTGCAGCATGGTCGATTTTCCCGAGCCGGACGGTCCGACGATTGCCACCAGTTCGCCTCGGTCGACCCGGAGCGACACCCCGCCGACCGCCACCACGCCTCCGGCGTACCGCTTGGTGACGCCGGTCAACTCGATGATCGGGACGGCGCCGGGAGCCGAGTCGACGGGCACGGTCGGAGGGGTCGTCACGACGGTACCCCGATCGTCGCGCCCTCGGTCAGGCCGTCGCCGGAGACCTCGACCCGGCCGCTGGCGAACAGGCCGGTCTCGACCGCGATGATCCGGGTACGTCCGGACTCCACGAGTTGTACCCCGTACCCGCCCTCGGCCAGAGCCAGCAGTGCCGCCACCGGCACGGTCAGCACCTCGGGACGCTCGGCGGCGGTGAATGCGACCTTGACCGTGGCCTGGTCGAATCCGGCCAGCGCGGCCGGGTCGGCGACCGCCACGGTCACCTCGATTTTTGTCTCCGCCTCGCTCTCGCCAGGGGCACCGGACGACGTCTCGATCACCGTCTCGGTACGGGAGATCGTCCCGTCGACCCGCTTGCCGTCCGGCAGGGTCAGCCCGACCCGGGCGTCCTTCTTCGCCAGCCGCTGGTCGTCAACGTCGAGGTCGACGGTGACCAGCCGGCTCGTCCCGGTGTACGTGAACAGGGCTTTTCCGGGCTGGACCAGGTCGCCGACGGCCGCCTCGTGCCCGTCGACGCGTACGTCGCCGGCGGCGTAGACGATGCTGCCCGGTTCGACCCGGCCGGTGTCGTCGAGACCGAGGTCGTCCTGCCAGTCGCGAACCGCCTCGGCGGTGCCGCCGGTGTACGAGTCGTCCACGGTGAACCCGTCGTAGCCGAGCGCGGCTAGGTTCTGTTCGAACTGCCGGACGTCGGCCCCCTCGACCCCGCTGGTCAGGGTCCGGTACGCGGGCAGCGCCCCGTGCAGCAGCACCACCTTGGCGTCGTCCACCGCGTAGAGCGCGCTGCCCCGTTTCACGGTGCCACCGGTCGGGGCGAGCCAGGTGATGGTTCCGTTGCCCCGGGCACCGACGGTACGCGTGGTGCCGTACCCGAGTTCGCCGTCGACAGACTCGGCATCGATCAGGGTCTGCCGGGTGACCTGGGCGGTCGCCGGTGGTTGGGTGCTGGCGACCGCCGTACCCGGGTCCCGCCCGCCGAAGCCGACCGTGGCCGCGGCGCCGGCACCGGCGGCGACCACGACGACGGCGGCGACCAGGACCGTCCCGGTACGGGACCGCCTTCGGCGGTGCTCCGGAGCCGACGATCGTGCCGGCTCGGGCTGGTCGGTCCGGGTTTCCGTCTCCGGGGCGGCCGTCACTTGGCGCTCCCGAGGGGCTTCGGCCGGAGCTGCTCACACTTTTCCATCGCCGCCCGGAACGTCGGGTCGTCGAGGCCCTTGCCGCCGAGCAGGCCCTTGTCGATCTTGAGTGTGCCGTCGGCCCCCGGGTCAGGGAAGTCCGGCACCCCGTTCTCCCGCATGCACCGGGCCATCTCGCGCATCTGCTCCGCCTGCTCGGGGTCGAGCTTGCGCCCCTCGCCGCCGTTGGGAAGGAACTGGCGACACGCCTCCATCGCCGCCTGGGCCTTGCCCGGGTCGTCACCGGCGCCGATCCGTACCCGGCCCTTCTCGGCCGGATCGGGGTCCGGCATGTCGACCCCGTTCTCCCGCATGCACTGGGCGAACCTGAGCTGCCGCTCGGCGTTGTCGAGCGCGACCGCGCTGCTGGAGGCGGTCGGTTCGGCCCCGCCCGCGCCACCGGCGGTCGCCACCTGGTCGCCCTCGGTGGGCGTGCCGCAGCCGGTCAGTGCCAGGGCGAGCAGCGCGGGCAGGGCGAGCAGGCCCACCACTGGTCGTCTGCGCATGGTGACCTCCCTCTCATCCGGTCGGCGACGATCGCCAACCTCACGTCCGGTCGACACAGGTCGCCGACCCCACGTCCGGCCGGCGCGAGTCGCCGACCGTTGCCGACAAGTCGACCGGAGAGGCGGTATCCAGGGCGTAAGCGTCGGCGTTAACGGTGGCGTTATCCGGAGCCGAGTCACCATGGACCGATGCGGGTGTTGGTGGTCGAGGACGAGACCCTGATGGCGGACGCGATCGCCGAGTGGTTACGACGGGAGGCGTTCGCCGTCGACGTCGCGTACGACGGTGCGGCGGCGTTGGAGCGGCTCGGGGTCAACGAGTACGACGTGGTGGTACTCGACCGGGACCTGCCGCTGGTGCACGGCGACGAGGTGTGCCGGTCGATCGTCGCCGGTGGCGGGGCGACCCGGGTGCTGATGCTGACCGCCGCGGCGGCGGTACGCGAGCGGGTGGCCGGGCTGTCGCTCGGCGCGGACGACTACCTGACCAAGCCGTTCGCGCTGGTGGAGCTCTCGGCCCGGGTGCACGCGCTGACCCGGCGGGCCCGTCCCGCCGTACCGCCGAGGTTGGCCCGGGCGGGCATCGTGCTCGACCCGGGGCGGCACGAGGTCTACCGCGACGGCCGGTACGTCGCGCTGTCCCGGAAGGAGTTCGCGGTGCTGGCCGAGCTGATGCGGGCCGAGGGCGCGGTGGTCTCCGCCGAGGATCTGCTGGAACGGGCCTGGGACGAACACATCGACCCGTTCACGAACGTGGTCCGGGTGACGGTGATGAAGCTGCGCCGCAAGCTCGGTGACCCGCAGGTGGTGGAGACGGTGCCGGGCGTGGGGTACCAGATCTCATGATCGGCCGGCTGATCGAGCGGACCACCATGCGGGCTCGGCTGACCCTGGTCTACGGCGGGTTGTTCCTGCTCTCCGGCATGGTCCTACTGGCGGTCACCTATGTTCTGGTGCAACAGCGGATGCCGGCGCCGCTCGGGGTGTTGTTCAACAAGCCGGACGTGCTCGTCGAGGCACCAAAAAACGCGCCGGTCGTCCAGAACTCCGAGGCGCTGCGCAAGTTCGCGCAGAAGCTCCAGGTCGACGCGCAGCAGAACGCCCTGGACTCGCTGCTCACCCAGGGCGGCATCGCGCTGGTCCTGGTCACCGCGGCGGCGATCGCGTTCGGCTGGCTGATCGCCGGCCGGACGTTGCAGCCGTTGCACCAAATCACCGGCACCGCCCGCCGGATCGCGGGCGCGACCAGCGCCGGGCGCGGGCTGCACGAGCGGATCGCGCTGCGCGGTCCGCAGGACGAGGTACGCGAACTCGCCGACACCTTCGACCTGATGCTGGAAAGGTTGGACCGTTCCTTCGACGGCCAGCGCCGGTTCGTGGCGAACGCCTCGCACGAGTTGCGTACGCCGTTGGCGTTGAACCGGGCGCTGGTGGAGTTGGCGATGACCCGGCCGGGTGCCTCGGCCGACGTACGGCAGCTCGGCGAGTCGCTGCTCGCGGTGAACGAGCGGCACGAGCGGCTGATCGAGGGGCTGCTCACGCTCGCCGACTCGGAGAGCGAGCTGACCGAACGTGCGCCGGTCGACCTGGCCGAGGTCGCGGCGCACGTGCTGCACCAGCAGGCGGCCGCCGACGACGGGTCGGATCCGGCCGGTGCGCTGGCCCGGACGGCGGTACGCGAGCTCGAACCGGCGCCGGTCGTCGGTGACCCGGTTTTGCTGGAGCGGCTCACCTCGAATCTGGTGGAGAACGCGCTGCGGCACAACCTGCCGTCCGGCGGTTGGGTGTCGGTGCGTACCGGGCTGGTGGCGGGGCGGCCGACCCTGGTGGTCGGCAATACCGGGCCGGTGGTGCCCGGGTACGAGATCGAAACGATCTTCCAGCCGTTCCGGCGGCTGCGCGGTGAGCGGCTCGGCGGCGGGCGCGGGTTCGGCCTGGGGCTGTCGATCGTACGGGCGGTGGCGCGGGCGCACGGCGGTGCCGTCGATGCCCAGCCCCGGCCGGGCGGTGGCCTGGTGGTGAGCGTCACTCTACCGAGCCCGTGAAACTATACGACCGATCGGTCGCATAGTTTAGACTCGTGATCATGACGGTCGACGGACGGGTCGTCCGGGGCGAACGCACCCGGACCATGGTGCTCGACACCGCCGTGGCCCTGGCCACCGAGGCGGGGCTCGACGGACTCTCCCTCGGTCAGCTCGCCGACCGGCTCGGCGTCAGCAAGTCCGGGCTGTTCGCGCACTGGCGCTCCAAGGAGGAGCTGCAACTCGCCACCGTCGAACGGGCCCGCGACCAGGTGATCGAGCAGGTGATCCGGCCGGCCCTGCGGGCACCCCGGGGCGTACGGCGACTCTGGGCCCTGCACGACGCCCGGATGCGCTACTACGGCGACAACTCGCTCCCCGGCGCCTGCTTCTTCGCCAACGCCGAGTTCGAGTACAACGTGCACCTCGGCCCGGTCCGCGACCGGCTGGCCGAGTCCCTCGACGAATGGCTGACCCTGGTCCGGCGACTCGCCGCCGAGGCGGTGGCGGCCGGCGAACTCGCCGCCCACACCGACGTCGGGCAACTCGCGTACGAGATCGAGGCGCTCGGCCTCGCCGCCGCCCTCCAGTCCCGGCTGACGCCCGCCCAGCCCAGTTACCAGTATTCCAGGCAGGCGGTGCTCGACCGGCTGCGTGCCCTCTGCCCCGAACCGAATCTGCTGCTACCCGAAGGATCGATATGACCAGCACCAGCGACACCATCACCCCGCCCGAGGTCCCGTTCGGTCACGCCGAACCGGTCTGGGTGCACTTCGAGGACCTGGACATGATGGGCATCGTGCACAACGCCAAGTACGCGCTGCTGCTGGAGCGGGCGCTGACGCCGTACTGGGCCGAGCGGGGCTTCTCGTTCGAGAACGGGCGGCTGACCGCACCGGACGTCTTCCACGCCGTGGTGGAACTGTCGATCAGCTTCCGCGCCCCGATCCGGGGCACCGGACCGATCCTGGTGCACTTCTGGTTCGAGCGCTTCGGCACCACCAGCGCCGAGTACGGCTTCCGCCTCCTCTCCGCCGACGGCGCCACCCTGCACGCCGAGGGCCGGCGGGCGATCGTCCGGCTCGACCCGGCGACGCTGCGCCCCACCCCGTGGACCGAGGCGGCGCTGGCGGTCGGTCAGGCCCTGCTCCGGCCGGAGTCCGCCTCGCTGTAGCCGGGGCAGATCGGGTTGTCCACCGCCCGGAGCGCGTGGCGGATGAGGTTATCCACCGCCCGAAGCGCGTTATCCACCCTGTCAGGCACGTTATCCACAGCAGATATCCACAACTGATCCGAGTTATCCACAGGGATGTGCACAGCGCCGGTCCGCCGGCTCAGCGGAAGAAGGAGCGCAGGAGCGCGGCGGACTCGGCGGCCAGCACGCCGCCGTACACCTCGGGTCGGTGGTTGAGCCGGCGGTCGCGGACCACGTCCCAGAGCGAACTCACCGCGCCGGTCTTCGGCTCCCAGGCGCCGAAGACCAGGGTGGAGATCCGGGCCAGCACCAGCGCACCCGCGCACATGGTGCACGGCTCCAGCGTCACCACCAGGACGCAGCCGTCGAGTCGCCACTCACCGCGTACCGCCGCCGCCCGGCGCAGCGCCAGGATCTCGGCGTGCGCGGTCGGGTCACCCGTACGCTCCCGCTCGTTGCGGGCGGCGGCGAGTTCGACCCCGTCCGGCCCGTAGAGCACCGCGCCCACGGGTACGTCGTCCGACGGGTCACCGAGGTCGTCCGGGTCGACGCCACCGGCCACCTCAAGTGCGCGCCGCATCCACAGCTCGTGCCGCTGCCGACGCCCCGGACTCTCCGCTGGCGTAGCGCCGGCCGGCTGCTCCGACCCGCCGGCGACCGGTCCGGTCACGCCTCGCGCAGTTCCTCGACCACGTCCCCGCAGCCGATCAACTGGCACACCTCGGCCGTGACGTCGGCCGGGAGCGACCCCTCCCGGGAGCAGAGCGCGAGCAGCCGGTGGGCAGAGACACCCAGGTCGGCGAGGAGGTCGGCGTCCCCGATCGGGTCGGCGTCCGGGTCGGCGGCCGGTTCCTCGCTCTCCTCGTCCGCCGTCGTGGTGGTCGCCGGAGCGGCCGGCTCGACCACGTCGTCGATTTCCAGGGCCGGCGCCTTGATGTCCGCGAGCAGCAGCGAGCCGAGCCGGGATTCCTCGGCGAAGGCCGAGTCCGAGCCGAAGATCCGCAGGTCCTCGCCCTCGTCGAGCCGAAGCACGGCCAGGTACGCGTCGTCGGACTCGACGAAGAGCAACGACAGATCGGCGTCCGGATCGACCTCGCGGAGCAGCTCCCCGACCTCGTCTATGTCCGCAACACCACCGAGGTCGAGTTCGGCTGCGCTCCAGCCGGTCGAGCCTCGCACCACGGCCGCCGCGAAGTACGACACCGGTCCCCCCAAAACTCGCGGCGATCCGCCGCACACCACTGTCGACTGCCTGTCACGCGTGACGGTATCCGGTCGGGTGTGCGGCCGAGCGCGCAACGCCCCGAAGGAGGACGACGTAATCGAGCGGACCGCGAACGGTCAGCCGGCCAACCGGCGACGGGTGGCGATGAGCTCGCGCAACCGGTCCACGCGGACCCGCCTCGGCTGCGTCCGCTCCCGTACCGCCTTCGCACCGGCCAGCTCCGCGAGGAGCTGTAACCGCCGTCGGCTGCGCTCGGGGTCGAGCCGCTGCTCTGTCCAGGCCATAGAGGCGAGGGTGCCGAGTCGCGGCGCGTTCGTCAAGCCCGGTGGCGGTGTGCCACCGAGCCCGTACCCACCGCCCTAGATCCCTCACCAAGTGAGGTTAGACAATCACGAACGGTCACCACAATGGCCAACCGGCGCCGGACCACCGGACCGCCACCGCGGCGGCGGCGATCGACCAGGCGACCGCCGTGGCCAACGAGATCCCGACGGCGACCCCCCGGTCACCGAACCGGACCAGGAGCAGCGCGGCCAGCCAGGTGACCACTCCGGCCAGCACCGTCCACCAGACGTATCCGCGCAGGTCGTCGCCGAGCAGCCCGAACAGGAGCAGCCAGGCGGAGGCCGCCCCGGCCCCGGAGGCCAGTGCGCCGCCACCCACCGGATGCGGCTCCCGGTACGTCGGCCGCTGCGGACCGGACGGGAACAGACCGGACGGGGCACGGGGCGGCTGGGCCGGGTCGGGCCAGGTCCGGAACGTCGAGTGCTCCGCCATCGCCCTCACCCCTACGCCTGCGCCGCCAGCCGGGATCCCCAACCCGGGGACACGATCGCAGCGTACCCGGCACCGGCGGTCCGTCCGCCGAGCCGACGTCAGCCGTGGCCGGCTCCCCGCCGAGCCGATGTCAGCCGTGGCCGGCTCCCCGGCGGGGCGGACGCTCTGCCAGGATGACCGCATGACACGGGACGAAACGGGTACGGGACGCGTGATCGGGCGCGTACTCGCGTACCCGGTGGTCCTGCTGCTGGTGTCGGCGGCGGCCGTGGGATGCGCGCAGACCCGGCCACCGGTCTGGTCGGCGGCCTCCCCCTCCGGCGGCGCCCCGACCGGACCGGCCACCCCGACCGGCGAGCCGTCGGCGACACCGGCGGCCACCCCGTCCGGCGAGACCTCCGCCAGTCCGAAGGCACCGCGCTACGTCTTCCCGGTCCGGGCGTCCAACGCGTCCTACCACCCGACCCACTCGGCCTACCCGGCGACGGACGTCTTCGCCTCCTGCGGTACCCCGGTGCTCGCCGTCACCGACGGCGAGATCCTAGAGGTGAGCCGAGTGGACAAGTACGACAAACAGGGGCCACAGGGCCCGCTCAACGGCGGCAAGGCGGTGTCGTTGCTCGGCGACGACGGTGTGCGTTACTACGGCTCGCACCTGTCCGAGGTGACCGCCGGCATGGAAACCGGGGTACGCGTCCGCGCCGGCCAGCAGGTCGGCACCGTCGGCCGGACCGGCAACGCGAACAACGTCTGTCACCTGCACTTCGGCATCTCGCCCCGGTGCGGCCGGGTGGACGACTGGTGGATCCGGCGGGGCGTGGTCTGGCCGGCGCGCTATCTCGACGCCTGGCGCGACAAGACCAACCGATCTCCGGTCGGCGAGGTGTCCGACTGGCACAAGCAACACGGCTGCCCGCCCGTACCCTGACCCGCCCGGCCGCTGTGTCACCCGACTGCTGTGTCACCCGGGGCGAGCCTTGCCCACCCGGACCGGGTGCGGTGTGCGAGAGTCGCTGACGTGAATGTCGCGGTCATCGGTCTCGGTCTCATCGGCGGCTCGGTGCTGCGGGCGCTCGCCGCCGCCGGTCACCGGGTGTCCGGCTACGACGCCGACCCAGCCACCCGGGCCACCGCGCGTACGGCCGCCGCCCAGGCCCACTCCTCCGCCCGATGGCAGGTGACGCCGACCGTACGGGACACCGTGGCCCGCGCCGAACTGGTGGTGCTGGCGGTCCCGCTGCCGGCCGTCGGCGGCGTACTCGACCAACTCGCCGACGCCGGTTACACCGGGCTGGTCACCGACGTCACCTCGGTCAAGACCCCGGTACGCGACCTGGTCGCGCAGCGCCTGCACCGGCCGCCCCGACGCCTGGCCGGGTTTGTCGGCGGCCACCCGATGGCCGGACGGGAGACCTCGGGCTTCGGTGCCACCGATCCCGCGCTCTTCGCCGGTTGCGCCTGGGTGCTCTGTCTCGAGCCCCGGGACACCTCGATGGCCGACTGGCTGGAGCTGGCCGCGCTGATCACCCCGCTCGGCGCCCGGGTGGTGCCGACCACGGCCGCCGAGCACGACCGGGCCGTGGCGGCGGTGAGTCACGTACCGCACCTGCTCGCCGCCGCGCTGGTCTCCGCCTCGGCGGACGACCCGCTCGCCGGCACCCTGGCCGCCGGCTCGTTCCAAGACGGGACCCGGGTCGCGGCGACCCGCCCGGAGCTGATCGCGGCGATGTGCGGCGGAAACGCCGAGGCCGTCGGCCCGGCGCTGGATGCGGTCCTGGACGCGTTGCGCCAGGCCCGGGCGGCGGTCGACGCCGAGGACCCGATCGCCGCGCTCCGGGACTGGCTGGCGCCAGCCTCGGCGGCCCGTGGGGCGTGGCCGCACCGGCCCGGGACCGCCCGGGAACTGCCCGCCCGGGTCGACGACCTGCTCGCGCTGGGCCGGGCCGGCGGCTGGGTGACGGCGGTCGCGGCCGATCGCCGTACGGTGACGGCCGTCAGACCCCTCCGCCCGGCCCCCGCCTGATCGTCCTGGCCGCAGAGCGCGGAGGCGGTGGCAACCGAAAGCGACCGGCCTACGGTCGCGGGGTGTGCAGGCGACCGGGCCACGGTGCTCCCGGTGGCGGGGCGTGGAGGCGGGCGGGCGACGGTCGTCCGGGCTACGGTGAGCTGATGACCGCTCGGGACGCGCTCGCTGACCTGCGCCGGATCGCCTTTCTGCTGGAGCGGGCAAACGAGGCGAGCTATCGCGTGCGCGCGTTCCGCTCCGCCGCGTCGACCCTGGCCGCGCTCCCCGAGGGTGAGATCGCCGCGCGGGCGCAGGCCGGCACGCTGACCGAGCTGAGCGGGGTGGGTGACGTCACCGCCCGCTGTGTCACCGAGTCCCTGGCCGGCGAGGAGCCGGTCTACCTGCGACGGCTGACCGCCACCGAGGGCGTCGACCTGGACGAGGCGGCGGCCGAGCTGCGGTCGGCGTTGCGGGGCGACTGTCACACCCACTCCGACTGGTCCGACGGGGGTTCCCCGATCGAGGAGATGGCGTTGACCGCGGTCGAGCTGGGTCACGAGTATTTGGTACTGACCGACCACTCGCCCCGGCTGAAGGTGGCCCGGGGTCTGACCCCGGGCCGGTTGCGCGCCCAGCTCGACCAGGTGGCGGCGATCAACGCGGCACTGCCGGAGGGGTTCCGGCTGCTCACCGGAATCGAGGTGGACATCCTCGCGGACGGGTCGCTCGACCAGGAGGAGGAGCTGCTGGCGCGGCTCGACGTGGTGGTCGGTTCCGTACACAGCGGGCTCTCCGACGACCGGGCGAAGATGACCCGGCGAATGCTGGCCGCGATCGCGAACCCACACCTGGACATCCTGGGCCACCCCACCGGCCGGATGGTCGCCGGCCGACCGCCCGGGGTGACCGGTCCGGGCGACCGGGGTCACCGGGCCCGGACCCGCCCGCCGAGCGACTTCGACGCGGACGCGGTCTTCGCCGCCTGCGCCGAGTACGGCAAGGCAGTCGAGATCAACTCCCGGCCGGAACGGCAGGACCCGCCGAAGCGGCTGATCCGGGTGGCGGTAGAGGCCGGCTGCGAGTTCGCGATCGACACCGACGCGCACGCCCCGGGTCAGCTCGACTGGCAGCGTTTCGGGTGCGAGCGGGCGGCCCGGTGCGGGGTGCCGGCGGACCGGGTGGTGAACACCCGGCCGGTCGACGAGTTGCTGGCTTGGACCGCCGGCCACGCCGGCTGACCGTCCGGCCATCACCCGGCCCGCCGTCGCCCGGCCTCCTGGACCAGCGGTCGACCGTCGCCCGGCCTCCGGACCAGCGGTCGACCGTCGCCCGGCTCAACCGTCGACCGTCGCCCGGCTCAGCGGATGCCGGCCCGCGAGACGGCGGGGTCCGGGGTCGGGATGGCCGGGGCGGCGTCGGCGACGGGCCGGGGATTCCGGGCGAAGAGCCGCTGCGAGACGGCGACCCCGACCAGCACGATGGCCGCCCCGACCGGCTGGTACCAGGCGAGATGTTCGTCGAGCACGAGCACCCCGATCAGCACCGCGAAGATCGGGATCAGGTAGGTCACGGTCGAGGCGGTACTCGCCCCGGCGAGTCGGATGGTCCGCATGTTGATCACGAAGGCGAGGCCGGTGCCGAGCGCGCCGAGCGCCAGCACGCTGGCGACGACCTTGAGGGAGAGGTCGGTCGGCACCGGCGGCGCGCCGGCCACCAGCGGCGCGACGATGGCCAACTGCGCGGTCGCCACCAGCAACTGCGCCGCCGAGAGCGCGACGCCCGACTCGGGCCGGCCCGCGACGAACCGCTTCTGGTACGGGATGGAAAGCCCGTAACAGGTGGCCGCCGCAAAGCAGAAGAGCTGGCCGGTCAACTGTGCCCCGCCCAGGCCCTGCCACGCCCCGAGCACCACCAGCACACCGAGGAAGCCGAGCGTCATACCGATCGCCTTGCGCGCCGTCATCCGCTCGGTACGGAACACCAGCACCGCCATCGGCAACACCACCAGTGGCGTGGTGGCGTTCCAGATGCCGGCCAGGATCGAGGAGACGCGCTGCTCGCCGTAGCCGAAGAGGGTGAACGGCAGGGACACCCCGACCGCCGCGATCACGATCATGTGCAGCCAGAGTCTCGGGTCGCGGGGCAGCCGGTCGCGCAGCACGGCCAGCGCCACCAGCAGCATCAACGAACCCGCGGTGACCCGACCGAGGGTGACGTACAGGGGGTGCAGCTCACTGACACCGATCTTGATGAAGAGGAAACTGCCTCCCCAGATCACGGCGACGGCGAAGAAACCGGGCAGCCAGGCACGGACGTTGCTGTCAGGAGCGGCAGGGGTGGTCACCCCTGACACTCTGCCGTACCGGTCCGACGAAAGTCGCGCGGGTTCCAGACCTCGAAACAGGCCAATCCGATGACCGTGGCCTGCTCCGCCGTTCGGGTCCGGACCCAGGTCAGCACCGGTCGCGGTGCCGGATCGACGTACGCCCGCCCGATCGGTTCCCACCCCGGGCGACGTGGGCGCGAAGCCTCGGCACGGCCCGGCAAATGGGTGGAGCGGCCGACCAGGTGGTCACGTAGGGTCGAGCGGTGGGACAAATCGATGACCTCGCCAACCGCTACGTAGCGGACTGGGCGCCACTCAACCCGACCGGCGCCACGTTCGTCGGCATCACCGGATACGACGACCAACTCGGCGACCTGTCACCGGCCGGTTACGCCGCACAGGCCGACCTGAACCGGCGTACCCTCGCCGAACTTGACGTACTCGAACCGGCCACCGCCGCCGAACGGACCGCGAAGGAGGCGATGCAGGAGCGGCTCGGCCTCGACCTCGCCCGGTACGAAGCCGGTGAGACCACCAGCGAGATCAACGTGATCGCCAGTGGCCTGCACGAGATCCGCCAGGTGTTCGACCTGATGCCGACCGAGGGCACCGAGGCGGTCGCGAACATCGCCGCCCGGCTCAACCAGTTCCCGGCCGCGCTCCGCGACTACCGGACCACGCTGGCCGCCGCCGCCGACGACGGGCACGTCAGTCCCCAGGCGCAGATGGTCGAGGTCGCCAAGCAGTGCGACATCTGGACCGACCCGGACGGGGACAACTTCTTCCACGGCCTGGCCGACCGGTTGACGGCGGACGGCACGCTCGCCGCCGAGCTGCGGCGCGGCGCGGAGGTGGCAACGGCGGCGACGGCCGAGTTCGGGCGGTTCCTCCGCGACGAGCTGGCGCCGCGTGGACGGGAGAAGCAGGCCGCCGGCCGGGAACGGTACGAACTCGCCTCGCAGTACTTCCTCGGCGCCCGGATCGACCTCGACGAGACGTACGCCTGGGGTTTTGACGAGCTGGCCCGGCTCGAAGCCGAGATGCGTGCCGTGGCGGCCCGGATCGTCGCCCCCGGCGCCACCGTCGACGAGGCCGTCGCCGCGCTCGACGCCGACCCGGCCCGCCGGATCCAGGGCAAGGAGGCGTTCCGCGACTGGATGCAGGCGCTCGCCGACAAGGCCATCGCCGACCTGCACGGGACCCACTTCGACATCCCCGAACAGGTACGCCGGATCGAGTGCCGCCTCGCCCCGACCAGCGACGGCGCGATCTACTACACCGGCCCGAGCGAGGACTTCTCCCGCCCCGGCCGGATGTGGTGGGCGGTGCCGCAGGGGATCGACGAGTTCTCCACCTGGCGCGAGGTGACCACGGTCTACCACGAGGGCGCCCCCGGCCACCACCTCCAGGTCGGGCAGACCCAGGTCCGGGCCGAACTGCTCAACCGCTGGCAGCGGCTGCTCTGCTGGACCTCGGGACACGGCGAGGGCTGGGCGCTCTACTCCGAGCGGCTGATGGACGACCTCGGTTACCTGGACGACCCGGGCGACAAGCTCGGCATGCTCGACGGCCAGGCGTTCCGGGCCGCCCGGGTGATCGTCGACATCGGCATGCACCTGGAGTTGGAGATCCCCAAGGACAACCCGTTCGGCTTCCACCCGGGCGAGCGCTGGACCCCGGAGCTGGGCTGGGAGTTCATGCGCGCGCACTGCCGGGTGCCGGACGAGAACCTGCGTTTCGAGCTGAACCGCTACCTGGGCTGGCCGGGGCAGGCTCCGTCGTACAAGGTCGGGGAGCGGATCTGGCTGCGCGCCCGGGACGACGCGAAGGCCCGTAAGGGGGCCGCCTTCGACCTGAAGGAGTTCCACCGGGAGGCGCTCAACCTCGGCTCCCTCGGTCTGGACCCCCTCAAGTCCGCCCTCGCCCGCCTCTGACGGGTAAGGAAGGGCCCCTTGTTATCGCTTTTTGTATAACAAGGGGCCCTTCCTAACGCCTGGGGTGGTTGGGCGGGACACGTGGGGTGGTTGGCCGGGAGGGCTGGAGGCGGCCGGATGGCGGCGTTGTCGCGCCCTGCCCGGCGGGGCGGTCGGGGCGGACTAGAGTATGGACGCGAGCCCCGGGCCGCAGCCGCCGAGGTTCGCTGGCAAAGGAGTCCTGGTGCACCTCACTGATCTGCGTGGTCGACGCGTCGCCGTCTGGGGCACCGGCCGGGAGGGCGTCGCCGCGGTCAACGCGATCGCCCCGGTCGGCCCCGCCGATCTCGTCGCGGTGATGGATCGGGAGACCTTCGCGGCAAAGCCGTGGGAGGGGCGGCTCGCCGAACTCGCCCCCCTGCACACCGGCCCGGCCGCCCTGGAGATGCTGCTGCGCGCGGACGTCGTGGTCCGGTCACCGGTGATCGGCGAGACCCACCCGTGGATGATCCAGCTCCGGGAACAGGGCGTCACCGTCACCGGCGGGACCGCGCTCTGGATGGCCGACCACGCCGCCGGCACCGTCGGAGTGACCGGCAGCAAGGGCAAGAGCACCACCACCGTACTGGTGAGCCACCTGCTGACGGCGGTCGACCGGCCCAACGAGGTCGGCGGCAACATCGGCACCGCCGTACTGGATCTCCCGGTCGCCGACCGGTACGTTCTCGAACTCTCGATGTACCAGTGCGCGGACCTGACCGTGTCACCGAGGGTGGTGGCGCTCACCGCGCTGGTCCCGGAGCACCTGGACTGGGCCGGCAGTGAGGCGGCCTACTACCGGCACAAGCTGAACATCGTCGAGCACGGGCCGGGTCGGGTGGTGTACAACGCCAACGACGAACGACTCGCCGCCGAACTCGCCGCCCGGCCCGGTCTGCCACTGCTGGCCGCCGGCCGACCCGACACCACCCACGTGGCCCCCGGCCCGGACGGCACCCCGTGGCTCCATCTCGCCGACGAGCCGCTCTTCCCCCGGACCGCACTGCCACTGGTGGGGCGGCACAACGAGTGGAACCTCTGCGTCGCGCTCGGCGTACTCGACTCGGTGGGGGTGGACCTGGTGGCCGAGCGGGACCGGCTCGCCGAAGCCGCCGCCAGCTTCCCGGCCCTGGAGCACCGGCTCACGCCGATCGAGGACTCCTCCGGCATCACCTTTGTCGACGACTCGCTCTCCACCATCCCGCAGTCGGCGATCCACGCCATCGAGGCGTACGCCGACCGTCCGCTCACCGTCATCGTCGGCGGCGAGGACCGGGGGGTGGACTACGCCCCGTTGCGTGACTTCCTCGCCGAGCACGCCGTCGAGGCGACCCTGATCGGCGTACCGGACAGCGGGCCGCGCATCCTGGAAATGGTCAAGGACCTGCCCACGATCACCACGATCGGGGCGGACGACCTGGTCGAGGCCGTACGGATCGGTCGGGCGAACACTCCGGCCGGCGGGGTGGTGCTGCTCTCCCCGGCCGCCCCGAGCTACGGCCGGTTCGACAACTACGCGCACCGGTCCCGGGTGTTCCGGCAGGCGATCACCGACACCGCCGGCTGAGCGCCTCCAGCCCGACCCCCGCCCATGATCAGGCGGTGCCGGGCGGATCCAACGCCCGGAAGAGGCTCTCCATCGAGCGGATCGCCGATCGGATCTCCTGCAGGTAGCGGTCCGGCGCGAGCACCGGCGCCGGCGGCAGCCCGCGCAGCCGGGTGGCGTCGAATCCGACGGTGTCCACCGCGCAGCCGTAATCGAGCCGGAGCATCCGTACGGCGTCGCAGTGCTGGAACGGCACGTAGCTGGGCGATGTCACGACCAGCACCCGGTCCCCGGGCGTCAACCGCACCTGCCCCGCCCAGAAGCGGTACGTGTCCGCCGTGTTCGCCCTGCGGGTGGCCGGCTCACCGGAAGGGGCGGCGTACACCCGCAGGGGCAGCCCGTCCGGCGCCCGGAAGCCCCGCACCGCCCACGAAGCCGGACCCCCCGCCTCGGGCGAGGACCACGACTCCACCACTCCGGGCCCGCCGGAACCGGCCCCAGGCCCATCGGAACCGGCCCCAGGCCCATCGGAACCGGCCCCAGGCGCAACGGAACCAGCCCCAGGCTCACCGGAACCAGCTCCGGACACACCAACACCAGTTTCGTGGCCGAAGAATCCCAGCCGGAGTCCGACCGCGAGGGCGTCCATCTCGTAACCGCAGCCGTCGAGGTCGGCACGGACGATCTCGGTCGGGCGCAGCGGGCGGAAGCTGCCCAGCGCCGCCACCTCGCCGACCTCGACCGCACCGCTGTGGACCAGGTGGGCGGCGTACCCGGTCCGTTGCAGGCAGGCGGGAGCCAGGCCGCCGAGGACCAGCAGATGGTCGTAGCGGCGAGCGGGCGGTGCGAGCGGCCGGACCAGCCCCAGCGCGGTGACCGACGCCAGGATGGACTCCGCCGTCCGGGGTGCGAACGACGGTGGCGGCACCTCGTCCCGCTCGACCTGGCCGTGCCGCCGCCGGAAGTCCCAGTGCGCCGCCGAGAAGCGATCCAGCCAGCCCAGCAGCGCACCGGTCGCCGTATCCGGCCCGGGGGCGGCGCCGCCGAACGCGGCGACCAGGTCCCGTAGCGGTCGGGCGGAGACCCACCGGTGTACGCTCCCCGCAATCTCCGTGTTCGATGTCCCCGCCGCCCCGGTGGGCAGCGGTACCGGCTCGTACCGGATCACCTTCGTCCTTTCGGCCATGAGCAACGCGTCGATGGTCCTGTTGTGGCGGAGATTCGCCTCGGCGAATCTCCTGCGCGCTCCCTCGGGCTGTCGTACGCTCTCGCGCTTGGCTACCGTAGGCCTCCGGGTCGCGCGATGACGCGACCTACCGACCCCGACCCGAGTCCAATCCCTGATCGAGGTTGTCCTGTGAGTTTGTACGGCGCGAAGAGACCACCCGCCGGCGAGACGCCGACCACCGAGCTCACCGCCGTGCCACGGCAGGCGACCGGACCCCTGGCCGGGCCGGCAGCCGGACCTCCCACCGTCGGCGCACCCGCGGCCCACCCGGTTCACCAGACCAATCCCGTGGTCACCGGCGCGCTTCCCGTGGTCACCGGCGCCCCCGGCACGGACGGCGACCCGACCCCGAGCGTGCCGGCCCCCCGCCGTGGCGCCCGCCGGGCCCTCGTCGGCGGTGCGGTTGCCGCCGCCGTCCTGGCCACCATCGGCGGCACCGCCGGGTACGCGTACAGCGGCGAGGTGCCGCGCGGCACGGAGGTGCTCGGCGTACACCTGGGTGGGCAGTCCCGGGAGGGCGCGGCGGCGCTGCTCCGGGCCGAGTTGGAACGGCGGGCCGAAACCTTCGCCGCCCCGGTCCCGGTGCGCATCGGTGAGCAGACCGCCGAGGTGAAGCCGATCGACGTTGGCCTGGCCGTCGACGTCACCGCCACCGTCAGGGCCGCCGTCGGCGACAACCCGGGGCCGGTCGACCTGCTCTTCAAGTCCCGGTCGGTGGAACCCGTCATCACCGTGGACGTCGAACGGCTCGACACCGAACTGCGCAAGACCGCCGGGCGCAACGGCCGGCCGATGAAGCCGGCGTCCATCGTGTTCCAGGGCACGACGCCGAAGCCGAACTATCCCTCCCCGGGGCAGGATCTCCAGCCGGAGCAGTCGGCCCAGGCGCTGCGTGCCGGCTGGCTGAGCGGCGAGCCGGTGGTCGTACCGCTGGTCGAGGCACACCCGGCCACCACAAAGGAAGAGGTGGACAAACTCGTCGCCGAACTGGCCGAGCCGGCCGTGTCCGCGCCGGTCAAGGTGACCACCGACCGAGGTACGTTCAACGTCCCGCCGGCCGCGATCGCCAAGAGCCTGCTGCTCACGCCCGACAAGACCGGCAAGATCAGTCCCAAGGTGGACGAGAAGAAGCTGCACGCGGCGCTGACCGGCGAACTGAGCAAGGTCGAGGTGAAGCCGAAGGAGGCGACGGTCGCCCTCCAGGGTGGCAAGCCTCAGGTGGTGGCGAGCACCGGCGGCCACGCGGTGGACACTGCGGCGCTCAGCCGTGACCTGCTCACGGTGCTACCGAAGCGCGACGGGCGCGAGGTCAAGGGCACCCTCAAGCCGGTCGAGCCGAAGACCAACACCGAGGCGATGACAAAGATGGGGGTCAAGGAACAGGTCTCCACCTTCACCACGAGCTTCACCGGCGGGCTCGCCCTGCCGCGCAACCACAACATCGTCACGGCCGCCAAGGAGGTCGACGGCGCGGTGGTCAAGCCGGGCGAGACCTTCTCCCTCAACAAGCACACCGGGGAGCGCAGCTACGCCCAGGGCTACAAGGACGCCCCGGTGATCCTGGACGGCAAGCTGGTCCCGGGCGTCGGCGGCGGCGTTTCGCAGTTCACCACCACGATCTTCAATGCCGCGTACTACGCCGGGCTCGAGGACGTCGAGCACAAGCCGCACTCGTACTGGTTCTCGCGGTACCCGGCGGTGATCGAGTCGACGATCTTCTACCCGTCCCTGGATCTCAAGTTCCGCAACAACACCGAGCACGGCCTGCTGATCGACACCGCGTGGACCAACAACTCGATCACGGTCTCGATGTGGAGCACCAAGGTGTACGACAAGATCGAGACTGTCTACGGCCCGCGTCGCGACATCACCAAGCCCAAGGTCGCCTACCTCGATCCCGGACCGTCCTGCATCGCCACCGAGGGCATCGACGGCTTCGCCCAGGACGCGTACCGGGTCTTCCACAAGGACGGCAAGGAGCTCAAGCGGGAGAAGTTCAGCTGGCGCTACGAGGCCGAGCCCCGCTACCTCTGCGCCAAGAAGCCGAACTGACCGGCCCGACGCGACGACGAACCCACGCCCGGAGGTATGACACAGCCGGGATGTCATCGAAGCATTGCTATGCATCGGTCGACTTCCATACGCTGCCGGCAACGTGATCTGCGCGTGCCCACGAGGCGCGCCAATCCTTTGCTCGGAAAGGGATCCCATGGTTCGTTGGCGCAAGCTCACCGGCCTGGCGGCCGCCGCGTTGACCGCGGTGACCGTCGGCAGCGTCGCCCTGGTCGCACCTGCCTCGGCCGCGCCCGCCCCCAGCTCGGACGGCGGCGTGACCCCCCTGGTCGTCGGCGGCACCCGGGCTGCCCAGGGCGAGTTCCCGTTCATGGTCCGGCTCTCGATGGGCTGCGGCGGCGCGCTCTACAGCGCCCGGCTGGTGCTCACCGCCGCGCACTGCGTCGGCAGCACCGGCACCAACACCAGCATCACCGCGACCCTCGGCGCGGTCGACCTCCAGTCGACGAGCCGGATCACGGTCCGCTCCAACTACGTCTACCGGGCGCCGGGCTACAACGGCAACGGCAAGGACTGGGCGCTCATCCGGCTGGCCACCCCGGTGACCAGCCTGGCCACGCTGCCGATCGCGACCAGCACCGCGTACGACAACGGCACCTTCACCGTGGCCGGCTGGGGTGCCGCCCGCGAGGGCGGTCCGCAGCAGCGCTACCTGCTGAAGGCAACCGTGCCGTTTGTCAGCGACAGCACCTGCGACGCCCAGTACGGCGGTGACGTCATCGTCGCCGAGGAGATCTGCGCCGGGTACACCAGCGGCGGCACCGACACCTGCCAGGGCGACTCGGGCGGACCGATGTTCCGCCGGGGCGCCAACAACGCGTGGGTTCAGGTCGGCATCGTGAGCTGGGGCAACGGTTGTGCCCGCCCGAACTTCCCGGGCGTGTACACCCAGGTGAGCACGTTCGCCTCGGCGATCGCCTCGGCCGCCACGAGTCTCGGCGGCTGAACGGAACCACCCCCCGTACGACGATCGGCCCGGGACCCCCTCCCGGGCCGATCGTCGCTGCCGGTCAGGGGGAGATGACATTGCCTCGGCGTTGACCCCGACCGGAGTGGCGGCGCTGACTCTCGATCCGGTCCCGGCCGAACGCGTCGAGCCGACCCCAACGGCCCGGCACGTCGAGCAGTTCTATCCGCCCCATCCCCTCCGGCAGAGCCGGGTCCACCACGAGGTGCTCGTCGTGCGGTTCCAGGCCGAGCAGAACCCGGATCAGCATCATCGGCGTGGCCGCGGACCAGGCGTGCGGGGTCCAGGTGGTGGGGTACTGCACCGGGTACCTGGTGAGCCCACGGTCGTAGCCGGCGAAGAGCTGGGGCAGCCGGCCGTCGAAGTACTGCGAGGCGTCGATGATCGCCTTGGTGATCCGGCCAGCCTCCGCGTCGAAGCCGTAGCGCCTCAGGCCCAGCGCGATGAACGAGTTGTCGAACGGCCAGATCGCCCCGGTGTGGTAGCCGGTCGGGTTGTAACGCTCCTCGCCCTCCGCCAGCGTGCGTACCCCCCAACCGGAAAAGAGCCGCGGACCGACCAGGTGCTCCGCGATCCGCGCCGCACGGGGCGGATCGACGATCCCGCTCCAGAGCAGGTGACCGATGTTGGACGAGAGGGCGTCCACCTGGCCGCCGTCGGCGTCGAGCGCCAGCGCGTAGTACTCCCCGTCCTCGATCCAGAAATCACGGTTGAAGCGGGCCTTCAGGTCGGCCGCCTCCGCCTCGAGCCGATCGGCGTAGATCGGGTCGTGCCAGATCCGCCGGGCCAGTCGCGCCCCCCGGATCTTCGCGTCGTACGCGTACCCCTGGATCTCGCAGACGGCGCGCGGAAACGACGGCATCCGCCCGTCCCGGTACGAGATCGAGTCAGGGGAGTCCTTCCAGCACTGGTTCTCCAGCCCGCTGCCGAGATTCCGGCGCTCGTACCAGATGTACCCGTTCCCCATCAGGTCGCCGTACGTGTCGATCCAGCGCAGGGCGGCCCGTGCCTCGTGCTCCAGGCGGCGGACCAGTTCCACGTTCCCGGTCCAGCGCTCGTACTCGTCGAGCAGGATCACGAAGAGCGGGGTGGTGTCCGCCGCACCGAAGTACGGCGAGTGTGGCTGCTCCTCGAACGCGGCCGACTCCCCGTACCGGAACTCGTGCATGATCTTGCCCGGCTCCTTCTCCCGGAAGTCGTCGAAGACGGCGGCCTGGGTGGCCGCGAACATGTTGAGCGTGCCGACCGCCAGCTCGGGTGTGAACGCCATCGCCTGTATGCAGGTCAGGATGCTGTCCCGACCGTAGAAGGTCATGAACCAGGGCGTACCGGCGGCGATCAGGTTGTTACCGGTGGCGAGTGCGCCGAACTGGAGCGCGGCCAGGTCGATCAGACCCCGCCGGTACGCGGTGGCCAGAACGCCGTCGTCGCATCCCAACTGCGGCGCGTTTGCCAGCCACTCGTCCAGGTGGCGTTGGATCTGCGGGTCCGGCGCGGTCCGATGGGTGTGCAACTGCTCCCGGACGTCCATACCGCTCCTGCCCGGCAGGTGCGCGGAGACGCGCAGAGTGGTGCTCCACTGGCCGTGCGGCTCCACCCGCAGCCGGAAGGTCATGCCGTGCTCGTCGATCTCTGCGGGAGCGGTGGACGAGATCAACGCCTCCCGTGCGTAGAGGCCACGCGTGTAGCGCAGCCGCAGCAGACCGTCCTCGACGAACACCGAGGTCGCCCGCTGGATCTCGGTCACCTGTTTCAGTTCGAACACGTCGACGAAGTCGGCCGCCATGTCGAGCCGTACGACGATGTCGGCGGCCTCACCCCGATGGTTCAGTACGGTCAGCTCCTCCTCCAGACCTGAGGTGATCTTCCGGTGGCGGATGACCGAGACCTTGGCGTCGACGTAGTGTGTCGGCTCCCCCGGGACGAGGAAGAAGCGTGTCTCGTAGTACTGCAGGTCGTCGACCGAGAGGGCGTGCAGGCGCTCGCCGTTGACCGTGAGTTTCCACCGGGACAGGTACCTCAGGTCGAACGAGAACAGCCCGGTCGGTACGAGCGGCGAGGGTTCGATGTCGCCCCGTCCGTCACTGACCACGAAGGTGTTGCCGGCCAGAATGGTGACGAACTGCTTCACTACGGGCCCCCTATCGCGCCGGACGCGGGGAAGAGGCAGCCCCGACCCGCAACAGGATCGACTGCCGGAATCCGCCTCCCCTCTGCAAGCCAGGCTCCCCGCTGTCGGGGCGAGCACGTCACCCGGAGGGGGTGAGGTTGCCGTACTCCTGTCCCAGCAGCCACAGCAGCACCGGGGACAGGGCGTTTCGGAGGAGCCGGGTCAGGGGTGGTGGATTGAGCGCAAAAACAAATGTGGGCCACCCCTTTTGGGGTGGCCCACATCAGAAAGTTGTCCGGCGGCGTCCTACTCTCCCACACCCTCCCGAGTGCAGTACCATCGGCGCTGGAGGGCTTAGCTTCCGGGTTCGGAATGTAACCGGGCGT